>NZ_NBNX01000004.1:0-442262 GCF_002213225.1 Thioclava sp. IC9
GCGCCGGACGCCGCGACGCTGGGCGGCTGGATCGTCTACTGGGCGTCGGTCGCAGGTATCCTGCGCTGGCAGAGCCGAAGCCTGCAGGCCCGTCTGGCCTGAGGCCCATCTTACAATTCGCATTTTTTTTGCCCCGGCCGGGATTATTCCCGCGCCGGGGTCGTCTTCTTCCCTACAGGACCCAAACCCGAGAGGAGAGGAAGATGAAACGTTTTCTGCTGACCACTGCCGTTTTGCTGGCCGCGAGCATTGCGCAAGCCGATCCCGCCAGTGTCACCGACACCGCAAAGGGGCCGACGCTCGTCGATTCCGCGGGCATGACGCTCTACACCTTCGCCAAGGACAGTGAGGGGATGTCCGCCTGCACCGGGCCCTGCGCCACGAACTGGCCGCCGCTGATGGCCACCGCCGAAGATCAGGCGATGGGCGACTGGAGCGTGATCACCCGCGACGACGGCACGAAGCAATGGGCTTACAAGGGCCAACCACTCTATACTTGGAAGAATGACACGAAGCCGGGCGACGTAACCGGTGACGGCGTCGCCAACGGCGCGTGGAAAGTCGCTCAGCCCTGACACAATCCCCGGGCGGTATCGCATTGACGCCGCCCGGTCGAACAAGGCCCGCCCATGTGACCCGTCGCACCCGCCACCTGATCGAGGCGCAGATTCCCGCGCTGCGCCGCTTCGCCTTCGCGCTGACCCGCGAGCGCGACGCGGCGGACGATCTTGTGCAGGACTGTCTCGCGCGAGCGCTGACGCGCTGGCACCTGCTGCGTTCGGAAGACCAGTTGCGGGCCTGGCTGTTTCGCATCCTGCGGAACCTTTACCACGATGCGCATCGCCGTCGCATCCGCCGCCCCGAGGGCGGGGCGCTCGATCCCGACGGGCTCGCTGGGCGCGATGCGGATGCCGAAACGGTCGTCTTTCTCGGCGACGTGTTCAGTGCGCTCGCTCGCCTGCCGATCGAGCAGCAGGAGGTACTTCTCTTGGTCGGAGTCGAGGATTTCAGCTACGAGGCGGTCGCCCGGATTCTTGGCCTGCCGAAGGGTACGGTGATGTCGCGCCTCGCCCGGGGACGCGAGGCGCTGCGCGAGATGACTGGCCATGACCGCCCCGATCGCACGCGCCACCCCCATCTGCGGAGGCTCAAATGACCGATCCCCATGCAGATCCCATCATGCGAAACGAGGCGGAGGTGCACGCCTATCTCGATGGCCGGCTCGCTCCCAAAGATCGCGCCCGGATGCAGGCCAAGCTCGCGGCGGATCCGGCCCTGGCGCAGCGGCTGTCCGCGATGCGCGCCGATCGCGACGCGCTGCGCGCAGCCCTCGCGCCGGTCCACGCCGCGCCTATCCCTGCGCGGCTGCGCCTCGCTGCGCCCGTGGGGGCAGGCTGGGTTCCAAGGGTAGCGGCGGCTATCGCGCTCTTCGCAGCGGGGCTTGGCGCCGGTTGGGGACTGGCGCGGCAGGGCGGCGGATCCCCCCGCGCTCCGCTGACCGAACTCGCCCGCGAGGCGCAGGTCGCCCACGCGGTCTATTCGGTGGAGGTCGTCCACCCGGTCGAGGTCGCAGCACAGGAGCGCGCGCACCTGATGGCGTGGTTGTCGAAACGGCTCGACCGCAAGCTGGTCGCCCCGGACCTGTCGGCGCAGGGCTACACACTCGTGGGCGGACGCCTGTTGCCTGCCGATCAGGGTCCCGCCGCGCAGCTGATGTATGAAACCCAAGCAGGCGCGCGCCTGACGCTCTATGTCACCGCGCTTTCCACTGGAGAGACCGCATTTCGCCTGACCGAAGGGGATGGTGTCGCGAGTCTCGTCTGGGTCGACGGCGGCTACGGCTTCGCCCTCTCCGCGCCGCTGAGCAGCGCTGCACTCTGGCCGATGGCCAAGGCCGCCTACCGACAGCTCGCCTTCACCGGATGAACCAACCGTGCGCAAGGGACCGTCCGAGCGCGCCGTTGATCTGCCTCAATGTCGCGAACTCGTCAGAGGTGTATCGAGGCGGAAACGAACCCGTGGAGGCGATTATGACGAAACTTTCTCTTTTCACTGCATTTCTCGCACCCCTTGCCCCGGCCGTGGCTTTCGCCGACGCCCCGAGCGGCTATGGAGAGGGATATTATGGTCATCCCATGATGTGGGGCGACGGTTACGGCTTCTTCGGTGTCGGCATGATGGTGGTATTCTGGGGGGTACTCATTCTCCTTGCCGTACTTGCCGTGCGCTGGTTCACGGAACGCGGACCGGGCCGGAGCCAGAACACCGCGCTCGACATTCTCAAGGAACGTCTTGCGAAGGGGGAAATCGACCCCGAGGAATATCAGGCCCGCCGTAAGGCGCTCGAAGAATGACCGGGCTGCGCGCGGGGATCGCGACGGATCGCATGGAACGCAGGACCGTTTCACGCTATTCCTGAGCCCATGCTCGCCATCCTCGCTGACAGAACTTATCGCCATCTCTTCGCCGCGCAGATCGTTGCGCTTCTGGGCACCGGGCTCGCCACGGTTGCGCTCGGGCTGCTGGCCTATGATCTGGCGGGGGACAAAGCGGGGATGGTGCTGGGCACGGTCTTCACGATCAAGATGGTCGCCTATGTCGGGATCGCGCCGGTGGCAGGCGCCTTCGCCGACAGGGTAAACCGACGGGCGCTTCTGGTCACGCTCGACCTCATCCGGGCCTGCGCGGCGCTGGCGCTGCCGTTCGTGACCGAGGTCTGGCAAGTCTATGTGCTGATCTTCCTTCTCCAATCGGCCTCCGCCGCCTTCACCCCGACATTTCAGGCGACGCTGCCGGATGTGCTGCCGGAAGAAGAGCGCTACACCCGCGCGCTGTCGCTGTCGCGCCTGGCCTATGACCTCGAGAATATCGTCAGCCCAACGCTCGCGGCGCTGCTGCTTGCGGTGATGAGCTATAACAGCCTGTTTCTCGGCACGGTCGCGGGGTTTGCGGGCTCGGCGCTGCTGGTGGTGTCGGTGATCCTGCCGAGCCCGCAGGCAGCAACCCGGCGCGGCATCTATGACCGGACCACGCGCGGCATTCGGATCTACCTTGCGACGCCACGGCTGCGGGGACTTCTGGCGGTGAATCTCGCCGCCGCTGCGGCGGGTGCGATGGTGCTGGTGAACTCGGTTGTGCTCGTACGCGGCGGGCTCCACCTGTCGGACAGCGATCTGGCCTGGACGATGTTCGCCTTTGGGGCGGGGTCGATGCTGGCGGCCCTCGGCCTGCCCCATATCCTTGAAAGCATAGCGGACCGCCCGGTGATGCTGTCGGGCGCAGGCGTGATGATCGGCGCGCTTCTCGGCCTTGCCTTGGCAATCTCGACGGTCGGGCTGAGCTGGCCCCTGCTTCTCGCAGCATGGCTGGCGACGGGCTTGGGCTATTCGGCCGTGCTCACTCCGTCGGGCCGATTGCTGCGACGCTCCGCGCATCCCGAGGACCGCCCGGCCCTCTTTGCGGCGCAATTCGCGCTGAGCCATGCCTGCTGGCTGGTGACCTATCCGCTCTCCGGCTGGCTGATGACGGAGTTCGGCGCGGTCCCGGCATTGCTCGGTCTCTCGGGCGTGGCGATGCTCGGGCTGGCCGTCGCGCTGCGCGTCTGGCCCTCCGGCGATCCGGTCTCGCTGGAGCATCGCCACGACAATCTCGCGCCGGATCACCCGCATCTGCGGGGCCAACGCACCCATCGCCATCCGCTGGTGATCGACGACCTCCACCCGCATTGGGGCAACCGGTTCTGAGGCTCAATCGGCCAGCTTGATCGGCCCGCGCTCGGGATAGAGATCGCCGGGTCCGGGGTTTTCCTCGGAGCTGCGTCCGCCGAGATGCGTCATGATCCCCCACACCGCATTGAGCGATGTCTGCACCGCGCCCTCGACCCAGGCGGGAGTCCAGCTGACACCGTCCCCGGCGAGGAAGACGCCCCTCTGGCTCGCCGCCATGCCTTGTTGCATGAAGTGGCCGTAAATGCGGTGGTTGTAGCGGTAGTGACCCGGCAGCGCGCCCTTGAAAGCCCCGAGGAAGTTTTCGTCCGCTTCCCAGCTCACGCAGATCGGCTGGCCGCGGATATGCGAGGCAATGTCGACGCCGGGGTAGATTTTGCCAAGCGCCTGCAGCGACAGCTCGACCCGGCGCTCCGCACTGAGCGGCAGCACCTTGAGCGCGTCGCTCATCCAGGCGTAGCTGAGGCAGATCACGCCGGGGCGGTCGGGCCCGTTATCAAAGAAATAGGTGCCGCGCGTCAGCCTGTCGGTCAGCGTCATCGACATCAGCGGTTCGCCGGTTTCCGGGTCGATGTCGTTCCAGAACGGCCGGTCGACCATGACGAAGGTCTTCGCGGCCTGCATGTAGCGGGTCCGGTCAAGCGCCATCCACATCTTCTGATCGAACAGGTCCTCTTCGGTCTCGATCGCCGTCGTCAGCAAGTGCGTCTGGCACGTCGCGAGCACCGCGGCATAGTCGTCCTCGTTGCCCCACTGGTCGCGCAGCCGGATCATCTCTCCGGCGCGGCTCAGCGCGGTCGCCCGGCTGCGCGTCGCGCCGCCATGCAGGCTCGCGAGCGTCGTACCCTCGGGCCAATGCGCGCAGGCCGGTGCCGCGTTCCACAGGCGATGCAGGACAGACTCCACCCCTCCCACGATGTAGCGCTGGTCATCGTCGAGCCCGAGCAGATTTACCCGCAGGATCTCCAGCATTGAGTTCGGGAAGTCCGAATCCCAGCCGCCGGTGCCGAACCCGACCTGACCGAAAATCTCACGATGCGAGAAATCGAGCTTTTGGAACGCCTCCGAATGGGCCACGAAATCGTAGAAGGTGCGCTCGTCCCAATCTTTGACAAGCGGATCCCAGATCGCCTTGATCGCGGCCACATCCTTGGCGCGCACCGCGGCTTGCAGGTCGGGGAAGGCCGCCTGACTGCGCAGCGCTTCGTCATAGGCTTGCGCGATCTGGTGGAACCCCTCGGGCAGGTCGTCGAGGCTGCGTGCGAAATGCCGTTCGCCTTCAAGCTCGATGACGGTCGATCCGGCGGCGGGCGTCAGCGGGTTCGGAAAGGGGCGGCTCTCGCATCCGACAAGATCGACGTAATGGTAGAACCCCCGCGAGGACACGGGAAAGCGCATCCCGCCAAGCTCCGCGACGACCCCGTCCGTCCCTTCGAAGCTCTGCGAACGCAACCGCCCGCCGAATTGCGAGGACTCGTAGACCACTGGCCGCAGACCGAGCTTCATCAATTCGTAGGCCGCGATGACCCCGGCCGCCCCGGCGCCGATGATGGCGACCGGCGCGCCCAGCACATCCTTGGGCAGCGTACCGAGACCCGCGGGGTGACTGATCCAGTCCTCGTAGGAAAAGGGAAAATCCGGGCCGAAGGCTGTCAGTTCCTGCATCGCTGTCTCCTGTTGCGCCAAACCTCACCGTCGCCGACCGCAGCGGTAGAGAACACCTCCACGAGAATATCGGCCTGTGCAAGCGAGTAGCAGTTTTTCCGCCGCCCTTGCGAGGACTTCTCGGGGCAGACCTTCAACATCCTGAGATCGGTCGTGCGCGCTCAACCCGGATCGCAGTGTTGCGCCCGGCACAAGATGAAGGGCAGCGCGAGAGGCGTCGCGCTGCCCTATTTCGCATGAGTGGATCGGGGCTGCCCGGAGTGTCAGCCGGGCGGTGCCATTGGGCCTGCGGCCTTGACGGCGGCGATATAGCCGGGCTGCGCCTGCAAGGCGCTCCAGTAGGCGCCGACCTTGGGATGCTCTCCCAGCAGATCGAGCCGCGCCAGCAAGGCGATGACATAGGACATCTGGATATCGGCCAGCATCGCCCTCTCGCCGAAGAGCATTGGCCCGGTACCAATCGTCCGCCCGATGAAATTGAGATGGGAATTGAGCGCCGCCTGCGCCTCTGCGGGCACCGGCTTGCCCCGGAAGGCGGGCAGGACCGCCCGCAGCGCAACCTCGGCAAACGAGCTTTCGACATAATCCAGCAGTTCTTCGTGCTGCCAGAATTCCGGCGTACCACGCGGCGGCGTATGGGTCTCGTCACCGTATTTCGCGACGAGGTAACGCAGGATCGTCGCGGATTCCGCGAGTATCCGGTTGCCGTCCTCGATCACCGGCGACTTGCCCAGCGGGTGAACCCGCGACAGGGCCTCCGGCGCGCGAAAATTCTCGGTGCGCTGATAATCGACCCGGTGGCAGGGCTCGCCCAGATCGGCGAGCAGCCACAGCACCCGGGTCGCGCGGGAATAGTGCAGGGCGTGAAGGGTGATCATGGCAGGAACACCGCTTTTGCGTTGACGAATTCCTTCATGCCGAAGCCGCCATGCTCGCGGCCGTAGCCCGAATCCTTGACGCCTCCGAAGGGCATGTTCGGATCGGCAGTCCCGAAAGAGTTGATCCGCACCATCCCGGTGTCGAAGTGATCGCGAGCGAGCTTGAGCGCACGGTCTTCGTCCTTGCTGAAGATCCCGCCGCCAAGGCCATATCGGCTGTCATTGGCGATGCGCATCGCGTCCTCGTCATCCTTGGCGCGGATCACCGCTGCGACGGGGCCGAATATCTCGTCGTCATAGGCGGGCATCCCGGGAGCCACATCGACCAGCACCGTCGCGGGGTAGTAGGCGCCGGTGATATCCGGGGCCTCGCCGCCGCAAAGCGCCTTCGCCCCTTTGGCGAGGCTCTGTTCCACCTGCTCCTTGACCATCGCGAACTGGTCGTCGCTCGAAAGCGGACCAAGCTGGACGTCGTCCTTGGTGGGATCGCCCATCTTGATCGCCTTCATCTGCTCCACGAAGGCCTCGACAAACGCGTCATAGACCTTGTCCGCGACGATGAACCGTTTCGCCGAGACGCAGGTTTCGCCGTTATTGTACAGCCGCCCCATCACGGAGAATTTCACCGCCGTTTCGATATCGGCATCTTCCAGCACGAGGTAGGCATCGTTGGAGCCCAGCTCCAGCACGGTCTTCTTCAGTGACTTCGAGGCGACGCTTCCGACGTGGCGGCCCGCGTCGTCGCTACCGGTCAGGGTCACGCCGCGCACCTTGGGATGCGCGATCAATTTGTCGCTGGTGTCGTGGTCGATCAAAATGACCTGGAAGAGGTCCTCGGGCAGCCCTGCCTCGATACACAAGTCGCGCAGGCGCAGGCCCGAGCCTGTGCAGATACTGGCATGTTTGAGTACGCAGGCATTGCCCGCCATCAGGTTCGCCGCGAGCACCCGGATCGGCTGGTAAAGCGGGAAGTTCCACGGCTGGATCGAGTAGATCACGCCGATCGGCTGGTAGGTCACGACACCGCGCGATCCCTCTGTGCCGTGGGTACGCTCCTCGTCGGCCAGCGCGTCGGGGCCGGTCTTCGCCGTATAGTCGAGGATCGCGGCACAGATCTCGACTTCGGCCTTGCCGTCCTTCAGCAGCTTGCCGGTCTCGCGCGTCATCAGCGCGGCCAGCTCATCCGCGTTCTCGCGGAGCTTTTCTGCGATCTTGGTCAGGTAGGGCGCGCGCTCGGCGGGCGTCCGCGCGCGCCAATCCAGAAAGGCGGAGTGCGCGGCCTCGACCTTCTCGAAGGCCTCGGCCTCGCTCATCAGAGGATAGGTCTTGATCGTCTCGCCCGTTGCGGGGTTGGTGGTGGTGATCGTTGACATGGGGACTCCTTCGATTTCAAAGGGGCCAACTTTCGCCGCGGGCAGGAGTTCCAGCGCCCGTCGCGGCAGCGCAGGCTTTCGCGGGCCTCACCGGTCAAATCCCCCCGCACAAATGTGCGGGCCACCGATATTCGCCAGTCGCTCGCGGCGATGCCGGACACGCGAACCGACAAGACGTCGCGTCGCACGCGGTCGCCGCGCGGGCGCCCCGCTCTATCTGGCAAGGCAAGCGCGGACGGTGCGGGCGCAATCTCCCGGAGCTCCGTTCGCGACCCGACCCGAGTTTTCACCCCAAATCAGGCATCTGGAGATCGACATGGCGACCACTGGCAAACAACTGTTCACGACGCTGGAGGCGGACGGCACACTCACCGTCGCGATCGAGGACGTGGATTTCCCCGACCCAACCGGCAATCAGGTCCTCGTCAAAATGGAGGCGGCTCCGATCAACCCCTCAGACCTCGCCATCCTCGTGGGCGCGGCGGATATGGAGAACGCCGCGTATTCCCCCGGCAAATTCGTGGCCAAGATGCCCGAGCCGTTCAACGCGGGCTCGAAAGCGCGGCACGGTCTGAAGCTGCCCGCGGGCAACGAGGGCGCAGGCACGGTCGTCGCAACCGGTGACAGCGACGCGGCGAAAGCGCTTATGGGGCAGCGCGTCTCCTGCGTGCCGGGCAACGCCTATAGCCAGTATTGCATCGCCGATGCGGAGATGTGCCTGCCGCTGGGCGATCATTCCTCCGAAGATGGCGCGAGCGCCTTCGTCAATCCGATGACCGCGCTCGGCTTCGTCGAGAACGCCAAGATGGACGGGCAGGATGCGATCCTGCACACGGTTGGCGCGTCGAACCTCGGGCAGATGTTGACGCGCATCTGTCAGGAAGACGGTCTCGGTCTGGTGAATATCGTTCGCAAGGACGATCAGGTCGATCTGCTCAAGAAGATCGGCTCCACCCATGTCGTAAACTCCTCGGATGACGATTTCATGGAACGGCTTCGCGATGCGATCGACGACACCGGAGCCTTCTACGGCTTCGATCCGATCGGCGGCGGCCATGCGGTCGACAACGCCTTCAAGGCGATGGAGCAGGTCGCGGTGAGCCGGATGACGGAATATCCGCGCTACGGCTCGAACCAGCCGAAGCGGATGTTCATTTACGGACGTCTCGACACCGGCCCGACGACCCTCTCGCCGAGCTACGGCTTCGGTTGGACGCTCTCGGGCTGGCTGCTGTTTCCGTTCCTGCAATCGGCCGGGCAAGAGACCGTCGCGCGGATGCGCAAGCGAGTGCGCGACAATCTCACGACCACCTTCGCAAGCCATTACAAGACCCGCGTCAACCTCGACGAGATGCTGACGAAAGAGGCCGTGACCGATTACCGGAAAATGAAGACCGGCGAGAAATACCTCGTGACCCCCTGGTCCTGAGCCTCTAATCCTGACGATGCGTCGCCGGAGTAGCCCTGATCCGATCGGGGTCGCTTCGGCGTCGAACAAATGAGGGTTAGATCGTAATCTGCCTTGCCGCGCGCTCCGCATCAGCTCGAATTGTCTAGAATGTCGCGAGGCAATCCGAGCACGAGCGCGATCGCCGCCAGTTTCAGCGCGCAGGGCACGAGCGCATAGCTGACATTGAGCGCCGAGAGCGCCGCGCCGGTGTTGCCTGAGCCGGGCTCGTATCCGAAATATTGAAGCAGCGGCAACACGGTTCCGGCGGCGATCGCCAAAGTCGCCTTGGCGCTGAAATTCCAGATCCCGAACGCCTGCCCCGCTTGCAGCCCCGCACGCGACAGCGCTGACGCGAAAAGCGCCGATAGGATCACCATATCCGCTCCGAGCGCGACACCGGACCCGATACAGATCGCCGCGAACGGTAAAGCGGCCCCGGTCGGCAGGCTGAAGGCGCCGACGAAGCTCACGATTGCAAGAACCATCGCGACCAGCAGCACCCGGCGGGCGCCGAACCGTCTGGCGAGACGTCCCCATAGAGGGGCACTCGCCCCGGCGGCTATGAAGAACAGGATAAGAAATGGTCCTGCCAAGTCCGGCAAGCCAAGCCGGTCCCCCACGAAGAACAGAAACAGCGTCGATGTCACGGCCACCGGCAGGCTGTTGACGAAGGCCAGCAGCAAGAGCCAACCCGCGCCTGATCCGATGAGTCCCCGCCAGTTCAACCGCGTCGAGGCGAGTTGCGTCTTGCGCCAAAGCGGCCGCGCCAACGCGACCGCGATCAACGACAACAGCGCGATCAGCCAGCCGAAAGGCCGGTAGCCATCCGATTGATCGTGGAGCGTCGAAAGCAGCGCCGGCGCGATCGCGCCGAGCGTCACCCCGATCAGAACGCCGGTTTCGCGCCAGCCGGCGAGGCTCAGCTGCGACTGGGTCCGCCCCGATCCGGCGAAAGCGGCGCTCTGGCCGTAGATCAGGATCGTCCCGAGGCTATACCCCGTGAACGCGACGACAAGCCCCCCGGTCACCCAAAGCGCGGGACTTCCCTGCACGGGCAGAGAAAAGACCGCGACACAGCCCGCCGCCAGCAGCGCCATCGCGAGGGCCGCGAACCCCGAGCGGTACTGCGCCCAGCGGTCTGTCATCCACCCCAAGAGCGGATCCTGCAGAAAATCCACGATACGGATCAGCAGCAGGATCGCCCCGACCTGACCGAGCGACAGGCCAAGTCGCGTGGCCGCAAAACTCGGCAGGTGGATGTAGATCGGGATGCTCGCCGTCGCGAGCGCCATCGCGAGAAACCCCACGCGCCAAAAGTCCCTTGGCTGATCCACCGGCATCACGCTCATCGGGCGCGCGGCCCCGTCAGCCTGACGAAGAGCCAGACGATACCGGGGCGCAGCATCAGAAAGATACGGTAGGCCAGTTCGAGGAGAGTCCTGACAATCGGCCATCTCGCGATGCGCGCCAGACCACGCCAGCGCGGAAGTTGCGCCCAGAGCTCTGCAAACGCGGTGACCCCCGAGACGAGACGCCCATCCCGCGTCCGCACGTGAAACCGCGCCAGCGCGTCGTCCCGGTTCAGAGCGTTGGGCAGAGTCGCGCCCGGGTCGGAGAGATCGACGAACTCCAAAGCGTCCGCCTCCGGCGCTTCGCGATAGAGCCCGATTTCGGCACGACAAAGCGGGCACGCCCCGTCATAGAAGACGGTCGCCTTGCTTGTCGTATTCGTCGCGGATCGGCGCACGTTTCCCTCATCTTCAGCTTCGATGAGTGTTACGCGCCCAGACAGTTCAAGGATCTTTCGCAGCAGGCTCGTTGGTTCCGCGAACGCGCAGGTCCAGCCGAAAGCGCCTCGAGGCAATTCATCGCCCCGCAGCAGAGCCGCCAACGCTCGAAATACGCTCGAAATGCATCCGCCTGCTCAGGTTGCGACGGTCGCGCCCTGAGAACTAAGCTCGAAGGTTATCAGGCGAAGGCCGCGGACCGCGCGTAAAATTGGATCGCGAAGCGACGGCCTGAACGACCTGGAGGACCGCGAACCAACGGTTCTCATTTTGCGCCACACCCGTCGGAAGCCCCGCTTATTCGGCGGGCCTCTCCTCCAGATCCAACCGCATCGTCGCCATGCCCTGACGGCGGGACAGTTCCTCGTAGCCGGCCGAGAGATAGGCGTTGAAGGCCGGCGCGTTATCGAGCTCCACCTTCAGGGTCAGCGACAGCGCGCCGAGGTCTCGCGCCGCCTGTTCCACGTGCCCCGTCAGCTCTGCAGCCGCCCCGCCACGCGCCTCTTCGACGAGATAGACGTAGGTCAGGTGCCGCACCTCCGGCCCGATACCCTCGCGCAGCGCGAAGAAACCGACATCCCGCCCCGTCTCATCCTGAAGGTAGAACGAGACGTCCTGACGTTCTCCAAGCCACTTGCGATGCCATTCCATCTCGTCGAACGGAACTTTCGCATTGGGATTGAGCAGGGGAATTTCGGCGTCCGACAGCATCGCTGCCAAGGGGGCCAGATCGCGGTCGCGGTTGCGGCGCAGGGTGAGTGCCATATGTCCTTCCTTAGGCTGGGCCCGGCGCGCGCGCCGAGGTGGATCATGAAAGGTCGCGTGCCTGACACAGAAGCCCCTTGCGGGTCAACCGCAGCGCTCGCTGGACTAATCGCCGCGGTCACGACCCACGCCACGCAACAGCCGGCACGCGGTCGCCAGTATTCACCGCCATCCAGGTCTCGTCCATCGGCCAGGCTCTCGAGAGCCACGGCACGCCTATATGGCCGTAGAGAAACGAGAGCTGCCAACCCGCCTCGGAAGGCGAACGCTTCTTCTGATGATAAAGGTAAAGCGCGGCAGCGAGCCCGGTGCGATCCGCCCCCGCCTTGCAGTGAACCAGAACGGGCTTGGGCGCCCGCGCCATCGCCACTTCGAGCGCCGCGAGGCGGATCGGGCTGAGGGTTTGATGGTCGGACATCTTGAAGTCGATCAATTCCAATCCAAGCCGTTCTGCCGCAGCCTTCTCCTGATCGTACCACGCCTGTCCCGGATGCGCTCCGCGCAGGTTCAGGACCGATCGTATGCCGTCCTTTTTCTTGTAGGTCTTCAGCCTCGCGGCGGTCGGTTGGTTCGAACGATAGAACTCTCCAGCCACCACGGTGTGGAAATTTCCGGTCACCTGCAAATACCCGAAATAAAGCACCAGCGCCGCGAGCGTCCCGACCAATACGGTGCCCACGATCCGCGCGATTTCGCGAAGTTTCATCGCCTCTGTCTCCGTTGCGGCCCCGGATGCGGGGCCGCTCTGCGATGGTTGGCGATCAATCCGCCTGCTCGGCGCCGCCGGCGTCTTTCTTGACACCCTGCGTCACCGCGGCAGTGCCCGGAAGCTGCAGGCTCACCTCGACCTGTTTCGCGGATTGCGCAGTGGTGTAGATCGAGTTCGGGTTCGCCCGCAGATGCCCCGGCTTGCCGCTGTCATCGACATGGATGCGGGCCGAGCCATTGGCGGGAACGGTCACGTCGGGGTGCAGGATATAGGCCTCCTTCGCGCCGCTATCGGCGTCGGTGATGGTGTAGAAGAGGGTGAAGCCCCTCAGCGGTTTGGCACTGTCATTGACCAGCTGGATCTCGAGGTGATCGGGCGCGTCCGTATGGGTCGCGGGATCGACGTTGTTCTCGACCAGCAACTCTCCGATATGGAACGGCGCGGCAGTGCCACTGGGCTGGATCGGGCTTTGCGCGACCACCGGGTCCTTGTCGGCCAGATCGTTCTGCCCGTCACCATCGGTATCGGGGTTTTGCGGATCGGTGTGCAGCAGCGGTTCGGCCATGTCGGGCACGCCATCCTTGTCGGTATCGGTCTGCGCGGCCTGGGCGCCGCCAGCGGCGAGCATCAGCAGCACGGTGAGGGTGGAAAGCGTCTTGTTCATCGTCAGGTCTCCTTGGTCAGACGGTCGGCACGGATCGGACGCAGCAGGACGAGCCCGCCGAGACCGAGGGTGAAGAGAATGAGGAACCAGGCATCGCCCTTCTTGTCGGCCCAGATCGGCCCGAGCGCTTTGCCGGTGTAGATGTCCTTGATTCCGAGCACCGCGAAGGTGAAGCGCTCGTAATGCTTGGTCACGGACGAGACCTCGATCCCGTTGCGGATGGTTTCGTAGGTGGCGAAGCCCTGCTTGATCTTGGTCTGCTCGGCCTTCGGGATCGAAAGCTGCGCGAAGACGCCGCCTGCGACCTGGTTATCGGGGTCCATAGTATCGCCGATCTGCGGCGCGACGAGGACCACCAGCAGCCACAGCGCGAAGGCGTAGAGCAGCCCGCTCGCCGGGCTTTTCAGCCAGAGGCTCAGCCCGAAGCCCACCGCAAAGATCGCGCTAAGATAGAGCGTCGAAGCCCCCCAGGTGATCGCAAGGCGCAAGAGGTCATTCGCCCCGATCCCGATGCCCGAACCGAGCGCGAGCACCACTGCGCAGAGCGCGAAGACGCAAGCCAGCGCCGCCCCCATCAGCCCGGCCCCGCCCAGCAGCTTCGCGGCGAGGAACTGCCAGTTCGAGAGCGGCCGCGTCAGGATCAGCGCCAACGTCTGGCGTCCGCGCTCTTCGACGGCGGCGCGGTAGCCCGCGATCAGCGCGATCACGGCGCCCATGATCTCAATCTGCTCGATCGTCCCGCGCATCAGCTTCAGCGGATAGAACTCGGGCGCCGCGATCGAACCGAGGCTTTTGCCGAGCGCCAGCAGCTGCTGTTTCGCGGCCATGTAGGTGGCGACATCGGTGCGCATCGCGACCGTCCCGGTGATCAGCGAGATCAGCGCGGCGGCGACGAGCGCCAGAGTCGCGGCGAGCAGGAAACGGTCGCGCAGCGCGATCCGCGCGTCCTTGAGCGCAATGGTGGAGATTGCGGAGAGATCAGGCATCGGGGCCTCCCTTCGTCATGTCGAGCTTGAGGCAGCCGCGCAGCGCATAGAGGCCGGAGCCCGCAGCGAAGAGCATCATCACGACCAGCGGCGGCACGGGACCGCGCGGCGGCAGACCGTCGGGCAGGTAACCCATCAGCTCCGCTCCGAGATACTTGTAGGCTTCGGCCAGCGAGAACGGCCCGAGCAGGTTTGCGGAGAGGTCGAAGATCGCGGATTGCGGGGCGGGTGCGAGGGCCGAGATCGGGTTGATCGCAGCGGTGGGCAGGATGTTTCCGGTCAGCGCAGGCCAGACGAAGGTCAGCACCAGCCACACCACCGTCGGCACCATCAGACCCACGGTTTCGCTGCGCGCCCGCGCCGAAGCACCGATCGCGATCAGCCCGAAGGTCATCATGTAGAGCCAGCCCAGAGAGAAGAACGCAGCCAGCCGCGCCCAATCCCCTGAGGCGAGATGCACCGAAGGCAGGATGACGAGGGTCGCGGCGCCCACTACGCCCGCAAGCGCGGCCAGTCCGCCGACGGCCAGAGCGAGTGCCGAGACCTTGCCTCGCGCGTAATCGAGCCGCTCCAGCGGGCGCGCGCCGATCAGCGGCAGCACGCCGGCCCGGCGGTCGGTCTCGACCATCCGGTAGCCGATCACGATGGCCGAAAAGGCGCCGATCAGGCTGATATAGATCGTGAGGTTGCGCAGCAGCGCCAGCGGTGAGCCTTGCGTAACCGGGTTTGGCGGTACCGGCTTGCCATTGGCTTCGAACCAATGCGTGGCGCTGGCATAAATCGCGTCGACCGTCGAGGTCGCGGACCAGCCGAGATAGGCCGAGACCAGCACCAGCGCGGCGAACAGCGCGGCCACCAGCGCGATCGTCCGCTCGCGTGCAAGCGCGGCAAGCGCGTGGCGGCGCAGGATCGTGGAAGGTGTCATGCCGCGACCTCGCGATCCGGCACCACCGAGAGGTAAAGCTCCTCGAGGGCCTCTTCCGAGCCGTAGCGCGCGTTCACCGTCTCGATCGTGTCGTGGAAGACCAGCTGCCCATGCGAGAGCACGCCGATGGAGGAACACGACCGCGCCACCTCGCTCAGCAGGTGGGTGTTCATGAAGATCGTCATGCCCTGCGCGTTCAGCCGCTCGAGCACCTCGCGCAGCTGGCGCACCCCCATCGGGTCGAGCCCCGAGGTCGGCTCGTCGAGGAACAGGACCTGCGGGCGGTGCACGATGGCCTGGGCCAGTCCGACCCGCTGGCGCATCCCCTTGGAGAAGGTCGCGATCCGGCGGTCGGCGAGATCGGTGATGCCAAGGAACTCCATCACCTCCTCGACGCGGTCGCGGGCATCCTCGATCCGCGAGAGCGCCGCGAAGAAGCGCAGGTTCTCGCGCGTGGTGAGCGTGTCGTAGAGGCGGACGTTCTCGGGCAGGTAGCCGATGGCGCGGCGCAGCGCGATGCGGTTATGCGCGAGGTCACACCCGGCAACGCTCGCCGTGCCGCCGCTGGGCTCCATGAGCGTCGTCAGTAGCCGGATCGTCGTGGTCTTGCCCGCGCCGTTATGGCCGAGAAATCCGAAGATCTCGCCACGTCCGATATCGAGATCGAGCGGCTGGAGCGCGGTGAAATCGCCGTAGCGCAGGGTAAGTCCCCGCGTGCTCACGGCCAGTGTGTCTGTTTGCATCTCTGGGCACCTCCTTTTGATGTTGAGAGGAAATTGCCCGTCGCGATCCGGATCGACTTCGACAGTTTCTTACAAATCGGTGAGAAGCTGGATTACCGGCTTGGCCCAGACGAAAAACCCTCCGCCCCGGACGGACGGGACGGAGGGCCACGCGGCGTACGATCTGGAAAGGGAATCAGATGCGCCTGCGTTTCACGGTCATCGCGGCGACGGTGATTGCGATGACGGCAAGGAAACCGAGGCTGGTGGGAATGGTGCCGAAGCCCAGCCCGCCATAATCGGTCGGTTGCGAGAGAAGATCGCCGAAGGACGCACCCAGCGGGCGGGTGAAGATATAGCAGAGCCAGAACGCCCAGAGCCCGCCCAGATTGAAGGTGACATACCCCACGGTGAGCGACGCGATGATCAACCCGAAGAGGATGCCGGTCGCGAGATAGCCTATCCCGAACTGCTCGGAGATCAGATCGCCGACCGCCGTGCCGAGCGCGAAGGTGAACAGGATCGCGAGCCAGTAGAACCCTTCGCGCCGGGCCGTGTAGATTTGGTGGATCGAGAGCGTGCGCTCGGAGGCGAACCACGCCGCGAAGGTCGCGCCCAGCAGGATCGTGAACCCGATCGTCGAGTCGATCAGCGGAATCCCGAGATTGTCGGTCATGTTGTCGGTGATCAGCGTCCCCACGATCGAGATCAGCACCACCGCCGACCAGTAGACTGCAGGCACGTAGCGGCGCTGCGCGAATTGCCAGCGGATCACCAAGGCGAGGATCGCAGTCATAAGGATCGTCG
Source organism: Thioclava sp. IC9 (assembly GCF_002213225.1). Classification (NCBI taxonomy): domain Bacteria; kingdom Pseudomonadati; phylum Pseudomonadota; class Alphaproteobacteria; order Rhodobacterales; family Paracoccaceae; genus Thioclava; species Thioclava sp. IC9. The sequence continues at coordinate 16,457 of NZ_NBNX01000004.1, forward strand.
TCGCGGTCAGGCCGAGACCGAGATTGACGGCCAGAAAGTCGGCCGCCGTCTCGCCCATCGTCACCGCCATCAGTTTGATGAGCCAAAAGCCCGGCGTGACCTCGGGAACGCGGCTGACCGGGTTGGTCAACTCTTCGTCGGGGTAGATGAAAGTCTGTTGATAGCTCATGTTGCGCCTCAGTCGTTCAGCATTGCCAACGCCTGCGCCGAGAACGCATCGGCGCGGGTATCGTCGTCGGCGTTGCAGCGCTCGAGCGCTTTCGCCTGAAGATCGGAGACCGCTTGCGGCGCGGTTTTGCCGCCGAGCGTGTCGCGCAACTGCCCGATCATCGCCTCGCAGGGCAGCGCATGGCCGGTCTTGTCGGTCACCGCGATGCCCGCGACTTTCTGCACAGCCCCGACTTCCGAGGGCACCGGATCGGCAAGCGCGGTCTGCAAGCCGTTAAGGCTCTCCATCACGGTTTTCGAATCTGGCGACTTCGTGCGCAGCGCGGCGAAAGCCTTGTCCGCCGCACCGTCGATCACGCCCCAAGCGGAAGGATCGGCCTTGCGCAGCTTGGCCGCGTTCTTGTCCCAAAGGGTCTCCAGATCGGTGATGCGTTTCTCCGCAGCGGTGAACTCGCCTTTCTTGGCAAGCGTCTGTGTATCGCTCACGATCGTCTCGTAAGGGCTCATATCGCCGAGGCTTGCAGCTTGCGCCGCGGAAGCGCCCGGCCCTCCCGTATTCATGGCCATTTCGACCATTGAAAATGACGCGACCGGCACCGCGATGAGCGCGGCGGAAAGAAGCAGGTTTCGCATAAGGTCCTCATTGCTTGCGATGCATCCGCACCGATGCCGCCAGCAATCGCCTGCAGAAGGACGAAGCGTTTTGCTCCCGTCTTACGAATTTGTAAGAAATCGCACAGGCGTAGCGGGGCCGACCGTGACAATGCCGGTCCGTTATCGAAAGATGGTGCGATGAAGATCCTGATTGCCGAAGACGATGCCGAGACCGGCGACTACCTGCGCAAGGGGCTGACCGGTGAAGGTCATGCCGTCGACCTGCTCCGCGACGGGCGCGAAGCGCTGACCCAAGCCACCGCGCAGAGCTACGACCTGTTCATCTTCGACCGGATGATGCCGGGGCTCGATGGGCTGGCCCTGCTCAAGGCGTTGCGCGCCGCGCAGATCGCCACGCCCGCGATTCTGCTCACCGCGATGGGCAGCGTCGAAGATCGCGTCGCCGGGCTGCGCGCAGGGGCCGATGACTACATGGTCAAGCCTTTCGCTTTCGTCGAACTGCTCGCGCGGATCGACACGATCGCGCGCCGCCCTGCCCTCAAGGCAGAGGTGACCGAACTGGTGCAGGGCGATCTGCGCCTCGACCTGCTCGCCCGGGAGGCGTGGCGCGAAGGCCAGTGCATCGAATTGCAGCCGCGGGAATTCATGCTTCTGAAGCACTTCATGGAACGTCCCGGCCGGGTGCAGACCAAGACGATCCTGCTGGAGGCGATCTGGGACATTCATTTCGACCCGAAAAGCAGCGTCGTCGAGACTCATATCAGCCGTCTGCGCGGCAAGATCGACAAGCCTTTCGCGACCCCCTACCTAACGACGCTGCATGGGATCGGTTACGTGTTCGAGGCCTCGTGATGCGTGCATTCACTTGGTCGATGCGCTTCGCCATCGCGATCTCGACGGTCTTCGCTTTTGCCGCACTGGTCGCGGGCGGGGTCTCCTACACGCTACAATCCAAGGAAATGAGCCGCCGCCTCGAAGGCGAGGTGCGCGCCGATACCGAGGCGCTCGCCCTCTCTGCCCGCGGCGCCGACTTGCAGGACCTGAGCGAGCAGATCTCGGCGCGGATGACGACGAGTCGCGACGGCGCGAATATCGTGACCTTCGTGCCGGCCGATGGCTCCGAACCGCTTGGCAATGTCCGCGTCGCAAGCCAGTTCGAAGGGGCGCGCCATCTCGAACCGGGATCCGACCTAACGCTCCTCGATCCGCCCGGCGCGAATGTCCCGGAGGGCTATGTCACCTTCGGGATGCGGCTCCCCTCGGGCTGGCTGATGACGGGGCGCGACGATGCGTGGCTCCGCGAGCAGGGCGAAATCCTCGCCACCAGTTTCGGCTGGGGCCTCGGGCTCGCGCTTCTGCTGTCGATCAGCTTCGCGGTCTTCATCGCGCGCCGCAACGAGGTGCGCATCGACCGGATGGAGCAGGTCCTGCACGCGGTGGGCGAAGGTCGCCAAGGGTTGCGTATCCGCGACGAAGGCGATGACGACGTGGCGCGTCTTGCGCAAAGCGTGGATCAGGCGCTCGATCAACTGGAGGCGGGGATCGCGTCGATCCGGCAGGTCTCGACCGATGTCGCCCATGACCTGCGCGCGCCGCTCGCCCGACTGCGGCTGCGGCTGGAGCCGGTGGCGCTGGATTCGTCGCTGCCGCTGGCGCAGCGCGGCGAAATCGGAAAAGCGCTGAGCGATCTCGATCAGGTCTCGGAAACCTTCGACGCGATCCTGCGCCTGTCCCGGATGCAAGCCGGAATGGTCGAGATCACGCGCGCCTCGATCGACCTCACGCAGCTCTGTCAGGATGTGGCGGAGATGCTCGGCGCTGGCGCGGAGGATGCAGGGCAGGAACTGGCGCTCGATCTGCCCGAAGACGTCCGGATCGAAGGCGACCGCGAGCTTCTGTTCCAGGCGCTCGTGAACCTCGTGGACAACGCGCTTCGCTACAGCCCGTCCCCGGCACGGGTCTCGATCGGCGTGCATGAGACCCGCCATCACATCACATTGAGCGTCACCGATAACGGCCCCGGTATCCCGGATCGAGATCTGGCACGGGTGCGCGAACGTTTCGTGCGCCTCGACCGGAGCCGAAACACGCAGGGCAGCGGATTGGGCCTGAGCCTCGTCGACGCCATCGCCCAGATTCATGGCGGTGAGCTGCGCCTGCAGAACCTCGAGCGCGGTCTGCGAGTGGACATACGCTTTCCGAAACCTTGATGCCTCTCGCTGCGAGCAAGCTCCGGCCCCCCGGGCAGGCGAAAGGGGCGATCAATCACCCGCTCTCTCGGGCCTCTGAGCGATGAGCGCGCGTGGTTCTGGGAATGGGGTCACGCTCCTATCGCAACTTTATGCCTGCCCGGCAGGACACATATTCAATTTTTGGAACATGAACCGCCCCCCGCGCATTCCTTCCGCAATCCCGAACTGACGGAAATTCGGAGGCAGATGACATGACCATGCGTTTTGAACAGATTCTCGCGGAAGGGATCGCCCAGTGCTCCTACCTGTTGGGCGACACTGGCAGCGGCACCGCCGCCGTCGTCGATCCCCGCCCCGATTGCGATATCTATATCGAGCGCGCGAAGGCGCTCGGACTGACGATCACCCATGTATTCGAGACCCATATCCACGCCGACTTCCTGTCAGGCGCGCGCGAATTGGTGGCGCGGCTGGATGGAGAACCCAAGCTTTGCGTCAGCGTCGAGGGCGGCGCCGAATATGATTTCGAGCATGAGGGCATCCGCGACGGCGACAAGTTCAGCTTCGGGCAACTCACGCTCGAGACGCGGCACACCCCGGGTCACACGCCCGAACACGTCTCCTTCCTGCTCTACGAGAAGGACAATGACGACCCATGGGGCGTGCTCAGCGGGGATTCCTTCTTTGTGGATTCGGTCGGCCGCCCCGACCTCCTGGGCGACGACAAGACCGAGGAACTGACCGAGGCGCTGTTCCGCACCACGCAGGATTTCTACATGCAGCTGCCCGAGGGCGTTCTGGTCTATCCCTGCCACGGCGCGGGCTCGGCCTGCGGGCCGAATATCGGCGACCGGATGTCTACGAGCATCGCCTATGAGAAAGCCCATAACCAATATGCCCGGATCACCGATCTCGAGGCCTTCAAGGAGGCGATGACGAAGGACGCTCCGCCGGTGCCCACGCATTACCCGCGCCTCAAGAAGGTCAATGCGGCGGGCCCCGAGGTAATGCACGGTTTGCCGCGCTGCATCGGCAAGACCCCGGAGGAGTTCGAGGCGCTTATCGCCGACAAGGACGTGCAACTGGTCGATATCCGCGACATGCTCGCCTTTGGCGGCGGCTTCATCGAAGGCTCGCTCAATATCGGGCTGCAGCCGATCCTGTCGGTCTGGGCCGGATGGATGCTCGATCCCGACAAGCCGATTGCGCTTGTTAGCGAAACGAGTGCCGAGATCGACGAGGCCGTGCTGCGGCTCTGGCGCGTCGGCTTCACGAAATTCGCGGGCTATCTAAATGGCGGCATTTCGGCATGGCGCACCTCCGGACGACCGCTCGCGCATATCCCGCAGGTCACCGTGCAGGAACTGAAGGGCAGCGATCTGACCCCGCTCGACGTGCGCAAGGACGAGGAATGGGACGGCGGCCGTATCCCCGGCGCGCTCCACCATTTCCTCGGCACGCTCGAAGACGAGATGGACGAACTCGACCGTTCCACCGACTATGCGGTGTATTGTCAGGGCGGCTACCGCGCCAGCGTCGCTGCGAGCCTGCTGCACCGCGCGGGGTTCAAGAACGTCTCCGCGGTGCCGGGCAGCTTCGGCGCATGGTCCGCGCAGGACTACCCGGTCGAATCCTGAACCGCTCAACATCAGAGGATCCAAGACAATGAGCTACACCATCGACAAACGCCTCACCAATACCACGCTGGAAGAGGCCGACACCCGGACGCGCGAGGCCCTCAAGGAGCAGGGCTTCGGCGTGCTCACCGAAATCGACGTGCAGGCCACGATGAAGAAGAAGCTGGATGAGGACATGGCCGGCTACATGATCCTCGGCGCCTGCAACCCGAAGATGGCGCATCAGGCGATCCAGCTGGAGCCGAACGTCGGCGCGATGCTGCCCTGCAACGTCATTTTGCGGCAGGACGGCGCGGATATCCTCGTCTGCGCGATCGACCCGGCGGCCTCGATGATGGCGATCGACAACCCCCGGTTGAAATCGGTCGCAGGCGACGTGCGCGACATGCTGGCAAAGGCGATCGAGGCGATTTGAGCTGAACCGGCCCGGCGGCGGACCACTGTCCGCTGCCGGAGCTTCGCGTTACGCCCCCCCCGGGGCCCCTTGCATTTCAGGCCCGTTTCGCGGGATACGACGGCCCGACGACCTCGCTGAGAGGTCAAGCCAAGCGAAGGCCAGTATGCCCCGGACCGACCGCCTCAAGACCGACTGTTCCCAATGCGCGGCGCTCTGTTGCGTGGTGCTGTCCTTCGACAAGGGCAAGGATTTCGCCTTCAGCAAGAACCCCGGAGAGCCCTGCCGGAACCTTTGCGGGCACGATTGCTCGATTCACGACAAACTGACCCAGAAAGGCATGGCAGGCTGCGTCGCCTATGATTGCCTCGGCTCCGGCAATCGGGTCGTGCAGGAGGTCTTCGGCGGCCAGTCGTGGCAGGAGGAACCGCGTCTGGCAGCGGTGATGATGGAAGCCTTCTCCGCCATGTGCGAGGTCCACAAGCGGATCGACCTGCTGCGCGCTGCCGAGACCCTGTCGCTGGGACCGGACGAAGAACGCAAACGCCGCGACTTCCTCGACCATCTCGAAGAGCATCAATGGACTGGCCCCGAACTCAACGAATTCGAATTCGGTCTGGCGCTGGAGATTGATCTCTTCGTCCACGGCCTCAGCGCGTGACGCCCGACGAACGGAAACGTCGCCTTCGACCGGTGAGGCGCGAACACCACGCGGACGCCCTCAACTCTCCCTCAGCCTCGACAAATTTTGACTGCCTGAAGAAGCTGTGATCTGATCCGGGACGGGTGACGCGCCCAATCTGTTTGAAGAGGCCGAGCGTGCAGCCTGCCTTTCGCACCGAAGCATTGTCGAAAACCTATGGCGAGGGACCAGCCGCGGTCCACGCCCTCAAAGACGTGACCCTGGAAATTCCGCGCAGCGAGGTCGTCGTGCTGCTCGGACCTTCGGGCAGCGGCAAATCCACCTTTCTCAACATCATCGGCGGGCTCGACAGACCAAGCTCGGGCCAGGCGTGGTTCGGCGATCAGAACCTGACCGAAATGTCCGACCGGGCGCTGACGCAATACCGGCGCAGCCATGTCGGTTTCGTCTTCCAGTTCTACAACCTGATGCCCAGCCTCACCGCGCGCGAGAATGTCGATCTGGTGACCGAGATTTCGCACGATCCGATGGACGCGGGCGAAGCGCTGCGGCTGGTCGGGCTGGAGGGACGACTCGACCATTTCCCGGCGCAGATGTCAGGCGGCGAGCAGCAGCGCGTCGCCATCGCGCGGGCCATCGCGAAGCGTCCGGCGGTGCTGTTTTGCGACGAGCCGACCGGGGCGCTCGACAGTATGACGGGGCGGCGCGTGCTGCAGGTGCTCAACGATGTGAACCGCGAGCTGGGAACGACCGTTCTGATCGTCACCCATGCGGCGGCGACGGCGGCGATGGCGCATCGTGTGCTGCATTTCACCGATGGCCAGCTGCGCGAGACGATCGTCAACGAGACCCGCGCCGATCCCGCCGAGATCGAATGGTAAGCCGATGGCCCTGACCGTTCTCCATCGCAAGCTCTTCCGCGACCTCTGGCGAATCCGGGCGCAGGCGCTGGCGATCTCGGCGGTCGTCGCTCTGGGCGTGATGGTACAGGTGATGATGGCGGGGCTGACGGATACGCTCACCGTCACCCGCGACGCCTATTTCGAGCGGCACCGGCTTGCGCAGGTCTTCGAGCCGCTCACCCGCGCGCCCAGCTCGATGATGGAACAAGTCAACGCGATTCCCGGCGTGCTGGCCGCCGAAGGGCGAGTCAGCGGTTTCGGCCGGATCGATGCGGACGGGGGCGAGCCGATACAGGCGCGTGTCCTGTCGCTACCCGGCCCCGCAGGCCTCAACGGTATCCTGATGACGGCGGGCCGGAAGCCGATCGCGGGGCGCAGCGACGAGGTCGTGCTGCTCGACACATTCGCAGCCGCGCGCGGGATCGCGCTTGGCGATACGCTCGGCGTCACCGTCGAGGGCCGTCACCAGCGCTTGCAGGTCGTCGGTTTCGCCCGCGCGCCGGAGTTCCTGTTCATGCCCGCGCCGGGCGAATTCTTTCCCAACGACGGTCGCTTCGCCGTGATCTGGATGGAGCGCAAGGCAGCGGCCGCCGTGCTCGATCTCGACGGGGCGTTCAACGAGGTGCTGGCGCTCACCACGCGCGAGCGGCCGCGCAAGGCGGTGCTCGCCGATCTCGACAGGCTGATGGCGCCCTATGGCGGCGGCGCGGGCTTCGTTCAGGATCAGCAGACCTCTGCGCGCTTCATCGAGGAAGAACTAAAGGGCCTGCGCCAGTCGCGGCTGTTCCTGCCACCGATCTTTCTCGCAGTTGCGGCCTTCCTGCTCAACGTGACGATCACACGTATCGTGCAGGCCGAGCGGCGCGAGATCGGGCTGATGAAAGCCTTCGGTCACAGCGGGGCGGAGATCGCAGGCCATTACCTCGAAATGGCACTGATGATCGCCTTCGCCGGCGCGCTGCTCGGATCGGCTCTGGGCGTGATGCTTGGGCGGTCTCTGACCGGTCTCTACATGGAATTCTACAAATTCCCCTACCTCGTCTTCTCGATGCATCCCGGCCCCTTCGCCGGGGGCCTCGCCTTCTCGCTGATCGCCGCCGCGCTCGGGGCGGCGATCGCGTTGCGCACGGTGTTCCGCCTGACACCCGCCGAGGCGATGCGCCCCCCGGCCCCGGCCGATTTTACCCATGGCCGGGTCGGCTTCCTCGCGATCGTCACGAAGTTCCTCGACCAGCCTGGGCGGATGATCCTGCGTCAGATCACGCGGCAACCTGTACGCAGCCTCGGCACCATCGCGGGCGTGGCCGCGGGCCTCGCGCTGAACATGGCGATGCTGATGATCTATTCGGGCTTCGATCACACGATGGACGTCACCTTCGGCTTTGCCGACCGCTCCGACGCGACGGTGAGCTTCATCCACCCCGTCTCGCGCGATGTGACACATGAGATTGCGCACCTTCCCGGCGTGCTGGAGGCCGAGCCGACGCGCTACGTGCCGGTCCTCTTCCGCAACGGCGTCATCACCCATCGCGGCGAACTGACCGGCCTGTCGGAGGATGCGCAGCTCAATCGCGCGCTGCGGCCCGATCTGGAGCCGATCGCCCTGCCCGCGCAGGGCGTCGTGATCTCGCGGGGGCTCGCGGATGTGCTGAAACTTCAGCCGGGCGAAAACCTCACCGCCGAAGTCACCGAGGGCCGCAAGCGGACCCTCTCGCTGCCCGTCGCTGCGATCTCCGACACATTGCTGGGCGCTCCGGCCTATATGCGCCTCGACTCGCTGACCCGGGCCGTGGGCGAGGCGGACCGGATCACCTCGGTCTCGATCCGTACCCAAGGTGCACCGTCGCCGGAGCTTCTGCACGAGCTGCGCGCGCGCCCCAAGGTCGCGGGCGTCTCGATAAAATCCGACAGTCTCGCCGCGTTCCGGGAGATTGCCGACGAGGGCGCGGGGCAGATGCGTTTCGTCTTCGGCGCGATCGCCTTCGTGCTGAGCTTCGGCATCGTTTACAACGCCGCGCGCAACGCCTTCTCCGAACGTGCGCATGAGTTGGCGAGCCTGCGGGTACTGGGCTTCACCCGCGGGGAAGTGACGCTGATCCTCGCCGGGGAGATCACTGTACTCGTGGCCTGTGCGCTCCCGGTCGGGATCTGGTTCGGCTGGACACTTGCCCAGTTGATCGCGCGGGTTTTCTCCAATGAACTCTACCGGGTCAGCGTCAGCTTCGATCTACCCAGCATCGCGACCGCGGTGCTGGTCGTAGTCTCGGCGACGCTGGCCTCGATCCTGATGTTGCGCCGCGCGCTGGATCGGTTGAACATGATCTCGGCGCTCAAGGCGAGGGACTGACCCGTGACACCAAAACCCCGAACCAGATGGCTCATTCTCATCCTGATCGGCCTGATCGCGGCGGGCGCTATCGCCGCGCTGCTCTGGCCGCAGCCGCAGACCGTCGACATGGGCGAGGTTACGCGCGGTCCGATGAAGCTCGTCATTGAAGATGATGGCCGGACCCGCGTCAGCGAAAGCTACACGGTCTCGACGCCGGTCAGCGGCAGGCTACAGCGGCTCGATATCCATGTCGGCGATCAGGTCGTCGCGAACGAGACAGTCGTCGCCCGGATGCGCCCCGCCCTGCCCGCCGTTCTGGATGCCCGCAGCCGGGCACAGGCAGAGGCCGCGCTCGCCGAAGCGCAGGCCGCGCTCAGCGCGGCTCAAGGCGATTACCGCGCCGCCGTCGCGATGCGCGAACAGGCCGATAGCGATCTCGCGCGGTCACAGAGGCTCGCGCTTTCCGGCACGATCAGCCAGTCCAAGCTGGACCGCGATCAGATCAACGCCGATTACGCCGCCGCACAGGAAGCCGCCGCGAAAGCCGCCATCGCGATGCGCGAGGCAGCGCTGGCCTCCGCAAAATCCGTGCTGCAGAACGATGCCGCCGCGAGCAACAGCGACGGGGCCGAGCCGATCCCCCTTTATGCCCCCGCGACCGGAACCGTGCTGCAAATCCTGCAGGAAAACGAGACCGTGCTCTCGGCCGGCTCCCCGATCATGGAGATCGGCGACATCTCGGAGGGGCTCGAGGTGGTGGCCGATCTTCTGTCGCGCGATGCGGTGCGCGTACGCCTCGGCGATCCGGTGGAGATCACCGATTGGGGCGGGCCGGACGTGCTCGAAGGCAAGGTGGTCCGCATCGACCCGTCAGGCACCACGAAGGTGTCGGCCTTGGGCGTCGAGGAACAACGGGTGGGCGTGGTCATCGCCTTCACCGGCGATGCCGCGCAACGGGCGGGGCTGGGCCATGGTTTTCAGGTGACCGCGCGGATCGTCGTCTGGCAGAACCCCGATGCGCTGCGGGTGCCGTCGAGTGCGCTATTCCGGCGCGGCACCGGCTGGGCTGTCTTCAAGGTCGAAGACGGGCGCGCGCGGGAAGTGAACGTGGAAGTCGGGACCGATAACGGCACCTATGCCGAGCTTCAGGACGGTCTGAGCGAAGGCGACCGTGTCGTGCTCTATCCGGTCGAAACGCTGGAAGATGGCGCGCCGGTGGAGGCAAGGTCCGGCGGCTGACGTCTCCGTAGCGGACCATTGATTCCCTCGCGCGACCGACCGGATGGCCGGCCAGCCATTCAACTGCCCTGTCTCATCCCAGCGCCGCGATTCCTGCGAGCTTTCGCATGTGCCACGCAAGCGCCTGGTTCGAACTGAGCACCGGCGTCCCGAGCTCCGCTCTCAACCCCGGCAAGATCCCCTGCGTGCGCAGGTTGGTGCAGGACAGGAAAATCCCGTCCAGACGCGCCTGCCCCGCAAGGCTCCGCGCAGCCTCCGCGATAGAGGCTGGGTCGATCCGCGCCACCCGCGCTTCCGCTTCCTCGCCGAAAGACAGCGTCGCGGGGACGGTGATCCCTTCAGCGACGAAGGCCGCCCGCAAAGGCTCCGCGACCGAAGCGACATAGGGCGAGACGATCCCCACCCGCTCCAGCCCCAGATCCGCAATCGCGGCCAACGCGGCGCTCAGCGGATCGGTCACATGCCGCGTCGTGACGCCCGCCATGACATTCGCCCGCACTTCGCCCGGCCCAATCAGCGCCGCGCCAGAGGTGCAGCCATAACCCACCACGTCGAACTTCGCCGCAGGTGGCAGCAGCGCCGCAGCACCGCTCAGAGCGCGCTCCATCTCGGCAATGCTCGACGGGGTCAGGTCGTCGCCGGAATGAACGCGCGTGACATGCATCCGCGCGTCGTCCGGCGGGATGTAGCGGCGGAACTCGTCCTCGATGGTCTCGTCCACGCGCAGCACGATCAGCCCCATCGTGGGCGTGGCGTCTTCGCGAAGACGATAGGGGAAATTGGCCATCAGCTCAGCTCCGGCAGGGTTTCGGGCGCGCGCGGCGACAGCAGCTCCGCCCCGGTCGCGCGCAGGACGATGTTTTCCTCATGGACCAACAGGCGGCGCGGGCCCTGCGCAGGCTCGACCCACGCGCCGGGTTCTAGCGTCAGCACCATGCCCTCGCGCAGTTCGGTGTCGTCGCGCGGGGTGAAGGAGGGCCATTCGGTCAGCGTGATCCCCAGCCCGTGGCCCAGGCGTCCGCTGCCCGCCTCAATACCGCGCGCCGCCAGCCCCTCGACCAGCAGACGATGCGCATCATGCGCCCGCATGCCGGGCCGCAGCAGCGCCATCGCCGCCTCGGTCACCTCCCAGAGCGCGGCATGGGTGCGCCGCACCGGATCCGACGCCGGACCGACCGAGAAATTGCGATCGAAATCGCAGAAATACCCGTCGCGCACCGCGCCGGTATCCAGCATCAGCACATCGCCCGCTTGCAGCGGCGCGGGCCCGGCAGGCGAGATCACATCGTCATAGCCCGACGGTCCCGACGCCCCGGCGACATAGCTGACCCAATCGGCTCCTTCCTCCAGCAGCGCGGACTGGAAGGCGCGGAATATCCCGTCGAGCGGCCGCCCCCGCCCCGCGAATTCCGGCACACGGGCGAAAGCGCGACCCGCGATGGCGCAGGCCCTGCGGATCTTCTCGATCTCCGCCGCGCTCTTGATTTCACGCACCCGCTGGATCGCGGCGGTGCCGTCGATGAAGCGGCGCGGCGCGATACGCTCCCCAAGCCGCGTGAAATCCGCGAGCGGCATCCGCAGCTGCGTCTCCAACCCCATCGGCACGCCGATCCGCGCGCTCTCGGGCAGCAGATCGCAGAACGTCTCGGCAAGCAGGCTCACGCCGTCATCCCTCGGATCGGGTGCATCCCATGACCGGATCTGCGTCATCCAGGTGCGGCCCATCAGTTCCGCCCCGATCGAGGGGATCACCGCGACCGGCGCACCGCTGGCCGGAACGATCACGAACCACGGGCGCGCGGGGCTTTCCCAGAACCGAGTCAGAAAGCCTGTGACGTAGAAGATATCCGCAGCCGAGGTCAGGAACAGCGCATCCAGATCCTGTGCGCTCATCTCGGCCTGAAGGCGAGCGACGCGGGTGCGAAACTCCTCGGCCGGGAAGATGAGCGAGCGCTCAGCCATCTTCGGGGCCTTCGCTGAGGATCGCGAGAACGCGCGCCTCCGGTCCCAGCGACAGCCCGGCAAGCAGAGCCGCCAGCCCGGCCCCGCCCGAAGGCGTCGTGGCCAGCCCGTGCGCGGCGAGGATATCGACGCCGGACTGCGCCTCGGCTTCGGTGATCGTGGCGAAGCCATCCGCATCGCGCGACAAACCCGCCAGCGCCACCATCGAAGGTGTCTTGCAATCGAGCCGCCCCATCGCAGAGACCGGCCCTTGCGTGGTCACCAGATGGCCTGCGCGAATGCTCTCGACCAGCGCGGGGGCCGCGTCGGGTTCGACCACGATAATCTGAGGCGCATCGCCCCAGACCATCCGCGCATGAGCCGCGACGGCTGCCGCGAGACCACCAACGCCCGCCTGCAGCAGAATATGGGTGGGCGGCGCTTGGATCTGCGCGACGGCCTCCGCCGCAAGCTGGGTGTAACCCTCCATCACCCGCAGCGGCAGATCGACATAGCCCTCCCACGAGCTGTCCGACAAAAGGGTCCAGCCATTCTCGGCAGCCGCCTGCTCGGCGGCTTGCATGCTGGCCTCGTATTCCGCACCCGCCCGGACGACCTCCGCCCCGCGTGCCTCCAACCGCGCGGCGAAGGCCTCAGGCACGGTCTCGGCGAGATAGATGATCGCGCGGGCGCCGAATATCCGCGCTCCTGCCGCGACTGACAGGCCATGATTGCCTGCGCTGGCCGCGACATAGGTCTCGCCGGCGAGAGCTGTCTGAAGATCGTCGCTCTCCGCTCGCGCCGCAGCCTCCCGGGCGATCGCATGGACCGCGCCCAGCGCTTTGAAGCTGCCGAGCCCCATGCGCTCACGCTCGTCCTTGATCCAGACCTCACCGACCCCGGCAAGCCGCGCGATCTCGGGCGCCGCGCGCAGCGGGGTCTCGTGATGTGCCGGACAGCGCGCAAGCAGGCTGGCCACGCCCGCCGCATCGGCAATTGGCATGACGCCGTCCGGGTCGAGCCCGTCGCCGCGCCAAGGGTTGTCTATCGTGATCGGCATGTCGGACCCTCGCTGCGATGGAACCACGCCCATAAGGCAACGAGACGTCCGCGCACGCAATGGCCATTTCAGAAAGACCATTGCGCGACATCGTGAGGCGCGTCAGTCCGCCTCTTTCACCGCCGAGAGGAATTGCTGCGTGCGCTCTTTCTGCGGATTGCCGAACAAATCGTCGGGGGCGCCCTGCTCTTCGATCTTGCCGTCATAGAAGAAGCAGACCCGATCCGAGATGTCCTTCGCGAAGCCCATCTGGTGCGTCACCATCAGCATCGTCAGATTGTGCTTCTCCACCAGCGAGCGGATCACGTTCGTCACCTCGCCGATCACCTCCGGGTCGAGCGCGGAGGTCACCTCGTCGAACAGCATCACCTTGGGCCGCATTGCCAGCGCGCGTGCGATCGCGACGCGCTGCTGTTGACCGCCCGAGAGCCGCGAGGGGTGCTGGTCGCGCTTGTCGGACATGCCCACAAGCTCCAGCAGTTCCTCGGCCCGTTCCCGCGCCTCGGCCTTCTTCATGCCCAGCACCTGCACCGGGCCTTCCATGCAATTCTCCAGCGCGGTCATATGCGGGAAGAGATTGAAATGCTGGAAGCACATGCCGATCTGACTGCGGGCCTTGCGCAGATACTTGCGGTCCGCGGGCACCAGCTTCCCGTTCTTCTCCATATGGGTCAGCGGCTTGCCGTCCACGTAGATCACGCCCTCGTTGATCGTCTCGAGCGTCATCAGCATCCGCAGCACGGTCGTCTTGCCCGAGCCGGAGGGGCCGATGATCGTGACCATTTCCCCCTCGGCCACATCGAGATCGAGCTGGTCGAGCACCACCAGATCGCCATAGCGCTTGGTGACTTTCAGGAACCGCACCATCGGCACGTCGTCGCCCGTCAGTTCGAGCGGATAGTTCGAAAGATTTTCCATCATTTCAATCCGAGTTTACGCCGCACGCGATCCTCGAAGACGCGGATCAGGGCAGCGGTGGGAAGCGAGATGGCGAGGAAGATAACCCCCACCAGCGTATAGGGTTCGAGATAGCGATAGCTCGACGAGCCGATCGCGTTCGCTGTGTGCATCAGTTCGGCCACCCCGATCACCGAGAGCATCGGCGTGTCCTTGAAGATCCCCACGAGGTAGTTGCCCATCCCCGCCAGCGCGGGCGGGATGGCCTGTGGGATCACGATCCGCCAATAGGTATCGCGTGTCGACATGTTCAGCGCGGTGCAGGCCTCCCATTGGCCCTTCGGCACCGCGTCGAGACCGCCGCGATAGACCTCCGACAGGTAAGCCGAATAGTGCAGACCGATCGCGATCATGCCCGCCGTCCACGGCCCCAGCTTCAGGCCGAATTGCGGACCGACGTAATAGACGAAGAAGATCTGCAGGATCAGCGGGGTCGAGCGGATGAACTCGATGAATTCGCGAACGACCTTGGTCAGCGCCCAGTAGGGCGTCCGCTGCGCCAGCGCGAAGACCATGCCCAGCACAACCGCGATCGCATAGCCCAGCCCCGCCGCCATCAGCGTGTTGAGCGTCGCATGCATCAGCTTGGGCAGGATTTCCCAAGTGAATTCCCAGTTCCAGTTGAACCCCATGGATCAGGCCCTCCCCAGCTTGCGCCGCATGACCAGCTCGAGCCAGCGCATGAACGGCGTCACGATGAAGCGCGCGAAGATGTAGTACACGATCAGTGCCGTCCCGAAGGTCTGCGCCGAGAGGAAGGTCGAGCCATTGATCTGCTTCGCCTCGAACATCAGGTCCGACACGGAGATCAGCGCGACCAGCGCGGTGTTTTTCAGCAGCTCGATCAGCAGGTTGCCCCACGGCGGCAGCATGTTGACGAACGCCTGCGGCAGGATGATCCGCCACATCCGCTTCATCGGGCTCATCGACAGCGCATAGGCCGCCTCCCATTGCCCTTTCGGTACGGATTGGATGCCGCCGCGCACCAGCTCGGCGCCGTATGCCCCGAGGTTCATCCCCACCGCGACGAAGCCCGCGGTGAATTTCGGCAGCGTCAGCCCGAACAGCGGCAGCACGAAGAAGATCCAGTAGAGCTGGACCAGCAGCGAGGTGCCGCGAAAAATTTCGATATAAACGACGGCGATGCCCCGGATCAGCCCGTTGCGCGAGAGCTTCATCAGCCCTGCGACGAGCGCGATGACGATCGCCAGAGCGGAGGCCAGGAAGAACTGCCCCGCCGTTACGAGCGTGCCGTCCCAGAAGCGCGGCCCGTACTCTTTCAAGAATTCTATGTAGCTCATTCCCGTCCCGCCCCGGCGGTGAATGTCAAAATGGACGGGCCATGCACAGGCCCGTCCATGTCTTCAGCATTTGCGCTTAGCGCATCTTGCAGACTTCAGCCGAGGTCTTGTCGCCCGGCAGGTTGCCTTTCGAGTAGCCGTACTCGCCGACCGCTTTCATCATCGCGTCCGAACCGAGATACTTCTTCTGGGCTTCGTTGAACTTGTCGACGAAGTCCTGATCCGCTTTGCGGAAGCCGATGCCGACCCAGTTCTGGGTCCATTCAGGCAGCTGGCTCACGTCCGACACCTCGACCGCGCCGTCCGATTGATCGGCAAGGTTCTGCGCGGTGAAGTAGGTCACGCCACCTGCATCCGCGCGGCCCGCTTTCACGGCGGCGAGGATTTCGGTCGGGCCCGGCACGGTCATCACGTTGCTATCCGGGATACCGCCCTTCTTGGCGGACTCCACCTGGTTATAGCCCGCGCCCGTCACGAAGGTCGCGCCAGCCTTGGCGATCTGTTCGTAGTTGTTCAGGTTCTTCGGGTTGCCCTTGGGCACGATGAACGCATCGCCAACTTTCGCCATCGGCTCGGAGAAGGCAACGTTCTGGCAGCGCGAGTTGAGGATGTAGAGACCGCCGGTGACCATGTCGAAGCGGTTCGCGTTGAGGCCCGGGATCAACCCGCCCCAATCGGTCACGACGGGGGTGATGTTGTCATAGCCCATCTCGTGGAGCACACCCAGAACATAGGCGTTCACGAAGCCCAGCGGCTTGTTGTTTTCGCCCGGGTAGGCCCACGGAACTTCGTTCGCGAAGCCGATGCGGATCGGCTCGCCCGAATTGATACGGTCCATCAGGGGGCCAGCGAGTGCGGCGCTTGCGCTCAGCGCGATGCCGATGCCGGCGGCGGCGACAGATTTCAAGATCGATTTCATGCGTCTCTCCCGTTGGTTCTTGTTGACGGGAAGCCCAAGCCTCCCGCGATTGATGTACACAACACCTATGAGTTTCTCCGGAGTGTCAAGCAGATCGCATTGATTATACTGGGGCAAAAAGCAGATGTCGTAGGCCGATAAAGAGCTAAACGCATATGTTGTGCACCAATGCCGGAGCTTTGAGCATTGAACGCGCATGTGTGTGCGCCGGTTCCGCCGAAGGCCGTCGTTTCCTGCCGATTGCGCCGCCCGGCTCTCCGCAATATCTGCGGCTGAAACGCTCCATGGGGGAGGACGCGGCCAAGCGGATTGACCTGCGCGCCTCCGCCGCCGATCATGGCTTTGCGCGAACAGACGACAGAACTCTATGGACGACATCTCCATGATCCCCCGGCAAACCGATCCGGAGCGGCTCCGCGCCCGCGACCGCTACGATCTCATTCACGACGAAATTCGCAGCCGCATCTGCCTGCTCGATTACCCGCCGGGAATGCGCTTGTCGGAGACCGCGCTCGCGTCAGAATTCGGCATCTCGCGGACTCCGCTGCGTCGCGTGCTGGCGCGGCTCGAGGACGAGGGGATGCTGCGCTCCATGCATGGGGTCGGCACCTTCGTCACCGATGTTGACTACACCGAGCTTGGGCAGGTCTTCCGGCTGCGGCGCGAACTCGCCGTGCTGCAGACGAGCCTCGATCCGGTGCCGCCCAGCGCCGCGCTGATCGCGCGTTTCGTCACCTTTCAGGAGCGCGGCCGCGAACTGGTCGATGCACCCACCGCCCGGGCCTTTTCGGAGCTCGACCGCGATACCTTCCTCGCCTTGTTGGAGCTGACCGCGAATGCACCGCTCCGGACGATGTCGGCGGCGCTGTATTTCCGCACGGCGCGGATCTGGCTACAGCAGGTCACGGCTTCGCAGATCGACCTGATGCAGGAGATCGAGATCTACAACAACGAGCTGCGCGACATGCTCCGCGCGCTGCGGCTCGGCGATCTCGACGCGCTCGGCCATATGAGGCGCGGCCACATCTCGATGAGCTTCGCGCGGATGCCGGCATTGGTCAAAGCGTCCTGACGGATCGCGCCCTTTCACTGCGACGTGACGCGGGCGAAGGAAACCGGGCAGACGGTCCGGGGTTCGGGTTCTGAAGGCCAGCCCGACAGGACCGTCAATGCTGAAACGATTGCTCGAACGCCATCGCGCGCCCCATCGCCTGCCGGAGCTTCCGGGCCTTCGGCAAGTTCTGGCCACGACGGCGGGTAGCTTCCTCGGCATCGCCATCCTTGCCGGGCTCACCCGTCACGCCGGGGTCGACCTGCTGATGGCGCCCTTCGGCGCGACCTGTGTGCTGCTCTTCGCGACGCCCGACACGGCGCTCGCCCAACCGCGCAACGTCATCGGCGGGCATGTTCTCGCAAGCGCCATCGGGCTTGCGGCGCAGCACCTTGCCGATCCGCACGGGGCGATCGGTCTGGCAGCCGTGGTGACGATCGCCATCGTCGCGATGCAACTGACCCGCACAGTCCACGCACCCGCAGGGGCCGATCCGCTGGTCATCCTTCTCAAGGGCCACACGCTCGGCTGGAGCTTTCTTCTGACGCCGGTGCTGACGGGCGCCGTGATCCTCGTGCTTCTGGCCTACCTCGTGAACAATGCGCGCAACACCGAGAAATGGCCCCGCTACTGGATCTGAGCGGCGCGAGAGCACACGCACGCACACGGTTTTTTCAAGGAACTGGGGGGCGGCGCGTCCGTTCGATCCCTGAGAGGGGCGCGATATATCTCCGGGGCGACGCCCGGAAAACCGTCAAAGGACAGGCATTGCATGACCGAACGCACCGATCCCGATTCCGGCACATCCTCGAAGACCCAGCCCGATCCGAACAGCCCGCCGCTGCGCTTTCTGGAGGGCCGGCGCGGCTATCTCCCGATTGCCGATTACGCGGTGATCGGGGATACGCGCACGGCGGCGCTGGTGGCCCGGGACGGCGCGATCGACTGGTTCTGCGGGCCGGATTTCGACGGCGACCCGCTCTTCGGGCGGCTGCTCGACCAGTTTCGCGGCGGGACCTTCTATGTCGGTCCGGTGCCGGATCCAGATCGTCAGACGACCGCCCGACGCGTCTATGAAGATTACGGCCCGATCCTGACCACCACCCACGCGTCCGAGGCGGGCGGCCTCAAGGTCACCGACTTCATGAACCTGCCGGACTCGCTCGAAGAAGCGGCGAGCTTCGGGCGCTCGGTCGTGCGTCTTTTCGAGGCCCCCGAAGGCGCGGCAGACGTCGAAATCTGCATCGCCCCGCGCTGCAACTACGCGCTGAGCACACCCGAGTTCATCCGGCGCGGCCCGGGCAGCTGGCAGTTTACCCAAGACGGCGACATCATCCTGATCGACAGCTCGATAGAACTGGAGATCGAAGGCTCCGGCCGGTTGAACGGGCGCGGTACCCTCGCCACCGGGGAACGCGGCTATGTTACCCTCACCGTCACGCAAGGCGGGCACGGCCATGTCGGCGGAATGCAGGCGGCGCAAGAGGCGCTCGCCTCAACTCGTGAGGCTTGGCGCAAGCGGCAGTCCAAGACGGATTTCGGCGACGGGCCTTTTTCCGGAGCGCTCAAACGCTCGCTACTGGCGCTGCAGCTTCTGATCCACGCCCCCACCGGCGCGGTGATCGCCTCGCCGACGATGGGGCTGCCGGAAGTGATCGGCGGCATCCGCAATTACGACTACCGCTATTGCTGGCTGCGCGACGCCTATTTCGTGCTGCACGCCTTTCTCGATCAGGGCCTCACCGACGAGGCCGACGCCTTCTTCCGCTGGCTGATGGCGGCAACACGCGAAACGGCGCCGGAACTTGGGACGCTCTACACGGTGCGGGGCGACAGCAACGTCTCGATCTCGAGCTTGCAGACGCTCGAGGGTTATCGCCGCTCGGCCCCGGTGCAGCTGGGTAACGGCGCGGCGACACAGCTGCAACTCGACGCCTATGGCTCGATGATCATGGCCGCGCGCGCCTATGTCGAGGCTGGCGGCGAGCTTCATCCGGGCGAGGGCATCCGGCTCGCGAATTTCGCCGATGTCGTGGTCTCGCAATGGACACGGCCCGATAACGGAATCTGGGAAATGCCCAATCCGCGCCGACACCACACTTATTCCAAGGCGATGTGCTGGGGCGCGCTGGATGGGGTGATCTCGCTGGCCGAGAACGGCGTGATCAATGCCGACACGCGGCTGTGGAAGGCGGAGCGCGCCGCGATCGAAGCCCTGATCCGGGAAGAGGCCTGGAACGAGGAGATCGGCGCTTTCACCGGTGCGATCGGCGAGGATTGGCTCGATTCAAGCGTTTTGCTGATGCCGCGTATCGGGGTGATCCCCGCAGACGACCCGAAGATGGCGGCGACCTACACCGCGATCCGTGAGCGGCTTGGCACGGGCGTTCATCTGCGGCGCTACGACGCGCAGGAAGACGGGATGCCCGGCATTGAGGGCCATTTCAACGTCTGCGGGTTCTGGGCCGCCGACTACCTCGTGAGGGCCGGGCGGCTTGATGACGCGCGGAGCCAGATCGAGGGGATGCTGAAGGCCACGACCGATCTCGGACTGATGTCGGAAGAGCACGACCCGGAGAGCGGCGCCCAGCTTGGCAACTTCCCGCAAGGGCTGTCCCATGCCGGGATGATCGCGGCGATTACCGCATATCGGGGCGCGGTGAAGGACTGATCTCGCTGCCACCTACACAAGAACAAAAACGCGCGCCACCCGGGCGCGCGTTTCTCGTTTCCTTGTCGCGATCGTCAGGCCCGCTGACGGGAGACCGCGAAGATCGCTCCCAGCATCAGCCCGGCGACGAGCGCCGCGCCGCCGCCCGCGACAAGCCGCGAGCCGCCATGCTCGGACAGCGCCATCGCGGGGGAACTGTCGCTCGCCTCGTCGGAGAAGCGCCCCCGCGCCGCCCAGTCACCGTCGACGCTGTCATAGAGATTGTCGGCCCGATCAGGATCGGCAGCCTCGCCCGTCTGCTGCCCGGACACCGCCGTGCGCGCGAGGTAGAGATCGCCCAGTTCCGGCGCGAGCTTCTCCGACAGGATCGCCTTCACCGCCGAGAAGCCCAGCCAGTATTCCCGCTTCGGATGGTAGGCCGCGTGATGGATGCCGTCGGCGATCAGCTCCGGCTCGAAGACCGGCGCGACCGGGCGCGGGCGGTTCGGCAGCTTGCTGCGGGCCCAGTCGAATTGCGGCGTATTGACCGCCGGCAGATGGCAGACGGTGATCTTCACGTCGGAATTCTCGTGGATCAGCTCGGTGCGCAGACTGTCGGTGAAGCCCACGATCGCCGCCTTCGCCGCGCAATAGGCCGACTGCAGCGGCACCGCACGATAGGCGAGCGCCGAGCCAGTCTGCACGATCGTGCCCCAGCCCTGCTGGCGGAACCGCTTCAGCGCAGAGAGCGTGCCGTTGACCGTGCCGAGATAAGTCACTTCGGTCACGCGGCGATACTCTTCCGGGGTCATCTGCGACACAGGCGAGAGTACCGTCACCATCGCGACGTTGATCCAGACGTCGATCGGACCGAAGGCACTTTCAGCGGCGACCGCCGCGGCCTCGACCGCATCGGCATCTGCGACGTCGAGCGGCTGCACGAGCGCCTCGCCGCCCTTCTCGCGAATTTCCTGCGCCGCCGTCTCGAGCCGCGCCTTGTTGCGGGCTATCAGGGTGATGCGGTTGCCCTTGGCAGCGAAGCGGCGAGCGACGGCGCGCCCCACGCCCGCGGATGCGCCGGTAATCACGATATTCGTCATGTGCGGCTCCTTCGTTGTGAACGGTTTCGTCAGTCTGTCTCAGAGGAAGAACCGGCACGGGCGAGATCGGGTTGCAGGAGCGCGACTTCACATTCTGGTGCGTTGCGGCGGGCATCGCCTGCGCAAAGGCACATGCGGCAAAGGAAAAGGCGACCCCGTCTGCCGGGGCCGCCTTTCTCGAGAAATAGCTTTGAACGGGCCGTTACGCCGCGAGCGTCTCCGTCGAGGAGAAGAACATCGCCTGGCTGACCGCCGACTGCACCTGGCTCTCGGTGTAGGGCTTGGTGATCAGGAAGGCCGGTTCGGGCCGCTCGCCGGTCAGCAGGCGCTCCGGGAAGGCGGTGATGAAGACCACGGGCAATTCGTTGCCGAACTGCGCGAGAATGTCGTTCACCGCATCGATCCCCGAGGAATTGTCCGCCAGCTGGATGTCGGCGAGGATCAGGTCCGGTTTGTCGGTCGCGGCAAGCTCCACAGCCTCGGTGCGGGTGCGGGCGATGCCGGTGATCTGGTGGCCCATATCCTCGACGATGGCGCGAATATCCATTGCGATGATCGCTTCGTCCTCGATGATCATCACTTTACCCGCGACGGACGTTTCCATCTCGCGGATCGCGATGTCGATCAGTTCTTTCGCCTCTTCGGCATCGACCTGCATGATCGTGCCGATTTCCTCGATGCGGAACCCTTCGATCGAATGCAGCAGAAGCGCCTCACGGGTGTTCGGCGTCAGCGTCGACATGTGGTCCTGCGCGCGGGCCGAAAGCCGGTTGTCCGGCTCCCCCAGCGGCGCCCCCGCGGAGGCCCAGACCAGGTGGAAGGCGTGGAACAATGCGAGCTTCGGATCGTTGTTCTCGAAAGGCGACGTATCTTCGAGTATGGCCTCGAGCGTAGCCGCGGCGTAACGGTCGCCGCTGTCCTGGCTGCCGGTAAGCGCTCGGGCATAACGCCGTAAATACGGCAGGTTGGCTCCGATGGTGCCGGCGATGTCTTCGGACATGAAAACCCCCTTTTGCGTTTTTTCGGGAACCAAACTCTCTGGCCCCGCGTTCGGTTCCGTGCAAAATGAGTGGGATCGAAACCGGATGTATAGTGATATGGCAGACGAAAAGCCTAAGTCCAGTATCAGGGACCAGATCAATCAAAACCTGAAGAAGGTTTACGAGGAGGCGCTTCAGGAAGAAGTGCCGGATCGGTTCAAGGATTTGCTGGCGCAACTCAAGGCGAAGGAGGGCGGAAAATGACTTCGCCCTCCAACACCAATTCGTCCAAAGCCAATGCCTCCAGCGAAGCCCGCGATCCGCGTGAGGAGCTGCCCGATCACCTCGGGGCCCTGCGTGCCTTCGCGCTGTCGCTGACCCGGAACTCGGCCTCGGCCGACGACCTCGTGCAGGACACGATCGTCAAGGCGTGGTCGAATATCGAAAAGTTCGAACGCGGTACCAATTTGCGCGCATGGCTCTTCACGATCCTGCGCAACACCTTCTATTCGGACCGTCGCAAGCGCAAGCGCGAGGTCGCTGACCCTGAAGGGATTCACGCCGCATCGCTCTATGAGAAACCTGCGCATGACGGACGTCTCGCGATGAATGATTTCGTCGAGGCCTTCGATCAGCTCAGCCCGGAACATCGCGAGGTGCTGACCCTCGTCGGCGCATCTGGCTTCTCTTACGAAGAAGCTGCCGGCATGATGGGCGTCGCCGTGGGCACGGTGAAAAGCCGCGCCAACCGCGCACGCGCCCGGCTTGCGGAAATGCTCGGGCTCGAGGAAGGTGAAGATATCCTGTCCGGCACGGATCGAAATTCCCTCGCCGTGATGGGCAAATCCGGAGTTGCCGCCGCATGAATTCGGAAGCCGCGAAAGCGGCAGACGACGAGCACTACAGTGATCACGCCCCGTTCCGAGCCAGGAAACGGGGCGTCATTCCGTTTTTCGACGGGCTTGGCGTGCGCCTCGCCTTCATGTTGGCGGTTGCTCTCTTCCCTCTGCTGATCATCGCCGTGCTGCAATCGACCTCGGTCGTGCGCGAAGCGCAGGCGCGGTCCGAAGCCGCCCTCATGGGCGAGACGATGCGCGCCGTCGCCGGTGAGACGCGGGTGATCCAGCACGCGCAGGACGCCGCGCGCGTCCTCGCCAGCACGGTCCAGCCGCTCGTGGGCAATGCCGAGGCCTGCTCGAACTGGATGCGGCAGATCTCAGGGGCCTTTCCGGAGTTCTCGCTCGTCTCCTTCATCCCAGACAGCGGCAAGATGACCTGCTCGAATTCGGGCAAGAGTTACGACTTCAAGAACCAGGACGTCTTCGAGAAGATGCTGACTGCGGACCGCACCAGCTTCTACGTCAACCGCGATGCGCCGGTGTCGGGTACCTCCGTGCTCGGCGTGGCCCATCCGGTCTACAACGCGGCGGGCGATCATATCGGGATCATCGCGATCTCGATGAGCCACTCCTCGCTCTCGCTGGCCAAGGATGGACCGAAGCTCGCCGATGACCGGCCGCTGGTGATCATGACCTTCGACCGCGAAGGCACGATCCTGACCTCCTCGGACGGGCTTTCGAACACCCAGTCGCACCTGCCGGTGGACCGCTCTCTGAAACTGCTGGCGGGCAATGGCGCGGTGACTTTCTCGGGGGACTCCAACCTCGGAATAGAACGGGTCTATTCCGTCGTCGAACTGGTGCCCAACCAGCTCTACGCGCTTGGCAGCTGGCCCGCACAGGCGGCCTCGGCGCTTAGTCCCTTCGCTGATATTTCGCCTGTGCTGTTCCCGGCCCTGATGTGGATGGCGAGCCTGCTGGTCGCCTACTTCGCAATGCAGAAGCTGGTGATCGGCCATGTCCGCAAACTGTCGAGCGCGATCTCCAGCTTCGCCACCGGCAGCCGGATCGTGGGCAATCTCAACCTGTCGACCGCACCGTCGGAAATCCGCGACCTCGCCGAGGCCTATGACCGGATGACAGAAACCATCCTGCATGACGAGGCCGAGCTCGAGGACATGGTGCACCACAAGGAAGTGCTGCTCCGCGAGGTCCACCATCGGGTGAAGAACAACCTCCAGCTCATCGCCTCGATCATCAACATGCAGATGCGGCAGGCGCGCACGCCCGAAGCCAAGGGGCTTATGAAATCGCTCCAGGAGCGGGTCATCTCGCTCGCCACGATCCACCGCGGGCTCTACCAGACCTCAGGCCTCACCGACATTCAGGCGCAGGAACTGCTGCCCGACATCGTGCGCCAGATCACCCGGCTCGCGACCGGGCCGGGCCGCCATATCGCGGTCGATTGCAATATCGACGACATCCACCTGACCCCCGATCAGGCTGTGCCCCTCTCGCTTCTGCTGACCGAAGCGATGACAAACGCGATGAAATACGCCTCTGCCCGCGACGGCAAACCGCAGCTCGACATCTCGCTGCGCAGACTCGAAGGGATGCAGGCGCGGCTCTGCGTGCGCAATACCGTCGATAGGGATGCCCCGCCGCTGGAGGCCGTCGAAGGCACCGGGCTCGGTTCGCAACTGCTGAACGCCTTCGTGCAGCAGCTGGGCGGCTCGATCGAGATCCAGACCGACGAAGACGAGTATATGCTCAGCGCCGCGTTCGCACTGCGCCCCCTCGTCGAGAGCGAATTGCGTCACGAAGAACGCTTGAAATCCGAGACGCCCGAAACAGTTTCTGATGAGAGCCATTGAATGAGATACCAGCCGCGGCGACCACAGGTCACCCTCGCGGCCGTTCAACCCAACGAGCCGCATGGAACGTCTTAAACAAGCCGGAGTTCACGCCGAGAGCCGCGTAAAGCTGCTTTTGACCGCAGCAGAGGCCTATCCCGTGCTCGAGGATGCCTTTCTCGACGCGCGTCATTCCATTCATTGCTCATTCCGCGTCTTCGACCTCAACACCACACTGAAATCCGACCGCGGGCGCGCGATCGGCAAGACGTGGTTCGACCTGATCATTCACATGCTGAAGCGCGGCGTGAGGATACAGATCGACCTGACCGATTTCGATCCCTGCGCAAAGCCGGATCTTCACCGGATGACATGGTCGTCGATCCGCATGTTCTGCGCCGCGCGCGAACTGGCGGGCGGTCCCAAGGCGAAGCTGAAATTGCGCGCGCTGATGCACCCGGCACAATCGGGCATCGTGCCGCGTACGATCTTCTGGCCCTATGTCTATCACAAGCTCGGGCAGCACACGTCGTGGCTCAACGACATGGACGAGGCCAAGCGGCTGACCGCGATGCGCGACATGCCGGGTCTGCGGGAATATCTCGAGGCCGGATCGGATTGCAAAATCCGCCGCAAGTTCGTCGCGACGCCGCCGAAGCTGTTCCCGGCGACACACCACCAGAAGCTCGCCGTGTTCGACGACAAGAAGCTCTATATCGGCGGGCTGGATCTCGACAACCGGCGCTTCGACACCCCCGTGCACGAGCGCGACGGCGAGATGACATGGCACGATGTGCAGCTCATGATGACCGGCCCCGTCGTCGCCGAGGCGAAGGCCCATCTCGAGAGCTTCCACGAAAGCTGCTCCGGCGAAAACCGCGCCAAACCGCCGCGCCGCCTGCTGCGCACCCTGTCGCAGCGGCGCAAATTCGCGACCTTCCGCATCGGGCCGAAGTTCTATCGGACCGAGATCGAGAACGCGCATGAGATGCTGATCGCGCGGGCGCAGAAGCTGATCTATCTCGAGAGCCAGTTCTTCCGCTCGCGCACTCTGGCGCACCACCTGGCCCGGGCGGCGCGGGAGAACCCCAATCTCAACCTGATCCTGATCCTGCCCGCCGCGCCCGAAACGCTGATGCTGGCCGATCGCCCGACCAGCGACGTGCGCTATGGCGAATATCTTCAGGTGCGCGCGCTGGATACGCTCCGCGAAGCCTTCGGCAATCGCCTGTTCATCGGCTGCCCGGCAGAGCCCTGCCTTGCCGACCCCGGTGATGAGGGGGCGCTGCGCACCGGCGGCGCGCCGCTGATCTACGTCCATGCGAAGGTCTCGATTTTCGACGAGGACGCCGCGCTGATCACCTCGGCCAATCTCAACGCGCGGTCGCTGCATTGGGACAGCGAGGCGGGTGTCTATCTGCGCCGCAACGACGGCATCCCGGCCATGCGTCGCCGCCTGATGCGCCATTGGCTGCCGCCCGCGCCCGAAGAGGCCTTCTTCGACCCGACGCGCGCAGTCTCTGCCTGGGCGGAGCTGGCCCGCGCGAATGCCACGAAAGCCCCCGAGGATCGCGAGGGCTTCGTGCTCCCCTATGACGTGGAGGCCGCGCGCAAGATCGCGCGCAAACTGCCGTTCATTCCGGAAGAAATGGTCTGATCCGTCGCCGCGACCCGCCGGTTCAGTCGGCTTCGAGCTTCTGCTCCGGCTCGGATTTCGGGTCGGGCAAGCTGTTCGTCAGCACCAGCGCCCAAAGCAGCAGCGGGATCGCCACGATCCCGCCCAGCGGCCCCCAGAGCCAGATCCCGAAGGTCAGCGACAGGAACACCAGAAGCGGATTGAGGCGCATCTGCCGCCCGATCGCGGCAGGGGTCACGAACTGGGCTTCGGTCGCGTTCAGCACGATATAGATCAGCGGCGGCAGGATCACGCGCACCCCGTCGAACGTGGCCACGCCTGCGAATCCTAGCGCGATGATGAGCGCCGCGGGGCCGAGATAAAGGATGTAGTTGATGAGGAAGGCCACAAGCCCCCAAAGCGGCGCGTTCGGGAGCCCGATCAGCTGCATCGCGACGCCCACCGCCAGCCCGAGACCGCCATTCACCACCGTGATCGTGAGGAAGTAGCGCGACACCCGTGTCTCCGCCTTGCGCAACCGCGCAGCCGTAGCGCCGCGGCTCGAAGGCTCCGCGAGGTGCTTCGCGATCCAGTTGTAGATTTCGCCGCGCGAAAGCTGGAAGAAGAACAGCGCCCCGACATAGATCAGCGCCTGTGCGATGATGGACGGCGCCAGCATCACGAGATCCTTGGCATCCGGCACGGCGCTCTTGTCGCCATTGCCGCCGCCATCCTTGGCGCCATCCGTCGCCGGCGTGATCGCGTCGCTGACCTCTTTCGAGGCGTCCTGGATGCCTTGGAACATGTGGCGCATATGAATGATGGTGGAGCGCATGTCGTCCATCACCTTCGGCGCCTGTCGCATCAGTTCGGAGACGACCGGCTGGATCACGAGGACCAGCAGCACGGCGATCATCAGCGAGATCACGAGCGAGGTAAGCGCCCCCCAGACAGGCGACAGACCTCTTTTCTCCCATGCATCGGAAATCGGTGAAAGCACGATCCCCACGACGAGCGCGAGCACGACGGGCGCGAGTAGGCTTTCCACCTGGCTCAGCGCAGCCACGACAGCGATTACAGCGATCACGATCATGGCGATGCGCGACAGGGTCTCCAGGCGATGCATTTCGAGAATTACTTCCCTCTTGGTTTCGCGATCTAACGCCGTCGGACGATAGCGGGTTCCCTGTTTTTGTGCTGCCGTGCAGAGGAACATCGCCCCCGGCGAAACGTTGACGAAAGACGCCTGAACCCGCGTCTTCATCTTGAAAGGAGCGACGCCATGAATTGGGATCAAATAAAAGGCAACTGGAACGAAATGAAGGGCAAGGCCCGCGAGAACTGGGGCGAATTGACCGACGACGAACTTCAGGAGGCCGCAGGTCATCGCGAGCAGATGGTCGGCCTGATCCAGAAGAAATACGGTAAGACCAAGGAAGACGCCGAGCGCGAAGTCGACACCTGGTCCAGCTCGATCTGATCTTCAGAAACAGACCCTGTTTCAGCGTAAAACATGCAAACCGGCGCCGTAGAGATCGCGGCGCCGGTTTTCTTTTGGGTGTCGGTCTCGCATCCCCACCGATAACCGCGCAAAGAAAAAGGCCGGGCGCGATGCCCGGCCTTTCTGCATACTGCCCAACCGTTCAGTGGGTGGCCTTCGAACTTGACGACGACGCGCTGCCCCCGCCGGTCGAGCCGGCGCCGGACGAGCCGGAACCAGTCGACGAGGTGCTCGACGAAGAGGACGAAGAATGGTTCGCCTTCACCTTCTCGGCCGCTTCGTGGGTCTTCGCCTCGGCCTTGGACGCCACATCCTCGGCTTTTGCCCGCGCGGCATCCTTGGCTTCTTGGGCCCCGGCGCGGACCTCGTCTTCGCCTTTCTGCAGCGACTGACCGACATCGCGCAGCGCGCGATTGGCTTCCTCCGCCAACTGGCGCGAGAGGCGGTCGATCAGCTGCTCTCCGGCAGCCATCGCCTGATCGCCGAAATCGCGTGCGGCGCTGCGCGCCTCGTCACCGGCCGAGCTCATCACCGAGCGGGCGGTCCGCTTCAGTTCATCGGTGAACTGGTCGGCCACCTTGCCCGCACGACGCTTCTCGTCGCGGTACAGACGCTCTGCCTCGTTGAACAGGCGGTTGGCGCGCGGCCCGAAGCTGCGGCGGCTGACATTGACGTCCGGCTTGGGCACCGCGTTGAAGATCGCGGCCCCGACGGCGAAGCCGATGGCGGCAGCGATCAGCGGGTGATCCTTGACCATCTGCTTGCTGGTCGACCCGGCATGGGTCGCCCCGTCGTGCAGGCGAATCCGGGCGGAATAGGCTCTTTCGCGGGCCCGCACCACGCGATCGCGCGCGTCCTCGTTGAGGTCGCTCAGACCCGAGGACAGCGTATTGCGCAGGTCGCTCGCGAATTTCTGCATCACCTCGGAGCGCTCCTTGACGAAGTCGCGCGCCTTGTCGGTCGAGCTGCGCTGCTCGGCTTCGAGATCTTCGAGACGGACCGAGGCGTCATGGCGCAGCGTGTCGATCTCGTCGATCCAGCCGTCGGCACCCGCGTCGCTCGGCATCACGAGCGGATCGGCATCGGCCACCAGATCTTCTTCCTCGATGCTCTCCGAGTTGCGCTGGCGCAGCAGGAACCATGCGATACCGGCGCCGGCGAGGGCGAAGGCCACCGGATTCTTGCGCACGGCCTGTTCGGCGCTGCGGGCGGCAGGCGCGGCGTAATCGCGCACGGCCTGCGACACCTGCTCGGAGAGGTAATCCGGCGCGATACGCGCGGTCAGATCGCCGAGCGTCGATGCGAGATCGGCGCGGTCTTGGCGCAGTCGGTTCTCGATGTC
Organism: Thioclava sp. IC9; assembly: GCF_002213225.1. Classification (NCBI taxonomy): domain Bacteria; kingdom Pseudomonadati; phylum Pseudomonadota; class Alphaproteobacteria; order Rhodobacterales; family Paracoccaceae; genus Thioclava; species Thioclava sp. IC9. The sequence continues at coordinate 45,685 of NZ_NBNX01000004.1, forward strand.
CTGAATGGTTCTCTTCTCGGTCATTTGAAGCTCTCCTTTAGCGCCTGCGCGTCAGCAGACAGGTTTTCCTTGAGACGGGTGGGCGGGCTCGACACTTTGCGCAGCTTCGACGCGGCGATCAGCGCCGCGAGGATGGCGAGGATCAGTAGCACCGCGCCGACGATCAGCGTCGCGGGGCCCCGATCGAGGCCGGCCCATTCCAGCCCGTAGATGGCGGATTGCGTCAGGGGGAAGATCGCGCCGAGGGCGAAAACCAGGGCGACCCCACCGAGAATCGCGGCATTGCGTGCCAGACCAGCCCGGTGGGCCGCTTCAGCGCGCACCAATTCCGCTTCGGTCCGTGCGATCTCGCGCGTTTGCTCGATCACGCGGTTCAGCAAATCGCTCACCGTCCCGCGGCCTTCGTGGCCGTCAGAATTCTCGGTATCGTGGTAATTCATCGACCTCTCCCAAACATGTCGCGACTTCTCGCCGCGATTTCTGTGGTTCCAACGCGGGTTGCGGAATGCGGTTCCGTGACGGCCGCTGCCTCCACCACCCCCGATTTCGTCATTTCGAAGCGCGCGGCCCGGCCACCAGCCAGATCAGGAAACCGATCAGAGGCAGGAAGAAGACAAGAAGCGCCCAGAGCACTTTCTTCCCGGTGCTGGAATTCGACCCGATGATCGAAACGAGCGCCCAGATATCGAGTGCCAGTAGGACGATACCCCAAAAGCCACCGAGGCCAGTCATATTCATTTCCATGTCGCCATCTCCCTTTTTCGTGAGCTCATGAATCGCGCCCCAAACGCCGGAAAGCGTTGGATGTTCCTCGGAATCACTGACCCAGGGTAATGGAACTTTCGTGAAATGCGCACGTTTGGATGCCATGAAGGCGCAGCACTCAGCGCTAATGTACGCAACATCCGAAGGAGAATACCCATGCTTGGTTGGGCTCTGACTTTTCTCGTTATTGCGCTGATTGCCGCAGCGCTCGGTTTTGGCGGCATCGCAGGCGCATCTGCCGGGATCGCACAGATCCTCTTCGTGGTTTTCCTGATCCTGTTCGTGGTGGCCATGGTCGCCCGTGCGGTAAAAGGCAAACCGCCGGTGTAAGTGCGAAGACGCTAGGAATATTTCAGGCCGCTCCCACCGGGGGCGGCCTTTTTCATGCGCCGCGCGCCGCGCTCGCGCGCGCCTGCGCCAGCATCGCGTCGAGATTGTCGGCGATGACGCGGGATATCTGCGCGGTTTCCGATTCGCCGATCTCCGTCCAGCCCGTCTTTCGGCGCACGATTTCCGCGCCGAGCCGGAAATAGAGGACCTGACCGCTCATCGCAAAAACCCTGAGCGCCGCGTCAGCGAGGCCCCGAAAAAGCAAGCCGCACGGGCGACCCATGCGGCTTGGCTTCACGTGGATCAGAAGGGACCCGATCAGAACGGGAACGTCACCCGACGGGTCAGCATCAACGAGACCGAACTCTGTTCGCGCGAGCCCTGCTGCACGATCGGGCTGTTCGCCGCATCGCCCTGCAGGCGGTCGTAGTTCAGCTTGCCTTCCACCGCCCAATTATTGCCGAGCTGATAGGTCGCCGACAGTTCCAGACCGGTCGATACGAGGCCGCCATCCGGCGAATAGGCTGCCAGACCGCTCGCCGTCGATTCCGACGGGCTGATGCCGAAATAGGTGCGGTTGTAGAGCCCGGAGCCATAGAAGATGCGCGGGCCGATGCTCAGCTTGAAATTGTCGGTCTTGATCGGCTTCCAATCGGCGCCGATTTCCGCGACGACGGCGTTATGCCCGACCACGCCGTAGCGCATATCCGCGAAAGCGCCCCATTGCGGCGCCTGGTAGCCAAGCCCGAGACCCAGTTCGAGCGAGGTGTCGACATCGTCGAGACCCGCGATTTCGGAATAATCGCTGGAATTGCGCCCGCCGACGAGCCGGAAGGAGCCATGCACGTTCGGGCCCAGCTTTTCGTAATTCGGATCGTCCGAGCCGAACCGCATCCCCTGCAGCGTGAAGCTGTTGAGCTTCACCTTCGCGGTGGGCTTGGTGTCGTAGTGATCCGCGCCGAAATAGGACGGCGCATAGCGCGCGCCCGCACCGATGGTGAAGGTCACGCCACTTTCTGCCTGCGCGCTCGCGGCGGTGCAGACAGCAGCGACCGCAATGGCGGCGCTTGCGGAAAGTTGGCGGATGACTTTTGCCATGGTGGCGCTCCCGAAAAAATGTCCCGATTTGTGCGAACACTGCCAATTGACGGCGAAAAACGCAATCGGCCGGCGCAGATTGCTGCCGATTAGCGGCGCTTATACCACGGCTGGGCGATTTCCTCGATGCCTGTCGGCTGATCCTGCTCCAGTTCACGCCAGACCGTGCCGTCGACCGGGGCGATGGTCGCATCGCGGCCTTGGGTGAAACTCTGGTCACGCACGATCATCCGGTAGGCTGCGTTCAGCGCATCGGCACGCTCCGGCGAAGGCAGGATCAGCGGGGCGATATCCTCGGCCAGCGCCGCCTCTTTCTCGGGCGGCAGCTTGCCTGCTTTCAGCCACGCCTCGATCACTTCGGCATTGGCGCGGAACTCGTCCCCTGCCCTGTTGCTCTTCAGGTAATGGGCGTAATCGCCGCTGCCGTCGGCGCGCGTTCGGTCGGGGGTGCCCGCGAGTCCCTTCTGCGTCCAGTGATACCAGCCGCCGCGATAGGACTCCTTGCCCAGCTTGCGGGCGAAGGCGAAGGTGGAGTCGTCGTTCACGCCCAGCGTGCCGTGACAGCCGACGCAGAACACGGTCTCCTCGAAGCTCTGCGGGCGCAGATCGCCCGTCGCATCCTCGATGAAACCCTGCAGCCGCCAGCCGAACGTGTTGGGCACGCCGGTTTCGGAACTGCCGAAGAACTGCTTGGTGCGATCCGGAAAGGCGTTGTCTTCCTTCAGCTCGGCCAACGCGGTCTCTTCCAGATCGGCATAGGTTTCCCAATCAGTCTTGACCATGTAGCGGAGCTCTTTCAGCCGCGCGGCCATCTGGATGCCCTCGAGGGTCGGGTCGATATAGCGCACGGAATGCACGAATTCGGTGCCCTCCGGGTAAAGCCCGGCGGCAAGCTCGGCGCCGTCCACGCCCGCGCGCCCCGCCCAATGCATCGTGATCCCGTCGAGCGGCGCGAAGGCGAATTTCACCACCTCCGCCTGCCCCATCTTACCGTCGCGGTCCAGATCGACGCCCATCGCGGCCTCATCTGTCGGCTCGATCGCGACATCGGCACGGGTGATGAGCGCCTGCACGATCGCGAGGTTGGTCTTGTAGGTGGCAATATCCTCGACCCCGTCGGCATTCTGACGGAACACCTCCGGCAGACGGATCATCACGTCGTCTGTCGAGCCGTTGGTCGGCCAGAACGTGCCGGGCAGCGGCTGATAGGCGAAGGCGCGCCAGCCGGTCAGGCTACCGTCGGGCCTGCGGTCAAAGCCCTCGTCGTCGAAGGCGAATTGCACGTCGGGGATATAGCCGTCCCACGCCCCGTTGCCATTCACGTCCCAATCCGCGGGCGGATCGGCGAGCTTGGCGGCCAGGGCGATCCCGCCCGCCGCATCGTGGTAATTGTCCTGCCGCACATAGGCGCGGATTTCCGCGCTGTTCGTCGCGGCCAACTCGGCGCGGCGATCTACGAAGAGGTTGCGCCACGGGTTCTCTAGCGCCGGGCCCGGAAACGCATATTCGGTCTGCAGATCGGCATCGCGCACGTAATTCGGATGGCGGGGATAGGTGTGACAGGTCTGGCACGGGTTATGCACCGCGCCCGCCTTGTCTTCCGTCTTGGTATAGCATTGCGGAGGAATATAGGCTGTCGGATTGCCCAGCACCGTGGTCTTCAGATCGACCGCCCCCGCCATCGTGGTCATGCTCAACAGCGCCAGTATCGAAATCCGCAGCATCCGTCAGTCCTCAGTCTTGAAAGAAAGGCGAGGCCCGGGTTGCCGCCGGGCCTCGCCAGAAGTGTCTCGCGAGCGCCCGTTACTGGGTCTTCACGGTGTCATCCATTTGCGGGAACGGGCCGACATAGCCGACATAGGCACGAGCCTGCGCCGGGTCGGTCAGCTTGTCTTCGTCGCTCTCGCCGTAGGGGTGCTGGATCACCGCCATCAGGTAGCCGTGGCCGTTGACGTTCGGGTACCAGTAGGTGGAGGTGGTTTCCGAACCGTAGGGCGTCGACAGGATGCGGGTAAGCTCCTTGGTGTCGGTGTTCATTGCCCAGATCACGTCGTTCTGGTGGCCCGAGCCGGTGTCCTCACCGATGATCAGCGTGTTGTAGCCCGGCATGTAGGTGATGTTGTCCGGGTTCGCGATGCCGTCGATATCGCAGCTGTTGTTCTCGGTCTTCTTCGGCATGCCCGAGATGAAGCCCGAGATTTTCGTCGCGTCGTAGTTGTCGTCGAGCGACAGCGCGTAGACCGTGCCGCACTTGTTCTGCGGCAGGCGGATCGCGTTCATCCCGCCCATGTCCTGCTTAGCGCCATCTTCCATGCCTTTCTCGACCGAGGACATCGAGAGGTACATCTGGTGCTTGTCGGAGTCGTAGGTGATGCCTTCCATCTTCCGGAACTCGGTCGTGGCGCCCTTCATCGAGGCGTAGCGACGGGTTTCCAGACGCGAGGCGATCGCATCCATACCGTCCTTGACCTTCAGGCACTCGGCATTGCCTTCGGCGTTCCCGGCCGAGAAGCCCGCCGGGCAAGAGCCGTCCTCACCGATTTCGGCGGTCTCGAAGAGGTCCGAGAACCGGGTGCCGGCTTCGATCGCCTTCTGGATCGTCGCATCGTCGGCATGGCCCAGATCGACCCATTCCAGATCGGCAGCGCCGCCATCCTGATCCGAGGTCTGGTTCCACTTGGCCGCGTAGAGCGTACCGGCGCTCAGGTCGCCTGCCTTGTCGGCTTCAAAGCGGAACAGGCCGACATTGGTGCCGTCATCCGAGATGTAGGCGGTTTTCTGGTCGGGCATGACATAGGCCAGCTCGACAGCCACGCGGCCCATTGCGAAATGCTTGTCGGCCTTGGCCGACCCGTCTTCCGAGACGGTGATCTCGGTCGGATAGCCGTAGCGATAGGGCTTGTAGGCGTCGCGGAACTGCTCGAGCGACATGCCCTCGGGGTTCACGCCCGCATAGCGCACCATCGGGAAGTCGTAGTCGTCGATTTCGTCGAGCGAGGTCGCCGCTTCGATCGCGCGTGCATCGGCCGGGTATTCTTCCGAACCCAGATGCGTCTCCCACGGCGTCACCGAACCCGCGCAGGGCACCCAGAGACCGTGATATTCAGAGAAGTCGATCGGCTTGGTGGAGACCAGCTTCAGGTTGCCATCGGCATCCTGGCTGACTTCGCTGAGATACATCGCACCGGGGCGCGACTCGAAATGCGTCACCGAGTAGAGCTTGTCGCCCTGACGGATGAGCGAGGTGAAATCGGCGGATTCGGAGATGTGCTCGGAGCCGTCGGCCGACTTGACCGGCTTGCCGTCCTTGTCGGTCAGCAGCGCGAAGGTGTTGTCACCGATCTTGTCGCCCGAGCGCGCCATCACGTGATAGCCGATCTTGTAGTCCTTGCCGTTGACGGTGACCGTGTCGGAGGCGATCGCCTCACGCTTGGCCGCGTCGTCCGTGGCGAAAGGAACGGACGAGAAGGAGATATCGCCGGCATGCGCCGCGAGCGGCAGCACGGCAATTGCGGTGGCTTGGAGGAGGGTGGTGCGAAGCGACATGGCTGATCCCTTGGCTAGTTGCGTTCACGACGCTCCTAACGGCGAAGTGATTCCCTTTTGTGACAATGTCGCGTTTGCGTGAACGGGCGCGCCGCCATTCGCCGGGGGCGCGCGGGGCGCCAGCAGCACCGGCGGCCCCTGCTCCAAAACAGACCCTATTCCAGCCTGTTTTCCGCATTTCGCCTCCCCCTCGCCCTAGGCATGCCCCGCCCGCCCGACGCCAAGCGCCTGTGGCGCAACAGCTTTCAGCAAAGCGCGGGCCGCGCGTTGCGATCACGCGGGGCTTGCGCGATGGTGGGTGAAACGAGGAGTGGCGCGTGAGAGAAACGGCGAAATTCGCGGTCAGCCTGTTCGGGCGGCTTTTCGAGTCGAATATCACCCTCGTCTCGGCGGGGGTCGCCTTCTATTCCATGCTCGCGATCTTCCCCGGCATCTCCGCAACGATCGCATTGTGGAGCGCCTTTGCCGATCCGACGGTAATCCGCACCTATCTAAACGTGGCCGACGATTTCATACCGCCCGAAGCCTATGGGCTGCTCAACGAGCAGATCCAGAGTTGGCTGATCGGGCCGCGTGCATCAATCGGATTGGGCGTCGTGCTCTCGGCCGCCGTGACCCTGTTCTCCGCCCGCGCGGGCGTCGCGGCTTTGGTGCTTTCGCTCAACGTAATTCACGGCACGCGGCCCCGCGCGACGATCTGGAGCTTCATCATGGGCTACCTGATGACGATCGCGCTTGTCGGCGTGATGCTGGCCGCGATGGCAACGGTCGTAGTCGTGCCCATCGTCATCAATTTCCTGCCGTTCCACGAATATTCAAAGATCCTGCTCTCGGGCTTGCCCTGGGCGGCGATGCTTTTGCTGATGCTCACAGCGCTTGGCATCCTCTATCGCTACGGTCCCAATACGGTGGGCAAGCGCGATCCGATCCTGACGCTCGGCGCGGTGTTGGCGACGGCGCTCTGGGGGCTGAGTTCGATCGGGCTGACCTTCTACCTGTCGAATTTCGGCAATTACAACAAGATCTACGGCTCGATCGGGGCGGTGATCGCCTTGCTCATCTGGCTCTATCTGAGCGCCTTTTCGGTGCTGATGGGGGCTGCGCTGAACGCCGAACTCGCCGCCTTCCGCAAGCGCCGCACGCAGGAAAAATTGCGCGACGCGATCGAAGGCGACGCCGAGCCCGGGGGCGAGTAGTCATGGGTTTCACTTATGTCCCGGGGCGGAAATGAAGCGAAACTTATCGCTCAGTAGTTCTTCTCGAAATAGAGGCCGATCCCGCTCTTGCCGTCGGAGCCGACGGTGCCGCGCGCGGTGAGGCTTTTGGTGACATCGAGATTCAGGTTGATCTGCGAGGTGCCGTCGCCGCCCACCGTGACATCGGTATAAATATTGTCCGACAGGTATTTCCCGACCTTGAGCTGGGTATTGCCCTGCGCATCGGTCGAGACGTCGAAATCGTCCAGCCCGAAATTCTTCCGCAGCTTGCCGATGATCCCCTCGCCACCTTTGCCGGCGAGCGTCGCGACCGCCGAGGCCAGTTGCGCCGCCTGCAGAGGCGAGAGATTGTCGATCGAGCGTCCGAAGATAAGCCGTGCCAAAACCTCATCCTGCGGCAGCTCCGGAGAGGAGGTGAAGGTCACCTTCGGCTCGTTCGCCTGGCCCTGAATGTTGATCGAGATCGTGTAGTCGTTTTGCGTCGTGGTCGCGGTGAAGTCGATATAGGGCACCAGCGCGCCCTGCAGCGCGATCCGGCCCTGATCGAGCGTGAAGCGTTGCCCGAGAATGTCGAGCCGTCCGCGCACGAGCGAGAACTGCCCGATCGGGATCACGTTCGACGTGGTGCCGGAGACCCGCAGCGAGCCGCCAAGTTCCGCATCCAGACCGCGGCCGCGCACGAAGATGCCGCGCTCCGAGGCAATGGTGACGTCGAGCGGATAGGACGGGCCCGAAGCCTTGGCGCCGCCGCTCGCATCGCTCTGGCCGTTGTTCAGCAGGTTGGCGCGCTTGAGCGTCTGGCGCACCGCGCCGCTTTCGCCGACATGCTCGATCCCGGCGGGGACCGAGGCGCCGCCGCCGACGCCCGAAGACGGCACCCGCAATTCGGTATCGCTCAGCGTGATGCGCCCGGCGATCTTCGCACCGCCCGCAAGCGGCCCGTCCATCGTGATCGTGCCCGACGCGCGCGTGTCGTAAAGCTCCGGATCCTTCAACCGCGCGCGGTCGAAACGGATCGTCAGGTTGCCGTTGTAGGGCGCCGACAGGTTAATCGGCCCGTTGACCGTGATCTGCCCGCCCGTGCCGAGCCGCCCGGTCAAACCGAGCTGCGCGGCGCCGTTCGACAGCTGCACCTGGGTATTCACATCCTCCAGCACCATCCCGAGGTTCGGAGCAACGACCTTCGTGCCATTCGCCGAGACCGTGCCCGACAGCGCCGACAGCCCCGGCTTGCCGTTCAGCCGCAGATCGAAGCTGAGCGGGCCCTGCACCGAGCGCGGCTCGATAAAGCTGTTGGCGAGCGCGGTCTGTGCCTGTCCGGTTATCGAAAGATCGGCATCGCCGAAATTCGACGCCACGCGGCCGGAGACTTTCGCATCGGTGCCACCCGGGCCGGTGCCCGAAAGGTTCAGCTGATAGCCGCTGCCGTCATCGACCACCGTGCCCGACACCGTCACCGGCCCCGGAAAGCCCGGCGCGAACAGGGCTGCATTCGCCAGACGTGCGTTCAGGTCGATCTTGCGCGACCTCTCGCCCGCCGTCCCTTTCGCCGAGACGTCGAGCTGCGGGTTGCTCAGTTTGAGGCTTTGCACCTCGACCGAGCCGTTGGCGTAGCTCGCCTGCAGGTCGAGATTGGTGGTGCCGGCCAGAAGCTTGTCGGCCTCGGGCTGCCCGATCGCGAGGGATTTGCCGGTGCCCTTCAGCGTCACCCCGTAGCGCTCGCCGTTCAGCGTCACCGTCGCATCGGCCGCCAGCGCGCCGCGATAGCCGCCGCCCAGCACCGAAAGATCGTTGGTGTCGAGCGTGGCAGTCAGCTTGCCGTCCTGGCTGGCCAGCGTGCCCTGTGCCTGAAGCGTGCCCGCCCGCGTCTGCACGTTAAGCGAATCCAGCGTCACCCCGGTCTCGTCGCGCTTGGCCGAGATCGCGATCTCCGACCGACCCGCCAGCGCACGATCCGCCTGCGGCTGGTCGATCGAGACGTCCTGACCGACGAGGTTGAGATTGGCGTCGAAGGCGCCGCTGAGGACGGTGTATTTCCCCGCGACCGTCATCCGCGCCGAACCGCCGAGCTTGCGCCCCGCCAGATCGGACAGCATCGCGAGGTTGGAATGGTCGATCTGCGCCGCGCCCTCGACGGTGATACCTTCGCTGATATTGTCGATCGTCAGGTTCGAATTCAGGCTGTAACCGGTGCCTTTCAGCGCCAGTTGCGACAAGCGCAGAGGCTTGTCCTGCTGCCACGAGAACACGGTGCGCAGGGTTACGGCGCTGCCTGCCGCCGCGCTCAGCTTCGGGTCGGAAAGCTCCAGCCCGTTGATTCCCAGCAGAACCGTGCCACCGACCGAGGGTGGCGAGGCCTGTCGGATACGGCCCGAGCCCGAGAGATTCGCGGTCAGCATCTTTGTGCCATCTTCGCGGCGCAGCTGGTTCAGGCGGCCCGAGAGTTTCCAGCCGTCGCCCTCTGCCTTGTCATAGCCGAGGTCCAGCTTGCCCGATTGCACGTAGGTTTTCGGCCCAGAGATCGGAAGCAGCACTTCCTGCCCGTTGCCCAGTCCGAGGTCAGCCTTCAGGTCGAATTTCACCGGCATGTTGGTCGCGCCGATCTGCGCCGAGCCGTTCAGCTGCAGCGCGCGCGATTTAAGATCGAGCGTGTTGAGCGTGGTCTGCCCCGAAGCCGTGCGGGTGCCATCCGCGACCAGCGCAACCTCGTTGCCGAAGAACTCGTGGTAATCGGGTGGCAGAAGCGGGCGGATATCGCCGCCCAGCGCGACGGAGAATGTCGTGACCGGCGGACTGCCCGCCGGAGCGCCGTCGGGCGTTTTGCTGCCTATGGAGACCTGCCCCGCCAGACGCTGCTGGCCATCGGTGCTCAGCACGATGTCGGAGGTGAAATCGTCGAGCGGCCCGCTTCCGGACACTGCAAGCGTCATCGCCGGATTGCCCGGCAGGCCGATCTTCTGGACGATGATCCCGTTCTTGCCCTCATCCACCAGCAGATCGAGGCCTAGATCGCGGGTGCCGTTGTCGTAAGACGCGGTGAGGGAGAATTTGCCCTTCTTGGTGTCGATCCGGGTGATATCGAGCTTCGCCTTGCCTTCGCCGCCTGCGAGCGACATCGACCCGGTGACTTTCACCGTCGCCTCCTGCCCGAGGATTGGCTCGCCGAGGATCACCTTCTGCGCGTCGATCTTGCCGATCTTCACCGAGACCGGGAGGTCGGGAAGCTGGAAGGGCTTGGCCTCCGGGCTGGGGGCGGTCGAACTGCTCTGGGATGTCGGCAGGCGTGGCAGGTCGATCTCGGCGGCGGAGAGCTCATCGATCTCGATCTTGCCGGTCAGCAGCGCCGAGCGGTTCCATTGGATCGCGCCATCCTTGATCGTGATCCATGCGCCATCCTTGTCGGAAATCGTCAACTGATCGAAGGTCGCGCGCGAACTCAGCGCGCCCGAAAACCCGTCGAGCCGCACGGTGCGCCCGGCGCCCGAGAGGTTATCCTCGATCAGCCCCGTCAGGTAAGAGCGGTCGCGCTGCGTCTGCTGTTCTGTCGCGGCCCCTGCCCCGTCCGCAGCTTGCGGCGAGTTGTCCTGCGCCGCAGCCATCAGAGGCGTCAGGCAGAAAGCGAGAAGGATGGCGAAACGTTTCATCAGAAGGCCTGCCCAATACCGATATAGAGTTGCGCCCCCGATCCGGTGCCGCCCGAGACCGGGAAGCCGACGTCGAGACGGATCGGGCCGATGCCCGTCTTGTAGCGCAGGCCGAGACCTGCGCCTGCCTGCGAGCCCGATTGCCCGCCGCCTGCGACATAGCCGTAGTCATAGAAGGCGACCGCGCCAATCTTGTCGGTGATGCCGATGCGCGCTTCACCCTGGAAACCCACGAATTCGGTGCCGCCGGTTTTCAGCGTACCGCCTTCGAGCACTTCAACGCCGAGCGACTGGTAGGGCTGGCCGCGCACGGTGCCGCCGCCGCCCGAGTAGAAAAGGTAGTCGCGCGGGGTGTTCTCGAGGTTCGAGCCGTAGACGCCGCCCAGTTGCACGCGGCCCGCCAACACGAAGCGATCGTTCTGCCCGAAGCCCTTATAGGCGCGCAGATCGCCCGTGACCTGTACCCCGGTGCCGGTATCGCCTCCGATCCCCACGAAAGGCGTCACCCCGGCCTGAATGTAATAGCCTTTGGTCGGGTCGAGCGCGTTGTCGCGATCGTCCCAGGTGAGTTTTGTCGGCAGATAGACCTGCCGGAAATAGGTCTCGCCGGAATCGTCGGTCACCTTGGACCAGCCGTAATTGATCGAGACGTCGCCAGTCAGCTTGTCGTTGAATATCCGTGTCAGACCGAATCCGATATCGAAGGCGTTCTCGGTGTAATCCTCTTCGTTCTTCTGGCTGATCTCGGTGGTGATGTAGGCGCTGGTTTCCGGGTTGAAGGTGGCCGGGCGGTCGATCCGCGCGCCGATCGAGTAATCCGTGCCGCCCGTCGCGCCGCCGATGCCCGAAATGCCCGCATCCACGCGAAAGCGCTCGCCGCCGCCGAAGAGGTTTCGATGCAGCCAGTAGCCGTTGAGGCCGAGCCCGTCGCTGGAGCTGAGTTCCGCGCCGAGGCCGATCTTGCGCTTCTTCTGCTCGACCACGGCGAGATTCACGTCGAGACTGTCATCGGGGTTGAGCGTCTTCGCCTCGGTAATCGCGACAGAGGAGAAAATCCCGGTGCGCTGCAGCCGCGACTGGACCTGATCGAGCTTCTTCGGATCATAGACCTCGCCCTTGGGGAAGCCCGCTATCTCGCGCAGGCGTTTCGTGCGCAGGCGCTTGTTGCCGGAGGTCTCGAGCCGGCCGAAGGTTACCAGCGGCCCCGGAGCCAGGCGCACATCGGAGGCCAACTGATTGGCACGGTGATCCGCGACGATGTTCTGATAGGAGACTTCGGCCTTCGCGTGACCCGCATCGCGCCAGCCGGTCGTGGCGGCGCTCGCGGCATCGACGATCACGCCCGATTTCGCGACCTTGCCGACCTTGTAGCCCTCGGGCAGATCGGTTTTCGGCGCGACCGGCGCGATATCGGCGCGCGAGAAGGTGAATTCGGGGCCGGGCGTCACGGTTACGACGACGTTGTTCACCGTCGAAGGCGCATCGAGCGGCGGGATCGAGGCCGCCTCGCGCCCGTCAAGCTTGATCGACACGGTGCCGGAATAGCGCCCCTCGCCGAACAGCGCCGAAACGATACGGTTGTAGTCGGCCCGCGCCTCGGCAAGCACGTCCTGCGCGTCCTTGCTCTTGTCGTCTGCGGATTGCGCCAGAAGCGACGCGCCCTGGATCGTGTTGCGCAGATCGTCGGATGCGCCGGGAGTATTGAACTTCAATGAATATGCGAGTGCCGGGGTCGCGAGGATCGCAAGCGCCGCCACGCTCAGATGAAATACTCGGATGGTCTTCGGTCCCATTACTCATGCCCCCGCCCAATCGGAAGCAGAGTTACAGGTAAGCGAAGTGAAAGCTAGGGCAAGCGCGGAATTCCGCGTAGCATCTGAAGGTGATCGGCAGAAATCCCCGCCGCTCAGCAGATCAGTGCGGGCAGAATGCGGGAGACATGTTCTTGCATGTAGAACCGCAGCCAGCGCGAGAACCGCTCGGGATAGCGTTTCACCTCCGCACCGAGATCGTAAAGGCTTAGCCAGCGAGTCTCCGAGACAAGCTCTGGATCGGGGGTCACGGTAAGGCCACGCTGCGCATAGGCGATGTAGATGTCGGTCACCTCGTGCTCGATCAGGCCGTCCCCGATATCCATGCGGTATTCGATACGATCTGCATGAGCGGGATAGAGCCCATCGATGCCCAATTCCTCGCGCAGCCGCCGCCGCGCGCAGGTTTCGGGGCGCTCCCCCCAATCGGGATGGCTGCAGCAGGTATTCGACCAGAGACCGGGGGCTTGCAGGCAATGCGTCGAGCGCTTCTGCAGAAGAAGCTTTTCGCCATCCATGACAAAAATGGAGACCGCCCGGTGGCGGAGCCCCTCGCGATGTGCGTCCATCGCGTCGACGGGGGCGAGCGCGCCCCCGATCCATGCCTGAATCTGGCCCATGAGTCCTCTTTTGCATCCGGTGATCCCGCCCGGCTTGCAGGCGGGTCACGCAGTGCAAAATGGAGCCGTGACCGGACAGAGTCACGGCGTCAGCTTGTCCCTGAGGCACGATGCCGCGCCCCAAGCCTGCTTGACGGATCAGGCCGTCGTTGGCGCCTCGGTCTGCTGACGGCGCGCCAGTTCGTTGCGATAAAGCGCGACGAAATCGACGATCTCGAGGTTGAAGGGCGGGAAGCCACCATCGCGCGTCACGTCCGAGACGATCCGGCGCACGAAGGGGAACAGCTGGCGCGGGCATTCGATCAGCAGGAAGGGATGCAACTGATCTTCCGGCACGCCCTCGACGTGGAAAATGCCGCCGTAATCAAGCTCGAGCAGGTAAAGCGTCGCCCCGTCGGATTTGTTGTTCGCCGTGATCTTGAACTTGGTGATCACCTCGTACTGGTTCTCGACGCTGCGCTTCTTGGCGTCGAGCGAAACCTGCACCTGCATCTCGGGCTGGATGTCGCTGGTTTGCACGCCCTTGGTGGCGACATTGTTCTCGAATGACAGGTCGCGCGTAAATTGCGCGAGGATGTTCATGCGGAGCCCTTGTTGCTCTTGCTGCGGATCCGCGGCGCCGTTGGTCTCGCCATTTGCTTCGTCAGTCATCGACCTCTCCCAAAATTAATTGTGCGAGGTTTAGCACCGGCTGGGAGAAGCCTCAATTCTCAATGACGCGTCCAGCCGGACGGCCCGTCGGAGGGCTTGCCGTTCGGGTGGTCGCGATGGGTCATTTCCTCGACCTCGTCAGCGTCGAGGATCTCCGGATCGCGCGGACGGCGCGGCGCATCTCGGCGGGGGTCGTACTGGTTTGACCGGTAGGCGCCGCCCATCTCGAAGCGCTGCACCTTCACCCGGCTGCCCACGGCCTTCATCAGCGCGTCGCGAATGCCAGGGATCAGCAGCAGGATACCGACCGTATCGGTGAAGAAGCCCGGCGTCAGCAGCAGCACCCCGGCAACGAGAATCATCGCACCATGCGCCAGCGGCCGCGAAGGATCGCGCAATTCATTGAGCGAGCTGCGCAGATCGTCGAGCGCCCGCGCGCCTTCCCGACGCACCAGCGACGTACCGACGATCGCGGTCAGCAACACGATCCCCAGCGTCGGCCAAAGGCCGATCAGCCCGCCCACTTGAATGAACAGACCGATCTCGATCAGCGGCACGGCCACAAAGGCCAGAAAGATCCACATGGCATCCTCTTTTATCGCGTCTTCCGGCAAGCTGCGCCGGTGGACTTGAACTGGTTGACGCCTTACATAAGTAGCGATTGACCTAGAAACAAACACGAAGCCAAACACAGGGGTCTCGATGTCCGGTGCCGTCATTCAGCTTATCGTCCTCGCGGCGATTGCGATCTTCCTGATTTTCAAGCTGAAAAGCGTGCTCGGGACCCGTGAAGGCTATGAAAAGCCGGTCGCGCCGGAAACGCCCGCGACGCCCGCACCGAAGCGTGACTTCGACGTGATCGAGGGCGGGCCGGATCACGACATCATCGATCATGTTCCCGAAGGCTCGACCTCCGCCGTGGCGCTGGCCGCGATGAAGCGCGTCGAGCCCAGCTTCTCGGTGTCGCAGTTCCTGCAAGGCGCACGTGGCGCCTATGAGATGATCCTGATGGCCTTCGAGACCGGCGATCTGGAAAAGGTGCGCCCCTTCCTGTCGCCCGAAGTCTACGAGGCCTTCGAAGGTGCCGTGGAAGCGCGCAAGGAGAAGGGCCTCGACGTTCAGGCGGAATTCCTCGGCCTGCGCGAACTGGTGCTGAGCAATGCCGATTTCGACCATTCCACGAACGAGGCAGAGGTGACCGTGCGCTTCGGCGCAGAAATCATTTCGGTGGCGCGCGATGCCTCGGGTGAGGTCGTCGAGGGCGATCCCAAGACGCCGCGCAAACAGCGCGACATCTGGACATTCGCACGCAAGATGGGTGCGAAAGACCCGAACTGGCAGCTCGTCGCCACGGGCGGCTGAGGCTAGTGCTGTCCTTCGAAGATATTCCCGGCTGGGCCCGGGACGATCACGCCGCCGCTTGGGCGGCGTTTTGCGTTACGGCCGATCTATACGGGATGGACACCGCCGGGCTGGACGACGCCCGAGCCGCTTTCGAGACCTATTTCGCCCCCTATGAAATAGCGCCAGAGGGCGCTGCCCATTTCACTGGGTATTACGAACCCGAACTGCCCGGCGCGCGCGAGAAATCCGCCCGCTTCGCCTGGCCGCTTTATGCGAAACCGGCTGAAATAGGGTCTAATTCGCCTTGGTACACCCGCGCCGAGATCGCCGCGGGCGATCTGCTGGCGGGGCGCGAGCTGGTCTGGCTCGAGAGCCCGATCGAGGCCTATCTCGCGCAGGTGCAAGGCTCGCTGCGGGTGCGGTTTGCGGATGGCGACAGCCTGCGGCTGGGCTTCGACGGCAAGAACGGGCATCCCTACCGCTCTATCGGCAAGGAGCTGATCGCGCGCGGCGCGGCCCCGGCCCAGGAGATGACGCCCGAGTTCATCCGACGCTGGGCCGCCGAGAACCCCGATCAGTTGCAGGAGCTGCTGAACCACAATCCGTCTTTCGTGTTCTTCCGGGTGCTGGATGTCCCGGGCGATACCGGCCCCCTGGGCGCGATGGGGCGTCCGGTGAGCGCAGGACGCAGCCTCGCCGTGGACCCCGAGGTCGTGCCGCTGGGCAGCCCGGTCTGGATCGACTGCCCCGGCTTCGGGCAGCGGTTGATGGTGGCGCAGGATGTGGGCTCTGCGATCAAGGGCGCGGGACGCGGTGATCTCTTCATCGGCACCGGCGCGGATGCCGGGCGCATCGCAGGCGCGATCAACACCAAGGGCCGGATGATCGGCTTGCGGAGGCGCGCATGAGCCGCAAACGCAAACTCAGCCCCGAGGAGCGCGCGCTTTGGGATCGCGTGGCGGCGACCACCGAGAATTACCGCCCCAAAAAGGCCGATCGAGCCGAATTAGAGTCTTTTCTTGCGCCCAAACCCAAGCCGAAACCGAAGGCCGAAGGTCTACGCAGCTTCGAGCTGGGTCAGCACGCAAAGCCTTCGTCCAGCCGTCACGATCTGGCCCCGGAGCCGGGCGAGCATCTTGCGCGCCAACCGGTCACGATGGACCGCAAGGCGCATAAGGCGATGACCCGCGGCAAGCTGAAACCCGAAGGGGTGCTCGACCTGCACGGGCTGACTCTGGCCGAAGCGCATCCCGAACTGATCCGCTTCATCCTGAATTCGCAAAGCCACGGCAAGCGGCTGGTGCTTGTGATCACGGGCAAGGGCAAGCGGGGCGACGATGACGGCCCGATCCCGCGGCGCGTCGGCGTTTTGCGCCATCAGGTGCCGCACTGGCTGCGGATGATGCCGCTCGCGCCCGCTGTCATGCAGATCAGCGAGGCGCATCTGAAACATGGCGGCGCGGGTGCCTATTACGTCTATCTGCGGCGAATGCGCTAACCGCCCGAAATCGGCGCGAGGATGATCTGCGTCGTGTTCTCGACCGTCAGCACCACCGCATCGCCCAGCCCCGTGCGCCCCAGCTGTTCCACCTCGAGCACCTGCGCCACCTGCTGCGCGCTGTCGAGCAGCCGGATCAGCGCGGGCGACGTGACGACGTTGAAATGGCCGTCCCCGGTATTGAAGGCCGAGACGTTGATCACCGTCACCCTGTAGCGTGCGATGCGGGAGACATCTTCTAGATTGCCAAGCCGGTCACGCTTACCCGTCAGCCGCGCCGACAGCTGCAGCGCTCTGTCCTTCGAGGAGGTGAAGATTATGAACGGCGTCGGCAACGTGCCGATCGCGTCGGCCTGCGTCTTGAACACATCCACCGCAATGTCGGGCGAGATCAGGACCACCCCGGAAATCGTCGAAAATCGACCCTGTTTATGCGCAATCGCCTCCTGACGCAGCACCTCCATCACCAATTCCGAGCCCAGAGAATGCGCCACGATCAGGATGCGTTTCGCCCCCGCCGCGTTCAGATCGTCGATCAATTCCTCCAGCCCGTCGCGCGCGAAGAGCACCGAGTCCCGGTCGTAGGCATAGCCCAGCACATTCGCCCGCGACGGCCAGGAGTAATGCACCATCACGCCGGGCAGATCGAAATCCGCGCCCATCTGCGCCATCCGGTACAGGCCTTCGGCGAAGGAGTTGTTGAAACCGTGGACGAACAGCACCGCCTGTCCGTCATGTTTGCGCAGCGCCGTGCGCAGCTCCGACTGGAAGGCGGATCGAGGCATGTCGATCTCGGATTGCGAGACGAGGAACTGCTTATGGGGATCGACCGGCGCAGTGTCGGTCAACGGATAAGAAATTTCGGCCACCTTGCGATCCGGCGGTGTGGCGACATCGAACCGCGCGAGCCGCAGATGCTGACTTCGCGCGGTGCCGAAGGGCTGGCCGGTCTGCGGGTCAGGCGCCCGTGTCGAGCCCACGAAAATAGACCGCGCATCGGCGACCGGGTGATCGAGATAGGCAAGCCGCCCGCGCGGTGCGCAGGCGGCCAAGCTCAGCATCAAGATTACGATCAGAAACCGCGCCATCGCCCGTGCCTTGCATCATCCCGCAGGAGGATACCAGAGCGCGCGCGGGGTGCCAGTGCCCTAGAGGACGTAGCGGCTCAGATCGGTGTCGCGGGTCAGATCGCCGAGCTCTTTCTCGACGAAACCCGCGTCGACGGTGACGCTTTGTCCGCCACGGTCGGGCGCGGTGAAGGACAGCTCCTCGAACACGCGTTCCATGACGGTATAGAGCCTTCTGGCGCCGATATTCTCGACCGAGCGATTGACCTCTGCCGCGATCCGGGCGAGCGCCGCGATACCGTCCTCCGTGAAGGCGACCTCGACCTCTTCGGTCTTCATCAGCGCCTGATACTGCCGGGTCAGCGCGTTGTCGGTCTCCGACAGGATGCGCGTGAAGTCCTGCTCGGTCAGCGCCTGCAACTCCACGCGGATCGGCAGACGACCCTGCAATTCAGGCAGCAGGTCGGACGGCTTTGCGATATGGAACGCGCCCGAGGCGATGAACAGGATATGGTCGGTCTTCACCGGGCCGAGCTTGGTCGAAACGGTCGTCCCTTCGATCAGCGGCAGCAGGTCGCGCTGCACGCCTTCGCGCGAGACGTCGGCCCCGCGCGCATCCGAGCGCGCCGTGACCTTGTCGATCTCGTCGATGAAGACCATGCCGGAATGCTGAACGGCTTCGAGTGCCGCGGTCTTCACCGTCTCGTCGTCCAGAAGCTTGTCGGCCTCTTCCGAGATCAGCACCTCGTAGCTTTCCGAGACGGTCATCTTGCGCCGCGTGGTGCGGTTGCCGCCGAAGGCTTTGAACAGGTCCTGAAGCCCCTGCATCTGCTGCTCCATGCCCGGCTGACCGCCCATCATCCCGAGCGGCATCCCGCCGGACTGATCGGCCACGTCCAGCTCGATGATCTTGTCGTCGAGCTCGCCGTCGCGCAGCTTCTTGCGGAACATCTCGCGGGTGCTCTCGCGCGCATCGGTGCCGGCAAGCGCGGCGATCACGCGATCCTCGGCGGCTTGATGCGCCTTCGCCTTCACCTCTTCGCGCATATATTCGCGGGTCTGCACCATCGCGACATCGGCCAGGTCGCGGATGATCTGCTCCACGTCACGGCCGACATAGCCCACTTCGGTGAACTTCGTCGCTTCGACCTTCAGGAACGGCGCGCGGGCCAGTTTCGCCAGACGGCGCGAGATCTCGGTCTTGCCGACACCGGTCGGGCCGATCATCAGGATGTTCTTCGGATAGACCTCTTCGCGCAGATCGTCGGGCAGTTGCTGACGGCGCCAACGGTTGCGCAGCGCAACGGCGACGGCGCGCTTGGCGTCTTTCTGGCCGATGATGAAACGGTCGAGTTCCGAGACGATTTCGCGGGGGGTCAGATCGGTCATGGATTACTCCGTGGCATAGGGCGGCAGGCGATGCTTGCCGGGGAAATTGGGAAGCGCGCGCATCAGGCGCGTGCGCAGCTCGGTCCAGAACGAGCCGAGCGCGGTGAGAAAGAGGCCGATCAGGATCAGCGTGATCCACCAGCTGCGCGGATCGGTGGCATTGCCGAAGGCATAGAAGCTGAGAAAGATCATGTAGCCGATCCCGGCCGTGAAGAAGGAGCGCCGGTCGATGATCAGCGCCAACGCGGCGAACACGACCAGCGTGGCGAGCAGCAGCACATAGCCCGTCCCCGGCCCCATCTTGTAGAAGGTCAGCGCGAGCGTGTTGACCAGCGCGGGGGCTGCCAGAACGTGCAGCCAGAAGCCCGAGGCCGATTGCCGACCCAGCCGATGCGGGTCGCGCATGTCGAACCAGATGCCACCTGCGAGCGCCAAGAGCCCGAAGACCAGCATCGCCAGCGACAGCGCCGAGCCGTTGGACAGATCGAACAGGTCGACCGTTTTTGAGATCGGCGCCTCGGGGTCGAAGCCCTTCGCGAAGGACAGCAGCAGGCCCAGCCCGCAAAGCCCCACAAGAAACATCGAGAACGGCACCCGGTAGCGTAGGAACCACGCGATCAGCGCCACGGCGGTCGCGACCAGTGCGAGATCGAAGTTCGGGTCTTGGGTGACAAAGCGCATCCCGAGGATTGGAATCCCGAGGAAGCTCGCCAGCACCGCCCCGCCCAGCGTGAGCGTCAGCAGGATCGAGGGCAGCACCATCCGGCGCTTGCGGGTGAAATATTCCCCCAGCAACGCAATCAACGGGATCAGCATCGCGTAACCCAGCTTGCCGCCCGCGAAGAGGAGGAAGCCGAACGACCCGAAGATCAGGATGCCGAGGCCGACGGTCACGAAGATTTCGGCAAAGCCTTTGAACAGCTCGAAGGGTTCGTCCTCTGCGGGAAGGGCCGCGCGACCGGCGAGGCGGTTGCTCGCCAGCGCCATCACCGAGGCGGCCTGCGCCTCGCTGATATGGCCAGCCGCGACCGCCGCACGCAGATCGTCGCGCGTCAGCTCAGCCACCGATGCTCTCCACCGTCAGGTTGCCATTGGTGTAGACGCAGATATCGGAGGCGATCTCCATCGCCTTGCGGGCCACCGCCTCGGCGTCGAGATCGGTTTCCATCAGCCCACGGGCCGCGGCGAGGGCGAAGTTGCCGCCCGAGCCGATCGCGGCGATGCCGTGTTCCGGCTCCAGCACATCACCCGCGCCGGTCAGGACGTAAAGATCCTTGCCATCGGTCACGATCAGCATCGCTTCGAGATTGCGCAGATATTTGTCCGTGCGCCAATCCTTCGCGAGTTCAACGCAGCCGCGCATCAGTTGACCGGGCGAAGCCTCGAGCTTCTTCTCGAGCCGCTCCAGCAGGGTGAACGCATCCGCGGTCGAGCCTGCGAAGCCCGCGACGATGTCGTGACCGCCGGGGCTCAGGCGGCGCACCTTGCGCGCCGAGCCCTTGATGACGGTCTGGCCAAGGCTGACCTGCCCGTCGCCCGCGACCACCACTTTACCACCCTTGCGGATGCCGATGATCGTCGTGCCGTGCCAGCCCGGGAATTTCTCTTCGGCCATAATAGTCCTCCGTTTGCGCCAAAGATATGTAACCCGCAGGCCGGGGCTGCAACCCCGCTTGCCGGTGCGGGAGCCTGCGGCTAGCGTCACCGCATGAGCGCGCAGCACCTTTCGATCTATCTCGATGACTGGATTCTGGAGCAGGTCCGGGCTGGCGAACACAATTTCTTCAAGCGGCTGATCGGGGCGGTGGAGGCGGCGGATTGGACCGTTAGCCTGCATCGGACCGGCCCCGAGGCGCGCGCGGCGGCCCCTGCCCGCGAAGGCTATGCGCTTTACCGGATGGAGCCGCCGACCGATGCGCGGGCGCTGACCTGCCGACGGACCTATGTGGGGGCGTTCTGGCATGTCGAGGCGGAGGCGGAGCGGTGGGATTGGCCGGTCGCTCAGGCGGCGTTCGATGCCGATGAGGTGGATGGAGACGCCGCCGCGCAATTCTTCTTTTCCACGCGAAACAGGCTCTATCCCGGCGTAAAACCGTCCGATGAGGAGGATCTGGCCTTCATTCCGCTGCAAGGGCGACTGCTGGACCACCGCTCGTTCCAGTCGGTGAGCCCGGTGCAGATGATCGAGGAGGTGCTGGCCCGTCATTCCGGCCCGGTCGTGGCCACGCTGCACCCGAACGAGGATTACACAGCGCGCGAAATCGAGGCGCTGGAGGCGATCGCGGCCCGTCACCCACGCTTTCGCTTCCAGTCCGGCGGTTCCCGCGAACTGCTCCGCCACTGCCGCTTCGTCGCCACACAAAACAGCGCGCTCGCGCTGGAGGGGTTCTTCCTGCGCAAACCGGCGATCCTGTTCGGCCTGTCGGATTTCCACCACATCGCCGGATCGGTGCCGCGCGACGGGATCGAGACCGCTTTCGAGAAACTGCGCGAGACGCCGCCGGTGGCGCGCTACCTCTACTGGTTCCTGCAACTCCAATCGCTCAACGCAGGCCGCCCCGAATTCGAGGACCGCCTCCGCGCAAGGCTGCGCCATTTCGGCTGGCCGATATGAAAAAAGGCGCCCGAGGGCGCCCTTTTCCGTCAAACCTGTCCGCAGATCAGATCGATTCGTTGATCCAGCTTTGCAGCGCCGCTTTCGGGGCTGCGCCGATCTTGTTCGAGACGACCTCGCCATCCTTGAACAGGAACAGGGCGGGGATGCCGCGAACACCCAGCGTCGCCGGGCTGTCGGGGTTCTCGTCGACGTTCACTTTCACGACCTTGATCTTGCCGGACATTTCCTCGGCAATCTCTTCGAGCGACGGGCCGATCATGCGGCAGGGGCCGCACCATTCAGCCCAGAAATCCACCACGACGGGAACGTCGGACTTACGCACTTCCTGATCGAAAGTGGCGTCGGTAACAGCAACGGTAGCCATGTCAGCCTCCTGAATATTGGGTCGGCAAGGAAGGTAAGTTCCGCCCCCGGCGGCGTCAAGATACAGTGGGCGTGCGCAAGCTCGAGTCTAGCTGTGCATCTGCGAGCGGCATGATCGTTCCGTCCTGTGTCCACAGGATCGCACAGGTGATCGTGCGTCCGGGGTGAATCTGGCGCAGTGCCGCGCGATAGGCGGCCATCTGTCGCACGATCCCTTCGGGCACCTGATCGGACGACGCGGGGACAACGCGGTTGGATTTGTAATCGAGAATGTGAACCCCTCCGGCATCAATCCGCAGACGGTCGATGAAGCCATGAATCCGCTGGCCGCCGAATTCCTCCAGCGCGGCGGTGATCTCGACCTCCGCCAGACAGTCCGGCCCCAGCCAGGCCGCCATGCCCGGCGCTTCGAGCACGCGAACAGCTTCGGCCAAAACAGGCTCTATTTCACCCGGAAGCAGCGCATCCTCGCCCTCGGACAGCAAGAGTTCGGCAAGATCTTCCCACTGGTCGCGCGGCCGTTCCGGCAGATGCTCGAGAAGCCGGTGCAGGTTGCGCCCGTGCCGCAGCGCCTCGTCTTCGTCCATCGTCTCGCCATCACCGAACAGAGCCTTGGCTCCGCCCAGATCGGAGGGCGAAAGCGGGCGCGGCGGGGGCTCGATGGCAGCTGCCGGCTTGAGGCTCCATGCGGGTAGATCCAGTCGCGTGACCTCCTCCGCGGCTGCTGGCGCCGCAGCGTTTTCGGGCCATGTGCCGGTCGCGTGGCGAGGGAACTCGCCCAGTTCTTGCAGCGGGTTGGAAAGGCCTGTGACGTCCTCGGTCCCGGCAGCTTCGAGGCCCGATTTCATCCGGCTATACCAGGTCTCGTCGCCCTCGCCGACCTCGCCCGCTGCGGCCACGATCAGCCATTTCTCCGCCCGCGTCATCGCGACGTAGAGAAGTCGCTGCGCCTCTTCCGCGCGGGCGGTCGTCTCTTTTCCCGCGGCGGAAAGCTGGGCCTCCGGCGCGTCCGGCGCTGGCTGCCGCAGCCCCGCGACACCATTGTCCAGACGCAGGATTTTAGGCGGATTAGGCTCCTTTTTCTTCGCCGTATCGGGCAATATCACGATTGGCGCCTCGAGCCCTTTCGAGCCGTGGACCGTCATCACCCGGATCGCGCGCCCTGCCCCGTCCAGCTGCCGCTTCACCTGCACGTCATCCGCATCGAGCCAGCCGAGGAAGCCGGTCAGGCTCGGCACTTCATTGCGCTCGAACGCCAGAGCCTGCGAGATCAGCTCGTCGATCCCGTCCTCCGCCTCGGGGCCAAGCCGCGCCAGAAGCCGCTCGCGCCCGCCATGCCGGGTCAGCAAGCGTTCGATCAGCTCGAATGGCCGCAGGAAATCCGAGTGATCGCGCAGATCTTTCAGCATCTCCTGCGTATCAGGGCGCATCTCGCCACGGCGGAGCGCCTCCCAGAGATAGCCCTTCCGAGGCTGCGCGAGTTGGTAAAGCTCCTGCTCGGACCAGTTCAGCAGCGGCGAGCGCAACGCCTCCGCCAGCGACAGATCGTCCTCCGGCGTCGCGAGGAAGCTCAGTAGCGAGCGGATGTCACGCACCGCAAGCTCCGCACCGAGCTTCAGGCGATCCGCCCCCGCGACCGCGAGCCCGATCGACTTGCAGGCGCGAATGATCTCGGAAAACAGTTCCGAGCGGCGCCGCACGAGGATCAGAAAATCGCCCTCATGCACCGGGCGGGCGCCGCCGGACGCCTCGTGATCCGGGATTTGCACACCTTGCGCGATCATCGCGGAAATCTCGGCGGCGATCATGCGCGACAGCTGCGAAATCGCAGATTCCGCGCTGGTCAGATCGACCGGACTCTCCCAATCGTCCTCGTCATCGGTCTTTACCGACTCGATCGCGGGCCACAGATCGACGCGGCCCGGAAGCGCCTCGTGGAAGGCGATATGCGAGGGCGCCCCGCCCAGGCCCTGCTCGGCCCCACGCGCGAATGCTAGGTCCACGGAACGCAGCACAGCGGCGGATGATCGGAAGGAATGCTCCAGCTCCAGCGGAGAGAGCGCGCGCCCGATATCCGCGAATTTTCGGGCGAAATGGGCGCGCATTTCCTCGAATTGCTGAAGGTCGGCGCCTTGGAAGGAATAGATCGACTGCTTGCGGTCGCCCACCACAAACAACGTGCGCTCGCCCTCATGCGCGCCTTCGCCGGAGGTGAATTCCTCGGCGATCCTCTCGATCACCCGCCACTGTCGGGGGCTGGTATCCTGCGCCTCGTCGACGAGGATATGGTCAATCCCGCCATCGAGGCGGAACAGCACCCATTGCGCCACCGACGGCTCATCCAGGAGCGCCGCCGCGCGGTCGATCAGATCGTCGAAATCGAGCCAGCCGCGCGCGGCCTTATAGGCGTCGAGCCGCGGCAGGAAAACCTGCGCGAACCGGTGCAACGCATGGGCGCGTTTCGCCGCGACGAAGGCGAGACGGCGGGGGCGGTTCTCGGAGACGCGCTCGGACAGATCGGACAGCGCCGCCATCGTGCCGTCGCCCAGCGCCTTGGCGAGCGCCTTGGTGGCGACCTTGTCGAGCTTGGGCTGATAGGGCGGGCCCTCCTTCGGTTTCTTGACGCAAAGAACGTCTTCCAGCGCCTGCACAGCGTCCAGATCGCGGGTACGCGCCGCCGCCAACCCCGCGCCGACGCGCTGATCGTTCTTTGAACTCGCGAGGAACGCGGGCGCGACGTCGCGGATCATCTTCAGATCGCCGTCGTCGAAGACCTCAGAGAGCAGCGCCTCTTCGGTCATATCCCGCGGCAGATCGTAGGCTTCCAGCAGATCGGGCAAGCCCAGATCGCCTGCAAAACCGACCCTATTCCGGCTTATTTCGGCTGCGAGGGTGGTCAGGTCCTCACCGGAATAGACGCCCAGCAACGCATCGAGCCGGTCGCAATCCGGACCGGTCGCGATCTCCTCGAGGATATCCTCGCGCATCAATTCCCCGGCGCGGTCGTCCATCTCCGAGAATCCGGGCGAGACTTTCGCCTCAAGCGGGAAGCGGCGAAGCAACCCAGCGCAGAAGGCGTGGATCGTCTGGATCTTCAGGCCGCCCGGCGTCTCGATCGCCTTGGCGAACAGCCGCCGCGCTTTCGCCAGATCCTCGGCCGACAGCGCCTCGTCGGCACCCAGCGCCCGCAGCTTCTCGCGCAGCTTCGCCTCGTCCATCATCGCCCAGCCGCCCAGCAAACCGAGCAGACGGTTCTGCATCTCCGCCGCGGCGGCCTTGGTGTAGGTCAGGCACAGGATGCGTTGAGGCTCTGTTCCGGCCAAAAGCATGCGCGCGACGCGGTCGGTCAGCACCTTGGTCTTGCCCGAGCCCGCATTCGCGGCAAGCCAGACCGAGCTGTCCGGTTGCGACGCCTGATGCTGTCTTAGGCTGGCCGGATGGGTCATGACACGTCCTCCCCCTCGGCCTCATCGGTGACATCCCATTCCCCGAAGCGCGAGACCTGATCGTAATCGGAGCGCGCCCGGGCCTTCTGCGGAGCGCGCCGCGCGGTGAAGCCCTGCGTCGGCTCGAAATAGCGCGCGATCAGCTTGCGGAATTTCTCCCAGCTCTCCTCGGGCGTCTCGCTGCGATCCCCGGATTTGCCCTTGATCTGCGTGGTGGCGCCGTCGCCGCCCAGCCGCACATAGGACATGCCTGCGACCTCGCGCGGTCCGATCGCCTCGAAGGCCCCGCGCCCGACCATCGCCGCCTCCAGAAGCATCTGTTTGTTGAAAGCCATCACCTCTCGCTCGGAAGGTGGCGTGCCGGTTTTGTAGTCGTAGATCCACGCGCGCCCGTCCTCGAGAATGTCGATCCGGTCGGGCTTCGCGGTCAGAGTGAAAATCGGCTTTTGCAGTGAAACAGAGCCTTTTTTCTCTATCACCATGGGCGCGCCTTGCGCGCGCCGCTCGGCCTCAGCCCGGCAAAATGTCTCTGCGATCCCCCGGACCCTTGCGAGCCAGATGCGCTGCGCACTGGGCCACGGAATGTCCCGGATCATAACCTCCTCGGCGATCTCCATCAAACGCGCCTGCGCCGCTTCGATCGTGGCCGCCTCGTCATAGGTCTTCACGAAGGTTTCGACGATCTGGTGCAGCACCTGTCCCCGCAGCAAGGCATCGGGCTCGGGGCGCAGCGGATCGAGCACTCGCAGCTTCAGGATGCGCTTCGCGTAAATGTCGTAGGGGTCGCGGATCAGGGTCTCGATCGCGGTGACAGGCAACTCGCGCGGGCGCACGTCGACCGGCGGACGTGGCGACGGGCGTTTGGCAGGCTGCAGCGTGATCCGCGGCGTCTCGAGCGCGTCCGCCAGGTCGAGCCAGCGCTTGCCGCGCCCGCGCATCTCGGCCAGCGCCTCGGTGCCGCCTTGATCGGGCAGGCCGTCGACTAGGTTCAAAAGTCGGTTGAGCCAGCGTGACGGGATCGTCTGCGCCTCCGCATCCCGCGCGCATCTCGACAGGATTACTTGCGGCCCGGCGACCGCTTGCTGGAAGTCGTGCGCGGACAGGCCGACCTGCCTTTCGGGCAGCAATAGACCCGATTCCAGCCGCATTTGCCGGCTGAACCATGGATCGGGAGCTGGCGCCTCCGGCCAGCTTCCCTCGTTCAGCCCGCCACAGATCACCAGTTCGGCCCCCTGCGCGCGCGCTTCCAGCGTCCCCCAGATCGCGATCAGCGGGTGCGCGGCGAGCGTCTGCCGCACGAGCCCGCTCTGGAGGTGCCGGTTGACAAGATCGGCGTAATCGAGCGCGCCGAGATGCCCGCCGAAGCCGGACTGGCTACGCAGGTCTTCCATCAGGCGGCGCGCCTCGCGCCCTGCGGCCTCGCGCCACAGCTCGCTGGTCTCGGTCGCGGCACTCGGTCCGGCGGCGACCCGTTCGGCGAGCCGGAAATGCTGCTCCACATGATCGGACAGCGCGGCCGCAGAAGGTGCGGCGAAATCCTCGAGAATATCGCAGAGCCAATGCGCCCAGGATTCCCGTGAGTTGGGGTCTTTTTCTGCCCATTTCGTGAGACTGTCCCGATCCGGAAAAGCGGGCCCGTAGCGGCGCAGGCGAAGCTCCAGTTCGCGCGTGTTGCGCAAGTGCGGCCCGCGTTCCGCGTCACCGGTCGCGGTCAACGGATGTTTCAGCAACGCGATCAGATCGGCGATCCCGACGGGACGCGCTCGCATCGCCGCGACCTGACGCAGGAAGCGCCCCGCCGCTGTCTGCTGCAGTGGCTGACCCGCACTGTCGTCGGGCACCAGGCCCCATCGGTCGAGCGCCGCCGCCACGCGGCGCGCCAGAAGACGGTCCGGCGTGATCAGGGCCGAACTGACACCACGCTCGACCGCATCTCGCAAGGCCAGCGCGATCGCCAGCGCCTCATGGCGCGGATCGCGCGCTTCGATCAGGGACAGGCCCTTGCAGGCTGGAACGAGCGGCCCCAGTCCGGCGCCCTCGCGCCGCCATTGGTCGGTAACCGGCGCCGGTCGCAGCGCCAGCGAAAGGAGGCGATTGCGGTCCGGGTCCGGCGCGAAGATCTCGTCCCAATCGACGACGTCCTCCGCCGAGAGCCCGAGCTTATCGAGCAAGCTGCGATAGCGGAACTGCGGGTGGTCCTCGAGCGGAAATGGGCCGGAATAGAGACTATCCCACGCCGCCTGCGTCATGTCGCGGTCGAAGCCGGGGAGCACGATCGACCCGTTTTCCAACCGCGCTACCGCCTGCATGAAGAGCGAGGTCGCCCCGTGCGAACCGGTCGAGCCCGCGACGATCACCGGATCGGCAGGCGGGCTTTCGCGCCAGCGCTCGATTACTGCCTCGACGACCATCCGCTGACGGCTCTCGCGGTCCAGTTCGACTTCGTTGTCGAAATAGCGCGCAATGATCCGGATGAAGCGCAGGCTCTCCTGCCAGTGCCTGGCATGGGTCTCGGTCAGTTCGAGCTGATCGAGATCGTCGATATGGACGCCCTCGCTCTTCATCTCTGCGAGGAGAGAATAGAGGCTCTCGGCCAGCGCGAACTGGCTCGCGCCGGCTTCGAATTCAGGCATGGCGCGGGTGAGTTGCTCGACGAACTGAGCCAGTTCCAACTTGCGGCGCAGCGGGGGCACGGGCAGCGGCAGACCCGCGAGCGGATCTGCCCCGAGATCGCTCACCAATAGCAGACGCGGCAGGTAGAGCGCGCCGCTTTCGAGGAAGACCTCCCGCACACGGCGGCGCATCCGTCCGGAGTTCAGATAGAGCGTGACACGCGCCAGTGCCTCGGGCGGCTTGTCGGCGAAGCGCGCTCGTAGGCCCGCTACCAGC
The DNA here is from genome assembly GCF_002213225.1 of Thioclava sp. IC9. Lineage (NCBI taxonomy): Bacteria > Pseudomonadati > Pseudomonadota > Alphaproteobacteria > Rhodobacterales > Paracoccaceae > Thioclava > Thioclava sp. IC9. The sequence goes on from NZ_NBNX01000004.1 coordinate 73,980, forward strand.
GCACGGGGGAAATCGACGCCGGGCGGGAGAGCGTAGACGGAGGCAGCGCCGTCACTCATCGAGCATCGCCTCGGCCAGCGGAATAGACTCGGGTCGTCCGACATCGCACCACCCCCCGTCATGCACGAGCCCGAAGACACGCCCCGCCGCGATCATCTCATCCCAAAGGAGGTTCAGCGAGAATTTCTGCTCGGAGATCGACCCTATTCCAGCAGGATTCAGCATCTGCGCGCCGGTATAGACATAGCCCGGCCCGCGTCTCAGCCGGCCGGTTTCATCCATTGCGAAATCGCCCGCACCCGCATGGCCGCGGGCATTCTCTGGCCGCACCAGCATCAGAAGCGCCGACATGTCCTCTGGTTGCCAGGCTTCGCGCAGCCGGGCCACGGGGTTCTCGCCGGTCCAGACCGCATCTGTATTTAACGTCATCACCGGCCCTTCGCCCAGCAGCGGCAGCGCCTTGCGCAGCCCGCCGCCGGTTTCCAGAATCTCGTCGCGCTCATCCGAGATCGCGACGTCCTGACCGGCCAGATGCGCGATCACCTGATCAGCAAGGTAATGGACATTGGCCACGAGCCGCCGCGCCCCGCCTGCCCGCGCAAGGTCGAGCGCGTGATCGATCAAGGGCCGCCCCGCGACTTCGATCATCGGTTTCGGCCGGTTTTGCGTCAGCGCACCCATGCGCGTGCCGAAACCGGCGGCAAAGAGCATCAAGGCGTCTGGCTGGTGGGGCATTTTCGTCTCAAATCAGCAATCAAATTCGGGTCGGGCGCAGGATAGGCGGCGTGGAAGAGCTCTGCCAAATCCGCAAGAGCCGGACTGGAGAGGTTACGCGAGATATAGTCGTAGACGCGCGACATAAACTCAAGATATTGCGGCTTTCCATCCCGGACACAAAGCCGCGCGAAAACTCCAAGAATGCGCATGGCACGTTGAAGACCGAGCAGCCGGTAGGCGAGGTGAAACGCGCCAGTGTCGGCCTCGGTCAGCGCGCAGTAGTGGGCAACTTCGGCTTCCTCGACCTGCGGGCTCACATCGCGGCGCGCGTCCTGCAACGCGGAGACCAGATCATAGGCGGGATGGGCGCGCAGCGCGTCCTGATAGTCGAGAAGACCGAGGCGACGCAGGCCCGGACGATCCAGCAGAATGATGTTCTCCGCATGGAAATCTCGCAGGCACAAAACCGGCTTCCACGCTGGAATAGTGTCGAATTTCCGAGTGATCGCCTGTTGCAGCCTATCCGCGGCGGTGCGGTCGGTGCAGGGATAGAACTCCGGCACCAGATCCAGCAGTTCGGCCAGTGCCGACCCGTCCAGCAGCGGCAGGTCTGCGGGCGGCGCGTGGTGGCGCAATTCGGCGAGGAATTCTGTGATCAGGGCATAGAGCGCGGCCTCATCCTCGGGTGTCGCATCAAGGTGACGGGCCGCGAGCGCGTCGCCGAAATCTTCGAGCAACAGCAGACCCGCCGCATCGTCGCGCGCGAGCACCCGCGGAGTCGAAAACCCCGCCTCCGCAAGCCAATCACCGATCCGGGTGAAGCGCGCGATCTCGGAGCCGTCAGGGGCCTTCATCAAGACGGCGCGATCTGCGCCGCGGGTCAGGCGTTCGTAGCTGCGGGCGGAGGCATCTCCGGCGAGCGGGCTGCGCGCGGCCTCCCGCCATCCGGCGGCGGCGAGGAAGCGATGAACCTTGGCTTCGTCAGCCATTCCATGCCTCCAGAACTTCCTGCGCGAGAGGCGTAACGGTCTCGAAACAGACCCTTCGCGCCGCGCCGTCTTCGGTTTGCTCGAAGCGCAGCCGAAGCGCCCCTTTCGGAGCGGCGGAGCCCAGCCGGTCGGGCCATTCGATCAGGCAGATCGCGCTGTCGAACGCCGCATCCAGCCCGAGTTCGAGAACTTCGTCGGGGTCGGTGAGCCGATAGAGGTCAGCATGCCAGATTTCGCAATCGGCCTCGTAGGTCTGCACCAGCGTGAAGGTCGGCGAGGGCACGTCTTCGGCCACGCCGAGCCGCGTCTGGATCAGGGCCCGCGCGAAATGAGTTTTGCCGACGCCGATCTGGCCATCGAGGAGCAGCACATCGCCCGGCACGGCGAATTCGGCAAACAGCGCGCCAAGCCGCTCTGTCGCCTCGGGATCAGGGAGATCGAGACAGGGCATTTCGGTTGAAACGGGGGCGTGCGTCGGCGCGGGCATGGGTTGCTTCTAGCGCGCGCATCGCCCTTTTGCCAAGCGGCTAGCCTTACTGAGCGATGATGGCCTCGGCCTTACGTGGCGGCGGCGTGTCGGAAGTCTCAACAACAGCGAAACGCAGCAGGAACGCCCCGCCCGAGAGCGTCTCGAGTCGGCAGGTTACCCGCCGACCGTCGAGCAACGTAATCTCTTCGGTCAGGTTCTCGCGTGCGCCGATTTCGCGCGCGAGGTTTTGCAGCCACGACCAGAAAGCGCTGGGTTCGGCGCAGGCCTGCCATTGCTTCACCGCATCGAGTAACGTCACCCGGCCCAACGTCGCCTCGGGATCGACGCCCCAGAGCGCTCCATAGGCAGCATTCGATATCGCCAATTCGCCGGAAGGACGGAACACCGCGATCGCGTCCCCGATCCTGTCCAAGATCTCCTGAGACATTTCGATTTCACCGCGAAACTGCCGGGTTAGGGACGCTTCCGAGGAGATGTCTTCGAACAGGAACGCTACCGCCCCGTCCGGATGCGGGCGTCCGGTGACGCGATAGGTCTGCCCGCCCGGCAGGTTCCATGTTTCGGCGTGGAACCCCGAGGCGGCCGCCCGCTCCAGCTCGGCCATTTCCTGCCGCCAGCTTCGGTAGTCCTTCGGCTCGGGCACCATTTTAGTCTCGCGCAGCCTGTCGAGAAATGCGTAGAGCGTAGGGCGCGTAGCGAGGAATTCCGGGCCAAGCTGAAGCAAGTCGCTCAGTGCGGGATTGAACAGCCTCAGCTGGCGGTCCCGGTCGAAAATGGCGAGCCCGGTCGGGAGATCGGCAAAGGTCTTGGTCAGGGTCTGGACGAAATCGCGCAGCGCCTGCTCGGCCCGGACGGCAGCCTCGGCGGGGAGCGCGAAATGGAGCGTACCACCTTCGAGCACAACGGAATGACAGTCGAACCAGGTCGCGACATCCGAAGCGCCTGGCGCGGGCGAGGTCAGCTCGAGCCGGTGGGGCCCGCCGCCGCTGAACGCGTCCGGCGGCAGCGTGAACAGCTTCGGCAGCGGCCAGCCGAACCCCTCTTCATCCGCGTCGAAGGCGCCTGCGCGCAGGAGGTAGGCTCTGTTCGCCCAGGTCAGCTCGCCATTTTTCTCGATCCGCCAGATCAGAACTGGGGAACGGTCGAGCGTGTCGCGCATCATCTCCAACTCTTCCTCCATCGCCCGGAGCGAGAGGTTGTCGACGCGCTGGCCCTGCCCTTCGCCCTCCGGATCGATGAGGGTGATCCGCGCCAGGCCGCGCAGGTTTTCGGCAGTCAGGCGCAGTCGCCGTTTGTCGCCGCGGGTCGCGGTTTCTGTCATCTCGAGCCGCGCGAACTCAGAGAGCCGCGCGATCCGGGACTGAAACTCCGGAAACCGCGGCGCGGCGAAGGCGGTGAAACGGGCCCAATCGGTCACCCCGACGGGCATCGTTTCCAGCAAGCGCCGCGCCGGCGGTGTCGCATCCACAAGCGCCTCATCATCGAACAGCAAGGCCACCTCCTCGACGTCCTCCCGCGCGGCGGGGGTGAGCTTGCGCCTCGGCCCGCGCCCCACGGCAATCCATGTCAGCAGCAATCCGACCAAAGCCGCGCCCACCGAGGTAAGCGCGATCATCGCCGCCTCGAGCCATGCAGTCCTCATATCCTTCGGCCTTTCAAACCTGTCGCGAGGTCGAAGGTGCGGGAGAATCGTTAAGCCGACGTTAACTCACGTCGAGCATGCAGGCGTCGATGGGGATCAGACCGCGATCGGTTGGTTCAGGCCAAGCCCTGCCTCGTCCCGTGCCAGAAGGCGGGTAGCGGGCCAGACGACCTCCACAACCGCGCCGGAGCGCACAGGCGCTGCGGCGCGGGGCGCAAAGGGTACGTCCCCGTTGGAAAAGGTGAGCCGCCCGCCGGTCCTCTCGATCAGGGTTTTCGCGATGAACACGCCAAGCCCCATCCCCTCGTAACCTTTGCGTTCCGCCGCGTTTGCCCGCGGTTGCAGGAAGGGATCGCCGATCCGGTTGAGCACGCTCGCTGGATAGCCTTTGCCGTCGTCACTGATCCGCACGGTGATCTCTTCGTCATCCCATTCCGCCTCGACCCAGACGGTGGATTGGGCAAAATCGACGGCGTTCTGGATGAAATTGCGCAGCGCATGGATCAGTTCGGGATAGCGGTAGATCGTCGGCTGACGCTCCAGCCCCTCGACAATCGGATGGGCGTCGAAATGAATTTCGATCCCGCGCTCCATATGCGGGTCCGCCGCTTCGCGCAGAACGGCGACGATCGGCGCACTGCGCATATGCAGATCGTCCTTGCCGATCCGACCCATGGAATGGAGGATGTCGCGGCACCGATTGGCCTGCTCGCGGATCAGTAGCGCGTCGTCGCGCAAATCGGGGCTATCTTCGAGCTCGTCGGCCAGCTCCGAACTGACCAGCTTGATCGTCGCAAGCGGCGTGCCCAACTCATGCGCGGCGGCCGCGACGACGCCGCCGAGATCGGTCAGCTTCTGCTCGCGCGCCAAGGCGAGCTGCGTCGCGCGGAGCGCATCGCCCATGGAGCGCACTTCGCTCGCCACCTTATGGGCATAGGCCCCGAGGAAGGCGACGCCGATGATGATCGAAAGCCAGTAGCCGAATTCGAACACGTCCGGCACCGCGATCACCTCGCCGGTCTTGCTGACCAAAGGTAGGTAGACCACGGCGACGATCGAGATCATCACCATTGTCGCAAGGCCGAGAAGGATCGTGGCCGATCTCTCCAGTGCGGTCGCCGCTATGGTGACGGGCACTAGAATGAGCAACGCGAAGGGGTTGTTCATCCCGCCAGTAATCGACAGCAGCAGCGCGAGCTGCGCCATGTCGAACATTAGGGTCGCCGCCGCTTCGGGCTGGGTGAGGCGCTTGGTATCGGGAAACAGGAAAATCGCCACGAGATTGGCCGCGATCGCTGCCGCCACCGTGGCGAGGCACAGCGCTAGATCCAACGCGATATCATAAACGAAATAGGCCACGAAAATCGCGCCAAGCTGTCCCACGATCGCGGTCCAGCGCAGGAAGATCAGCGTCCGGAGGCGCACCCAGTCGTGGTGAATCTCGGCCGGGCCGGGTTGGGCCTCGAGGCGTTGAGCCATGTCGTCTCCCGCGTCCAAAGCGCACATCGCCGGAATTGGCGGCATGAAAGCATTGATAATCGCCGCCCGCCGCGCGATCAATGCAGCCGTAAGAGGAGTGACAATATGAACCGTATTGCGAAAATTTCCGCCATCGGCGCTTCGGCGATCGTGGTCATCGGCCTTGGCGTTACCTGGTTCGCAGCGACCCGCAGCCAGGACGACGATATTTTCGCGCAATGCCGCCAGAGTGTCGTCGCAGGCGGCGCGGGCGAGATTGGCGGTCCTTTCACGCTGACCGACGAGAACGGTAAGGAGGTGACCGATGCGGATGTCATCACCGAGCCGAGCATTCTCTATTTTGGCTATACCTACTGCCCCGATGTCTGCCCGCTCGATAGCGCACGCAACGCCGAGGCCGTGAGCCTCCTCGAAAAGCGCGGATATTCGGTGACGCCGGTCTTCATCTCGGTCGATTCCGCGCGCGACACGCCGGAGCTTATCAAGGAATTCACCGATTTCATGCATCCGAAAATGATCGGACTGACCGGCACGCCGGAGCAGATCAAGAAGGTCTCGCAGGAATATCGTACCTATTTCAAAGTGCAGGATCCGAACGACCCCTACACGCTGATCGACCACTCGACACAGAGCTACCTGGTCTTCCCCGATTCCGGTTTTGCGGAATACTACAACCGCGACACGACGCCGGAGCAGATGGCCGACAGCGTCGCCTGTTTCGTCGACGCATGGAAAAAGGCCAATCCCGACGGCGCAGCCGGAAATTGACCGAGTAGGCGCGCGCGTCTAAAACCAATCAAACGTTAAACTCGACGACAGGGAGTTACGATAATGGCTGAAGACATCAGCGCGGATATCGGTCCGGACAAATCGCTTCTGATCGTCGATGATGATGTGCCGTTTCTCACGCGGCTGGCGCGCGCGATGGAGAAGCGCGGCTTCGAGACCCAGACGGCCGAAACCGTGGCTGCAGGCCGCGCCATCGTGCAATCGAACCCGCCCGCCTATGCGGTGATCGACCTGCGGCTCGAGGACGGAAATGGGCTCGATGTGGTCGAGGCGCTTCGTGAAAAGCGTGCCGATGCCCGAATCGTGGTTCTGACCGGATACGGGGCGATTGCGACCGCTGTGGCCGCCGTGAAAATGGGGGCGACCGATTATATCGCGAAGCCTGCCGATGCCACTGACGTCACGAATGCGCTATTGGCGAAAGGCGAAGTCGCCCCGCCGCCGCCGGAAAACCCGATGAGCGCGGATCGCGTGCGTTGGGAACATATTCAACGTGTGTACGAACTTTGCGACCGGAATGTCTCGGAAACCGCGCGCCGTTTGAATATGCACCGCCGGACCCTTCAGCGGATTTTGGCCAAACGGAGCCCCCGCTGACGTTTTGGTCAGGTTGTTAATTAATTTACGTTTCTATTTAATGCTTCGGAATATGCAATTCGGAGCATTAAAATGAATCTAGATGATATGTCCCTCGACGAGCTCAAGGCTCTTCGCAAGCAAGTCGACAAGGCGATCTCCAGCTACGAGGATCGCAAGAAGAAAGAAGCGATCGATCAGCTTGAGCGCGCGGCACGCGATATGGGCTATTCGTTGGCGGAATTGACCGGTTCGGGCTCGGCCAAGCCGCGCCGCACCGTGCCGCCGAAATACGCCAATCCCGACAATCCCAGCGAAACCTGGACCGGCCGTGGCCGCAAGCCGCGTTGGGTGCAAGCCGCTCTCGATAATGGAAAATCGCTCGACGATCTGAAGATCTGAGTCTCGAATTGGATACCTTTATGCAAGGCCTGCCGAAATGGCAGGCTTTTCGCATTACAGCTCTGCCAGAAGCGCTTCGTGGCGTGCGGCATAATCAGCGCGCACTTCCGACGGTGGCCGCAGGTGTATTTTAAAGGTCTCGGCATATTCGGGCGCGAGTTTGCCGAAAACCTTGTCGGATTCCGCCTTGGAAAATCCGGCGATCTGTTCGGCCTCCAACCGCGCCGAAACGATATCCGCCTTTTTGATAGCGCGTTTGATTCGCACGGGAAGCGCTGCGGGTAGACCAAACCGTATATGCACCGCCGCAATCAGACGATTATCGAGCGCGCCGTAGCCTTCGCCGATCGCCGCTTTCACCGGGCTGATCATATCGCCCAGTACATATTCCGGCGCGTCGTGCAAAAGCGCCGCCAATTTCCATTTCGCCGCGATCTTAGGATTCTGGTGGCAGAAAATCTGCTCCACCAGCAGCGAATGCTCGGCCACCGAATAGGGCCAGTCGCCGAAGGTCTGCCCGTTCCAGCGCGCCACGAAAGCCAGACCATGCGCGATATCCTCGATCTCGATATCGACGGGCGTCGGGTCCAGCAGGTCGAGCCGGCGTCCCGAGAGCATCCTTTGCCAAGCGCGTTTCATGTGATCACCGTATAGTCGTCGGGAGAACGCGCGAGATAGCGCGCCATCTTGTTTCCGTTGATGAGACTGATGAGACGCCGAACGAGCATTTTCTTCATCAGCTTGCTGCCCGGCCAAAGCGTGGCTGTAGCGTCTCGGGTCGCGCTTTACACGGTTTCGTCGGGCCGGTGTCATCCGCAAAAATCTGCGGGAGCATCTGCCGCACATACATGCCCGAACCGCGTCCGCGATCCGTCGAAAAGCCCGCGAATATCGGCTCCGGATCGAAACTGCACAGCCGCAGACCCAACGCCTCAGGCGAATCCGGAAGCGTGACCGGCTCGGCGCTCACGATGCAGATGTCGAAATCCCGATCCGGATGGAGCGCGGCAATCTGGGCGGCCGCATGCGCCGCATAAGGCGGGTAAGCGCCGTCGCAGCAAAACGCGATCGCATTGCGGTGCTGCGCCGGTTTCGAGCAGGCCAGATCGATCTCCATTCGCTCCTCTCATGCAGCGCGTATCTGTGACTAGCCAAAGCCAATCCGGCTGTAAACGTCACAGAAAGAGGAACATTTCCGCGCATGGCGAGTTCTCGGGTTGACACGGAGAGAAAAAGGGGACGCGAAAATGCAAACCTCGAAAACCACGTTTCTTACCGCCGGGATCGCCATCATTTCGATCCCCGCGACCATCGCCATCGCCGCCGTGCGCAGCGACGAGGCTGTGACGCCTGCCCAGCATCCCCAAGCGGCGCGGCAGGTCATGCTCGACGGCTACGAGGGCAACGGGCGCCCGATGGAGGATATTCCCTCCGAAATTCCCTATGGCGATCTGTCCGCCTTCGACGACGTCACCGCGATCGGCGAGGCACAAAGCCCCAACCAACCATATTGCGACAAGCGCGCGAAGCTGGTGGATTCCCTCAATCACGATTTCGCGGAGAAGCCCGCGATGACGAAACAGCTCGGCGATCACCGCAAGGTCGAGCTTTACGCCTCGAGCCTCATGGGCACCTGGACTGCGGTCTATACCCGCGCCGACAACGTCTCCTGCATCGTATCCTCGGGCACCGACTGGAAGCGTGGCAAGAACCCGGTGGCGCTTCTGCATCGCGAGGGGATTCTGCCCGCCACCTGATCGTGATCGGCCTTCATTGCCGCTTTACGGTCCCGGTGCTACATAGCTCCCAAATTCAGATTGGGAGCCGCGCATGGCCGATTACGTAATCAAGGATATCTCTCTGGCCGAATATGGCCGCAAGGAGCTCGACATCGCCGAAACCGAAATGCCGGGCCTGATGGCCTGCCGCGCAGAATTCGGCGAGAGCAAACCGCTGAAAGGCGCGCGCATCGCGGGGTCGCTGCACATGACGGTGCAGACCGCGGTGCTGATCGAAACACTGAAGGCGCTTGGCGCCGATGTGCGTTGGGCCTCGTGCAACATCTTCTCGACGCAGGATCACGCGGCCGCGGCTATTGCTGCGGGCGGCACGCCTGTCTTCGCGATCAAGGGCGAGACGCTCGCGGAATACTGGTCCTATACCGACCAGATTTTCCAGTTCGAGGAAGGCACCTGCAACATGATCCTCGACGACGGCGGGGATGCGACGCTCTACATCCTGCTCGGCGCGCGGGTCGAGAACGGTGAGACCGACCTGATCGAAGTGCCCACCTCGGAAGAGGAAGAGGCGCTGTTCGCTCAGATCAAGAAGCGCATGAAGGAGAGCCCCGGCTGGTTCACCAAGCAGCGCGACGCGATCAAGGGCGTCTCGGAAGAGACCACGACCGGCGTGCATCGCCTTTATGATCTGCACAAGAAGGGACTGCTGCCCTTCCCGGCAATCAACGTGAACGACTCGGTCACCAAGTCGAAGTTCGACAACAAATACGGCTGCAAAGAGAGCCTCGTTGACGGCATCCGCCGCGCGACCGACGTGATGATGGCCGGCAAGGTCGCCGTCGTCTGCGGTTACGGCGATGTGGGCAAAGGCTCCGCCGCTTCGCTGCGCGGTGCAGGTGCTCGTGTGAAGGTCACCGAAGTCGATCCGATCTGCGCGCTGCAAGCTGCGATGGACGGGTTCGAGGTCGTCGTGCTGGAAGACGTGGTCGACAGCGCCGACATCTTCATCACCACCACCGGCAACAAGGACGTCATTCGGATCGAGCATATGCGCGAGATGAAGGACATGGCGATCGTCGGCAATATCGGTCATTTCGACAATGAAATTCAGGTCGCGAACCTGAAGAACCACAAATGGACGAACGTCAAAGAGCAAGTGGACATGATCGAGATGCCCTCGGGCTCGCGCATCATCCTGCTGTCAGAAGGCCGCCTGCTGAACCTGGGCAACGCCACCGGCCACCCGAGCTTCGTGATGTCGGCGTCGTTCACCAATCAGGTGCTGGCGCAGATCGAGCTGTGGACCAAGGGCGATGACTACGCGCCGGGCGTCTACATCCTGCCCAAGCACCTCGATGAAAAGGTCGCCCGCCTGCATCTGGACCGGATCGGCGTTAAGCTGACCCAGCTCAAGCCCGATCAGGCGGAATATATCGGCGTCACGGTCGAAGGCCCCTTCAAGCCCGAGCATTACCGCTACTGACCGGATCACATCGCGATTTCGAAGGCCGCGCGGCAAGGCGCGGCCTTTTTACGTGCAACGCGGGCGATGATCGGTTTTCCTTGGAACAGGAGGAGAGCGATGACACCCGAAGACCTTGCCGCGCGATTCAAACCGCGGTTGGAAGCGGAGCTGGCAGAGCTGCGCACCGCCTCGCAGGACACCGCGCAGACCCGCAAACCCGTCGAGCTGGACCAGCAAAGCGTCGGTCGGCTGTCGCGCATGGACGCGTTGCAGAATCAGGCGATGGCCAATGCGGTCGACGGTCGCCGCAAACATCGGATCACAGCGATAGAGGCCGCGCTCCAGCGTATCGAAGAGGACGAATTCGGCTATTGCGACAGCTGCGGCGAGCCGATCCCCGAGAAGCGCCTCGAACTCGACCCGACCTTCACACAATGCGTTTCCTGTCGCGGCGGAGGCTGAGGCGCGACAGGTCCGGGATTTACACTTTGTAATTTCCCTATCTGGGCTTAACCTGCGCCTGCCTTCATTTCTGGGCAAAGCAACCTGATAGGTGGGACAGATGGGTAAAAGAGACGAGCTGATTGAGAAATACGCCGAGGATCTGAAATCCAAATGCGGCATGGCCCCTGACATGGAGCTTCTGACCAAGGTGACGATCGGCTGCGGCCCCTCGATCTACGATGCGGATGCATCGACCGTCGCGGCCACGGACAGGGGGGAGCTGGAAACCGTGAAGGACAACTTCCTCGTCAAGAAACTCGGCCTCTCCGACGGCCCCGAACTGATGGATGCGATCGACAGCGTGATCGAGACCTACGGCCGGTCCGAGCGCAACAAGTATCGCGCCGTGATCTATTACATGCTCACCAAGCATTTCGGCAAAGAGAGCGTGTACGCCTGATCGCGACAGCCTCGCGTAGAATGTGACGCCCCGCGGCCCGGCCTGTCCGGGCCGTTCGCTTTAGCGGATCAGCGCCTTGATCCCCGCGACATGCGCAGCCCGCGCACTCAGCGCATCGGCAGCGAGCGTCGCGACCGTTTCGTCCAGCGTCTCGCGCGGCACGATCCGGTCGATCAACCCCCAGCTCAAGGCCTCTTCGGCCTCGATCTTCTGCCCCGCCATCAGGATCATCTTGGCCCGCGCGGGCCCGACCAAAGCGACCATGCGCGCCGGGTCCGAGGGCTGCGGCAGGAAGCCGAGCTTCATCACCGGGTAGAAGAATTTCGCGCCCGGGACGGCGATGCGCAGATCGCAAGCGAGCGCCATGCCCATCGCGCCCCCGGCCAAAGTGCCGTTCAGCGCCGCGATCGTCAGGCAGGGCAGCGAAGCGATCGCGCCGGAAAGCCGCTCCCAAACCGGGTCGGTCGCGAGCGTTCCCGTCTTCGCCTCTGCCAGATCGGCCCCGGCGGAGAACACCTTGCCGGTCCCGGTCAGCACGAAAGCCCGCGCCTCCTCGCGCCCCGCACGCTCGGCCAGATCGGCGATCTCGCCCAACATCGCGCCGGTCAGCGAGTTGGCTTTTTCAGGCCGGTCGATGGTCACGCGCCACAGCCCGTTCTCGATCTCGTGGCGGATCATTCCCAGCCTCCTCACAACTCCCGTGAAACCCCTCTAGCAGCCCCGCGAAGGCTTGACCATCGGCCTGACCCAAAGGAGGATGGCCGCGACTTGGTTCTCAGTGGAAAGGTACCCTCTTATGGCATGGCTCAAAACCGTCGGTTCCGGCGCCGTCGTGGTTTCGCTGCTGTCCACCACGGCCTCTTTCGCGGATGTAACCGCGGAGCAGGTCTGGCAGGCGTGGCAATCCGAATACCAGACCTACGGCTACGAGGTGATGGTCGGCGGTCAGAACCGAGAGGGCGACACGCTCATCGTCTCCGACGTGAAGATGGTGCGCAATGTCGACAATATGAGCCTCACGCTCGACGTGCCCGAACTGAAGCTGCGCGACCGCGGCGACGGCACGGTGGAGACCATTTTCCCCGAGAAGATGACCGGTGACATGACCGGAAAGCCGGGCACCGACACCTCGGACGTCGCCATGAAGATGACGATGACCCAGACCGACAGCAAGATCATCGTTTCCGGGTCGCCGGGCGATCTGACCTACGATATCGACGCGCCGAAACTGACCGTGGATCTCGACCAGACCGTCTCCGCCGAGGGGCAGGATGTTCCGATCAAGATGTATCTTGCGCTGAAGGACACCAAGGGCAATTACCACGTCGTCGACGGCGACATGCATTCGGTGGACTCGAAGATGGCGATCGGCACGCTCGACCTCACCGCCTCCGGGGCCGATCCCGAGGGCAGCGGCACGTTCAACATGAACGGCCAGATGAACGATCTCTCCTACGAGGGGAGTTTCGCGATGCCCAAGGACGTCTCCTCCGAAAAGCTCGACGAAGCGCTCAATGCCGGTGCAAACCTCGATCTGTCGATGACCTATGCCAGCTCGAACTGGGCGACCACCGCCGACGGACCCAACGGCAAGGTCGATCAGAAGACCACCGACGAGGGCGGGAAATTCGACGTCACGATGTCGAAGGACGGTCTGTCCTTCGGCGGTCAGAGCAACAACGGCCACATCGAGATCGCCACGCCCGACCTGCCTTTCCCGATCACCGCGGATATCCAGTCGGCGGACATGACATTCGCGATGCCGGTCGCAAAAGCGGATACGGCGCAGGACTACAAGGCGAAGCTCGGCTTCAACGGCGTCTCGGTCTCCGACAACATTTGGGCGATGTTCGATCCGAACGGCGATCTGCCGCATGCCCCGGCGACGCTGCAGGTCGATCTCTCGGGCAAGATGAAGCTCACCGAGGATCTGTTCAGCCCCGCCGCCGCCGCGATGGACTCGCCCCCGATGGAGGTCCAGACCGTCGACATCAACAACATCAAGCTGTCGATGGTCGGCGCCGATCTGAACGGCAAGGGCGCGCTGGAGCTGAAGAATGGCGGGCCGATGCCGATGCCCACGGGCAAGATCGATCTGACGCTGACCGGGGCGAACGCGCTGATGGACAAGCTGGTCTCGATGGGCCTCGTGCCGCAGGATCAGATCATGTTCGGGCGGATGATGCTGGGCCTCTACGCCAAGCCCACGGGCGACGACGCCTACGCGTCGCAGGTCGAGTTCAAGGATGGTGGGGAAATCCTCGTCAACGGCCAACGCGTCCAGTAAACACTGAAACCCACGGCGCGAAGCCGTCCGGATCTCCGGGCGGCTTCGCGTTTTTCTCACGAGGTGGAAATGACCAAGCCCTCCCTCTCCGATCTGACCCAGTCGCTGCTCGAGGCCGCGAAGCGCGCAGGCGCCCCGGCCGCCGATGCCATTGCTGTCGATGGGCGCTCGGTTGCGATCGATGTCCGCGAAGGCCGTCTCGAACAGGCCGAGCGGTCCGAGGGCGTCGAGATGGGGCTGCGTGTCCTCCTCGGTGGCAAGCAAGCCTGCGTTTCCGCCTCCGATATTTCCGCGCGCACCTTCGAGGAAATGGCCCAGCGCGCGATTGCGATGGCCCGCGAAGCGCCGGAAGATCCGTTCATCGGCCTCGCCGATCCCTCTCAGCTGACCGACCGTCGCGATGCCGACGGAATGGAACTGGCCGATCCGAGCGCCGAACCCTCCGCCGAGGCGCTGCAAAGCGACGCGCTCGAAGCCGAAGCAGCCGCGCTCGGTGTCGAAGGCGTCACGCAGGTTCAATCCGCCTCCGCCGCCTATTCCTATCGGCGTGTCCATGTCGCCGCCTCCAACGGTTTCGCGGGCGGCTACGACCGCAGTTCGCGCGTTGTCTCCTCCGTCGCGATTTCCGGCGAGGGGCTGGGGATGGAGCGCGATTGGGCCGCCGAGAGCCGTGTTTTCCAGTCCGACCTGCCAACTGCGCAAGAAATCGGGCGCCTGGCGGGCGAACGCGCTGCGGCCCGTGCCAATCCGCGCCGCCCGAAAACCGGTGCCTATCCGGTGCTGATCGACGAGCGCGTCTCGGGCAGCCTGATCGGGCATCTGCTGTCCGCGGTGAACGGGCAGGCAATCTGCCGCGGAGCCTCGTGGCTGCGCGACGCTCTGGACGACCAAGTGCTGCCCGACGGCCTGTCGCTGATTGAGGAGCCGCATCGTAAACGGGTCTCCGGGTCGCGCCCCTTCGACGCGGAAGGGCTCGCTACCGCGCGCCGCGCCATCGTCGAGAACGGCGTGCTGAAAAGCTGGACGCTCGACCTCGCCTGCGCGCGCAAGCTGGGGCTGCAATCGACCGCAAATGCCAGCCGCGGCACCTCTTCGCCGCCCTCGCCCGGCATCGGGAACGTGACCCTGACCCAAGGCGACAAGACCCGCGAGGAACTGATGGCCGAAATGGGCACCGGACTTCTGGTAACCTCCTTCATCGGGGCGACGATCAACCCCAATACCGGTGATTACTCGCGCGGGGCCTCGGGCTTCTGGGTCGAAAACGGCGAGCCGGTCTATCCCGTCAACGAGTGCACTATCGCGGGCAACCTGCGCGACATGCTCCGCAGCATCCGGCCCGCGAATGACGCGCGGATACATCTGAGCCATATCGTGCCCTCGCTTCTCCTCGAAGGGATGACGCTTGCCGGAGACTGATCTTCCCCTGCTCATCGAGACCGCCAAAGAGGCCGGTGCGCTCGCGCTCACATACTGGAAAAAAGCGCCCGAAGCCTGGGACAAAGGCGACGGGGCCGGTCCGGTGTCCGAGGCCGATCTAGCGGTGAACGCGCTGCTGGAAGAGCGCCTGCGCGGCGCCCGGCCCGATTACGGCTGGCTGTCCGAGGAAAGCACCGACGATCCGGCCCGTCTTGAGGCGCGCTCGACCTTCATCGTCGATCCGATCGACGGCACGCGCGCCTTTCTCGCCCATGATGGCGGCTTCGCACATGCGCTGGCCGTGGTGCGTGATGGCGCGGTCGTGGCGGGCGTGGTGCATCTGCCGGTGCACGATCTCACCTATTCGGCATCGATCGACGGTCCGGCTTGCCTGAACGGGGAGCCGCTGCGGCCCGGTGCACAAGAAGTGCTGTCCGGCGCGACGGTTCTGACCTCGAAACTCTCCGACAATCCAAGCTTCTGGCGGCACGGTCAGCCGGATTATCAGCGCCATTTCCGCTCGTCACTGGCGTGGCGGCTGTGTCTGGTGGCCGAAGGGAGGTTCGACGCGACGATCTCGCTGCGTCCGGCGTGGGAGTGGGACATCGCCGCCGCGAGCCTGATCGCCCAACGCGCCGGGCTTCTGGCAACGGATCGCAATGGACGCGCGCTGCGGTTCAACCGCTCCCCGCCCCAATCGAGCGGGCTTGTCGTCGCCAACCCGGTCCTCCATGAGAAATTCATCGAGAATCTGGCGTTTTGGCCTGATTAGGGTCTACCAGCGCAGCACGCGCTTCCCGAGCAAAGCACCCACAAGCATCACGACGACGATCCCCGCGCCATACCACGTGACGTAGAACAACGGGCTGTCCTCGGTGCAGTGCAAGGCGTAGATCGCGGTACCCATTCCTCCGGCGGCGAGGCCCGCGAGCGCCCCGGCCCGCGCCGGGCGCGTCACCGCCCCTTTACGCAGGCTCACGAGAAGCGCGGCCAAGGCCGGGAAGGATAGCATCGGCACGGAGATAAGGCAGGGCAGGATCGTCTCACCCTTGAAATCCGCCATCCGCTGCCCGTCGGGCGTGGTCAGGTAGGCATAGACCAGAAGCGCGGCCCCGAGTGCCGGGAAGATCCAGAGCCACCCGGTCGACACCTTCGTCGTGGGCCGTCCCAAGCGCACTGCCATCGGCGTCACGAGCACGGCCAAGACCAGCGGCAGGTAAAATTTCGGGGCGATTTCCGGCGTCATAAGGGTCTGTTGCAGCGGAAACCGCAAACCATAGACCGAAATCACGAACAGCGCTGACAGGAAAAGCGCCGGCACAAGCCAGCGGCCCAGCACCTGTTTCGGGCGGGGTTCGTGCAACGTGTCCTGTTGCAATACGAATATCAGG
This sequence comes from Thioclava sp. IC9, assembly GCF_002213225.1. Lineage (NCBI taxonomy): Bacteria > Pseudomonadati > Pseudomonadota > Alphaproteobacteria > Rhodobacterales > Paracoccaceae > Thioclava > Thioclava sp. IC9. The sequence goes on from NZ_NBNX01000004.1 coordinate 90,269, forward strand.
TCTTCGGTCTTCATATCTCGATCAGCCTCTCGCGAAGCGCGGCCAGTTTTTTCAACGAACGATGCAGCATGACCCGCACCGCTCCCTCACTCATATCTAACGCATCGCCAGTTTCCGCGATGCTTTTCCCTTCGAGCCAGATGGCGCGCACCAATTGTGCTGCGCGGGGCTCCAGATGGGTCAAAAACGTCTCTATATCAGCCTTTTCTGTAGGATCCGCCTCAGGCGCGGCGGGCAGCACCTCGGCGAAGTCCTCGACCGGAAGATGGATACGTCGCCCGCGTTTGCGAAAGGCGTCGACCACCTTGTGCCGGGCGATTGCGTAACACCACGGCGCAGCAGGCTCATCTTCGCGCCAAGTGTGACGCTTCAGATGGATGGCGAGCAAAACCTCCTGCACAACGTCCTCGCAATCAGCCTCTGACAACCCTCCGCCACGCGACCGCACCACCGAGCGAAGCACGGGGGTAACGGCTTGCAGGAACAAGCCATAGGCGCGCTTGTCGCCCGCATTCGCAGCCCGCAGGAGCTGCGACCAATCTGCCCGCCGATCATGCATCATCGCCGTCCCTTCGTTCGCGATCATGCCTTCGTTACAGCCGGAGCGAAAAACTTTTTTTCGTTCACGCTGGCGTGAGCACCGTAACGACGCCGTGACCTCTCGCGAACGGTGATCAGGGCCGCAAGAGGCCCCAACCAATCAGGGAGACTACCATGAAGACCGAAACTACCCTTGGCTTTGCCGCTGCTCTGACATGCGCGATGGGGCTGGCCAGCGCCGCCCATGCCGAAGATCAGGCGATGGAGAAATGCTACGGCGTCGCGATGGCCGGGCAGAACGATTGCGCCGCCGGCCCCGGCACCACCTGCGCCGGCACCGCGACTATGGATTATCAGGGCAACGCCTGGAAACTCGTCCCGGCAGGCACCTGCACCTCGATCGAGACGCCGCACGGCATGGGCTCGCTCGAACCGAAAGAGATGTGACGCCAAGCGGGGCGTGCGGTCGGCGTGCGCCCCGTTTTCTCATCCATGGAGGCTGCCATGACACTGCCACGCAAAGCGGGCCTCGGCTTCAAGCCAGAGCACTTTCCCGCCATATCAGAGACGAAACCGGACCTCGGGTTCTTCGAAATCCACGCGGAAAACTATATGGGCGCGGGCGGGATGCCGCATGCGATGCTGGAGCGGCTGCGCGCGGACTACGCGCTTTCGGTGCATGGCGTGGGCCTCTCGATCGGCGGGCCCGATCCGCTGGATCGCGACCACCTCGCGCGGCTCAAGGCGCTCTGCGACCGATACGACCCCGAGAGCTTCTCGGAACACCTCGCCTGGGCAAGCCATGGTGGCGTCTGGATGCACGATCTGCTGCCCCTGCCCTACACTGCGGAAACGCTGGCGCTGATCTGCGATCACGTCGATGAGGTGCAGGAGCATCTCGGCCGCCGGATGCTGCTCGAAAATCCGGCGACCTATGTACTCTTCGACAATTCCGAGATTCCCGAGACCGAGTTTCTGACCGAGATCAGCCAGCGGACCGGCTGCGGATTGCTGTTGGATGTGAACAATGTCTTCGTGTCCTGCGTGAACCACCGACAGGATCCGCGCGCCTATCTCGAGGCGTTCCCGCTGAACCGTGTCGGCGAGGTCCATCTGGCAGGCCATGAAGAGGAAGAGCTGCCCTCCGGGCCCCTGCTCATCGACAGCCACGGGCGCGAAGTCACGGAGCCGGTTTGGTCACTTTACGCTGAAACAGTCTCTAAAACCGGACCGCTACCGAGCCTTATCGAATGGGACAACGACGTGCCGGATTACGCCACCTTGATGGCAGAGGCCAAGCGCGCGTCGATGATCCTGTCGGGAGACCACCATGCCCTCGCATCGTGACTTCGCCCGCGGTTTCCGCGAGGGCCTGACCGGAGGGCCCGCGCCGCAAAACGCAACCGCCCAAGATCCAGCCGAGATCGAGCGCCGCTTCGACGTTTACCGCAACAACGTGGCGCATGGGCTGACACAGGCCCTCGCGCGGCATTTCCCGGCGATCGAGCGGCTTCTTGGCGCGGATTGCTTCAGGGGGCTCGCCCGGGCCTATATCGCCGAGCACCCGCCGCACACGCCCGTTCTGACCGAATGGGGCGACGCGTTTCCGGCCTATCTGGCAGATGAACCTTCGCTGCAATCGCTAAGCTATCTGCCCGATGTCGCCCGCATCGAATGGGCGCGCAGCCGGGCCTATCACGCAGCCGATTCAGAGCCTATTGCGCGGGAACGCCTGCAAGAGACAGCCAAACGCGCGGGCACTCATCTATGTCTCGATCTGCATCCGTCGGTGCAGGTTCTTCAGCTCCTGACGCCTGCGGGTTCGATCTGGGCCTCGCAACAACCAGGTGGCCCCGCTCCACCGCGGGCGACCGAATGGAGGCCGGAGACACTGCTGATTGCGCGGCGCGGGATCGCTCATGTGATCACTTCCGTCGTTCGTAGCTCGACGGGTCGCTTCGTCTCGACCCTCTGTGCAGGCGAAACCGTCGCCCGCGCACAAGACCGGGCGGGAGCGGATTTTGACCTCAACGCAGCGCTTCTGCTGCTGCTGGAGAATGCGCTGATCGTCGGCGCGGGCATCGAAACAGGAGACGCCTCATGACCGATGCGATCGAGATGAAAACGTCAAAACAGGGCCTATTCAAGCTGTATCATCGGTTTTCCGATCTAGCCCAGCGCCTACCGGAGGAGATTGTTCTGATCGGAGCGCGGCTCTTTCCAGCGATGGTGTTCTGGATGTCCGGGCGGACGAAGGTAGAAGGGTTCATGATCAAGGATTCCACCTTCACCCTCTTTCAATACGAATACGACCTGCCCCTCATTCCGCATCAATGGGCGGCGGTGCTCGCGACATTCTCGGAGCATTTCTTCCCACTTCTGCTGATCCTCGGCCTTGGCAGCCGACTTGCAGCGCTCGCGCTTCTGGCAATGACGCTGGTGATCCAGATCTTCGTCTATCCCAGCGCATGGGTGACGCATGGGCTTTGGGCAATCGCGCTTCTGACGGTTCTGATGAAGGGCCCCGGGCGGCTTTCTTTCGACAAGCTCCTTGGATTGGAACGCTGAGCCTTGCTCTCCCCGCCTGCACGATTATGTGTGAGCGCAAAGGAGAGCGGATGCGCGAGAGCGACGATATCGAAGCGGCCATGAACCATGCCGAAAGCGACGGTCGCGGCCACCAGCCCGACCCGGCGAATACGCGGTTGTTGCGCGATGCGCTCGCGCAGTTCGCGACCGGTGTGACCGTCGTCACCGCCTGCGCGCATGACGATGCGCCGGTGCCAGTCGGGATGACGGTGAACAGCTTCGCCTCGGTTTCGCTCGATCCGGCGCTGATCCTTTGGTCGGCTGCGCGCTCCTCGTTCAGGCATGCGCATTTCACTGCAACCGATGCCTTCGCGGTGCATGTGTTGCGCCACGATCAGGAAGCGCTGGCAAAGCGGTTCACGAAGCGCGGCGAGGGATTCGAGGGGCTATCCTACAGGCTGAACGCGGACGGTGTACCGCTGATCGACGACACGCTCGCCCGGTTCGAATGTGTCACCGAGGCGCGCCACGACGGCGGCGATCACACGATCATCATCGGCCGCGTCACCCGCTTCGTTAAAGGCGCAGGGACTGATCCGCTGCTCTTTGCGGGCGGCCAGTTCGGGCGGTTCCTTCCCGATCAGCGTAGCTGAGCGATCTGCCGCGCAAGCTGCGTCACCGCCGCGCTGTTCGCTTTTGCGATGGCCTGCGGTTCCTGAGAGCCGACCGGCACCGTGAAATCGAACCGACGCACCGTTTCGCCGCTGCGCTCATAGCCGTTCGCCGAGACAAAATAGACGCCCGAGACATGCAGCAGACCATCGGCGCCCGGCAGCATCTGCTCGATCCGGACCTCGATCTTGCGCGTGGGCGGATCGGCGAGCGGCCACGGCTCGGAGATCACCGTCGCGCCGGAGAGAGACGAAATCTGCCGCGCCAGCGCCAGCGTCACCGAACGCGCGGGATCATCCGCCCAAAGGTTGTCCGGGTTCGAGCGCAGCGCCCCGTCGGGGGTCTGGTAGGCGATCTCCTGTCCGCCCGCGTAGTCCGGCAGCGACACCTCGCGCAGTTCGGCCCGGCCAAGCCGGTTCGGCAGCGCCTTTTCCGCGGTGGGCGGGTCGATCGGATAGCGTGCGATCTTCTCGGGATCGGAACAGGCCGCAAGGCCCAGGAGGCATAGCGGGATCAGGCTCAGAGCTTTCATCGTCATCTCCTGTTAGCGGCCCAGAATGAAGGACTGCGGATTTCGTTCGATCATACGCGCGAGCGAGCCGATGTTCGAGATCGCCCGACGCAGCTCACGTAGTGTGCTGAGGGTTTCGTTCGAGAAGTTGGATCCACGGCCATAGGTCGCGACGAGCGCCTGCGCCTGATCGACCAGCGATTGCAGCTTCTGCGTCAGTTCCGGCAGGCGGTCCGAGGCTTTCGACACCGAATTCGCGGCGTTCTGCGCCGCATCGAGGGTCTGGTTCAGCTTGTCGGCGGCATTGGCCTCCTTCAGCTGGTTCAGGATCGCCGCCGTCTGCGTCAGCGTATCGTTGAGCGATTGCGGCAGGTCCTGCGTGCCGGGCTTGTTCAGCAGCGCGTCGATACTGGCGAGGATCGTGTCGAGCTTGTCGCCCACGTCCTTGAGCGGCATATCCGCGATCGCGGAAGCCGCGCGATCCGCGGAAGCGAGCGTCTTGTCGAGACCCGAGATTTCTTCAAGCACCGAGGAAGCAGCCTCTGTCACCCTGTCGAGCGCGGATACCGTCTTGTCTGCGGCGTCCTTGTTGTTCAGATCGGTCGCGAAGGTCTTGAGCTGCTCCAGCAGGCCGGACAATTCGCGCGGCACCTTACGGGTGTCTTCGCTCTCGGCCACGGCGGAGATCGAGTCGAGTGTGCGGATGGCGGAGTTCATCACTTCCTCGATCGGCAGGCCTTCGATGCGTTTGAACACACCTTTCGCCGATTTCGCCAGATCGTTCTCGGCCGCAGGCGCGGTCGGGATCGTCGGATAGGGATCGGCATCCAGATTCATCTCGGCATTCGGTAGATCCGGCACATCGGTCAATTCGATCACCATGGTGCCGCCCAGAAGGCCGGTATTCGCGATACGCGCCCGCAGGCCGTTCTGGATTTCGCCCTGCAGGAACTGGGTCACAGCCTCTTCGCCGGCGTCGCGCGACAGCCCGAGCCGGTCCGGCGACAGGGCGATCGTCAGCTGTTGCTGCGCGTAGCGCTGACCGGTGCTGTCCTTGCGGATTTTGATCGCGAGCGCGGTGACCTCGCCCGCCTCAACGCCCCGGAACTGCACTTTCGAGCCGACTTCGAGCCCTTGCACAGGGTCGTCGAAGAGCAGCGTGTATTTTGGCGGATCGACCACATCGGACTGGAAGACAGAGTTTTCCGCAGTGTCCTTGCTGTCATAGAGCCGGAACGCTTGTTGATCTTCGACGATCCCGCCGCCGCTGGTGAAGGTGTCGAACTCCACCCCACCCTGTACCAGCGTCGCAAGCGAGCGCACGTCGAGGCTGAGACCCGAGGTGTCGAATTTCACGGAGAAGCCCGACGTGTCCCAGAACCGGGTCTGGGTGGTGAGCAGCTTGTTATGCGGCGCTTCGATGAATGCGTCCACGATCACGCCGGAGCCGTCGTCGTCGAGTCGCAGGTTCTGAAGATGGCCCACGGTCAGCCCGTGATAGAGAACCGGCGCCCCATCTACGATCCCGCCCGCGTCCTTCGCACGCAACTCGATGATGGTGCCCTTGCTCGGATCGGGAGAGACCGGCGGCTTGTCCAGTCCCTGAAACAGGGTCTGCGAACCGTTGGGCTTGTTGTTCCAGAAGCCCTCGATATAGGTGCCCGACAGCACCGTCCCGAGGTTCTGAATACCTCGCGCCGACACTTCAGGGCGGACCAGCCAAAATTTCGCATCCTGATCGACGTAAGGTGCGACCTCGTTGTCGAGGCGCACGCCCAGCCGCACTTGCTCCAGATCGTGGGTGAACGAGACGCTCTCGACCTTGCCGACCTCGACCTCGCGGAACTTCAGAGGCGTGCCCACCTCGACCCCGGTCGCGTCCTTGAAATCGATATGGATCAGCTCCCCGCGATCCGAGACCGTCTTCCAGGCGACACCAAGCGTGATCAGCAATGCGATCAGCGGCACGATCCAGACCACGGAAAGCCGCGTCCAGATCGGGCGCGGGGCGTTGGAGGTTTCCAGTTCTGCCGGGCCGGTCTCGGGGGTGTCGTTCATGAACTCACTCTGTCAGGGCCGCGCCAGATCAGGCGCGGGTCGAAGCTTTGTGCGGATAGCATGGTGAATGCAACCGAGAGGGCGAAAGACGCGGCGGCAGGGCCGGGATGGATCGAGGCCACGAAGCCAAGCTGCACCAGCGCGGAGAGGATCGCCACAACGAAGACGTCGATCATCGACCATCGACCGATGAACTCCACCACCTCGTAGAGGTGCAGATGCGGATGGCCGCCCTTGCGGCGCTCGTTTCCGACCGCGATGGCGAGATAGGCGATGGCGATGAATTTCCCGATCGGGATCATCACAGAGGCCCCGAAGACGATCAGCGCCACGCCGTAATTGTGATGGCGCCATAGCTCGATCGCGCCGCCGACGATGGTGTTTTTCTGCTCGTGACCGAGCGTCGCCGTAACGAGCATCGGGTAGAGGTTGGCCGGGATGTAGAAGATCAGCCCCGCGAACCACCATGCCCAGACCCGCTGCAGCCCGGTCTTGTCGACCTTGTGCAGCGTCGCGCCGCAGCGCTCGCAATGCGCATGATCAGGCGTCCAGACCCGACCGCAGCGGGTGCAGCCGATCAATCCGGCATCGGTGGCGGTCAGCACCTTCATTTTCGCTCGATCGCGTCCCATATCGTCCATTTGCTGACAAAGGAGTTCTTGAGCGCGATCACGATGATGAGCACGCAGAAGGCCCAGAAGGCGGGCCCGAGCGATACCTTTGCGAGACCCCCGAGTTTCACCAGCGCCACCGCTGTCCCGATGATGAAGATCTCCGCCATCGCCCAGGGCTGGCTCTCTTCGGCGAGGCGAAACATGGTCGCGGCGTGTTTCCATGCGGGCTTGCCATTGGCGAGCGGCCAGAGCGTGTAGATCAGCGCGACGAAGCGGAAGATCGGCAGCGCCACGATCATCGACAGCACGAAGAAAGCCAGAGGCGCGATCCAGCCGTCGGAAAACGCCATCGCGACGCCGAAGATCGAGCTTTCGTGACTCAACCCGCGGGTGGAGATTTCGAGGAAGGGGAAGAAGATCGCCCCGATCATCAGGATCATCCCGGTGAAGGAGAATGCGACGACGTGCAGAAAGGACCTCTCGCGCGGCGAGATCAGAACAGTTCCGCAGCGCACACAGGTCGCCCGCTTGCCGTCGGGCAGATGCGTGGCGCGGTACAGCGCGTCGCATTGCGGACAGGCAATCAGATCGGCCGGGTCAACGTTCATTGTGTTCGGGTCCCCATCCATCCGCCAAATCTAGCGACTGCCAGCGCCACGACAAGGGAAGACGCCGATAGCGCGCTTTTTATCCATCAATCACCTGTTAACACGCGACCACTATAGCGGACGCGGGTGAAAAGAGGTGGTGGAATGAGCAACCGCGAAAACGCCGCGCCAATTATCATCAAGCGCAAGAAGGTCACCGGCGGCGACGGACATCATGGCGGGGCGTGGAAAGTCGCCTACGCTGATTTCGTCACTGCGATGATGGCGTTTTTCATGCTGATGTGGTTGCTGAACGCGACGACCGAGAAACAACGCAAGGGCATCGCGGATTACTTCAATCCGACGATCCCGATCAACCGGATCTCCGGTGGCGGCGAAGGGGCTTTCGGCGGCGATTCCGTCTTCTCCGAGGATCAGATCGCGCAGACCGGCACTGGCGCCATCTCGCAGCGCCCGACCGAAGAGCGTCAGGCCCGCGGCGAGAAATCCGCCGAGGACAAGCAGAACAACGACAAGGCCGCTTTCAAGGAGGTGGCCCGGGCCATCGAACAGGCGCTGATGGGCGTCGGCGGAGAGTCGATGGTCAGCGAGCAGCTCGCCCGCCACATCGTGACCCGGGTGACCGACGAAGGGCTGATCATCGAGATTTCCGATTTACCCGACGCGCCGCTGTTCGTCGGTGACACGGCCAAGCCGCAGCCGGTGCTCACCGATCTGGCGAAGATCCTTACGCGGGTCTTCTCGATCGTCGCGAATAACGTGGCGATAAACGGCTACACGAAATCCTATCCGAAAATGTTGGCCAAGGACCCGGTCTGGGAGCTTTCGGCCGCGCGTGCGCAAGCGATGCGTGAATTGCTGAACGGGGCCGGGTTCCCTCCCGAGCGCATGCAGCGCGTAAGCGGCTTCGCCGATCGCAAACCGAAGGTCGCGCGCGCGATGGATCTGCGCAACAACCGTCTCGAAGTGATCGTTCTGCGCAATGGCCGGTAAGGCGCCCTTAGCGAAGAGGTAACCACAGAGGTAAAAGGACGGACTCGTTAGGGCGATCTTAAATACCCGCGCGCAAAGGTAAGGGGAATTTCGGACTTAGCAGCAGAAAGGCGCATCCATGTCCATTTCTTCCTCGCTCAATGCGGGCGTGGCCGGCTTGGCCGCGAATGCCACCCGCCTTGCAACGATCTCGGACAATATCGCCAATTCGGGCACCTACGGCTACAAGCGCGCCGTCACCGAATTCGAGAGTATCGTCATCAATCAGGCCGCGAAGACCGGCTCCTATTCCGCCGGTGGCGTCCGCGCAGCCACGAGCCGCTTGATCGAGGAGCGTGGCTCGCTCGTCTCGACATCGAACGCGCTCGATATAGCGGTGTCCGGCCGCGGCATGCTTCCCGTGATGACTGCGGTCGCGCTCGACAATTCGACGGGAGACGAGCCGCTGAAGATGACGACGACCGGCGCCTTCCGCAGCGATGTGAACGGGACGTTGATGACGGAATCCGGGCTCGTTCTCCTCGGTTGGCCCGCCAGCGCGGACGGGACGATCCCGACCTTCGCGCGCGACACGATGTCGGGCCTGGAACCCGTCGTGATCAATGCCAACCAGACCGCCGGCGACCCGACCACGACACTCAATCTCGGCGTCAACCTTCCCGCCACCGACACGGAGGCCGGGGCGAGCGGCGATACGCTGCCGCTCTCGGTCGAATATTTCGGTAATCTCGGAACCTCCGAAACGCTCGATATCACCTTCCATCCGACGGTCCCCGCAACTGGCTCCTCCAACGAATGGGCGATGGTCATTCGGGACAGCGCGACGGTCGATGATCCCGGCACCGCCGGAATCGATGAAAGCGTCATCGGGCGCTACGTGCTGACCTTCGACGACAGCCGCAGCAGCGGCGGCACCCTCGCCTCCGTCAATGTCATCGATGGTGGCTCCTACGATTCCGCAACCGGCACGCTCGATCTCACCGTGGCAGGCGGACCGCTCAGCGTCACGATCGGCAAGATCGGTGATACCAACGGGCTGACCCAGCTATCCGACAGCTTCTCGCCCACATCGATCACGAAGGATGGCTCGCCAGTCGGTAATCTCACTGCGGTCGAGATCGACAAGGACGGCTATATCAAGGCGACCTATGACACCGGCTTCATCCGCACCGTCTACCAGATTCCGCTCGTCGACGTGCCCAATCAGAACGGCTTGATCGCGCTCGACAACCAGACGTTCGAAGTGTCGTCGAAGTCGGGCTCCTTCTTTCTCTGGAATGCTGGCGACGGTCCCACAGGCTCGATCGAGGGATATGCCCGCGAAGGATCGACAGTCGACGTCGCAGAGGAGTTGACCAATCTGATCCAGACGCAGCGCGCCTATTCCTCCAACGCCAAGGTGATCCAGACGGTCGACGAAATGCTGCAGGAAACCACCAATATCAAACGCTGATCCTGATCGGACCGGCTAAAGGAGGTCAAAATGGGAATCTCGCAAACGCTGTCCAATGCCTTGTCGGGGCTCACCGCGGCTTCGCGTATGGCAGAGGTCGTCGCCTCCAACACCGCGAATGCGCTTACCGAAGGTTACGCCAGGCGCGAGGTTTCACTTGGCGCCCAGATGGTCGGCCGGCAAGGCGCCGGAGTCCGCGTTCTGAGCGTGGATCGTATCGTCAACGAGACTCTTCGAAGCGATCTTCGCCTCTCCGAGGCCGCAACACAAAACGCGTCGTTCCGCTACGATTTCCTGTCGACCTTCGAAGCCCGTATCGGCACACCAGAGGACGCGAGTTCCCTGTCGTCCAAATTTGCGCAGTTTGAAGCTTCACTCGTTGAGGCTGGCAGCCGCCCAGAAAGCGAAGCCCGCCTAGCCACTGTGCTGGACTCCGCCCGGGCCGTCACGGATCACTTGAATGCGCTTTCGGCACATCTGCAGGACAGCCGAATGACTGCAGACCGGCAAATCGCGGCACAGGTCGACACCCTGAATACCGCCCTCTCGCAGGTCGACGAACTCAACGCTACGATACTGGCTGGAAAGGCCGCGGGCCACGACACGAATGCGCTCAAGGATCAACGCCAAACATTGGTCGACCAGATCTCCAGCATCGTCCCCATCCGGCAAGCCACCCGCGAAAACGACCAAATCGCCCTCTTTACCACGGGCGGCGCCGTTCTTCTCGAAGGGAACCCCGTAGAAATCGGTTTCACATCAACCGGCATTATCACACCGGATATGACCTACGTCGGAGGCACCCTCTCCGGCTTGACCCTCAACGGAAACGCCGTCTCGATCGACGAGGGCGGCTTCCTCGGCGGCGGATCACTGGGTGCTCTCTTCACGATCCGTGATACGCTCGCCCCAAACCAGCAAATCCAGATAGATGCACTCTCTCGCGACCTCATTGAGAGGGTCAGCGATCCGGCGATCGACCCGACACTCAGCGGCGGCACAGCAGGGCTTTTCACCGATGATGGAGGCCCGCTCGATCCGCTCGATGAAACCGGCCTCGCCGGCCGGATCGCTATCAACCCGCTTGCGGACCCTGAACAAGGCGGCGCGCTCTCCCTGCTGCGCGACGGGTTCGGTGCCGCCTCCCCCGGCCCTGTGAGCAACGCGGAAAATCTTTTTGCCCTCGCCTCCGCCTTCACGACCCCATCCGCGCCCAGCTCTGGCAATTTCGGTTCCTCGCGTCATTCGAGCGCGGAACTTTTCGCGAGCTTTCTCTCCCAAGTGACGAGCGACCGACAGCGCAATGAAGCGACACAAACCTACGCAAAGACCCGCTACGATACATTGAAAGAACAGGCGCTCGCGGATGGCGTCGATACAGATCATGAAATGCAGAAACTTCTGCAAATTGAAGAGCTTTATAGCGCCAACGCGCGGGTCATCCAAACCGCGGACGCGCTGATCAAACAGCTTCTGGAGATTTGAGATGAATTATCTCTCGGTCGGAGACATGGCGCTGAATTTCCAGATGCGACGCCACAGCGCCGCGCTCGATACGAGACTGGCAAGCCTTACCCGAGAAGTGACGTCAGGCGTAAAATCCGACCTCGGCACCGCCGTTGCGGGCGATTTCAGCGCGCTCACTGCGATCAATCGAAGCCTCAGACTGTTAGATGCATTCGCTCTCGCTACCAGCGAGGCGCGCCAATACACCGAAGCGATGCAAAGCAGCCTCGAGCGTGTTGCCAACCTCGACGATGGCGTCAGCATGGCACTCATGTCCGCGGCGACAACCGCCAGCAAGACAATGATCGACACAACCGTAGCGTCTGCTGCCGAAAAGTTTGACGCCTTGATCGCAACTCTCAACACGAATTCAGTCGGGCGATACATATTCGCGGGCGACAGCGGCGACACGCCTCCGCTGCCCGGTTCAGAAACGATTCTCGCCTCCCTTTCCACGGAGATCGCGGGAGCGACCAGCGCGACGGACGTGCTCATGACGCTCGATGTTTGGTTCGACGATCCCGCCGGATTTAGCGCAACCTTCTATCAAGGCGGCGAAGCGCGAAGTAAATTTCACATCGCAGAAAGCGAGACCGCGGCAATTGACGTCACCGCGGACGATCCACGCATCAAAGATACGATCAAAGGCTACGCCATAGGCGCGCTTCTGGACCGCGGGTTGTTTGACGGAAATCTAATCCAGCGAAGTGCGCTCGCAAAGGGGGCGGGCGAGAGAATTCACTCGGGATCTCTCTCGACTGTCGAACTGGCAGCGAAAGTCGGCTCTGTCGAAGGCAAGATCGCCTCGGCCGCTACGCGAAACGATGCCGAACGCGCCAGTCTCGAAATCGCACGAACGACACTCATCGGGGCCGACCCCTACGAGTCCGCGACCGCGCTCGAAGCGGTACGGTCTCAGATCGAGACGCTCTACCTACTGACCAGCCGGCTCTCTAACCTCTCGATGACGGGTTACATGTGATGTGGCGCTGTTTTCTTATTGCGCTTTTGATCATTCCGCAGCTCGTCCTAAGCGCACCGATCCGGATCAAGGATCTCGTCGAGTTCGATGGCGTGCGCGGAAATGACCTCGTCGGCTATGGGCTCGTCGTTGGGCTGAACGGAACGGGCGATGGGTTGCGCAACGCTCCCTTTACCGAAGAAATCATGTCAAACATGCTCGAACGACTGGGCGTTAACGTTACCGGGGAGCAGCTTCGGCCGAAAAACGTCGCTGCCGTCATGATCACGGCGAGCCTGCCGCCCTTTGCCCGCGCAGGAAGTAAAATCGACATCACGGTCTCAGCAATTGGCGATGCGAAGAGTCTCCTCGGCGGCACCCTCGTCATGACCCCCCTGAAGGCGGCGGATGGAGAGATTTACGCGGTGGCGCAGGGCGCCATCATTGCCGGCGGAGCGGTAGCACAAGGGAACGGCGCTTCGGTGACTCAAGGGGTGCCGACCGCGGGAAACATTCCTTCCGGCGCGCGCGTCGAACGTGAAATCGCGTTTGAGATAAATGATCTGGAGACGGTGCGCCTCGCGCTACGCACGCCAGACTTCACCACCGCAGCCCGGATAGAAAACGCGATCAACCGCGAATACGGCCGACGCGTCGCGGAAATGCTCGATGGCGGCACAGTCGCATTGCACATCCGCGAGACGCGCGCGCGCTCGGTCGCACATGCAATCGGGCGAGTGGAGAATCTCAGCGTCGAACCGGAGCAGCGCGCCCGGGTGGTGGTCGACCAGCGTTCGGGCACGATCGTCATGGGCCGCGACGTGCGGATATCGCGGGTCGCCGTCAGCCAGGGAAACCTGACCCTCAAAGTGGAAGAAAGTCCCCTCGTGGTGCAGCCCAATCCGTTTTCACAAGGTGATACGGTCGTGGTGCCCAGATCGCAGGCAACGCTGACGCAAGAGCCCGGCATTCGTATGGCTGAGGTCGCGCAGGGCAGCTCGCTATCGGAAGTGGTGGCGGGACTGAACGCGCTCGGCGTCAGTCCGCGCGATATGATCGACATCCTCAAAAGCATCAATGCCGCGGGGGCATTGCATGCTGAGTTTGTGGTAAATTGATCGAAAGACACTCGAAAAACGAGGCGGAAACAAGCGAGGCGGAACCTTGCGGTTCCGCCTTTGCGCCTGAACTTTCAGGAAGTGGTGCCGGTGATAGGACTCGAACCTACGACCCCATCATTACGAATGACGTGCTCTACCAGCTGAGCTACACCGGCACTCTGGCGGGCGATTACCATGCTCTTTCGGGGATGTGTAGCCCCAAAATGATCAAGCTGTCGCAGTTCGGCTTTGTGCCTCCTTCGATGCGCCTGCAGCGTCGCCCTCATCCTTCGGCGGATCGACGATTTCAGCGTCCTGAATGGCAGCGTCCTCCGACTGATCCTCCTCCTTCGACGCGGGCTCCGCAGCCGGTTTGCCGACGATCAAGGGCAGCATCTCCGCCCCATGCGGCAGCGGCGATTGCGCCTGTTGCGGCTCGCGCCAGCTGAGCGTGTCGAAACCGTTGCAGTTATCACAGATCGGTGTCCATTCGGATTGGATGTTCTGACACTTGTCGCAACACCATTGCGGACCGCGCGGCGCGGTCAGGGCGCGGGCCAACCAGCCGCGCACGACGACATCTTCCGCCCCTTCGCCACGCTCGACCGCGGCCATGATCGTCAGCGACCGCGCCGTCGGATGCGTCTCGACGAGATCGCCCAGCGCCCGGCGCGCCGCCGGGAAGTCCTCGGCCGCGATGTTCAGTTCGGCTTTCAGAAGCCGCGTTTCCTCATGGTCGGGACGACTCGAAAGCAACTTCGAGAATCGCTTCAACCGTGCATCGGGCGACTCGTCCGGGGCGATCTCGGCGAAGGCGGTGGCAAGATCGGGATGCGGCTGAACTTCCCACGCCTTGCGCAGGATCCGCTCCGCCGCGCCCTTCTTACCCTTGTCGATATAGGCGCGCGCCGCCATCACCACGGCCGGCACCAGATCGGGCGACGCCTTGGCGGCCGAAATCGCGGCCTCACGCGCCTCGACGCTCGCTCCTTCTTCCCAAACACCCTTCGCCTCTTGCAGCGCGAGCACCGCGTCGCGGCGTTTATGCACATCACGCGGCAATTCGCCCTGACGCATCTTCGCCTGAAGGATCTCGCGCGCACCTTTCCAGTCGCCCGTTTCGGTCTGCAGGCTCAGAAGCGTATCCTGAACCTCGCGATGGCGCGGTTTGATCGCATAGGCTTTCTGCGCGAGCTTCAGCGCGGTTTCGGTGTCACCCGCTTCGAGCTTCTGCCGCAGCAGCCCCCTAATCCCGACGAACCGCGTGCGATCATCCGCCAGAAGCCGCTTGTAGACTTCGGTCGCTTTCTTCGAGTCGCCCGAGGCTTCGGCAGCCTGCGCGGTGAGAAGGTTGGTCAGCTCCGGGCGTTGCAGATAGCGTTCGGCCTTCGCCGCTTTCGACATCGCGAGCTTGCCCTCGCCGGACGCCGCCGCGAGCAACCCTTCGGACAGCGCCTGATAGCCTTTGCGTTCGCGATGGCGGTCGAAGTAGCGGGTAATCGCGGTTTCGTCGCCCGCCAGGAAGCGCAAGAACGCCACCACCAGACCGACGATACGGATCACGATCCAGATCGCGATGAACAGGACAATCGCCGCGATCACCGCCTGAAGCGGGCCGAGGGTGAATTCCATGCCGAGCGTGGTGATCCGAAGACCGCCCGTCATCTCGGCGAGATGCGCGAGGCCCAGCGTCGCGGCGGCGACGACAATCAGAAACAGCGCGATTTTGATGAATGACCAGATCATGTCTGTCTCCTTATTGCGTCGCGCCAAGCTGGTTGGCCGCGTCGATCGCCGCCATCCGCGTTTTCGCCCGGTTCACCCAGTCGGACATCGCCTCCTGCGCCGGGTCGGGCAGCTTCGCGATCTCGTCGAGCGCATCGGAGAGCGCGCCGCGATCGACATCGGCCTGCGCCCGCGACAGCACCGCATCCGCCCCGTCGCCCTCTCTAGGCGCTACCGACCGGGCCCCGGTCTGCGCCAGAAGGAAGGCGCCAACTCGATCGCTGATCGAGCCACCCGTTTCGGTCCGGCGCGCCGCCTGAAGCGCGGCTCGCGCGGCATCCGGGAAACTCGATTGCAACGACTGAAGGCTCGGGATGTCGCCGTTGAGCGCCGCCGGAATGTCGGCACCCGCGTCGCGCAGATCGGCCAGCGGCGCGTCGAGCGACGTTCCCGCATCGAGCGCCGCTTTCACGCGCGCCGCCGCGGCCTGCATCATCGCCGCCTTGGCCGCCGCCTCGCTTTGCGATTTCAGACTCTGGGCCTGCGCTTCGGCCTCTTTGATCCGAGCCTCGGCGGCTTTCGCTGCCGCCTCGATTTCGGCCTGAGCCGCGCTGCCTCCATTGTCGCTTTGCAGGGACGCGATCTGCGATTTCAAGTCCTCGAGCGCCGATTTATTCGTCCGGATATCCGCGTTGACCTGATCGAGCGCGCTCTGCACACCGGACAGATCCGGCGCCGGCGGTTGCGACGATTTCAGGGTCGCGAGCTCTTCCGAGAGCTGGCTGATCTGTTTCGATTGATCGTCTTGCTGGCTTTGAATGGCGGCCCCATCGACCGGGGTCGGCGCGTTCGGAAGCCATCCCGAAAGCTGCGGCGGCAGGTTCGGGATCGCCCAGATCGCGACGCCGGCCCCAATCACGGCAGCAATCACGCCTCCGAGGAAAGCAGAGCCGAACCCGCCCCGCTTTTCGATCACAGGCTGAGACGACGCACCGGACGTTGCCGTATCGCTTTTCGGCGAGGTCTTGTCGGCGTTCGAGCTGCTCGTCGAGCTCGTCGCAGTCGCCGGCTTCGTGGTCTGCGACTTATTCTCCGAGCCGCTCGCTGTCTCGCTTTTCTTCGGCTCGATCTCCGCCTTGGCGCTGCTCGTAGCCGGAGTCGAAGTCGTCTCAGCCTTCGCAGGTGTAGAGCTGGACTTCGACGCGGCATCCGATTTTGCGGGGGTGTCGGATTTGGTCGCTGGCGCTGAGGTCGGAGTGGAGGTCGACTTGGCGGCCTCATTCGCGGTCTTGGATGTATCCGTTTTGGACGAAGACGTAGAGGTGGAGGTCGGCTTCGCCGACGCGCTCGATTTCGCAGCGGTGTCCGTTTTACTGGCGGCAGCCGTGCTCGGCTTATCTTTCGCCTCGGGCGACGCCGCCGCCTTGGTGTCCTTCGACGAGGTTTGAGAAGTGGCGGCGTCGGTTTTGGCCTCGGACTCGGCGGTCGATTTCGCGTCTTCCGGCTTGCTCGTCTCGGAAGATTTTCCGGTTGTCCGTTTCGCCATCGTCTAAGCCCTCCGCTGCCGCACCAAATTGCGCGTTCATATCAACTTAGAAGTCCGCCCGCGCCTGCTCAACCCGCCTTTTGCCTTTGCAGCAAGACGGCAAGCGCATCGAGCATCCCTTGCGCGTCAGGATGCCGAGCGACTTCCAGATGGCACAAGCTAGCGCTTTTTAGGCGAGACGCCACTGCCTCGCTCATGGCTGCGACAAAGAGCGGCGGGTGCGGCGCCTGCGGCAGCGCATCAAGGAAGCGGTCCGCCGCATTCGGCGAGAAAATCGGTGCCAAAACAGGGCGCGATGCGCGCAGAACCGCCTTCGCCTCGGCGCTCAACGGACGCGGAAGCTGGCGGTAGAGGATCGTCGATTCAGTCTCTATTCCGGCGGAATTCAGCCGTTCCTCAAGGTCGTAGGCAATCTGCTCCCCTCTCAGGAAGAGCAGTTTTCCGCCGAGTTGCTGCCGGGCGATCAATTCGCTCAGAGCCTCGGCATCGCCCGGCCCGGCGATCGCGTCGAACCCGGCCTCGCGCGCCGCTCGTGCCGTGCGCAGCCCCACGCAATAGGCTTGACGGCCCCTTCCCTGCGCCATCCGATGAAACGCGGCCACCGCATGTTGCGATGTGAAGATCGCTGTCTGGAACTCGGGGATCGGCGTGTCCAGCAACTCGATCTCGGTCAGTGGCGAGATTACAGCCGGCCAATCGGTGCCAAACCTGTCGCGAAAGGCCCGAACGAATCCCTCTGCCGCAACAGCGGGTCGCGTAACGAGGAGAATCGGTCTCTCAGACTGGCTGTCCATGCACCGCCCCGGGATTGTGCGAACGCTTCCCCGGTGTTACCTGCGTTGGATAACCCACGCAACAGGCACCCGGATGACCGACACGCTGACCTTTCTCGGGCTTGAATCGAGCTGCGACGATACGGCGGCGGCGATCGTGCGCCTCACGAATGGTAAGCCGGAAATCCTCTCGAGCGTCGTCGCCGGGCAGACCGATCTGCATGCCGCCTTCGGTGGCGTGGTCCCCGAAATCGCCGCGCGCGCCCATGCGGAGAAGCTCGATCTCTGCGTCGAAGAGGCGCTGGAGCAAGCCGGGCTTGGGCTCGGCGCATTGGATGGCATCGCCGTGACGGCGGGTCCGGGGCTGATCGGCGGGGTGATGTCGGGGGTAATGTGCGCCAAGGGGCTCGCAGTTGGGGCAGGTCTGCCGTTGGTTGGCGTCAACCATTTGGCGGGCCATGCGCTAACCCCGCGCCTGACCGACGGGTTGGAGTTTCCCTATCTGATGCTGCTCGTCTCCGGCGGGCACTGCCAGTTCCTGATCGCGAAGGGGCCGGAAGATTTTTCGCGGCTCGGCGGCACGATCGACGACGCGCCAGGCGAGGCCTTCGACAAGGCAGCGAAACTGATGGCACTGCCCCAACCCGGCGGCCCCTCCGTCGAGGCCGAGGCGCGCAAGGGCGATCCCAAGGCTTTCGCCTTCCCGCGGCCCCTTCTGGATCGGCCCGGCTGCGATATGTCCTTTTCCGGGCTGAAGACGGCACTGCTGCGCGCCCGCGATCAGGTGGTCGCGGAGCATGACGGGCTGCCGCGCCAGATCCGCGCCGATCTTTGCGCCGGTTTTCAGCAGGCAATCGCGGATGTTCTCGTCGAGAAATCGCGTCGTGCCTTGGCAGAATATCTAAAGCTTTCGCCCGCCAATCCCGGTTTCGCGGTCGCAGGCGGCGTCGCGGCCAATCAGGCCATTCGGGCCGGATTAGAGACTGCTTCACAAGAAATGGGCGCCGAATTCGTGGCCCCTCCTTTAAAGCTTTGCACCGATAACGCGGCGATGATCGCGTGGGCCGGGATCGAGCGGTTCCGCAGCGGCGCGCAGGACGGGATGGATCTGGTCGCCCGCCCGCGCTGGCCGCTGGACCGCAGCGCCGCGCCGCTTCTCGGATCGGGAAAGAAGGGGGCAAAGGCATGACGATTTCGGTCTTGGGCGCGGGCGCTTTCGGCACCGCGATGGCGGTGAGCCTCTCTCAAAACGGACCGGTGACCCTCTGGGCGCGCGATGCCGAGCAGGTTCGGACCATGCAGGCAAGCCGGGAGAACTCGCGCCGCCTTCCGGGTGTGAAGCTGCCCGAAGACATCACTGTTTCGGCAGACATCGAGGACGCACTCGCCGCCAAGACGCTGCTTCTCGCGATGCCAATGCAGAAGATGGCCGGGTTTCTCGATGCCCATTCCGAGACGCTCGCGGGCAAAACCCTGGTCTCCTGCTCCAAAGGAATCGACCTCTCCACTGGCCAAGGGCCGACGGCCCTGATCCGCGCCAAGGTGCCCGGCGCCCGCGCCGCCGTGCTGACGGGGCCGAGTTTCGCAGCCGATATCGCGCGCGGTCTGCCGACCGCCCTGACGCTTGCCTGCGCCGATCATTCCGAGGAATTGCAGGCCGAGCTGTCGACGCCGACGCTGCGGCTTTACCGCACGACCGATACGACCGGGGCGGAACTCGGCGGTGCGTTGAAAAACGTCTACGCGATCGCCGCGGGCACCGTGATCGGCGCGGGGCTCGGGGACTCCGCGCGCGCCGCGCTGATGACCCGCGGCTTCGCCGAAATGTTGCGGATCGCGACGGAACTGGGTGCGCGGGCCGAGACGCTGTCGGGTCTGTCGGGCTTCGGCGATCTGGTGTTGACCTGCACCTCGACGCAATCGCGCAATTTCCGGTTGGGCTGCTCGATCGGGTCCGGCGAAGGCTTCGATCCATCGATCACCGTCGAAGGCGTCGCGACCGCCGGGGCCCTGAACAAGCTGGCGCATCGGCGCGGGCTGGAAATTCCCGTCGCCGCGATGGTTCTTGCGCTTACCGAACGAACAATCAGCGTGGACGAGGCGATGCAGGCCCTGCTCGCCCGCCCCTTGAAGGAGGAATGAGATGTATTTTGCCGTGATCTGCCGCGACAAACCCGGCGCCCTGCAAACCCGGTTGGACAATCGCGAGGCGCATCTCGCCTATATCGAAGAGACCGGCGCGGTCTTCATGGCGGGCCCGTTTATCGAGAATGAACAGATGGTGGGTTCACTCGTGATCCTCGAAGTCGACAGCCTCAAAGCCGCGCAGGATTGGGCGGCGAACGATCCCTATGCCAAGGCGGGCCTGTTCGAGGATGTGCAGGTCAAGGCGTGGAAAAAGGTGATCGGCTGATGCGGTACTGGCTGTTCAAATCGGAACCAAACAAGTTTTCCTGGGACGATCTGGTCGCCAAGGGCGATGCGGGCGAGGAATGGGACGGCATCCGCAACTATCTCGCGCGCAACAACATGCGCGAGATGAAGATCGGCGATCGCGGCCTGTTCTATCATTCGAATATCGGCAAGGAGGTCGTCGGCATCTGCGAAGTCGTCGCCGAGAGCCATCCGGATTCGACGACCGACGATCCGCGCTGGGATTGCGTGGATCTCAAGGCGGTGCGGCCGTTCACCAAGCCTGTCACGCTGGCCGATGTGAAAGGCGAGCCGCGCCTGTCGGAGATGTCGCTCGTCACCTCGATGCGGTTGTCGGTTCAGCCCGTCACGGAAGAAGAATGGGAGATCGTCTGCGACATGGGCGAGACCGATCCGAACTGAGCCGGAAAAACTGGAGGGTTCCGGCAACTCGGCCAGAACCCTCCGTCACCCCGCGCGCACCCCTGCGCACCACGTGAAACAAAATCTCGGGTCTGGCCGTCCTAGCCTCTCTGATCTCCGTATATCCAAAGAAATGCTCGTGCAAATGGCATCTGCGGACAATACTCTTAAAATTCATAGCGTTAATGCAGAATTCACGCGGAAATCGGGCAGTTGCCAAGGGACGCCGCCGCGCTAATCTAAGGCCATGCAACCGGTCATTCTCGTCGCACATGGATCCCCGTCAGAGCCTGAAACTCAGGAAAAGGCCCTGCTGTCCTTGGCCGAAAAGGTTGCAGCAGAAAGCTCCGGGCGCTCGATAGATGCGGCGACGCTCGCGACTCCGGGGTCTTTGGAAGCCGCCTTGGCGCGGCACGAAAACCCTTTGATTTATCCCTATTTCATGGCCCAGGGCTGGTTCACAAAGACCGAACTTCCGCGACGGCTGGCGGCTGCGGGATCTGATGCGCGCCAGCTCGATCCGTTCGGCGTCGATCCGGCGCTGCCCGGTCTGCTGACCAAGGTCATTTTCGATGCGCGTGAATCAGAAAATGTCCCGACCGACTCGCCGGTGATTCTCGTGGCGCACGGGTCGAAAATCTCGCGGAAATCGCGCAATTCGGTTTACGACATAGCGGAAACTCTGGTCCGGAATCCGCTCATGCCGGAGATTCATGTGGCCCTGATCGAGGAGCCGCCCTACCTTGAAGACGTGGCCCGCGCACACCCGGATGGCGTGTGTTTGCCGTTCTTCGCGCTGCGGGCAGGACATGTGACAGGCGATATTCCGCAGGCGTTGCAGGCGGCTAGCTACCGGGGGAGCCTTTTGCCCGAAATCGGGGCGCATCGTGAGGTTCCCGTCCTGATTGCACAGGCGATTTCGCGAGGCTGATCACGATCCTTCACGGACTCGTAGATTGTCACATAGCTGTTACATAATGTTTGCATAAGCGTCACCGAAGACGCCTAGGACCGCGCTGAGGCCACACGACGGCCCAAATTTCAGAACACTGGGAGTGATCTATGAAATCGTTCAACCTCGCCGCTTCCGCGATCGCGATCGTCGCCGTTTCGGGCACCGCCGCCATCGCGCGTGACAACATCCAGGTCGCCGGTTCCTCGACCGTGCTGCCCTACGCCTCCATCGTCGCCGAAGCTTTCGGTGAAAACTTCGATTACCCGACCCCGGTCGTGGAATCGGGCGGCTCCTCGGCTGGCCTGAAGCGCTTCTGCGAAGGCGTTGGCGAAAACACGATCGACGTCGCGAACGCTTCGCGCAAGATCAAGGACAAGGAAGTCGCGACCTGCGCCGACAACGGCGTCACCGACATCATGGAAGTTCGCATCGGCTATGACGGCATCGTCTTCGCGTCGCAAAAAGACGGCCCGGCCTTCAACGCGTTCACGCCCTCGGACATCTTCAACGCGCTCGGCGCGAAGGTCCTGAAGGACGGCAAGATCGTCGACAACAGCTACGCCAAGTGGAACGAGTTCAACTCGGACCTGCCGGATGCCGACATCGTCGCTTTCATCCCGGGCACCAAGCACGGCACCCGTGAAGTCTTCGAAGAGAAAGTTCTGGAAGCTGGCTGCGAAGCCACCGGCGCCAAAGAAGCCTTCATGGCTTCGGGCATGGACGACAAGGCTGCCAGCAAAGCCTGCATGGAAGTCCGCACCGACGGCAAGGCTGTCGATATCGACGGCGACTACACCGAGACCCTCGCCCGCATCGGTTCGAACCCGAACGGCATCGGCGTCTTCGGTCTGGCGTTCTACGAGAACAACACCGACAAGCTGAAAGTTGCGACCATGTCGGGCGTCGAGCCTTCGACCGAGACCATCGCGTCGGGCGACTACCCGGTGTCGCGTCCGCTCTACTTCTACGTCAAGAAAGCGCATATCGGCGTGATCCCCGGCCTGAAGGAATACGCTGAGTTCTTCGTCTCCGACGACATGGCTGGCCCCGACGGCCCGCTCGCTCAATACGGCCTCGTCGCCGACCCGGAACTGGCGAAGACCCAGGAAGCCGTGGCGAACGAAGTGACCATGGGTTCGGGCTCGTAATCGAGACCGCTATCTTCAGGGGGCGGCATATTTCGCCGCCCCCTTTTTCCTTTTTGGTAATTTCCAACTGGTGGGGCTGAAATGCCTGTTTTGTGGATCGTTGTGATCGTGGTCGTGCTGGCGGGAGTCGGCTTCGTGATGGGTCGAATGCGCGCGCTGCATTCGGCGGGCGAAGACCGACGTTCCCTGCACAGTTTGCCGAATTATTACGGCTTCAACGTCGCGATGTTCACCGCGGTCCCGGCGCTTCTTCTCCTTGTGGTCTGGATGGTGGCACAGCCGCTGATCGTGAATGCTCGCGTCTCCGCCGGGATTCCGGAAACGTTGCTGGAAGGCTCGAACATGAGCCTCGTGATGTCGGATGTCCGGCGCGTCGCCGACGGGCTCGATATCGCGATTTCGGAAGGCGCGCTGAGCGCACGACAAGCCGCGAATCTCGATCTTCAGACCACGGACCTGCGCGACGTTCTCGGCTCGGTCGGTGTCGCGCTCGGCTCCAATGTCGATCCGGCGACGCTGAAGGCGGCACAGACCTACCGCGATATGACCTCGACCGGTGATCTGGCGATGACGATCTTCGTCCTTCTCGCCGCAGCCGCGGGTTTCGCCGTCACCTATATACGCACGAACAAGGATTTTCGTGCCCGCAACACGGTGGAACACGGGGTACGCGTTCTTCTGATCGCCGCCGCCTCGATCGCGATCCTGACCACGATCGGTATCGTCCTCTCGCTTGTCTTCAATACGATCGAGTTCTTCCGCCTCTATCCCATCACCGATTTCTTCTTCGGCACCACCTGGTCGCCGAGCTTCGGCGGCGGGTCGGAGCTGGGTATCCTGCCGCTTCTCTGGGGCACGCTCTACATCTCGCTCGTGGCGCTTCTCGTGGCGGTTCCGATCGGGTTGTTCGCGGCCGTCTACCTGTCGGAATACGCGACGAAATCGGTGCGTAGCGTCGTGAAACCGCTGCTCGAAGTGCTCGCCGGGATCCCCACCATCGTGTACGGCCTTTTCGCCCTGCTGACCGTCGGACCCTTCTTGCTGTCGATCTTCGGCCCCTCGGGTCCGACCGCTGCGATGGCAGATGGCGGCTGGATGCATGCGGGCACGGCGGTGATGACCGCGGGTCTGGTGATGGGCATCATGCTGATCCCCTTCGTCTCCTCGCTGTCCGACGACATCATCAACGCGGTGCCGCAATCGCTGCGCGACGGCTCCTACGGCCTCGGCGCGACGAAATCCGAGACGATCAAGCAGGTTATCCTGCCCGCCGCCCTGCCCGGCATCGTCGGCGCGGTGCTCCTCGCGACCTCGCGCGCCATTGGCGAGACGATGATCGTCGTGCTGGGTGCAGGCGCCGCCGCGCGCCTCAGCATGAACCCGTTCGACGCGATGACCACCGTCACCGCCAAGATCGTCTCGCAGCTCACCGGCGATGCCGATTTCGCTTCCCCCGAGGCGCTGGTCGCCTTCGCGCTCGGCATGACGCTGTTCGTCCTGACGCTGGGGCTCAATATCTTCGCGCTCTACATCGTGCGCAAATACCGGGAGCAATACGAATGAGTGATGCGACCCAACACGGCGCAAGCCAGCCCGCGACACGTTCGCTGCATCATGTCGATGCCCGCACGAAGCGCCGCAACGCCTCCGAGAAGCGTTTCAAAGCGCTCGGCATCGGTGCGATCGGGATCGGCCTCGCCTTCCTCGTGATCCTGCTGGTGACGATCGTCTCCAACGGTGCGACCGCATTCCAGCAGACCTTCATTCAGGTGCCGGTCTACCTAGACGCCGCGAAGCTCGACAAGAAGGGCAACCGCGACCCGGCGGACCTTAATAAGGCGACGACCTTCACCTACAAACCGCTGATCGAGAAAGGGCTTCTCGACGCGGTGGAGAAATCCGGCGCGACAACCGATCTCGCCAAGGCGAAGGACATGAAGAACCTGATCTCGGCCTCTGCCGCGAGCCAGGTGCGCGATACGGTCCTCGCAGACCCATCGCTGATCGGCCAGACGGTGAATTTCGAGATACTCGCATCCTCGCGGGTCGACAGCTACCTCAAGGGGCGGGTGCATCGCGACGAGATCGCCAAGGACAAGAACATCACCGTGGCGCAGCTCGACCTCGTCGATCAGCTTCGTGACGCGGGCATCATCCACAAGAGCTTCAATTGGGATTTCATCTTCGGCGCCGACGCTTCGGACAGCCGCGCCGAGCAGGCCGGAATCGGGATCTCGATGCTGGGCTCGTTCTACATGATGCTCGTGGTGCTCGTTCTGGCCCTGCCGATCGGTGTCGCCGCCTCGATCTATCTCGAAGAATTCGCACCGAAGAACCGCTTCACTGACCTGATCGAGGTGAACATCTCGAACCTCGCCGCAGTGCCGTCGATCGTCTTCGGTATCCTCGGCCTCGCGGTGTTCATCCAGTTCGCGCATCTGCCGCAATCGGCCCCGCTGGTCGGTGGCCTCGTGCTGACGCTGATGACCCTGCCGACGATCATCATCTCAACCCGCGCCGCGCTGAAAGCCGTGCCACCGTCGATCCGCGACGCGGCGCTCGGCATCGGCGCGTCTAAGATGCAATCGGTATTCCACCACGTTCTGCCGCTGGCGATGCCCGGCATCCTGACCGGCACGATCATCGGTCTGGCGCAGGCCTTGGGGGAGACCGCGCCGCTTCTGCTGATCGGGATGGTCGGCTATATCGCAACGAACTCGCCGGACGGGTTCTGGGACGGCTTCGTCTCTCCCAACTCCGCCATGCCTGCGCAGATCTACGAATGGGCCAAGCGCGCCGACCCGGCATTTTACGAACGCGCCTGGGGAGGTATCATCATTCTACTGATCTTCCTTTTGGGCATGAACATCATCGCCATCATCCTTCGCCGCAAGTTCGAGCGCCGTTGGTAAGGGAGTGCGAGACATGGAAGACATGAGCCTGACGGAGAGAGCCGTGACCACTGACGACATCAAGATCACCGCACGCAACGTGCAGGTCTACTACGGCGACACCCACGCGATCAAAGACGTCAATGTCGACATCCTCGACAAGACTGTCACCGCCTTCATCGGCCCCTCTGGCTGCGGGAAATCGACCTTCCTGCGATGCCTGAATCGGATGAACGACACGATCGACGTCGCCCGCGTCGAGGGAGAAATCCTGCTCGATGGCGAGGACATCTACGACAAGCGCGTCGATCCGGTGCAGCTGCGCGCCAAGGTCGGCATGGTGTTCCAGAAACCGAACCCCTTCCCGAAATCGATCTACGACAACGTGGCCTACGGCCCGAAAATCCACGGCCTGACCAAAAACAAGGCCGAGCTGGATCAGGTGGTCGAGGATTCGCTGCGCAAGGCCGCGCTGTGGAACGAAGTGAAGGATCGCCTCCACGCTCCCGGGACCGGGCTTTCCGGCGGCCAGCAACAGCGCCTGTGCATCGCGCGCGCCGTCGCGACCTCGCCGGAAGTGCTGCTGATGGACGAGCCCTGCTCGGCGCTCGACCCGATCGCGACCGCGCAGGTCGAGGAACTGATCGACGAACTTCGGGCGAATTTCTCGGTGGTGATCGTGACGCACTCGATGCAGCAGGCCGCGCGCGTCAGCCAGAGAACCGCGTTCTTCCACCTCGGGAATCTCGTCGAATACGACGATACGGACAAGATATTCACCAACCCGTCCGACAGCCGGACGGAAAGCTACATTACCGGCCGGATCGGCTGAGGAGGCAAATAATCATGAGCGAGCATATCCTTTCCGCCTTCGACCGCGACCTTGAAGCCGTGCAGGCCCTGGTCGTGAAGATGGGCGGCCTCGTCGAGGAACAGATCCTCGAAAGCGCCCGCGCCCTCGAAGTGCGCGACCTCGAACTGGCCGAGCAAATCCGCGCCCGCGACCGTGCGGTCGACGAACTGGAAGAGAAGATCAACGAAGAAGCCGCGCGCCTGATCGCCCTGCGCGCACCCGCCGCGCGCGACCTGCGCATGGCGCTCTCGGTCATCAAGATCTCGGCGAGCCTCGAGCGCGTCGGCGATTACGCGAAAAACATTGCCAAGCGCACGCAGGTTCTGTCCGACGGCCCGCAGATTACCGGCACCGCCACCGCGATCCGCCGCATGGCCGGCACCACGGAAGCGATGCTGAAGGACGCGCTCGACGCCTATATCCAGCGAGACGCGAAACTGGCCGCCGATGTGCGCGAGCGCGACCTCGAAGTCGACCAGATGTACAACGCGCTGTTCCGCGAATTCCTGACCTACATGATGGAAGACCCGCGCAACATCACGCCCTGCATGCACCTGCATTTCATCGCGAAGAATATCGAGCGGATGGGCGACCACGCGACGACGATCGCCGAACAGGTGATCTATCTCGTGACCGGCGAAATGCCGGAGGATGCGCGTCCGAAAAGTTCCAGCGTGGCCTGACCGGAGACCCTGAAAAATGTCGCCAGCCCAACAGCCCTGCGTCCTCGTGGTCGAAGACGAAAACGCCCAGCGCGAAGTTCTCAGCTACAACCTCGAAGCCGAAGGGTTTCGCGTCGTGATGGCGGAGAACGGCGACGAGGGCCTGCTGTTCGTGAAGGAAGAAAAGCCCGATCTGATCGTGCTCGACTGGATGCTGCCCAACGTTTCCGGCATCGAGATCTGCCGCCGCGTGAAGGCCAATTCCGACACGCGCAACATCCCGATCATCATGCTCTCGGCGCGCTCGGAAGAGGTGGACCGGGTGCGGGGTCTGGAAACCGGCGCAGACGACTACGTCGTGAAACCCTATTCGGTAGTCGAGCTCATGGCGCGCGTGCGCACGCAACTGCGCCGCACCCGCCCCGCGACGATGGGTGAACGGCTGAGCTTCGAGGACATCATCCTCGACGCCGAGGAACACCGCGTCTTCCGTAACGGCCAGCCGCTGAAACTCGGGCCGACAGAGTTCCGGCTGCTGTCCACGATGATGGAAAAACCGGGCCGCGTCTGGACCCGCGACCAGTTGCTCGACCGGGTCTGGGGACGCGACATCTATGTCGACACCCGGACCATCGACGTCCATGTCGGGCGGCTCCGCAAGGCACTGATGGCGAATGGTGGAGATGATCCGGTGCGCACGGTGCGCGGCACGGGTTACGCGCTAGGATAAAGCGACAAAGGCGCGCGGATCACCGCGCGCCTTCTTCAAATCATTCCTTCAGGCAGAGCTTGCACGCGGTGAGCGCCGCCATGTTCAGGATATCGTTCACCGTCGCGCTCGTGGAACAGAGCTGCACGGCATGGCTCGTCCCGGTCAGGATAGGTCCGATCACGGTCGCGCCCGCCATTTCCTGCATCAGCTTAACCGAGATCGACGCCGAATGCCGCGCGGGCACGACGAGGATATTGGCTGGGCCGGTTAGACGGCAGAACGGATAGTTCTTCATCTGCTCCATATTGAGCGCCACATCGACGGTCATCTCGCCATCGTATTCGAAATCCACGCCGCGCTGGTCGAGGATTTTCGGTGCGACATGCATCTTCGTGGCGCGCTCCGAAACCGGGTAGCCGAAGGTCGAAAAGGAGCAGAACGCCACGCGGGGTTCGAGCCCGAGCCCGCGCGCCACATGCGCCCCCGCCGTCGCGATATCCGCCAGATCGTGCTCGTCGGGCCATTCATGCACCAGTGTATCGCCGATCAGCACGACGCGGCCTTTGTTCAGCACGGCGGTGATCCCGACCGCGCCATCCGAAGGCCGCGCGTCGATCACCTTGTTGATCAGTTCCAGCACATGCGCCGATTTGCGCGTCGCCCCGGTCACCATCCCGTCGCCATGGCCATGGACCAGCATCAGCGCCGCGAAGACATGCCGGTCACGCGTCGCCATTTTATGCGCGTCCTGCCGGTCGATGCCCTGCCGCTGCAGGCGTTTGTAGAGGAAATCCTTGTAGGTCTCAGTATGCTTGGAATTGGCCGCATTCACCACGCGCAACTCGCGATAGGCATCGCCCAGACCTGCCGCTTCCAGCTTTTCCTTCACGTCCTGCTCGCGGCCCACGACCAGCGCCTCGCCCATGCCGGAGCGCTGATAGGCCACGGCAGCGCGCAGCACCCGCTCGTCATCGCCCTCGGCGAAGATCATCTTCGCCTGCGCCTGACGCGCGCGGCTGTGGATGCCCTGCAGGATCGAGGCGGTCGGGTCCATCCGCGCCTTCAGGCTTTGGGCATAGCCTTCCATGTCGATGATCGGACGGCGCGCCACGCCGGTATCCATCCCGGCTTTCGCGACCGCCGGCGGGATCACGTGGATCAGCCGCGGATCGAAGGGCGTCGGAATGATGTAATCGCGCCCGAAGCTCAGCTTGCGCCCATAGGCCATCGCGACCTCGTCGGGCACGTCTTCGCGCGCCAGCTCCGCCAGGGCGTTGGCGCAGGCGATCTTCATCTCGTCATTGATCGCACGGGCGTGAATGTCGAGTGCGCCACGGAACAGGTACGGAAAGCCGAGGACGTTGTTCACCTGGTTCGGATAGTCCGACCGCCCCGTCGCCACAATCGCATCGGGACGCACCGATTGCGCCTCTTCCGGGGTAATTTCCGGGTCCGGGTTCGCCATCGCGAAGATAACCGGGTTGTCGGCCATCGACTGAACCATCTCGGGCGTCACAGCCCCCTTGGCCGACACCCCGAGAAACACGTCGGCATCCTTCATCGCCTCTTCCAGCGTGCGGGCATCGGTCACCGCCGCATGGGCCGATTTCCACTGGTTCATGCCCTCGGTGCGGCCCTGATAGATCACGCCCTTGGTGTCGCACATGATGCAGTTGTCGTGCTTCGCGCCCATCGCCTTCACGAGTTCCAG
Source organism: Thioclava sp. IC9 (assembly GCF_002213225.1). Taxonomy (NCBI): domain Bacteria; kingdom Pseudomonadati; phylum Pseudomonadota; class Alphaproteobacteria; order Rhodobacterales; family Paracoccaceae; genus Thioclava; species Thioclava sp. IC9. The sequence goes on from NZ_NBNX01000004.1 coordinate 119,625, forward strand.
ACAGGCGATGCCCGCAGCCCCCGCGCCGTTCAGCACGATCTTGCAGTCCTCGATCTTCTTGCCCGACAGCTCCAGCGCGTTAATCAGACCCGCCGCACAGATCACCGCCGTGCCGTGCTGATCGTCGTGAAACACCGGGATGTCCATCAACTCCTTGAGCCGCTGCTCGATGATGAAACATTCCGGTGCCTTGATATCCTCGAGGTTGATCCCACCGAAGGTCGGCCCCATCAGCTTCACTGCGTTGATGATCTCTTCGGCATCCTCGGTATCGAGCTCGATATCGATCGCGTTCACATCGGCGAAGCGCTTGAAGAGAACCGCCTTGCCCTCCATCACCGGTTTCGAGGCGAGCGCGCCGAGATTGCCCAACCCAAGAATGGCCGAGCCGTTCGAGATCACCGCGACCATGTTCCCCTTCACGGTGTAGTCGTAGGCGAGCTCGGGGTTCTCCGCGATCGCCTCCACCGGCACGGCAACGCCGGGGCTGTAGGCCAGCGACAGATCGCGCTGCGACGTCATGGGCTTCGACGCCGTGATGTCGTATTTCCCCGGATGCGGGTCGAGGTGATAGGCCAACGCCTCTTCGGGCGTGATACGGTTCTTGCTGGGCATTGGGCCGGTGCTCCTCCTGCAGGTCCGAACCGGTTTAACGTCCCGTGATCCGTCACTCAACGGAATTGCGCCCGAATCCGGGGTTTTGTAGGGTCGCGCGACCAGCAAATGGGGGGCACATGGCCAAGCCGACCGTCACACCGATGATGGAACAGTATCTGGGGATCAAGGAGGCCAATCCGGGCGCACTCCTGTTCTATCGGATGGGTGATTTCTACGAGATGTTCTTTCAGGACGCGGTCGATGCCGCGGCCGCGCTCGACATCGCACTGACTAAGCGTGGTCAGCACATGGGCGAGGATATCGCGATGTGCGGCGTCCCCGTGCACGCGGCCGAGGGCTATTTGCTGACGCTGATCCGAAAAGGCTTCCGCGTGGCGATCGCCGAGCAGATGGAAGACCCTGCCGAAGCGAAGAAGCGCGGGTCGAAATCCGTCGTGAAACGCGATGTGGTGCGGCTGGTCACGCCCGGCACGCTCACTGAGGAAAGCTTGCTGGAGGCGCGCCGCCACAACTTCCTCGCTGCCTGGGCCGAGGTGCGCGACGAAGCCGCGATTGCGTGGGTCGATATCTCTACCGGCGAATTCCGCGTGACGCCATGCCCGCTGTCGCGGCTGGGCCCCGAGCTTGCCCGGCTTGCGCCGCGTGAAGTGCTGGTCAGTGAAGCGAAAGAGGCCGATTGCGCCGAAATAGTCTCTGATATGCGAGCCGCAATGACGCCCTTGTCGCGGGCGAGCTTCGACAGTCAGGCGGCCGAGACGCGGCTTCTGTCGCTCTATTCCATCGGCTCGCTCGATGCGTTCGGCAGTTTCACCCGCGCCGAGATGGCCGCGATGGGGGCGATCGTCGATTACCTCGAGATCACGCAGAAAGGGAAACTGCCCCTGCTGCGCCGTCCCGTTCATGAAGACAGCGGCGCAGCGATGCAGATCGACGCCGCGACGCGCCGCAATCTGGAATTGACGCAGGCACTTTCGGGCGGGCGCGACGGCTCGCTCCTGAATGCCATCGACCGCACCGTTACGGCAGGCGGCGCGCGGCTTCTGGAACGCCGGATCTCCGCCCCGTCTCGGAGTCTGACCGAAATCCACGCGCGGCACGATTCCGTGCGTTTTTTGCTGGAACAGGGTCGATTTTCCGAAGATATCCGCGCCGATCTGAAGCGCTGCCCCGATATGGATCGAGCGCTTTCGCGCCTCGCCCTCGACCGCGGCGGCCCGCGCGACATGGCCGCGATCCGCAACGGGTTGGCGCAGGCCGAGCGGATCGCCGAAGCGGTGTCCGCCGTCGAGGCCCCGCCACTGCTCGCCGAGGCCGCCAAAGCACTGATGGGCCATGACGACCTCACCGCCCTTCTGGATGCGGCGCTCATCGCGGAGCCCCCGCTTCTTGCGCGCGACGGCGGCTTCATCGCGGCAGGCTACGACGAAGATCTCGATCAGACGCGCCAGCTGCGTGACGAGGGCCGTGGCGTGATCGCGAAAATGCAGGCGGAATATATCGAGGCCACGGGGATCAATTCGCTCAAGATCAAGCACAACAACGTGCTGGGCTACTTCATCGAAACCACCGCCACCCACGCCGAGAAGATGCTTGCCCCGCCGCTGTCGGAGCGCTTCATCCACCGTCAGACCACTGCGAACCAAGTGCGCTTCACGACGGTCGAACTGAGCGAGATCGAGACCCGCATTCTGAACGCCGGACACCATGCGCTGGAGATCGAAAAAAGGCTCTATTCCAGCCTAAGACAGGCAATTCTCGACCGCGCGGGTCCGATCAACGAGGCCTCGCGCGCACTTGCCGAAATCGACCTCGCCAGCGCTTTCGCGACGCTCGCGCGCAACGAAGACTGGGCAGAACCCACAGTCGATGACAGCCACGCTTTCGAGATTGAAGGCGGGCGGCATCCGGTCGTCGAAGCCTCGCTCAAGAAATCCGGCGAGCCGTTCATCGCGAATGACTGCGAACTGACCGAAGGCGCGACCCCCGCGATCTGGCTGCTCACCGGTCCGAACATGGCCGGTAAATCGACCTTCCTGCGCCAGAACGCCCTGATCGCGCTTCTCGCACAGGCAGGCAGCTTCGTTCCGGCGAAATCCGCCCATATCGGTCTTGTGTCACAACTCTTCAGCCGCGTCGGTGCGGCGGACGATCTGGCGCGGGGCCGGTCGACCTTCATGGTCGAGATGGTGGAAACCGCCGCGATCCTCAATCAGGCCGATGACCGCGCTCTGGTGATCCTCGACGAAATCGGCCGCGGAACGGCAACCTATGACGGGCTCTCGATCGCCTGGGCGGTCATGGAGCATCTGCACGCGTCCAACCGCTGTCGAGCCCTCTTCGCGACCCATTACCACGAGATGACCGCGCTGTCGGCCAAGCTAGACGGCGTCGAAAATGCGACTGTCGCGGTGAAGGAATGGGAAGGCGAAGTGATCTTCCTGCACGAGGTTCGCAAAGGCGCCGCCGACCGCTCCTATGGCGTTCAGGTCGCACGGCTCGCCGGGCTTCCGCATTCCGTCGTGGAACGCGCGCGGATCGTGCTCGATGCGCTGGAGAAGGGCGAACGCGAAGGCGGTGGCAAGAAACAGGCGGTGATCGACGATCTGCCGCTATTTTCAGTGTCTAACACACCGCAACCCGCCGCCCCGCCAACCGGTCCGTCTCCGCTGGAGGAACGCCTGAAATCGCTCATTCCGGACGACATGACACCGAAAGACGCGCTCGACGCCCTCTACGAGCTTCGCGCGCTTCTCACGGAGTAGTCTTCCTCTTCTTGATGGAAATATCCCGGGGGTCTGGGGGCAGTGCCCCCAGCCTTACCGATCAGGATTTAGGAGTGGAGCTGACGCCCACTTTCGCCGGCCGCAGAAGCCGGTCGTGGATCATGAAGCCGTTCTCCATGACCTGGATGATGTCGCCGGCCTTGGTGCCGGGCGCGGGCGCTTCGAACATCGCTTCATGCATCTGCGGGTCGAACTTCTCGCCGACTTCAGGCGCAACAGTGGTGATGCCGTGACGAGCGAACACGTTGAGCAATTCGCGCTGGGTCAGTTCGACCCCTTCGAGGAACGGTCCGGCCTGCGAACGCACGTCCTCATTCGCGGCCTCGAGCGCACGCGACAGCGCGTCGAACACCGGCAGCATGTCGCGCGCAAGACGCGTCCCGCCGTAATTCGAGGCTTCCTGACGCTCTTTGTCGGCCCGTTTGCGTGCGTTCTCGGCATCTGCCAGCGCACGCATGAAACGGTCGCGATAATCGTCGCGCTCCGCACGCAACGCCTCGAGCTCGTCGGCTTCATAAGACATCACGTCTTCAAAACTCTCGTCGATATGCGCCTGATCCTCGGCAATCTCGTCTTTTTTCTCGCTCATGCCATTCATCCTTTGCCCTGGCCGGAGATCATCCGCCCGACCAGTTGCGCTGTGTAGTCCACGATCGGCACGATGCGCCCGTAGTTGAGCCGGGTCGGCCCAATCACGCCCACCGCACCAATGATCTTTCGGTCAGCGTTCATATATGGAGAGACAACCAAAGAGGAACCCGAAAGAGAGAAAAGTTTGTTCTCTGAGCCAATAAAAATACGCACACCTTCGCCATCCTCGGCCAGATCGAGGAATTCGGCGATGTCGCGCTTCCGCTCGAGATCGTCGAATAGCGAGCGGATGCGGTCGAGATCGTCTTCAGAACCCAAGAGGTTGGCGCGACCACGCACGATCAGCCGTTCGTAGCGCTCGCCCTTGTTCTCCCAAGCGGCCAGACCGCTGTCGATCAGTTCAGTCGCGAGCGAATCGATTTCGTTACGGTGATTTGCAATCTGGCGGGCGATGTGGCCCCGCAGCTCGGACAGGGTTCTTCCCTCCGCCATCGCGTTGAGGAAATTGGCGGCCTCCCGCATCGACGAAGGCGTCTGTCCGAGCGGCGGCGTAAAGACGCGGTTCTCTACCTGCCCGTCCGCGAAGACGAGCACCACCAGTGCACGGTCGGGCGCCAACGAAACGAATTCGATATGGCGGATCGGGGCCTCGTGTTTGGGCGTGAGAACGAGGCTCGCGCCCTGCGTCATTCCCGAAAGCGCGCTCGACACACGGTCCAACAAAGACCCTACATCGCCTGAATTCGCGCCCATCGTTGCATCGAGCGCCGCGCGGTCCTCGTCCCCGAGGTGGCTCACTTCCATCACCCCGTCGACGAACAACCGCAGACCCATCTGGGTCGGAACGCGCCCCGCAGAGACATGCGGGCTGTCCAGAAGCCCGAGATATTCGAGGTCCTGCATAACGTTGCGGATCGTCGCCGCCGAGACCTTCTCGTTCATCTCTCGGGTCAGGCTGCGCGAGCCCACGGGACCGCCAGTCGTCAGATAGCCTTCGACCACCCGGCGAAACACTTCGCGGGAGCGGTCGTTCAGTTCAGAAAGAATATCGTTCTGGTCACTCATCGCGCTTCATCCAAGCTGACTTAAAGCCGCGCGAAGCCGAAGGTCAATCTCGGCTCGGGGGTTGCATCGCTGCGCATGGGCGATCAAATGGGGTGAATTCAGTAGAAAGGACCCCACGATGCGCCCTTCCGGCAGAGAGTTAAGCGAACTTCGCCCGATTTCAATCGAGACCGGGGTTACGAAACACGCAGAAGGGTCATGCCTCATCAAAATGGGCGACACCCATGTGCTGTGCACCGCCACCATCGAGGATCGCGCCCCGTCCTTCCTGAAAGGCTCCGGCCTTGGCTGGGTAACCGCAGAATACGGCATGCTGCCGCGCGCGACCAACACGCGTAACCGTCGCGAGGCCGCGGCGGGCAAGCAAGGCGGAAGAACCGTTGAAATTCAACGACTTATCGGACGCGCTCTACGCGCTGGCGTAGATCGTTCGGCGCTTGGCGAGCGTCAGATCGTCGTCGATTGCGATGTGATCCAGGCCGATGGCGGCACGCGTTGCGCCTCGATCACCGGCGGTTGGGTCGCGCTGCGTCTCGCAGCGAACAAGTTGATGAAATCGGGCGCCTGCACCTCGGATCCGCTGCTCGACCATGTCGCAGCCTTGTCCTGCGGCATTTATGCGGGCCAGCCGGTGGCCGATCTCGACTATGCCGAGGATAGCGAAGCGGGCACCGACGGGAATTTCATCATGACCGGGCGCGGCAAGCTCATCGAAGTGCAGATGTCGGCCGAAGGCGCGACCTTCTCGCGCGAGCAGATGGATCGGCTTCTCGATCTGGCCGAGGAAGGCGCGGCGAAGCTCGTCGAAGCGCAGAAAGCGGCGATCGGATGAGGAGCTTCACCGAGAAGAAGCTGCTGGTCGCGACCCATAACGCTGGGAAGCTCGAGGAGATCAAAGCTATCCTCGCGCCTTTCGGCGTCGAGGTGGTCGGCGCGAAGGAAATGAACCTACCCGAGCCGGAAGAGACCGAGAGCACCTTCGTCGGCAATGCCCGGATCAAGGCGCACGCCGCTTCCAAGGCGACGGGCCTGCCCGCCTTGGCTGACGATTCCGGGATTGAAGTGGACTGTCTCGACGGGGCGCCGGGCGTTTATACCGCCGATTGGGCGACGACCCCGAACGGTCGCGATTTCACCATGGCGATGGAGAAGACGTGGAAGGCTTGCGACGATATCGAGGCCCCCTCGCCACGGACTGCGCGGTTCCGCTCGACCCTGGTTCTCGCCTGGCCCGACGGGCATGACGAAGTGTTCGAAGGCCGCGCCGAGGGTCAACTGGTCTGGCCGATGCGCGGCGCGCTTGGCCATGGCTACGACCCGATGTTCCAGCCCGAGGGCTACGATCTCACCTTCGCGGAGATGGACCCCGCGCAGAAGAACGAGATTTCGCACCGTGCGGACGCTTTCCGCAAATTCGTTACGGTATTCGAGGCGAAATGACCGAGGATTGGCGGCACGGGGGGTTCGGCCTCTACCTTCACTGGCCGTTCTGTGCCGCCAAATGTCCTTATTGCGACTTCAATTCGCACGTCGCGACCTCCATCGACCAAAAACGATGGCTGTCTGCTTATCTCAGCGAACTCGACCGCTATGCCGCTCAGACCGAAGGCCGGGTTTTGAACACGGTTTTCTTCGGCGGCGGCACTCCATCGTTAATGGATCCCGAGATCGTCGCCGCGATCATCGAACGCATTCGCAGAAACTGGCAAACCAGCAACGATTTCGAGATTACCCTCGAAGCAAACCCCACAAGTGTCGAATCCGGACGGTTTAGAGCCTTTTCCAAGGCTGGCGTGAACCGCGTCTCGATGGGGATGCAGGCGCTGAATGACGAAGATCTGCGTCGTTTGGGCCGGATGCACTCGGTCGCAGAAGGCCAGAAAGCCTTCGACATTGCGCGCAAGCAATTCGACCGTGTGAGCTTCGATCTGATCTACGCGCGCCAGCACCAGTCGATCGAAGATTGGAAGTCAGAGCTGGACGAGGCGCTGCGAATGGCAGTCGACCACCTCTCCCTCTATCAGCTGACCATTGAACCCGGCACCGTGTTCGGTGCGCGGCACGATGCAGGCAAGCTCCGCGGCATTCCCGAGGACGATATCTCCGCCGAAATGTATTTCGCGACGCAGGAAATCTGCGAGAAGCACGGCCTGCCCGCCTATGAAATCTCGAACCACGCGCGCCCCGGCGCCGAGAGCCGCCACAACCTGATTTACTGGCGCTATGGGGACTATATCGGCATCGGTCCCGGCGCGCATGGGCGCCTGACCGAAAATGGTGTCCGTCACGCCACCGATACGCTCAAACAACCCGGCGCCTGGCTTGCGCAGGTGGAAAAAACCGGTGCCGGAGAGAATGAACGCGCCGCCCTGCCCCGCGAAGAGCAGGCAATCGAGTATCTTCTATTCGCGCTACGCCTCTCCGAAGGGCTCGAGATGGAACGGTTCAACACGATCTCGCGTTCACCGCTCGACGAGGCGACTATGCGCCATCTTGAGGATATCGGCATGATCGAGAGAGAGAACGGATTTCTGCGCGCGACGGATCAAGGCCGCCCGGTCCTGAACGCCATCATTCGCGACCTCATCCCCTGATGCGCATCGTCTGGCTCACGCTTGGCATCGTCTCGACCGCCATCGGTATCATCGGGCTGTTCCTGCCGCTTGTCCCTACCGTTCCCCTGATGCTTCTAGCGACGTTCTGCTTCGCGCGGTCCTCCGATCGCCTGCACAACTGGATCATCACCCATCCGCGTTTCGGGCCACAGGTCATCGACTGGCAGGAACGGCGTGCTATCGCGAAACGCGCAAAAATCGCGGCAACAGTGTCTGTTTTCGCGGCTTTTGGCCTGTCGTTAGCCTTCCGGTTGCCAGTCGGCATCTTGGCGATTCAGGGGATTACGCTGCTCGGCGTTCTGATTTTCATCTGGACTCGCCCGAATAGCTGATCAGCCGTTGCTGAGCATCTGGCAAAGACGGTCGAGCTCCTCCAGATCACCGTAGGAAATCGTGATCTTACCGCTTCCATTGCTCGTGTGATCGATCGCGACCTTCATCCCGATCGTCGCGGAAAGATCGCCCTCGAGCGCGCGCGTATCGGCATCCTTCTGGGGCTTCGGACGCGCCTTGCGCTCTTCCCCGCCCTGCTGCTTCTTGGCGAGCTTTTCGACATCGCGCACCGACAGCGTCTTTGCCACGGCTTGCCGGGCCAGGCCGACCGGATCCTCAGCGGTAATCATCGCCCGCGCATGACCAGCGGAGAGTTTCCCCTCGCGCAGGTAGCCCTGCACTTCTTCGGGAAGTTGCAGCAGACGCATCAGGTTGGCGATATGACTACGGCTTTTCGACAGCGCCTCGGCCAGCTTTTCTTGTGTGTGGCCGAAGCGGCTCATCAATTGCTTGTAGGCCAGTGCTTCTTCCAACGCGTTGAGGTCGGCGCGCTGAATGTTTTCGATAATCGCGACTTCAAGAACTTCCGTGTCGTTGAACTCGCGAATGATGACCGGAAGCTGGTGAAGCTTGGCCATCTGCGACGCGCGCCACCGGCGTTCACCGGCCACGATCTCATAATGATCCGGCTTCGTCGGGTGTTTGCGCACGATAAGCGGCTGAATCACGCCTTTTTCGCGGATCGACGCCGCCAGTTCTTCCAGGGCGGCGGGCTCGAAATCGCGACGCGGCTGGTCCGGGTTCGGCTCGATCTTCTCGACCGGCACATATTGCTCCGGCCGGCGCGGCGATGCCGTCGTCTCAGCCGGATTCAAATCGACATCCGCCATCAAAGCCGACAAACCGCGCCCCAATCCACGCTTTTCGCGTTCTTTCGCCATGCTCACACCGCCTTTGCCAATTCGTGCCGCGACATCAATTCGCTCGCCAGGTTTCGATAGGCCACCGCCCCGCGCGAGCTGCTGTCATAGTTGAGCACCGGCATCGCGTAAGAAGGCGCCTCGGAGACCCGCACGTTCCGGGGAATCATCGTACGGAAAACCAACTCACCCAAGGTCGCGCGCGCATCCGCCTCCACCTGCTGCGAGAGATTGTTCCGCACGTCATACATCGTGAGAACGATCCCTTCTATCCGCAGGTTTCGATTTGCGCTGAGCCGGATCTCCCGGATCGTCAACATCAGCTGCGAAAGCCCTTCGAGCGCGAAGAATTCCGCCTGAAGCGGCACCAGCACCGAATGCGATGCGACCATCGCGTTGATGGTCAGCAGGCTAAGGCTAGGCGGGCAGTCGATCAATATATAGTCGAAGCCATAGGTATCGACATCAGGATGTCGTAGCGCGTCATGCAGAAGAAAGCTGCGCTTTTCGGTCGAAACGAGCTCCATATCGGCCGAGGACAGGTCCGTTGTCGCTGGACAGAGGTAAAGACCGTCGATTTCCGTCTTGTGCAAGACTGACGAAACCGGCGCATCCTCGATCAGAAGATCATAGGTCGTCAGTTCGCGATCATCAGGTTCGATTCCGAGCCCCGTCGACGCGTTCCCCTGCGGATCCAGGTCGATCAGAAGCACCTTCCGCCCGGCCTCAACGAGCCCGGCAGCGAGATTGATCGCCGTTGTCGTCTTGCCCACGCCGCCCTTCTGGTTCGCAATCGCAATAATTTTCGGTTCGTTTGCGCGAATTGGGTCAGACACGCTCGGCTCCGTGGATTTTCAGGACAACACTGTTTGGATCGCTGAGGCTTTCGATCGCCTCGTGGTCAAAGGACCAGCTTTCCCGCGCCTGCGCAAGTTCTTCCTGCCAGCGTGCGCCTTTCGGAAAGAGAGCCGTCCCGTCCGGCTTCAGATGTGGCGCGGTGAATTCCAACAATTTTGGCAGGCTAGCGAGAGCACGGGCAGAAACGACGCCCGCGTCCAGCGGAGCGATTTCTTCGATTCTCTGCGCGATAACGCGGGTGTTGAGCGACAATTCACGACTGACCGTCGACAGAAAAGCAGATTTGCGAAGATCCGACTCGACGAGAACCACTTGCCTCTCGGGCTCTTTTTCTGCCGACAAAACCGCGATCACCAGGCCTGGAAACCCTCCCCCTGCCCCAAAATCCGCCCATATCTGCGCATTTTCAGGCGCCATCGCGAATATTTGGGCCGAATCGAGGAAGTGGCGCGACCACATATCCTCCAAGGTCGATTTCGCGACGAGGTTGATCGCCGGGTTCCATTTCTTCAGGAGGACTTCGTAGGCTAGGAGCTTATCCAGTGTTTCACGTGAAACATCGAATCGCTTCGCGAACTCCTCGGCTTCGGGCGTCGTCATGCAGAGCGTTCCCGCTTTGACTGCCGCAGGCGCGCTAAGATCAAGGTTAGCGCAGCCGGCGTCACTCCATCTATACGCCCCGCCTGACCTAAAGTCTTGGGCATCGCGCGCTGAAGCTTCCCCTTCAGCTCGTTCGAAAGCCCTTGCAAAGAATCGAAATTGAAATCTTCGGGGATTTCCCAGCCCTCATCGCGCTTGAGAGAGGCCGCGTCGACCTCCTGACGCGCCACGTAATTCGCGTAAAGCGCATCGATCGACAATTGCCGCGCGGCATCTTCGGAAAGTTTTTTCAGTTCCGGAAGCGCCTCCTGCAAAGCGGGCATTGTGATATCCGGGAAGGACAAGAGATCGAACGCCGTCCGGCGAGTCCCATCCTCGTTAACCTTGAAACCCTTCTCCTTCGCTTCCTTCGGCGTAAGCGAAATCGACCGCAATAATTCGCCGCCAACCGCAAGCTCGGCGGACTTCTTTTCAAACTGCGCACGGCGCGCTTCGCCAACGCAGCCAATCTCGATCCCCATCCCGGTCAGACGTTGGTCGGCGTTATCAGCCCGCAGCGACAGGCGGAATTCGGCGCGCGAGGTAAACATCCGGTAAGGTTCGGTAACGCCGCGTGAGGTCAGGTCGTCAATCATCACGCCGATATAGCTTGAGGTCCGGCTGAATTGCACCGGTTCGCCCGACTTGGCGGAAGACGCCGCATTCAACCCCGCCACCAAACCTTGGGCGGCGGCTTCCTCATATCCTGTGGTTCCGTTTATCTGTCCCGCAAGATATAGGCCGGTCACGGCGCGCAACTGCAGCGTCCCGTCCAGTGCCCGCGGATCGACATAGTCATATTCGATCGCGTAACCGGGTTGCAGAATCTTCGCATTTTCCAGACCGAAGATCGAATGGACGTAATCTTCCTGAACATCGACAGGTAGCGAAGTCGAAATTCCGTTCGGATAGACCGTGTCGTCGTCCAGCCCTTCCGGTTCAAGAAAGATCTGATGCGAATCCTTGTCGGCAAAACGGACGACCTTGTCTTCGATAGACGGGCAATAGCGAGGGCCAACCCCAGAAATATGCCCGCCATACATTGCTGAGCGGTCGAGATTGCCCCGGATGATGTCGTGAGTCCGCCCATTCGTATGGGTGATCCCGCAGGAAATCTGCCGCACTTCGGGCGACCGGTTAAGGAAGGAAAACATCACCGGATCGTCATCGCCCGGCTGGCTCTCCAATTTTTCCCAAGCGATCGTCTTCCCATCCAGCCGCGGCGGCGTACCGGTTTTCAGACGGCCCATCGGCAGCTCCATCGCATAAAGCCGCTCTGCGAGTGCACGCGACGGGCTATCCCCGATGCGACCTCCTGGACGCTGCTGATCGCCGATATGAATCACGCCATTCAGGAACGTTCCCGAAGTCAGGATCGCCGAATGACAGCTAAGCGCTACACCATCTGCAAGCATCACGCCGGTCACACGACCGCTTTTGACGCTCAGGTCGGTCACTTCCCCTTCGATCACATCAAGATTGGGTTGCGCCGCAGTCACCCTCTGAGCCGCCTCACGGTAGAGTTTACGATCCGCCTGAGCGCGGGGACCCTGCACCGCTGGCCCTTTACGTCGGTTAAGAAGGCGAAATTGAATCCCCGCCGCATCGGCCAGCCGCCCCATAACGCCATCCATCGCGTCGATCTCGCGCACCAAATGGCCTTTTCCAAGCCCACCAATCGCGGGATTGCACGACATTACCCCGATCGCGTCGGCGCGCAGGGTCACCAAGGCCACCTGAACGCCCATCCGGGCGGCGGCGTGGGCTGCCTCGGTTCCGGCGTGCCCGCCTCCGATCACGATGACGTCGTAATGTTTCACGTGAAACACTCCTTACTTTCCGATGCAGAAGCTCGAGAAAATTTCGTCCAACAGGTTCTCGACATCCACCCGCCCGAGCAACGCTTCCAGCGCCCAAGCCGCCTGGCGCAGTGATTCCGCTGCCAGCTCGCTCCGGTCGGACCCGCGCAATACCTCATCTCGCGCCGATTCCAAAGCCCCGAATGCACGTTGCATTGCAACCCGGTGTCGCTCTCGCGTCATCACGCCGGCACCCTCACCAAGCCCGGACAGCCTTTCTTCGATTGCGGAGATAAGTTCTGCCAGACCAGCTCCTGTCTTTCCGGACACGTTCAGCCCGTCATGCTCGGCAATATCCGATTTGCCGTGCGCCACCAGATCGCCCGGTTCCGGCGCGATCAACGGTACTTCTTCGCCATCGAGCAGGAACACGCGCAGGTCGGATTGTCGGGCGCGTTCCAGAGCCCGCTCCACCCCGATCGCTTCCACGACATCGTCGGTTTCGCGCAGGCCAGCGGTGTCGAGCAAGGTCACCGCCTGCCCGCCGATTTCCATTCGCACCTCGATAACGTCGCGCGTCGTGCCTGCGAATTCGGAGGTGATCGCGGCTTCGCGCCCTGCGAGCGCGTTGAGTAAGGTTGATTTCCCGGCATTCGGACGCCCGACAATTGCGACCTCAAACCCTTCGCGGATCCGTTCTGCCGCACCAATCCGGCGTAATTCATCGCGAATTCCGGCTGTGACCGCGTCGATCAGCTCCAACACCTCGGGCGACACATCGACCGGAACTTCCTCATCCGCGAAGTCGATCGTTGCTTCGATCAACGCCCCCGCCCGGATCAGCTTCGCCCGCCAATCCTCGACCAGAGCGCCAACCGCGCCTGACAAAACCTTCAACGCTTGTTTGCGCTGCGCCTCTGTCTCCGCCTCGATCAGATCGGAAAGTCCTTCGACCTGTGCCAGATCGAGCCGTTCGTTCTCCAACGCCCGCCGGGTAAATTCACCAGGTTCCGCAAGCCGCAACCCGTCGATCTGTCCAAGCGCACGCAAGACAGCCGAGACCGTCGCGATCGCCCCGTGGATATGCAGCTCCGCGACCTCTTCGCCGGTAAAGCTGGCCCCATTTTCAAAGCACAGCACCACTGCCTCGTCGAGTTCCTCACCCGCGAGCCGCAGCCTGCGCAGCCCGGCGATGCGCGGTTCCGGCAAGGTTCCCGCCAGTTCCCGCGCCGCATACCAAGCTTGCGGTCCTGAAATACGAATGACGGCCACGCCCGCTTTTCCGCGGGCCGTGGCCAGAGCATAGATCGTGTCCATAGCAATCCTCTTCCGAGCGGAAGATAGGACGGCCTCAGCCGTTCATCGAGTCGAAGAATTCCGAGTTCGTTTTGGTCTGCTTGAGCTTCGAGATCAGGAACTCGATCGCATCGGTCGTACCCATCGGATTCAGGATGCGGCGCAGAAGGTACGTTTTCTGAAGATCCTTCTGATCGACGAGCAGATCCTCTTTCCGGGTGCCGGATTTGAGGATGTCCATCGCCGGGAATACACGCTTGTCGGCAACCTTGCGGTCCAGCACAATCTCCGAGTTACCGGTGCCCTTGAATTCTTCGAAGATGACTTCGTCCATCCGCGAGCCGGTATCGATCAGCGCGGTCGCAATAATGGTCAGCGAGCCGCCCTCTTCGATGTTCCGCGCGGCGCCGAAGAACCGCTTCGGACGCTGCAGCGCGTTCGCGTCGACACCACCGGTCAGCACCTTGCCCGAGCTCGGAACGACGGTGTTGAAGGCGCGGCCCAAACGGGTAATCGAATCCAGCAAAATAACGACATCTCGCTTATGCTCGACGAGGCGCTTGGCCTTTTCGATGACCATATCGGACACCGCAACGTGGCGCGTCGCCGGTTCATCGAAGGTCGAAGAGATCACCTCGCCCTTCACCGAACGCTGCATGTCGGTGACTTCTTCCGGTCGTTCGTCGATCAGCAGAACGATCAGGTAGCATTCCGGGTGGTTACGCTCGATCGAGGTCGCGATGTTCTGCAGCAGAACCGTCTTACCGGTCCGCGGCGGGGCGACGATCAGCGAACGCTGGCCTTTCCCGATCGGCGCGACGAGGTCGATGATCCGGGCCGAACGGTCCTTGATCGTCGGATCCTCGATTTCCATCTTCAGGCGCTCATCGGGATAGAGCGGCGTGAGGTTGTCGAAAGCGACCTTGTGGCGCGCCCTCTCCGGCTCCTCGAAGTTGATCCGCTCAACCTTCGTTAACGCGAAATACCGCTCGTTCTCGCCGGGCGCGCGGATCACGCCTTCGACGGTATCGCCGGTGCGCAGGCTGTGCTGGCGGATCATGTCGGGCGAGACGTAGATATCGTCGGGACCCGGCAGATAGTTCGCCTCGGTCGAACGCAGGAAGCCGAAACCATCCTGCAGAACTTCGAGGACGCCATCGCCACCGATGACCCAATCATCCTCGGCATGCTCCTTCAGGATCGAGAACATCATCTCGCCCTTGCGCATGGTCGAGGCGTTTTCGATCTCCCATTCTTCGGCCAGCGCCAGAAGTTCCTTCGGGCTCTTGGCTTTCAAGTCGGAGAGATTGAGGCGTTCATCGCTCATCGGATTACCTGCAGCTGGCGCCTCACCAGAGCGATGGGCGCAAAGATTCGTCGTGTCTCAGAAAAACCGGTCGGCCAGGACGGCCGGGGCTTGGCGAGGCAGATAAGCGCAAAGCGTCGCTGAGTCAACGAAAGTCAGAATTTCACGATCACCGACGCGACGATAACGATCATGAAGATCGTCGGGATCTCGTTCATCATGCGGTAGTAGCGCCCGCTGCGGTTCGCCCTGCCCTCTGCAAGCGCCTTGCGTTCCTTCGCGCACCACATGTGGAACCAGGTCATGCCGAGAACGGCGGCTGCCTTGGTCCACGGCCAGATGCTCGACCAATCGACGATCCCCGGCGTGAAGACCAGCATCAGGCCGAAGAGCCAGCTCGCGATCATCCCCGGGTTCATGATGGCCTTGAGAAGAAGCCGTTCCTGATGCCGGAACAGAAGCTCCTGATCGCTATCGCGTTTCATGCCCGCCTTGTTCAGCCCCTCGACGTGGTAAACGTAAAGCCGCGGCAAATAAAACAAGGCCGCCATCCATGTGATGATCGCCATCACGTGGAGCGCTTTGATCCACAAATACCATGTGCTCAGGAAATCGGTCATCTCGCCTCCGGCTGACAGCTGCCATCATCTTCAAAAAAGATTCTTTAAAGAAAAAGATGATGATGATGTAGGGCCTGTTGATGATGTGGATTAACACTTTATCAAGAGTTTCTCCACAGGCGGAAAACATCTGGTGGGAAGGAATCTTTCGGCTGGCGAGTTTCTCCTAAAACATTGATACTGCGTGTTTATCTCTCGGAGAGTCTCAACGTCATCCTGTGGATAACTCTTTGGAGAAAATTGTGAAGTCCTCACCGTGTCCCCAACGGCTCGAATCCGAATTCCACAGGTGGACAAGTTTCGTAAATCTGCCATGAAACGTGCCGATCCGGTGGAGTAATCCGCCGATCCGCGTTATGCCCAATTCGACCCCGAGACTTCTGCGCCTGCTTATCCACAAGTTCATGAACATCCTCCTTGCCTCCGCTTCAGAAATCCGCGCGCAGCTTCTGCGCAACGCCGGTCTGTCGGTGACGGTCGCGCCCGCGCGCATTGACGAGGACACGATCAGGCGGAGTTTGGAGGCCGAAGAGGCAAAGCCGCGCGATGTCGCGGACCTTCTCGCCGAGATGAAGGCTACGAAACTGTCGGCGCGCCATCCCGGAGAACTGGTGGTCGGCGCGGATCAGGTTCTGGAGCTTAAAGGCACGGTCTTGTCGAAGCCGGAGACACCGGAGGACGCGAAATCGCAGTTGCGTGCCCTCTCCGGCCAAACCCACAAACTGCTTTCCGCGATGGTTGCGATCCGGGATGGCGAGCCGCTCTGGCGTCATGTGGGCGAAGTGCGTCTGACGATGCATGAGCTTACTGCGCCCTTCATCGACGATTACGTCGCCCGGAACTGGGAGAGCATCCGCTGGTCCGTGGGCAGCTACAAGCTCGAGGAGGAAGGCGTGCGTCTTTTCTCCCGCGTCCAAGGCGATTATTTTGCCGTCCTGGGCCTTCCCTTGATCGAATTCCTTAACTGGCTTCATGCCCGAGGAGATTTCACGACATGACGGATCATCCGCGCATTCCCCTCGCTGGCGTCATCGGATCGCCGGTCGCGCATTCGCGCTCGCCGCTCCTGTTCCGCACCTGGTTTGCAGAATACGGGATCGAAGGGTTCTATGTTCCGATGGATGTGGCCAGTGATGATCTGGAAACCGTGCTTCGGACCTTGCCCAAGGCGGGGTTCGTCGGCACGAATGTGACGATCCCGCACAAGATCCGCGCGCTCGAGATTGCCGATGTCATCTCCGATCGCGCGGCCCTAATCGGCGCTGCGAATACCTTGGTGTTCCGCCCGGATGGCAAGATTTACGCAGATAATACAGATGGTTACGGTTTCATCGCTAATCTGAGGCAGAATGCGCCGAACTGGGACCCGAAGTCTGGCCCGGCTGCCGTTCTCGGCGCAGGCGGGGCCGCGCGCGCCATCGTCGCTTCGCTTCTGGAAAGCGGAGCGCCGGAAATCCGTATCTCGAACCGGACGCGGGCGCGCGCCGATGCGCTGCGTCAGGAATTCGGGGCGCGTCTGGTCGTTTACGATTGGGTGCGGGCGGGCAATATGCTCGAAGATGCGGCGACGGTGGTGAACACGACGTCGCTCGGTATGATAGGCAAGTCGGAGTTTCGCGTTCCGCTCGATGCATTGCGTCCCAGCGCGACTTGCTGTGATCTCGTGTATACACCCCTTAAGACCAAATTTCTCACCGAGGCCGAAGACGCGGGATGCACCGTGGTCGACGGGCTTGGCATGCTTTTGCATCAAGCCGTCCCGGGATTTGAGCGTTGGTTCGGCCAGCGCCCGGAAGTCGGCGAAACCGTCCGCAACGCGGTGCTCGGGGGATGAGCAAGCCTTTCCTGCTCGGTCTGACCGGCTCCATCGGGATGGGAAAATCCACGACCGCCGCGATGTTCGCCGAGGCCGGCGTGCCCGTGTGGGATGCGGATCAGACGGTGCATGATCTCTATGCGAAGGATGGTGCGGCCGTTGCGCCGATCGCCGCCGCTTTTCCCTCTGCGATCAAGGCGGGCGCAGTGGATCGGGTGGAGCTGAAAAAACTGCTCGCGAACGACAAAACGGCTCTAAACCGCGTTGAAGAGATCGTTCACCCACTCACGACGGCCTCTCGTAGCCAGTTCATCGCGGATCACTCAGAGGCGGATCTGATCCTCCTCGACATCCCTCTTTTGTTCGAAACCGGGGCTGATGCTGCTTGCGATGCCACTCTTGTCGTTTCCGCGCCGGCGGAGGTTCAGCGCGCGCGCGTCCTGGAGCGGCCGGAGATGACCAAGGCGCAGCTCGATTTCATCCTGTCGCGACAGATGCCGGACGCAGAGAAACGCCGCCGCGCGACCTTCATCATCGAAACCGTCGATCTTGAGCAGACCCGCCAAGATGTGCGAAACCTGATCGCGCAGATCAGGGGTGAGCAAAATGCGTGAAATCGTTCTCGATACCGAAACCACAGGTTTCGAGCCGGAAGACGGCGATCGGATCGTCGAGATCGGCGCGGTTGAGCTGTTCAATCACATGCCCACCGGTAACACCTATCACCAATACATTAACCCCGAGCGCTCGATGCCGCAGGAAGCCTTCCAAGTGCATGGCTTGGGCGACGAATTCCTGTCGGACAAGCCCAAATTCGCCCAGATCGGCCTCGATTTCCTGAATTTCATCGGCACGGACTCGGTCCTCGTGATCCACAACGCCAAGTTCGACATGAAATTCCTGAATGCCGAGCTTCGCTGGGCCGGAATGCCTCTGATCCCGGATGAACGCGCACTCGATACGCTCGCGATGGCACGGCGTAGATTTCCTGGCTCGCCCGCGACGCTCGACGCGCTCTGCCGTCGTTTCGGCATCGACAACTCGTCGCGGACTTTGCACGGCGCGCTGCTCGACAGTGAGATTTTGGCTGAGGTTTACCTTGAGCTGATTGGCGGTCGGCAGCCGGGCTTTGGACTGCAACCCGTTGAAACCGGTCAGAAATTGCAAGCTGGCGCAAATCAAGGCTGGCGTCCGAAGCCCCGTCCGGAGCCCCTGCCCCCACGTTTGACTGCTGAAGAAGCCGAAGCCCATGCTGCCTTTGTCGCCAAGCTGGGACAAGCGGCGATCTGGAACCGTTACGACTGACGTCGGCGCCTTTTCTATCAAAATAAACAAGTTTCCCATTTAACCGAGCGTCAACCTCCCTTAAATCGGGGGCTTCTTAGGGAGAGAGCGGGAGTACCGTCCATGCTGGACCTGACTGAAATGCGTGCCACGCTGGCCGAGACCTATGATCTTGCGCCGTCCATCGAGCTGGCCGAGGAAATGCACGAGATCCACGCAAAGATGGATCGCGTTATCCCCCTTCCGGATTTCGCGCGTTACGCGCCGTATATCCGCGCAATCAACCAGTTGAAGAGAGAGAAGAACGCGGTAATTCTTGCTCACAACTACATGACGCCGGAAATCTACCACGGCGTGGCAGATGTAGTAGGTGATAGTCTGCAGCTTGCTATCGAAGCGACCAAAGTTCAGGCGGGCACGATCGTCCAATGCGGCGTGCACTTCATGGCCGAAACGTCAAAAATCCTGAACCCGGCCAAGACCGTCCTGATCCCAGATATGAAAGCCGGCTGCTCGCTGGCAGAGTCGATCACCGCTGACGGCATTGCGGAGATGCGCTCGAAATACCCGGGCGCGTCCGTGGTAAGCTACGTTAACACAACAGCCGAGGTGAAAGCCGCCTCCGACATCTGCTGCACCTCGTCCAACGCCGCGCAGATCGTGCGGGCGATGGAGAGTGACACGGTCATCATGACCCCGGACCAGTACCTTGCGCAGAACGTGGCGAACGAGGTTCCCGAGAAGAATGTGGTTTGGTGGGAAGGTTCGTGCATCGTCCACGAACAGTACACTGCCAAGGATATCAGTGACTTCCGCGCGATGCACCCAAATACCCGGATCATCGCGCACCCGGAATGCCCGCCGGATGTTGTCGCGGCCTCCGATTTCTCGGGCTCGACGTCGGGGATCATTAAATACGTCGAAACCAACAAGCCAAAAGAGGCCATGTTGGTGACGGAATGCTCTATGGCATCCAACATCGCCGACGCGCTACCGGAAGTAGATTTTGTGGGTCCGTGCAATATGTGCCCCTACATGAAGAAAATCACGCTCGAAAAAATCCTGTGGTCGCTGCATACCGGGACCGAGGAAGTGATCGTCGACCCGCAGATTGCCGAGAAAGCGCGCGTCGCGGTCGAGCGGATGATCGAACTCTCCCGGACGCTGGCGAAGTGATCGAAACGCAGCGGATCGTCATCGTCGGCGCGGGCTTGGGCGCACTTTACGCGGCCCTAAGCCTCGCGCCCCGCCCCGTTCTCATCATCTCGCCGGAAACTCTGGGCGAAGGCGCATCATCGGCTTGGGCCCAGGGCGGTGTCGCGGCGGCGATGTCGGTCAGCGACACGCCTGCGGCGCATGCACGCGACACGATGATCGCCGGAGCAGGCACTGTTTCACCGCAAATCGCCCATTTGGTCACCGAAGAAGCACGTCAGCACATCCTCGCATTGACCGAACTCGGAACGCCCTTCGATCGCGATCTCGAGGGCGACTACGTGATGTCGCGCGAGGCAGCGCACAGTCACGCGCGGGTCGTCCGGGTGAAAGGCGATCAGGCGGGTCGCGAGATCATGCAGACTCTCGTCGCGGCAGTCCGGCAGGCACCCTCGGTTCAGGTTCTCGAAGGCGTCCTGGCCACGTATCTGGAGACCGAAGACGACCGCGTGACCGGCGTGTGGATCGAACGCGCATTTGAGCCTTCAGGGCCCGTTCTGATCAAAAGCCCGGCGGTTTTGCTTGCGGGCGGCGGGTCCGGCGGGCTGTTTTCCGTTACGACAAACCCGCCTCGGATCCGTGGGCAGGTCATCGGGATGGCAGCGCGCGCTGGCGCGCGGATCGCCGATCCGGAATTCGTACAGTTCCACCCGACCGCGATCGCCAGTGGCGAAGACCCTGCCCCGCTCGCGACCGAAGCGCTGCGCGGTGAAGGTGCAATACTCGTTAACGCGGATGGCGAGCGCTTCATGCTCTCCGTTCATCCCGACGCGGAGCTTGCTCCGCGCGATATTGTGGCGCGGGCGGTTTACCTGGAGCGACAGGCCGGGCGCGAACCCGCTTTGGATACGCGTGCAGCCCTAGGGGCTGAAGTCCTGACCCGCTTCCCCGCCGTTGCCGAAGCCTGCGAACGGGCCGGAATAGACCCTGTTTCCGGCGTCATCCCCGTTGCGCCGGCCGCACATTATCATATGGGCGGAGTCGATACCGATACGGAGGGACGCAGTTCGCTCGACCGGCTCTGGGTTTGCGGCGAGGCCTCGTCGACCGGGCTGCATGGCGCGAACCGCCTGGCGTCGAACGGGTTGCTTGAGGCTTTGGTTTTCGCACGGATTTGCGCTGTCGGTATCGCTGCTGAGCTTGGAGATATCGCCGACGCTGAGCCGGTAACCCCCGCGTTTCCCGACGGCGATGTCCCGGTGAACGAGGCAGCCGTGCAGGTGCTGCGCAACGCGATGACCGATGGTGTCGGTGTCGTGCGCGATGCGGAGGGATTGAAGGCGGCCCTGCGCGTCATTGCGAAGATCGAGGCGGAGGCCCGCACGGAAACGATGCGGAACATGACCGCGACGGCCACGTTGATCGCTGCAGCGGCGCTTGCGCGCCGAGAGAGCCGCGGCGGCCATTTCCGTTCCGATTTTCCGGACATGGACCCTAAATTGGCGAAAAGAACGAAAATCACGCTGGAGGAGGCGCTGAAAATTCGCGCCGCAGCCCTGGAGGACTGACATGTTGCCCGATTTGCTGATCGAACCAATTGTCCGCGCCGCGCTGGTCGAAGACCTTTCGCCGATGGGCGACGCGACGACGAAGGCGGTGATTCCGGCGGGCAAGACCTATTCCGCGCGACTGAAAGCGCGGGAAGATGGCGTCGCTTCAGGTATGCAGGTCGCGGCGATGGCGTTTCGACTGGTCGATCCGACTTTGCTCGTCTCGATACTGATCGCGGATGGCAAACCGTGCCAAGCCGGGGAGACCTTGCTGACGGTCGATGGCTCGGCCGCGTCGATCCTGATGGCGGAGCGGGTGGCGCTGAATTTCGCGGGACGCCTCAGCGGGATTGCCACGAAAACCGCGAGCTTCGTCGCGAAAACCGAAGGCACGAAGGCGCGTATCACTTGCACCCGGAAGACCACCCCGGGTCTACGCGCGCTCGAGAAAGCAGCGGTGACCCATGGCGGCGGTTTCAACCATCGTTACGGCCTGTCGGACGCGATCCTGATCAAGGATAACCATATTGCGGCCGCCGGGAGCGTGCGCGCGGTGCTCGAAGCAGCGAAAGCGGCGCGCAGTCACATGATGCGGATCGAGCTGGAAGTCGACACGCTGCGCCAGATGGAAGAGGCGCTGAAAATCGGTGGCGCCGATGTCATCCTGCTCGACAATATGGACAGCGCGGAGCTGCGTGCGGCCGTGGCGCTTAATGCGGGCCGCGTCGTACTGGAAGCCTCGGGGAACATGACGCTCGAGCGGATTGCCGAAGTGGCAGCGACCGGCGTGGATTACATCTCTTCCGGTGCGCTCACCCATTCGGCGCGGACGCTCGATCTGGGCCTCGATTTCTGAGAATTCAGCCGAGATAGTCTCTGAATTCGGCGCGAACGGCCTCGTAGACCGAGCGTTTGAAGGGGACGATCTTCTCGACCAGTTCGTCGAAGGGCATCCACTGCCAGACCGAGAATTCGGGATGGTCGGTGTCGATGCGCACCTGATCGTCGGAGCCGAGGAAGCGCATCAGGAACCATTTCTGCTCCTGCCCGCGCCAGCGACCGTTCCAGATTTTCGGCACAAGATCGTGCGGCAGGTCGTAGCGTACCCAATCGGAGGTTTTCGCGACGATTTCGACGAGATCGGGGTTCACCCCGGTTTCTTCTTCCAGTTCGCGCAGTGCGGCTTCTTTCGGCTTTTCACCCTTGTCGATCCCGCCCTGCGGCATCTGCCAGGCCGGTCCAGGATTGTCGATGCGCTGGCCCGCGAAGACGAGGCCCGCGGGGTTCATCAGAACGACGCCGACATTGCGGCGGTAAGGAAGTTTAACGATTTCTTCGGGAGTCATATGAAAAAGGGGCCCGAAGGCCCCTTCCCCTCAATTCTGCTGCGTGTCGGTTTTGCTATCGGCGCTCGGCGCTTCGGCTTGCTGCGTCGACGCGGTGTCAGCCTTGGCTTCCGGCGCGATGGCCGAGAGGCCTTTGATCAGGTCAATCGCGTAGGACATCTGGAAATCTTCCATCCGGCGCTTCGCGGCCTCTTCGGCTTTCGCGCGCTCGTCCTCGGCCTGTTTCTTCTCGTCCTCGGTCATCGAGTCGTTGGTGATTGCACCTTTCAGATCGGCCTCGGAGGTCATCTTGCGGGCGTTGTCGCCTTCAGCGGCCGCCTTATCCTGCGATTTCGGCTGATCGGGCTGCGGCACGACAACGTCGGGAGCAATGCCCAGCGACTGAATCGAACGACCTGACGGCGTGTAGTAGCGCGCGGTGGTCAGACGCATCGCGCCCTCGCCCTGGATCGGCATGACCGTCTGGACCGAGCCTTTGCCGAAGCTCTTGGTGCCGACGACGATTGCGCGGTGATGATCCTGCAGCGCGCCGGTCACGATTTCCGAAGCCGACGCCGAGCCGCCGTTGATCAGCACGACGATCGGCTTGCCGTCGGCCATGTCGCCCGCGGTCGCGTTGAAGCGCTCGCTATCCTGCGGGTTCCGACCGCGGGTGGAGACGATCTCACCCTTGTCGAGGAACGCATCCGCCGTCTTGATCGCCTGCGTCAGAAGACCGCCGGGGTTGTTGCGCAGGTCGATGATGAAGCCGTCGACCTTGTCCATGCCGCCGACCTCTTTCACCTGCTCCTTGATCGAGGATTCGAGGTTCGGGAAGGTCTGGTCGTTAAAGGTGGTGATGCGCAGAATGACGGTATCGCCGTCATGGCGCCCCTTCACGGCGGTCAGCTTGATCGTGTCGCGGGTCAGCGTGACGTCGAACGGATCCTGCTCGCCTTCGCGGACGATGGTCACGGTGATGTCCGAGCCGACCGGCCCACGCATCTTGTCGACTGCCTGATCGAGCGGGATACCCATCAGGGACTCGCCATCGACCGCGGTGATGAAATCGCCGGACTGAATGCCGGCTTCGGCCGCGGGCGTACCGTCCATCGGCGAAACCACCTTCACGAAGCCGTCTTCCTGCGTGACCTCGATACCGAGACCGCCGAACGAACCGCGCGTCTGCACGCGCATATCGCTGTAATCGGAAGGCGGCAGGTAGCTGGAATGCGGGTCGAGAGAGCTGAGCATGCCGTTGATTGCGGCTTCGATCAGCTTCTTGCTATCGACCGGCTCGACATAGTCTTGGCGGATCTTCTCGAAGATGTCGCCGAACAGGTCCAGCTGCTGGTAGACGGTTTCGTTGCGTTTCGTTTCCTCGGCCATCAGCGGCGCCGCGACTTGCGTGGACAGAAGCGCGCCCGCAAGCGTCCCGCCAACCGCTGCCATCATGAACTTTTTCATACTCAACCCTTGTCGTCTTTTGTCTGGATGAACCACGGCGTCGGGTCCACGGGCTTGCCGCCCTCTCTCAGTTCCAAATAAAGCGTCTCGCTGCGATCTGCACCAGCGCCATCTGTCGCCGCCTGCACGAATTCCTTGCCGAATTCCTTCGCTCCCGGCTGAATTCCGCCCATCAAGCCGATGGGCGTGCCCTTTGGCAGCACGTCTCCGACCTCACCATAGACGGTTCCGAGGCCCGCAAGAACCAGAAGATATCCATCTGCGGGTTCGAGGACCATCACATTTCCGTAGTCGAGCAAGGGACCGCGGTATCGGATCGTCGCAGCCCAAGGCGTCGTGACCAGAGATCCCGGCTCACTGGCAATCACGAGGCCGGGACGTTTGATCCCTGCCGCATCCGGTTCGTTGAAGCCACGCAGCACCGAGCCGATAACCGGCAAGTTCAGCGTGCCCTTTGCGCCCGCGAAATCCCCGCGCGGCGGACCGATATCGTTTTCCATATCGCTCAACCCGGTCGCGAAGCCTTCGAGCGTATCGGCGCTTTGCACCAGCGCGGTCAGCTCCTCGGGTTCCTCGAGATAGCGCTGCGGCAGCTTTTCGCGGCGCTCGGAAATGGCCTCCGACAGCGCAGTGCGTGCCTTGGTCACCGAGACCATCCCCTTTTCGAGGGTCTCGCGCGCGTTTTCCTGCAGTTTGCGCAGGGTCGCAATTTCCTCAAGGTGGACGCTCAGCTTCTGCGCCTCGTCCTGCAAGGCGGGCGCGACCGAGGACAGTACCATCCCGGACCGCGCCGAGCCTTCGGGACCGGACGGATGCAGCAGCAGCAGCGGCCCGTCGGATTGCTGCATGGTCGACATGACAGCCAGCAAACTGCCAAGCTCTTCGCGTTTCGCGTCGAAGCCTTGCTTGATCTCGCGCTCGCGGATCGCTGCGCGGCGCAACCCGTCGCGCAGCGCGCTCAGCCCTTGTTCATAGGCATGGATCGTTTTCGTTAGTGCTGCAATGCGATCCGACTTCGACTGCGCCGCGTCGAGCGCGGTGATCGCCTTGCGCAGATCGGCCGAGGCCTTGAGTGCGGCGTCGCCAGATCCGTCCGCCCAAAGCGGCCCGGCGGAAATCAGAAGAGCTGCGAGTGCGGCGCGGATCACGATACGATCAGGCTCTTTCCTGTCATTTCTTCGGGTTGATCGATCTGCATCAGGTCCAGTAGCGTCGGCGCGAGATCCGCGAGCCGCCCGTCGCGCAGCTTGGCGCCCTCCGGCCCGCCAACCAGAGAGACCGGCACGAGGTTCGTCGTATGCGCGGTGTGCGGACCCCCGGTTTCCGGATCGATCATGGTTTCGCAATTGCCGTGATCGGCGGTGATGATCATCGCGCCGCCCGCAGCCTCCAGCGCCTCGACGACGCGGCCGATATCGTGGTCGATCTCTTCCACCGCAGCGATCGCAGCTTTCAGCGAGCCGGTATGGCCGACCATATCGGGGTTGGCGTAGTTCACGATGATCAGGTCGTACCCGGTCTCGATCGCCTCGACGAACTTGTCGGTGACTTCCGGCGCGCTCATCTCGGGCTGCAGGTCATAGGTCGCGACCTTGGGCGATTTCGGCATGTAGCGGTCTTCGCCTTCCCACGGCTCTTCCTTGCCGCCGTTGAGGAAGAAGGTGACGTGCGGATATTTCTCTGTCTCCGCCAAGTGGAATTGGCTAAGCCCTTGTTTTGATATCCACTCTCCGAGCGTGTTTACGATTTCGCGCTTCGGATAGGCGGTCTTCATATAGGCGTTATGCTTGTCGGAATACTCGACCATCCCCAGCAGCGCCGCCCATTTCGGACGCGTTCCCGTCTCGAATTCCGAGAAGTCCGGCTCGCCGATCGCGCGCAGGATTTCGCGCGCGCGGTCGGCGCGGAAGTTGAGGCAGAAGAAGCCATCGCCATCCTTTGCGCCCTCGTAATCGCCGATCACGGTGGGCTTGATGAACTCGTCCATCTCGTCCTTGTCGTAGCTGGCTTCGACCGCGGCCACGGCGGTGTCTGCCCCCTGCCCTTTGCCGTTGATCATCGCGTCATAGGCAAGGCCGACGCGGTCCCAGCGGTTGTCGCGGTCCATTGCGTAATAGCGACCATCGACAGTGACGACCGTACAGCCTTTGGGAAGCCGGTCGCAAAGATCCGAAACGAAGGACTTCGCGCTATCGGGGGCGACATCGCGCCCGTCGGTGATCGCGTGGATCAGAACGGGGACGCCTGCCTCCGAGACCATTTTCGCCGCAGCGAGCGTATGTTCGATATGGCCGTGCACACCACCATCCGAGATGACGCCCATAAGATGCGCGCGCCCGCCGCTCTCTTTCATCGTGTCGATGAAGGACAAGATCGCCTGGTTCTCGAAGAAAGAGCCATCCTCGATCGCCAGATCAATCTGGCCCAGATCCATCGCCACCACCCGTCCCGCGCCGATATTGGTGTGGCCGACTTCGGAATTGCCCATCTGACCGCTCGGCAGACCGACATCGGGGCCGAAGGTCACCAGCGTCGATTTCGCCGGGTTGTTCCACAGGACACGGTCGAGGTTCGGGGTGTCGGCCAGCAAGGGCGCGTTGCCTTCGCGCTCCTTTCGCTCGCCAAAGCCATCGAGAATGCACAGGACGACGGGTTTCGGGCGGGTCATGGCGGCCTCCTAATCTGTTGCCCCCTCATACGCCTCGCAGGCCGTCGCGGCAACCGGGGGCATGCGAGGCTCAGGCCTGGAACATGATCCGCCGGGCCTTCTTCTCGTAGCTGAGTATCTCGGTCTGTCGCGTGACCTCGAGCAGCGAGGCGAGCGCCGCGTCGGGCTTTTCCATATAGCGCCGGCGCAGGTCCAGCACGACAGCCCCGCCGTCCCGGATCACCCGCATCATCAGGTCGAGATAATCGCCGATCGGATAATGAAAGCCGCAGGAAATCAGGCTGGTGACAAGATCGCCCGTGACTCCGTCCAGCGCATCAGGCTGCTTGACCGGGTTGAGTGTCTCGACCGCGCGGGCGCCATTGTCGCGCAGGAACGCCGCTGCGGCGTCGAGCGAGGCATAGCCTGCACCGGTATCGCTCCAGAAATGATATTGCTCCGGGGTTTCCTCGATATCGATCAGGGTCACGGCGCAATCGTAATCCTTGATCAGCAATGCGTCGTTGAGCCCCTGCCCGCAGCCGATGTCGACCACATGGGTCGGACGGCGGCCGGTTTCCTCGAGCGTCTTGCGCAGCGGTAGATACTCGGTGAAGACCTCGGCGAGCGCGCCGCGAAAGATCTCCTCGTTGCGGGTCTCGACTTCTTCGAACGCGGGCCCCCTGTCACCGTCTTCCCAAGCCTTTCGCGCAGTGCCGGAAATCTGGCGCGTGCGCTGGAACCCCAGTAGCATCATTGCCTCGCGGGAAATGGACGCGCCGGATATGTTCATGTCTCGAAGAGTATTCATCGGGCCTGACCTGCTGCACATCATTTTCGGACGCAGCGTAACGTCGTCGTGATGCGGTGCAAGCTGTCGATGGGAGCAGAGGTTAGTGACCTGTCGATCAGACGCGGTGATAGGGTGTGCCGGCGATGATCTGTCCGGCGCGGTAAATCTGTTCGGTCAGCATGACGCGGGCCAGCATATGCGGCCAGACCATCTTGCCGAAGGAGATGGAAAACTCGGCGCGGCTGCGCAGGGCCGGGTCGATCCCGTCCGCACCGCCGATCACGAAAGCCACGTCGCGCGCCTGATCGCGCCAGCCTTGCAGTTTCGTGGCGAATTCCGGCGATGAGATCAGGCTGCCGCGTTCGTCGAGGGTGACGATGACCGATCCCTCGGGAATGGCGCGGCTGAGCAACTCTGCTTCCGCGCCCTGCCCCAAGCCTTTCTTGTCTTCGACCTCGACGACGGAAGCCGGGCCGAGCCCGAAGGCGCGCCCGGATTTCTCGAAGCGTTTCAGGTAGTCGTCGATCAGCTCGCGCTCGGGCCCCTTGCGCAAGCGGCCCACCGCGCAGATCGTGATCTTCATGCAGCCGAACTCAGACGGGGGCGCCCGCAGGCATCCACATCTTTTCCAGCTGATAAAACTCGCGCACTTCCGGGCGGAAGACGTGAACGATGACGTCGGAGCTGTCGATCAGCACCCAGTCGCCCTGATCCTTGCCCTCGACTTTGCAAGCCCGGTCGAATTCGTGCTTCAGCCGCTCGGTCAGGTTTTCGGCTATGGCGCTGACCTGACGCGTGCTGCGCCCGGAACAGACAACCATATAGTCGCCGATCGAGGACCGACCGCGCAGGTCGATGGTCACGATATCTTCGGCCTTGTCGTCTTCGAGGGAAGAGATGACGCGCGCGAGGATTTCTTCGCTCGTCGCTTCGGCGTTGACGGCCCGTGTATTCATGGCCGCTGCCTTTGTGCCGGCATCACTCGGCACGAGGGAAAGATGAGACAGGACATGGTCCTCCAGATGTTACGCGCCACAATAGTCCCGGCGCTGGACGTCTTTCAAAAGTAGCATTCCGCAGGTCCGATTTCAATTTTCCTGCGGCGAATTTTCGCTATGCGTTTCCGGAGCCTGTTGCAAGTCAAGCTGTGACCCTTCGAGCACGCGCACTTCGCGCTGCGGGAACGGGATCGAAATGCCGTTCGCCTTGAACGTATCCCAGAGCGCGAGAAACACTTGGCCGCGCACATTGGTCAGTCCCTCGACCGGGTCGGTGATCCAGAACCGCAGGAGGTAATCGATCGAACTGTTGCCGAAACCGGTCACGTGGCAAACCGTCGGGCGGTTCTTCAGGACGCGGTTCACCGATTGCGCGGCCTCCACCGCGAGCTTGCGCACCAGATGCGGGTCGTCGTGATAGGAGGTGCCGAAGGGCAGGTCGATCCGGACGAATTCGTTGGAATGGGACCAGTTGACCACCTGCCCCGTGATCAGGTCTTCATTCGGGATCAGGTATTCCTTGCCGTCGCGCGTGACGACCGAGACATAGCGCGCGCCCAGCGAATTGATCCAGCCGAAGGTTTCGCCAAGGCTGATCACGTCGCCGGGCTTGATCGATTTATCCAGCAGGATGATCACGCCCGAGACGAGGTTTGACACGACTTTCTGCAGACCGAAGCCAAGGCCCACGCCGATCGCACCGGACAGAACCGCAAGCCCGGTCAGGTCGAATCCTACCGCCTTGATCCCGATGAACAGCGCTGCGCCGTAAAGCAGCACCTGCATCACCTTGATGACCAGCTCCGACATCGACGGGCTGATATCCTCGTTGGTCCGCAGCCGCGCCGAGGTCTGCCCAGAGATGATCCGCGCCACCGACAGGAGGATCGTCGTCAGCACCAGTGCCTTGAGAACCCCGTAGGCCGTGATGCGGAAATCACCGAATTCGACCGCGGTCCCGTTCAAGAGCCGCACCGTTTCGTCCCAAAGCCCGAGGTAATAGAGCGTGACCCAGATCCACGCGCCCCAGCGCACGATACCGCGCAGGAGCGCATTTCGGATCAGCCGCGCGACGAGGCCGACGACGAGCCATGCCGTGACGAGCGTGGCGGCCAGCACCACGAGGAAGCGCCAGGAATAAAAACCCTTGGTTGCCTCGAGCACGAACACCGACGCCCATGCGAACACGATGAAGAGAAATCCGCGCAGACGCTTCCGGAGCAGGATCAGCCAGCGAAGCTGACGGGTCGAGAGCTCACGCCTCCGCCCCCAGTCGTCGACTTTCGGCGCGAGCCAGATGCGCCCGAGATGGGCCAGCGCAAAACACGCTGCGATGATCCCGAATTGCCAGAGCCGCGAGGGCAAGACCATAGAATTGAGGAAGATTTCGATCTGCGCCCAGATCGAACTCAAAATCTTGACGATGTCCCCGTTCGCGAAATCCATGGAAATGACGTTAGCCCGGTTTTGCGATCAGGCCAAACACGGACTCTTCGATTGCCTCAGCGCCGGATTCGCCGTATTTAGCGCCCCATGACACTCGTTTTCGACATGGATGATCGCGCCCGCCTCCGCGAGCGCTTCTACGGCGAAAGCCGCTCGGTGCTGGCACGACTTTGATGCTCTGCGCCCGCGGGCGCATATCTGCGCCTGCTGTCCCATGTCTGACAAACGGCCGTTTTATAGGCCAGCCATCCAAAGAAAGTGAGAGCCATGTCTGCTCCGAAGACCCTCTATGACAAGATCTGGGACGCGCATGTCGTGTCCGAAGACGAAGACGGCACCAGCCTGCTCTATATCGACCGCCACCTCGTCCACGAAGTGACCTCGCCGCAAGCCTTCGAAGGGCTGCGCATGGCGGGCCGCAAGGTGCGCGCGCCGGAGAAAACCATCGCCGTACCGGATCACAACGTGCCGACCACGCTCGACCGCGCGAAGGGGATCGAGAACGAGGAAAGCCGGATTCAGGTCGATGCGCTCGACAAGAACGCCAAGGACTTCGGGGTGAACTATTACCCGGTCTCCGACGTGCGTCAGGGCATCGTGCACATCGTCGGTCCTGAACAGGGCTGGACGCTGCCGGGCATGACGGTCGTCTGCGGCGACAGCCACACCGCGACCCATGGCGCGTTCGGTGCGCTCGCTCACGGCATCGGTACCTCGGAAGTGGAGCATGTTCTGGCGACCCAGACGCTGATCCAGTCGAAGTCGAAGAACATGAAGGTCGAGATCACCGGCAAGCTGCGTCCGGGCGTCACCGCCAAGGACATCACGCTGTCGGTCATCGGCGCGACCGGCACTGCCGGCGGCACTGGTCATGTCATCGAATATTGCGGCGAAGCGATCCGCGAGCTGTCGATGGAAGGCCGCATGACCGTCTGCAACATGGCGATCGAAGGCGGCGCGCGCGCTGGCCTCATCGCGCCGGACGAGAAGACCTTCGAATACGTCAAAGGCCGGGCTCACGCTCCGAAAGGCGCGCAATGGGAGGCGGCTCTGCATTGGTGGAAGCAGCTCTACACCGACGAGGGCGCGCATTTCGACAAGGTCGTCACCATCAAGGCCGAAGAGATCGAGCCCGTCGTGACCTGGGGCACTTCGCCCGAGGACGTGCTGCCGATCTCGGGCTCCGTGCCCGCGCCGGAAGACTTCAAGGGCGGTAAGGTCGAAGCGGCCAAGCGCGCGCTCGACTACATGGGCCTCGAAGCGGGCACCAAGCTGACTGACATCAAGATCGACGTGGTCTTCATCGGCTCGTGCACCAACGGCCGGATCGAGGATCTGCGCGCCGCCGCCGAAGTCGTCAAAGGCCGCAAGCTGGCCGACGGCGTCCGCGCGATGGTCGTGCCGGGCTCGGGTCTCGTGCGGGCTCAGGCCGAAGAAGAGGGTCTGGACAAGATCTTCCTCGACGCCGGGTTCGAATGGCGCATGGCGGGCTGCTCGATGTGTCTCGCGATGAACCCCGACCAGCTGGCAGAGGGCGAGCGTTGCGCGTCGACCTCGAACCGTAACTTCGAGGGGCGTCAGGGCTACAAGGGCCGCACCCATCTGATGAGCCCGGCCATGGCCGCCGCCGCTGCCGTCACCGGTCATCTGACGGATGTTCGGAAGCTGATGGAAATGGAAGACGCGTAAGGAGCGACGAGAATGGAAAAGTTCGAAAAAGTTACCGGGATCGCCGCGCCCATGCCGCTGGTCAATATCGACACCGATATGATCATCCCCAAGGGTTTCCTGAAAACCATCAAGCGTACCGGGCTCGGCGTGCATGCGTTCGACGAGATGCGTTACGACCGTCAGGGGAACGAGAACCCCGACTTCGTTCTCAACAAGCCGCAATATCGGGAAGCGCAGATCCTCGTGGTCGGCGACAACTTCGGCTGCGGCTCCTCGCGTGAGCACGCCCCGTGGGCGCTCGCGGATTTCGGCATCAAGGTGATCATCTCGACCTCCTTCGCCGACATCTTCTACAACAACTCGTTCAAGAACGGGATGTTGCCGATCGTGCTGCCGCAGGAGCAGGTCGATATCCTGATGAAGGATGCGGAGAAGGGTTCGAACGCGCGGATGACCGTCGATCTCGAGAACCAGGAGATCACGACCTCGGAAGGCGAGACGATCAAGTTCGACGTCGACGCTTTCAAGAAGCATTGCCTGCTCGAAGGTCTCGACGATATCGGCCTGACGCTTGAAAAGGCCGCAGCCATCGACAGCTTCGAGACGCAGATGCATCAGGCGCGTCCCTGGGTGTAATCCCCGATACCATAAGAACAGGAAAAGCCGCCCCGGCCCGGGCGGCTTTTTTCGTGAGGAGGGGGCGCGGGAATGCACCGCCCGTGGTATCGTTCATCATTTGACGTAGACCGAGAGGATGATGCGATGCCCGTTTCGACCCTGTTTCTGATGACCGGCCTCGTGCTGATTGTTCTCGGCGTCGCGGCCATCACGAATCCCTTCGCGACCTCTCTGGCCCTGACTACCTTCGTGGGCATACTGTTCCTGATTGCCGGGGTGGTGCAGGCGTGGCTCGCCTTCAACGACCGAGGCGGGGCGCATCGCGCGTGGCACGGGCTGATCGCGCTTCTCAATATCGTCGTCGGCGTCTGGCTGATCGCCGATCCGATGTCCGGCACGGTCTCGCTCGCAGCGGTGGTCGGCGTGCTCTTCCTGCTGATGGGGGCGTTGCGCCTGCTGATCGGCCTGCGCCTCGCGGCGCCGCGCCTGCGCTGGATGCTGGTCCTGTCGGGCGCGGTTTCGATCCTTCTCGGGCTTTTGATCTTCGCGGCCTTCGATCAGATCGCGACGCAGATTCTCGGGCTTTTGCTGGGCATCCAGCTTCTCGCGGATGGTGTCGGTCTTGCCGCACTCGGCTTTGCCAGTCGCGACTCCTGAGGGCTTTTGACCGGCTAAGCCCTTGATCCACAAAATATGGTTCCGCTCCCTAGTTTGCCACAATTTTGCACCTTTATTGATGCAATGTCGCACCAGGTCTTTCCAGAAAACGCCCGAATACGGCAGAGAGTCTGAAAACAGTATTTGCTTGGATCGGGAACTTGGGCAAAATCATGGCAAGTTTGAGGCAGCGGGTCACATTTGGCGCGCGTCTTGCGGGTAAAAGGATCGGCAATGTATCGAATCCGACCGCAGGGAAGGGTAGGGTAACTGTGTTTTCACGTCTCTCAGGGGCGCTCTTTCGCGCGATCCTCGTTGCGGTGGTGATTTGCATCCCCGCGCTCATACTGCCCGATACCAGTAGCGACACCGCCCAGATCGTGGCGTTGATGGCGCTGTTCGGATTTGCGCTGACCCTGTTCGAATACGCCTCGGTCTATCCCGGTCTGATCGAGTTTCGCGATGCGCCGCCCTTCAACCGCATTCGGTTCATGTCGCTGTTTCTAACCGTCGGCCTGCTCTCTCTTGCGGTACAGTCGCAATATCACGCGTCGACGCTGACCCGGTTGATCGAGGTTCTAGGCACAACGGTCGCAAGCTCCATCGACGTGCCTTACAGCCCCGTGCGCCTATTGCAGCTCGCGCTTCCGGCGGATGCCTCTTTGCATCAGGTCGCGCTGGTGCGCACCGCGGCGGGGATGGCCTACCTGATCTCGCTGCTGACCCTCGGCTATTTCGTCATCGTCATGCGGATCATGGGCTGGCCGCAGGCGCATACCAAATTCAACGTCTGGGTAAATCTGCCGACCTTCGACCCCACCGCGGGCGGCGACGTGGTCGAGCGCCTGCGCCGCGACGCGTGGTTCAACATTGCACTCGGATTTCTTTTACCCTTCCTTATTCCGGCGGTGCTCAAACTCGTTTCGGTCAGTTTCGTGATCGTGACGCTGGAAGTGCCACACACGATGATCTGGATGGTGACGGCATGGGCCTTCCTTCCCGCAAGCCTGTTCATGCGCGGCATCGCGCTGGCCCGGGTCGCGCAAATGATCGAGAACAAGCGTCTCGCCTCCGGGGCGAGCGACTACTTGCCGGCCTGATCGCGCTCTGTTTCGCGCTGCCCGCAACGGCAGAGACTCTGCGTGTGGCGACATGGGATGCTGGGCTGTCGCGCCGGGGTCCCGGCCTTCTTCTGAAAGATATCCGCAAAGGCGAGGCGCAGGTCGCGGCGGCGACGCGGATCGTGGACACGATCGCGCCGGATGTTCTGCTGCTGACCGGGATCGACTGGGATCTCGACGGGCTGTCGCTGGAGGCGCTGAACGAACGCCTCGCGCAGCCCTATCCGCACCTTTTCGCGCCACGCCCCAATAGCGGCTGGCCGAGCGGGGTCGATCTCGACGGCAATGGAAAGCTTGGCGAAGCGCGGGATGCCCAAGGCTACGGACGATTTCCGGGGCAGGGCGGCATGGCGCTTCTGTCGCGTTATCCGATCGAGGCCGATCATGTGCGCGACTTCTCCAGGATGCTGTGGAAGGACCTGCCCGACGGGAGGATCGCCGGGGCGGCGCTGTCGCCCGAGGCGATGGCGGTGCAGCGCCTAAGTTCGACGGGGCATTGGGACGTGCCGCTCAAGTTGCCGTTGGGCGAGCGCCTTCATCTTCTGGCCTTCTCTGCGACGCCGCCGGTGTTCGATGGGCCGGAAGATCGCAACGGACGCCGCAATCGTGACGAGATCGCCTTCTGGCTGCGCTATCTGGATGGGGAGCTCGACGCGCTGCCGGCCGAAGCGCCGGTGATCCTGATGGGCGTCGCCAACCTCGACCCGAAGGACGGGGAGGGGCGGCGCGATGCGCTCGATCTGCTGCTGAACGGTCCGCATTTCCAAGACCCCCAGCCGCGGAGTGCGGGAGCGAAAGCTGCGGCGGATCCTGATCATAGGGGCGACTCGAGCCTTGATACCGCCGATTACGACGGCCCGGGCAACCTACGGCTCGACTACGTTCTGCCGTCGAATGATCTGCATGTAGAGGCGGCGGGCGTCGTCTGGCCCGAGCCGGGCGCGCCCTTGGCGGAGGCGGCACGCGCCGCCTCGCGTCACAAGATGGTCTGGCTCGACATTGTATTGCCCTGATCGGGCACGACCTTGAGGCCCCGGATATAGAGATGCTCGAACACCACGCGCTGCAGCGTCTTCGGCGTGAATTCCGGGAAGCGTGCGTGGAAATCGGTGCCGTCGATTTCGTGGCTCATGTCGAACAGGTAGCGCATCTCGCGTAGTTCGCGTGCCAGTTCCCACGCGGGCGATGCGAGCAGAAGCGCCGTCCACGGGAATTTCTTGATCGAGATGTCGCGCCCCATCTGGCGGGAGAATTCCTCGGCCAGCTCGCGAACGGAGAACCGGGTTCCGGGGAACCCGAGATCGAGAAGACCGGGCGAGTGATCTTCGGTCTCGGCAAGTTGCACCGCGACACGTGTCATGTCCTCGAGATCGGCGTAGACGCGCTGCGCATCGGGCTTGCCGAGCGCGGTGATCTTGCCCTTGCGCAAATCCTTCAGCATCACCCGGTTGAGTAGTGTGTCGGGCGCCTCGGCATTGATGAAATCGCCGCCGCGCAGGATCACGACCGAACGGCCCTCCTCGGCATGGGCGCGATAGCGCGCCTCCATCTCGGCGCGGATATTGCCCTTGCGGGTGCAGGCGTGATGCGGGGTCGAGGCGCTCCACGGAGACGGCTCGCGCCCGTAGACATAGACGTTGCCCGGCACCATCACCGATGCGCCGCTATCGCGCGACGCGGTCAGAACCTGCTTGGTGATCTGCGGGATCTGGTTCGCCCAGTCGTGGTAATTCGGCGGGTTCATCGCATTCACGATCCACCGCGCGCCGCGCGCCGCGATCGCCATATCGGTGCCCCGGCGATAGCGATCGACGTCCCAGCCAGCCGCTCGGAAGGACCGTGCCGCAGCTGATCCGAACAAACCGCCCATTCCCAGGATCAGTACCCTGCGATTCATTTCGCCCTCATGTGTCGTCTGCCTGCTCTAAACTCTAGCATGCGCTCATACGCGCGCGGGGGCCACTCGCCAACCACTTGATCCGCAAAAGCCCGCCGAAGCCTCGGCAACCGCTTGCCGATCGTCCAGACACGGTTTCGCGACCTGTGCCGCTTGACCAGGGCGCGGGCAGGGGATACCCCCTTCGAGACCCTGTTTTCTCGGGAGATTATCCTAATGACCAACCCCTCCATCCTCATCCTGCCCGGCGACGGGATCGGCCCTGAAGTCATGGCCGAGGTTCGCAAAGTCATCGATTGGTACGGTGCCAAGCGCGACCTCGCCTTCGACGTGAGCGAAGACCTCGTCGGCGGCGCGGCCTATGACAAGCACGGCGTGCCGCTGGCCGATGAGACGATGGCGAAGGCGCAGGAAGTGGACGCGGTTCTGCTCGGCGCCGTGGGTGGCCCGAAATACGACACGCTCGACTTCTCGGTGAAGCCGGAGCGCGGCCTGCTGCGTCTGCGCAAAGAGATGGACCTGTTTGCGAACCTGCGCCCCGCGCAATGCTTCGACGCGCTCGCCGATTTCTCTTCGCTGAAGAAGGACGTGGTCGCAGGCCTCGACATCATGATCGTGCGCGAACTGACCTCGGGCGTCTATTTCGGGGAGCCGCGCGGCATCTTCGAAGAAGGCAACGAGCGCGTCGGCATCAACACCCAGCGCTACACCGAGTCCGAGATCGAGCGCGCCGCCCGTGCCGCGTTCGAACTGGCGATGAAGCGCAACAAGAAGCTCTGCTCGATGGAGAAAGCCAACGTGATGGAGTCGGGCATCCTCTGGCGCGAAGTCGTGACCCGCGTCGGTCAGGACTACCCGGAAGTCGAACTGAGCCACATGTATGCGGATAACGGCGCGATGCAGCTCGTGCGCGCGCCCAAGCAGTTCGACGTGATCGTCACCGACAACCTGTTCGGCGACATCTTGTCTGACTGCGCGGCGATGCTGACCGGTTCGCTCGGGATGCTGCCTTCGGCGAGCCTCGGCGCGCCGATGGCGAATGGCCGCCCGAAAGCGATGTACGAGCCCGTTCACGGTTCGGCGCCCGATATTGCGGGGCAGGGCAAGGCCAACCCGATCGCCTGTATTCTCAGCTTCGCGATGGCGTTGCGCTACAGCTTCGATCAGGGCGACGAGGCGACCCGCCTGGAAAACGCGATCGAGAAAGTGCTGGCCGATGGCGTGCGCACCGCGGACCTGATGGGCCCCGAAGGCGGCACCCCGGTCTCGACCGCCGAGATGGGCGACAAGATCATCGAAGCGCTCGACGCCTCGCTCTGATCCAAGAGAAAAGTCTCATGAAAAGGCGCGGGTGAAAGCTCGCGCCTTTTTCATGCCGCGGCCTTGCAACTCCCGAACATCCGCCCAAGATGCGAGCGATAACACCGGGAGCCTTCCATGCCCGATTTCGGCGGAAAATCAAACGCGCGCGGCGCCGCGCTTGGCCTGACATCGATGGCGATCTACGCCACGCATGACGTCATCATCAAACATCTGGGCCAGACCTATTCGCCGGTTCAGATCGTGTTCTTCGCGGCGCTTCTATCCTTCCCGCTGCTCTCGGTGATCCTGCTCAACGACAAGCGCGAGGGCAGCCTGCGCCCGGTTCATCCCGGTTGGGTCGTGGGGCGTGTCGTCACCACCGTCGTCACTGGGCTCTGCGCGTTCTACGCCTTCTCGACCCTGCCACTGGCGCAGGTCTATCCGCTTCTCTTCGCGATGCCGCTGCTGGTCACCGTCTTCTCGATCCCGATCCTCGGCGAGCGGGTCGGTATCCACCGCTGGGCCGCTGTCATCCTCGGCCTGATCGGCGTGGTGATCGTGGTGCGCCCCGGACAGGCAGAACTCGCGCCGGGCCATTTCGCGGCGATGACGGCGGCGG
Source organism: Thioclava sp. IC9 (assembly GCF_002213225.1). Lineage (NCBI taxonomy): Bacteria > Pseudomonadati > Pseudomonadota > Alphaproteobacteria > Rhodobacterales > Paracoccaceae > Thioclava > Thioclava sp. IC9. The sequence goes on from NZ_NBNX01000004.1 coordinate 157,374, forward strand.
TGACCGGCGCCCTCGCCTCGGTGATCGTGCGCAAGATCGGTTCGGAGGAGCGCTCGGTCGTCCTCCTGCTCTCGCCGCTTCTGGGCAACGTGATCGTCATGGCGATCCTTCTCCCCTTCGTCTGGCAGCCGCTTCAGATTACCGATCTCGGCTTGATGGCGGTGATCGCGATGTTCGGCCTGACCGCGTCGTTCCTGCAAATCCTCGCCTATCGCGCGGGCGAGGCCGCAATCGTCGCGCCGATGCAATATTCGCAGATCCTCTGGGCTGTCTTTTACGGCTGGATCATTTTCCACGAGAGCGTGGATATCCCGACGCTCGTCGGCGCCGGCGTCGTGATCCTGTCCGGCATCTACATCGTGATCCGCGAGACCCGCGTCTCCACGAACCAGCCGGTGCTGCGCACGCGGGGACGTTCGGAAACCGCGACCGCGCCGCGTTCGTCGCTTCTGGGCCGCGTTTTGGGCCTTCGCGCACCCAATTCAAGAAGCTGATCAAGACCCCCTTGCAAAACTCCGCGCAAGCCGCTAATTCCCCGCCCACGGTCGGAGCGTAGCGCAGCCTGGTAGCGCACCTGCTTCGGGAGCAGGGGGTCGGAGGTTCGAATCCTCTCGCTCCGACCATTTCCCGATTTTCCCTGATTCCTTGCCTTTTGGCGATGTCGCTGGCCTTTCGGCCCGTGCTTTGGCACAACTTTCCCGAAGCAATGAAGGCAGGGCGCATGCAGGTCGAAGCAACACCCCTTAGCGGCGTTCTGGTGATCACCCCGAAGCGATTCGGCGATCACCGCGGGTTTTTTTCCGAGAGCTATTCGGCGAAGCGATTTGCCGAGGCCGGGATCGATATCGAGTTTGTGCAGGATAACCATTCGGTCTCGGAGGCCGTGGGCACGGTGCGCGGGCTGCATTTTCAGGCGCCACCCCATGCTCAGGCGAAACTGGTGCGCTGCGGACGCGGGCGGCTCTGGGATGTCGCGGTTGATATCCGCAAGGGCAGCCCGACTTACGGGCAATGGTTCGGCACCGAGCTGAGCTTCGAGAACGGCAAGCAGCTGCTGATCCCGGCGGGCTTTGCGCATGGGTTCGTGACGCTCGAGCCGGGCACCGAGATCGTCTACAAATGCTCGGATTACTACGCTCCCGACTGTGAAGGCGCGATCCGCTGGGACGATCCCGATCTGGGCATAGACTGGCCGCTTTCCGCAGGAACAGAGCCTGTTTTGTCCGGCAAGGATGCCGAGGCACCTCTTTTCGCTACCTTCGACAGCCCCTTCACCTGGGAGGGCGCAGCATGAAGATCCTCGTCACCGGGGGTGCCGGGTTCATCGGCTCCGCCGTCGTCCGCCTCGCCGTCTCGCGAGGCCATGAGGTCGTGAACCTCGACGCGCTGACCTATGCCGCCTGCCTCGAGAATGTCGCGCCCGTCTCGGGCAGCCCGCTTTATGCGTTCGAGCAGGCCGATATCCGCGACCCCGAGGCTTTGGCGGCGATCTTCGACCGTCACAAGCCCGACGCGGTGATGCATTTCGCGGCCGAAAGCCATGTGGATCGCTCGATCGACGGTCCCGGCGCCTTTATTGAGACGAACGTGATGGGCACCTACAACATGCTGCAGGCGGCGCGTGCCTACTGGGAGGGTGAAGGCCGCCCCGAGAGTTTCCGCTTCCATCACATCTCGACTGACGAGGTTTATGGCACGCTCGGCGCCACCGGCCAGTTCACCGAAGAGACGCCCTACGCTCCGAACAGTCCCTATTCAGCCTCGAAAGCGGGCTCGGACCATCTCGTGCGCGCCTGGCACGAGACCTACGGCCTGCCGGTCGTGCTCACGAACTGCTCGAACAATTACGGCCCCTATCACTTCCCGGAAAAGCTGATCCCGGTCGTGATCCTGAACGCGCTCGCGGGCAAGCCGCTGCCGATCTATGGCGACGGCTCGAACGTGCGCGACTGGCTCTATGTGGAAGATCACGCCGATGCGCTGCTTCTCGTGCTCGAGAAGGGCGCCTTGGGTCGCAGCTACAATATCGGCGGCGAGAACGAGCGGTCGAACCTCGAGCTGGTCCAGACGATCTGCACCATTCTCGACAAGCTGCGTCCGGGCGACGCGCCCTATTCCGAGCTGATCACCTTCGTCACCGATCGCCCCGGCCACGATGCGCGCTACGCGATCGACCCGACCCGCATCCGCGAGGAGCTGGGCTGGCGGCCGAGCGTGACGGTTGAGGAAGGGCTGGAGCGCACCGTGCGCTGGTATCTCGAGAACGAGGATTGGTGGCGGCCGCTGCTGGGGCGGCACGGCGTCGGCGAAAGGTTGGGCAAGGCATGATCCTCGTCTTCGGACAGACCGGCCAAGTCGCGCAGGAATTGCAGCGCCTCGCACCCGATGCGGCGTTCTTGGGCCGGGATAGGGTCGATTTGAGCAATCCCGACGCCGCCGCACAGGCGATCCGGGAAGCCAAGCCCGAGGCGGTAATCAACGCCGCGGCCTATACGGCTGTCGACAAGGCCGAAGAAGAAGAGGCGCTCGCCCAAACCGTCAACGGTGACGCGCCCGCGGCGATGGCCGAAGCCTGCCGCGACCTCGGCATTCCCTTCGTTCACATCTCCACCGATTACGTCTTCGACGGCTCGGGCGAGGCGCCGTTCGAGCCGACCGATCCGACCGGACCGCTGGGTGCCTATGGCCGCACCAAGCTCGCCGGAGAACAGGCGATCCGCGCGACAGGAGGAACCTTCGCCATCCTGCGCACGAGTTGGGTCTTTTCGGCACATGGCGGGAACTTCGTGAAGACGATGCTGCGCCTGTCCGAGAGCCGCGATCACCTGACGATCGTCGCCGACCAGATCGGCGGCCCGACCCCGGCCAAGGCGATTGCCGAGGCCTGCCTGACGATGGCGCAAGAGTTGCAGCGCGCGCCCGAGAAAAGCGGCGTTTACCATTTCTCAGGCTCTCCCGATGTAAGCTGGGCAGGCCTTGCGCGGGAGATCTTCGCGCGGGCCGGGCGGGAGGTGACGGTGGCGGATATCCCCACCGCCGATTATCCGACGCCCGCGAAACGGCCGCTCAACTCGCGGCTCGACTGCAGCGATCTGGCTGTGTTCGGCTTGAATAGACCCGATTGGAAGTCGGGATTGGACGAGGTTTTGACCGAATTGGGGGCGAAGTGATGCGCAAGGGGATCATTCTGGCGGGCGGCTCGGGCACGCGGCTCTATCCGATCACGATGGGCGTCTCAAAACAGCTTCTGCCAGTCTACGACAAGCCGATGATCTACTACCCGCTGACCACCCTGATGCTGGCCGGTATTCGCGAGATCGCGGTGATCACCACGCCGCATGATCAGGAGCAGTTCATCCGCACGCTCGGCGATGGCAGCCAATGGGGGCTGCGCCTGACCTATATCACCCAGCCCTCGCCCGACGGTCTGGCGCAGGCCTATCTGCTAGCTGAAGATTTTCTCGCGGGCAGCCCTTCGGCGATGGTTCTGGGCGACAACATCTTCTTCGGGGCGGGTCTCGGCGAGATCCTGAAAGCGGCGAATGCGACAACAGAGGGCGGCACCGTCTTCGGCTATCGCGTCCGCGATCCCGAACGCTACGGAGTGGTGGATTTCGACGACAGCGGCAAAGTGCGTGCGATCATCGAGAAGCCCGAAGTACCGCCCTCGCAATTCGCGGTCACGGGGCTCTATTTCCTCGACGAGACCGCTCCGGACCGCGCCAAGACGATCACGCCATCCGCTCGGGGCGAGTTGGAGATCACCTCGCTTCTCGAAACCTACCTACATGACGGCGCGCTCTCGGTCGCGCAGATGGGCCGGGGCTTTGCCTGGCTCGACACTGGAACACATGGCAGCCTGCTCGATGCGGGGAACTTCGTGCGAACGCTGGAAGAGCGACAGGGGCTGCAAAGCGGCTCGCCGGATGAAATCGCCTTCGAGAAAGGCTGGATCAGTGGCGAGCAACTGAAAGATCGCGCGAATGAGTTCGGCAAGAACAGCTATGGCGAGTATCTGCTGCGCCTGATCGAGTGATGGTCAATGACACGGGTCACGATCCTGATGGCGACACGCGATCCGGGCCCGGAGTTGCGCGATCAGCTCGAAAGCCTCGCGACGCAGACGCATCCTGAGTGGCGGCTGATTGTTGGGGACGACAGCCGAAGCGATGCCGCACACGATCTATTGGCAGAGTTCGCGCGGAGCCATGAGGTACGGATTGTAGCCGGGCCGCAAAAAGGAGCGGGGGGGAATTTCCTATCTCTTCTAAGCGGCGTGGACCCCGCCACGACCGAGTTCATCGCCTTCTGCGATCAGGATGATGTTTGGTTGCCGGATCGGCTCGCGCGGGGGATTGCGGCCTTGGACGAGGGTAAACCTGCTCTCTATTGCAGCCGCACATGGGTCTGTGACGCTAATTTGGGAAACAAACACCTTTCGGCGCGACATCCACATCGGCCATCGTTCGGTAACGCTCTGGTCCAGAATATCGCGGCCGGTAACACGATCCTCCTGAACCCGGCCGGGGCCGAGCTTGCCATCTCTGCGGCGCGCGAATTGCAGGTCGCGCCGCGCCATGACTGGTGGATTTATCAACTGTTCACTGGCTGCGGCGTCCGGGTCGTCTATGACGCGGAACCTACGCTTCTCTATCGACAGCATGGCCGCAACGCGGAAGGTGCGAACCTCACGATGCGTGCAAAGCTCTCTCGGTTGAAGCGGCTCCTGAAGGGTGAATGGCGTGGTTGGGTCGATGTCCAATGCGCGGCGCTTACCGCCTCCGCGCACCGGTTCACGCCCGAAAACCGGACCATTTTCAACCGCTTCTTGAATATGCGCGAGGCAGATTTTTCGACCCGAATGAAAGAATTCGCCCGGCTGAGGCTCTATCGCCAAAGCCGGGCGTCTACGCTTGCCCTTTGGATTGGGGCCGTGTTTCGGCTGATTTAGGGTCTCAAATCCGGAAAATCGGCTGCAGAAGGCGCGGCAGGAGCCCCTTGAACTTCAGCGGCGCATCGGTCGCGGCGAGGCAGATGCAGACATCTTCCATCCCCGCGATCGGCGTGTGGTCGAGATCGTCATCCGCCACTTCCACATCGCCCACGCCAAAGCGCCCGGTTTCGTCCGAGAAGGAGCCCTGCAGAACCATGGTCAGTTCCAGGCCGCCATGGGTATGATCGGGCACCGCCATTCCCGGCGGGATGTAGAGAAGCCGTGCCGACCCCTCCTTGTCCTCGCTCAGGATGGCCTGCTTGATGCCGCCGCCCAAGGCACGCCAGCGCGGGTTGTCCGCACCCATCGCCTCGACCACGGCGCCCGGATAGATTCCTGCGCGCGCGGGTTGCGCCGCGACGATCACATCGTCGTCGTCCAGCCCATCAAACACACGTCGCCGCAAATCGTCGCTCGGCGCCATGCCTTCAAGCTCGTCCAGAACCAGCCCGCCTGCCAGTTCCTCTGCTTCAAGCCGTGCGCGACACTCGTCGCACTGGCTCACATGCGCCGCGACGACCAGCGAAAACGCATGACCCAGTGAGCCGGTCGCGTAAGACCGAACCAACCAATCGGGCAAATGATGCGTGATCTCCGTCATTCGTCTCTCAGATCCCTTAACTCGTGTCTAAGCTTCTCCAGCGCGAGCCGGATCCGCGATTTGATCGTCCCTAGTGCGAGGCCTGTTGCCTCGCGTATTTCGGCCTGTGTGAGTTCACCCACGTAGGCCCGCTCGATAATGTCGCGCTGCGCTTCGGGCAGAGCCTTGATCGCTTCACGCAGTTGCGCCGCTTCCTGTTCCAACCCGATCGCCGCGTCGGCTTCTCGGGTTTCCCGCGTTTCCGCTTCGGCGACCAGCTCGTCTGGAACGGGCCGGGGCCGTCTTCGGATCACATCGATCTGCCGATTGCGCGCAATTCGGTAGATCCATGCCGAGGCGCGCGCCCGCGTCTCGTCGTAAAGATGAGCCTTGCGCCAGATCGTGAGCATCACGTCCTGCACCACATCCTCCGCCGCCGCCTGCGACATGCCAGAGCGCACCAGCATCCCCTTCAGTCGCGGCGAGAAGTGATCGTAAAGCCGCGCGAAGGCCATTTTGTCACGCCTGTCACGAACGGCGACGAGCCAGTCGGTCTGCTCGCATGCCGCCTCTGGCGTAGGTTTCGCTGAATTCTTGTCGTCCATACTCTTCCCGGCAAAGGTATGTCCCGCCGCGATTGGCGGGGTCCCCGTGGTGTCGAAGTTGATGGTCGCATCTCTCAGCATGTGACCGATACGCAGCTTATGGGAATCTGGTTCACATGAGTCGCGAAAAAACTTCTGATCCAAACGGTAATATGCACCGTTAAGCCTTCAAGAGCTTGGGAGAATTCGAATGTCATTTGATGCCGTGCATCCACAGGCGCAACGCATCGCGATCATCGGCTCGGGGATTTCCGGTCTGGCCGCGGCGTGGCAACTCGCGCCGCAGAACCGCGTTACCGTCTACGAGGCGGAGCCGCGGCTCGGTGGGCATTCGCGGACGATCGTCGCGGGGCGCAACGGCGATCAGCCGGTCGATACCGGTTTCATCGTCTTCAACTACGCGAATTATCCCCATCTGACGCGCCTGTTCTCCGAGCTCGACGTGCCCGTCGAGAAATCCGACATGAGCTTTGGCGTGACGATCGATCAAGGCCGCATCGAATATGCGCTGCGCGATCTGAACAGCCTTGTGGCGCAAAAGCGCAACCTCGCCCGGCCGGGCTTTCTGCGGATGGTCGCGGATATCGCGAAGTTCAATGCGAAAGCCGTCTCGGTCGCGCAGAGTGACGACGTGACGATCGACGGCCTGCTGGACGAGTTGAACTTAGGCGACTGGTTCCGGCGCTATTACCTGCTGCCGATTTGCGGGGCGATCTGGTCCACGCCCGCCGATCAGATCGGCGCGTTTCCCGCGAAAAGCCTGCTGCGCTTCTTCGAGAACCACGCGCTGTTGTCGGCGACCGGTCAGCATCAGTGGTGGACAGTCTCGGGCGGGTCGATCGAATATGTAAAGCGGCTGGAGGCGGCCTTGCGTCTGCGTGGTGTCGAATTCCGCACCGGTACCCCGGTCACCGCGATCAAGCGGGAGCGAAATTCGGTCGCCATTCTGGCGGAAAAGGCCCTTCCGGATCAGTTCGACCAGGTGATCATCGCCACCCATTCCGATCAGGCGCTCAAGCTGCTGGCCAAGCCGACCCCGCAGGAGCAGGCCGCGCTTTCGGCGGTCCGCTATCAGCCAAACGATGTATATCTTCATCGCGACGAGGCGCAGATGCCGCGTCGGCGCGCTTGTTGGTCGAGCTGGGTCTACCAGGCGCAGACCCGTGCGAGCGAGACGCGGCTTGGTGTGACCTATTGGATGAACAAGTTGCAGAACATCCCCGAGCGCGATCCGCTCTTTGTCACACTGAACCCCGACACACCAATTGCCGAGGAAAAGATCTACGACCATGAGGTCTTCTGGCACCCGGTCTTCGACCGCGCGGCGTTGCGGGCGCAGGGCGAAATCCAGGCGATACAGGGTCTGAATCGGACCTGGTTTGCAGGGGCGTGGCTACGTCATGGCTTCCACGAGGACGGATTCGCCTCGGCCGTTCGGGTTGCGCGCGAGCTCAATCGCGGGGCGCAGCCGCAGATCAAGTTCGAGAAGGTGCCCGCATGAGTGGCGAATTCTGTCCCGGTCACACGGTCCATGCGCGGCGGGGCGCGATTGCCCACCAGTTCCGCTATCACGTCGATTACGTGCTGATCGATCCGGATTCGCGGGGCCCCTGGCCAAGAGTATTCTCACGACGTGGGCGCAACCTCGCGACGGTGCAGGACAAGGATTATGGTGGGACGCCTCATCATGGGGAAGGCGAGGAGTGGGTCCGCAAGCAGCTCTCTCGGCTCGGTGCGCCGGAGATCGCGAAGCTCCGCCTTCTGACCCAACCGAAAATTCTCGGGGCGGGGTTCAACCCTGTGAATTTCTGGCTGGCCTATGATGCGCAAGACGACCTGCGCGCCGTTATCGCGGAGGTGAACAACACTTTCGGTGATCGGCACTCCTATCTCTGCGCCACCCCCGATTTCGACCCTATTTCTGCGGAAACCGAGCTTCACGCCGCGAAGATCTTCCATGTTTCCCCGTTCCAGACGATCGCGGGCGAGTATCGCTTCCGCTTCGATATCCGGGCGGAACATATCCGCATCCGCATCGACCACCGAAATGGAGAAGAAGGCGTGGTTGCGACCCTCGTGACCGACCGGCGTCCACTCACCTCGGCGGCACTTCTCGGGATGGCGCTGCGCCGTCCGCTCACCCCAATTCGCACGCTCGGCCTGATCTACTGGCAGGCCCTGCGGCTCAAGCTCAAAGGCGCCCGCTACCTGCCGCGGCCCACACCCCCGACCGAGGAGATCAGCCAATGATGCCTTTCCTGACCAACCGCATCCGCAGCGAATTCCTCGCCACATGCGAGAAGATCGAGCATGGGACGCTCTATTTGCGCCTGCCCGACGGCACCGCTCGCCGCTTTGGTCACGGAGAGCCGCAGGCCGATATGGAAATCCGCGACTGGCAAGCCGTGGTGGCGATGGCGTCTCGCGGCGATGTCGGCCTTGGCGAGGCCTATATTGCGGGGCTATGGGAAACCTCCTCTATCGAGTCGCTTCTTTCTCTCGCGCTGAAGAACCTCGATGTGGTCGACGGCTATGCCTATGCGGGCTTCTGGTCGAACCTGAAATTCCGCCTGATCGACCGGTTGATGCGGGCCAATTCGCTGCGTGGCGCTTCGCGCAACATTCGGGCGCATTACGATGTCGGAAATGAGTTTTATCAACTCTGGCTCGATGAAGGGATGAGCTATTCGTCGGCGCTTTTCGCGCCGGGCGACAGCGATCTGCACCGGGCCCAAAACCGCAAGCTCGATCGCATTCTCGATCGGATGGGCGAGGGGGAGCAGGTTCTGGAGATCGGCTGCGGCTGGGGACATTTCGCCGAACGCGCGGCCGAGCAGGGGCGCCACGTCACCGGCATCACGATCTCGCCCAGTCAGAAAGGCTATGCCGATGCGCGGCTCGACGGGCGCGCGGATATCCGGCTTCAGGACTATCGCCGTACGCCGGGGCAGTTCGATCATATCGTCTCCATCGAGATGATCGAAGCGGTCGGAGAGCGCTACTGGCCGAACTATTTCCGTACTCTGAAAGAGCGGCTGGCGGAGGGCGGTTCGGCAATGATTCAGGCCATAACAGTGTCTGATTCCTACTTTCCGAAATATCGCGAGACCTCGGATTTCATCCGGCAATACACCTTCCCCGGCGGGATGCTCCTGTCGGACGGCGTGATCCGGGATCAGGCGGCAAAGGCGGGCCTGGCGGTGAAGGACAGCTTCGCTTTCGGGCAGGACTATGCCGAAACCTGCCGGCAATGGGCCGCCCGCTTGAAAGAGCGCAGCGCGCGGGCTGCCGAGTTGGGCTTTGGCCCGGAATTCCTGCGCAACTGGGCCTACTATCTCGAAGCCTGCGCGGCGGCTTTCGCGGTCGGCCATACCGATGTCGTTCAGGTGCAACTGGCACATGCGAGGGCTTAACATGATGCTGAAATTGTTAATTGTCGTCGCGGCCCTGATCTTTGCGGCTTTGCTGGTCCGACACTTCTTCTTCTCTTTCCCGGCGCAGAAATCTGCGGATTACGCGGCAGAGAGCCCAGAATTCGACATCCGGCGGGCCTTCGACGGTCCTGTCGAGGCGCACGGCATGATCTACGGGCCCGACGGCCGCGTCACCTCCCGCTTCCGCGCTGTGATGACGGGGCGGTTCACCAATGACGGTGGCGTAATCGAGGAAGAGTTCGAATATGCCTCAGGGCGTCGCCAGAGCCGGGCATGGAATATTCAGTTCGGGCCGAACGGCGAAATCAGCTCGACCGCCGACGATATCGAAGGTCGCGCCGAGATGGAGCAGTCGGGCAACGCGCTGCGGATGCGGTACCGGCTGCGGCTGCCGGAAGACGCGGGCGGCCATGTGCTCGACGTGACCGACTGGATTTACCTGATGCCGGACGGGACGCTTCTGAACCGGTCGCAGATGCGCAAATTCGGCATCAAGGTGGCGGAGCTGTTCGCGGTCATGCGGCCGATGACCGAACCGGCCGAATGATCACTCGAAGCAACTGGCGCGGCCGTCTTTCTGGATCGTCGCCGCGCCATCCATGATCGAACGCGCGCGGCGCGACAGGAAGCTGCCGGGCTTCGCTGCCGAACGGTCCTTCGGGTCCGGCAGGACGCCTGCGATCAGCGCGGATTGCCGGGCGCTCAGCTTGTCGGGTGTGCTGCGGAAATAGCGATGCGCCGCAGCATCCACCCCGAACGCTCCCTCATCGAACTCGGCGACGTTAAGATAGATTTCCAAAATCCGTCTCTTGCCCCAGATCGCTTCGGCGAGCGGTGTCATAGACGCCTCCAGCGCCTTGCGCAGCCAGCTTCGGCCCTGCCAGAGAAACACGTTCTTCACGGTCTGCTGGGTGATCGTCGAGGCGCCGCGATTGGCGCCATCGTCGATCGCCTTGCGGATCGCGCGCATGTCGAAGCCCCAGTGATTGCAGAAATTGGCATCCTCCGCCGCGACGACCGACCGGGCAAGCACCGGCGCAATATCCTCGAGCGGCACCCATTTCTGATCCACCGCACCGAGCCGCTGGCGTTCGCTCCAAATCGTCCAGGTGGTCGGTGGGTTAACGAACTTGAAAAGAACCATAAGCACGAGCACGAGCGCGACGAGACCGAGCAGGCCGCGCAGCGCCCATTTAAGAGCGCCGCGAAACGGCGCTCGCATGCGGGTGGAGACACTCGATTTCGTGCTGCGTTTGGCGGGCTTTCTGCCCGTTTTTTTCGTGCTCTTTGCCATGCGCGTATAAGTCACAGCGCGCCCCGAGGGGTCAAGCGACAAGGAGCGCCAATTCCGGCCCGCGTGCCACCTGTCGCGCCGTTACCATGGTTTCGATCGGTGCGTCTGAGACGGCTGTCCACGCGGTGCGGATCTCCTGCGCGAGGTCGCGATCTTCGTCGAGGATCATGTTCCCTGGAAAGAGGCTCTCGCTCGGCGCACCTTCGGCAATCAGAATATGATGCCGCGCGAAAAGCAGATGGCGATAGTGGACGGTTGCCCTCGGCTCGATCCGCACGCTTTTGCCATTCACCAGATGCTTTGCGGCGATCAGCACCTCGCTATCCGCGCAGGCGATCTCGGCGCGCCAGCCGCGCAGCAACATCCGGTGTTCCTGCGATACGTAGAGCGGACGTTCGTTGCCAATGGCACCGGCGGCGAAGCGGACCGGCGCGTAAAGGCCGGCGCCACGGCAGACCCGTCCCCCCGCCCAAAGGAGCGGCTGCGGCCCTTCGTCTTCGGTTGAGACGAGATCGCCTGCCGAGAGCGTTTCGACCGCACGCGGACCAGTGGGTGTCTCGATCCGCGTGCCGGCGAGAAAACAGGCGGGTCCGAGGTCGCCGACAGGGGCCTGCGTGCTTTGCGTGACGTAGGTCGAGCTGACGAAGGTCGCGTTGTGGAGGATCGTACCGTCCGAGGGCGTAAACACGGCCGTCCCGTCGCGCAGGTAGAACGTATCGCCGGTGATCGTTTCCTGCACGCCGTTCGCACGTTCGATCGTGATCGTGTCGCCGCGCCAGACATCGGTGACGCGTTGGCCGTTGATCGTGTCGCGGGCACCGTTGCTGCTTGATATCCAGTTGTCGTTGTTCCTGTCGACGATTTCGAATGTCGTCGGAGACAGGACGGTGCCTGCGGTGGGCGGATTGCCCGGGTCCATGACGTAGAACTGATCGTAATAAGTCGCCATCTTTACTGCCCTGGTAACGTTATTATTGGTTATTCGTTACGTGGTAAGCAGCGATCTGGGCGACACGAAGGCGCCTGTAAGGCGCAAAATTAACACAGGATTAAAAAGTGGCAGCCCGGCGACGGGCCAATTCAGAGCGCAGAGGGGCCGACCATACGAGCAAGGCTGCCGGTCGAGCCTTCGCTGATTTCCTCGCCGGTGAAGGCCGTGGTGCCCCCGGAGGAGAGCGCGACTTCCAGCCGTTCGTGGAAATCTTCCGGCAGGGGAATCTGCAGCACGCGGCCGCTTGCATGGCCCAGTGTCCGCATTCGGTCGAGCACTTCGGCGGCGCTGGCTTTCTTAAGCATGATGAAAACCGCAGAGCCGCCTTCCGGCAGGCTCTCTCCCGCCTCGCGCAGGAAGGAGGTATTCAGCCCGACATCCGTGAACTTGCCCGAGATCACCCCGGCCCCGGCGCCCACTACTGCCCCGACCAGTGGCGACAGGAAAACCAACCCGAGGACGCCGCCCCAGACCGCGCCGCCGATCGCGCCGAGGGCGACCGTATTGCTGTTCTCATGGACCCGGACCGCGCCGCTTTGCTCGCGGGTCACGACGACAATGTCCTGCGACCGGAAAAATCCCTCTTTCTCGAGGGCGGTCAGTTCCTCGCGCATCGCGAAACCGGCGGCTTCCGTTTCATGCGCCATCACCAGTAATTCGGACATCGTTACCTCCAGACAGAACAAAGGGCGAGACATCTGTCTCGCCCTTTGAAACGGTTCCGTGAGGGGGTGGGTTCCCTTATTCCGCCGGCACTGCCTGCGGCTCGTCGCTGAGCGGATAGGACAGATGCGCCAGCATTTCCTTCGGGCAGACCTGCAGGAAGTTGGCCTTCTCGGTCTCCCAGTGCTGGAGAATATCGGCGCCTTTGCGCGATCCCGTTTCGGCGACGTGACGCTCGATCAGGCCTTTCAGCTCGGCTTCCCAATGCTCGTGGCCCAGCCCGCAGGTGACGAGGCTTTCGAGATTGATCAGCTCTTCCGCCGTATTGTCCGGATCGTAGAGATAGGCCATGCCGCCGGTCATGCCCGCACCGAAGTTCGGGCCGATCGAGCCGAGGATCACCGCGACGCCGCCGGTCATGTATTCGCAACCGTTGGAGCCGCAGCCCTCGATCACCACTTTCGCACCCGAGTTACGCACCGCGAAGCGCTCGCCCGCGCGGCCCGCCGCGAAGAGGTAACCCTCGGTCGCGCCGTAAAGCACGGTGTTGCCGATGATCGTGTTCTCGGAGGCCACCAGCGGCGAAGCCATGGGCGGACGGACGACGATCATGCCACCCGAGAGACCTTTGCCGACATAGTCGTTGGCATCGCCCGACACTTCGATCTTCAGACCCGGGGCCGCGAAGGCGCCCAGCGACTGACCGCAGGAGCCGGTCAGCTTCACCGTCAGGTGGTCCGATTGCAGCGCGTTGCGCATCCCGAAGTTCTTCACGATGTGCGAAGAGGCGCGCGTCCCGATGGTGCGCAGCGTGTTGCGCACCGCGTAGGAGAGCTGCATCTTCTCGCCATCCTCGAAGAAGCGGTGACCGTCCTTGATGATCTCGGCATCGAGCGTGTCCGAAACCCAGTTACGCGGCTTCGAGCGGTCGTAGACGATCTTGTCCCAGCCATCGACGGTGATCAGGAGCGGATTGAGATCCAGATCGTCGAGATGCGCCGACCCGCGGCTCACCTGGCTGAGAAGATCGGCGCGCCCGATCACCTCGTCGAGCGAACGCGCACCGATCGAGGCGAGGATTTCGCGTACTTCCTGAGCGTAGAAGGTGATGAGGTTCACCACCTTGTCCGCGGTGCCGGTGAACTTGGCGCGCAGCTCCGGATCCTGGGTACAGACGCCCACCGGGCAGGTGTTCGACTGACACTGACGGACCATGATGCAGCCCATCGCGATCAGGGCGGCAGTGCCGATGCCGTATTCCTCGGCCCCCATCATTGCCGCCATCACGATGTCACGCCCCGTGCGCAGACCGCCATCGGTCCGCAGGGTGACGCGTTCGCGCAGGTTGTTCATCGCGAGAACCTGATGCGCCTCGGTCAGACCCATCTCCCACGGGAGACCGGCATATTTGATCGAGGTCGCGGGCGATGCGCCCGTGCCGCCGTTGTGGCCCGAGATCAGGATGATATCGGCCTTCGCCTTCGCGACACCGGCCGCGATCGTGCCGACGCCCGAGGACGCCACCAGCTTCACCGTCACTTTGACCTTCGGGTTGATCTGCTTGAGGTCGTAGATCAGCTGCGCGAGGTCTTCGATCGAGTAGATGTCGTGGTGCGGCGGCGGCGAGATCAGGGTTACGCCCTTGGTCGAGTGCCGCAGACGCGCGATCAGGTCGGTGACTTTCATCCCCGGAAGCTGGCCGCCTTCACCGGGCTTGGCACCCTGAGCGACCTTGATCTCAAGCTCTTCGCAGTGGTTGAGGTATTCGGCGGTGACACCGAAACGGCCCGACGCCACCTGCTTGATCTTCGCCGACGGGTTGTCGCCGTTCGGCTCGGGCACGAAATGCGCCGGGTCTTCGCCGCCTTCACCCGAGTCCGACTTCGCACCGATCCGGTTCATCGCGACGTTCAGGAGCTTGTGCGCCTCGGGCGAAAGCGCGCCCAACGACATGCCCGGCGTCACGAAACGCTTACGGATCGAGGTGATCGACTCGACCTCTTCGATCGGCACCGGCTTGCCCAGCGACTTGATGTCCAGCATGTCGCGGATGTGGATCGGCGGGTTCGCCCGCATCATCGCGGAATACTGCTTCCACAGGTCATAGCTCGCGCGGTTACAGGCCGATTGCAGCATGTGCATCGACTGCGCGCCCCAGGCGTGGCTTTCGCCGGTGCGGCGCGCTTTGTAGAAGCCGCCGATCGGCAGCACGTCCTGACCGCCTTTCCAGCCCTTCGCATGCACGCCTTCAAGCGCGTGCTGGATGCCGTGCAGACCGATGCCGGAGATGCGCGAGTGCATGCCGGGGAAATATTCCGCGACCATCGCGCGCGACAGACCCACGGCTTCGAAGTTCAGACCGCCGCGATAGGAGGAAATCACCGAGATCCCCATCTTCGACATGATCTTCAGCAGACCGGCGTCGATCGCATCGCGATACTTGCGCATCGCATCGACGAGCGAGCCGCTCAGCAGCCCACGGTCGATCCGGTCGGCGATCGTGTCCTGCGCGAGATAGGCGTTCACTGTGGTCGCGCCCGAGCCGATCAGCACCGCGAAGTAATGCGGGTCGATACATTCCGCCGAGCGGACGTTGATCGAACAGAAGGTCCGCAGACCTTTCTGCGTCAGCCAGCTATGCACCGCCGAGGTCGCGAGGATCATCGGCATCGCGACCTTGTTCTCGTCCTGCTCCTCGTCGGTCAGCACGATATGCAGCGCACCCGAGCGCACCGCGTCTTCGGCTTCCTGACGGATCCGGGTCAGACCCTCGCGCAGCGCATCCTGATCCGCATTGGCCGGGAAGGTGCAGTCGATCATCGCCACCTGCTCGCCGAATTCCTTGAGCATGTGGTCGAATTCGGAATTCGCGAGGAACGGGCTTTCGAGGATCCAGATTTCGGTCTGCGAGCTGTCCTCGTCGAGGACGTTCTTCAGGTTGCCGAAGCGCGTCTTGAGCGACATCACCCGGCTTTCACGAAGCGAGTCGATCGGCGGGTTGGTCACCTGGCTGAAGTTCTGACGGAAGAAATGGCTCAGCGGACGGTATTGCTTGGACAGAACCGCAGGCGGCGTGTCGTCGCCCATCGAGGCGATGGCTTCCTTGCCGTCCTCTGCCATCGGCGCGAGAATCTGTTCAATCTCTTCGACCGTGTAGCCCGCTGCGACCTGACGCTTGCGCAGCGTGCCGCCGGAGAATTTCGGCTCTTCCGGCACGTCCACGAGGATCGCGTTCAGATCGGTAACCTTGCCGACCCATTCGCCGAAGGGTTGTGCCGCGGCCAGTTTGTCCTTGATTTCGGTGTCGTGGTAGAGCTTGCCCTCGCGCATATCGACCGCGATCATCTGACCCGGGCCAAGCGCGCCCTTTTCCACGACCGTCGCCTCATCGATCGGCACCATGCCGGCTTCCGAGCCTGCGATCAGGACGCCGTCACCAGTAATGACATAGCGCAGCGGGCGCAGGCCGTTGCGGTCGAGACCGCCGCAGACCCAGCGGCCATCGGTCATCGCCAGCGCGGCGGGGCCGTCCCACGGCTCCATCACGGCGTTGCAATAGGCATACATGTCCTGCCACGCGGACGGCATCGTATCGGTGGATTTCGACCACGGCTCGGGCACGAGCATGGTCTTCACCATCGGCGCGTTGCGGCCCGAGCGGACCATCAGTTCGAACACCGCATCGAGCGCACCGGAATCCGACGCACCTGCCGGGATGATCGGCTTGATGTCTTCGGCGCTGTCGCCGAAGGCCGAGGAGGCCATGCGGATTTCATGGCTCTTCATCCAGTTGGTATTGCCCTTGATCGTGTTGATCTCGCCGTTATGCGCCAGCATCCGGAACGGCTGCGCCAGCCACCACTGCGGGAAGGTGTTGGTGGAATAGCGCTGGTGATAGATCGCGAAGGCGGATTCGAAGCGCTCATCCTTCAGATCGGGATAGAATTCCGCGACCTGCTCGGCCAGCATCATGCCTTTGTAGATGATCGAGCGCGTCGACAGCGAGCAGATGTAGAGCCCGTTGATCTGCGCAGCGATCGCCGCTTTCTCGATGCGGCGGCGGATGATGTAGAGCTCGCGCTCGAACTGCTCCTCGTCGATGTCCTTGTCGTTGCGGATCAGGATCTGCTCGATCTCGGGACGCGTTGCGTTGGCCTTCTCGCCCAGCACTTCGGTGTTCACCGGAACGTGGCGCCAGCCGTAGATGTAGTGACCCATCCGAAGAACTTCGGATTCGACGATCGTGCGGCAGCGCTCCTGCGCGCCGAAATCGGTGCGCGGCAGGAAGACCTGACCGACGGCAACCATTTTCTCCATGTCCGGCTCGTGGCCGGTGCGGCGGATCTGGTCGTAGAAGAAGGGGGCCGGGATCTGGACGTGGATGCCCGCGCCGTCGCCGGTCTTGCCGTCGGCATCGACCGCGCCGCGGTGCCAGATCGCCTTCAGCGCGTCGATGCCGTTCTCCACGACGCGGCGCGAGGCCTTGCCGTCGATCGACACCACGAGACCGACGCCGCAGGACGCCTTCTCGTCATCTTCCTTCCACAGCGAATTCTCGTTCATCCACTGGCGTTTCGCTTCCTCGGCGGCCACCCAGGCTTCGTCATATTTGGTCATTGCAGTGCCTCCTTGGAGAAAGAGCGGGAAAGGGGGGCGAGGCTGACGCGCGTGGGCCGCAGATCGGCCTCCGTCATCATCAGGTCGCAGTCATATTCAGGCGTCTCGGTCGAAAAACCGGGATCGCCGGGAAAGTCGAAGCGTACCGGGCTGTCGTCATAACTCACGACATCGCCCTGATCGTTCTCGAACCGCTCGGCACCGCTGAAGAACACGCGATACTTGCGCGAGATATATTGCGTGCCGGTGCGGGTCGCGACGGTTTGGCCGTTCTGGTCGTCTTCGCGCAGGTCGAAGGTGATTGTCTCGAGCGGGACATCGTCGATGCTGAGCGAATTGCCGGTGAGGGCATCGCTGCCGACATAGCGGCGCAGGCCCCGGTAATTCGACCGTGTGACGAAATCGTAATCGTCCTTGCCATCCGACAAGAGCGCCGAGAACGAGGGGGCGTCCTTCGACGCGCCCGGATCGAACATCTCGATCTCGCCGGTATCGGTCGACACGCTTTCGAGCCAGCGAGTTTCGGAATCTATATGGCTCAGGTAATAGATGCCCTCGCCATCCGCGAACGCGGTCCAGAGATCGCCCTCGGGATCGGCGGCGCAGCGATAGTAATTGGCGACCTGACAGTTATGCATCTGCACGGTCATGAAGACCTCGCAGCCCTGCGGCGGCTTGAAGTCTGCGGCATGGGCGGGCAGGGCGCTGAAGAGCCCCCCGCAGATCGCCATGCCGAGAAAATTCGACCGCATCGCATGCATTCCTTTTCAGATCGACAGGGCGCGGATCACTCCGCTGCCACCGCCGCCACGTTTTCGAGATAGCTCAGGATCGAGCCAGCCGCTTCGCGCCCGTCGCGGATCGCCCAGACAACGAGGCTAGCACCGCGCACGATGTCGCCGATCGCGTAGACGCCGGGGATCGAGGTCGCGTGGGTGCCGAACTCGGCCTTCACGGTGCCCCAGCGGGTCGTCTCCAGATCGTCGGCGTCCCACGCGCCGGGCAGGTCTTCGGGCTCGAAACCGAGCGCCTTGATCACCAGGTCGGCCTCTTCGTCATAGATGCCGCCCTCGATCTTCTCTGGGCTCTGACGGCCCGACTTGTCCGGAGCGCCCAGACGCATCCGCTGTACCGAGCAGTTGGTGACGGGATTGCCCGAGAAGCCGGCCGGTGCGGAGAGCCAGACGAATTCCACGCCTTCTTCCTCGGCATTCTGCACTTCGCGCTGCGAGCCCGGCATGTTGGCGCGGTCGCGTCGATAGAGACATTTCACCGAAGTGGCGCCCTGACGGATCGCGGTGCGCACGCAGTCCATCGCGGTGTCGCCCCCGCCGATGACGAGGACGCGCTTGTCCTTGGCGTTGAGCGTGCCGTCCTCGAATTCCGGTACCTCGTCGCCGAAGCTCTTGCGGTTCGAGGCGGTGAGATAGTCGATCGCGCGCACGATGCCGGCGGCGTCTGCACCCTCGTCGGTCAGTTCGCGCGTCTTGTAGACGCCCGTCGCGATCAAAACCGCGTCATGCTTTCCGCGGATCGCGTCGAAGGAGATGTCGGTGCCGACATTGCAGTTCAGCACGAATTCGACGCCGCCATCTTCCAGCTGCTTCACGCGCTGCATGACGATGTCTTTCTCGAGCTTGAAGCCGGGGATGCCGTAAGTCATCAGGCCGCCCGCGCGGTCGTAGCGGTCATAGACGGTGACCTGAACGCCTGCGCGACGCAGCATGTCGGCCGCTGCCAGGCCGCCCGGACCCGCGCCGATGATGCCGACGCTTTCGGCACGCTCGGTCGCCGGTTTGATCGGCTTCACCCAGCCCATGTCGAAAGCGGTGTCGGTGATGTATTTCTCGACCGCGCCGATGGTGACGGTGCCGTGGCCCGACTGTTCGATCACGCAGTTGCCTTCGCACAGACGATCCTGCGGGCAGATGCGACCGCAGATTTCCGGGAAGGTATTGGTCGCCTGCGACATCTCATAGGCTTCCTGCAGACGGCCTTCGGCGGTCAGGCGCAGCCAGTCGGGGATGTTGTTATGGAGCGGGCAATGCGTGTGGCAATACGGCACGCCGCACTGGCTGCAGCGGCTCGCCTGCTCGGCAGCCTTCTCGTCCGCGTATTCGCGATAGATTTCGTTGAAATCATGGGAGCGCACGTTCGCGTCGCGCTTCTGAGGCATCTCTTTCGCCGTCTTGACGAACTTGAGCATCGGTTGCTTGGCCATTGTGGCGCCTCCCTAGAAAACCGGTGGGTGCGCATGACTACACCGCTTGCCGCAGCAATAAAAGTAAGCAAGACTGACCTAAATGTGCGTTTTTTGTGTGAGGTGCGCGAGAAGGCTCCTCAAAATCACTCAAACTAGGTCAGCTTAGTTTACGTTATTGCGGCTTTTCCCTGATTTTCCTGAAGATGACGCACCGCCAAAAAGCGATTCGCGCTTCGTCAGCCTAGCACACCGACCGCCGCGAGGCTCAGCAAGAGCCCACCGAAGATGATCCGGTAGATCGCGAAGATGGTGAAACGGTGCCCCTGAATGTAGCCAAGGAGCCATTTCACCGCGACAAAGGCCGTGATTGTCGAGACGATGAAGGCAACGCTGAGCGCGGTCCAGTCCTCGTTGCCGCCGGCCCCGTCCTTGAACTGTTTGAGCAATTCGTAACCGCTCGCCGCATACATGGTGGGGATGCCGACGAGGAAGGCGAATTCCGTCGCGGCCGCGCGGTTCGAGGTGCCCAGAAGCATCGCTACGAAGATCGTCGTGGCGGAACGCGAGGTGCCCGGAAAGACCCCGGCCACGATCTGCGCGATCCCGACTGCGATCGCGACACGCCAGAAGACGTGGCTGCTATCGGGCTGACGATCCGCGACGCGTTCGGCAAAGAGCATCCAGAAGCCGCCGATCACCAGCGCCCAGGCGACTGGCTGAATGGCCGTCGGCAACTCGAAGCCCATCTTCTTTACGATCAGGCCCAGAACAGCCGTAATCAGGAAGGCAACGGTCAGCTTCGCTAAATAGTCGCGGTTTTCAGGATCGCGCCAGTTGAACAGCAGTTCCATCAGGCGGCGCCAGTAGATCAGTGTGACGGCGAGGATCGCCCCGGCCTGAATGACGATATTGTAGGTATCCGAGCGCGTACCGAGCCAATGTTCGGCGAGAATGAGGTGGCCAGTGCTCGAAATCGGGAGGAACTCGGTGATCCCTTCGATCACACCGAGCAGAACATCGTTCAGATAGCTCAAGAATACCGCCTATGTCAGAACTGCGCCGCACGCGACGCTTGGAGGTGGGTCAGGTCTTGCGAAGGTTCTTCGCGGAAGCCTTGATGTCGTCATACTGGCCACCGGGACGGAAGCGCCACAGGTAGCCGGGCATCACGGCTTCCATTGCCATAGGATGGATTCCGAGATCGGAGAAGCCTTTCGCCCCCTCGGACACGACATTGTCAGCCTGCAGGTTCTTCACCTGATCGCGCGTGAGGATACGGTTGGTGAACAGCCCGCCGGTGACGGCCTGGCCCAGATCGAAGACGCCGCCCATGATGCTTGCGATCCAGCGCGGCAGCGACAGCACGAGCCGACGACGGTGGATCACTGCCAGCATCTGCTTCATCAGGTCGTGGAAGGTTTCTACATCCGGCCCGCCGAGTTCATAGATGCCGGGCGCGACTTTCCCGTCGGCGCCCATGACCGCCACCTTCGCGACATCGTCGACGAAGACCGGCTGGAACTTGGTCTTGCCACCGGTGATCGGAAGGATCGGGGTGAAGCGCGCCATCGAGGCGAACTTGTTGAAGAAACCGTCCTCGTTGCCGAAAATGATCGAGGGACGCAGGATCACGGCCTGCGGATAGGCCTCCAGAACCGCTTTCTCGCCCGCAGCCTTGGTGCGGGCATATTCGCTGGGGCTGTCCGGATCGGCGCCAATGGCCGAGATCTGCACCAGTTTCGGCACGTTCATCTCTGCGGCGATACGTGCCACGCGGCCTGCGCCTTCGGCCTGCACCGCCCCGAACTTGTTCTTGCCTTCGTTCACCAGGATGCCGACGCAGTTGATCACCGCATCCGCGCCCTGCATCGCCGCGCGCACGCTGGCATCATCGCGAATGTTACAGAAGACCGGCTCGACTTGCCCGACCGCACCGTAGGGTTTGACGAAGAGCGCCTCGTTCGGACGCCGGACCGCAACGCGAATCCGCCAACCGTCCTTTGCCATGCGCCGCGCGATATACCGCCCGACGAACCCCGAACCGCCGTAGATCGTAACCAGCTTGGACATGGGCAGAGGCCTTTCCTTGCAAGAATTTCGTCCTTTGATTACCGCCTCGCCCCCGCGGGAACAAGGCCAAAGACCCGAAGAGTGAAAGCTTGCGAATTTTTCGTGTCGATCCCCGTTGACAGTCCCAGCGCCGCTCTGTATCTCGCGCTCCACGGCACCTGCCCAGGTGGCGGAATTGGTAGACGCGCACGGTTCAGGTCCGTGTGCCGCAAGGCGTGGAGGTTCGAGTCCTCTCCTGGGCACCACTACTAAAAAGTCGCGCAACTCATCTGGGTTGCGCGACTTTTTCGTTTTCGGGTGGCGCGTCCTCGTGCAGCGGCCCGCGCTCCGTCTTATTTCCTGCGGAAAAAGCGCGCGCGATCGTAAAGCGCCTCGAGCCTAGCCATGCGGGCCGAGGTTTCCTCCCAAGTGAGCGACTGGATCGCAGCCATGAACGTTTCGACCAGAACCTGAATCGCGACCGTCGAATCCCATGCCGAGGGCGCTTCGATCTGCGCCGAAAACCGATAGCGCGCATGCGCCGCGGCAGGCGAGACCCAGGGATCGGTGATCAGCACGACTTCCGCGCCCTGCTCGACCGCCATCTCCACCAGTTGCAGCACGCTCGATTCATAGCGGCGAATGTCGAATACCAGCAGCACGTCGCCCTTCTGCATCTCCAGAAGCGCGGGCGGCCAGCTGTTCGATAGCGGTTCGAGCAGCTCGACCCCGGGCCGGATCACCTTCATATGTGCCACGAAATAAGCTGCGATCGGGCCGGTGATCCGGCCCCCGGTCGCGAAAATGCGCCGCTTCGGATCGGCCATCATCGCGGCGGCGGCGTCGAACTCGGCATGGTCGATCTGCTTCAGGGTCGCCTGCAGGTTGCCCAGAACCGTATCGGCGAAGCGGTTGATCATATGGGTATCGGGCGCATCCCCCGCCCAGCGGTCATGTTTGACGAGCGGTGAGACAAGCTGCGCCTCCAGCTCGTCGCGCACCGCCTGCTGCAGTCCCGGATAGCCACCATAGCCCATCTTCTGGGCAAGTCTCACGACGGTGGGAGAGGAGACCTCGGCGGCGCGCGCCAGCTGCGCGACAGATCCCAGAAGCGCCATCGGATAGTGACGCAGGATATGTCCTGCGAGCTGCTTCTCGGTCCGGGTCATCTCTTCGATGCCCGACCGGAGCCTGTCTTCGATGCTTTGCGTGGCTGCTGACAAATCGGGCACTCCCGTGCGAATCACGTTAGAAATGATTGTAACAGAATTTTCTTCTCTGAAATTTTCTTGACAGACACGAGGTGCCGGGGCGAGCCTGACGCTAAGGACGCGACGCAGAATCGCGCCTTGCAACAGGAAGGGACCAATTTGAACAGCGCGCATGCAGCGGTGGACATCGAAGGCGCAGAGCGTTCGGGCCAGATCGTTCTGGTCTGCGAACATGCGTCGAATGCCTTTCCCGCGCCTTGGGGCGAGCTGGGATTGACCCCCGATCAACGCGACGCGCATATCGCCTGGGATCCCGGCGCGCTGGGCCTCGCGCGCGGTCTGGCTGCGAAATTGGAGGCACCGCTGGTTGCGGCCTGCCAGTCGCGGCTGATCTACGATCTCAACCGCCCGCCGCATCATACCGGAGCCATGCCCGTGCAATCGGAGATCCACGAGATCCCCGGCAATGCGGGGCTGACACCGGACGACCGCAGCGCCCGCACCGAGGCGCTTTATCTTCCGTTCCACGCGGCTCTGGGCGGTCTCGTTGCCGAGCGGCTGGCGCGCGGGCAAGCCACTGCACTGGTCACGGTGCATTCCTTCACGCCGATCTGGTTCGGTCAGCCCCGCGCGGTAGAGTTCGGCGTGATCCACGACGCCGATCCGAGCTTTGCGCAGGCGGTTCTCGAGGAAGCCCGCCGTGTCACCGAGCTCGATACGCGTCTTAACGAACCTTACTCAGGCGCCGATGGCGTCTGTCATACGCTGGCGCTGCAAGCGACGCCGATGGGGCTGCCGAATGTCATGCTGGAACTGCGCAACGATCTGATCGCCGATCCCGCCGCGCAGGAGGCGATGGCCGCGACGCTTGCGCCGGTACTGCAAGCCGCGCTGTCACGGATCACCGCAAATAACGGGGAGGCCGCCTGATGCCACGCTGGAGTGTCGCCTATGTCCGCCTGATCGACGGGTTCAATCGCAAGCTCGGCAAACTGGCGATGTACCTGCTCTACGTCATCATGGGCATCATGCTGTTCTCGTCGGTGACGAAGATTGTGCAGATCCCCGCACTCTGGACGCTGGAAATGGCCCAGTTCACGCTGGTGGCCTATTACATGCTGGGCGCGCCGTGGACGCTGCAGGGCGATACCAACGTGCGGATGGACCTGCTATATTCCCGCTGGTCGGCGAAGGGGCAGGCGTGGTGGGATGCTTTCACCGTCTTCGCGCTGCTCTTCTATCTCGGGATCATGGTCTACTCGGCCTATGACTCGACGGTCTATTCCTTCGAATACAACGAGCGAAATCCGACCGCGTGGCGTCCGGTGCTGTGGCCGATCAAGGTCATCATCACGACGGGCTTCGCGCTTCTGTTCCTGCAGGCCGTGGCGCTTCTGATCCGCGATGTCGCGACTATTCGCGGAGAGGAAATCTGATGGATCACAACACCATCGCCCTTTTGATGTTCTCGACGATGCTGCTGATGATGCTGACCGGTCAGCGCGTTTTCGGCGCGATCGGCTTCGTCGCGGTCGTCGCGGCCTTCTGGCTCTGGGGGCCGGGCGGCACGCAGATGGGCTTCGGCTCGGTCATGAAGCTGATGAAATGGACGCCGCTGCTGACGCTGCCGATGTTCGTCTACATGGGCTATGTGATGTCCGAGAGCCGTCTGGCCGAAGACCTATATCGGATGTTCCACGTCTGGTTCGGGCCATTACCGGGGGGCCTCGCCATCGGGACAATCATGTTGATGGTGATGATCTCGGTGATGAACGGGCTGTCGGTCGCGGGCATGGCGATCGGGGCGACGATCGCGCTGCCGGAACTGCTGCGCCGGAACTACGACAAGCTGATGATCTCGGGCGTGATTCAGGCGGGGTCGAGCCTCGGCATCCTGATTCCGCCTTCGGTCGTGCTGGTGCT
Organism: Thioclava sp. IC9; assembly: GCF_002213225.1. Lineage (NCBI taxonomy): Bacteria > Pseudomonadati > Pseudomonadota > Alphaproteobacteria > Rhodobacterales > Paracoccaceae > Thioclava > Thioclava sp. IC9. The sequence continues at coordinate 181,937 of NZ_NBNX01000004.1, forward strand.
GTTCTCGCTGATCGCACGCCAGCCGGTTTCCGAACTGTGGCTGGCCGGCGCGGTGCCGGGGCTTCTGATGGCCACGCTTTTCGTCGCCTATATCGTGATCCGCTGCAAACTGAACCCCGACCTCGCCCCGCCGATGGATGCGGAAGAGCGCGCGATGATCACCATGCGCGAGAAACTGCGTCTGCTGCGTGCGGGTCTGATGCCGGTGTTCATCTTCATTGCGATGATGGTGCCATTCCTCAAAGGCTGGGCGAGCCTGACCGAAGCCTCGGTGATCGGCGCGCTGGCCGCTGTCTTCGCGGCGGTTATCAAGCGGCGCTTCACCTGGCAGGTGTTCCAGGTCGCGACCGAGAACACGCTCAAGATCACCGTGATGTTCATGCTGATCATAACCGCGGCGCTATCCTTCGGGGCGGTGTTCGACGGTCTGGGTGCGGGCCGCGCGATCGAGGATTTCTTCACCGACAGCCTCGGTCTCGGCCCGTGGCAGATCCTGATCCTGATGCAGCTGAGCTTCCTCGTGATGGGGATGTTCCTCGACGACACGGCGATGCTGGTGATCGTGGCTCCGGTCTATGTCTCGCTCGCCCGGCATCTGGGCTTCGACATGATCTGGTACGGTGTCCTTTATACCATCACCTGTCAGGTTGCCTATCTCACGCCCCCCTTCGGCTATAACCTGTTCCTGATGAAGGCGATGGCGCCGAAGGAATTCACGTTGCCTGTGATCTACGCCTCCGTGATCCCCTTCGTGGGCGTGATGGTCCTGACGCTGATCCTCGTGATGATCTTTCCGCAGCTGGCGCTCTGGCTGCCGCATGCGGTGCTTGGAAGATAACCATAACCCGGAAAAACCGGGATCAACCAACAAGGAGAGAGTGATGACGACAAGAAGACAGTTCCTCACCACCGGTGCGGTGGGTGCGGCTGCGGCGGGCCTTGCGGCCCCGGCCGTCGCGCAAACCACGCCGATCAAGTGGCGGATGCAGACCTATGCCGGCCCCGCGCTGGCTGAACAGGTCGTGGATAACTGCATCAAGACCTTCAACGAAATCGCCGATGGCGAGATGGAGATCGAACTTTACTACGCCGACCAGCTGGTGCCGACCTCCGAGCTGTTCCGCGCGATGCAGTCGGGCACGATCGACGCCGTGCAATCCGACGATGACTCGATGGCCTCGCCCACCGAAGTCACCGTCTTCGGCGGCTATTTCCCCTTCGGCCTGCGCTACTCGCTCGACGTGCCGACGCTGTTCAACGAATGGGGTCTCAACGAGATCTGGGACGAGCAGTATTCGGCCGTGGGCGTGAAGCACATCTCGGCGGGCTCGTGGGACCCGTGCAACTTCGCCATGAAAGAGCCGGTGAAGTCGCTCGACGATCTGAACGGCAAGCGGGTCTTCACCTTCCCGACCGCCGGGCGCTTCCTCGCGCAATTCGGCGTGGTGCCGGTGACGATTCCGTGGGAAGACGTGGAAGTCGCGCTGCAGACCGGCGAGCTTGACGGCGTCGCATGGTCGGGCATCACGGAGGATTACACCTCGGGCTGGGGCAAGAACGCGCCCTACTTCCTGACCAACAACATCTCGGGTGCGTGGATCGGCCACTTCTTCGCCAACATGGATCGTTGGAACGAAGTGCCGGATCGTCTGAAGACGCTGATGAAGACCTGCTTCGATCAATCGCATTACCACCGCCAGTACTGGTACTGGTCGGGCGAGGCGAAGCTGCGCGTCGATGGCGAGGACATGCAGCTCACCACGATCCCGGATGCCGAATGGCAGAAGGTCGAGGATGCGGCGCACAAGTTCTGGGACGAGATCGCGGCCGAGAGCGAGTTGAAGGCGAAAGTCGTCGACATCTTCCGCAAGTATAACGAGACGATGCGCAAGGCAGGCCCGCCCTACCGTTGCGGTTGATCTCGTCGGCGGGCAGCCCGTCCTGCCCGCTCTTATTTGCCCTCTTGTAGGGCCTTGCACCGCGCGGCACTCTCGCGCGGTGACCCTGATCCCGGAGGAACTCATGTCGCGAAAAATGTCGTTCGACGCGCTCAAGAAGGCGGTCAATGCTGGCGAGGTCGATACCGTCATCGCAGCCCTTGTGGATATGCAGGGACGGCTTCAGGGCAAGCGGTTCCACGCGGCGCATTTCATCGACAGCGCATGGGAAGAGACCCATTGCTGCAACTACCTGCTGGCGACCGACATGGAGATGGTCACGGTGCCGGGCTATGACGCGTCCAGCTGGGAACGCGGCTACGGCGATTACGTGATGAAGCCCGACATGGAGACGCTGCGGCTGATCCCTTGGGTTCCGGGCACGGCGCTGGTGATCTGCGATCTGCTCGATCATCACAGCCACGAGCCGATCCCCCATGCGCCGCGCCAGATGCTGAAATCGCAGCTCAAGCGCGCGAAGGACATGGGCTATGACGTGATGATGGCGACCGAGCTGGAGTTCTTCCTGTTCGAGGAAAGCTATCCGCAGCTGTTCGACGCGGGCTATCCGGAGCCGACCCCGGTCGCGCGCTACAATGTCGATTACTCGATCATGGGTAATTCGCGCGCCGAACCGGCGATGCGGGCGATGCGCAACGCGCTCTACGCCGCAGGCGTGCCGGTCGAATGCTCCAAGGGCGAGGCCGAGCGCGGTCAGGAAGAGCTGAACGTGAAATATGCGGCCGGTCTGCAGACCGCCGACATGCATGTGCTGGTCAAGCAATGCGCCAAGGAAGTCGCCCAGTCCCACGGGCTGTCGGCGACGTTCATGGCGAAATACCACACCGACAAGGCGGGCAGTTCGAGCCACGTGCACCAGTCGCTCTGGAAGGGTGGCAAGCCTGCCTTCTTCGACAAGGACGCGCCCAATGGCATGTCCGAGCTGATGCGGCACTATCTCGGCGGGCAGATGGCCCATGCGCGTGACATCACCTATTTCCTCGCGCCCTACACCAACAGCTACAAGCGTTTCTGCGAGGGGCTTTTCGCGCCGACGAAAGCGGTTTGGTCTTTGGACAACCGCACGGCGGGTTTCCGCATCTGCGGCGAGGGCACGAAATCCATCCGCGTCGAATGTCGCATCGGCGGCGCCGACCTGAACCCCTATCTGGCCTGCGCCGCGCTTCTGGCGGCGGGGCTCGCCGGGATCGAGCAGCAGATGGACCCGGGCCCGGAAGCCGCGGGCGACATCTACAAGGCGGGCGAAGTGACCGAGGTGCCGAAATCCCTGACCGAGGCGCTGGGCGCTCTGGAAGGTTCGGACATGCTCAAATCCGCCTTCGGCGAGGATGTGATGGCCCATTACGTGCGCGCCGCCCGCTGGGAAATCGAAGAACAGAACCGAGTTGTGACCGACTGGGAGCGGATGCGCGGTTTCGAACGCGCCTGAGTTTTGACAGACCCGCGGGGCCCTACACCCGCAAGGAGACATGATGACCAAGACCCTGAAATGTATCTCGCCCGTCGACGGGCAGGTCTATGCCGAACGCGAGGCGCTGAGCGCCTCCGACGCGCAGGCGCTGGCCGCAGGCCTGCGCGCCGCGCAGCCGGCATGGGCCGAGCGCCCGCTGTCCGAGCGTATCGCGCTCGTCGAGGCGGGCATCGCCAAGCTCAACGAGATGAAAGACCTAGTAGTCGAGGAGCTCGCGTGGCAAATGGGCCGCCCGACCCGCTATGGCGGCGAATTCGGCGGCATGAACGAGCGCGCGGGCTACATGGCCTCGATCGCCGAAGAGGCGCTGGCCCCGATGGTGGTCGAGCAGAGCGACAGCTTCCTGCGCCAGATCGCGCGCGAACCCGTAGGCGTCGTCTTCATCATCGCGCCGTGGAACTACCCCTACATGACGGTGATCAACTCGCTGGTCCCGGCCCTGATCGCGGGCAACACGGTGATGTTGAAGCACGCGACGCAAACGATGCTGGTGGGCGAACGCATCGCCGAAGCCTTCCACGCGGCGGGCGTGCCGCAGGACGTGTTCCAGAATGTCTACCTCACGCATGAGGTGTCGGAAGAGTTGATGGGCGCGAAGGCGTTCGATTTCGTCAACTTCACCGGCTCGGTCGGCGGCGGTCGCGCGGTGGAGCGCGCGCTGGCGGGCACCTTTACCGGGTTAGGCCTCGAGTTGGGCGGCAAGGATCCGGGCTATGTCGCCGCAGACGCCGACCTGGACGCGGCGGTCGACGGGTTGATGGATGGTGCGCTGTTCAACGCGGGCCAGTGCTGCTGCGGAATCGAGAGAATCTACGTCCATGCGAGCCTCTACGACGCTTTCGTCGAAAAGGCCGCAGCCTGGGCAAGCAAGCTGACCCTGGGCAATCCGTTCGAGCCGGAAACGACCCTCGGCCCGATGGCGAACAAGCGTTTCGCCGAAGTGGTGCGCGGCCAGATCGAGGACGCGATCACCGATGGCGCGAAGCCGCTGCTCGATCCTTCGTTGTTCCCGGCAGACGATGGCGGCGCCTATCTCGCGCCGCAGATCCTCGTGGACGTGAACCACGAGATGCGCGTGATGCGCGAGGAAAGCTTCGGTCCCGTCGTCGGCATCATGCCGGTGAAGGATGACGAGGAAGCCATCGCCGCGATGAACGATTGCGATTACGGTCTGACCTGCTCGATCTGGACCGCCGATCCCGCCCGCGCCGAGGCGATGGGCAAGCGGCTGCAGACCGGCACCGTCTTCATGAACCGCTGCGACTATCTCGACCCGGCGCTGTGCTGGACCGGCTGCAAGGAAACGGGCCGTGGCGGCTCGCTCTCGGTGCTGGGCTATCACGCGCTGACGCGTCCGAAATCCTACCATCTCAAGAAGGTGACGAAATGACTGCCCCCACCGCAAACTGGTCCTATCCGACTACGATCAAGTTCGGCCCCGGCCGGATCTCGGAACTGGCCGATCACTGCAAATCCGTGGGCATGAACAAGCCGCTTCTGGTGACCGACAAGGCGCTGGCGGCGCTGCCGATCACCGCCGGGGCGCTCGACGTTCTGGACGGCGCGGGTCTGGGCCGCGCGGTTTTCTCTGAGGTCGATCCGAACCCGAACGAGGGCAACATGGCCGCCGGGATCGAGGTCTATAAAGCGGGCGGCCATGACGGCGTGATCTGCTTCGGCGGCGGCTCGGCGCTCGACCTGGGCAAGATGATCGCGCTGATGGCGGGGCAGGACAGCTCGCTCAGCGTCTGGGATCTGGAAGATATCGGCGACTGGTGGACGCGCGCCAATGGCGACGCCATCGCGCCGATCATCGCCGTACCGACCACCGCCGGGACCGGCTCGGAGGTCGGGCGCGCGGGCGTTCTGACCAATTCCGAGACTCACAAGAAGAAGATCATCTTCCACCCGAAGCTGATGCCCGCGATCACGATCTGCGATCCGGAGCTGACGGTCGGCATGCCGCCCTTCATCACGGCGGGCACCGGGATGGACGCGCTGGCGCATTGTCTCGAGGCGTTCTGCAGCCCTCATTACCACCCGATGAGCCAGGGTATCGCACTTGAAGGGATGCGGCTGGTCTTCGAGAACCTGCCGCGCGCCTTCACGACGCCGGACGATCTGGAAGCGCGCGCCAACATGATGTCGGCGGCGGCGATGGGGGCGGTGGCCTTCCAGAAGGGGCTCGGCGCGATCCACTCGCTCAGCCATCCGGTCGGCGCGGTCTACGGCACCCATCACGGCACGACCAATGCCTGTGTGATGCCGATGGTGCTCGACTTCAACCGCGCCGCCATCGAAGAGCGGATCAACCGCGCGGCGGCTTACCTTGGCATCCCGGGCGGCTTCGACGGCTTCAAGGCCCGCATCGAGAGCCTGCGCACCGAACTGTCCATCCCGGCTAACCTGACCGAGATGGGCGTGAAGCGCGAGGATCTCGACATGCTGGTCGAGATGGCACTGGAAGATCCGTCCTGTGGTGGCAATCCGGTCGAGATGACCGCCGACAATACCCGCGCGCTCTACGAGGCGTGCCTATAAAATCTGCGTGCGGCGGCCAGAAGGTCGTCGCACGCGCCTGCGGCTCACGCATCTGTGGCTCGTGTTGATAAGTAAATTGACTGCATGATCAATCTTGCCAAAATTCTGTTACAAGACCCGCATAAAGGGACGCCGATGCCGGAGCCAACCGGACGGCACAATCGTCGAAAGACATAGCTCGGGGGACAGGACCGCATGATGCGGCACCGCCCTCCATCAACGGGGAGAGACCTGAATATGACCTTCAAGTTCCGTTATCTTGCGGCAGCCAGCGCGATGGCCCTCGCTGCCAGCACCGGCACCAGCTTCGCCGACAGCATGGATGACCTCTACGCCGCCGCTAAGGAAGAAGGCAGCCTGACCACGATCGCGCTGCCGCATTCGTGGTGCAACTACTCGGGCGTGATCGACGGCTTCAAGAAGAAGTACCCCGGGATCACCGTGAACGAGCTGAACCCCGATGCGGGCTCGGCCGACGAACTCGAGGCGATCCGCGCCAACAAGGACAACAAGGGTCCGCAGGCGCCCGACGTGATCGACGTCGGTCTTTCCTTCGGCCCGGCGGCCAAGGACGAAGGTCTGATCCAGCCCTACAAGGTCTCGACCTGGGACACGATCCCGGACAGCGCCAAGGATTCCGAAGGCTACTGGTACGGTGATTATTACGGTGTGCTGTCGTTCGCGGTGAACAAGGACATCGTCGACAACGTGCCGCAGGACTGGTCGGATCTGCTCAAGCCGGAATACGCGAACTCGGTGGCTCTGGCGGGCGATCCGCGCGCCTCGAACCAGGCGATCCTCGGCGTTCTGGCCGCGGGCGTCGCAGCAGGCGGCGAGCCGGGCAAAGCCTCGGGTGAAGCTGGCCTGAAGTACTTCGCCGAGATGAACAAGAACGGCAACTTCGTGCCCGTCATCGGCAAGACCGGGACGCTCGCACAGGGCGCGACCCCGATCGTCATCGAGTGGGACTATAACGCTCTGGCCGGTCGCGACACGCTGAACGGCAACCCGCCGGTCGACGTCGTCGTGCCGAAATCGGGCGTGGTCGCCGGTGTCTACGTTCAGGCGATCTCGGCCTACGCGCCGCACCCGAACGCAGCCAAGCTCTGGATGGAATACCTCTATTCGGACGAAGGTCAGCTCGGCTGGCTGGAAGGCTATTGCCACCCGATCCGCTTCAACGACCTGTCGGCCAACGGCAAGGTTCCGCAGAAGATGCTCGACGCGATGCCTCCGGCGGAAGGCTATGCCAAGGCGATCTTCCCGTCGCTCGACGCGCAGGCTGCGAACAAGGAAGTCGTGACCGGCGGCTGGGACAGCGTCGTCGGCGCGAACGTCCAGTAACCGAACCGGCATAAGAAAACGCCCCGCGCTTGATCGCGCGGGGCGACTTTATTGGAATTTCTGTAAGGCGAGGCCCGATGCAAAGCCGCAAGCTGCCGCTGACTTGGGTGGGGATGGTTCCCTTCACGCTCTTCGCGCTTTTGTTCCTGATCGCCCCGACGATGTATATCGTGGTGGGCGCGTTCCGGACGAGTGACGGGGGTTTCACGCTGTCGAACCTCGTGAACCTGTTTCAACCGACGATCCTCGCGAGCTATTGGATTTCTATCAGGATCAGCCTCGCCACTGCGCTTGTAGGCTGCCTGATCGGGTTCGCGCTCGCTGCGGCCGTCACGCTGGGCGGCCTGCCGAAATGGCTGCGCGGTCCGGTGATGACCTTCTCGGGCGTGGCCTCGAACTTCGCGGGCGTGCCGCTGGCCTTCGCCTTTCTCGCGACGCTGGGACGTCTGGGGCTCGTGACCGTGCTGCTGAAGTCGTGGTTCGGCTTCAACATCTACACCCACGGCTTCAACCTGCTCAGCTTCTTCGGTCTGACGATCACCTATCTGTTCTTCCAAATCCCGCTGATGGTGCTGATCATCACCCCTGCGCTGGACGGTCTGAAGCGCGAATGGAAAGAGGCGGCGAGCATTCTCGGCGCGACCGGCTTCCAGTATTGGCGCATCGTCGCGCTGCCGATCCTCTGGCCCTCGCTGCTGGGTACGCTGGCGCTGCTGTTCGCCAATAGCTTCGGTGCGGTGGCGACGGCCTATGCGCTCACCGGTTCGTCGATGTCGATCGTGCCGATCATGCTTTACGCGCAAATCCGTGGCGATGTGCTGCAGGACCCGCATCTGGGCTACGCGCTGGCCTTCGGGATGATCGTCATCACCGGCCTAGCCAACCTCGCCTATGTCTGGCTGCGCGTACGCTCGGAAAGGTGGATGCGATGAAATCCAAGAAACTCTGGTCATGGCTCGCGCTGGCGTTCGGGGCGCTCTATTTCGCCCTGCCGCTGCTCGGTACGCTGGAATTCTCGCTGCGGGCGCGGCGCGGGGTGTATTCGCTCGACGCTTACCGCTCGGTGCTGGCCGATCCGCAATTCCGCGAGACCTTCAGCTACTCCGTCGTGATGGCGATCTTCACGATCCTCGTGGGGGCGCTGATCGTGGTGCCGACCGCCTATTGGGTGCGGTTGCGCCTGCCGCATTGGCGCCCGGTGGTGGAGTTTATCACTCTGCTACCGCTGGTGATCCCGCCGATCGTGATCGTTTTCGGCTATATCCGGCTCTATAACACGTCGTCGATCCTGCCGCTGACCGGCACGACGACGGGCACCAATGTCCTGCTGATGCTGGGCTATGCCACGCTCTCGCTGCCCTACATGTATCGCGCCGTCGATACCGGCCTGCGCACCATCGATGTCGGTACGCTGACCGAGGCGGCACAAAGCCTCGGCGCGGGATGGAGCACGATCCTCGCCCGCGTCATCCTGCCGAACGTGCTGGTCGCGGTGCTCTCGGGCGCCTTCATCACCTTCGCCATCGTCATCGGCGAGTTCGTCCTCGCCTCGCTCCTCAACCGGCCGGCCTTCGGCCCCTACATGCAGCTGACCGGCGCGAACAAGGCTTACGAGCCCGCCGCGCTTGCGGTGATCGCCTTCTCGATCACCTGGATCTGCATGGGGCTCATTCAACTCGTCACCCGGTTTTCCAAACATACGAACGCAAAGCGGTAACCCATGGCCTCTCTCGAGATCGAACATCTGGAAAAATCCTTCGGCGCGAACCGCGTTGTGAAGGATTTCAACCTCTCCATCGAAGAGGGCGAATTCATCTCGCTCCTTGGCCCGTCGGGCTGCGGCAAGACGACGGTGCTGCGGATGGTGGCAGGCTTCGAGTCCCCCTCGGGCGGTGCGATCCGCATCGGCGGGCAGGACGTGACGCATATGGGGGCGAACCAGCGCAATATCGGTATGGTGTTCCAGGCCTACGCGCTGTTTCCCAACCTGACAGTCGCGCAGAACGTGGGCTTCGGGCTGCGCGTGGCAAAACGTCCGCGCGCTGAGATCAAGGCACGTGTCGCCGAGATGCTGTCGCTGATCGGCCTGCCCGATCTGGGCAATCGCTACCCGTTCCAGCTGTCGGGCGGACAACAGCAGCGTGTGGCGCTCGCACGGGCGCTCGCGATTCAGCCGCGCGTGCTGCTGCTGGACGAGCCGCTCTCCGCGCTCGATGCCAAGATCCGCGTGAGCCTGCGTGAGGAAATCCGCGACATTCAGCGACGTCTGGGCATCACGACGATCTTCGTCACCCACGATCAGGAAGAGGCGCTGTCGATCTCGGATCGCGTGGTGGTGATGAATGGTGGCGTCGCCGAGCAGATCGGTGCGCCTTTCGAAATTTACAATCAGCCGAAGACCCGTTTCGTCGCGCAATTCGTGGGCACGCTGAACGCGCTGGAAGCCGTGGTGGCCGATCCCGCGCGGGGCGCATTGCGGGTCGGCGATACCGAGGTGATCCTCTCCGAACCGGTCACCATGGGGCAGGGGACTCCGGTGACGCTGGCCGCACGGCCCGAGGTTCTGGCCTTGGGCCGCCGCGAGGGCAATGACACGGTGTTCACCGGGCGGATCGTCGGGACGCATTTCCTCGGCTCGATCCTGCGGGTAAAAATGGAAGTGGAAGGGCAGCTCATCGCGCTCGACACGTTCAACCGCCCCGGCAACCCGCCGCCCAAGGTCGGCACCGAAGCCGAGGTCAGCGTAGCGAGCCGTGATCTGCTGGTTCTTGCCGACTGACGAGGCAAAACTGGTCCTGCGCTCCTCATTTCTTCAGGTTTCCGGACCCGGACGCCCCTCTGCCGCGTTGCCGATAGAACACTACGTGCGACCGATGCAGAAGGATGAAGATGGAGTGGCTTGTCGACCATAATCAGGTTGTAAGCATCGCGGTGCAGATCGTCACCGCGTTCGTCTGGCTGGTCTACCTGCAACTTCTACTGCAGAATTTTCGGCGTGAACGGCGCTCGAAACTGCTGCTCACCCGGGTCGCGGGCGGCCATGAACGCGGGCATCTGATGCTTGGCAATATGGGTGCCGAGCCAATCTTCGTGAAAGCGCTTCTCGCCGATCTCGTGGTCGACGGGAAAACCTATCACTCGATCGCCAGCGACTCCGGCGGCTTCGCTCCTTTCGGGGATTCCCAACCCGACGAGTCGATCAAGGGCCCGTTGAACACTGCGGAGTACCGGGATCTGGGCCGGATTTCAGATCTCGTGGATGTCGCACTGGAATTCTCCAGCCTGCCTGACGACGCGAAAGAGATGGAAACCGTGGTATTCACCGTTCTGGCGGAAAGCAGTCGCGACAATATCCTCGTCGCCGGACGCCTCTCTCTCGACGTTTATAACGCCGGGGAGCATCAACGCTTCTTGCCGCAGAGCCTGTCGACCGAGCAGCTGCGCAGTTTTCGCAAGCGTCGGGAACTGGCGTCGCGGCTGGAGGAGATGCTGGAGCAGGAAGCCCGCGCCTACCTGACCGGCGAAGACGGCAAACGCCGGGGGCGCGGCGCCGAGTTGGGGCAGCTACGCCTGAAACAACGCGGCGACGGGCGCCAAACAAAGGCTCCGCACGAGGCCGCTGAATGAAGCGGACAGATACCTCAGTTTAACCCACCCGACCAAGACGCGCCGTTCCGGTTTTCGTCGCCAAAGGAGACAACATGTTCAACTGGATTACGGGCGTTATCGCGTCCTTCGGCTATTTCGGCATCGCGGGGCTGATGTTGCTGGAAAACGTGTTTCCTCCGATCCCGTCGGAGCTGATCATGCCGCTCGCGGGGTACATGGCGGCGCAAGGGAAATTCTCGCTGATCGGTTTGATCGTCGCGGGGACGATCGGCTCGGTCATCGGGGCGCTTCTCTGGTACTGGATTGGTCTGAAGATCGGGATCAAGCGTCTGTGTCACCTCTCGAGCCGCCACGGTCGCTGGATCGGCATCACCCCCCGCGACATTACCCGGACCAAGAAATGGTTCGACAAGCACGGCTGGGCAGCGGTGTTCTTCGGGCGGATGCTGCCCGGCGCGCGCACGCTGATCTCGGTGCCGGCTGGCATGGCGCGGATGCCCTTCCTGCCGTTCCTCGCCTACACCACGGTGGGCAGCGCGCTCTGGACGGCATTGCTGACCGTTGCGGGCTATCTGCTCGGAAAGCAGTACAGCGAAGTCGCAAGCTGGGTGAACCCGGTCTCGACCGGCGTGATCGTGATCCTCGTCCTGCTCTACATCTACCGCGTGATTACCTGGAAGCCGCTGGAAGACCCCGACGAGTCGAGCGGCGCCATGCCGTCACGCGAGAGCTGATCGGCGAAGTAAGCGCCATACCTCGGCTGCCTTTCGCCATCTCGCGTTGGCAAGAACGCGGCAAAAGGCTTATATGCCCGGCAAGACGTTAAAGAGGACACGCCGTGGCAATCCACCTGCATCAAAACGACCTTCCCGACGGGCTCGATCTCGGTCCCGTCGTGGCCATCGACTCCGAAACGATGGGCCTTGACCCGCGCCGCGACCGGCTCTGCCTCGTGCAGCTTTCGGCGGGCGATGGCGACGCGCATCTGGTGAAGATCGCCCAAGGTCAGACCGAAGCGCCGAACCTGTGCCGCATGCTGGCCGATCCGTCGGTGGAGAAGCTGTTCCACTTCGCGCGCTTCGATGTGGCGGCCCTCTACAACGCATTCGGGGTTGAGACGAAGCCGGTCTTCTGCACCAAGATCGCCTCGAAGATGGTGCGGACCTTCACCGATCGCCACGGGCTCAAGGTGCTGGTGCAGGAGCTTGTCGGCGTCGACATTTCCAAGCAGCAGCAAAGCTCGGACTGGGGCGCGGCGGAGCTGACCGACGCGCAAATGGAATATGCGGCTTCGGACGTGCTTTACCTGCACCAGATCAAGGCTGAACTGGTCAAGCGGCTGGAGCGCGAGAACCGGATCGGGCTGGCGCAGGCCTGTTTTGATTTCCTGCCGACGCGTGCGAAGCTCGATCTGCTGGGCTGGGATGAACCCAATGACATCTTCCACCACTGATTATTCCGACATCGCCCGCCGCGTGATCGGCATCGAGGTCGCCGGGCTCGAAGCCTTGGCGGCGAGCCTCGATGGCGAGTTTTCGCGCGCGGTGTCGATGATCCTCAAGACCGAGGGGCGCGTGATCGTTTCCGGCATGGGGAAATCGGGCCATATCGGGCGCAAGATCGCGGCGACGCTGGCCTCGACCGGGACACCGGCGCATTTCGTGCATCCGGCGGAGGCGAGCCACGGCGATCTGGGCATGGTCACCCGGCACGATCTGGCGCTGGTGCTGTCCAATTCCGGCGAGACGCCGGAACTGGCCGATCTGATCGCCCATACGCGGCGTTTCCGCATTCCGCTGATCGGAGTGGCGAGCCGCCCGGACTCGACCCTGTTGCGGCAATCGGATCTCGCGCTGGTGCTGCCCAAGGCCGAGGAAGCCTGCGGGACGGGCGTGGTGCCCACGACCTCGACGACGATGACGCTCGCGCTGGGCGATGCGCTGGCCGTGGCCCTGATGGAGCACCGCGAATTCACCGCCGAGCATTTCCGCACGTTCCATCCCGGCGGCAAGCTGGGCGCGCGGCTGTCGAAAGTCTCGGACCTGATGCATCGCGATATGCCGCTTGTCGCGGAAGACACGCCGATGCCCGATGCGCTGTTGATGATGAGCCAGAAGGGCTTCGGCGTCGTCGGCGTCACCGATGAGGCGGGCCGTCTGACCGGGATCGTCACCGATGGCGATTTGCGGCGCCATATGCAGGGGCTGCTGGAGCATAAGGTCTCGGAAGTGATGACCGCCAATCCGCGCACCATCGCGCCGGGACAACTGGCCGAGGCTGCCGTGGCGCAGATGAACGAACGCAAGATCACCGCGCTTTTCGTCGTCGAAGACGAAAAGCCCGTGGGCTTCCTGCAGATCCACGACTGCCTGAGGGCCGGGATCGTCTGATGATGTACGACAATAGCCATACGCGACTGGTGAACTGGGCGAAGATCGTCCTACCGCTGCTCGCGCTGGCGCTGTTGTCGACGATCTTCCTCGTTTCGCGTCGGATCGATCCGAGCGCCGCGATCCCTTATGCCAAGGTCGATGTCGAGAAACTCGCGCGCGAAAATGCGGTCACCCGGCCCGAATATTCCGGCGTAACCGATACCGGCGCGACGCTTTCGGTGACCGCGGCGATGGCGCGCACGCAGCCCGCGCAGGACCAGGGCGCGAGTGCCGATCAGGTCGCGGCAAAGCTGACCGCACCCGATGGCCACGTGACTGATCTGAGCGCGAATGAGGGTCTGTTTCAGCCCAATTCGAACCGTATCGACCTGACCGGGAAGGTCGCGATGCAGACCTCCGACGGCTATCGGGTGAATTCCGAGAAAATTGAACTTCAGACCGATAGCAGCGTTCTGACCTCGCCCGGCCCGATTCACGGGACATCCCCTTTCGGAACGCTCGATGCGGGCTATATGCAGATCGTCCCGACGGCGGATGGCAGCGGTCACGATCTTGTTTTCAAACAGGGTGTGAAGCTGGTATATCAGCCGCAACAATGAGGGTGTGGATGTTTCGAGCGCGTTTTTTCACCGCCTGCGCGATGGTGGTTTCGTTCCCGGTTCTCGTGATGGCGCAAAGCGTCAATTTCGGCGGTCTGCGCGCCGACAAGACCGCCCCGGTAGAGGTCACGGCCGACTCGCTCAACGTCGATCAGCAAAGCGGCCAGGCGGTGTTCTTCGGCAATGTGGAAGTCACCCAAGGCGATATGCATATGAAAGCGGCCGAGCTTGAGGTGTTCTACGCCAGCGACAAACGCTCCGAGATCACGAAGCTGCATGCGACCGGCGGTGTCACGCTGGTCTCGCCCACCGAAGCCGCCGAGGCAGAGGAAGCCGTGTACGACGTGAAGGCGGGCACCGTCGTGATGACGGGCAAGGTTCTTCTGACCCAAGGCAACAACGTGATGTCGGGCAACAAGCTCAATGTCGATCTGAGCACCGGCACGGGCACGATGGATGGACGTGTCCGCACGCTTCTGAAGCCCGCCGGGAGCAAGTGATGGTCGAGGATGCCGCCAAGAGCGACGCCGGGTTGGCCCCGGTCGCGGGTCACGGCGGTTTGCAGATCCGCGGGCTGCGCAAGAGCTACAAGCGCCGCCCCGTGATTCGCGATGTCTCGCTCGATCTGTCGCGCGGCGAGGTCGTGGCGCTTTTGGGGCCCAACGGTTCCGGGAAAACCACCTGTTTTTACAATATCGCCGGGCTGATCCGTCCCGATGCGGGCGAGGTGCTCATCGACGGACGCGATGTGACGGGCCTGCCGATGTATCGCCGCGCGCGGCTCGGGATCGGCTATCTGCCGCAGGAAGCCTCGATTTTCCGCGGGCTTTCGGTCGAAGAGAACATCATGGCGGTTCTCGAGGTCGCCGTGCCGGACCCGCACACGCGGCGGGAACGTCTGGAGGAGTTGCTGGGCGATTTCTCGATCGGCCACCTGCGCCACGCGCCCGCGCTGGCGCTGTCGGGCGGTGAACGCCGTCGCTGCGAAATCGCGCGCTGTCTGGCCGCCGATCCGAAATATCTGTTGCTCGACGAGCCTTTCGCGGGCGTCGATCCGATCGCGGTGTCGGAGATTCGCGCCCTCGTCGGTCAGCTCAAGGATCGCGGTATCGGGGTTTTGATCACGGATCACAACGTCCGCGAAACGCTCGAGATCGTGGATCGGGCCTACATCCTGCATGACGGGACGGTGCTGATGTCAGGCACCGCAGAAGAGGTTGTGCAGGACGAAAACGTGCGCCGCGTCTATCTCGGGCAGCATTTCCGCATCCTCTGAGCATGCTCTACGGATCGCCCAAGCGACTCCGACCCTCGGCAGTTTTGCACCGCAGCGAGGGTCACCCGTTGACACCCCCTGCGATCCATCCCCAAATACATAGGAGATGCGTGATGTTCGCCCCCACTCCCCGGGCGCGCTTGCGGCCCCCGAGAGGGGTCCGGCGCGCGAAAGGTCCCCGAAAGAGGGCCCGGGCGAATTCAGACTCGACGCGACTTTTCAAGAGATTAACCGGCCCGAAACACCTCAGCCCCAAGGCTGGGGTCACTGGCCCAATGCGTGAAGGAGGAAATCCATGCGTTACCAAATCACCGGCAAACAAATCGATGTCGGAGAGGCCCTGCAATCTCACGTCAAGTCGGAGCTGGGCGAAGTCGCCGAGAAATACATGCAGCGTCCCACCGACGCGCAGATCACCTTCTCGCGCGATGCGCATGAATATATCTGCGAAGCGACGGTGCACCTGTCGACCGGGCTGACCGCCTCGGCCAAGGGGCATGCCACCGAAATCTACGCGGCCTTCGATGCGGCCCGCGAAAAGATGGACAAGCAACTGCGGCGCCACAAACGCAGATTGAAAGATCATCACCGCGACCGTGCCGAACCAGTTGAATTCGAAGCTGCAGGTCTATATGTGCTCGCCTCGGAAGAGGATGACGATACCGGCGAGACGCGCGAAGGCGCTCCGATGATCGTAGCCGAGATGGAAACCAAGGTTCCCACGCTCTCGGTCGGTGAAGCGGTCATGCAGATGGAGCTGTCCGACGCGTCGCTACTCGTCTTCCGCAACGAGAAACATGGCGGGGTCAACGTCGTTCATCGGCGTGAAGACGGCAATGTCGGCTGGATCGACCCGCGCAACAGCAAATGAGCGGCCCGGAACGGGCGCGGAGTAGACGAGTTCATGGACCTATCTAAACTTCTCGTGCCTGGCGCGGTCAAAGTGCTGTCGAATGTCACGAGCAAGAAACGCCTGTTTCAGGATCTCGGTGACATCGCGGCGGCGTGCTACAAGATCGACGCCTCGGAAACCGTCGATGCGCTGCAGGAGCGTGAGAGCCTCGGACCGACCGGCGTCGGCCATGGTGTTGCGCTTCCGCATGCGCGGCTCGACGGGCTGAGCGAGGTCGTGGGTGTCTTCTTGCGTCTGGAAAAGCCGCTCGATTTCGACGCGGTGGACCGGCTGCCGGTCGATCTGGTTTTCGCGCTGTTCGCGCCGAAGGATTCCGGCGTCGAGCATCTCAAGGCGCTGGCCCTCGTGTCGCGCACGATGCGCGATCCGGAAACCTGCGAGAAGCTGCGGGCGAATACCGATCCCTCTACGCTGCACGCAGTGCTGACGGAAGCGCAAAGCCGTCAGGCGGCCTGAACCGCTCTCGAATGAAAATCAAAAAGCGCGTCGGTCCTCCCGGCGCGCTTTTTTCATGGCCCAAGATCAGTCTCGCCAGTTTCCGAAGCCGAACTGCATCATGTCGCGCGTATAGGTCTCGCGCGCGGCGGCCTCTAGATCGGGCGTCCAGATATCAGCGAGCTTGATCGCCGCGGTGTCGGTCTCTCCGGGCGCGAGCGTAGGCGCCTCCACCCCGGCCATGCTGGCGAGATAAGCGAAGTCCTCGGCCATCCGTTCTTCGCGCACCAGCAGGTCGGGAAGCGCGAACTGGCCGATGCCCTGAAGCGCCGCGGATTGCGTGGCCCAGAGCGTGTTCACCGGAAGGCTCGTCTGGTTCGCGAGATTGGATTTGAGCCAGCCCAAGAAAGCGATCAGCGCCTCGGCGTAGTCGTCTTGCGCGATGCTCTGCCCTTCCTTCGGGATTGGCAGCTTGTAGCTTTGGCGCAGAACGGCGCGCGTCTCGTCCATAGTGTCCCAGTTCAGCACCGCGTTGAACGCCAGATGCGCGCGCATCAGGGGATGGCGTAGCACGGTGAAGCTGCGATGGCCGGGATGGCGGCGTTTCCACTGGCGCAGGGTTTTCTGGCTGAACCCTTCGACCAGATCGCCGGTCGCGGCCAGCCAGTCGCGGATCGGCGCATCCATCGCGGGCCGGAGCGGCATATAAAGCAGCCCCGCCTCGCTCGCGATGAAACCGGGCACGCCGGGACCGCGCCGGGGCTCGAAATTCGGGGTCTTCGACAGGTTGAACCGGTCGAGTCGCGCCAGCGACGCCTCCATCCCCGGGAAATTTGCGACCTTTGCCTCCAGCGGCTCCGGGTTCTGCACCTTGAGGTTCTCGGGCAACTGTTTCAGCCGCCCCGAGACGCCCAGCCAATTCGCCAGACCGTTAAGCACTTCGACGGACTGTGCATCTTCATAATCGATATAGAAGGCTGTCTGTCCCGAGCGTTGCAGAGCGTTCAGTAACGTCACCTGAAAATCCTGCAGCCCTTCAAGATGCGCCTCGAATTCCTCCGCATCGAAGCGCGCTTTCGTGGCCTTGCGGTGTTTCGCATCGCCCAGCTTCCATTGGCCCGTCGCGCGCGCGATCATCAGGCTGACATAGCTTTCGATCGGGTTACGGGTCAGCACGATCTTCGCGCATTTCGGATCGTTCACGAAGACCGCCAGCATCCGCGGGTCATGATCGTGGAAATAGCGGCAGCCGTTCAGCCCAACCTGAGACTTGATCGCATTCCACAGCACCAGAGGATTGTCGTCGCGCTGCGCCTTGGTGACTCCCACCAGCTCCTTGCGGTTCGGGTACCCGATCAGCGCCGGGTTGAACGCCTCACCATGGCACGTCACGCCGTCCAGATCGTTCAGCGCGGCTTCCACGAGGTTGGAGCCGGTGCGCATCTCGGCGAAGACGACGAAACTCTCAAACTTGGGCATGGGTTATTTCACCAGATAGGGGCGGCCCCGGCGGACGGCGTCGCGCTGCCCGCTTTGCTCGAGCGGGAAATCCCCCATCACGAGTGGCTGCATCCCTTGGTTCTTGAGATTTTGCAGGAATTGGTTGAACCCCGACAGATCGACCATCTGCGGCGCTTCGGTCAGGCGGCGCGTGGCGCGGGGGCTGATCTCGTCGATGATGGTCTGCAGGGGCTCCATCGGGTTCTCGATGAAATCCGCGACGGTCCAGATCCGCACCCGCGCCTTCACATACATCGAGCGGAGAATATCCAGATGCTCCAGCTCGCGCTTTTGCAGCATCGCGGCCTCGCGCCGGATCGTCGTGAAATTCTCGTTGCGGCGCGACAGCGGCAGGGCCCAGGCCCCGGTGATGACCGAGATTTGCGCATTCGGATCGGTCGCGGTGAACCAGTTATTCGCCTGATTGTCGCGCGGCGAGAACATGTAGCATTGCCGTTCCCCGCGCGAGTTCCAGATCAAGTTCGTCAGGAAGGCACGCGGGTTGTAATCGCGCAGCGCCGCGTCGTCGGTCAGGCAACCGTTGAACATCCGCTCGCCACCCGCGAACTCTGCGCGTTCGGGGGCGAAGAGATGACCGTGAACCCGGGCACCCACGTATTTCGCGAGCCAACCGTCGAAATTCTCGAAGAGATCCGAGAAGCCGTGGAAGATCGAATAGGGTGCCGAGGTCTTGCCGTTCTCGTGGTCCTTTCTGGGAAAACGGCTCTGCATATAGAGGCCGGGCCGCCCGCGTGTGCGCCGCTCGATCGACTTGGAAAACAGCCGGTCGATCTTGGCCGGGTTCGGCTCTGCCATGACGGACCGCCCGGGGCTTTTGTCGAGGAAGGTCCGATATAGCTTGTCCGCTTTGGGCCAGATTTTCCGCGCCACGAAACAGTCCGACCGCCGCAGAAGCTGCAGGTGATCGTCGTAGAAGATGTGCGGCTTTCCCTGAAAATCGAACTTGGTCAGCGTCAGCGAGCGGCTCTCGATCGAGGTGGAATAGAGCCTTGCGAGGGTCTGGAAATAGCTCTCATCGGGGATCCAGACGCGCTTGAAATAGCGGTCGTAAAGCGCGCGATCCGGGTCTTCCAGAATGGCCGACAGGGTCTGGCGCGTCAGGCACCACCACTGGCTGCCCAAGTGCGGCACCAGCCCGTCGGGAATGCGTCGCTTGAAGCCTACGCGGCGCTGGAACTCGACATAGCGGTCGAACATCCGCCGCTGTTTTTTCCACGAGAAGGGGAAGCGCAGCGTGAAGCGTTCGATGTCGATCCCGCCAACCGTCCAGCCGACTTCCGTGGTGGTCACACTCTCGATGAAATCGGTATAGGGCCGCGCGTCGAGATAGTCGGTCAGCTCGTGCAGCGGGCGCAGCGGCAGGCAGGAGCCCGACGCCAGATAGACGTGGCGCACGTCGGCATGCAGTGCCAGCATCTGTTCGGCCGCAGCTTGGCTGGCTGCGACCAGCGACCACGTGCCCCACTCGCATTTGTAGCGCCGCGAGAAGGAGACATTCTCCAGATCGGCGAGCATCTTCTTGAAGCCGTTATAGTCATGCGCGGTGACGCGGGCATCGACATGGATCACCACGGGCGATCCGCCCTCCGACCAGAACCGCGCGACCTGCGCGGCCCGGTCGAGCGCGGTGTGGCACATCATGATGAATCCGACTGTCACGCGACTTGTTTCCTCACGCCCAATTGCCCTTCGACATCAGCCCGAGGATTTCGAGCTGGCGCCAGTTGATATATTTCTCCGACCATTTGCACCACAAATCGGGCTCTTTTGAGATCGTGCGGGCATAGGCGTGGTATTCGCGTGAACCCGCGTAATGCTGTTTGCGCTCCAACTCTTCCTCGACCTTGTCGGTCAGCGGCGAGAGGAACTTCGCGTGCAGCAGGCATCCCGAGACCATCTCTCCGCCGATCGTGTCGTAGACCTGGTTGAGGCCGCGCGGCAGCAGCGCATGGGTCGAGGAGATATAGACATTCCCGCGCTCCCATTTGACGAGCGGTACCTTGTTGAGCGAGGGGGCTTTCTTCGGCGCGTCGGGAAAAAAGATGCGTGCCCGCGGTCCGCCTTGGATCCACAGATTATTGGTCTCGGAGTTCTGCGAGATCATGTAATTGCCCGCATCGAACCAGCAGGCCAGATCGAACGGGTTCTGCCCCTCGCGATAGGGCTGCGCGTCGATCGGCCCTTTCGGATACATATCGAGCAGCATCGCCGGGAAAGACCGGATGCCATAGGTGTCGAGCCAGTCGGTCAGCGCCTGAATGGGCCGCGTGTCGCAGAACGGGTAGACGAAGAACTCGTCCGGATCGAGCGTCAGCGTCCAATGCCCGGTGCCGTATTTGCGCAGCAGCCAGTTCATCCAGTCGATGCCGAAATTCGACGCCTTGTAAGACGCCTCCGTGCGCCAGACCGAGCAATCCTCCTGCTGCGCTAGATACTCGGCGCTGCCGTCGTCGCTGCCATTGTCGACAAACAGGAAGTGGCCGACCCCCATCTCGCGGTAATAGCGCAGGAAATAGGGCAGGCGGATGCGTTCGTTGCGGGCGGTGACGAAGACGAGGATATCCTCGGGGTGGATGTCGCCGGTGCGATCGGAATAGAGAGAGAGTTCGCGGCTTTTCCGGAAAGCCCGAATCTGCCGAATTCTGCGCTTGCGGCGCAGTCTGGCGATTTCTCTCAGTCCCAATATCCGTCCCTCTTCGACGTCGCGGTCATTTCGTGCCGCTTCGGTCCCGTGATGCTCGTATCGTAGTTTTCAAATCGTTAAAGGTCGCCCGGTTCAAATCGGCAAGTTTTTAACGGGTTATCAATATCTTCCGATACTTACCCGGTTTGCTTGCAACTGAGAAGCCCGCGCTCCGCGCTCACGTCAGTATTGTTGCCCCCAAGTCAACAAATTTACATCCACCCGCCGCGCGACATCAGCCCCTGCGCCTCCAGTTGTCGCCAGTCGCCGAGCCGCGTCGAATGCGGCGTCCAGAATTCCGGATCGGCGGCCAGCGCGTCGTAATACTGGTCGAATTCCGCGGGCTGGCCGAAATGCTCGCCGCGCGATTTCTCCTCCTTCGACTTGTCCACGATCTCGTCGAGAAACTTGGTGTGCAGCAGCAGCCCCGAGATGGCCTCGCCGCCCTCCGTGTCGTAGGTCTGGTTCAGGTGGCGGGGCAGCAGCGCATGGGTCGAGTTCAGATAGGCCCACCGGCGATGCCACCGCACCAACGGGATTTTCGACAGGGTCGGCGCTTGCCGGGGGTTGTGGGCAAAAAACGCCCGTGCCCGGGGTCCGCCCTGAATCCACAGCGCGTCGGTCCGGTCCTGCCGGGTCATCATGTAATTCCCGGCATCGAACCAGCTCAGGAGCTTGCGCGGGTCCTGCCCCGCCTCATAGCGCTGCGCGCCCAGCGGCCCCTTCGGGTAGAGGTCGAGCATCATTGCTGGGAAACAGCGCTGCTCGGACCGGTCGAGCCAGTCGGTCAGCGCGGGCAGGGGGCGGCTGTCGTGATAGGGGTAGATCAGCAGCTCATCGGCATCGACGGTCAGGCACCAGCGATCGTGCCCGTAGCGCAGCATCAGCCATGTCACCCAATCGAGCCCGAAACGCGAGGCCCGATAGCTGCCCACCGTCTGCCACAGCGAGACGTCGCGCGCTTCCGCCAGCAGCGCAGCGGTGTCATCCGTGCTGCCATTATCGACGATCAGGAAGTGATCGACGCCCAGCTTGCGGTAATGCTTGAGGAAAAAGGGCAGCCGCCGCGCCTCGTTGCGCATCACCGCGAAGGCGAGGATCGCACCGGGCTTTATCTTGCCGGTGCGGTTGGTGACGCTGTCGAGCTGATGTCGCTTGCGCAGGGCGCGCCACAGGAAGTGCTTGCGCTTGAGGCGCAGCCTGTAGCTCTCCCAAAGCTCATGGCGCGATGGCATCCATACTCCTGACCCTGCCTCGGGGTCAGTATTCATACTCTTTCGCCTGATGCCAACGCCATGCATCGGAAATCATGGTGGACAGGTCGGACCGCTTCGGCTGCCAGCCAAGCTCCTCGGTCGCCCGTTTCGAGCCCGACACAAGCGACGCCGCATCGCCCGGTCGACGGTCCCCCTCGACGATCGGAACATCGCGATTGGTTACCGCGCGCGAGGCGTCGATCACTTCGCGCACCGAGAACCCGTTGCCAGAGCCGAGGCAGAAGACCCGCGAGGGTTTGCCATCCTCGAGCCATTTCAGACCCAGCACATGCGCATCGACCAGATCGGAGACATGCACGTAATCGCGGATGCAGGTGCCGTCGCGCGTCGCGTAATCCGAGCCGAACACGGTCAGCGCCGGGCGTTTGCCCGCGATCGCGTCGAGCATCAGCGGGATCAGATGCGTCTCGGGGATGTGCTGCTCGCCGACTTCTGCGTCGGGATCGGCGCCCGCCACGTTGAAATAGCGAAAGATCACGGAGTTCATCCCGTGGCTCGCGCCGAAATCGCGCAGCATGTCTTCGATGGCGCGTTTCGATCCGCCATAGGCGTTGATCGGGCGCTGTTCTGTGTTCTCATCCAGCACCACCCCGTCCTGATCGCCGTAGGTCGCACAGGTCGAGGAGAAGACGAAGTTGCGGCAGTCTGCATCGACGGCCGCCTCGATCAGGTTCAGCGCGCAATTCACGTTGGTGCGCCAATATTTCGCCGAATCTTTCATCGACTCGCCGACGAGGCTGAGCGCCGCGAAATGCATTACAGCGATGGGCTGATACTTGGCGAACACTTCGTCGAGCCGGGCACGATCAGCCAGATCGCCCTCCTCGAGGGGGCCGAATTTCACCGCTTCTTTCCAGCCGGTCGAGAAATTGTCGAAACAGACCGGGACGTAGCCCGCCGCGGCCAGCGCCTTGCAGGCGTGCGAGCCGATATAGCCCGCACCGCCCGTCACCAACACATGCTTCATCGCTTACTCGGCAGCCTGCCGCATCGCGGAGAGATCGGAGAGATACTCGCCGAACTCGTCCTTCAGATCCGGGCGCTGGAGGCCGAAGGCCACCGTTGCCTGCAGGAAGCCCGCTTTCGATCCGCAATCGTAACGTTGGCCGTCGAAGCGATAGGCGTAGACCGAGTTGCCGCCGTGGATTTCCTGCGCGATGGCGTCGGTCAGCTGAATCTCTCCACCGGCTCCCGCCTTGCGCGCATCGAGGTTCCACATGATCCGCGGGGTCAGGATGTAACGACCGATCACCGCGAGGTTCGAGGGCGCATCTTCGGGCTTGGGCTTCTCGACCATGCCATTGACGGGCAGGCGCGGACCGTCGCCCGGGCCCACATCCAGAACACCGTAGGAGGCGGTCTTGTCGGCGGGGACTTCCATCGCCGCGACATAGTTCCCGCCGGTCTCGTTATAGGCTTCCATCATCTGCTGCAGACAGGGCTTGTCGGCGGCGATGACGTCGTCGGTCAGGATCACGGCGAAGGCTTCGTCATGCACCAGACGGCGCGCGCACCAGACCGCATGGCCCAGACCCAGCGGCTGGTTCTGGCGGACATAGGCAATCGCGCCGCTATCCATGTTGGTCTTCTTCAACTCGTCGAGAATCTCGGTCTTGCCCTTCTGCGAGAGCGCGCTTTCGAGCTCGGGGGCGTTGTCGAAGTAATCCTCGAGCGCAGATTTGCCGCGCGAGGTGACGAAGATGAATTCCTCGATACCGGCCGCGCGCGCCTCGTCGATGGCGTATTGGATAAGCGGGCGGTCCACCAGCGTGAGGATCTCTTTCGGGATCGACTTCGTCGCGGGCAGGAAGCGGGTTCCGAGGCCGGCCACCGGGAAGATCGCCTTCGTCACCTTGCTTTTCATTCGTCACCTATAGGGTTGCTACGATCAAATCGTCAGAAGTTGGTTTATTGTGTCCCCAAAGCCTCAATCCAACAAGGGACCGGTTTTCGCGTTGAGCACTCCAAAAGGAAGAAATGCTGCAAACGCGAAAATTGTTTCGTTCAACGCCGTGAAAATTCGCGGTTTACGCGTGTTCGGCGATAAATCGCCGCAGTCAGGGGAGCTGCATCTGCTGCATCATGGATTCTATCCGGGCCACGTCTGATGGATTGTTGAGTTCCCAGAATTGCCGTCCGCGCGCCTCGACCTCTGTGCAGAGCACTGCACGCCCGTTCTCTAGGAAACGCAATTGCTCCAGCCCTTCGAGCGTCTCCAGAGGCCCGATCGGCCAGCCTGCATAGGCCGCCAGCGTGTCCGGTCGGTAAGCATAGACGCCCACATGGTGGAACACCGGCGTCGGGGCTTCGTCCGCGTAACTCTCGGAGGTGAAAGGAATGACCTCTTTCGAGAAATAGAGCCCGCGATTGCCTGCGCCGAACACCGCCGTGGTGCCGCCCACCCGCCCGTTCTGGCGATCTTCCAGCAGGCTTTTCAGCATTGCGCCCTCGCAGCGCAGCACCGGGGTCGCGAGTTCGGCCCAGTCATTGGCGCGCAACCCCGTCACGAGGTCTTCGATGAACCAGGCGGGAGTCAGCGGCGCGTCGCCTTGCAGGTTCACCACGATATCGTAGTCACCGCCAAGCGTTGCGGCAGCTTCGGCGCAGCGCTCGGTCCCGTTGCGGCAGCTCTCCGAGGTCATCACCACCTCCGCGCCGAAGGCCTGGCAGGCGTCGCGGATACGGGCGTCATCGGTGGCCACCACGACCCGGTCGACGCCGCCGACCTGCGTCGCCGCCTCCCAGCTACGCTGGATCAGGGTCTTTTTCTCGCCCGTGGCGCCGGTCAGTTCGACCAGCGGCTTGCCGGGATAACGGCTCGACGCGTAGCGCGCCGGAATGACGATGAGGACAGACATCACTTCACCAGCAGAACGCCGGGAGCGTAGGCGATGAAGAACGGGTTCTCGAAGCCAGGCTTGCCATAGGTGAAGGGCGCGTGATCTTCGAAGCGGATCATCTCGCCGCCCGCGCCGCGCAGAACCGCGTCACCTGCCGCCGTGTCCCATTCCATCGTGCGGCCCAGACGTGGATAGAGGTCTGCCTCGCCCGTCGCGACAAGGCAGAATTTCAGCGACGACCCGGCCGAGGCCATATCCTTCACCGCGTATTTGCCGATGTATTCGTCGGTCGCCTGATCGCGATGCGATTTCGACGCAACCACCATCAGACCGCGATTGTCGGGCATCGAAACCGTGATCGGCTGCTGCTTGCCGGGGCGCTCCTTGTCGAAGGGGCCGTCTTCTTCGACCGCGCGGCCCTCGGCCAGTGTGTAGAACAGCCGTCCCTTGGCGGGCGCATAGACCACGCCACGCACCGGTTTGCCATTCTCGACATAGGCGATGTTGACGGTGAAATCGCCGCGGCGCTTCACGAATTCCTTCGTGCCATCGAGCGGATCGACGATGAGGAAGGTCGACACCTCCTGCGAATGGCTCGCGGCCTGCTCCTCAGTGACGAGCGGCACGTCGGGAAATTCGGCGCGCAGCCCGGCGGAGATCAGCGCGTCGGCGGCCTCGTCGGCTTCGGTCACCGGCGAGTTGTCCGACTTCGACTTCACCTCGAAATCCGGCGAGTCGTAGATCTCCATGATCTTGTCGCCTGCCTCGAGCGCCAGTCGCCGCATCACTCGCATCAGATGTTCGAAATCCATCGTCACGCCTCTCCCGGCCTTGTTAAGGCCCAATTGCTATGCTCCAACTCCCCCCTTATGATGCGGCGACAAGGGTTGAGCAAGCAATCCGACCTAGCTTGGGCCGCAACGCGCCCGAATCGGCAGGAACATGTTCAGACCGGAGACGAAAGCGACCAAGCTCGGGACGACCTTCAGCCTGCTGGAGTTGATCTACCATGCGACCGTGCGCAATCTGCGCAAGACCCACGGCAATGCGTTGATCGGCCTGCTGCTGAACATGGTCCAGACGATGATGCTGGTTATTTCTTTCTACGTCATGTTCAGCATATTGGGGATGCGGTCCAGCTCGGTGCGCGGCGATTTCCTGCTCTACATCATGACCGGCATTTTCCTCTACATGACCCATACCAAGACCCTGGGCGCGGTCTTCGGATCTGAGGGGCCGACCTCGGCGATGATGAAACACGCGCCGATGACCACCGCGGTCTCGATCTCCGCGGCGGCGCTGAGCGCGCTCTACATCCAGGTGCTGTCGATGGTGACGGTGCTCTACATCTACCATGCGGCCTTCAAGCCGATCGAGATTTACGATTGGGTCGGTGCCTTCGGGATGGTGCTGCTGGCGTGGTTCACGGGGCTCGCGGTCGGGGTTGTGCTGTTGGCGGCGAAGCCCTGGGCACCCGAAGTGGTGGGCGTGATCCAGCAGGTCTACACCCGTGCCAACATGATCGCCTCGGGCAAGATGTTTCTCGCGAACAATCTGCCGCACAAGATGCTGATCCTGTTCAACTGGAACCCGCTGTTCCACACGATCGATCAGGCGCGCGGCTTCACCTTCATCAATTACAATCCGCATTTCTCGAACTGGGAATATCCGCTCTATGTCGGGCTAGCGATCCTGATGATCGGCCTTCTGGGCGAATTCTACACGCGTCAATACGCCTCGATCAGCTGGGGGGCGCGGCGTTAGTGCCTTTTCAGGCAGGCTCGTTTCGAAAAGGAGCGCTGTTATGGCCGCGAATACCATCCGAACGATTGGCCTCGGTCTGGCCCTTGCGATGAGTTCTGCCGAATCCGTTCTGGCAGAGGACTTTCCCCACTACGCGGCGGTCACCGGCGTCGCTGCCGACGATGTTCTCAATCTCCGGGCGGAGCCGACCGCATCGGCGCCCGTCCTAGGCACATTGTCCCCCGGAGCGACAGGCATCGAGATAACGGGCGCATCCGCGGACGAAAAATGGCTGAGGTTGAATGTCGATGGACGCACGGGGTGGGCTGCGGCGCGATTTCTCAAGGACGTTCCGATGCCGCCGTGGTGGACCGAACAGGTGCCGCTCGCCTGTTCCGGGACGGAGCCGTTCTGGTCGCTGCGCTACGCGCCGGGGCTCTTTCGGTTCGAGATGGCGGGGGAGGCTGCGCAAAACCTCGATGTCGAATGGTCAGGGGCTCCGCAAAACGGAAAGGCTGAGACGGTGGGGATGAAACTGTCGGGAAAAGGCACGGACGGCTTCGTGGTGTTCAAGGGCGGCACGTGTTCCGATGGCATGAGCGATGCGCTTTACGCGATCGGGCTCGATCTCTTCCTGAAGACATCCGCAGGTCGTCGCGCGCTGACCGGATGCTGCCGCCTCGACTGATCAGACTTTACGGATCGTGTCGCCGGGATCGAGGGTCGGCTCCAGCTCGATCACCTCGCCGCCGATCATCCCGCTTTGCGAGCGACCCGAAATGATCTGCGCCGCCTTGCGCCCGATCTCGGCCCGGCAGGCATTCATCGTGGCGAGCCGCACCGACAGACCGTCGAGCAGTTCGAGCCCGTTGAACCCCGCGAGACCCATCTTGCCGGGCACGTCGATCCCATTGTCGAGGCACCAAAGCAGACCGCCGGCGCCGATCATGTCGTTCGAGTAATAAAGGAAATCGAGATCGGGCGAGCGCTTGAGCATCGTCTCCGTCATCTCGCGGCCCTTCGCGAGTGCCGATCCCCCGCCGTAGAACTCGGTATCGGCCAGTTCGATCCCTGCCTTGGCGAGCCCTTCCTTGAACCCTTCGAGCCGTTTGCGCGCCCGGTGATCCTCGGGCATTTTCGTGCCAAGAAAGCCGATCTTGCGATAGCCCGCGGCGATGATCGCCTCGGCCATGTGCAGCCCGGCGCGGCGATGCGAGATACCGACGACCGAGTCGATCCCCTCACCATCGACATCCATGATCTCGACCACCGGAATGCCCGCGTTCTGCAGCATCGCGCGAGAGGCGGGCGTGTGTTCGACCCCCGCGATGATCACCCCCGAGGGGCGCCACGAGAGCATCTCATAGAGAACCTGCTCTTCCTTCTCGGGCGAGTAATTCGTCACGCCCACGACCGGCTGCAGCCCGGTATCCTCAAGCTCGTCGGATACGCTCGACAGGACTTTCGGGAAGACGAGGTTCGACAGCGACGGGATGATCACGGCCACGAGGTTCACCCGCTGCGATGCGAGCGCGCCGGCGATCTTGTTGGGCACGTAGCCAAGCGCCTTCGCGGCTTGCAGGACCTTTTCGCGTGTCGCATCAGAGACATCGCCGCGATTGCGCAGCACGCGGCTCACGGTCATCTCGGAGACGCCGGAGGCTTCGGAGACATCGCGCAGGGTCAAGGGGCGGCGGGTTTCGATAGGGCGGGACAAGGGCAGTTCCTCAAGGTTCACCTCTTGTTAGCGCCAAACATTTCCCTTGCGCAAGCGAATGATGACCAGTATGTTAGCGTTAACGGTTATAGGGTCGGATAATCTCCGCTCGATACCTGGACAGACCCGCGCCACTGTCGGATTCGTCAGGGCGAGGGACGCGAAAGGGGGCGCAGTGGGCCAATTTGCGCTCCCTTTTCTTTCTTCCCAACCAGTTCCCGAATTCACGACCGCACTAGATGCGCGGCGTAGCGGCTGCGGTTTTTCGCAGCACCACCGCGATGGACTTGCGCCACAAGCTCTTTGGCGGCATCAAAGGCGCTGTGCGGTCCCGTGGCTCAACTGGATAGAGCAGCCCCCTCCTAAGGGGCAGGTTGCAGGTTCGAATCCTGCCGGGATCGCCAATCAGACATGAAAAAGGCCCGCGCTATGCGGGCCTTTCGTGTTTCTGCTGCGACCGCTCAAACCTCGGTCCAGGATTTGTCCTCGCCCTTGAGGCCGCCGACCATCACGCGGGTCGGAAGGCCCATGCGGTCGAGCTCGGTGAAGAAGGGTTTGGGGTCCATCTCTTCGACGTTCTTCATCGTCTTCGCATCCCAGTCGCCCTGCGCGATCAGGATTGCGGCGGCAACCGGCGGCACACCTGCCGTATAGGAGATGCCCTGCGAGCCGACCTCTTCGTAGGCTTCTTTGTGATCGGCGACGTTATAGACGAAATACTCCACGTCCTTGCCGTCCTTCGTGCCTTTCACCAGATCGCCGATGCAGGTCTTGCCGGTGTAGTTCGGCGCGAGGCTCGACGGGTCGGGTAGCACGGCCTTCACCACTTTCAGCGGCACGACTTCCAGACCCTCGGCGGTTTTCACCGGCTGTTCCGACAACAGGCCGAGGTTCTTCAGCACGGTGAAGACGTTGATGTAGTGATCGCCGAAGCCCATCCAGAAGCGAACGTCGGCCTGCGGATAGTTGGTGGCGAGCGAGTGCACCTCGTCATGGCCCGACTGATAGGCCTGCGAGGGGCCTACGACGGGCAGATCCCATTCGTGGCCCGAGGCGAACATGCTCGTCTCTTTCCACTGCTGGTCTTCCCAGTAATAGACGACCCCGGTGAATTCGCGGAAGTTGATCTCCGGATCGAAATTGGTCGCGAAATACTTGCCGTGCGAGCCCGCGTTGATGTCGACGATGTCGATCGACTTCACCTCGTCCATCTGGTCGACGGCGAAACGCGCATAGGCGTTCACCACGCCCGGATCGAAGCCCGCGCCGAGGATCGCAGTCACGCCATGTTCGGCGCACAGGTCGCGCTTCTTCCATTCGTAATTGGCATACCAAGGCGGGGTTTCGCAGATCTTGTCGGGCTCTTCATGAATCGCGGTGTCGATATAGGCGGCGCCGGTGGCGATGCAGCCATCGAGGACGTGCATGTTCACGAAGGCGGTGCCGACGTTGATCACGATCTGGGACCCGGTCTTGCGGATAAGCTCGGCGACGGCCTCGGAATCGGTCGCATCCACCGCATGCGCCTCAAACGTGCCCTCGACCTTCATCGCGCCTTTCTCATGCACGCTTTCGATGATCGCATCGCATTTCGATTTGGTGCGCGAGGCGATGTGCAGATCGCCCAAGATGTCGTTGTTCTGCGCGCATTTATGCGCCACGACCTGGGCGACGCCGCCCGCTCCGATGATGAGCACGTTCTTTTTCACTTCGGCTGTCTCCTTTGTTTGCGGACAGGGGAAGGGGGCTCTTGTGGGCCCTCAGGACAATGAGGCGCGATAATCCTCATAGGTGAAGTCGCGAATCCGGTCGATGTTCCCATTTTCGCGGCGGATGGCGATAGCAGGCATGGCAACGCCGTTGAACCAGTTCTTCTTGACCATCGTGTAACCGGCGGCATCGGCAATCGAGATACGGTCGCCGATTTCGAGCGGTTTGTCGAACCGCGCCTCTCCGAAGATGTCGCCCGCGAGGCAGGTTTTTCCGGCGATCTGGTATTCGTATTCGCCCTGTTGCGGCAGCTTCGCAGTCTCGCGATAGATCAGCAGGTCGAGCATATGCGCCTCGATGCTGCTGTCGACGATGGCGATCTTCTTGCCGTTGTCGAGAATGTCGAGCACCGTG
This sequence comes from Thioclava sp. IC9, assembly GCF_002213225.1. Taxonomy (NCBI): domain Bacteria; kingdom Pseudomonadati; phylum Pseudomonadota; class Alphaproteobacteria; order Rhodobacterales; family Paracoccaceae; genus Thioclava; species Thioclava sp. IC9. The sequence goes on from NZ_NBNX01000004.1 coordinate 212,381, forward strand.
ACTTCGAGCGAGGCACTCTGCGTGATGGAGGCCTCGCCAGGCTCGAGATAGACCTGCACGTCGAAATCTTCGGAGAATTTCTTCAACCGGTCGGCCAGATCGTCGAGCGGGTAATCTTCGCCGGTGAAATGGATGCCGCCACCAAGGCTGACCCATTTCAGGCGCTTCAGAATATCGCCGAACTCGGCTTCGATCCGCGAAAGCTGATGGTCGAACAGCGCGAAATCGGCGTTCTCGCAATTGTAGTGGATCATCACGCCCGAGATGCGATCCATCGCCGCCTCGAGCCGCTCGGCATCCCATTCGCCCAGACGCGAGAACGGCCGCGCCGGGTCCGCCAGATCGAAACCGGAGGTCGAAAATCGCGGGTTCAGGCGCAGGCCACGCTCGATATGCGCCGCCTTCTCGCCAAAGCGATCCAGCTGGCTCAGCGAGTTGAAGATGATCTTGTCGGCATACCCGATGGCCTCGTCGATCTCGTGATCGGCCCAGGCGACCGAATAGGCATGGGTTTCCTTGCCGAATTTCTCACGCCCCAGATGGAGCTCGAACAGCGAACTGGAGGTCGTGCCATCCATGTAGGGCTTCATGATGTCGAAGGCCGACCACGTCGCGAAACATTTTAGCGCCAGCAGAGCTTTCGCGCCGGAACGTTCGCGCAGACGCTCGATTTTGCGCATGTTCTCGCGCAGTCGGGCCTCGTCGATAAGGTAGAAGGGCGTATCGGACATGGCTCCCCCGCAGGTCAACAGACCCTGCGATATAGGGCCCATGTGACAGTGGCGCAACCGGATCAGTCGACTCGGATCGCATCCTTGGCCACGCTAAGCGCATAGCCTTTGCGGGAAATGTTGCGCACCAGAAGCTCGCTGACGAGCTGATTTCCGAGGCTGTCGCGCAGCCGTTTGATCCGCGTGGCGCCCGCCGCCTCGTCGCAATCGGCCTCGTCGCGGCCCGAGATCATCGCCTCGATCTGCGCGCCGGTGAGGATGTCGTCATCCATCCGCGCCTCGGCCAGAACAGACAGCGTCTCGATCGCGGCCGGGGTCAGTGTGAAGCCCATATCATTGAGCATCACCGCGTTTTCGCCGCGCAGGATGCGCAGGCTCTGCACCTCGATCCCGGCGCGGCGGATCTCGGTCATGCGCTTGTTCAGCGCGATCAGCAGCAGCAGGAAGACGATCGTCGCGATCAGCAACGCGGCGGCGAAGATCAGCAGGATGAAGATGATTACCCGGTAATTCGCCAGCACATCAGAGAACGCGGTGCCCGATTGCGCGAGCACCTCCAGCAGTTTGATTTCGGCCTGCGAGGTCAGGTTGTCGTTTTGCACGAAGATCTGCTCGACTCGCGCGTTGAACGCATCCGCATTCGGCAGGTTCGCGAATAGTAGCACCGCAGCGACCGCGAGAATCGCAACCACGGCGACGATCCCGCCCACGACTGCGCGCGAGCCCAATCGCAAACTGTCAGTAACGGAGGTAATATTGTCCGGCACTGGCCTTCCTTTGCTCCAAGCCATCGGGGCCGAATGTGGAGAGAACCGTCAGCAAGGTCCACCCATCGGCTTTCAGCTTCGGCGCCAATTCGCGCGCCGCCGCCTTTTTCGAACAGGCCGAGTCCGAGACCTGCGCAACCCCGTATTGCAGCTGCAACGGGTTGTCGCGCTTGGCCTTGTAGTCGGCATAGCACTCGGCCTGCGCGGCCGAGGCAGAGGCGAGAAACGCCAATATGAGGACTGCATGTTTCATGTGGAACACGCTGCGCGCAATGCCCGTGTTATTCAATAGCCAAAGGGGGTTGGCCGGTCTGTTATCCGATAGCAGGGGGCCGTTATTGCCTGACTTTCGACCCCCGGCCCAATCTCGGTTCATCGACGTCACGCGGCCTTCGGGCTGCCGAGTGAAAGGACCGAAGCCATGAGCCTCAAGACCAAGGCCACCGCCGCCATCACCGCCCTCGCCCTCGCGCTGGGCTCCGTCGCGATCAGTGCCACGCCCGCCGCCGCGCTGGGCAAGAAGGACCGTCAGGCGCTAACCATCCTGCTTGGGGTCGGTGCCGCCGCGTTGCTGCTCGACGGTATGAACAAGAACGACCACAAGGCGAAGAAGGCGCAGCCGCGCTATGAAAGCTGGCAGGACCGGCAGCGCCGACTGGAGCGTGAACGCCGTGAGCGCGAGCGTCGCGCCGCCGAAGCCCGCCGCAAGCGCGCGCAGGAACGCTACGACCACGACCGCTATCGCCATGACCGAGACCGCATCTACCTGCCTGCGGAATGCGTGCAACGCGTGAAGACCCGCCGCGGCTGGGGCGAGGTGGTTTCCGCCTCCTGCCTCGACCGCCGCACCGAGCGTACGCTGCCCGCCAACTGCGCCTTCACGATGCGCACCGGGCGTCACGGGGTCGAGAAAGTCTACGGCAGCAACTGCCTGGAGGATCGCGGTATCCGTCTCCGCCGGCGTTAAGACATGCGGCAGACGCCAAGAAGAGCGTCGTCGAGCAGTGCGGGGGCCTTCGGGTCCCCGCTTTTTCATTGAACAGACCTGCCGGTTCGGGGCATTCCCAACGCATGGCAGACTCACCTGACTTTTCCTTCGAAGAAGCCGCCTTCGCGCGCGGCCTGATTGTCGTCGCGGGCGTGGACGAAGTCGGCCGCGGACCGCTTTGCGGGCCCGTCACCGCTGCCGCGGTAATTCTCGATCCAGCCTGCATTCCCGAGGGGCTCAACGATTCGAAGAAGCTCAGCGCGAAGCGCCGCGCCGATCTGGCGGCCCGGATCATGGACTGCGCCGAGTTCTGCGTGGCCCATGCCAGCGTCGAGGAGATCGACGAGCTTAATATCTATCACGCCTCGCATCTCGCGATGTGCCGGGCGGTCACAGGCCTCGCCCGGATCGCCGATCACGTCCTCGTCGATGGCAACCGCGTGCCGTCCGATCTGCAACTTTCCTGCGAGCCGATCGTGAAGGGCGACGCGCGCTGCCTGTCGATCGCGGCGGCCTCGATCCTCGCGAAAGAGGCCCGCGATTTGCTCATGGTGGATTTGGCGCAACAGTATCCTGGCTACGGCTGGGAACGAAATGCGGGCTACGCGACGAAGGATCATCTGCAGGCGCTTCTAGATTTAGGGGTTACCCCCGTTCATAGACGAAGCTTCAAGCCGGTCCACAATATCTTGTGCCAAGCGAATTATATAAGCCCTTGATTCAAAAAAGAAATTGACGATGAATCGGCTTTGACTCATTTTTATAGCCATAGATCGGCACAAAGCCGGCACCCAGATATTGGGCCCTGAGGCGGGCAGTTAAGAGGCTAAAAATGGCAAAGACCAAGACTCCGGTGGTGCGCAATGCACTGCCCCTGAACGAAATTCTCGCAGGCGATTGCATCGAGATGATGAACTCGCTGCCCGAGGACAGTGTAGACCTGATCTTCGCCGATCCACCCTACAACCTACAGTTGCGCGGCGACCTGCATCGCCCCGATAATTCCAAGGTCGACGCGGTCGATGACGCGTGGGACCAGTTCGGCTCCTTCGCGCATTACGACAACTTCACCCGCGAATGGCTGAAGGCCGCACGCCGCATCCTTAAGCCGAACGGCGCGATGTGGGTGATCGGCTCCTATCACAACGTGTTTCGCATGGGCGCAGAGCTGCAGAACCAAGGCTTCTGGATTCTGAACGACGTCGTGTGGCGCAAATCGAACCCGATGCCGAACTTCCGCGGCAAGCGCCTGACGAACGCGCATGAGACGCTGATCTGGGCGTCGAAATCCGAAGGCGCGAAATACACCTTCAATTACGAAGCGCTGAAATCGCTCAACGAAGGGGTGCAGATGCGCTCCGACTGGGTGATCCCGATCTGCAATGGCGGCGAGCGTCTGAAGGATTCGAACGGTGAGAAAGCCCACCCGACCCAAAAGCCCGAGGCGCTGCTGCACCGCGTGCTCGTCGGCACCACCAACCCCGGCGACGTGATCCTCGACCCGTTCTTCGGCACCGGCACGACCGGCGCCGTGGCGAAGATGCTGGGCCGCGATTTCATCGGCATCGAACGCGAGGAAGCCTATCGCGAAGTCGCGCTCAAGCGCCTCGCCAAGATCCGCAAGTTTGACAAGGAAGCTCTGGAGGTTTCCACCTCGAAACGCGCCGAGCCGCGGGTGCCCTTCGGCCAGCTGGTCGAACGCGGGATGCTGCGCCCGGGCGAGGAGCTCTACTCGCTCAACGGTCGCCACAAGGCGAAGGTCCGCGCCGACGGCACGCTGATCGGCGACGACGTGAAAGGCTCGATCCATCAGGTCGGTGCCCATCTCGAAGGCGCGCCCTCCTGCAACGGATGGACCTACTGGACGTTCAAGCGCGACGGCAAACAGGTCCCGATCGACCTGCTGCGCCAGCAGATCCGCGCCGAGATGAACTGAGGCTCCGCCCTCTTCCAAGAATTAGAAGTTACCGCCGGTGCCTGAGGACCGCTCCTCGGCACGCGCCTTGCCCCGCCGTGCGAAACGGCGGGGTCTTTTCGTTTTCGTAACGTTGAAAGGAGGCTCCGCCGCCGTCGCCGGAGGGCGACAATCAAAAGGGAAAAGGGAGCTCTGCCCCCAAGCGTACCGCGCTCCCCTAGGGTATTTGAAGAAGAGCGAAAATCCGGATTTCGGCTTGGCGGAAATATCCCGGGGTGAATGGCCGCAGGCCAGAGGGGCAGAGCCCCCGATCCGTTCAGGCCTGACCGAGGCGGGCGCGCAATTCGCGGAGCACCGGCAGGGTGGCTCGGACCTTTTCGGGACCGAGGTCGCGCACGATCCCCCCGATGATCGGCATCAGCGAGGCCAGCGCGGCATCACGCGCGCGCCGTCCCGAGGGCGAGAGCGAGACCCATTTGCGCCGCGCATCGTCCCAGTCGGGCCGGATATGCACATGGCCCGCCCATTCCAGCTTGGCGAGCGTGTTGGTCATCGCACCGCGGGTGACATGCAGCGCCTCGGCCAGTTGGGCGGGCGTGCGTTCCTCGTTGATATGGGCCAGCAGGTTAAGCACCGAGAAATGCGAGATTTCCATACCCTTCGGCAGGGCGCGGCTCACCACGTTGCGCGCCAGTTGATCGGCCATGAAGACCTCGGCGAACAGCGTCGCGGCGAGCGGATCGTTCTCGGGCAAGGTGCTCACGGTCCGTCGAAGCTCCGGTCATGGAACAAGGAGCGCAGCCGCGAGCGCACCGCGTCCACCTGGTCGAGATCGAGATCAACGAGCGTCACGCCGGGCTCGGTGCCGCCATCGGCCAGCACCTTGCCCCACGGATCGACCGCCAGCGAATGGCCCCAGGTCCGGCGCGGTCGACCGCCATGCGCGGCATGGGTTCCGCATTGCGCGGGCGCGAGCACGAAGCAGGTATTCTCGATCGCGCGGGCACGTACCAGAACCTCCCAATGGGCGGCCCCGGTCGTGTCGTTGAACGCCGCCGGGATCGTCAGCACCTGCGCCCCGGCCTGCGCCAGCGTCCGGTAGAGATGCGGGAAGCGCAGATCGTAGCAGACCGACAGGCCCAGCTGGGCGTATTTCGTGGCGCCCAGAACCGCCTCGCGCCCGGGCCGGTAGGCTTCGGATTCGCGGTAGCGTTCGGTCTCGGACACATCCACGTCGAACATGTGGATCTTGTCGTAGCGGGCTTTGATATTGCCCTTGCGCCCGATCAGGAAGGAGCGATTGGCGAAGCGCGCATCGTCTCCGGATTTCAGGCAGAGCGAGCCAATCAGGATATAGACGCCGAGGCGCTCTGCCTCGTTGCAAAGCGCCTCCAGCGTCGGATCGTGATGCTCGTGCTGCAGGACCGCGTTCTGATGCGCGCGATCCGACGAGATCAGGTTGGTGCACTCGGGCGTCGCGATCAGTTGCGCGCCTTTCGACGCGGCATCGCGGATGAAATCGATCGTGACCGGCAGGTTCCGTGCCGGATCATCCGTGACCGAAAGCTGAACGAGCGCCGCCTTCATTGTCAGCCCGCCAGCATCTGATCGAGCTTGCCCGAATGTTCGAGCGCATGCAGCTCGTCGCAGCCGCCGATCGGCTCGCCGCCGATGAAGATCTGCGGGACGGTCCGGCGGCCATTGGCACGTTGGGTCATCGCGGCGCGCAGTTGCGGCTCGCGGCCCACATCGGTTTCCTCGTAGGAGATGCCCTTCTTGTCCAACAGGCGCTTGGCCCGGATGCAGAAGGGGCAGGTGCTGGTGACGTAGATTTCGACGCGTTTCATAGTGTATTCCCTTTGGTCTGCGAGACTATAGGGATTTAGGGCGCCTTCGCAACGCGTGCCAGTGTCACAGCGCAGATCTGCTCTGCCCCGGCATTTCGCGCCGCCTCCGTTGCAGCGGAAAGCGTGGCCCCCGAAGTCATCACGTCATCGACGATGAGAAGCGGGTGCCCCTGCAGCAGCGCGGCGCGGCGCGGCGCGACGGTGATCGCACCGTCGAGATTGGTGCGGCGCTCCTCGCGGCTTTTGCCTTTCTGGCTCGCGGTGGCGCGGGTGCGGGTGAAGAGATCGGCGCAATAGGCGTGCCCGGTGCGCCGGGCCAGCGCGCGCGCGAGTTCCGCCGCTTGGTTGTAGCGTCGTCGCAGCAGTCGCAGCCGATGCAGCGGGATCGGCGCGATCAGCGTGTCGGGTGTCAGAAGCGGCGCGGCGGCGCGTGCCATCCAGTCGGTCAGCGGCGGCACCAGATCGAGCCGGTCGCCATGTTTCAGCGCCAGTACCAGATCGCGCCCGGTGCCAGAGTAATGCATCACCGTGCGGCCCTGCGCCCATGGGCGCGGATGGGTGAGGCAGTCGTCGCAAAGGATCGCGGTCTCGCTTTCTCCGGGCAGGGGCGTACCGCAGGCGTCGCAGACCGTGCCGCGCGCGAAAGTGGCATCCGACCAGCAGGCGCTGCATAGGCCAAAATCGGTGCCCACCGCGTCGCCGCAGGCGATGCAGCGCGGCGGGAAGAGGGCGCGCAATCCCAGACGTCCCGCCGCTAGCATCCGGCCCCGAACCTCGTTAAGGGTGTCTGCCATGGATACGCCGCCCCTTCTGACCGACCGCGAGGCGCTCGAGCGCCACAGGAAACGCGCCGCCCGCGCGCCCGAACTGTTCCTGCACGAGGACGCGGCGGCTGAGCTCGAGGAAAGACTGCTAGAGGTTAACAGGACCTTTACGGAGCCGGCCCTGATCTCCGCTTTTCCCGAACCTTGGCTCGAAATCCTTCCCGACGCGAAGGTGGTGGCCGATACGGATGTGCTCGATCTCGAGGAAGGCGCGCATGATCTCGTGGTTCACGCGCTGTGTCTGCATTGGACGAACGATCCGGTCGGACAGCTGGTGCAGGCGTCGCGTGCGCTGAAACCCGACGGGCTGTTCATCGGCGTGATGTTCGGCGGCCAGACGCTCAACGAGCTGCGCGCTGCGCTGGCGCAGGCCGAAGCCACGATCACCGGAGGCTTGAGCCCGCGGATCGTGCCGATGGGCGAAATCCGCGATCTCGGCGCGCTGATCCAGCGAGCCGGGTTGGCGCTGCCGGTCGCCGATGCGGTGACGCGCAAGGTGACCTACGAGACGCCGCTGCGCCTTCTTTCGGACCTGCGCGCGATGGGCGAGACCAATGCGCTCGCCGCCCGTGATCGCCGCTTCCTGCGCCGCGATGTGCTGACCGAGGCGTTGCGTCTTTATATCGAAACTTATCAGGAGCCCGATGGCCGGGTGCGCGCGACCTTCGACATGGTCTGGCTCACCGGCTGGAAGCCGCATCCCGATCAGCAGAAACCGTTGCGCCCGGGATCGGCGGCGCAGCGGCTCGCAGATGCGCTTGGAACGACCGAGCGGCCGAGCGGCGACAAGCCCGGCTCAGCCTAGCGCGTCGAGGAAGGACTTCGACCACCAATGCACGTCATAGGTGGTCAGCCCTTCCATCAGCGACCGATAGCGTTCCCGCCGCTCGCCGCGCGACATCATCAGCGCAGTCAGCATCGAGGTCGCGACCTGTTCGGGATCATGCGGGTTCACCATCAGCGCCGCGTCCATCTGCTCGGCCGCGCCGGCAAATTGCGACAGCATCAGCACGCCGGGATCGTCGGGGTTCTGTGCTGCGATGAACTCCTTCGCGACGAGGTTCATCCCGTCCATCAGCGGCGTCACCAGCGCGACATGCGAGGCGCGATAGAGCCCCGCCAGAACCTCGCGCGGCACCGCCCGGTTGATGAAGCGGATCGGAACCCACTGGATGTCTGCGAATTGGCCGTTGATGCGGCCCGAGAGATGCTCGGTCTCTTCGCGGATATCGTCATAGGCCTGCACGCCCTCGCGGGTCGGCGGTGAGATCTGCAGCAGCGAGACGTGGCGATGCCAATCCTCGTGCCGCTCCAGAAATTCGCCGAAGGCGCGGAAGCGGTGCGGAACGCCCTTGGAATAATCCAGCCGGTCGACGCCTATCACCAGCCGACGATGATCCTTCACGATCCCGGCGGGGAGGTTCTCGAACTCGGCCTCTGCCAGGTCCTGGAATTCCCGCGCATCAATCGAAATCGGGAAGGCGGCGATCCGACATTGGCGGGGCGAGAGATGCACATAGCCCGCGCCCAGATCGGAAGCCCCGGCGATCTCGATCATCGAGTGGAGGCAGGCCCGCACGTCGCGCTCTGCCTGCAGCCCCACGAGGTCGTAATTCGCGATCCACTGGCAGACTTCGCGCCCGTTGGGCAGCGCCTGCATCGCGGTCGGCCCGGGGAAGGGCGTGTGAAGGAAGAAACCGATCGGGTTGGTCGCGCCCATCAGGCGCAGCTCGTAGGCCAGCGGCAGCAGGTGGTAATCCTGCACCCAGATCCTGTCGTCGGGCTTGAGAAACGGCGCCACGAGCTTCGCGATCCGCCGATTCACCTGCTTGTAGACGCCCAGATAGAGGTGGTGGATATCCATCAGATCGGCGCGCCCGTGGAACAGCGGCCAGAGGACCGAATTGGAATAGCCCGCGTAATAGTTGTCCTGCTCTTCCTGGGTCAGATCGAAGCAGTAGCGCCTGAACGGCCCGCCCTCGATCTCGCGCAGCTCCGCGGCGGGCTTCTCCGCGATTTCGCCGGAGGTGCCGATCCAGATGCCGCCGGTCTCCTCCAGCACATCGCCAAGCGCCACGACCAGCCCGCCCGAAGGATTGGCCCCGGTCGGAATACGGTTCGAGATGCAGATCAGGCGACCCATGTGACGTTCCTCATTCAACGCGCAACGCGGCGGCCAGCCACTCGCGCACATTCGTCGGTGCGGCGAGGTGATAGCGTGCGACGCTCTCTCCGTCGCCGACCTTGATTCCGAAGCCGCCATGTTCCTCGGCCCAGGCCAGCGCGGGCTCGTCCGTCGTGTCGTCGCCCGCATAGACCGGCTTGCGCCCGTCGAACTGCACGAGGTCGGACAGGATCGCCAAGGCGCCGTCCTTCGAGAACCCCTGGGGGCGGATTTCGACGGCCATCTTCGCGGGCTGGATCATGAAGCCGTCATAGCGCTCGGTCAGCGCCTCGGTGAAGGCTTCGACCTGACCCTGCTTGGCGGGGTTGGAGCGGAAATGGATCGCGGCGCCGTGGCTCTTGTCCTCGAAGATGAGATCATGCTCCTGCGCGAAGCCCGCCAGATCCTCTTTCACCGCGCCCAGATGCTGCGGCGCCTCGGCCATCGGCGGCTCCATCCCGCGCGCCTCCGAGCCGTGCGATCCGACCATCAGGCCTTCGAAGCCCTCGAGAAACCGTTCCAGTTCGTGCAGCGACCGCCCCGAGACGACTGCGAGCGCGCCGTCGAGCGCCTCTGACAGCTCGGTCAGGATGCCGGGCAGATCGCGCGGCACGATCACCGCGTCCGGGCGCGGCGCGATATCCACGAGACATCCGTCGAAATCGAGGAACAGCGCGTCCCGTGACGGGTCGAGCGCGGGCGGTGCCGGTTTTTTCCCGGTCATGTCATCCATTGCCATGTGAAGACCGTAAGTGATCCTGTCCCGGTTGAATAGGCCGCATTGGCACAGATCGGGAAACCCGTTAAGTCGGGTGGAAGTTCCGCGATAATTGACGACAGGACAGTGACACGATGACCAACGCCGCAAATCCGCGCCTTGCCCACGCCCCCGCCGATCATCCGCCCGTCAAGGAAGCGAAGATCGGTCTGCTCGTCGCCAACCTCGGAACCCCGGACAATACCGATTACTGGTCGATGCGCCGCTATCTAAACGAGTTCCTCTCGGACCGGCGTGTGATCGATTATCCGGCATGGAAGTGGCAGCCGCTGCTGCAGCTGATCATCCTGTCGCGGCGGCCTTTCACCTCCGGCGCGAACTACAAAACGATCTGGAACAACGAGGCCGACGAAAGCCCGCTGATGACGATTACCAAGCAGCAGGTCGCAAAGCTGCGCGATGCGGTCTCGGCGCGCTACGGGCAGGAAGTCGTCGTCGATTACTGCATGCGCTACGGCAACCCCTCGACCCAGTCGGTGGTCGACAAGATGGTCGAACAAGGCTGCGAGAAGATCCTGTTCCTGCCGCTTTATCCGCAATATGCAGGGGCAACCTCGGCCACCGCGAACGACCAGTTCTTCCGCGCGCTGATGAAACAGAAGCGCCAGCCCGCCGCCCGCGTCGCGCCTGAATATTTCGACAGACCCTCCTACATCGACGCTCTCGCGCAATCGGTGGAGCGGGTCTATGCGACGCTGGACGAAAAGCCCGACGTGCTGGTCGCGTCCTATCACGGGATGCCCAAGCGCTACCTGATGGAGGGCGACCCCTACCACTGTCAGTGCCAAAAGACCTCGCGCCTGCTGCGCGAACGGCTCGGCTGGGACAAGGACGGGATCGACACCACCTTCCAGTCGGTCTTCGGCCCCGAGGAATGGCTCAAGCCCTACACCGTCGAGCATGTGGCGGAACTGGCGAAGGCCGGGAAGAAGAATATCGCGGTGATCTCGCCCGCCTTCAGCGCGGATTGCATCGAGACGCTCGAGGAGATCAACGGCGAAATCCGCGAGGCGTTCGAGCATGCGGGCGGCGAGAAATTCACCTATGTCCCCTGCCTCAACGACGACGATCTGCACATCAAGGCGCTGATGGACGTCGTGCAGGAAAACCTCGCCGGTTGGCTGGACTGATACGACTTTCGCAATCTGCGACGACCTGTCTCACAGATTAGTGGGGCTCTCTTCCTATATGTTCCTGACGTTGGGGAAAGGGAGCGCTGTGAAGGCGCATCCTGCGGACCGGCAACGATCGGGACGCGCAGAGCAGAAAGGAACGAGAATGATCAAGACTATCGGACTGGCCGCTCTGGCGGCTCTCCATGCTGGCGCGTCCTGGGCCGGCCATGCAAATCCGTGGGCGACGGAAGACGACGTGATTTACTCGCAAAATCACGAGGAAAACCTCGTGCAATCTGTCGACACGCCCGGCGAAGACGAGATGCTGGGCGTCATGGTGCAAAGCGCCCGTGGCAAGCTCGACGGCTTGTCGGGCGGTTCGGGAGCCGGCGATGCTTCGGGCGATGGCTCGGGCGGCGCGTCCGACCACGCCCACGCCACGGGTGGACACGACTGACCGCTACGCAGATTGAATAGCCCCCGGTCCTACGCGGAGCCGGGGGTTTTCCGTGTCGGTCGAGCGGCGCGCCTCAGATCAGCAGCACCTGCGTTCCGATCTTCGCGAAGCCGAACAGCTCCTGGATATGTTCGTTGTAAAGCCCGATGCAGCCGTTCGAGCTTTTACGGCCGATCTTGCGCGTGTCATGGGTGCCGTGGATGCGGTAATAGCGCCACGATAGGTAAAGCGCGTGGGTGCCCAGCGGGTTGTCCGGACCCGGTGGCACGTAATCGGGCCATTCCGGATTGCGCTTCTTCATCGAAGGCGTCGGCGCCCAGCTCGGCCCCTTCACCTTGCGGATCACCTCGGTGCGGCCGCGCCGGGTGAGTTCCTCGGAGACCGGCACCGAGGTCGGGTAGAGCCGGTAGATCGAGCGATCCTCTGACCAGTAATGCAGCGCCCGCGAATGGGTGTCGACGAGGATCGCGCCGTTGCGCAAATTCGAGAAATAGGACTGCCAGTCGCGGTTCTGGAAGCTCGAGATATTGCGCCGCTGATTGGTGAAGGCCGTGGTCTCGAACTGCTCCTGCCCGGCATCGGGTGTCTGCGCTCCGGCGGGCAGCGCGAGCCCCGCACCAAGGCAGGCGGCGGCGCCGAGAAAGGCGCGGCGGTCGAAGGGCTTGCGCGTGTGTGACATCTCAGGCTCCGGGTTCGCGACGGGGACGATTGCGATAAATATAATGTGATCGCACGGCCGCGGCAAATCAAACTGGCGGGGATCGGCCCGCAAATCGACAGAGGGGTTTGCGCGGCTGAGTACAAGCGTGTAATGCGGATTGACGGTTTAACGAGGGACTGACCAAAGATGTTGCGCGCTACCGTATTTGCGATCTCTGCGACTGTGGCTCTGGCAGCTTGCCAGCCGACCGACACGCAGCCGAAGCTTGGCCCCGATGGCCTGCCGCTGCCGAAAGTCTACAACATCACCGCGAGTGACCGCTCGGTGATCCCGCAGCGTGTGCTGGAATCTGTGAACAGCCTGCGCTCGGCGCGCGGGGCCGCGCCGCTGGTGCTGAATGACGCACTGACGACGGCGGCACTCGCGCATTCCAAGGACATGGCCGCGCAGAACCGCCCGTGGCACTGGGGTTCCGACGGCTCCTCGCCGCTGACCCGGGCACAGCGTGCTGGCTATCCGGGGCAGGTGCTGGGCGAGAATATCTCCGAGACCTACGAAACCGAGATGGAGACCCTCGCAGCTTGGATGAAGGTCGCGGATACGCGCGACGTGATCCTGAACCCGGCGGCGACCCAGATGGGCTTCTCGTGGTATCAGGAGCCCTCCGGCAAGATCTGGTGGACGATGGTCACCGGCAACTGAGCCGAAGACCCGCCGCAAGCAAAAAAGGGCCCCATGCGGGGCCCTTTGTAATTTTCGGGGGGCAATCAGGGGAAGATGAAGATCGGCGTTCCGTCGCGGACCATCGCGTAGATGTCGCGGATTTCCTTGTCCTTCACCGCAATGCAGCCAGCGGTCCAGTCTCGGCCCTTGCCCTTGTTCTTGCCGTCGCGGCCATGGATGAAGATGTCGCCACCCGGCTTCTTGCCCTGCGACTCCGCGAAGGCCACCTGCTGCGGGTTCGGATAGCTGATTCCGATCGACAGGTAATAGGCAGAATTCGGATTGCGCCGGTTGATGTAATAGAGCCCTTCCGGCGTCTTGCCGTCACCCTCGAATTGCTTCGGTCCGACAGGATCACCGCCAAGGCCGACCTTGTAGCTTTCCAGCACCTTGTCGCCATGCAGCAGGTACATCATCCGCTGCGACTTGAAGAGCTGGATCTGGGTCACGGCGGGGCCGTTATAGGATTTGAATTTGCTGGAATCGCCGCAGGCGGCCAGCGTTGCGAGGGCGCATCCGCCCAAGAGGAGGGTTCGACGATTCATGTTCGGCCTGTATTCGAAAGCTGCTGTTTTGCCACATTTCTAACCGATTTTCGGCCTCGCATCTAGCGGGTGAAAAGCGCCGCGAGCTCCACATGAGCGGAAAACCGGAACTGATCCACGACCAGTAGTTTATCGAGCGTGAAGCCCGCCGCGATCAGCGTCTCGGCGTCGCGCGCGAAGGTCACAGGATTGCAGGAGACATGGACGAGGCGCTTGAGCTTCGAGGTCGCGATCTCGGCGATCTGGGCCTGCGCGCCCGCCCGCGGCGGATCGATCAACACCGCGTCGAACTTCGCCAGTTCGTCCGGCAGAAGCGGTCGGCGGAACAGGTCGCGCGCCTCGGTGGAGACCCGGTGCAGGCCCTGCGACTGACGCCAGCCCTGATCGAGCGCTTCGGTCATCGCTGCGACTCCTTCGACCGCATGCACTTCGGCAAGCTCGGCCAGCGGCAGAGAGAACGTCCCGCAGCCCGCGAAAAGATCGGCCACCTTTTTCGCATCGCCAATCGCCGCCTTGGCGAAGGCGGTCAGCACCGCTTCGCCGTGATGGGTGGCTTGCAGGAAAGCACCCGGCGGCGGCACGACCTTGGCTTTGCCGAATTGCTGGATCGCCGGCCGCCGCCCCGCGATGATCTGCCCGTTCCAGCTGAGCCGTGCGAGATCGTGGCGATGCGCCAGCCCCGACAAATCCTCGAATTGGGCCGTATCAGGGTCTTTACCGCCCTGTGCCGCGAGTTCCAGACCTGCCTCCGAAAGCGTCAGTGTGAAAGCGATCTCGCCTTTGCGCGAGCCTGCGATCGCGGTCGCCTCGTGCAGCATCGGTATCGCGGCCAGCAGTTCGGGCCGCAGGATCAGGCAGTTCGGAATCTCGACGACCGTGTCCGAGGCGCGGGCGTGAAAGCCGACCAGCGTGCCTTTCTTGGTGCGCCGCCCCGACAGCGTCGCCCGCCTGCGGGAATTCAGCGGCGAGGTCGCGATGGTCATCTCCGGCACGGGCAGGTCGCGCGCGGTCAGCGCCTGACGTACCACGTCCATTTTCCATTCTGCGGTGAACGCCTCCGACGCGTGCTGCATCGAGCAGGCCCCGCAGGAGCGGTAATGCGGGCAGGGCGCTTTGACGCGATCGGGCGAGGGCGTCACGATCTTCGGCTGAGCGCTGCGGCCGTCGATCACCTCGCCCTCGACCACTTCGCCGGGAAGCGCCATGGCGACATGCACGGTCCCCTCGGGGCCATGGGTCACGCCGTCGGCATGCAGGGACAGTCGCTCGATTTCATAGGTCATGCGCATTCTCTAGCGGCGTGGCGTCGGTCAGAAAAGACCCTATTCCGCCGCATCCTCCGCGTCGTCGCAGGTCAGGAAGCCCCCGGACTGACGCGCCCAGTAGCGCGCGTAGAGGCCGTTCATCGCCAGCAATTCGTCATGGCTGCCCTGTTCGACGATCCGCCCTTCCTCCAGCACGACGATCCGGTCCATCTCGGCGATGGTGCTGAGGCGGTGCGCGATCGCCAGAACGGTCTTGCCCGCCATGACCCGGTGAAGGGCGGTTTGGATTTGCGCCTCGACTTCCGAGTCGAGTGCCGAGGTCGCCTCGTCCAGCACAAGGATCGGCGCGTTCTTCAGGAAGGCGCGCGCAAGGGCGATCCGCTGGCGCTGCCCGCCCGACAGCTTCACCCCACGCTCGCCCAGCTTGGCGTCGTAGCCACGATTGCCTTCGTGATCGGCGAGGCCGCGGATGAAGTGATCCGCCTCGGCCTGTTTCGCGGCGGCGATCATCTCCTCCTCGGTCGCGTCGGGCTTGCCGTAAAGGATGTTCTCCCGCGCCGAGCGATTGAACATCGCGGTTTCCTGCGTGACCATCGCGATATTGCGGCGCAGGCTTTCCTGCGTGACCTCGCGAATATCTTGCCCGTCGATCCGAATAGACCCTTTTTCAGCGTCATAGAGCCTTAGCAGCAACGCAACGAGCGTCGATTTCCCTGCACCCGAGGCCCCGACGATCCCGATCCGCTCGCCATCCGCGATGGTCAGGTTGATATCCGCGATCCCGCCGCTGCGACGGCCGTAGGCGAAGTCGACATTTTCGAACTGGATCTCGCCTTCGACATGGCGCAACGTCCGGGCATCGGGCGCGTCGGTCAGGTCATGCATATGGGCAAGCGTCCGCATCCCGTCTTCGGCCTCGCCGATATGGGTCCAGACGGACATCAACGCCTGGCTCACCCAGCCCGACATCTGCGACAGCCGGATCGCGATGGCACCCGACGTGGCAATGGCCCCCGCAGTCGCCTCGCCCTGCGACCAGAGCCAGATCGCGCCCCCGACCAGCATCACCGGAACGATCCCGGCATAGGCCATCTGCACCACGCGATAGAGGCTCTGAACCATGCCGAAGGAATAGGTCTTCTGGCGGAACTTCTGCATTGCCTCTAGCGCCGCGCGATCCTCGTGCTCGGCATGGGCGAACAGCTTTACCGTCTTGATATTGGTGACCGTGTCGACGACCTGCCCCGTCACCATCGCCCGGGCGGACGCCCGCTCACGCGAGCGTCCGCGGATATGCGGCAGGAAGAGGCGGATGATCAGGTAGAGCCCGAAGGTCCAGAATACGAGGCCCACGGCCCCCCAGCGGTCGATCTGGGCCAGAACGATCAGAGAGCCGACGATCGAGGCCAGCGCGAAGAGGCCGGTGTTGATGATCTCGGTGACCGTGTCGGTTACCGCACGGGCGGTCTGCATCTGCTTTTGCGCGATGCGGCCGGCGAAGTCGTTGTCGAAGAAGGTGACCGACTGGCCCATCGTCCAGCGATGCAGCCGCGAAAGTACGAGCGGCATCACGTTGGGGCTGATCAGCAGGTTGTTGGTGGCAGAACTGATGCCGAAGGTCAGAGGGCGGATCAGCAGGAAGAACGCGACGAACAGGACGAGAAGCCCGACATTTGCCCCGATCACTGCGGCCCGTTCGCTGTTCAGTGCAGCGTCGATCACCTGTCCCAGAAGCCAGGCCGAGACGACTTCCATCACGCCGGCGATGGTCGTGCCGAAGCTGGCCACGGCAATCGCGCCCCAGCTGCCCTTGAGGCACCAGCGGAAGAAGGCGCCAAGCTGGCGCGGCGGGGCGCCTTCGGCGGGGGAGAAGGGATCGAACATGGGTCTCTCTTTCCTCTCCCGATATAGTCGATTGCGGCGCGGTTCAAAGCGCGGCGAGCAAATCCTCGCGCGTCAGCGTGAAACCGGAGTCGATCCAGCGCGCCTCGAGCGTCTTCAGCGTATCGCCCAGAGCCTTGCCCTCATAGCGGGGCATCAGATCCCGCGCTTGCACCGGAAATTGCTGTTTCGCGCCGAAATAGACCCTGTTTTGCCAGCCCTCCGGCATTTCCTGCCCCATCAGCGCATGGCGCAGCAAAAACGCATCGGCCCCAGTGTCGGCGCCGAGCCGATAGCCGAGGACAGCCGGGTCGTCGCTGTCGGACAGCGAGGCGCGCAGGGCCTCGAGCTGCCGTGTGTCCTTCTTCGACAGACGCAGCCGCTCGGCCACGTCCTCGCCGCCAATCGCTTCCAGCCTGCGGATCGGATCCGCTGGGCGATCTTCGAGATGCACGAGCGGCCCGAGTGCGGTCGCATCAGCGCCGGGCAGCACGGCCGTCAGAACCCCGCATTGCGCCATCGCCGCCACAGCGTGAACGGGATCGGGTGCGGCCAGCAATTTGAGCATCTCGCCGCCAAGGCGTTCGCGCGAAAGCGTCTCTATTCCAGCGGTATTCGCGGCACAGGCGGCCAGCCCGTCAGGGTCGAGATCGTGCCCATACCACGCGGTAAACCGGAAGAAGCGCAGGATACGCAGGTAATCCTCGCGGATGCGTTCTTCGGCCTCGCCGACGAAGCGCACATGACGCGCCGCCAGATCCTCCAGCCCCGTGCCGAGCGGGTCGAGAACCGTGCCGTCTGAGCGCGCATAAAGCGCGTTCATCGTGAAATCGCGCCGCGCCGCGTCCTCCGCGATGTCGTCGGAAAACGCGACCGTGGCGTGCCGCCCATGCGTCTCCACATCGCGGCGGAAGGTGGTGACCTCATGCGGATGCCCGTCGGCGACCACCGTGACCGTGCCATGATCGACCCCGGTCGGCACCGGCTTCAGCCCGGCCGCCTTCGCAAGTTCGATCACCCGTTCGGGCCGCGCATCGCTGGCGATGTCGATATCGTTGACCGGCGCGCCCAAGGCGCTGTTGCGCACGCAGCCGCCCACCAAAAGCGCCTGATGCCCGCCCTCTTCGAGCATCTTCAGCACGCGTTGGGTCGGCTCTGCCTCGATCCAGTCTCCGGTCAGTCTCATCCCGCCATCCGGTCCGCCAATGAGCGCAATATACGCGCGGTGGCGCCCCAGATGTAATAGGGCCCGTAAGGCGCCACGAAATAGCTGCGCCGCGTGCCGCGCCACCGGCGCGACTCGACGCGGAAATTCTCGGGCGTGATATGCGACAGCGGCACGGTGAACGCCTCGGCCACCTCGCCCGCTTCGGGGATGACCTCGAACGGGGTATGGATGCGCGCGAGCACCGGCGTCACCAGAAAGGACGTCACCGTCTCATGGGGAGCGAACGTGCCCAGCACCTCGACATGGTCAAGAGGCAGGCCGATCTCTTCCTGCGCCTCGCGCAGCGCCGCGCCGACCGGGCCTTCGTCATCGGGATCCACCTTGCCGCCGGGAAAGGCGATCTGGCCGGGATGGTGGCGCAGATGCGAGCTGCGCTTCGTCAGATGCAGACGCGGCTCCGGCCCGAACGTATCGAAGGCGACGAGAACGCCCGCGGGCCGCAGCTTGCGTCCCTCGGGCAGGATCACTTCCGGGTTCAGATCGTAATCCGAAGAGGGCCGCCCCGGTCGCGCCAAGGCGTCCAGAACCGGGGCGAGCGGATCACTCATTCGTTCCCTCGCCTCCCGCTTCGCGCAGCGACCCGTCGGGGTTCTTCTGCGCCTCGAAGCCAAGCGTCAGCGGATCGAAAATGTAATGCGCGCCGCAGAACTGGCAGTCCGCGGTGACCGTACCCTCATCGGTGGTCATATGCGCGATGTCGCGCGCCGAGTAGATCGCGAGCGACTGACGCACGCGATCGGCCGAACAGGTGCAGCCGAACTCCACCCGCTGCGGATCGAAGACGCGCGGCCGCTCTTCGTGGAACAGGCGCACCAGCAACTCGGTCGGCTGCACGGTCGGGCCGATCAGCTCCATATCCTCGACCGTGTCGAGCAGGATATTGGCGCGGGCCCAGTTCTCGCCTTCCTCGCCATCGAGGATGTCGTCGGCGGTCAGCAGGCCCTGATCGCCCGAGCCTTCCTGGGCGGCGAAGGGCGAGGCTGGGGGCATATGCTGCAGCATCACGCCGCCCGCGCGCCAGCTTTCGCCCTGACCGGGCAGGATCGAGCGCCCGAAGGACAGCGAGAACCGCGTGGGCAGCTGCTCGGATTGCGCGAAATACGCCTCGGCGCAGGCGCGCAGCGAGCCCTCGGTCAGCGGCGTGATACCCTGATAGGGGGTCGTGCCTTTGCCCTGATCGATCAGGATCGCGAAATAGCCCTGCCCGATCTGTTCGAACGGGTCGGCCTTGGGATCGAGCTTCTCGTCATCGAAGCTCGCCCATGCGCGGATGCGGGCGGGCGCGCCCTCCTTCTCGGGGGCGTAGTAGTCGGTGGCGATGATGCGGATCGGGCCGTTGCCGCGGATTTGCAGCGACAGCTTCCAGCGCAGTTTGACAGTCTGGCCGATCAGCGCGGTCAGAAGGGCGGCTTCGGCCACCAGCATTTCGACCGCGCGGGGGTAATCATGTTGCGACAGGACGGTGTCTAGCACGCCGTCGAGGCGGGCAACCCGGCCGCGGATGTCAGAGCGGTCGAGCTGAAACGGCAGAACTGTATCGTCCCATGCGATTTGGGATAACTTGGACATGGTGCTCCTGAGAGGCTCAGAGGGGTTTTCGGGCAGCGCGGAGCCTGCCATACAGCCCCAATATAGGCGCGGCAACCGCAGACCCAAGGGAGAGCACATGATCGCGAGGTTCGGAGAGCGGGTGAAATCCGGTCAGCGGTATCGTTTGCGCCCCGGTGCCTACGCGATCCTGATCCGCGACGGCAGGGTGCTTCTGACCCATCAGTCCCATCCCGTGCCGGAGTTTCAATTGCCGGGCGGCGGGATCGATCCGGGCGAGGGGCCGATCGAAGCGCTGCACCGTGAGGTCTTCGAAGAGACCGGTTGGGCGATCACCGGGTTGCGCCGCGTTGGGGCCTATCGGCGTTTCACCTACATGCCCGAATACGAGTTCTGGGCGGAGAAGCTGTGTTCGATCTGGCTGGCGCGCCCGGTTTTGAAGCGCGGCCTCCCGCCGGAGCCGTTTCATACGGCGCATTGGGCCGATCCCGAGGAGGCGCTCGGTTTGCTTGCAAATGAAGGCGAGCGCGCGTTTTTCCGGCGGGTGCTTCGCCGCTGAAAAATAGGGGTCGTTTCATTCGGTGGGAGCTTAGTTGCGGTGGTTCATCCTCCTGTCGTTTCTGCAATCGGGTCACAGTCGCCATTATCCGAAACGAGCACCGATCGTCGCGCGGTGCTGCCGGGGCCGTGAAATTCCAGAACGCCCGCCGAGACATCGTCCGCGATTTCGCCCTCGGCGAACTGCTCGGTTTCGCGATATATCGCATCCAGCAGCGCTGGGCCCGCCATCCCGGAAAACTTGCGGAGCATCCGGGCCAGTCGGGTCTGATCGATCATCTCGCCGTCTCGGTCACAGGCTTCGGTGATTCCGTCCGAGACCAGAACCAGCCTGTCTCCGGGGGTCAGTTGAACGGTGAAGGTTTCGTAGGTGGCGCCTTCGATCAGACCAATCGGTAGTCCCCCCTCCCCGAGAAACTCCACCGTACCGTTGCGCCGTTGCAGGACCGGATAGGGGTGCCCGGCCTGCACCAGTGCCGCCTTGCCGGTGCGCAGGTCGATATCGGCATAGATTAGCGTGAAATATGTTTCGGTGTTCATCTCGCTCAGCACGAGCTCGTTGAGATGTCGCGCAAGGTCCGCCGGGCGTCGGCCGCGCAATTCACCCTGTTCGTTACGGTAGATTGCGAGGTTCTGGCTGGGGGCGGCGGCGGAGAAGTAGCCCGCAATCCGTGCCATCATCAGAGCCGAGGTAATGCCATGTCCCGACACGTCGATGCCGTAAAGGCCGACCCGGCGTTCGTTGATTGGAAAGTACCCGACGAGGTCGCCGCCGACATGGCCCGCCGGTCGCAAGAGCAACGAGACCTCCGCCGCTTCGAACTGTGCGTGACGTACCCGCACCAAGCTCTGCTGTAGCTTGCGTGCCTCCTGCAGGTCGCGGTCGATCACCTCCTGCGCCGCGCGTAGCAGTCGGTTCTTCTCGGTCAGTTCCTCTTGCATCTTGAGAATGCGGGTTCCCGCGCTGAGCCTTGCGCGAAGCTCCTCTCCGTTGACTGGTTTCGAGAGGAAATCGTCGGCCCCGCTTTCCAAACCGCGCGTGACGTCCGTCTTCTCGGCCTTGGTGGTCAGAAGGATGAAATAGCCGTAGCTGCGTCGCGGCAAGTCGCGGAAGATACGGCAGAATTCGGGGCCGCTCATCCCCGACATCATCCAGTCCGAGATCACGATATCCGGCTCGCACTGGGCGCAGATCGCGATTGCCTCTTCCGCACTTTCAGCCTCGCTCACCTGATAGCCGGAGCGCGCCAATTGCGCCGACAGAATGCGGCGCTGCATCCGGCTGTCGTCTACGACCAGAACGTGCCGCGTCGTGCCCGCCAAGGGTGGTCGGCTCGCGCCAACGGGAACCTCGTGTCTTTGCGCCATCTGCATCATCCGAAACCTCTGCAACCATTGAAACCGCAGATTCCCTAAGATTCGGTGAAAACCGGCCGGCTCAGGCGTTAAGAAAATCGAAACGGTGCGGCCCTATGGTCAGCGTCGGGTGGTGTCGGATCGATTGGCCTGGAGGGCGCGATGATTGATTGGGAACGGGTACAGGAATTGCGCTCTGAAATAGGCGCAGAGGGCTTTTCCGAGGTCGTGGATCTATTTCTCGACGAGGTCGAGGCCGTCGTGATGGCGCTTGGCGGGCGCCCCGATCGGGTCGAAGAAGACCTGCACTTCCTGAAAGGCTCTGCCTGGAATCTTGGTTTTCGCGATTTCGGCGGTGCCTGTCAGAAAGGAGAGCGCATGGCGGCCGCCGGACGCTCCGCGGAGGTCGATCTGGGCGCGATCCGCGAGACCTACAGCTTGTCCAAACTGCAATTCATGGGGCGGCTATCGGAATTCACCCCGGCCGCATAGGTAAGGTGCCAGGTAGATCGCGCAAGCGCTGCATTGCGCAGAACGGAAGATCACAAGCGTGGTTACGGCCAGAGTTCGAAAATTGGTTCGGCTACCGAAGCGGGGCCGTAACTATCGAACTGCGGACGCATCAATGCGGCGCAGTGCAAGGACAACGAAAATCTAACGCCCCCATATGATGGGCGGCCTATCGGAAAGGAGGCGTTAAATAAGAAACTCGGCCAAGGTCTCGTCTTCGGTGATGTCGCGCCAAACGAAGCCCTCGGCGTCGAGCTTAGCGAAGAGCTCTGTGAAGTTCTCGGCGCGTTTGGTCTCGATCCCGATCAGGACCGAGCCGAAATTCCGCGCCGACTTCTTCAGGTATTCGAAGCGCGCGATGTCGTCGTCGGGGCCAAGCATCTGAAGGAAATCCTTCAGGGCACCGGGCCGTTGCGGCAGGCGAAGGATGAAATACTTCTTCAGGCCCGAATAGCGCTGGGCGCGTTCGCGCACTTCCGGCAGCCGCTCGAAATCGAAATTGCCGCCCGAGGTCACGCAGACCACGCGCTTGCCGCGGATCGTATCGGCCAGTTCCGGGAGAATATCGACCGACATCGCGCCGGCGGGTTCCAATACGACGCCTTCGACATTGAGCATCTCGAGCATCGTGATGCAAATGCGATCCTCCGGCGCAAGATGGACTTGCTCGGGCGTGACCCAGCCAAGCTCCGCAAAGGGGCGCGCGCCGATCCGGGCGACTGCGGCACCGTCGACAAAACTGTTCACCTGCGAAATCGTCACGGGTTCATGCGCCTTGACCGCTGCGGTCAGGCTCGCACCGCCCAAGGGCTCGACGAAGCGGAATTCCGTCCCGGGGGCGGTCGCGCGAAGATAGCCGGTGACGCCCGCGGCCAAGCCCCCGCCGCCCACGGGCAGGATTACCATATCCGGCGCGCCGCCCAGTTGGTCGAGGATCTCCACCCCGACCGAGGCCTGTCCCTCGATCACATCCGGATCGTCGAACGGGGCGAGGAAATGCGCTCCGGCGTCGCGGCAAAATTCCTGCGCCGAGGCGAGCGTGTCGTCGAAATAGTCGCCGGTCAGAACGATCTCGACCGCATCGCCACCAAAGGTCTTGGTCTTGTCGATCTTCTGCTGCGGCGTCGTGACCGGCATGAAGATCGTGCCTTTCACCCCGAAATGCCGACAGGCGAAGGCCACGCCCTGCGCATGGTTTCCGGCGCTCGCGCAGACGAAATGCGCCGCCGACGGGTCGCGTTCGCGCAATTTCCGCATGGCGGTGAAGGCACCACGAATCTTGTAGGAGCGCACCGGCGTCAGGTCCTCGCGCTTGAGCCAGACCTCCGCCTCGAAGCGTTTCGACAAATGCGCATTGAGTTGCAGCGGCGTCGGCTCGAAGAGCGCACGCAGCGCGCGGGTGGCGGCTTGGGCGGAAAGGGCGAACTCACTCATAAGGAAAGCCATGACGAAGCTGCACCGCTCTTGCAAGGGGGAAGGCCGTTCGGCGGGACTACGCGCAACCCGGGGGCGCTTTGGGCGAAGCTTTGCGCATTTTGCAAAGGCCGCCGCTTTTTTGCCCACTTTCGACGGTATTCGTGCTGAAAACGTGTCGCGAGCAACAAAAAGAGGAGGGCCGCATGCGCCTGAGAAAAACTTCGATCGTCGCCCTTGTCGCGGCGAGCTTCGTCGTCGCCCCGGTGGCGACCAGCCATTTCACCGGCGCGGATGCCGCGTTTGCCAAGAACGGCAATGGCGGTGGGAACGGTGGCGGCAATGGCGGTGGCCATGGCGGCGGCAACGGGGGCGGCAACGGCCACGCGGGCGGCAAATCCGGCGCGGCGGGCAAATCCGCATCGGCCGGGCGTCCCACGAGCCCGGGCAATTCCGGCAAAGCTGCCACGCATGGCGGCGGCCCGGCGAAATTCCTCGACGATCTCTTCTCCGGCAAACTTAACAACAAGTCGCAACACAGCAGCCGCTCCACCGTGAAGACGGCGTCGCGCGGTACGACCGCGACGAAGAAACGCTCGACCACCCCGACCGAATACGCGGTCAACGAGTCGCCGCGTCCGAACGGCAAGCCGAGTCTGAGCGAGGATGAGCTGCGCAATCACGGCGCGCTGGCCTCCGAACTGAAAGGCCTGAATGCCGCCCATGCCAGCGCGACAGCGCTCGCCAACGCCTCGCCGAACAGCCAGGTGGGTCGGATTGCAGCCTATCGCGACACGGTTCTGTCTGCGGCCGAGGCCGAGCAGAACCTGACTGACGCGCAGGATGCGCTGGCGGCACTTGAATCGCAGGATGTCCGCAGCGTGGAGGATATCCAGGTAGCGATCGATGAGCTTGACCCCGAGGCGGAGGGCTATGATGCGCAGCTCGCGCCGCTGGAGGAAGAACTGGCGGCAGCGACGACCTATGAGGCCGATCTGGCCGCTGCGCAGCAGAAGGTCACCGATCTGGAAACCGAGATCGCGAACTCCGCTACGAACGAAAACGATGCGCTTCTCGCCGCCTCGAACGGTCGCGAGCTTTCGCCCGAGGCGCTCGCCTATCTGCACCAACTGCTTGACCTGCCCCCGCCGGAGACCGCGACGGCAAAGCCGCCCGCCGATGGTGATGTGGCGACCGGCGACGGCACGACCGGGGACGGCACCGTCGAAGGCGATCTCGCCGCGACCGGGGAAACCACCGATCCGCTCGTGGATCCGTCCACCGAGAGCTGATCTCGCTTAAAGCCGATGCGAAAGGGCCGTCCTTCGGGGCGGCCCTTGTTCATTGGAAAAAAAGCTTCTATTCCGTCGCGGAACAAGAAAACCGGGAGATGCCGTATGTCCGCGCCCAAGAAAGTCGTGCTTGCCTATTCGGGCGGCCTCGATACCTCGATCATCCTGAAATGGCTGCAGACCGAATACGGCTGCGAGGTCATCACCTACACCGCCGATCTCGGCCAAGGCGAGGAACTCGAGCCGGCGCGCAAGAAGGCAGAGATGCTCGGCATCAAGCCGGAGAACATCCATATTCTCGACGCGCGCGAGGAATTCGTCCGCGATTTCGTCTTCCCGATGTTCCGCGCCAATGCGGTCTACGAGGGGCTCTATCTGCTGGGCACCTCGATCGCGCGCCCGCTGATCTCCAAGCATCTCGTCGAGATCGCGCATCAGCACGGCGCCGATGCGGTGGCGCATGGTGCGACCGGCAAGGGCAACGATCAGGTCCGCTTCGAGCTGTCGGCCTATGCGCTCGACCCGTCGATCAAGGTGATCGCGCCGTGGCGCGAATGGGATCTGTCCTCGCGCACCAAACTCTTGGAATTCGCCGAGGCCAACCAGATCCCGATCGCAAAGGACAAGCGCGGCGAAGCGCCTTTCTCGGTCGATGCGAACCTGCTGCACACCTCGTCCGAGGGGAAGGTGCTGGAAGACCCGGCAGATATGGCGCCCGATTACGTCTACCAGCGCACCGACGATCCGATCACGCAGGCTCCGAACGAGCCCGAATATATCGAGATCGGTTTCGAGAAGGGTGACGCGGTCTCGATCAACGGCGAGGCGATGTCGCCCGCGACAATCCTCACCAAGCTGAACGAATACGGCAAAAAGCACGGCATCGGCCGTCTCGATTTCGTCGAGAACCGCTTCGTCGGCATGAAGTCGCGCGGCGTCTACGAGACTCCCGGCGGCACGATCCTGCTGGAGGCCCACCGCGGCATCGAGCAGATCACGCTCGACAGCGGCGCAGGCCACCTGAAGGATTCGATCATGCCGCGCTATGCCGAGCTGATCTATAACGGCTTCTGGTTCTCGCCCGAGCGTGAGGCGCTGCAGGCGCTGATCGACAAGACGCAGGAATATGTCACCGGCACGGTGAAGCTGATGCTCTTCAAGGGCGCGGCCCGGACCGTGGCGCGCTGGTCGGATTATTCGCTCTATTCCGAGGCCCATGTGACCTTCGAGGAGGACGCAGGTGCCTACGATCAGAAAGACGCGGCGGGCTTCATCCAGCTCAACGCGCTGCGCCTGAAGCTGATCGCAACCCGCAACGCGCGAGTGAAGAAATGAGTTTTTCGCAGCCCAAGGCCGCCATCGTCACCGTCTCCGACCGCGCGTCCCGGGGCGAATACGAGGACAAGGGCGGTCCGGGCTGCGAGGACTATCTCCGCGGCGTGGTCACCTCGCCGCTGGAGATCGAGCGTCACATCATCCCCGATGGGCGCGAGAGCGTCGCGGCAAAGCTGCGCGAGCTGGTCGAGGCGGAAGCCGATCTGATCCTGATCACCGGCGGCACCGGTCCCGCGCCGCGCGACGAGACGCCCGAGGGCTGCTTCGACGTGATCGAGAAGGAACTCGCGGGCTTCGGCGAAGAAATGCGCCGCGCGAGCCTGCTCGAAGTGCCGACCGCCATTCTGTCGCGCCAGTCGGCAGGGATCGCGGGAAAATCGCTGATCATCATGGTGCCGGGAAAACCCTCGGCCATTGCGACCTGCCTCGATGCGGTCTTCGCCGCCGTGCCCTACTGCCTCGACCTGATCGGCGCGGGCTATATCGAGACCGATCCGGCCCGGATCAGAGCCTTCCGTCCGAAGAAGAAGTAAGAGGGGGCGCTGTCCCCGTCTCTTTCAGAGAGACCCCCGGGATATTCGACCGGGGCGAAAATCACCTCTCTTCGTGTTGGCCGAAATATCCCGGGGTGAATGCCGAAGGCAGAGGGGCAGCGCCCCTTACCGCTTCACCGCTGCGATGGCGTAATTCACCGAAAGATCGCGCTCCGAGAGTGACCATGTCCACGCCAGCGGGTTGAACACCATCCCACAGCGGTCGACCGGGTCGAGCCCTGCGTTGCGCGACAGCACGTAAAGCTCGTCGGGCGTGACGAATTTCGACCATTCATGCGTGCCCACCGGCAGCCAGCGCATCACCCGCTCGGCGCCGATGATCGCGACCATGTAGCTTTTCGGATTGCGGTTCAGCGTCGAGCAGATCATCAGCCCGCCCGGCCTCATCAGGCTCTGGATCGTGTTCACGAAGCCCTGCGGATCGGCGACGTGTTCGATGATCTCCATCGCGAGGACGACATCGAATTGCTCACCCTTCGCGGCCAGATCTTCCGCCGCGCAATGGCGGTAATCGATTTCGAGACCCGACTGTTCGGCATGCAGCCGCGCGACGGGGATATTCCCTTCCGCCGCATCCGCCCCCACGACCTCGGCCCCGAGCCGCGCCATCGGTTCGGACAGAAGCCCGCCGCCGCAGCCGATATCCAGCAGGCGCAGCCCCTCGAACGGGCGCGGCGCTTTCAGGTCACGGCCGAACTGGGTGGCGATCTGGGTGGTGATGTAGTCGAGACGGCAGGGGTTGAGCATATGCAGCGGTTTGAACTTGCCGTTCGGGTCCCACCATTCGGCGGCCATCGCTTCGAATTTGGCGACTTCGGACGGGTCGATGCTGTTTGTCGGATCTGCCATTGCTCTCCTCGCATTGATTTTAGGGCAGCCCATGGCGGGCGCGCCTTTTGCTCTATATAGTCCGGATATGGACAGAACTGCAGGGCAAAAGCGCGCATCGGGCGCCCATCTTTATCCGCCGATCGAGCCTTTCGATCAGCGCCGGATCGACGTGGGCGATGGCCATATTCTTTATGTCGAGCAATCCGGCCATCCCCAGGGCCAGCCGGTCGTCGTCTGCCACGGCGGACCGGGCGGCGGCTGCTCGCCGACGATGCGGCGATTCTTCGATCCGCAGCATTACCGGGTCATCCTGTTCGATCAGCGCGGCTGCGGTCTGTCGCGCCCGCATGCCAGCGTCGCCGACAACACGACATGGCATCTGATCGCGGATATGGAGCAGATCCGCCGGACGCTCGGCATCGACAGGTGGATGGTTTTCGGCGGCAGTTGGGGGGCGACACTGGCGTTGCTTTATGCGCAGGCGCATCCCGACCGGGCCTCGAACCTGATTCTTCGGGGCGTCTTTCTTGCGACGCAGGCGGAGCTCGACTGGTTCTACGGCGGCGGCGCGGGGAATTTCTATCCCGACCTCTGGGCGAATTTCCGGCGTCCGATTCCGGAGGACGAGCAGCACGATCTGATCGGCGCCTATCACAAGCGGCTCTTTTCGGGCGACTACATGGCCGAAGCGCGGTATGCGCGGCACTGGGCGATGTGGGAGAACGCGCTGGCGTCGGTGCGCTATGACGGTCCGCCGGGCGAAGCCTCGCCCGATTACGCGCGTGCCTTCGCGCGGCTCGAGAACCACTATTTCCAGAACGCGGCCTTCCTTGAAGAGGACGGCCAGATCCTGCGCGACCGCTACAAGATCGAGCATATCCCGACGACGATCGTGCAGGGGCGGCTCGACATGATCTGTCCGCCGACTTCGGCCTATCGGCTGGCGCAGGGCTGGGCGCTGGCGAAGCTTCAGCTGGTGCCGATGGCAGGACATGCGCTTTCCGAGCCGGGGATCACGGCCGGGCTTGTCCGCGCGATGGATGAGCTTAGATCCTGATCTGACACCGGATTTCCATCGAGGCCGCCATGACGCTCACCTATTTCCTGCTGTTTCTCGCGGCCTCCGCGGCTGCGGCTGCAACCGGCATCATCTTCAAGCCGGGCGAATGGTATGTCGGCTTGAAGAAGCCGGGCTTCACGCCGCCGAACTGGGTGTTTCCCGTGGCCTGGACTTATCTCTATGTCTCGGTCGCCTACGCTGCGGCGCGCATCGCCCCCGAGGCCCGAAGCCAGATCGCGCTTGCGCTGTTTGCGGTGCAGATCGCGCTGAACACGCTCTGGACGCCGGTGTTCTTCGGGGCGCATCGGTTGTGGCTCGGGCTCCTCGTCCTGATCTGTCTGTGGGTCGCCGTAGCGGCGATGATGCTGGCCTTCCTGCAGCTCGATATGCTGGCCGGATTGCTGGTCTTCCCCTATCTCGTCTGGCTGACATTGGCGGGCGCGCTGAACTTCCGCGTCTGGCGCGACAACCCGAGGGCGGGTGCCCAAACCTGATTCCACTTGCGGAATCTGCGATACAGGACTATATCGCCTTCAACAGCGGCGCGCCGGGGTCCAAACCTGACGCCCACCGGAAACGTGTGACGGGCCGCAACGGCCCGTTTTTTGTTTTTGTAGGATCGGAAAGAGAGACATGACCGACCTGATCGCCAAGACCGCCATCGACCGGCGTCTGGCCGAGATCGTGACCCCCGTGATCGAGGGGCTGGGCTTCGAGCTCGTGCGGCTGCGGCTGCAGGGCGGCAAGACGGCCACGCTTCAGATCATGGCAGACCGCCCCGATGGCGGCATCGTCGTGGACGATTGCGCCGCGATCTCGACTGCCGTGTCCGCGGCCCTCGACGTGGAAGACCCGATCGAGGACAAATATACGCTCGAAGTGTCGTCGCCCGGCATCGATCGCCCGCTGACGCGCTTCAAGGATTTCGACATCTGGGAAGGCTACGAGGCGAAGATCGAGACTTCCGAGCAGATCGACGGGCGCAAGCGCTTCAAGGGTATCCTGCGCGGCACCGAAGGCTCGGAAATCCTGATCGAGCTGGACGAGAACGGCGAAGACGTCGTGATCGGCCTCCAGTTCGACTGGCTCGCGGATGCGAAGCTGGTGCTGACCGATGAGCTGATCGACGAGATGCTGCGCCAGAAGAAGGCGACCGAAGGCGTCGACGAAGCTGAATTTGACGAGATTGACGATTCCCCCGAGGAGGAGAACTGAGATGGCCATCACGGCAGCCAACCAGCTTGAGCTTCTGCAGACCGCCGAGGCGGTGGCGCGCGAAAAGATGATCGACCCGGATCTGGTGATCCAGGCGATGGAAGAGAGTCTCGCGCGTGCGGCGAAGTCGCGTTACGGCGCGGAGATGGACATCCGCGTCTCGATCGATCGCAAGACCGGCAAGGCGACCTTCACCCGTGTCCGCACCGTCGTCGAAGACGAGGATCTGGAGAACTATCAGGCCGAGCTGACCGTCGAGCAGGCGAAGCAGTATCTCGAAAATCCCTCGGTCGGCGATGAGATCGTCGACGAGGTGCCGCCGGTCGATCTGGGCCGCATCGCCGCGCAATCGGCCAAGCAGGTCATCCTGCAGAAGGTCCGCGAAGCCGAGCGTGATCGCCAGTACGAAGAGTTCAAGGACCGCGTCGGCACGATCATCAACGGCATCGTCAAGCGCGAGGAATACGGCAACATCATCGTCGATGTGGGCCGTGGCGAAGCGATTCTGCGCCGCAACGAGAAGATCGGCCGCGAGAGCTATCGCCCGAACGACCGTATCCGTGCCTATGTGAAAGACGTACGCCGCGAGACCCGTGGCCCGCAGATCTTCCTCAGCCGCACCGCGCCGGAATTCATGGCCGAACTGTTCAAGATGGAAGTGCCGGAAATCTACGACGGCATCATCGAGATCAAGGCCGTGGCCCGCGATCCGGGTTCGCGCGCGAAGATCGGCGTCATCTCCTATGACAACTCGATCGATCCGGTCGGCGCCTGTGTCGGTATGCGCGGTTCGCGCGTACAGGCCGTCGTCGGCGAGCTTCAGGGCGAGAAGATCGACATCATCCCGTGGAACGAAGATCAGGCGACCTTCCTCGTGAACGCGCTGCAGCCGGCCGAAGTGTCGAAAGTGGTGATCGACGAGGAAGCGCAGAAGATCGAAGTCGTGGTGCCGGACGAGCAACTGTCGCTCGCCATCGGCCGCCGCGGTCAGAACGTGCGTCTGGCCTCGCAGCTGACCGGTCTCGATATCGACATCCTGACCGAGGCCGAGGAATCGGCGCGCCGTCAGGCCGAATTCGCCGAGCGCACCAAGCTGTTCGTCGACGCGCTGGACCTCGACGAGTTCTTCGCGCAGCTTCTCGTGGCCGAGGGCTTCACCTCGCTCGAGGAAGTGGCCTATGTCGAGATGGACGAGTTGCTGTCGATCGAAGGCGTGGACGAGGACACTGCAGGCGAACTGCAGGCCCGTGCCCGCGACGTGATCGAAGAGCAGAACCGCAAGGCGCTGGAGGCGGCGAAGGAAATGGGCGTCGAGCAGTCGCTGTTCGACTTCGAAGGCCTGACCCCGCAGATGATCGAGGCGCTCGCGAAAGACGACGTCAAGACGCTGGAAGATTTCGCGACCTGCGCCGACTGGGAACTGGCCGGTGGCTGGACCACGGTCGACGGTCAGCGCGTGAAGGATGAAGGTCTGCTCGAGAAATTCGACGTGAGCCTCGAGGAGGCGCAGAACCTGATCATGACCGCGCGTATTCAGCTGGGCTGGGTTGACCCGTCCGAGCTGGAAGGCGACGCGGAAGACGAAGGCGAAGAGGAAACCGCGGAGGAGGCCGAGGCGTAAGCCTCGGTCCCGACCGGAGAGGAGCTTAGATGAGTCGCGGCGGAAAGCCGAAAAATCACGACGAGCCCGAACGGCGCTGCATCGTCACCGGCGATGTTCAGCCGAAGGCGGGGCTTGTCCGCTTCGTGGTCGGACCCGACGGGATGGTCTACCCGGACGTGGCGGGCAAGCTGCCCGGCCGCGGAATCTGGGTGACGTCCGATCGCGGCATCATCGAGACGGCGATGAAAAAGGGATTGTTCCCCCGTGCAGCCAAGCAGGCGGTCAAAACCCCTGAGAATCTGGTGGAATTGGTGGAACAGGCCCTT
Organism: Thioclava sp. IC9; assembly: GCF_002213225.1. NCBI lineage: Bacteria > Pseudomonadati > Pseudomonadota > Alphaproteobacteria > Rhodobacterales > Paracoccaceae > Thioclava > Thioclava sp. IC9. The sequence goes on from NZ_NBNX01000004.1 coordinate 243,871, forward strand.
GCCTCTCGCGTTGTGGAGCTTATTTCTCTGGAGCGAAAGGCCGGCAAAGCGATTGTCGGCTTCGAGAAGGTCAAGGGCTGGCTGGCCGAGGGGCGCGCGAAAGTGCTGCTTCAGGCAAGCGACGGCTCGGACAGGGGCAAGGGCAAGCTTTGGACGCCCGAAGGCGGGCGCTGGTTCGGCTGCCTCACCTCTCAGGAATTGGGTTTGGCATTCGGCCGCGATCGTGCGATACACGGCGCGCTTGCAGCCGGTGGCCTCACCCGGCGCGTAATTGAAGACGCATCGAGGCTTGCGGGCGTACGCAAGCAGGACGGCGGCAAGGCCGCCATGAAGGATACGAAGACGGCATGAGCGATACGGACGGCAAAAAGACTCTCGGACTGGGCGGCGGGCGCCCCGGGCAGGTGAAGCAAAGCTTCTCGCACGGGCGCACTAAGAACGTCGTGGTCGAGACGAAAGGCAAGAAGCGGGTGCTGAACAAACCGGCGGCAGGCGCTGGTAAGGGCGGGGGCAACAAACCCTCCCTTGGCGATCCGTCGAAGCGCCCCGCCGGGATTTCCGACGCCGAGATGGAGCGTCGCCTGAAGGCGCTTCAGGCCGCGAAGGCGCGCGAGGCCGAAGAGGCCGCCGCCCGCGAGGCCGAGGAAAAAGCCCGCGAAGAAGAGCGCGAGCGTCGTCGCGCCGAGGCTGAGGCCAAGGAGCGCGAGGAGCGTGAACGCGAAGCGGCCCTGAAGGCCAAGGAAGAAGAGGACGAGCGCAAGAAGCGCGAGGCCGAACTTCGCGACAAGAAGAAAGAAGAGATCCGCAAGGGCGGACCGAAGAAAGATGCGCCGGTCGATCAGGCCGCGGTCGAAGCAGCGGCTGCCCGCGCCGAGACCAAGGGCGTCTCCTCCTCGGGGCCGCGCAAGACGGATCGCGAGCGTGACACGCGCAACGATCGCAACAACGATCGTAACAACAAGGGCAACGACCGCGGCAACCGCCGTTCGGGCAAGCTCTCCTTGAGCGATGCGCTTTCGGGTGGCGAAGGCCGCCAGCGTTCGCTTGCCGCGATGAAGCGCAAGCAGGAAAAAGCGCGCCAGAAGGCGATGGGCGGTACGCAGCGTGCTGAAAAGCAGTCCCGCGAAGTGCAGCTCCCCGAGACGATCATCGTGTCGGAACTCGCCAACCGTATGGCGGAGCGCGCCGCGGATGTGGTCAAAACGCTCATGAAGATGGGCATGATGGTCACCGCGAACCAGACGCTCGACGCCGATACCGCCGAATATGTGATCGAGGAATTCGGTCATAAGGCCGTGCGCGTGTCGGATGCGGATGTCGAGCAGGTCATCGATCAGGTCGACGACAAGGAAGAAGATCTGCAGCCGCGCCCGCCGATCGTCACGATCATGGGTCACGTCGACCACGGCAAGACCTCGCTGCTCGACGCGATCCGCAAGGCGAACGTCGTCTCGGGTGAGGCTGGCGGGATCACGCAGCACATCGGCGCCTATCAGGTGCAGACCGAGAGCGGCGCGACGCTGTCCTTCCTGGATACGCCCGGCCACGCGGCCTTTACCTCGATGCGCGCACGCGGTGCGAATGTCACCGATATCGTGGTGCTCGTGGTGGCGGCCGATGACTCGGTGATGCCGCAGACCATCGAAGCGATCAATCACTCGAAGGCCGCTGGCGTTCCGATGATCGTCGCGATCAACAAGTGCGACAAGCCCGAGGCGAACGCCCAGAAGGTCCGCACCGAGCTTCTGCAGCACGAAGTCGTCGTCGAAGAGATGTCGGGTGACGTGCAGGACGTGGAAGTTTCGGCGAAGACTGGCAAGGGTCTCGACGAACTGCTCGAAGCGATCGCGCTTCAGGCCGAACTGCTCGAACTCAAGGCCAACCCCGATCGCGCCGCGCAAGGTGCGGTGATCGAGGCGAAGCTCGACGTGGGCCGTGGCCCGGTCGCGACGGTTCTGGTGCAGAATGGCACGCTGCGCAAAGGCGACATCTTCGTTGTCGGCGAGCAGTGGGGTAAGGTCCGCGCGCTGATCAACGACAAGGGCGACCGCGTCGATGAGGCCGGTCCGTCGGTTCCGGTCGAGGTGCTCGGCATCAACGGCACGCCCGAGGCTGGCGACGTTCTCAACGTCGTCGAGACCGAGGCGCAGGCCCGCGAGATCGCCGAATACCGCGAGCAGGCTGCGAAGGACAAACGCGCCGCTGCCGGTGCCGCGACGACGCTGGAACAGCTGATGGCGAAAGCCAAGGCCGACGAAAGCGTCACCGAACTGCCCGTGCTGGTGAAGGCCGACGTGCAGGGCTCGGCGGAAGCGATCGTTCAGGCGCTCGAGAAGGTCGGCAACGAAGAGGTGCGCGTCCGTGTGCTGCATTCGGGCGTCGGTGCAATCACCGAATCCGACATCACGCTGGCCGAGGCGTCCAACGCGCCGGTCATCGGGTTCAACGTTCGTGCCAATGCGCCTGCGCGCAACGCCGCGAACCAGAAGGGCGTCGAGATCCGCTACTACTCGATCATCTACGATCTGGTGGACGACATCAAAGCTGCCGCTTCGGGCCTCCTGTCGGCCGAGATCCGCGAACACTTCATCGGCTATGCCGAGATCCTCGAAGTGTTCAAGGTCACCGGCGTCGGCAAGGTTGCTGGTTGCCGCGTCACCGAGGGTGTCGCCCGTCGTTCGGCTGGCGTGCGCCTGCTGCGTGACAACGTGGTGATCCACGAAGGCACGCTGAAGACGCTCAAGCGCTTCAAGGACGAGGTCAAGGAAGTGCCCTCCGGTCAGGAATGTGGTATGGCCTTCGAGAAATACGACGATATCCGCCCCGGCGATGTCATCGAGATTTTCGAGCGCGAAGAGGTCGAGCGGACGCTCTGATCCTTCGGGACCATCCTACAGATATGAAAACGGGGGCCTTCGCGCCCCCGTTTTGCATTTGTGGTTATGATTTGCGGGCTCTGGGCGTGCGGTTCTTACTTTGCGCGCCCGCTAGAAGCGCAAGCTCTGGAGGATCCGCGACAAATAAGTGAACCGAGGCTGGGCAGGTGCGAGAGATTGCGGATAGGATCACGAAGGTTAATCGCGTCCGGACTCCGCTCAGAGCCAGTCGCGCAGGATGGGGATCAGCGGGATATCCGCTGGCGGCATCTCGTAATCGCGCAGATCGCGCGCCCGCGCCCAGGCGAGCGTTTGTCCCTCGCGGGGGCTGACGATCCCCTGCCACTTGCGGCAGGCAAAGAGCGGCATCAGCAGGTGAAAGTCGTCATAGGCGTGGCTGGCGAAGGTCAGCGGCGCGAGGCAGCTCTGATGGGTCTGGATGCCCAGTTCTTCGTCCAGCTCGCGGATCAGCGCGGCCTCGGGCGTCTCGCCCGGCTCGACCTTGCCACCGGGAAACTCCCAGAGACCCGCCATCGACTTGCCCTCGGGGCGCTGTGCCAGAAGCACGCGCCCGTCGGCGTCGATCAGGGCGACGGCGGATACCAGAACCATCTTCACGAACGATAATCCGCGTTAATGTCGATGTAGCGGTGGGTGAGATCGCAGGTCCAGACCGATTTCGATGCGCGACCGAGCCCGAGATCGACGCCAATCACCAACTCGTCATTCTTCATATAGGCGCTCGCGGCCTCTTCGGAGTAATCCGGCACGCGCCAGCCTTTCTCGGCCACCACCATGTCCCCGAAGGAAATCTTGAGCTTGTCGCGATCGGCCTCGGCCCCGGACTTGCCGACGGCCGCCACCACGCGGCCCCAGTTCGCGTCCTCGCCCGCGATTGCGGTCTTCACCAGCGGCGAATTCGCGATCGACATCGCGATCTTATGCGCGTCCTCGTTCGAGCGCGCCCGCGTCACGCGGATCTCGACGAACTTGGTGGCGCCTTCGCCGTCTTTCACGACCTGATGTGCGAGATCCATCATCACGCCGCGCAGACCGGCCTCGAACGCCTTCGCCGGCTCCGAGCGCAGATCGGCGATCTCGGCGGCGTCGGATTTCCCGGTCGCCGCGACGATCAGCGCATCCGAGGTCGACGTATCGCTGTCCACGGTGATCGCGTTGAACGTGTCATCCACCTGCCGCGACAGCATCTTTTGCAGCCGCGCCGGCGTGATTTTCGCATCGGTGAAGATATAGACCAGCATCGTCGCCATGTTCGGCGCGATCATCCCCGAGCCTTTCGCGATCCCGGCGATCTTGATCTTGCCGCCTTCGCCCTGAACTTCGGCAAAGGCGCCTTTGGGATAGGTATCGGTCGTCATGATCGCGCGCGCGGCATCCTCGATCCCGGCAGGGGAGAGGCGCTGCGTCAGGCTGTCGATCACCGCGACGATCTTGTCATGGGGAAGCGGCTCGCCAATGACGCCGGTGGAGGAGGAGAACACGCGGCTGATCGGCATGTCGAGCGCCTGAGCCACCGCTCCGGTGACCTTGTCGACGCTCTCCTGACCGCGTTTCCCGGTGAACGCGTTGGCATTGCCGGAGTTGACTATGATCGCGGCACCGGCGTCGTCCGGCGCGCGCATCGCAAGCTTTTCCTGACAATCGAGAACGCAGGCCGCGCGGGTGGAGGACGTGGTGAACACGCCCGCGATCGAAGCGCCCGGCGCAATCCGCGCCAGCATCACGTCGGTGCGGCCGGCATATTTGACCCCCGCCGCGGCGGAGGCGAATTCGACCCCCGCGATTTCCGGAAGATCGGGAAATTTCGCGGGGGCGAGCGGCGAGATCGTGACCGATTTCGCCTTGGTCTGTGCCGCAGGGGCGGCAGGGGCGGGCGCGTCGGAAAGGTCGGACTTCAGCGCCTTCACCTTGGCGCGGAGCTTTTTGACCTTGGCCTTCAGCTCCTTGGTGTCCTTCGACTTTTTCTTCGCCATCGCGCCCGCCTTTTGATCGATCAGTTGCTACCCAGGATGGACTGATCTTTCAGAACGCTCGGATCAATCCCGTCGGTCATCTTGTCGATTTTGGCTTCGTCCACAACAGCCTTTACGCGGTTTTGCACAGCCTCCTGGCGAATATCGCCAACCAGCTTCTTGCGCACATCGGCCAGTTTCGGGGCATCGACCATCTTGGTGCCGAGCAGCTTCACCACGTGCCAGCCGTATTGGGTCTGGATCGGACCGGCGACTTCGCCTTCCTTCATGCCCGCGACCTCGTCCGCGAAGGGCTTGACCATCGCGTCGAGCTTAAACCAGCCCAGATCGCCGCCATTCGCCGCAGCGCCATCGGTCGAGTTCTTCTTCGCCAGTTCCGCGAAGTCGGCGCCGTTATCGATCTCTTTCTTGATCTTCTCGGCCTCTTCCTTGGTTTTCACGATGATATGGGCGGCGTGATATTCCTTGGTCGGCTCGGCCTTGGCATATTTGGCGTCATAGGCTTTCTGCACGGCTTCGTCGGTCACGGCCTTGTCTGCGGTGTAGTTGAGGAACGCACCCGACAGGTAAGCGCGCTTTTGCACTTCGAGGGCGATCTTATCGCGCTGGGTGATGCGCTTTTCCTCGAGCTGTGCGAGGGCGGTCTGCTGGATCAGCTGCTGCAGGACGCCGTCGAACAGCTTGTCGTCGGGGAGCTGCTGGTATTGCGCGGGCAGGCCGTCGCGCACGGTTTGCATCATGCCAAGCGTGATGTCCTGGCCATTGACGGTAGCCACGACAGTGTCGGCGCTCAGGTCGGTGCGCGGCTTGGCGGCGGTTCCCGATTTCGCGGTATCCCCAGCGGGTGCAGGCGCTTTTGCGTCCTCTGCCTGTGCGATTCCGGCAGTCATCGCGCAGATCGCTACGCTCGCAAGCAGTTTCGTCAGATTCGGCATCCTTGCCACTTCCTTTCTGCCGCGTCTTTAGGCGGCGTTGACACTCTGGCAGTCGCCCCTTACATCGCCAAGGGTCTGTAAGAGCCGTTTCGGCCTTGTTTCGCTAGCTCTTCTAGGCAAGCAAACCCTATGCGGCAAGGCACAGGGAATAACGATCTGGTCAGCTACCCTCGGAGATTACATGCTCGGCATCGGAACACTCGCGAAGAAGGTCTTCGGCACGTCGAATGATCGTAAGGTGAAATCGGTGCGCCCGCTGGTGGCCAAGATCAACGCGCTGGAGGAGGAATACGCAGCCCTCTCCGACGAACAGATCATCGAAAAGACGCGCGATTTTCAGCGCCGCGTGCAGGAAGAGGGCGAGAGCCTCGACAAGATTCTGCCCGAAGCCTTCGCCAACTGCCGCGAAGCCGCGAAGCGTGCACTCGGCCTGCGGGCCTTCGACGTGCAGCTGATCGGTGGCATCTTCCTGCATCAGGGCAACATCGCCGAGATGAAGACGGGCGAAGGGAAAACCCTCGTCGCGACCTTCCCGGCCTACCTGAACGCGCTGGCGGGCAAGGGCGTGCATGTCGTCACCGTGAACGACTATCTCGCGCGGCGCGACGCGGAATGGATGAGCAAGGTCTACGGTGCGCTGGGTCTGACCACCGGCGTCGTCGTGCCCTTCCAGGCCGAGCCCGAGAAGAAGCAGGCCTACGCCGCCGACATCACCTATTCTACGAATAACGAGCTCGGCTTCGATTATCTGCGCGACAACATGAAGACGTCGGTCGACCAGATGATGCAGCGCGGCCATTTCTACGCGATCATCGACGAGGTCGACTCGATCCTCATCGACGAGGCGCGCACGCCGCTGATCATCTCTGGCCCGTCCGACGACCGCTCGGAGCTGTATATCACGCTCGACAAGTTCATCCCGAGCCTGACCGAAGATCATTACACCATCGACGAGAAGGCCCGCACCGCGACCTTCACCGAAGAGGGCAACGACTTCCTCGAAAACCTCCTGCTGGAGGCAGGCGTTCTGCCCGAGGGGCAGTCGCTTTACGATCCGGAAAGCACGACCATCGTGCACCACGTCAACCAGGCCCTGCGCGCCCACAAGCTGTTCTTCAAGGATCAGAACTACGTCGTGCAATCGGGCGAGGTCGTGCTGATCGACGAATTCACCGGCCGGATGATGAAGGGGCGCCGCCTCTCGGAAGGGCTGCATCAGGCGATCGAAGCCAAGGAAGGCGTCGATATTCAGCCCGAGAACGTGACGCTCGCCTCGGTCACCTTCCAGAACTACTTCCGTCTCTACGACAAGCTGGGCGGCATGACCGGCACCGCGGCCACCGAGGCCGAGGAATTCGCCGAGATCTACTCGCTGGGCGTGGTCGAGATTCCGACCAACCGTCCGATCGCGCGGAAAGACGAACATGACCGCGTCTACCGCACGGCGCAGGAGAAATACGACGCTGTCGTTGAGGCGATCAAGAAGGCCCACGAGAAGGGGCAGCCGATGCTGGTCGGCACCACCTCGATCGAGAAATCCGAGATGCTCTCGGATATGCTCAAGAAGGCCGGTATCAAGCACAACGTCCTCAACGCCCGTCAGCACGAGCAGGAAGCGACCATCGTCGCCGAGGCCGGTCGTCTGGGTGCGGTGACCATTGCGACCAACATGGCTGGTCGCGGCACTGACATTCAGCTCGGCGGTAATGTCGAGATGCGCGTTCAGGACGAACTCGCTGCGAATCCCGACGCCGATCCCGAAGAGGTCCGCAAGCGGATCGACGCGGCGACCGCCGAGGAAAAGGCGAAGGTTCTGGAAGCGGGCGGCCTGTTCGTTCTCGCGACCGAGCGCCACGAAAGCCGCCGCATCGACAACCAGCTGCGCGGCCGGTCGGGCCGCCAGGGCGACCCGGGCCGCTCGCTGTTCTTCCTGTCGCTGGAAGACGACCTGATGCGGATCTTCGGCTCCGACAAGCTCGATTCGGTCCTCTCGAAGCTGGGCATGAAAGAGGGCGAAGCGATCGTCCACCCGTGGGTGAACAAGTCGCTCGAGCGTGCGCAGGCGAAGGTCGAAGGCCGCAACTTCGACATCCGCAAGCAGCTTCTGAAATTCGATGACGTGATGAACGACCAGCGGAAAGCGGTCTTCTCGCAGCGTCGCGAAATCATGGAAACCGAAGAGGTCGGCGAGATCACCCGCGATATGCGCGTGCAAGTGATCGAAGATCTCGTGGACCGCTACATGCCGCCGAAATCCTATGCCGATCAATGGGATGTCGAAGGGATGCATCAGGCGGTGATCGAGCAGCTCAACCTCGACGTTCCGATCGCGGAATGGGCCGAGGAAGAGGGCGTCGATCAGGAGGTCGTCACCGAGCGTCTCGAAGAGGCGACCGATACGCTGATGGCCGAGAAAGCCGAAGCCTTCGGTGCCGACACGATGCAGATGATCGAAAAGCAGGTCCTGCTGCAGATCATCGACGCGAAATGGCGCGAACATCTGGTTACGCTCGATCAGCTGCGCCAGACCATCGGTTTCCGCGGTTATGCGCAGCGCGATCCGCTTTCGGAATTCAAGACCGAGGGCTTCCAGCTGTTCGAGATCATGCTCGACAGCTTACGCTCGGACGTGACCCAGCAGCTGGCCCGCATCCGCCCGCTAACCGAAGAAGAGCAGGCGCAGATGATGCAAGCGCAACAGCAGCAGCTCGCGCCCGCCGAGGCGCCGGCGGCCGAGGCTGCGCCCGAGGTCGAGGTGGTGGGAGAGCCGCTGCCGGGCTTCGATGAGACCAATCCGGCAACCTGGGGCGAGCCGTCGCGGAACGATCCCTGCCCCTGCGGCTCGGGCAAAAAGTTCAAGCATTGCCACGGGCAGCTCGTTTGACACAACTCTGACGAGAATATGGCAAAGTTGAGGCGGCTTCGGCCGCCTTTTCCATATCTTGTTGGAGTCGTTGACTCTCTTGGCAGGGTGACCCCACCCAAAGCCAGCTATGGGTGCACGATTTCCCCAATCGCGCCCCAGCTTCGCCGCTTTCGGCCATTAGGAAAAAATTAAGCAGTTTTCTAAGACCGAGTTCGAGGCGGCGATGCGCACCATTCGCAAGATTTCCATGATCGGAGCGACATTCCTGCTCGCCGCCGCGACTGGTCATGTGATGCAAAGCGTGGGCCCGCGTCCGCAACTCGGTGCGTCTTTGGTCGCCAGCTCGGTCGGAAGCGAGTCCTGGGAAAAGCGTGCCGCGCCGCCCCGCGAAGAACCGAAGGTCCGGCTGATTTCGAAAACCGTGCTTCGCAATCCTCCGGTCTATCATTTTGCGGCCGATCCCGGCGTCGGGATCGTTCCGGCGACTGTGCGCACCTCTGGCGACCAGTTCAACGCGCCTCTGCCGCAACCGATGCCGCTGAAAACCGGTGCCGCCGATTGCGACAACCCGGTGCTGTCGGTGAGCCCAGTCGGAGACGGCTTGACCAAGCTGGAACTGAACGCGCCGTGCCATCCCGATACGAATCTGGCGATCCGTGACGAATCGCTCTCGATCGCGGGACAAACGGATGCGTCGGGGGTTTTCGAGGCGGTGCTGCCGCTTCTCGCGCCCACGACATCGCTGCAAGTCACTGCCGACGGTGCGATGATCGCGCAGCTGGAAGCCGGAGCCTCCGGCCTTGATAAGATCAACCGGGCGATCTGGGTGACGAAAGCCGAGAGCCCTTTGCATCTCAACGCCTATGAGAACGGCGCGCAGTTCGACGACGCTGGCCACCTCGACGCGACGAAGCCGCGTTCGCCGGACACGTCGCTGGGCGGGTATATGCAAAGCTTCACCGCCGCCGATGGAAAGCGCATCGAGATCTATACTGCGCCCAAGACCCTTACAGATCTCCGGCTGCAATTGGAGGCGAGTTTTTCGCCCGAGGATTGCGGTAAATCCGTCGGCGGGCGTCTGATGCGGATGCATGGCACGGGGACTGCCGCGATGCCGATCACGCTCGATCTGCCCGCTTGCCCCTCCGATGGCGGCACGGTGGTTCTGCCGCTTGACGGGTTCGAATCTCAGGGCCTGACCGCTCAAAAGTAACCCTCCGAGCGTAGGCTGATCTCGCAACCCTTTCCGAGGATCAGGTGATCATGAAGCACGATGCCGAAGAGCTTCGCTGCCTCGTCGATCTGTCGGGTCAGGACGATGTCCGCCTCTGACGGAGTGGGATCGCCAGAGGGATGATTATGGACGAGGATCAGCGCCGAGGCATTTGCCTCCAGCGCACGCTTCATCACCTCGCGCGGATAGACCGGGACGTGATCGACCGTGCCGCGGCCCTGTTCCTCATCCGCGATCAGCGCGTTTTTCCGATCCAGCAGCAGCAGGCGAAATTGCTCCGTCTCGGCATGGGACATCGCCATGTGGCAGTAATCGACAAGCGCCTGCCACGAACTGAGCACGGGGCGATGCATTACCTTCGACCGCGCGAGCCTTTGTGCTGACGCCTCGATCAGCTTCAACTCGATCACCACAGCCTCCCCGACGCCGGTCACCTGTCGCAGCCGGTTCGGCGGGGCGGAGACCACCCGCCCGAAATCGCCAAAGGTCTGGATCAGGCGGCGGGCGAGGGGCTTCACATCCTGCCGGGGAATGGCGCGAAACAGCACCAGTTCGAGTAGCTCGTAATCGGGCAGGGCCTGCGCGCCGCCTTCCATGAACCGCGTGCGCAGCCGGTGCCGGTGGGCGCGCAGATAGGAAGGTTTGGACGCACGTGTCGGGGGGCGGATCGCGGTGCTACCGGCAAACAGCGGTAGTGGAGGTTCCTGCATATGATGCGGCGTCTGGTCCATGAAACAGACCATGAACGATTCGGATTGAAGAAAGCCTTAATCGCCCTCGGTCAGACCAAGAAAAAAGGCGCCCGAAGGCGCCTTTCCTATGTCTGTCACTGGGTCATGCCATCCCAGAAGCTTTTGACTTTCTTAAAGAAACTCGCACCTTCCGGGTTGTTCTCGGCTTCGATCCCCTGGAACTCCTTGAGGATTTCCTTCTGCCGTGCGGTCAGGTTCACCGGGGTTTCGACGGCCAGTTCGATGAACATGTCGCCGGACCCGCCGCCGCGCAGCGCGGGCATACCCTTGCCGCGAAGGCGCATCTGGCGGCCCGATTGGCTGCCTGCCGGGATTTTAACGCGGCTGCGGCCACCGTCTATCGTCGGCACTTCGACCTCGCCCCCAAGGGCTGCGGTCGCCATGCTGACCGGCACGCGGCAATGCAGATCGGTGCCTTCGCGTTCGAAGATCGCGTGCGGCTGGACCTCGATGAAGATGTAGAGATCGCCCGACGGACCACCACGCAGCCCCGCCTCGCCTTCGCCGGCGTGACGGATGCGGGTGCCGGTCTCGACCCCCGGAGGGATGTTGACCTGAAGCTGGCGATCGACCTCCACGCGACCTGCGCCATGGCAGACCTTGCAGGGGTTCTTCACCACCTGACCCTGACCACCGCAGGTCGGGCAGGTCCGCTCTACCGTGAAGAAGCCGTTCTGCGCGCGCACCTTGCCCAGACCGGAACAGGTCGGACAGGTCTGCGGCTCGGAGCCGCCCTCCGCGCCAGAGCCGTTACACGCCGTACAAGCGGCCGAGCTCGGCACGTTGATCGTCTTGTGGGTGCCGCGATACGCCTCTTCGAGCGTGACGCGCATGTTGTAGCGCAGGTCGGAGCCTCGCTGTGCGCGCGAACGCCCACCGCCGGGACCGCCTCTGCCGCCGCCCATGAAGTCGCCGAACAGGTCTTCGAAGACGTCGGAGAAGGCCGAGGCGAAGTCGCCCTGACCGCCCGCGCCGCCATAACCGCCGCCCGGACGCCCGCCGCCCATGCCGCCTTCGAACGCCGCATGACCGAACCGGTCGTAAGCCGCCTTCTTCTCGGCGTCCTTGAGGACGTCATAAGCCTCGTTCACTTCCTTGAACTGGGCCTCGGCATCGGGATTGTCGGAATTTCGATCGGGATGAAGCTCTTTCGCCTTCTTGCGATAGGCTTTCTTGATCTCTTCGGCCGAGGCGCCTTTGGCAGTTCCCAGAACGTCGTAATAGTCGCGTTTTGCCATTGGTTACCCCCTTGGCGGAACGCAGGCGGGCCCGCCCTTGGAAAAGGCAGGCCCGCCCGACATTCCATGCGCAATTACTTGCGCTCGTCCTCGCCCAGATCTTCGAAGTCAGCGTCGACGATATCGTCATCGACATCGCGCGGGCTGTCTTCGTCGTTGGAGCTCTCGCCCTGACCGGCTTTCTCCTGCTCGGCCTTGTAGATGGCCTCGCCGAGTTTCATCGCCGCATCCGTCAGGTTCTGGATCGCGCCTTTGATCTTGCCGGCTTCATCGGTCTTGAGGGCTTCCTCAAGCGCGTTGGCCGCGAGTTCGATCGCTTCGACGGTCGAGGCATCGACCTTGTCGCCATGCTCTTCGAGCGACTTGCGGGTCGAGTGCAGCAGCGATTCGCCCTGGTTCTTGGTTTCGACCAGTTCCTTGCGGGACTTGTCCGCGTCGGCGTTCGCCTCGGCGTCCTGAACCATTTTTTCGATCTCTTCGTCAGACAGGCCGCCGGACGCCTGGATCGTGATCTTCTGCTCCTTGCCGGTGCCCTTGTCCTTCGCCGAAACGGAGACAATACCGTTCGCGTCGATGTCGAAGGTCACTTCGATCTGCGGCATGCCGCGCGGGGCCGGCGGGATGTCCTCGAGGTTGAACATGCCGAGCATCTTGTTGTCGGCAGCCATCTCGCGCTCACCCTGGAAGACCCGGATCGTCACCGCGTTCTGGTTGTCTTCCGCGGTGGAGAACACCTGGCTCTTCTTCGTCGGGATCGTCGTGTTGCGATCGATCAGGCGGGTGAACACGCCACCCAGCGTCTCGATGCCGAGCGACAGCGGCGTCACGTCGAGTAGGACGACGTCTTTCACGTCACCTTGCAGAACGCCGGCCTGAATGGCCGCACCGAGCGCCACGACCTCATCCGGGTTCACGCCCTTATGGGGCTCCTTGCCGAAGAAGCCGGTCACTTCCTGCACGACTTTCGGCATACGGGTCATACCGCCGACGAGCACGACTTCGTCGATCTCGTCCTTGGAGACGCCGGCATCCTTCAGCGCGGCGGCGCAGGGTTTCAGCGAGGCCTTGATGAGATCGCTCACGAGGCTCTCCAGCTTCGCACGGGTCAGTTTCATGACCATGTGCAGCGGAGTGCCGTCCTTGCCCATCGAGATGAAGGGCTGGTTGATCTCGGTCTGGCTCGAGCTCGACAGTTCGATCTTCGCTTTCTCGGCAGCTTCCTTCAGACGCTGCAGCGCCATCTTGTCCTTGGTGAGGTCAACGCCATGCTCTTTTTTGAACTCGTCAGCGAGGTAGTTGACGATGCGCATGTCGAAGTCTTCACCGCCGAGGAACGTATCGCCGTTGGTCGATTTCACTTCGAAGAGACCGTCGTCGATCTCGAGGATGGTGATGTCGAAGGTACCGCCGCCGAGGTCATAGACCGCGATGGTTTTCGATTCTTTCTTGTCGAGGCCATAGGCCAGCGCAGCCGCGGTCGGCTCGTTGATGATGCGCAGCACTTCGAGACCGGCGATCTTGCCAGCGTCTTTGGTGGCCTGACGCTGGGCGTCGTTGAAGTAGGCAGGCACGGTGATGACGGCCTGCGTGACTTCTTCGCCCAGATAGCTCTCGGCGGTTTCCTTCATCTTCTGAAGGATCACGGCCGAAACCTGTGCGGGGGAATATTTCTCGCCCTTCACTTCGACCCATGCGTCGCCATTGCCGCCGTCGACGATGGAATAGGGAACGAGTTTCTTGTCCTTCTCGACTTCCGCGTCCGTGGTGCGGCGACCGATCAGGCGCTTCACGGCGAAGACGGTGTTCGAGGGGTTGGTGACCGCCTGGCGTTTCGCCGGCTGGCCGACCAGACGTTCGTCGTCAGTATAGGCGACGATCGAGGGGGTGGTGCGTGCCCCTTCGGAGTTTTCGATCACTCGGGGCTGTGCGCCATCCATGATGGCGACGCAGGAGTTCGTGGTCCCGAGGTCGATACCAATGACTTTACCCATGATGTTACCTCTCTTGGCGATATGACGGGGAACGGGTCCATTCAGGCCCCCGGCCCCTATCCCTTGGGTTTCGGTTTCATGTTCTGCTATCTGGCGGTGTGGTCCGCCATCGGCTTCGAAGCGTATATAAGGAGGGGAAAATCGGCCTGCAAGAAGGCTCCCCCGAGGAAGATTGCGAGAAAATGACAGAAAATCCGAAACACGCAATATCTCGCCCCGACCCGCAGGAGATCCGTGGCTTCCGGCATTACCCCGGCTGGCTCGGTCTCGAGGAGCAAAAGGCGCTGATCGAGACGCTGCGTAGCGTCGTCACGCAGGCACCGCTTTTCTCGCCGATGACACCTTACGGCAAGCCGATGTCGGTGCGCATGACCTCGGCCGGGCGCTTCGGCTGGATCTCCGACCGACGCGGCTACCGATATTCCGAGACTCATCCCGACGGGCAGCCGTGGCCCGCGATTCCGCAACCGATCCTCGATATCTGGGAGGCGGTCTCGGGCACGAGTCGCGCCCCCGAATGCTGCCTCATCAACTTCTACGGCGAAGGTGCGAAGATGGGGATGCATCAGGATCGCGACGAGCAGGATTTCGACCAGCCCGTTGTCTCGGTCTCGCTGGGCGATGACGGGCTGTTCCGCATCGGCAACCGTACCCGCGGCGGAAAGACCGAAAGCATCTGGCTGCGTTCGGGCGACGTGATGGTGATGGGGGGCGAGGCGCGGCTCCTTTATCATGGAATCGACCGCGTGAAGCCCGGCACCTCGCCGCTGATGCCGAAGGGCGGGCGGATCAACCTGACGATGCGCGTCGTGACCTGAGGCCTGTGCGGGCTGCGCCGGCGGGAGCCTCCGGCGGGGATATTTTCATCAAGAGGAAGGGGCGCGTCAGAAAGAGCCGCGCGGCAACGGCGTCATGCCCGTGTTATAGGGCGTCCAGTCCTCGACATCCGGGTAGTATTTCCGCCGCCACGCCCGCACGCGCGGGTTCATCCGGCGGCGCCAGAGCGGCGGGATCATCGCGAGCGCCGTCATACCGGGATAGCCGAAGGGCAGCTGCGGGGCTTCCTCGGCATCGTAGGTCTGCAGCAGCGGGAAGCGGCGATCGGGTTTGTAATGGTGATCTGAGTGGCGCTGCAGGTTGATCAGCAGCCAGTTCGAGGCCGTGTGATCGGCGTTCCAGCTATGGCGCGGGAGGACATGTTCGTAACGCCCCTCGCCCTTGTATTGCCGGGTCAGGCCGTAATGCTCGACATAGTTGGTCAGCTCCAGCTGCCAGACCGCGAAAAAGGCCTGCAGCAGGAACAGGCCGAGCCCCATCCATCCGCCGAGCAGCGCCGCCATGACCAGCGCCAGCACCTGCAATGCGCCGTAGCGCCAGAACGGGTTGGAGCGGTGCCAGACAGGGCGGCCCGCGCGGCGCAGCTTCAGCTTCTCGGCTCTCCAGGCGGAGCGGGGGCACTCGAAAATCACCCGCCAGAAGAAGCGGTGAAACCCCTCATTATAGCGCGCCGAGACCGCATCGCGCGGCGTGCCGACCCAGAGGTGATGGACCAGCAGATGCTCTGTCCTGAAATGGGAATAAAGGACTGTGGCCAGCAGCAGGTCGCCCAGCCAGCGTTCCAGCCTGGACTTCTGGTGGAGCAGCTCATGCGCATAGACTATGCCGATCGTGCCCGAGATCACGCCCACGCCGAACATCAGGGCGACGATCTCGAAGCCGTTCAGGTGATCGGTATGCGTCACCCACCAGATCGTGCCGAAGATCACTGCCGCCTGAATCGGGAACCAGATCAACGTGATTGCGCGATACCAGAACAGGTCGTCCTCGGGCGTTTCCGTGTCGGGCTGGTCCTCGTTATGCCCCAGCAGCTGGTCGAGCACCGTCGTCAGCCACCACGCATAGGCGGGCAGCAGGATCAGGGTCCAGCCGCCGACCCACGCCTCGATCCCCGCCAGCGGCACGGTGCCGAGCGATAGCCAGAAGGGCAGGGCGTGCGAGGGGCGGCGGATTTCGTCGCGGCTGGACATCGGGGCCTCGTGAGCGATGCGGGCGCGGTCATACTAGCCGAACGCTAACCCGATACAATCATTCAGCTTGCGACCCATCGGCGCTCTGCGCGGCATCCCAGACCTTGCGCATCAGGGTGGGCAGATCGCCCGGGCGGAAATCTGTCCGCGAGGTCATGGACTCGGTCTCCTTGCGGGCGACATGGACCTGAAGGATCAGATGGAAATGGGTGAAGGTGTGGCGCACCTCGACGGGGGAGAGAATCCAGTCGGCCTGCACCGGCGGGGCGGGTGTCGGCGCGTCGGACCAGTCCGAGCCGGGAAAGCCTAACGTGCCGCCCAGAAGCCCCTTGTCCGGGCGACGTTCCAGCAGCACGTCGCCTTGAGCGTTCATCACCACATAGGCAAAGCCGCGACGGGTCGGCTTTTCTTTCTTTGGGGCTTTGCGCGGCAGCGTCTCGGCAATACCGGCGGCACGCGCGGTGCAACTGTCGATCAGCGGGCAGATGCCACAGGCCGGGTTGCGCGGCGTGCAGATCGTCGCGCCCAGATCCATCATCGCCTGAGCGAAATCTCCGGGTCGGTCCTCGGGCGTGATCTGCGCGGTCAGGTCGGTCAGTTCCGCTTTCGCGCCGGGAAGGGGCGTGTCGACGGAGAAGAGGCGCGAAACCACGCGCTCCACATTGCCGTCGACCACGGCGACGGGCTCGTCATAGGCGATTGCGGCGATGGCTGCGGAGGTATAGGGGCCGATGCCGGGCAGCTTTTGCAGTTCCGCCGCGCTTTCGGGGAAGCGACCGTCCATATCATCCGCCACGACACGCGCGCATTTCAGCAGGTTGCGGGCGCGGGCGTAATAGCCGAGCCCCGCCCATTCTGCCATCACGTCGCCGTCTTCGGCTGCCGCCAATGCACCTACATCGGGCCAGCGCTCGGTGAAGCGGCGGAAATAGTCGCGCACAGCGGCGACCGTGGTCTGCTGCAGCATCACCTCGGAGAGCCAGACGCGGTAGGGGTCGGGTCGCTCGCCCTCTGCCCGATCCGCAGGCGATACGCGCCACGGCATGACGCGGGCATGGGTGTCGTACCAGTTGAGCAGGGTTTCGCCGATTGCCCCTTTACCGTCACGCAATGTTTATGCTCCCCTCTTGCCGACCGGTTGGCCCGGCCCGATGTGCTGCCTAGAATGGGATGGATCAAGAGGAACCGCCCCGAATGAGTAAAAGCGACCCGCAAAAGATGCCGGATCGGCGGATGCGTGGCTTTGAAGCCGCGGGCGGGCTGCTGCGCAACCGGATCCGAGCCGCGGGCGAAGCGCGGGGTTTCGCGGTGTCGCGTCTGCTGACCCATTGGGCCGAAGTCGTGGGTCCTGAGACGGCCGCGCAATGCCGCCCGGTGAAGATCGGCTACACGAAAGGCGGCTTCGGGGCGACCCTTACCCTGCTGACCACCGGGGCGGCGGCGCCGATGCTGCAGATGCAGCTGCCGCAAATCCGTGACAAGGTGAATGCCTGCTACGGCTATAACGCGATCTCGCGTATCTCGCTGACGCAGACGGCGCCGACCGGCTTTGCCGATGGTCAGGCGCAATTCGCACCGAAACCGAAACCTGAACCCAAGGCGCCCGATCCCCGTATCATCGAAGAAGCGAAGGCGCGCGTTGCGGAATGTAGCGATGCCGGTCTGAAATCGGCGCTGGAAGAACTGGCAAGAAACGTTCTATCGAAGTCCGCAGAGCGGGCTGGACAGAAGAAAGGCAGATAAATGAGCAAAACTCTTTCGATCCTCGGCGGCGCGGCCGTTATGGGCCTCCTCGCTACGGGCGGCTGGTACGCCAGCCAGCATAGCGAAGCGAGCCTGATCACTGCGGCGCAAGCGCAGGAAGCCACGGCGAGCAAAGATGTCGAGACTCTGCCCGACGTGGTTCTCGGTCAGGAAGATGCGCCGGTCACGGTGATCGAATACGCCTCCTTCACCTGCCCGCACTGTGCGGAATGGCACAAGGTCGAGTATCCGCAACTGAAGAAGAACTACATCGATACCGGCAAGGTGAAGTTCATCCAGCGCGAAGTCTATTTCGACAAGTTCGGCGTCTGGGCGGGTCTGATCGCGCAGTGCGGCGGCGACCCGAAATATTACGCGATCTCGGACATGATCTATAACAAGCAGAAGGAGTGGATCGGCGACGGCAAGCCGCAGACCATCGCGGACAATCTGCGCAAGATCGGCCTGCAGGCCGGGCTGAGCAACGATCAGGTCACCGCCTGCATGAACGACGAGAAGCGCGCTGAGAAGATGGTCGCGACCTTCCAGAAGAACGCGGGCGACGACAAGATCGACGCGACGCCGACCTTCATCATCGATGGCGAAAAGCATTCCAACATGGCTTGGGACGACTTCAAGAAGATTCTCGACGACGAGCTGGCGAAGCAAGCCAACTGAGCTTTTGTACAGATCAAGCGAAGGCCGGTCCCGCGGGGCCGGCCTTTCTCATATCCCGAGTTGGTCGAGCGCGGCGTCGAATTCTGCGGAGTCGTCGATCGCAAGCCGCACGGGCAGCGCGAGAACCTTCGGACGGAAGCTGTCGGGCAGGCGCACCGCATCCTTCTCGGTCGTGACCATCTGCGCGCCGAGCATGTCGGCCTCCGTCTCGATCCGTCGCAAGAGGCGCGTCGTGAAAGGCTGGTGATCTTCCAGCGCCTCGCCGCGCAGCAGGTTAGCCCCGAGACCGCGCAGCGTGGCGAAGAATTTCTCGGGATGGCCGATGCCCGCGAAGGCGAGGACGGGAAGCCCTTCCCAATCCATGCCCGTCTGCAGCGGCGCGAGTTGGCCCGTCAGGTGCGGTTTAGAAATTCTGGAACCCCAGAAATTCGTGAAATCTGCCTGTGCGGTCTCCGGTCCGATAGACAGCAGGAAGTCCGCGCGGGCCATCCCAGCCTCGATCGGCTCGCGCAGCGGTCCGGCGGGCAGACACCGCCCGTTGCCGAAACCCTTATGGGCGTCGACCACCACGATGGAGATGTCTTTCTCCAGCGTGGGGTTCTGATGGGCGTCGTCCAGAACGATCACCTGTGCCCCGGCGGCGACCGCGGCGCTCGCCCCGGCAGCGCGGTCTCGCGCGACCCAGACCGGTGCGAAGGCGGAAAGCAGCAACGGCTCGTCTCCGGTCTCTTCGGCGCGGTGGCTGCGCTCGTCGACCCGCACCGGCCCTTCGAGCGATCCGCCATAGCCGCGTGTGACTACATGCGCCGTCACACCGCGTGCCGCCAGCCGCTGCACCAGCCAGATCACCGTCGGCGTCTTGCCCGTCCCGCCCGCGTTGATATTGCCGACCGAGATCACCGGCACGTCGAGCCTCAGACCCGGCTGCGCCACACGCCGCTTCGTCATCGCTGCGTAGATTGCCCCAAGCGGAGACAGCAGCCGCGCCCGCAAGCCCGGCGCATCGGGGGCGTTGAACCAGAAACCGGGCGCGCCCATCACGCCACCCTTGCGGGCTGAGTGCCCGACAGGATCTCGGCAAGATCGCGGGCGATGGTCTCCACCGCACCGGCCCCGCCAGACGTCACGGCCCAGGCGTTATGGGCGAGTTGGGCGGAGCGTTCGGGCGCGATCAGGTCGGCCACCACTTCGGGCAGATCCTCCGGCACCACGACGCCGCGACAGGCTTTCGCGGCCTCGAGCCGCAGGTAATCCTCGCGGAAAGGCGCAAGTTTCGGGCCATGCAGGATCGCCGAGCCAAGTGCCGCCGCCTCGACCGGTGAGCGCGGCGACTGTGCGGTCCCCGACAAAGTGCCGCCCATGTAGCTGAGCGCGGCGAGCCGATACCACAGCCCGTATTCCTGCGCGTCGTCCGCGATGAAAATCTCGGTCGTCAGTTCCGGCTCGCCCTCGAGCGAGCGGCGCGCGACCGACCAGCCCTCGGCGGTCAGTTGCGCGGCAAGGGTTTCGCCTTGGGATTCATCATCCGGCACGAGCAGAAGCAGCAGCCGATGCGCGTGGCGCTGAGCGTAGCGATGCGCCGCCGTCACCGGGCCGACTTCGGCCTCGGGCACGGCTGCGGCCAGCCAGACCGGACGCGCGCCCATCGACTCGGCCATCGAGGCGCGCTCGGCCTCGGACCCGTGAAGCGGCTGCGGTGGCTCGCCGAGCGCGCCATCATTGACCACGATTACCGGGCCGCTCAATCGGTCGTCCACCCGTTCTAGGCTCGCCTCGTCTCGCAGGTAAATGCGGTCGATTCGGCCCAGCAGCGCCAGCGAGACGTCGTCGAGCCGCAGCCCGTCCTGCCCGCCGAATTTCGCGTCGGCCAGCACGCTGGCGATACCGCGGGTTTGCGTCTCCGCGATCAGGGCGGCGGGCAGCGTTTCGTCCATGATGAGCACGAGATCGGGGCGCCACGCATCCAGCACGAGACGGACGGAGGCCGGGCGATCCTCGGGGGCGGCGCGCAGGAAAACCTGATCGGGCAGCCCATCCGGCGCGCTCTCCGAGCCGCGCACCGTCATCGCGATGCGGATATCGGGCATCCGCGCCGCGACCCTGCGCGCGACCAGCCCGGCGGCCTCCGCGCATGTCCCCGCAGCCCAGATCCACAGTAGCGGGGCGTCGGCGCGATCTTCCCCCTGACCGGCCTCGACCGCGGCTTTCGCCTTGGGTCCCGCAGGACGCAGGGCCGAGAGCCGCAGTCTGAGCCAGAGAGGAAGAGAGCCCGCCATGCCAGCCTTAGCTGCCGAGCTCTTCGGTGGTCGAAACCTCGAGCTCTTCGTCGCGCAGGCGATGCAGGTGCGCGATGAAGTAGCGGGTGTGGGCGTCGTCGACGGTACGCTGCGCCTCGGCCTTCCACGCGGCATAGGCGGAAGCGTAGTTCGGATACATCCCGACGATATGGATATCGTCGACATTCTTGAATTCGGTGCGGCTCGGGGTCACCAGCTCGCCGCCGAAGACGAGGTGAAGACGTTGCGGGGTCTTTTTGGCCATGTGAACTCCTGTCGGCTTTTCTGCGGCGCAGAGATTACGCTTTGCCCTCACCCTTCACAAGGAGAGGGCCGGGGCCGCACGTAGCCGTTACCGCGCCAGTCCCAGAGACTCCAGATATTCCGCGCCTTTTCTCACCCCAATCTCGTCATTCACTTCGAGGATCAGGCGAGGCATCTTGGGCAGCTTGCCAAGCGCCTTGAACACCGAATGCCACGCGATCGTGCCCTCGCCCGGGTGCCAGTGGCGGTCGCCATAGCCGTCGATATCCTGCAGGTGGACATGCTCCAGCGCCGCGCCCGCCGCATGGACGAACACATCGACCGGCGGCGCGCCGCAGCGGCGATGCATGAACTGCGCATGGCCCGTATCGAGCGAAACCTTCACCGCTTCGCTCTTCATCTTCGCGGCCAGTTCGACGCGAAGGTTCGGCGTGATGTCCTCGCAATTCTCGATGACCAGCGTCACGCCCAGTTCCTCTGCCCTTTCGATCACCGGGGTGAGGACATAGCGCACGCGTTCGACCTGAATGAACGCGTTCGCGGGGTTCTGCTCCAGATCGGCCTCCTTCCAGAGGGTGTAGGGCGAGTGAATCACCATCTGATCGCCGCCCAGTTCCGCCGTGATCTCCAGCACACGCAGCATCCGGGCGCGAATGATCTCGACGATCTCCGGGTCGGCGCAGTCGATGTTGAAGGAGGTGAACGGCCCATGCAGCCCCAGCCGTCCGGTATAGCCGTCGAGCAGGTCTTTCGCGCGTGCCACCATCTTGCGCAGGTCCGCATCCGTCGCGTTCGGCCAGCAGAAGCTCTGCAATTCCAGATCGCGCTGATCGGCGACGATCCAGTCGCGATGATGCGCGAGCATATCGAGGCTCAGCGCAGCGCCGAGCAGCGGTAATTCCTTGGCCATGGGGTCCTCCTCCGGATCGGATGCTCGCGCAAGCCGCGGGGCTTTTCAATCCCGTGAGCGCGCTATATCGGAACGTCATGAAACGCAGCCTGCCCGAGTTTTACGAGTCCATGGTGGATAACGGGGACCTCAACCCCGATCCCGCCCAACGCTCCATTTTGCCCGAACTGGAGCGCGTGCGCCGCGCGCTGGAAAATGCCCCCGCCGCCGAGCCGGTGAAACGCGGCTTCTTCAAGCGCAAGATCAAGCCGGTCGAAGGCGTGCGCGGCCTCTATATCTGGGGCGGTGTCGGGCGCGGGAAATCCATGCTGATGGACCTGTTCTTCGGCCAGACCGACGTGCCGAAACGCCGGGTGCATTTCCACGCCTTCATGCAGGAAGTCCAAGGCAAACTCGACGATGCGCGCCGCGCCAATACCGTGGATGCGATGCGCCCCGTGGCCGAAGAGGTGGCGGGCTCGCTGCGGCTCTTGTGCTTCGACGAGATGCAGATCACGGACATTGCCGATGCGATGATCGTGGGGCGTCTCTTCGAGGCTCTGTTCGAGCGTGGCGTGACTATCGTTACGACGTCGAACCGCGTGCCCGAGGACCTCTACAAGAACGGACTCAACCGGCAGCTATTCCTGCCCTTCATCGGGCTGATCCGCGAGAAGCTCGACGTCTACGAGTTGGCCTCCGAAAACGACTATCGTCAGAACCGTCTGGCCGGGCAGCAGGTCTATTTCACACCGGCGGGCCGCGAGGCGCGCGCGAAGATGGATGCGCTTTGGGATGAGCTGACCGGGGGCGATCATCACGGCAAGCTCGATATCCCGGTGAAGGGACGCTCGGTCGAAATCCCGCATTTCCACAACGGGGTCGGTCGTGCGAGCTTCTGGGATCTCTGCGCGCAGCCGCTGGGTCCTGCGGATTACCTCGCCATCGCGGATGCGGTGAAGGTGCTGTTGCTCGATGATATCCCGCTGCTCTCGGCCTCCAACTTCAACGAGGCGAAGCGCTTCGTCACGCTGATCGACGCGCTCTACGAGGCCAAGGTCCGGCTGATCTGCTCGGCCGCGGACGAGCCCGAGCGGCTTTACGTAGAAGGCGAAGGCACGTTCGAATTCGAGCGCACCGCCAGCCGCCTGCGCGAGATGCAGGCAGACGGCTGGGCGGCGGGGGCTTAAGCCAGCATCTCCGCCAGAAGCGGGCGCACCTTGGTGCCGTAAAGCTCGATCGTCTTGCGCAGATGCGCGGGGTTCTGCGGCCCGCCGCTGTATTTCAGCGTGAATCGCGACAGACCCAAGGCTTTCACCGTCCGCGCGATCTTGCGCGCCACGGTTTCCGGGCTGCCGACATAGAGCGAGCCATGCTCGATCTCCGACAGGTAGGCCTCGCGCCGGAATGGCGGCCAACCGCGCGAGCGCCCGATCATGTCATGCATCCGCGCGTAGCCTTCGTAGAATTCTTCCTGCGCGATCTCGTCGGTCTCGGCGATATGGCCGGGAGAGTGGACACCGATCTTGCCGGGCTTGGTGCCAAGCTGCTCATGCGCGCGGCGATAGAGGTCGACATGCGGTTTGAACCGGGTCGAATCCCCGCCGATGATCGCCAGCATCAGATCCATCTGCATCGCGGCGGTCTCGACCACCGATTGCGGCGAGCCACCGACCCCGCGCCAGATCTGCAGCGGCGTCTCGGGGCGCGGATAGACTGTGACGTTCTTCAGCGGCGGGCGCATCTGCGCATCGAAGCTGACCTTCTCCTGCGTCGCGAGCAGATGCAGGATCTGCGATTTCTCGGTGAACAGCGCCTCGTAATCGTTCAGGTCGAGCCCGAAGAGCGGGAAGCTCTCGGTAAAGGAGCCGCGCCCGATGGTGATCTCTGCCCGCCCCGGCGCCAGCGCGTTCAGAGTGGCGAAGCGCTGGAACACGCGGATCGGATCGTCCGAGGACAGCACCGTCACGGAGGTGCCCGCCTTGATCTTTTCGGTGCGCGCGAGGATCGCAGAGAGGATCGGCTCGGTCGAGGAGATTGCGAAATCGGGGCGGTGATGTTCGCCCAGACCGATGTAATCGAGCCCGACCTGATCGGCGAGCTCGCCTTCGGCCAGCGTGTCGCGGATCACCTCGGCATGGCTGCGCAGCAGGCCGTCCTCGCCGCGCGTCACATCGCCGAACGTGTCGATCCCAAGCTCAAGCTGCATGGTGGTCTCCTTTCCTGTTCACGCGAAGATAGGGGCGCGGGCGCAGGTCAGCCACCGGCATACTCGCACAGAGCTCGTGCAAGGCCGCAGCTTCAGCCGTTCTCGCGCAGCACCCGGCCCGCGAGATAGAGCGAGCCGCAGATCAGGATGCGGGCATGCGGATGGATCGCGACGATCCCCGCGATGGCCGAGCCGACCGAGGCCGCCGGGCGTGCCTCGATGCCGACCGCGCGCGCCGCTTCGGCGGTGTCTTCCGCCGAGAGGGTGTTCGCCTCGCCAGGGATCGACACGGCTAGAAGGTTCGCTGCGTGAGGGGCCAGGGGACGCAGATACCCGGTCACGTCCTTGGTATTCAGCATGCCGCAGATCAGGTGGGTCGGGCGCTGCGGCAGCGTGCCCAGCGTCTTCGCGATCATGTCGCCCGCCGCCGGGTTATGGCCGCCATCGAGCCAGACCTCGGCCTCGGGCGCGCCGTCGACCAACGGTCCGTGGCGCAGCCGTTGCATCCGCGCGGGCCATTCGGCCTTCGTCACGGCTGCCTCGCAGGCGGCTTCGTCAAAGCCCAGGTGCCGCAGCGCCGCGAGCGCTGCCCCGGCATTCGCGATCTGATGCGGGCCGGGCAGGTTCGGCAGCGGCAGATCGAGCAAGCCGTTCTCGTCCTGGAAGATCAACCGGTCGCGCTCTTCCCAGACCTGCCAATGCTGGCCATGCACCAAAATCGGCGCGCCGAGCTTTTCCGCCCGCGCCTCGATCACGTCGAGCGCCCCCTCCTGCTGGGGACTGACCACGCAGGCCACGCCGCGCTTGAGGATCCCGGCCTTCTCGCCCGCGATCTCGGCCAGCGTCTCGCCAAGGAATTGCTGATGGTCGATCGAGACCGGCGTGATGATGCTCAGCGCGGGTTTGTCGATCACATTGGTCGCGTCGAGCCGCCCGCCGAGACCCACTTCCAGCAGCGTGTAATCCGCAGGCGTCCGGGCAAAGGCCAACAGAGCCGCCGCCGTCGTCACCTCGAAGAAGGTGATCGGCTTGCCGCCATTCGCCGCCTCGACCTCATCAAGCAGCGCGGCCAGATCGTCCTCTGAGATCAGCGCTCCGGCGATCCGGATACGTTCGTGGAAGCGCGCAAGATGCGGCGAGGTATAGGCGTGGACGCGCTTGCCCGCAGCCTCCAGCCCGGCCCGGATCATCGCCTGGGTCGAGCCCTTGCCATTGGTGCCCGCAATATGGATTACCGGCGGCAGGTCGCGCTCGGGATGGTCGAGATCCTCAAGCAGCCGCTCCATCCGGTCGAGCGACAGGTCGATGACCTTGGGATGCAGCGCCATCAGGCGGTCGAGAATATCATCGGAGCTTTGCGTCATCGGCCCCTCCGGCCTTAGATGGCGGACCGGGGAGGGGGCGCTGCCCCCGCGGCTGGCGCCGCCCCCCGGGATATTTCAGCCAATACGAAGATCAGGTCTTGGGCTTCGCCTCGGCCTCGGGAGCCGCCTCGGCGACCGCTACCTCGGGGGCCTTCTCCGGCGCGGGCAGATCGCCCTTCACCGCAGGCGGCAGGTTCATCAGCATGCGCAGGATGGTGATCAGTTCGTCGCGCATCTTCATGCGATGCGTCACGCGGTCGAGCATCCCGTGATCGAGCAGATATTCCGCGCGCTGGAAGCCTTCGGGCAGCTTTTCGCGGATCGTCTGTTCGATCACGCGGGGGCCCGCGAAGCAGATCAGCGCATTGGGTTCGGCGATATGCACATCGCCCAGCATCGCGTAGGAGGCGGTCACGCCGCCGGTCGTCGGATGGGTCAGAACGACGATATAGGGAAGGCCCGCTTCCTTGAGCATCTGCACGGCGACAGTGGTGCGTGGCATCTGCATCAGCGACAGGATACCTTCCTGCATCCGCGCGCCGCCAGCCGCCGAGAACAGCACCAGCGGACGCTTGAGCTTCACCGCACGCTCGGCCGCCGCGATGATCGCGTTGCCGACATACATGCCCATCGAGCCGCCCATGAAGGTGAAGTCTTGCGCGGCCGCGACGATCGGCGTGCGCCCCATCTCGCCCTCGGCCACCAGCATCGCCTCTTTCTCGCCGGTCGATTTCTGTGCCGCCTTCATCCGGTCCGGATAGCGTTTCTGATCCTTGAAATGCAGCGGATCGGCGATCGGTTCGGGCACTTTCACTTCGGAGAAGATGCCACCGTCGAACAGCGCCTCGAAGCGCACGCGGGGCGTAATCGCGAGGTGATGGTCGCAATTGGTGCAGACGTTCAGATTGTCCGACAGCTCCCGGTGGAACAGCATCGTCCCGCATTCGGGACATTTCGTCCAAAGGTTCTCGGGCACTTCGCGGCGCGAAAACAGCGAGTTAATCCGAGGACGGACGTAATTGGTGATCCAGTTCATCGTAAGAGCCTCTCGCTGGGGCGGGTCGGTTTGGCTTGAAATACGCCGCCCCTGCGTGAATTGCAATCAGACGCGCAGGGTGAGGCGGATCAACAGCCACGCGATCAACAGGTGCAGCATGTCGAGAACGAGCCACGGCAAGAGGTCCCACAAGTCGCGTGTATTGATCACGATCGTGTAGAGCGCCAGCCCGTCGAGCTGGCCGTAGAAGCCCACGAGGAAAAGTGAGCCGAAGTTATTGGCGAAATGCAGCGCGAGGGCGGCCCCGAGATTGCCGGTGCGCGCGGTCAGGTCGCTCGCGAGGCAGCCGAAGCCGAAGGCCCAGAGCGCGGGCCAGAACGCGTTGCTGCCATAAGTGCCGGGCGAATAGTGCAGCGCCCCGAAGAGCGCCGAGGGCAGGACCATCCAGACCAGGGGGCTGCGCCAGCGCGCTGCGAGCTGCTGCAGCAGGTAGCCGCGAAACAGGACCTCTTCGGTGGCGATCTGGACGAACAGAAGCGGCAGTGCGATCGGCGCCCAGCCCAGCACGTTCATCAGCGGATTGGAGCGGGCCGTGGATTCGCTGAGCTGGGTGAGCGCGAAGGAGAAAAAAGCAAAGAGCAACAGCGTCGGCAGCACCTTCGCAAATGTCGAGAGGCTCTGCTTTCCGAACAACGTCGCCGCCGCGCGGTGGTGCAAGTGGCGGCTGACGAGGAAGGTCGCGATCAGAAGCGGCGCGAAGGTTGCAAGCAGGATGGCGAGGCCGCGCGGGGTCGAACCATGGGCGATTTCCTGAAACAGCCTGAGCATCGAAAAATCGTCGAGCATCGAGGAGAAGAACAGGATCATCGCCCAGCCGCTGAGCAGGTAGAAGGCGACGATCACGCCCAGCCCGAGCATCCCGCGCCAGATCTGGGAATAGGGTTTCGCAGGGGCCGCGAAAGCGTCGAGCGGCGCATATCGGTGGGTCCGCGCGATCACGACGCGGCCTTCGCGGAGAGGGGGACGGTTTCGGAGCGCGAGTGGGTCATCTGGGTCTTCCGCAAGGCTATGGGTCGGTGATAGCGGCTGCGGCCCCGTTGAGGCAACGGCTTTACTTTTTGCGGCGCGGGCAGGACAAGAGGCGGCTGTCTTCTGACCGGGGTGCAAATGTTTGAACTTCCTCTCGATCTGGTGGTGATGCTGATCGGCGCGGCTTTCGCGGCGGGGGTGGTCGATTCCATCGCGGGCGGGGGCGGGCTGATCACGGTGCCGGCGCTTTTGCTGGCGGGCGTGCCGCCGGTTCAGTCGCTCGCGACGAACAAGATTCAGGGCACGTTCGGCGCGGCGACGGCGGCGATTTCCTACGCGGCTTCGGGCCATGTGGTGCTGCGAAAACAGCTACTGGCCGCCGTGATCGGGTTCCTCGGAGGGCTCGCGGGGGCGCTTCTCGTGTCGCGCATCCCGACCGACAAGATCGAGATCGCCCTGCCGTTCATCCTCGTCGCAATCGCCGCGTTTTTCGCTTTGCGGCCTGGTTTGGACGACACGGATCGGGTGCAGCGTATTCGGCCCGGCCTGTTCACCGCCGCTTTCGTGCCGGTGATCGGCTTTTACGACGGCCTGATCGGTCCGGGGACGGGCTCGTTCTTCATGATCGGTTTCGTGACGCTGGCGGGTTACGGCGTGCTCAAGGCGACGGCACATACGAAACTGCTGAACTTCTCGTCGAATATCGGGGGGCTGACGGGGTTCCTGCTGGTCGGCTCGCCGCTCTGGGTGCTAGGCATCGCGATGGGGCTGGCGCAGATCGCCGGGGCGCGGCTGGGCTCGCGGCTTGCGATGCGGGTGGGCGCGCGGCTGATCAAGCCGCTGCTGGTGACGACCTCGACGCTGCTGGCCGCGAAGCTGCTTTGGGACCTGATGTAGACCCTATCCCGGCACCTGCGACAGGATCGTGCGCAGCCGCGCGAAACTACCCGCGATGCCGTCGGGGGCGGGTTCGGCAACGAAGGCATCCAGCTCGGGCCAGACCTTGATCGCCGCGTCGATGCGTGGGTCCGAGCCTTCCGCATATAGCCCCGCCTGAATCATCATCTCGGCCCGGTCATAGGCGCCGAGCAGGCTGCGCGCCTTGCCGATCAGCCGGTTTTCCTCGGGATCCGCCGCGTCGGGCAGCGAGCGCGAGACCGAACGCAGCAAATTGATCGCCGGGAAGCGCCCACGCTCCGCAATCTCGCGCTCCAGCACGACATGCCCGTCGAGCACGCCGCGCAGGATATCGGCGATCGGCTCGTCCATATCGGAACCGGCCACGAGGACCGAGAAGATACCGGTGATGTCGCCCTGACCTTCGGCGCCGGGGCCCGCGCGCTCGCCCAAGGCCATGATCTGATAGGAGGTCGAGGGCGGATAGCCGCGCAGCGAGGCGGGCTCGCCCCCGGCCAAAGCCACCTCACGATGGGCTTCCGCAAAGCGCGTGATCGAGTCGGCGAGGAACAGCACGTGCTGGCCCGCATCGCGGAAATGCTCGGCCACGGCCATCGCGGCCCAGGCGCAGCGACGGCGCACCAGAGGCGATTGATCCGAGGTTGCGGCGACAATCACCGCGCGGGCCATCCCCTCCGGGCCAAGGGTCTTTTCGACGAATTCCCGCAATTCCCGGCCGCGTTCGCCGATCAGCGCGATGACGACGATATCGGCAGACACCCCGCGCGCGAAACTCGCCAATAGCGAGGATTTTCCGACGCCCGATCCCGCGAAAAGGCCGACCCTTTGGCCTTGGACCAATGGCAGCATCGTGTCGAAAGCGGCGAGTGACGTCTCCAACCGGCCGCCCAAAAGCTTGCGCTGGGCGGCAGGCGGAGGGCTTGCGCGCAATTCGCGCTCGCGCGCGCCGTGGATCAGCGGTTGCCCGTCGAGCGGCTTTCCGAACGGGTCGATGATGCGCCCGACCCAGCTGTCATGCGGAGCGATCCCGCCCTGACCGAGCAGCTCCACCTCGTCGTCGATCGCCACGCCATCGGCGGCTCCGTCTGGCAGCACGGTGACCGCCCCGCGCGTCAGCGACAGAACTTCCGCGCCGATCT
Source organism: Thioclava sp. IC9 (assembly GCF_002213225.1). Classification (NCBI taxonomy): domain Bacteria; kingdom Pseudomonadati; phylum Pseudomonadota; class Alphaproteobacteria; order Rhodobacterales; family Paracoccaceae; genus Thioclava; species Thioclava sp. IC9. The sequence goes on from NZ_NBNX01000004.1 coordinate 273,290, forward strand.
CGCGCCCGCTTTGGCAGCGAATCGTCGCGCGGTCGCCTAGGGCCGCCGAACGGTCGAGACCGCTGACCTCGATCATCCCGCGCCGCACCTCGCGCACGCGCCCGACGGCGTGGGCGCTGGCGATAGCGCGCATTTCGGCGTGCAACAGGTCGAATCCCGCAAATGCCATTCTGGCCTCCGATGTTCTCGAAAGGTTTTCTAAACGATTCGCTCTTAAAGCTTGGTTGATAGCTCGGAGGAGAAGCCCCGATGTTCGAGAAGATTGAGATCATGGAAATGGCCAGTGCGATGGCCCGACACGCAGCAGCCCGCCAGAACGCGGTTGCGAAAAATATCGCCAATGCGGACACGCCCGGCTACGCGGCGCGGGATCTGCCGCCTTTCGAAGACCTCTATCGTAGCGAGGTCGGCGGCGACCTGCGCGCGACGCGGCCCGGCCATATCGGCGCCGCGTCGACGATCACGACCGGACCGGAACCGCTCGCCTCCCCCGGGGTGACCTCGCCCGATGGCAATGCCGTTTCGCTGGAAGAGGAGATGATCCGCTCGGTCGAGGTGAAGCGCGAGCATGACCTGTCGCTCGCGATCTACCGCTCCTCACTCAACATCTTGCGCAGTTCGCTCGGGAGAGGATGAGGATGACCGATTTCACCCAATCCATGGCGCTCTCCGCCTCGGGCATGAAAGCGCAGGCGATGCGGCTTCGGCACAGCTCCGAAAATATCGCGAATGCCGACACCCCCGGCTATCGCCGCAAGATGGCGGCCTTCGAGGAGGTCGTCGAGGCGGGCGGACGAACCGGGGAGGTTGCGCTCGGCCCGGTCCGGCTCGACCGTACGGAACTCACACGTATTTACGATCCTGGCCATCCGATGGCCGACGAGAACGGCTACTACGACGGCTCGAATGTCGATCTGGTGGTCGAAATCGCTGACGCGCGCGAAGCGCAGCGCAGCTACGAGGCGAATTTGCGCATGTTCGATCAGGCCCGGCAAATGTCGGCCTCCCTGCTCGAACTGCTTCGCCGCTAAGGACCGAGGAGATCTAGAATGGATTTGAACACCTCCCTTGCAACGCAAAGCTACGCCCAGGCCCGGGCCGCTGTCCCGCCGAAAACGGGTGGTTCCGGGCCGGGCCCCCTTTTCGAACAGGCGGCGAGTTCTTTCGTCGATGCGGTACAGGCAGGCGAAGACGCCGCCAAATCTGCAATGACGGGCAAGGCCGATCCGCATGCGCTGGTGCAGGCCCTCGCGCAGAGTGAACTCGCGATCGAGACCGCGGTGACCGTCCGCAACAAGGTCGTCGAGGCCTATCAGGAAATTCTCAGGATGCCGGTCTGATGCAGGACGCAATCTTCTTCGACACGCTTCGGCAGGGCCTATGGATCGCCGTGCTGATCGCGGCGCCGCTGCTGTCGGTCGCCCTCGTCGCCGGGGTGACGATCGGCCTCTTTCAAGCGTTGACCTCGGTGCAGGAAATGACGCTGACATTCGTGCCGAAAGTGGGCGCGATGCTCGTCGTGTTCTGGGTGTCGATGAGTTTCATGTCGGAAAAGCTGGTGGAGTTCTTCACCCGCACCCTCCTGCCGATCATCGCCGGGGGCTAAGATGGATAACGCGATCTATGCCACGCTGACGCGGCAATCCGGCCTGATGCGCGAAATGCGCACCGTCGCCAACAACATCGCGAATGTCTCGACGACGGGCTTCCGGCGCGAAGGGGTGATTTTCTCCGAATACCTTTCGGGGCTCGAGGGCAACGAGCCTTCGCTGTCGATGGCGCGCGCGCATGGCCGCATGATCGACCGGAGCCAGGGGGGGCTGACCCAGACGGGGGGGGCCTTTGACTTCGCGATCGAGGGCGAGGGGTTCTTCATGATCGAGACCCCGCAGGGCAATCAGCTGACGCGGGCGGGAAGCTTCATTCCTTCCGCCGCAGGCGAGTTGTTGACGCCCGACGGCTATCGCCTCCTCGATTCCGGCGGCACCCCGGTGGCGATCCCGTCCGGGGCGAGCTCGGTCGCGCTCGCGGCCGATGGCACGCTGTCCAACAATGGCCAGCCGATCGCGCAGGTCGGCGTCTATCTTCCCACAGATCCCAGCGGATTGCGCCACGTCGGCGGCACGCGGTTCACCGCCGAGGCCGGCGCCGAACCCGTCGAGGGCGCAGTGCTGATGCAAGGTTTTCTCGAAGACAGCAACGTCGATCCGGTCACCGAGATCGCACGCATGATCGAGGTCCAGCGCGCCTACGAGATGGGACAGGCCTTTCTCGAACGCGAAGACGAACGAATTCGCAGCGTCATCCAGACGCTCGCCCGCTAACAGGAGACCATGACATGAGAGCGCTTCAGATCGCGGCCACCGGCATGAGCGCGCAACAGATGCGCGTCGAGGTGATTTCCAACAACCTCGCGAACATGTCGACCACCGGCTACAATGCGCGCCGCGCCGAATTCGCCGATCTCTTCTATCAGCAGGCGACCCGCCCTGGCACGATCAACGCGACCGACGGGACGACCATTCCCGCCGGCGTTCAGCTCGGCCTCGGGGTGCGCCCGACCGCGGTGACGGTCAATGTCGCGCAGGGCTCGCTCAGCGCCACGGGCGGCGATCTGGACGTCGCGATCGATGGCAATGGATATCTGGAGGTGATGCTGCCATCGGGCATCTACGCCTATACGCGCGATGGGGGGCTGAAACGCAACGGCACAGGCCAGATCGTGACCTCCGACGGCTACCCGGTCGTGCCCGAGATGACGATCCCGAACGATGCTCGGGCGATCGCCATCAACGCTCAGGGCGAGGTCTATGCCTATTTCAGCAATCAGGTGGCGCCGCAACTATTGGGGCAGTTCACCCTCGCGAATTTCTCGAACCAGAAAGGGCTCGAGGCGATGGGCTCGAACCTGTTTCTCGAAACCGGGGCCTCGGGGCCACCCAACGTGAACACGCCCGGCGCGGACGAATTGGGCACGCTGCGGCAGGGCTATCTGGAGGAAAGCTCGGTCGATCCGGTGCGCGAGATCACGGAGTTGATCAAGGCGCAGCGCGGCTACGAGCTGAACGCGAAGGTGATTTCGGCCGCGGACCAGATGCTCGGCGCAACGACGCAGGTGCGCTGATGCTGTTTCGGGCGATCCTGATTGCGCTAGCCGGCCTTTTGACAGGCCAAGCTTCGGCGGACACGCTCGTCGCGCTCCACACTTTGCGCGCGCGCACGATCGTCACGCGGGCGGATGTCGGGCTGCGGCCGGGCGAAGTGGTCGGGGCGTTGAGCGGGTCGGAGGAGGCCGTCGGCCTCGAGACGCGCACGGTGATCTATGCCGGGCGCCCGATCCGCGCGCGCGATCTCGGCCAACCCGCGATCGTCGAGCGTAACCAGATCATCCCGCTGCTGTTCCGCTTCGGATCGCTTGAGATCCGTACCGAAGGCCGCGCGCTCGACCGTGCCGGGATCGGAGAGACGATCCGCGTGATGAACGCGGCCTCCAAAACCGTGGTGTCCGCAACGCTTGGCGCGGATGGAACCGCCCATGTCGCGAGATGAGGGGACCCGAAAGAGGAATTCGCGATGAAATCTCCTGCACTGTTGCTTCTTTCGATTGCGCTTGTCGCCTGCGGGCGGCTCGAACAGGTCGGTAAGGCCCCCGATTTCACGCCGGTCGAAGGCGGGAACGAGTTCTATGCCATGGCCTCCTCGCCGCTGCCCGCCACGACCGTGGCCCGCACGCCCGAGCAGGAAGCTTCGCTTTGGTCGGGCGCGCGCAACTCGCTTCTGGGCGATCAGCGCGCCGCCCAGCGCGGTGACATTCTCACGGTTGTGATAGAGATTAACGACAAGGCTGAAATCTCGAATTCCACAGGCCGCTCGCGTAACGGCTCCGAAACGATGGGGGTGCCTTCGATGCTGGGCATTCCGCAGCGCATCGACAAGCGGCTGCCTGCGGGAGCGAACATGGCCAATGCCGTCGCGACCAATTCGAACTCCTCCTATTCCGGCGACGGGCAAGTGTCGCGCAACGAGAAGCTGACCCTTCGCGTGGCCGCCACGATCATCGAGACACTCCCGAACGGCGTGCTGCGCATTCAGGGGAGCCAGGAGGTGCGAGTGAATTTCGAAGTGCGCGAGTTGATCGTCACCGGCTTCGTGCGCCCCGAGGATGTGAGCCGCCAGAACGAAATCACCTATGACAAGATCGCGGGGGCGCGGATTTCTTATGGTGGGCGCGGGCAGATCACCGATGTGCAGCAGCCGCGTTACGGCCAGCAGATCGCCGATGTTCTTCTGCCGTTCTGAGGTGCCTTGATGCTTGGCAAACTTCTCCCGCTTCTCCTTGGTCTGATCGGCCTCGCCGGCGGTGGCGCGGCTGGCTATTTTCTGCGTCCCGCTCCGCCGCCCGCAGCCCCCCCGACGGCCCCCGCCGCTGCGGAGGCGGAGGCGGGCAAGTCTGCTGCCGCAACCGACTCGCATGGTGACCCGGTCGCCGTCGCTAATGGCGCCGGAGGCGAGGTCACCTCCGAATTCGTCAAGCTCAACAACCAGTTCATCGTGCCGCTGGTGACCGAGTCGCACATCTCCGGAATGGTTATCCTTTCGCTGAGCCTCGAGGTGAAGGCGGGCGAAACCGAAGCCGTTTATCGCGCCGAGCCGAAACTGCGTGATGCGTTCCTGCAGGTGCTGTTCGATCACGCGAATACCGGCGGGTTTCAGGGTCTGTTCACCGATTCTGCGAACATGTCGCGCTTGCGCCGGGCCCTGACCGAGACGGCCCGCAACATTCTGGGCCCGAGTGTTCTTGCGGTTCTGGTTTCTGATATCGTGCGTCAGGACAGTTGAGCGCAGGCCGCCCAGCGGCGAACCGCGAAAAACCAGAGCCTCCGCGCCTCAGCGGGGCATTTCGCGTTTCGGGCGACCGAGTTTCGTGACGACGTCATGTCGGCCGACCGCGCGTGCAGTCGCGTCTTGCTGCTTCGCGATCGCGGGATTCAGCTCGTCACGCGCAGCGCGAAGCCGCGTTTCTTCCAGCGAGAGATACCGGAGATAAGCGAGCGTGTTTTGCCCGAATGTCGGGTCCAGCGCGAGCGTCGCCCGGCTCGACCGCTCTTCTGCTTGCAGGTTCGCAATGCGCAAATCGAGCGCGCGGGCCTGGGCGTTCAGCCGTGCGAGCGCGGCGAGTTCCGCCTCGCTTTGCATGCGCGTCAACCGGGCGAGTTTCGTTAGACGCGCGACCTGCAGTTTGCTCATTTGCGCCATGTCGCGCCTCTACCCGCCGCCTTGCGCATCTTCTCCGCGAAGCGGATCGCGGCCGCGACGGGTTTGTAATGCTCGGGACGGATTTCCTCTCCGATCTCGATTGCCGCGAAGAGCGCGCGCGCGGTCGGTGGATCCGAATGAACGGGTACCGCGTTCTCCGCCGCGATTTCGCGTATCCGCGCCGCGATCGCATCGACCCCTTTCGACAGGCAGACCGGGGCGCGACCCGAGGCGCGATTCCATTTCAGCGCGACCGCATAGTGGGTCGGGTTGACGATCACGACGTCGGCCTTGGCGGTGTCGGGAACCGATTGCCGCATCGCAAGCTCCATCCCCTTCTGGCGCCGCTGCGCCTTGAGATGGGGGTCGCCGTCGGATTGCTTCATCTCGTCGGTCAGTTCCTTGCGCGTCATCCGGTTGCGCCGCAGGAATTCCACTCGTTGCCAGAGATAGTCGACGACGCCTATCGCTGCGGCGAGCGCGGTTACGATCATGAGGAACTCGGCGATCATACGAAACAACACGCCCACGATCTGCACCGGTTCGAGATGCTGCGTCAGAAAGATCAGCTCCGCGCGCGCCCTGAGGTAGAGAAAGAGAGTCGTCGCGATCACGGCGAGTTTCGTCACGCTCTTGGCGAATTCGAACAATCCGCTGCGGCCGAATTTCTGCGCAGCATTTTTCAGCGGATTGATCCGGTTGAGCTTCGGTTGGATCTTGTCAGGCGCGACAACGACCGCGCGTTGCGCCCAATAGGCGACCAGCGCGGCGACCATCGGCACCACGAAAAACGGGGCGAGCGGCAGCAGGAGTTCTCCGATCACGCGCCCGCCCATGGCCGTCCCGCCGCCGAGGAACTGCGCGGCCATCTCATCGGCGCGATCGAGCATTGCCATCGCGCCGCTGCCGAACCGCGTGAGGCTGAAGATGCCAAGGCCAAAGAGCGTCGCGAGAAAACTGCCGTAAACGGCAGCTACCGAAATATCGGAGGAGCGCACCAGATCGCCCTTGCGCCGCGCGGCCTCCAGCTTGTGCGGTGTCGGGTCGAATTCCTTTTCGCCGCCTTCGTCCTCGCTCATAGCACCGCTCCGAACGGGTTGGCGAGGAAGGCCATGACCGCCTCGCGCCAGATCGCGATCGCGGGCGAAGCGCAAAGCGCGAGCAGGATCAGCCCGCCCCCTGTCAGCGCCGGAGCGCCGACGAAAGCCACCATGAGCTGCGGCATGGCACGGTTAATCGCGCCGAGCGCGACGTTGTAGATCAACCCGGTGACCGCCAAAGGGGCGGCAAGCGTGAAGGCCAGCGAAAACGCTTGCGCGATGCCCGAGACGCCCCAGCCGCGCAATGCCTCGGGATTGGGCCACTCGCCGACGGGCAGAACGTCGTAGGTGCCGATCATGAACTCGATGAGCCGGACATGAAACCCGAGGCTCATAAGCACCGCGATTCCGGCGATCATCAGCAGGTTTCCGATCGCGGGTTGCGGCTCGCCGCTCATACCGCCAAGCAGTTGCGCGAGCGAGCTCGACTGTGCCGCCATCGTGCCCGCAATCTGCAAGGCGAAGACGAAAGCGCGCAAGCCGAACCCAAGGAACAGGCCGATCGCGATTTCCGAGATCAGCCAGATCGGCGGGCTTGCCCCAAGATCGACAGTGGCGAGCCTGGGGACGAGAGCCGGGATCATCACGAGCGTTATCGCGAGTGCGACGCCGGTCTTGATCCGCGCCGGCAGGCTGGTTTCGCCAAATCCCGGGGCCATTGCGACGATCCCGCCGACCCGAAGCAAGATGACGAAACCTATCAACAAGAAACTTTGCGTTTTCTGCAGAATCTCTGCGAGTTGATCTAGAAGCGGCGGGCTCATGCCGGAACCTGCCCGACCATCGCGGGCCGCGCCTCGAGGCCAATTTCATCGTAGCTCAGAACCGGCGCGTTCAGACCTTTTGCGTTGATGACGGTGCGCAGAAACCGTCGCCTGCGTCCCGAAGAGACGAGCGCCGGGAACGTGCCCGCCTGTGCCGCGCCAGCAAGTTTTTCGGCGATATTCGCAGCGAGTTTGTTGAACAGATCGGGCGGTAAAGCGACATCGCCGCTCGCGTCGCCGCCGATCGTGTATTTGCCGAACCGCTCCTCCCAATCGGGCGCCAGTTGAATCAGGGGGATCGTGCCGTCGTCGCGCCGCAGATCGGCGACGAGCTGGAAACCGAGACGCTGGCGAACGTGCTCGCAAATCTGCTCCGGGGTTTGCAGGTGGCGGGCCTCCGAGATCGCCTCGACGATCAAAAGAAGGTTTCGGATCGAGACCCGTTCATCGAGCAGCAAGCGCAGGACCGCTAGAAGCAGGTCGATCGGAACCTTGTCGGGTATCAACTCGTCGAGGACGCGCCGATTGGCCTGCGCACGCGCCGGATCGGAGAGGTTTGCGACCTCGTGTAGCAGCCGACGCAACGCCCGCAACGTCATCAAACGCGAGAAATTCGCCTTGATTACCTCGAGAAGGTGCGTCGCGAGCACCTCCGTCGGCCCGACCACCGTCGAGCCTGCGAGCGCCGCATCCTCCTGCTGATGAGCGGGCACCCAAAGGGCTGGGGCGTGGAAGACGGGTTCGCGCACCTCTTCCCCGTCCGGCAGGAAATCGCGATTGTCCGCGATCAGTGCCAGCACATGCTCCGGCATCAGCCGGTCGCGCGCCTGCTCCACCCCCTGAACGCGGATCCGGTAATGTCCAGGCGGCAAGGTCGCGTCGTCGGTCAACCGAATTTCCGGCAGGATCAGCCCGAAACTCGCCGCGACATGGTTGCGCATGTTCGAAATCCGCGCGTCGAGACCTGTGGCGGGATCGAGCGCCATCTTCACCAGATCGGGGGCGAATTCGACATGGATGTCGTCGATGTCGAGCACGTCGCCCATGGACTTCTGTTTCGGCCCGGTTTCGGGCGTGGGCATCTTCATCGCCTCGCGCCGGGCGCGCGCCCGCTCTGCGCGCCGCAGCATGAAGGCAGCCCCGCCAAGGAGGACGGCTCCCGCGGTGAAGGGCACGAAAGGCAGCCCCGGCACGAGACCGAACAGCGCCATCAGGACCGCCACGGTGGTCAGCGCGGCCGGATATTTACCAAGCTGGCGAAACAATTCCAGATCGGTGGAGCCTTTCGCGCCGCCACGCGAAAGCAGGATCGCCGCTGCGATCGAGATGATGACCGCGGGTATCTGGCTGACGAGGCCGTCGCCGACCGTGAGGATCGCATAGGTTTCGAGCGCGCGATCGAGCGGCATTCCATGCACCACCGTGCCGATGGTCAGACCGACGACGAGGTTGAGCAACGTGATCAACAACCCTGCGACCGCGTCTCCTTTCACGAATTTGGACGCGCCATCGAGCGAGCCGAAAAAAGTGGTTTCCGCCTGTTCGCGTTCCCGCCGCTCCCGCGCTTCGGCGTGGTCGATCGCGCCCGCATTCATGTCGCTATCGATCGCAAGCTGCTTGCCCGGCATGGCGTCGAGCGCGAAACGCGCGCCGACTTCTGCCATGCGCCCGGCGCCTTTCGTGATCACGATAAAATTCACGATCAGGATCACGCAGAACACGACGAGCCCGATCAGGACCGAGCCGCTCATGATGAAATTCGCGAACCCCTCGATCACGCCACCCGCCGCGCCGGTGCCTGTATGGCCGTTGCCGATGATGAGTTTCGTCGAGGTAACGTTAAGCGAGAGCCGCAACATCAGCGTTGCGAGGAGAATCGTCGGGAAGGCGGAAAAATCGAGCGGTCGTTCGATGAACAAGGTGACAGTGAAGATCAGGATCGCAAGGGCGAAGGAGGTCGCCAGGCCGATGTCGAGAATCCAGGAGGGCACCGGCAGGATCATCATCGCGATGACCGCCATCAGTGCGAGCGCCAGCATGATGGTGGGTTGAAACGCACGGTGCACGAGCGGCGACGCCATCACATTCCTCGCGCTTTTTGCGCGGCTCGGATGAAGAGCGAGGCTCCCGGAGCACCGCCCACGCCTGGAGGCTCTGTTCCTTCCGAGCGAAGCAGGAGGGGATATTGGTTATCCCTGCTTTGCGCCGACGGTTCGGTTCGTGCCAATACGATCTCCGGAATCTCAGGCGCCCCGGCGGTTGCCCGCGTGGCAGAGGTGTTCACCACCTTTTCAGGTTCGACCTTGCCTGCGAGCTTGGCATGAAAACGCGCGAAGCGTTCAGAATAGCGCCTCGCATATTTCGGCGTGCGCGAATGATAGGCCCCGGCAGCCTTTGTCCAGTCCCCGGTTTCGGCATAGAGAGATTTCAGAAACCGAGCCGCATATCGTGCATTTGTCAGCGGGTCGAACATGTCTTCGATCGAAGAAAAATGCTGCCCATGCCATTTGAAGTTGATCTGGAAACAGCCGATATCGAAACTTCGCGCGCCGCGTTTGAATTCCTTGAATACATAAGCCAGCGCCAAATCCCGGGAGTCGAACCAGTGTCCCGCCCCCTCCATGTTCACGGTCCAGGGCCAGGGCTGGAAGCCACCTGCTCCCTTGCGACCCGTCTCATTCAACGAAATCGCCATGAGTACCGTGTAAGGCACATCGCTTTCGCGCGACGCTTGTTTCGCGGCGGCCTCGCATAGCTGGGGCTGTCCCGCCGCGGATAGCGGGGTGAGGGTAAGACATAAGATATAAAGTGCCCGCCGAAACCAAGGCATGGGATTTTCCCTTTGCAGTGCAATTCTTGCGACCCCAGACCTAGCGGGCAAAGCTTTAGAATCCGTTTCCGAAGATTTTGCCCGTCACTGCTGAACAGGGGGCAAAGCAAGGCGATCGAGCATTTTCGACAGCGTTTCGCGTTCTGCCTGGCTTTGCTCCAACAGGCTGCGGGCCCGCGTGAGCGGCCCGCCTTTCACCTCCTTCGTTTGTGAGGACGTCGCCCCGAAAGTTTCCAGGAAACGCTGTTCTACCGCATCTGGAGGGGCATCCAGGCTTGACCAATCGCCCTTGTGCCAGGATTGCGCGCGGGCCCCTTCCGGATTGCCCGCGCGAAGGTAGGCGGCGCGCGCCTCGTCGTGGCGACCGAGTCGAGACAAGGCAGCGGCTCTGATCTGCTCGATCTGTTTACCCTCCAAATTCTTCAGGTGCGCGACGGCGGCAGCTGGATCCAGTTCGAGGAGCGCGGCCCGCGCGAGCAGAGTCTTGTCCTGCACCGACAACGGATCGGCCTGTCCGAGAAGGCGCACGGCAACGGCAGGCATTCCCAGAGATATTGCACGTCCGGCCAGTTCTTGTCGCAGCCCGGAGGTCTGCGCGGCTTTCTCGGCTAGGGGCAATTGGTCATAAAGGGTTCGAAGGAAATCCCCGTCGCCGGCTTGCCCAACCAACCGCGAGAATATCGCTTCGAGCGTGCCCTTCGAATCCGCGATCTCGGTCGCATCTGAGTAAATCTCGAAGGCTTTGCCGAATTCGGAATTCGCGGCGTGGCCAATCGCGGCGATACGACGCAATTCCGGAGCCTCCGGCGCGTCGGCGAGTTCGAAAGCCAAGGCCTCTGCATTCGCAAGAGCTGCCGGGTCGACCGCTCCGCCCGCGTCGATCTGGCTGTTGAGCCACAAGATCAACGCGCGCAGCCCTTGCGCCGAGTTCGTCTTCGAAAGCGCTTCAAGGCGCCCCGAAGCTTGCGGATCGCCCTCCACCACTTGGATTTCGGCTTCCATCGTGTCGAGCGCACGTCGATCCCCGGTCGTGATCCGGCTGACAGTCGGCTCGAGCGATCGTGCCACATCCGCCGCTCCGATCTGCGTGAGGCGTGCCACAAGGTTTGGCGCCAGAGACCGCCGCAAATCGGCTGGAAGCGCCTCGAAATGTCGGCGAAGCGCCGCGAAGGCAACATCGCGTTTTTCGGGAAGCGGGTCAGCTGCGAGGAAGGCCCAAAGCGCGACCGCGCCATTGCAATCGGTGAGCTGAGCAAGCGGCGAGGTGGCGGCGGCAGGATCGGCGTCGAGCACCGCTCCCACGAAGAGCAGCGCATTCTTGCTCGGTCCATCCTTGCCCATATCGCGCAACAGCGCGCGGGCCTCCGTCCCGAAGCCGAAGGCGATGTAAAGCCGCGCCAATGCTGTCACCTTACGCGGATTGGGTGCGTCGAATTCGCCCAAGAGGCCTTTTCGCGCATCGCTGATCTGAGTGAAGGCCGGACGCTCGTCGACCCAGTTCGCGAGCTCGAAATATCGGTCGGGTGGGCACCCGGATACCTCGGGAGGCGCCTGGAGGCCTGTGGCAAGTTGGTCACGGTCGATCGCTGTAACCGAGTCGATCGCAAGATGCGGTGGAGGTCTCGGGCCCTGAGGCGCCTGCGGAATTTCAGCCGTTTCGGCGGCCCTGTCGCCTGTGGGTGGTGGAGCGTGTCGCCCTTGCGCGGGCTTTTCCTCGGTCGGCGTCATCTGTGGCGAGACGAGCCCCTGCGATGCCGCGCGCGACATCTGGCGTAGAAGGCGCTCTTCAATGCCATCGAGCCGTGGATCGGGTTTCGGGGGGAGGGGCGGTTTGGGCGCGCCATCAGAGATATTCACCGGCGCGTTGGCAGGCTCCTCTTGTGCAGTCGTAGCTCGCCAGAACAGGTCGAGGTAGTCGTCTCCGATCCTCACGGGTTGAACGGTTTTCGGGCGGGGCCGAGAGGCTGGTGGGGGCTTCGTTGACGTGGTCTGCGATCGATGTTCACCCGTCGCAATTACCGGGGGGACGTTTTGACCTGGAGAAGGATCCTTGAGGTCGATGACAAACGCGCCGCTCTCGAGCGAGAAGGTTTCGGGCGCGACCCCGGGCGCGAGTTTCAGAAACAACCCGCCATCGGCTTGTGCCGCGAGCGCCTGCAATCTGTCACGGGGTATCAACTCGAAAACGTTCTGGGTCGCGAATTGCGGCTCGGGGGCGTCAGTATCTATCCGTATCCCCCCATCGACAGGCGTAATCGCCCGGCTCGCCGATGCCGGTAGATAGACGACAAGGCGTGAAAAGCCGTCATGCTCCCCCGATTTGACCGGAATCACCGTTGCATGTGCCGGCGCGAGGGGCAGCAGAAATAGAAGTGCGAACCAGAGCCTCATGCCGCCTCCGACTTCACCGACTTCAAGGCCTCCTCAAGGTCGGAGAAGCTGGGGCGAATATGGTGGGGCGTGTTCTGGCGACCGACCTCGATGCAGATATTGGTCGCGTGGTTGTGCAGGTTGGCGATCAACACCTCGCGGATAAGCTTGTAGAAGTGGCTGTCTTCGTCGGTCACCCCTTTCATCCGGCTCGCGAAAGGGGCGATGAAACCGTAGGCGATGAACACGCCGAGAAAGGTTCCGACAAGCGCGCCGCCGATCATCTTGCCGAGAATTTCCGGAGGCTGATCGATCGAGCCCATCGTCTTGATCACGCCGAGCACTGCCGCGACGATCCCGAGGGCGGGCATCGCGTCGGCCACCGACTGCATAGCGTGGCTCGAATGCATGGCATGGTGGTAATTTGCCTCGAGTTGCTTGTCGAGCACCTCTTCCACCTGCATGGGATCGTCGTAGTTCATCGAAGCCGATCGCATCGTGTCACATATGATGTCGACCGCCTCGTGATCGTGGAGGATTTTCGGATATTTTCCGAAGATCGAGGATTTTTCCGGATCTTCGATATGTTCTTCGATTGCGACGGGGTTCTGTCGGGCGAGCCGGATCAATTCGAACAGAAGGCACAGAAGATCGCGATAGTCGTCGGGTTTCCATTTGGGGCCTTTGAAGACCTTCCCGACATCCTTCAGCGTATGCTTGATCGAGGCCAGGTCGTTCGAGAGTACAAAGGCGCCCACGGCTGCGCCGCCGATCATGATCATCTCGAAAGGCAGGGATTTGAGGATAATCCCCATCTTGCCGCCCGCCGCGACATAGCCGCCGAATACCATCACGAAGATGATCACGATCCCGATGACGCCGATCATGGAAAGCCTCTTCCGTTTCTCTCGGGCGACTTTGGATGATTCGGTTTAAGAAAGGCCCAAGAGCCTCAAACATCGCTCAGTTGCGCGGTGCGCCCGCGTTACGGCCTGCCATCAGCACGCTGATCGCGTAGGCTGTTTTGGGTTCGAGACTCTCCATGACCGCAGCAGCGGCGGCGGGGCGCATGCGCGCGAGGAAACCGGCGGCGAAATTCGGGTCCATTTCGGCGAAAAGCGATGCGGCCTGTTTCGGCTTCATGTTCTCGTACAGCGCAACGAGCTTTCCGACATCCTTGTCGGCACCCTCTTCCGCCACGGCGACGGTCTTAGACAGCGCCTCTTCCGCAGCGACGAGATCGTTCAGTCGCTTTTCCAAGCGGGTTTCGGCAAGGGCGAGCGCATTGCGGCGGTCAGTAAGCAGTCCTTCCTGTTCGACCAGTTTCGCTTCCCGCGCCTTGAGATCGGCGAGCATCGCCGTGAACCCGGCGTCGTCGATACAACCGTCCTGCGGTTTTGTCGCCTTTGTCTCGTGCACTGGTTCCGCGGTATCGCGCGCCCAAGCTCCGCTCTGTGCAAGCTGCATGCCGCCGGAGAGGACAAAAAGCGCAGCGATGATCCAGAGGGCACCGCGGCCCGGGCGGGGCCTGCGCCTACCGGGTTTGCGTTCGGCTGCGCGGTTCATTGCGCGGCCTCGATATCCGTTTCGCGTTGCCGCCGGCGCAGCACGCGGCGGCGTGGTTCACCGTCTTCGGGAAGATCATGCAGGGAGGCCAGAAGCAGCTCGAGCTTCTCCGCCCCTGCCTCCGCGCGTTCGGTCAGCGCGCGCAATTGTCGCTCGGATGTGCCCGCGGTGGCCTGCGCCCGTTCAAGCGCGCGAGTCATGTCGTCGACCTGCGCGGACAGCACGGCGATGGCCCCGCCCATCCCGGTTTCGAGTTGGTTGAAACGCTTGAGCCTGCGCGCGAGCACGAAGCAATAGGTTGCCGCCGCCAAGGCTGCGATCCCGGATGTGATTTCGGCAAGGAATTGCATCAGCCTCTCCCTCAGTTCAGCACGAATTCGATGACGAGAAGGTCGCGCACGCGCCCGTCTCCGGTGACCAGTTGAATCCGTCGCAACATCTGCGCGCGCAGGCGCATCATCGCGCTCGGGTCTTCCAGAAGGCTGACGTCGACGGCGCGCAAATACCCATTCAGCACGTCCATCACGCGCGGCTTCAACAGTTCTACGTCATGTTCATAGGCGGTCGGCACTTCGAGTTGCGCCGCGAAGCGCAGATGGCGCGCGGAGGCGCCGCTCAGCGTAATTGCGAGCGGGTCGAGTGCGACAAAGGCGATGTCGGGAAGTGCCTCCGGTGTATGCGCCTCCGGCGCAGCGGCGGCATGCGTGGCCTCTGGAGGCGCGAGAACCAGCCCCGAATAGACCGCGTAGAACCCACCGCTCCCCAGCATAATCATGAGGACGAGGCCGATCAGGAGCATCAGCTTGGTCTTCTTCTTCGGCGGCTCGTTCGCCTCGGCAGTGGCTTCCGTCATGGGGGCCTCGCTGTGTCGGGTCGAGGCTTGGAATAGCCGAGTCGGACTAACCGATTGTTAATCGCAATGAAGGAAGGTGCCCGTGACGCCGGGCAGAACGCCCGCTCTCTGGAGGTTCGTCTTGCAGCAACTCATCGACACTTGGGCTGGCCTGGATATGCGCCGGAAACTCGCCGCGGTTTTCGGCGTGATTGCGATGGTCGCCACGGTCTTAGCAATCGGATCGATCGCGTCGAAGCCGACGCTGGCCTTGCTTTACGCGGGCCTCGGCAGCGCGGAGGCGGGCGAGGTGATCTCCGCGCTCGAACAGCGCGGGGTGGCCTACGAGGTGCGTGGCGATTCGATCTTTGTCGCCGCGCCGAAGCGGGACGAATTGCGCATGACTCTCGCCTCGCAAGGTCTGCCCGCGACCGGTGGCGCAGGCTATGAGCTGCTCGATTCGCTCTCGGGCTTCGGCACGACCTCGCAGATGTTTGACGCCGCCTATTGGCGCGCGAAAGAAGGGGAATTGGCGCGAACCATCGCTGCGGTGCCGTCTATTCGGTCGGCGCGCGTGCATATCGCGCATCCGACGAATGCGCCTTTTCGCGGAACGCCTGAGCCGACGGCCTCTGTGACGATCACGCCGGCTCTTGCGGGGCTGAGCGCTGCGCAGGCGAAGGCCGTTCGCTATCTCGTGGCCTCTGCGGTAACCGGCATGACGCCCGAAGATGTCTCGGTAATCGACTCGGCGCGTGGGCTCATTCCCTTCAGCGACAATCCCGCGCTGCCCGGTGGCGGGGAGACTCGCGCTCTGGCGCTGAAGCGGAACGTCGAACGGCTGCTGGAGGCGCGCGTCGGTCCCGGGAATGCCGTGGTCGAGGTGGCGCTCGACACCGTGACAGAGCGCGAGGCGATCACCGAGCGTCGCTTCGACCCGCAGGGCCGGGTGGCGATCGCGACCGACACGTCCGAAACCTCGAAAACCTCCGATTCGACGACACCCCCGGCGACGACCGTGGCCTCCAACCTGCCCGACAACGGGACTGGCGCGACCGGCAAGTCGCAAAGCCGTACGAGCGAGACGCGCGCGCGCACCAACTTCGAAGTCTCTGAGACGCGTCGTGAATTGCTTCGCAAGCCCGGCGCTCTCAAGCGGCTTAGCGTCGCGGTGCTGGTCGATGGGGTGCGCGGCACCGATCCCGACGGGACACCTAGCTGGACGCCGCGCAGCGATGCCGAACTGGCCGATCTGCGCGAGTTAGTGGCCTCCGCGGTGGGATTCGACGAGGCGCGGGGCGACGTGATCACGCTGCGCTCCATGCAGTTCGAGGCGCTGCCGGAAGCGGGGACCCTCGCTGGCGCCGGATTCATCGACAGCATGGCCCTCGATCTGACGCAGATCATCCAGATCGCGGTGCTCGCAATCGTTGCGCTTGTGCTCGGCCTCTTCGTCGCGCGCCCGATCCTGCTGCAGAAAACCCGAGAAGGAGCCGCGGAACTGCCGGCGCCAAATGCCACGTCAGAGGAAAACTCCCGGTCTTCAACGACGCTCACCGGTGAAATCGACGATGGGGAGATGCCCGATATGAACATGCAGCTGGTGTCCGACTTCGACCTCGGGGATCTACCGATGGCGCGACAGACGGATTTCGATCTCGACCGCCCTGCCGATCCGGTTGACCGCCTCAAGAAGATGATCGAGGAGCGCCAGGCCGAAACCGTCGAAATCCTGCGTAGCTGGATGGAAGAACCGTCGGAGAAAGCGTGATGGGCCAAAGGCTGAAACTCGAATCCTTTGAGCCGAAGGCGAGCGAGGCGGGCGAAATCGCGCTCGACCCGGCCGAGTTGGAAGAGACCAAGCTGGCTGCGTTCGAGACCGGTTACCAGGCAGGCTGGGACGATGCGGTCGCCGCGCAAAACGCCGAAACCGCGCGACTTCACGGCGATCTCGGGCGCAACCTGCAGGCGCTGGGCTTCACCTATAACGAGGCGCGCCAGCACATGCTCGGTGCGCTCGAGCCGCTTCTGCTCGAAATCTGCGGAAAACTGTTGCCCGAGCTCGCGCGTGCGTCGCTTGGCGCCGTCGTGGCCGAGCAATTAATGCCGATTGCCGGGGATCTCTGCGCGAGGCCGATCACGGTGGTCGGCAATCCGACCGCATTGCCGCAGATCCAAGAGGCGCTGGCGCCGCGTGCAGACTTGCCGCTCGCATTCGTCGCGGAGCCCAGCCTTGGCGAAGGGCAGGTCTATCTGCGCTTCGCCGATACCGAGACCCGCGTCGATCTCGACGCCGTCATCGCCGCCATTTCGCGCGCGGTCACGACCTATTTCACCGCCAACGCGAAGGACAAGCCCGATGAATGAGACCGCGCCGAATGCCTCGACCGCCAATCCCTTCACGCAGGTGCCGATCGAGATCACCATCTCGGTCGGCAAGGCCCGCCCGCTGGTGCGCGATTTGCTGCGCCTGAAGCGCGATGCGGTGCTGTCCCTCGACCGGAAAGTGGACGACCCGGTTGAACTCTACGTGGGAGACAAGCTGATCGCGCGCGGCGAGCTGACCGAGATTGACGGCAGCGACGGGCAGCTTGCGGTACGGCTCACCGAGGTGGCCGATCTGCAAAACGGCCTGTGACATGCCTCGCCGCCTACCCTTTGCCGTTCCCGACGTCCCCCTCGCGCGCTCTTCCGCGCTAAGGTTTGTCCTGCTGGCAGCCTTAACCGTAATCCTCGCGGCCCTGCCGGCGCAGGCCCAGGACATCACGCTTTCTGTCGGGGAGGGCGACAGCCTCGCCGGGCGCTCGCTGCTGATCATCGCGGCAATCACACTTCTCAGCCTCGCGCCGGGGCTCGCGATCATGGTGACTGCGTTCCCGTTCATCGTCACGGTGCTGTCGATTCTGCGCCAAGCCCTCGGACTTCAGCAGTCGCCGCCAAACATGTTGATCATCAGCCTCGCCCTATTCCTGACATGGTTGATCATGGAGCCTGTCTTCCTTGAGAGTTGGCGCGTCGCGGGCCAGCCCCTGGTCGAAGGTGCGGTCGACTGGCAGGAGGCGTTTACGAAGGGGATAGAGCCTTTCCGCATCTTCATGGCAGGGCGCACGAATCCCGACACCTTCGCGGCCTTGGCCGATCTGCGCAGCGGCACCGCCGCGACGGGAGCCCCGACAAGCCTCGATGCCGCGCCGCTCTCGACCCTCGTGCCCGCCTTCATGCTGTCCGAGGTCACGCGCGCCTTCCAGATCGGCTTCCTCGTCTACCTGCCGTTTCTGATCATCGACCTCGTCGTCTCGGCGGTGCTGATGTCGATGGGGATGATGATGGTGCCGCCCGCGGTCGTGGCGCTTCCGTTCAAGCTCGCCTTTTTCGTGGTGGCCGACGGCTGGGTGCTGCTCTCGGGGGCCTTGGTGCGCAGTTATTTCTGACGCCGAGAGCGGCTCACGTAACCGCAGACCCCAAAATGCAAAAACCCGGGCCGAAGCCCGGGTTTCTGAGGGTGATGGTGAGCCGTGCAGGATTCGAACCTGCGACCCACTGATTAAAAGTTCCAAGGCCCTATGATTTCAGGGTTTGTCCGAAGTTGTCCGGTTTGGTCCGATGGTGTCCAAATCACCAAGGAAAAACACAGATTTTACAACTGCTAATCGTTTGATTTCGTATTGGTTAGGGTTTAGCTTCGTCCTGTAGCGTCCGGTGGGAGCCGGTCATTTTTGTCCCCTATGTGTCCCCCAAAGATTTTCAGAAGGCAGAGGTATGGCAAAGGTAAAATTCACCGACACCTACATTCGTAGCCTGCGGCCACCAGAAGAAGGCAGGCTCGAAGTAAGTGATGAAACCGTTCCAGGGTTGCGAATTCGAGTGACGCCCAAGGGCAAGAAGTCGTGGATGTATGAGAAGCGGGTGAAGGGCGGCGTAAAGAGAAAGCATGATCTCGGTCGCTACCCTGACGTTTCCATCAAACAGGCACGTCAGCTCGCCAATACGATCCAAGTCGAGGCTAACGCAGGCATCGATCGAGTATCGCTTCGAAAGGCGAATGCCGAGGCCGAAGAGCTTGAGCGAAAATCATCAATTTCCGTGAACAAATTGCTCGAAATTTACTACCAACTGCACGTATCCGGATTGAGGACCGGCGCTCACCGGATGGGCGAGCTTCGGAGCGTCTTGAAGTCCAGTTTGGATTTGCCGTCGAAGAAGATCACCAACCAGATTCTTCAAGCTGCGATTGACGAAGAGGTTGCCGCTGGCCACCTGTCGAAGGCTCATCGAGTTCGTGCATACTTCTCGCACCTGTCAAGGTTTGCGCGGGCGAGGGGGTATTTCGCGCCCTACGTGGGCTTGGATCTGCAAAAGGTGAAGGCGCCGCCAGCGCGTGAACGAACCCCAAGTGTCGAAGAGGTTCGCCGGATCTATTATGCGACTTTCGCCTTGGGAGACCTCTGGGGGCCGCTGTTTCGTCTGATCATCTTGACCGCCCAACGAAAGAACGAAATCGCGCACCTAAGGTGGTCGGAGGTTGATTTGGAACGGCGACGCATTGTTCTGGAGGGCACGAGAACGAAAAACGCCAAGCCCCACATCACCCACCTGAGTGATCCGGCGCTTGAAGAGTTGAAATGGCTATCTGCGTGTGCAGACGAAGACGCGGATCTGATTTTTACGACGACTGGCAATACTCCTGTGTCCGGTTTTAGCAAATCGAAAGCGCGGCTGGACAGCGTCTTGGGGCCTGATTTCGAGCCTTGGCGCACCCACGACCTGAGGTCTTCATTCGCTACAATCCAATCAGAGCGACAGCATAAAGAGGCGGTGGTAGATAGGGTTCTTAATCACTCTGCATCGGGTTCGGCGCCGAGCGTGGTTGCGAGGGTCTACAATCGTGCTGAGTTGCTGGAAGAGAGAAGGATAGCACTTGATGATTGGGCAAAGGTCGTCACGGGCAAGTCTGCGCCATCCAAGTCAGGCAACGTTGTGAGGATCGCCTAATGTTTGCCCCGCCTGGATACGTATTCATCCCCCATTTATACATGGCGCTTTTCGAGCGTTCATTCGTTCTGACTGCCGACTTCGACTATTGGCAGGTTGAGGGGGACAATCCCGACCTCGATGACCAAATGAAACGAGCCGCATTTGCTGCTGAGGGATTGATTGAGTTTCTTCGCTTCTGCCCTTCTCTGTCTGTTTGCTCGCCTGAGGGTAAAGTGTTGCGGATATCAAAAGGAATTCTTCACAAGCGAATTGGCTCGGAGCTTCCTATGGATTTCGAGTTTATCGAACCCCACTCCGATGGTTGGCTTGTCTCGGTGCAAGGTGACGAGAGCAAGTGGCGCGAAGTCGCGAGGGAATCTGTCTCGGACAAAAATGCGCTGAAAGTAGTTGATCTCATGCTGAATGGACTGAAAGCAGCACAGGAGGTCTACCGTCAGTTCGATGGCTGGGCCTTGACCTTCGCAAGAGACGATTGGCCAAACGGGTCAGACGAAATGGACAAACTACTCGATCCCGCGTTGGGACTTGATCCATCTGAGTTTGACACAGATAGCAGCAGCGCTCCTGCAAGGGGGCGCCCGCGAAAGCAAGAAGCTGCGAAGCGCGCCTACGACCTTCTTTTCCCGGGCGGACATCAGGGCAGTTCAATGAAGCTTGTCCTTATGGCGGTGTCCAATCATCTTGGCGAAGTTGTTAGCGAAACGACGATGAGGCGTGCTCTTCAGCAGTCTGAAGGCGACGACTGACGGACGAGGGCGGTCAAGAGGCCCGCCAAAACTAATTTTTCTTTCGGTCAAAAAGGGTCGAAATCTGCCCCGAAACGCATTCAAAACCGGTCTCGCAATTTAGGCGGTTTTGGCGGTCTGGAATGAAAAACCTATCGGCGACAAATGTTTATGCAGATGTCCAGTAAAAGCCGAAAGGATTTTTTGATGACCGAGAAGATGCTTCGTCTGCCCGCTGTCCAAGACATGGTCGGTCTGAGCCGATCCACGATTTATGATATGATCAGCAGGGCCGAATTCCCCCGTCCAGTGCGTGTGGGTCGCCGTGCCGTTGCTTGGCGCTCAACTGACGTTGGCGCTTGGATCGCCGACCGTGGAAACTCGCAAGCCGCATAAGAAACCCCCGCTCAGTCAAGGACCGGGCGAGGGCGATATTCTCTAATGCGACACATGTGAGGATAGCCACTCGGGCCCGGTTCTTCAAGCAGAAGGACCAATCATGAAACAGAAAATCAAAATCCCGCCCCACAACGCGAAGCGCGTTCTTCGCGTGGCGGACCTTCCCAAAGACCGCAACCCGGCGCAATTCGAGATCATCAACGCGAACAGCAAGAGCCGCGTTGTTATCCTGGACAAGCGCCGCCGTCAGATCATCGAACTGCTGGCCAGTGGCCCTGTCTATTGCGCTTCGCCCGTTCGGATCTCCGACATCGTCCATGTCCTCAAGCGTGAAATCGGGTTGGAAGTGGAAACCGAGTTCTATCCCGGCGACCGCACGACCGGCGCGGGAGATTTCGGGATATATTTCCTTCGGAGTCGGGTGCGCCGTCTCGACGGCCAGGAGGTGGCGGCATGAACTCGCTTCGCCTTGCATATCTCCGCCGTCTGTATGGCCTCTCCGGGGCGCTCGCCTGCGCTCTCGCTCAACTCGCCTATGGGGAGGAGCGCGAATAATGAACGCACGCGAAATCACCCTCTCCTTCCACGGTGATTGGCACGGGGGGCACGGCAACGCACCTTGCCCTGTGTGTCAGCCCGAACGCCGCAGTGACCAGCGGGCTCTTTCCCTGCGCGATGGCGGCGGTCGGCTGCTTGCCTATTGCCACAAAGGCGGCTGCGATTTCCGCGACATCGTCAAAGCGTCCGGCTTGAATGCCGGACAGCTCGCCCCGGATCCTGCGGCGCAGCGCCAAGCTGAGATGAAGCGCGACGAATACGAGCGCGCCAAGCTCGACAAGGCGCGGGCCCTCTGGCTTCGCTCGCATGAGATCATCGGCACAAAGGCCGAGGCTTACCTGCGCGGTCGCGGCATCACATGCTATCTGCCTCGGTCACTGCGCTGGGCGCCTGATATCTATCATGGGCCGAGCGGTCGCTGGCTCTCCGCGATGGTCGCGGAGGTTAGCACTGGCGCAGTGCATCGCACCTACTTCGAAAAGAGCGGCGAGCGCATTTCAGGAACCGCAAAGATGATGCTGGGGCCGTGTGCTGGTGGCGCTGTCGCCCTCTCAGAAGGCGCTGGGCCGCTGGTTGTCTGCGAGGGTATCGAAACTGGTTTGAGCCTGCTCAGCGGTCTTTTCGATGGCCCTGCGAAGGTCTGGGCGTCTCTCTCGACCTCAGGGATGAAATCCCTGCAGCTTCCTGAGGATCCGAGTGAACTGATCCTGGCAACTGATGGAGATGAAGCTGGGGCAGACGCTGGCCGAGTCTTGGCGGAAATCGCTCACGCTCGCGGATGGAAGGTTTCACTGCTTCCCGCGCCTCAAGGTCAGGACTGGAATGACGTTCTGCGAGAAAGGAGGGGCGCATGAATGCCTCGGTCCCGCAACCAATCAAGTTCGAGCCCGCAAACTCTCCGCTTCCGCTGAAGGCGACACCCTTCAAGTGGCGTGACCCTGCGACTTTGCCCGCCCGGCAGTGGGTCTATGGCCGACATCTGATCCGGCGCTTTACCAGCGTGACGGTCGCGCCGGGGGGTGTCGGCAAGTCGTCTCTGACTATCTGCGAAGCGCTCGCGATGGCTTCAGGTAGGAGCCTGCTGGGCGATACTCCAGCGGCCCCGCTTCGGGTTTGGATCCTCAATCTCGAAGATCCGCGAGATGAATTGGAGCGCCGCATCATCGCAACGATGCTCCACCATTCGATCAAGCCGGAGACGGTTGGCGATAAGCTTTTCGTCGATAGCGGTCGTGAGAGAGGCCTATGCACCGCGACTCAGAGCGGCGAGGGCGTGCGGATCAACGTGCCGGAAGTCGAAGCGCTCGTGGCGGAAATCAAAGCAAAGGACATCGACGTTTTGATCGTTGACCCCTTCGTGTCCTCGCACCGGGTGAAAGAAAACGACAACGGCGCGATTGACGTCGTCGCGAAGGAGTGGGGCCGAGTCGCGGAGCGCTGCAACTGCGCAATCGACCTCGTCCACCACACACGCAAACTCGGCGGCGAAGAGGCTTCCTCGGAGAATAGCCGAGGCGCCGTGGCCTTGCTGGGCGCGGCACGTTCGGCCCGTGTCCTGAACCGCATGAGTGACGCTCAGAAAGCGGATGCGGGCGTTGCCGACGATCCTCTCACCTATTTCAGTGTTGAGCGTGACAAGGCAAACCTCGCACCGCCTGGAAAGCGTGTGTGGCGACGCATGGTCTCCGTGAACCTGGCTAACGGCGACAGTGTGGGGGTCACGGAAGCTTGGGAATGGCCTGACGATTTCGACGGCATCAACGTCAATGATCTCCTCGCGGTCCAGAACGCGATTCAAGTTTCGTGGGACGCTGGAAGCCCGCCGCGTGCAAGCAATCAGGCCAAGTCTGCTTGGGCGGGTTTGATCGTCGCGGAAGTGCTGGGTCTCGATGCCAGCCGAGACAAAGCCAGAATTTCGCGAATGCTGAAAACCTGGATCGGAACAGGCGCGATCCGCGAGGTTCAGCACGAGGATGCGAAACGCAACAAGCGGCCATGCCTGGAGGTGGGAGAATGGGCAACTGTGTGAGCCTCACCACCTTGAAATGCGAGGTGGGGCAAGGTGTGGCAGTGGGGCGCTTTTCCCGACCTGCCACACTGCCCCACTACCCCACCCCTAAAGGGGTGGTGAGGTGGTGGGGCAGGTGGACCTGTCATCGGTCGGTTATCCGAAGTGGGGCAAATCCCGAAGATCAAGACAGCTTCGCGGCGAGCGGGCGGGCAATCAGGGAGGTAGTCGCATGAGCCGAAAAAGCGGACGAAATGCGGACGGAACTTTCGCGGAAGGAAACCCCGGGAAGCCGAAGGGCACGCGTCATCGTGTCACCCGTGCGGTTCTCGACCTGCTCGACGGTGAGGCCGAGAAGCTGACCGGGAAAGCAGTCGAAATGGCGCTGGGCGGTGATGCTACCGCGCTTCGGCTCTGCCTTGAGCGGATAGCGCCCCCACGCAAGGACGCACCAGTGCAATTCGAGCTGCCCGCGATGGAAGGTGCAGAGGATGCCGCCAAGGCTGCTGGAGCGGTTCTGGAGGCCGTCGCATCGGGCGAACTGACCCCGACCGAGGGCGCGCATGTCATGGCCTTGATCGAGGCCTACAGACGCACGCTCGAAACCACCGATATCGAAAAACGGCTGAGAGAATTGGAGGCGCAGAAATGAGCCTGAAGAACAGGATCGAGCGGCTCGAGAGGCACGCGGGACGCACCAGCGAAGAGGGTCCGGAGATCATCTTCGTCATCGCGAACAGGAAGGAGGGCGAGAAGCAAGAGGCTTACCCGGCTTTCGCGACTTTCACGGGCTTTCCCAAACACGACCTCGCGGCGCTGCCGGAGGAAACCACACCAGATTTCGAAGCCCGCGCAGAGAAGCGACTGGCAGAACTCAAAGCGGCAGGAAGCGCCGAGCAGAAAGGACAGTGAAATGTTTATGCAGAGACAGCGAGATCAGATTTCAGGGATGACCCCGCAGCAGTTGCGGGCTCGACAGATGTTGCTCGGAATGATGCAGCCCAACTACGGCCAAGCATCGAATATAGGTGAGGGCTTTTCGCAACTCGCAGCTGGCATCAACGCGGGCATTCAGGGGGATGCAATCAAGGCGCGGGAAAACGATCCGTCGTTCGCCGGTCAATCCGGTGCAACCCCTGAAACTGGCGACTGGAGCGCGCTCTTCGAGAGTATGCAGCCAAACTACAGGCAAGCGGCCAACATCGGCCAAGGATTCTCGCAGTTGGCGAGCGGGATTAAGTCGGGCTTCGCTAAGAGCAAAGCAGGCTCCACTCAAAGAAGCCCATTCGGTTCGGGCATGTTCAATCTTCTCAACCGCTAATCGGCACAACGCGAGGAAACAACAATGGCTACCTATCGAGAACTAATGGACGCTGCCCGCCGCGCTGATGCGGTGGGGGACGGAGCTGCGGCAAAGCGCCTCCTTGAGCTGGCGCGTGAGGCCCAACGTTCCGGTGATCCGGCTGCGCAATTTACCGGCGCGGAAATCAACGGCGGTCGCATCCCGCCAGAAGAAAAAATGAAAACCTTCGAGATCCAAGGTTCGGATGGAAAAACCTACGAAGCCGAAGCGCCTGACATGCAGTCCGCAGCTGCCGCAATGCAGCAGTTCTCTGGTGTGGGGCAGGCGGCTCAATCGAAAGGGCCAGACGATTACTCTGTTGAGCAATACCGTGCCGCTGCGAGGCGCGCCTACGCCGCAGGCGATATGGGTGCTGCGAAGCGGCTCATCGCGAAGGGGCGCGAGCTTGAGGCGAGCCAGAAGTCATTCGGGCAGGTCATCAAGGAAAACATCTTCGGCGATAACGACCCCAACAGCCAGAACTTCGGCGAAATGGTCGGGTCCGCATTGAATAAGGCAGGCGAGGCGATGACGTTTGGCCTGATCGGTGATGAGGCTGGTGCTGCAGCAGATGCTGCGCTCGGTATCGGCAGCTACGACAACCGTCTGCAGCATTATCGCCAGCAAGAGCACGTCCTGCAGCGAGATAACCCCAAGACGGCGCTGGGCGCGGAGCTGGGGGGCGCTGTGCTTGGCGCTATGGCCCCAGGTGGCGCTATCGGCACCCTTGGACGCGGGGCGGGCCTTCTGCCTCGTCTCGCCGCTTCCAGCGCGACCGGTGCGGCCATGGGCGGCACCTACGGCTTCATGGAAGGCGAAGGCGGTTTCGACAATCGGATGAGTGACGCGAAAACCGGAGCAAAGGTCGGCGCGGCTGTTGGTTTCGCTGCCCCTGTCGTGGGGCGTGGGGTGCAGAAGCTCGCGGACGGGCACGCGGCACGCCAAGCGATCACGAAAGCCATCAAAGGCGCTCCGAGCAGCGAGGCGCTCAGGGCAGAGGGACGCGCGGCTTATGACGCCATCGACAGGGCCAACGTCCAGATCCAACCGCAGGCATTCGATCGAACCCGTCAGAGAATCCTCGAGATGCTGCGCCAGAATACCGGCTTCGATGAATTGCCCGGTCCGGGGAGCCTCACCCCGAACTCTGCACGCGCGATGGAGATCATGCGACAGGCTGGTGACCGCATGGCAAAAGAGCCAACGGCTGCACTGCCCTTCAAGAGCCTTGACCAGATGCGCCGACAGGCCGGGGCAGCCGCTGGGAACTTCGCCAACAAGACCGACCAGAAGGCTGGGATGGAGATCATCAGCGGTCTGGATGACCTCGTGAACAATCTGGCGCCTGGGGATGTGGTTTCCGGCGACGTCCAGGCGCTGAAAACCCTTATCCCGAAAGCCAGGGATGTTTGGTCGCGAATGTCAAAAAGCCAGATGATCGATGACGCAATCGAGGCGGGGCAGAACAACTACCTGTCCGGTGGCGCCAGCGGCATCCGTAACCAGTTCAAGCGCATCCTGAGCAACAAGAAGCTGGCGGCGAAGTTCACCGAAGCCGAGAAGGCGGCGATGCGGAAGGTGGTGAACGGCTCGATGGGCAGTCAGATCATGAACCTTCTCGGAGGCGGACTTGGTCAGCTCGGGCAAATCGGCGCTGGCTTCGGCCTCGGTGGGCCTGCTGGCGCTGCCGCGGGCGCGGTCACTGGCAGCTTGGCCCGCAGAGGGTCGGAGGCCATCGCGTCTCGCAACGCTGAGATTGCGCGAGCAATGGTCGCGAACGGAAAGCTGAACACGCTTCCCGTCGCAAGCGAGTCGAGCAGGCGGGCCATCGAGGCGATGATGCGGAGAGGGGGCGCACCAGCCAACTGAGTGATCAGAAGGCGGAGAGAGGCGGCGGCGGTGAGGTCAATCTTGCCGCCGTTTTCTAACGGTGACTATCGGATATTCGGCATGATAACATGAACTGAAGGATGACTGGTCGACGCTGCTGTGTGGGAGTGGAAAGCGCGTCCATATCTGCTCGTCGAAGTGTCAGAGTGTTGAAGCTGCGTTGTTGCAATTTTTCCATTGTGGATAATGGGCCTGATGGTTGCGCAGAGCGAGGGGATGTTTCTATGAATGCATATATTTCCCTCTCTGAATTTTACACCTTTCTTATACTAATCGTGACGATTCTGAAGTTTGGTTTCGATTTTCTTCTTTCGCCTTGGTTCAGGCGTCAGCAGCGCCGCAATGGTCTGAGTCCGGAGCAAGCTGCGAAGGCTAAAGGAAAGCGCGACCGGAAGTCGAACCTCTTCACGTTCTTAGCCCTATCGATCTTGTCTTCACTGGTGCTCTTGGAAGGGTTTTCTTCAACGGATGTTAGTAGAGAAGACATTGATCGTCTTCAGTCTCAAATAGACGAAATTCGGTTTCTGACTGAAAGCGAAAACACATCTACTGAAAAACTGCGAAAGGAGTCAACGAATGACTGAAGAAGAATTTGAAAAACTTAAATCACGAATCAAGCGAATCGAAGATTTCCTGTTTCCTCCAGGCGGCCCCGGAAATCCAACGATTTTTGACGATATTAAGAGAGTGGAAAAGGAGCTGATCGATTTGCGTGGATCAATAGTAACACGGGAGGAAGGTGATCGCATTTGGGAAGAGCTTAATTCCTTGAAGATAGAAATCGCCGCCATCAAGAGGCGTTTAGGTGACCGCGATGGCGGCGCAACTATGGTAACGCGCGGTTAGATAGCACGTCGGCAAAGGTAGCGAGGGCCGCTGACCTTGATAATACAGGGAATCTATAGGCTGCCGGCGCCACTATTTAACGGCGAAAAGCGGCATCGCATGGGTGCCTCGTTCTCCGTCTCATGATCAGTCCACTTGGACGACGTGGCCTACCGAAACGGGGTGAGATAGGATCCAATCCGCCTCTTTCTCCTTTCGCGCCATAAATTCCCGGCGCTTCTCAAGCCGCAGAATTGTAACCTTGTTCTGATATATGCCTCGCAGGCCGGCGAAGAGCGACAGTCCCACGAAGCCTTCGAACGGGCTTATGTCGGAAAAACTGCGATACCCGGACATCCAGGCGAAGAACGCGCAGGCCGCCAAGATGGCGAGAGGCAGCCAGTCGCGTTCGCGCTCAGCTTTCTTGATCGCGTCTGACAGGCCGAAATCATCGTCGTCGTCCATTCGATTTCCTTTCGAAACGATTTCATATGAGAAGGTGATGTCGGTTAAGTGAGATGACGCATCGCCCAATTGGTCATTGATAGCTGTTGGGAGCCGGAGTTTCGTAAAGGATACGCGCTGCGCCCAAGTAGCACTGCTTGAGTGACTTTCTTCCAACTTCTTGGCAACTGCGCACCAAACTTCCGAAATCATCATTCGGCGCCATCACGTAGCCGATAAAAACGCCGCATAGCAGAGCGGCCAGTATCGGCGTAAGCGGATGCGATAATACTTTGGCGGCAAGATCCTCGCCGTGTTGATCATTTGCCTTCGTCAAATTCGTTTTCCCCCCGCGCTTGCGCTTCTTGGCGTCAATCTTGGATTTCAAAGCCTTCGAGTCCGAGTGACAAGTCTCGGTCCAAATCGCGGCGTTGAGAAATGAGCGTGTCGATATGAAGGTCGCAGAGAGCCCTCACGGCGCTTCCGGCGAGGTAAGCTATCGCCATTAGTCCAGCGGCGAAAAGAACTGACCAGCCTTCCTGCGTGGTGCCTGCACCCAAGGCGATCACCGCGAGGACGGAGACCCAGCTCGAGACGGCCTTTTGTTTCTTCAATCGGTCGACCCGGCCGTCGATATAGCTCCGTGACTCTTCTTCGGTTGGCGTGAACACTTAGTCCTCCCGCATGCTGATCCCGGGCCCGGTCGCGACTTGACCATCTTCAAGAAACTGGACCCCTTTGGCTTCTAGCGCCTTCCTAATCGCTTCGGCGGTAGAGTGCTGTAGTCCACTCTTGCCCGTCTCAAAGCGGCTGATCGTCGTGAACGAAACCCCCGCAATCTCCGCCAGTTCTCGCACGCCAAGCTGAAGTGCTGCGCGTGCCATTCTTACCTGCTCCGGCCTCATTTGCATACCTTGTTATAGTTTTCGCTAACAGGGTTATTGACAAAGCGCCTACCCTGTATCATATCTATAACACGGTAAGCAAAAACGCAAACGGAGTTGCCGCTATGACTTACGACCGCGCCGCCATCATGAAAGCCGCCTGGGTGATCGTTCGCCGTTTCTTGGGGCGCACTCACGAAACGCTTTCTCAGCTCCTGTCGCGTGCCCTGAAGCTCGCATGGTCGGACGCAAAGCAAGAGGTTCAGGTCGCTAAGGTCGTCGCTGCGAAGCGTGCCGAGGCTGACGCCCTCGCCCAACGCCCCAGCGCGGATCTCATGGCGGAAATCGTAACGCTCGAAAACGCCGATACGCTGGGTAGCGCTGGGCGTGCACGTCTCGCGGAGTTGCACACTGCTCTTCGCCAAGCAGAGGCGCGCGAAGACGTAGACTACGCCGAGAAGCGTAAGCTGATCGCGAGCGCCAAGGGCCGCTTCGCCTCGATCACCTTCACCAAAAAAGACGGCACGCGCCGTGTAATGCGGGTCCAGCCCGCTACGTTGCGCCAGCATGTCAAAGGCGTCGATGCCTCTGATGCGGGCCGCAGAGCTGCTGAGACGCGCGCACAGCGCCATCCCAACCTTCTGCCGGTTTGGGACGCCGAGAAGAAGGCGCCGCGCTCTGTGAACCTCGCGACCGTCAGTCAGATCAAGGTGAACGGTGTTACCCATGAATTCCACGCCTGCTGAATGCAGCGCGTGAACCACTCACCCTAATTTGGAAAGGAAGAACGATGAACTTTCACCTGAAATCCCGTAATCGCGTCGATGGCACCGAGAACAAGACCGAGATTGGACGCCGCAACCTCCTTTTGGGTCTGGCTGCGGGAGCTACCGCAGCGGCAGCCATGAAAGGCTCAAAGGCCGAAGCGCAAACTCGAGAAGACCCGGAGCTACTCGCCTTGGCGGATGCTCTCCCGTCTCTTGAAGCTGATTATCTGAATGCTTTGGCAACGAGGCAGGATATCATTGACCGGTTTGCTTCAACTTGGCCCCGCGCACCCCAGCAAATTTACCGCTATGGGGACAATTGCACGGAAGAGCGCGACGTGGACGGCTTGGCGTTCGCGCATCCCGAAGGCGGCAAGTCTGGTCTGCCGGGCGCTTTGATCAGTGTGGGGAAGCCTGAGCACTTCGAGGCCGACATCCGCTACAACAAGGCGCGCCTTGCCCACATTATGAAAACCAAGAGCAAGCGTGGGCGGAAATTCCACGAAGCTTGGGGCGCTCGTTCGGAGGAGGCGCTGCCCCTTGCAAAAGCCTACTGGGCGGATCTGGAAAAGGCGAAATCCGCATCCGGTATCGAGGACGCCAACGGCAGGCTTGCCGCCGCCCGAGAGGCGCTTCACGCCCACGTGGATCAGATCATGGTATTCCGGGAGAAGACGATGCAGGGTCTCGTGATCAAGGCTCAGGCCATGACTGCGTGGGGCAAGGTTGAGTCCTTCCAACGCGCCTTCAATATCCAAGCCAATGATTGGGCTGATGCGATGGCCGCGACCGTCATGCGCCAAGCCCAGCTTTCGACCTGATCGGTAAGACAGCATTGAGGCTCCGCGCTGAGCGGGGCCTTTCCTGCCTAAAATAGGCTGAAAAATGAATGTTCCTTACAGCATCAATCGCCAGTGGTCCGATCAATACTTGCCTGAGATACGGCGGATCGTCGGCGCCCACTTGCTGCAGGTCGCGCCCGATCACCTCGATCGACACCACGCGACTGACTTGCTGATGCTCGATGGCCGCGACCTACGGATTGCCGCACGCGTCCGGCGGCCTGGTTATGCCTCCCGCTACCCCTACGAATTCACGATCCGCTCTCAAGTTGCGTCCGGCGCCATGACGGAGTTGGCGAAGATAGTGAACGGTGAGGGCGATTGGCTCTTCTACGGCCACGCCAGCGAAGATGGCCGAGCACTGGATTTGTGGTGGCTCATCGACCTACGCGCGTTCCGCGCCGGGCTGATCAGACGCAGCGCTAACGGTTTCCCAATCCGGTGTGGGGACAATGCCAACGCTGACGGCACTTGCTTCAAGTGGTTTGACATTCGGTCTTTCCCGTCTGATCCACCGCTCGTCGTTGCCTCGGGTCGGCGATAATGTCGCTGCATAAATACTTGGAAAAATTTAGTTCTTGGGGTTTTCTAAGGGCCTTAGCCTTATTTTCATCAACAGCAAGTTAGGAATTACACGATGAAAGAATACAAGATTCTGTCGCAGAAAGACCGTTTCTTCAGTGGAAAATTTGACCCCCAACTTCTTGAGGAAGCCATCAATTCTTACGCTGAACAGGGGTGGGAAGTAGTCTCGATGGCAACTGCAAACATACCCTCTTTTGGCGGCGCGCGTGAAGAAATGGTCGTCTTGTTTTCTCGGGAGGCCTAAAGGATGCCGCCAGTTACTGAGCGTGGCGGCGTTCGCTTCGACGAAAAGCAGCCCGAGAAATTCCAAAAACTTTTTCACCTTGATACCAAGATCAACACAGGCTTCGGCCATGATCAGTTAAAATCTCTGCGTGACGTGAAAGAGGCCATGGCGCGTGAGGCTCGTGCTCGAGGCGCTGACTACATAGCAAATTTTTCATACGGACAGAAAAACGGAGGGATCCTGCAGCAGCTTTGGAGCCTCGACAACGTCCTTTGGTTTGCTTCAGGCGATGCAGGAATTTTGCTGGATTAGGATGGCTCCAGGAACGACTTCACGAAAGCGCGATCATTCCGCTTGATCGACGGCAACTGCTGGTTACGATCCCATTCATTGACTTGTAAGGGAGGGATTCAAGTGAAGGTTGTTCTTACGTTTCTGGCGGCGGTGTTCGCGCTTTCGATGCCGCTGCAGGCCATGCCTACCGCAGCAGGATTGAGCCAAGACGAAATTGCTCATGGTGGAGGCTGTCGCAAAAGCTCGCCCCCCGGGCAGTGCTGTCACATGGACAACAGCGTAGGCAGGGTCCATTGCCACTGAGGTTCACGCTCAGCCTAATCATCGCAGCGGCTCTATGTGGGCCGCTGCATGCGCAGACGATCACGGGGACAGCGTCTGTCATCGATGGCGATACCATCGACATTCACGGCAACCGGATCCGCCTACAGGCCATCGACGCCATCGAAAGCCGCCAACGTTGCCGTTTGCCAAGCGGGAAGCTGTGGAACTGCGGCAAAGATTCGGCCTTCGCGCTCGCAGATAAGATTGGCCGTTCACCGGTCTCCTGCAAAGTCAGTGACGTTGATCGATATGGGCGCTACGTCGCGGTTTGCAGCCAGCACGGCGAAGACCTGAACGGTTGGCTCGTCCGCAACGGATGGGCGGTCGCGTATCGTCGTTACGGCCATGACTATGTGCGCGACGAGGAATTCGCGCGTAAGCGGCGCGCTGGGATTTGGGCGAGTGAGTTCATGATGCCTTGGGATTGGCGTAGGAAGTAGACCCAATCAATTTGAGTCTGAATCTTCCACCCACTTTGAATGCGTGGCGAGCTTGCTTTTGACCCCTTTCGAAATCTTCCCGTGCTTTCCCAAGTTAGCAATTTGTCCATGATACGCGTTTTCAGGTATCGGATCCCTGAATGTCGCGAGTTCAAGGCTTCTGACAAACGCAACCTCGAGCAAAACTGCGGCGGAATCCGCGGGGCGACTGCTAAGGTTGTGAGTAAGCGACAGCCCTGCTGCTGACAAAGCCGATGCAATGTCTACCGACATGCAACCATCCGACGACGACATCGAGAATGCGGCAGACGAAGGGCGCATTCCGCCTCTGTTGTCATCTGGAACAATGAGTTCGGGCGGAATGAACCTAATCAGCTCGTCGTCGTTCGTAATGGAAGGATCGTCATGAGGTTGCGTCGACATCTTAGCAGGCTAGGCGGAAACGAGCTTCAACGCTTTAGAAAAATCTGGGTCTTTCCATTCAAAGGGACGTTCGATCATCTCCCCGTCGTCCAAATATTCGATGAAAAGCGTCTCCGAATACGGAACCTCGATTTCGATTTCGATGTCGATGTTATTGGCGTGCCATTCAAGTTGAAGGCCGCCCGAGGTCGTTGGAACGATTGTCGGAGCTGCTGTGTTTGCGTCAGATATGCTGTTCAAGAGTCCAATGGCATAGTGACCGACGTGCCCGCGCACCGGCTCTGCACCGTGCCCATCCCAGCCTGCCTCCAAAGACATCAACGCCCTGATGCGTTGATCTGCGTCCTCTGACCATTTCGGGCTGGTGTTGGTCAAAGCTGGCGATTGGACCGCGTGTTCCACGCGCCCCGTCGTCCTTGTTATAAGCTCGAGCATATCAAATTTTCCTCCCCCAAATCTTATGCATACGATCAGTCGTAACGCTTGTGAAACGGTTCACAATTTTCTTGCGCGCCCAGTCCATAAACTCCATAGCGCTTTCAAGGTTTCGTTCGAGCGGCTTACCGCGCACCATAATGCTTAACTGTATTGCCCGTTCGCCTTTCGGCCCTTGAACGGGTTGAGCCTGCACGGTCATGCGCCCCGCCCAAGTTCCGTTACCCCAGGAGAGCCCGTCACGTATTGAAAATGACGTATCCTCTTTTTGCTTGTCGGGGTCATTCCACTCATCCTCGTTGAGAATAGAAATCGCGCGCTCCGGATTGCAAAGGACGTCTTCTTCATCGGGAAGAGAGATAATGTTTACGTAGGTGACCTCAACCTGGTTCGGAACAACTGCAGCAAGTTCGAGGGCTTCGAGGCTCTTACTCATAGCAGCGAACGCGCCACGGAATTCCTCACGGATAGCCTCATAGCGGGGGTATTGATGGTCGCCGTTCCGCTTTCGCCAGTTCATGATGAATCGGTCACCCTGAAACTGGATCAGTCGAGACTCGTCTTGGCTCAACATCCATAGCCTTGGCAGTTCGAAGGGACGATGCTGAATCGTGAGTGGCCGCGGCTCTCCAAAGACATTGGGAACCTCGAAGGCCGGTGCGAGCGTCGGCTTCTCTTCCAGAATTGGATAGTTTGCCACGAAAGTTTGATGAATCGGCCCATAATGGACGGATTTTAGGCCCTTGATCTGATCAAACTGCAGGCCCAGCACGACCTCAACGAGCGGCGGATCAGTATAGTCGGGTAGTCCGTCTGGCCGTTGCATATGACTGAAAATGTCCTTGGTCGTTTGGCGGAAGTGAATCACAAATCTCGCAGCTTGTGAATCCCCCAGCCGATCGAGCGGTGCTGCTTCGCCGATTTCGCCGGACTGACTATCGGTTAGCGGACAAATTTGTCCCCCATGTGTCCCCCAGAGAACGCCAGAAAGCACAAAGGGCTCAGCCTTTTACGGCTAAGCCCTTGAGAATGATGGTGAGCCGTGCAGGATTCGAACCTGCGACCCACTGATTAAAAGTCAGTTGCTCTACCAACTGAGCTAACGGCCCATCACAGGGCGCGTCTCTACAAACCCCCGCCGGGGGGGTCAAGGCATAAAATTCACAAAAATTGCACATCTGGAAAAAACCTTGGCGCGGGCGTATATCGCGCGCCATGAATACAAAGCGCATACAGAGCGGACTGCCCTTCATGAAGATGCATGGGCTCGGCAATGACTTCGTCGTGATCGACGCCCGCGCGGGCGACGATCCGGTCACGCCTGCGCTCGCGCGTGCGCTCGGTGATCGGCATCGCGGCGTGGGATTCGACCAGCTCGCGGTGATCCGCCCCGCCCAAGGGGCTGATTTCACGCTCGATTTCTGGAACAACGATGGCACGCGGGCGGGTGCATGTGGGAATGCGACCCGCTGCGTGAGCGATTACATGATGCGCCAGCTTGGTCGGGAGAGTGTCACGCTGCTCACCGAACGCGGGCAACTCAGCGCGGTGCGGCGCGAGGACGGGATGGTCTCGGTCAATATGGGCGCGCCGATTCTCGAAGCGGCGCAAATTCCGATTCTGCCCGGCATCAATCCCGCGCATCTGCCGCTGGGCGGCGACCCGATCGCGGTCGGCATGGGCAACCCTCATTGCGTCTTCTTCGTGGACGATGCCGAGGCGGTCGAAGTGGATCGCCAGGGCCCGGTGATCGAGCATGATCCCCTGTTCCCCGAGCGCACCAATGTCGAATTTGCCAGCGTGATCGGCCTCGACCATCTGCGGATGCGCGTCTGGGAGCGCGGCACCGGCATCACGCTCGCCTGCGGCTCGGGCACCTGCGCCACCGCCGTCGCCGCGCATCTGCGTGGCCTCACCGGCAAGCGTGTCCTCGTCGATGTCGATGGCGGCCAGCTGGAGATCGACTGGCGCGACGATGGCGTCTGGATGACCGGCCCCACCGCGCATGTGTTCGATGCGACCCTCACCCAAGATTTTCTGGACGCGATATGAAACCGCCCGTTTTCTCGACTCTCGGCTGCCGTCTCAACGCCTATGAGACGGAGGCGATGAAGGAATTGGCTGCAGGCGCCGGGCTCGAAGGGGCCGTGGTCGTCAATACCTGCGCCGTGACGGCCGAGGCCGTGCGCAAGGCCAAGCAGGAAATCCGCCGTCTCGCGCGCGAGAATCCGGACGTGCCGGTGATCGTGACCGGCTGCGCTGCGCAGACCGAGCCCGACACCTTCGCCGTGATGCCCGAGGTCACCAAGATCATCGGCAATCACGAGAAAATGCAGGCCGACACCTGGGCGCAGCTCGCCCCGCAAGGCCCCGATTTCATCGGCGAGACCGAGCGGGTGATGGTCGACGACATCATGTCGGTGAAGGAGACCGCCGGTCACCTGATCGATGGGTTCGGCCGCCATCGCGCTTATGTGCAGGTGCAAAACGGCTGCGATCACCGCTGCACCTTCTGCATCATCCCCTTCGGACGCGGCAATTCGCGCTCCGTCCCGGCGGGCGTCGTGGTCGAGCAGATCAAGCGCCTCGTGGATCGCGGCTTCAACGAGGTCGTCCTCACCGGGGTCGATCTGACTTCCTGGGGCGCGGACCTGCCGGGCGAGCCGCGTCTGGGCGATCTGGTTATGCGAATCCTGCGCCTCGTGCCGGACCTGCCGCGCCTGCGCATCTCCTCCATCGACTCGATCGAGGCGGATGAGAACCTGATGCTGGCGATCGCGAGTGAGCCGCGTCTGATGCCGCATCTGCATCTCAGCCTTCAGGCGGGCGACGACATGATCCTCAAGCGGATGAAGCGCCGCCACCTGCGCGACGACGCCATCGCCTTTACCGAGGAAGCGCGCAAGCTGCGCCCCGGGATCGTCTTCGGCGCGGATATTATCGCGGGTTTCCCGACCGAGACCGAGGAGATGTTCGAAAACTCCCTGCGGCTCGTCGACGATTGCGGGCTGACCTTCCTGCATGTCTTCCCCTATTCCGCGCGCAAGGGCACTCCCGCCGCGCGGATGCCTGCCGTGAAAGGCCCCATCGTCAAGGAGCGCGCGGCCCGGCTGCGCGCGAAGGGCGACGCCGCGCTGGCCGCCCATCTCGACGCGCAGGTCGGCACCGAACAGCGCGTGCTGACCGAGACCCCGCGCGTCGCGCGCACCGAAGGCTTTGCCGAGGTGACGTTCGAGGCGGACCAGCCCGAAGGCACGCTGATGAGCGTGCGCATCACTGGCCATGACGGGGCGCGGTTGCTGGCGGGCTGAAGGGGGCTTTCGTTTTTCGCAGCGTGAGCTAGCTTGTGGCCCATGCTGCGGATCAACGATCAGATAACCATCGAGGATTGGGAAATCACCGAAACCTTCACCCGGGCGCAAGGTCCAGGGGGGCAGAATGTGAACAAGGTCTCGACCGCGGTGGAGCTGCGCTTCGAGGCCGAACGCTCGCCGCATCTGCCGCAACCGGTGAAGAACCGCCTGCGCCGGATCGCGGGGCGCAGATGGACCAGCGACGGCGCGCTTTTGCTGCTGGTGCAGGACACGCGCAGTCAGGCGCGCAACCGCGAGATCGCGCGCGACCGCCTCGCCGAGATGATCCGAAAGGCCTGCGAAAAGCCCAAGAAACGCATCCCGACCCGGCCCACGCTCGGCTCGAAGAAGCGGCGGCTGAAGGCGAAGGCGATTCACGGCGAGAAGAAAGCGCTGCGCGGGAAGGTCTCGGATGGGGAGTGATCTGCTGGACCGGCGCGAAAGGCTTTTAGGGCCGAACGTGCCGACCTTCTACGACCGCCCGGTGGAGATCGTGCGGGGAGAGGGCGCTTCGCTTTTCGACGCCGACGGCCAGCGCTACCTCGACGCCTATAACAACGTCGCCCATTGCGGCCATTGCCATCCGCGCATCGTGAAGGCGATCTGCGAACAGGCTGCGACGCTCAACACCCACACGCGCTATCTGCATGAGGGCATTCTAAATTATGCCGAGGCGTTGCTGGGCAAGTTCGCCTTCGACGGTCAGCTTCTCATGACCTGCACCGGGTCCGAGGCCAATGACGTCGCTTTGCGCATGGCGCAGGCGGTGACCGGCAAGCGCGGCTTCATCGCGACCGACAACACCTATCACGGCAACACCACCGCCGTGGCGCATCTCTCGACCCGCCGCCCGCCGATCGGGGGCTGGCCCGACCATATCCGCCGGGTGCCGGCGCCCGACAGTCTCGCCCCCTTGGGCGGATCGCTCGAGGCGCAGTCCGAAGCCTTTGCGGCCAACGTCGCGCAGGCGATTGCCGAGCTGGAAGAGAGCGGCCACGGCTTCGCGGGGCTCATGCTCTGCCCGATCTTCGCCAATGAGGGGATGCCCGGCATCGCGCCCGGTTTCCTAGACCCGACCGTCGAGGCGATCCGCCGCGCGGGCGGGCTGATCCTGTGTGACGAGGTGCAGCCGGGTTTCGGCCGGATCGGCTCGCATTTCTGGGGGCACGAATGGCTGGGCGTCACGCCTGACGTGGTCACGATGGGCAAGCCGATGGGCAATGGGCACCCGGTCGCGGGCCTTGTTGCGACGCCCGAGGTGATGGGCGCCTTCCGCGAGGCTTTCGGCTATTTCAATACGTTCGGCGGGAATCCCGTTTCGGTCGCAGCCGCAATGGAGACGTTGCGGGTGATCGAGGACGAAGGCTTGCAGGAGAACGCGGCACAGGTCGGCGACTACCTTCTGCAAGGGCTGCGCGACCTGTCCCATCCGCTGATCGCCGACACGCGGGGCCTTGGCCTGTTCCTCGGGATCGAACTGGCGCAGGACGGCAAGCCCGCCAGCGAAGCCGCGGGCCGGATCGTCGAAGCGATGCGCGAGCGCCATGTCTTGATGGGCCG
This sequence comes from Thioclava sp. IC9, assembly GCF_002213225.1. Taxonomy (NCBI): domain Bacteria; kingdom Pseudomonadati; phylum Pseudomonadota; class Alphaproteobacteria; order Rhodobacterales; family Paracoccaceae; genus Thioclava; species Thioclava sp. IC9. The sequence goes on from NZ_NBNX01000004.1 coordinate 311,327, forward strand.
CGTGGGCCGGGCACAACACATTATCAAGATCCGCCCGCCGATGGTCTTCAATCGCAGCGATGCCGATGAAATGCTGGAGAAGCTTTCGCAGAGTTTCGAGGAGCTTCCTGCATGATCTCGGACGAGACCGCACGGGCGATGGCGGAGTCTGCCCTCGCTTCATGGGGAGGTGCGCCCGAGCCGCCGCGACTGGTGAAGAACCGCGAGAATATCGTCTTCGAGGCGTATCTGAAGGATGGTCGCCATGTCGCGTTGCGTTTGCACCGGCCCGGTTATCAGGGCCGCGAAGGGGTCGAGGCCGAGTTGCGCTGGTGCGAAAGTCTCGCCGATCAGGGGATGCCGGTGCCGCGCCCGGTGCGCACGAGCGAGGGCGCTCTGACAGGGCTCGTGGAGGACCGCGTCACCTCTTGCGTGGGTTGGCTGGATGGGACGCCGATCGGCGCGGGCGATCAGCCCCTCGCCGGGACGCCAGAAGCAGTGCGCGCCGAGGCCCAGGCGCTGGGTCGCCTCATCGCGCAGCTTCACATCAGCAGCGATGCCGCCCCGCCCGACGGGTTCGACCGGAACCCGTGGGATGGCGAGGGGTTTCTGGGGGAGCGTCCGCTTTGGGGTCGTTTCTGGGAACATCCTCAGCTTTCGGAAGTTGAGGCCACAACGCTGTCCTCGGGCCGCGACCTTGCGCGTGTGCTTTTGGCACAGGCACAGGACTATGGTCCGATCCACGCCGATTGCCTGCGTGAGAACGTGTTGTCGACGCCGGACGGGCTCGCCCTGATCGACTTCGACGATTGCGGGCCGGGCTACCGGCTCTACGACCTCGCGACGGCGCTGGTGCAGGGCTGGGGCGACCCGCTTTGGGGCGAACAGGCGGCTGGGCTCGTCGAGGGCTATCGCAGCCTGCGACCGCTTCCGCCCGATCAGGAGGCACTCCTGCCGCTTTTCGTGGCGCTGAGGGCCTTCGCCTCCGCTGGCTGGATTGTGACCCGGGCCCTGCCTTCCGATCCGCGCCAAAAACTATATGTAGAACGTGCGCTTGATCTCGCACAGCATTTGGAGAATCGTACGCCGCCATGGGAGACCAGTCGATGAAATGGGCGAAATCCGTCGCCAAGGGCCTGCTGGGCTATCGTCCCGCCTCTTTGCAGGTGGGCGCGCTCTGTCTGCGCATCCGTGACGGAAAGACCCAGGTTCTGCTGATCACCTCCCGCGATACCGGGCGCTGGGTCATCCCCAAAGGCTGGCCGATGCGGGGACGCTCGCTGTCCGGCGCAGCCAAGCAGGAGGCGTGGGAAGAGGCCGGAGTCGTCGGCAAGATCGACAAGGAGCCCGCCGGGGCATTCCGTTATGACAAGATCCTCGATAGCGGCTTGGCGACGCCCACCGATGTCGTCGTCTTCCCGCTGCGGGTGGAGACCCTGATGAAGTCCTATCCCGAGGAACATCAGCGCAAGCGCAAATGGTTCGCGCCGAAGGAGGCCGCGAAGCTTGTGGCGGAAGAGGGGCTGCAAAAAATTCTGCGCAAGCTCTGAGCGCCGAAACGGGCCTGACGCCTTGTCACAGCGGGTCAAACCCGTTACCCCGCGCGGGTTCTGACAATTAGATGACAGGTTCGTGACGGTGGCCAATCAAGACAACGAGTCCCGCGTCAATCAGTGGAAAACGCTCGACAAGGATCTCAAGCGGATCGGTCGTGTCGAAAGCGCCGCGCAATTCGTGGCGCGCGGCATGGTTGCGCCGGGAGTCGCGCTGGCCTTCATCGTGCTCGCCGGACTGGTGGCGGCCGTGCTGGTGGGAGGTCAGCCTGGCCAGCTGGTGGTGATCTTCGCTGCCGCGATCGGGGCCTATATGGCGCTCAACATCGGCGCCAATGACGTGGCCAACAACATGGGCCCCGCCGTGGGCTCACGCGCGATGACGCTGATCGGGGCGCTGATCGTCGCCGCCATCTTCGAAAGCTTGGGCGCGCTCGTCGCGGGCGGCGATGTCGTCAAGACCGTCGCGAAAGGCATCATCGAACCCACCGTCTTGCCCGATTCCGGGCATTTCGTCTGGGCGATGATGGCGGCGCTTCTGGCGGCGGCTTTGTGGCTGAACCTCGCGACATGGCTGGGCGCGCCGGTCTCGACCACGCACTCCATCGTCGGCGGCGTCGTCGGCGCGGGCGTCGTGGCCGCGGGCTTCGGCGCGGTCGACTGGGCGTCGATGGGGATGATCGCGGCAAGCTGGGTGATCTCGCCGATCCTCGGCGGGGTGATCGCGGCGGCCTTCCTCGCACTTATCAAGTCCAAGGTGATCTATGTCGACGACAAGATCGCGGCCGCCCGGCGATGGGTGCCGATCCTGATCGGGATCATGGCGGGGGCCTTCGCTGCCTATCTCGCGCTCAAGGGCCTGAAGCACCTGTTCAAGATCACGATCGTCGAGGCCGTCCTGATCGGGCTCGTCGTCGGTCTTGTGGGCTGGCTGATCACGATCCCGATGATCCGCCGCCAATCCGAGGGAATGGAGAATCGCAAGAAGTCCCTCAAGACGCTGTTCGGCCTGCCGCTCGTCGTCTCTGCTGCGCTGCTGAGCTTCGCCCATGGTGCGAATGACGTCGCCAATGCGGTGGGTCCGCTCGCCGCCATCGTGCACACGGTGGAGCAGGGCGATATCGCGGCGCAGGTCGACATCCCGTTCTGGGTGATGGCCGTGGGTGCGCTTGGCATCTCTTTCGGTCTGTTGCTGTTCGGGCCCAAGCTGATCCGCCTCGTCGGCAACGAGATCACCAAGCTCAACCCGATGCGCGCCTATTGCGTGGCGCTGTCGGCGGCAATCACGGTGATCGTGGCGTCCTGGCTGGGTCTGCCGGTCTCCTCGACGCATATCGCGGTCGGCGGCATCTTCGGCGTGGGTTTCTACCGCGAGTGGCACGCCGAGAAACGCGCGCGTGAGCTGGGCACCCGCAAGGGCAAACCCGTCCCGCCGGAAGAGCGCAAACGCCGCCTACTGGTGCGCCGCTCGCATATGATGACTGTTGCCACGGCGTGGATCGTGACCGTCCCGGCCTCGGCCGCGCTCTCGGCGGTGTTCTACCTGATCCTCAACGCGATGACCTGATCGCTCAGACCATGACCTTCATCGCCTGCTGCTGGCCGACGTCGAAGACGCGCTTGTAGCGGGCGATTTCCGCCTCCGGCCCCATCGCCTTTTCGGGATTGTCCGACAGTTTCACCGTCGGACGCCCATCGGCTTCGACCGCTTTGCAGACGAGGCTGAACGGCGCAAGCGCGTCATGCGGCACCAGCCCGCGGAAGTCGTTCGTCAGCAGCGTGCCCCAGCCGAAACTGACCTTCACGCGCCCGGCGAACTGCGCGTGCAACTCGCGAATCTTGTCGACGGTCAGCCCGTCCGAGAAGATCACCAGCTTTTGGCGCGGGTCCTCGCCGCGTGCCTTCCACCAGTCGATCGCGATATCCGCGCCGGTCGCCGGATCGCCCGAATCGATGCGAATACCGGTCCAGCCCGCCAGCCAATCCGGTGCGTGATCGAGGAAACCCTTCGTGCCGTAGGTGTCGGGCAGGATGATACGCAGGTTGCCGTCATGCTCCTCATGCCAATCGGCCAGCACCTTGTAGGGCGCCTTTGCCAGCTCCGCATCGCTATTGGTCAGCGCCGCATAGACCATCGGCATCTCATGCGCGTTGGTGCCCACGGCCTCGATGTCGCGCCGCATCGCGATCAGGCAGTTCGAAGTGCCGGTGAACGCGCCCCCTTCGGAGATGTCACCAAGCCCTTCGAGCATCGCCTGCACGCACCAGTCCTGCCACAGGAAGCTGTGCCGTCGCCGTGTGCCGAAATCCGCGATCCGCAGGTGATCCAACTCGCGCAGCGCCTCGATCTTCTCCCAGACCTTCGTCATCGCGCGGGCATAAAGCACCTGCAACTCGAACCGCCCCATCGTGTTCAGCACTGCCCGGCCGCGCAGCTCCATCAGGATCGCGAGCGCCGGAATCTCCCAGAGCATGACCTCGTGCCACTTGCCCTCGAAGGTCAGCTCATATTGCCCGTCGCGCTTTTCCAGGTGGTAGGGCGGCAGTTGATAGCCCTCGAACCATTCCATGAAATCCGAGCGGAACATCTGCCGCTTGCCGTAGAACGTGTTGCCGCGCAGCCAGGTGCTCTCCCCGCGCGACAGTTTCAACGAGCGTGCATAATCGAGTTGCTCGCGCAGTTCCGCCTCGTCGATCAACTCCGCCAGCCGGATCGACTTGCTGCGATTGATCAGGCTGAACTTGACCCGCGTCTCCGGCTTGTTGCGAAAAATCGACTGACACATCAACAGCTTGTAGAAATCGGTGTCGATCAGAGACCGCACGATCGGGTCGATCTTCCACTTGTGGTTATAGACGCGGCTCGCGATGTCGACCATGGATCAGGCCTCCAGCTTCACACCGGCAGAGCGCATCTCGCTATGCGCCTCCTGCAGCGAGCCGTCGAGGTCGATCGCCCGGCAGGCGCCTTCGATCACGGTCGCGCGGAAGCCCAGCTTCGCCGCATCCAGCGCCGACCACGCGACGCAGAAATCTGTGGCGAGCCCCACGAAGGTCAGATCCTCGACACCCCGGTCGCGCAGATAGCCTGCAAGCCCGGTCGGCGTCTTGTGGTCGTTCTCGAAGAAAGCCGAATAGCTGTCGACGCCGCGCCGGAATCCCTTGCGGATGATCAGCTGCGCCCGGTCCACGGCGAGATCGGGGTGGAACTCCGCCCCTTTGCTGCCTTGGACGCAATGGTCCGGCCAGAGGGTCTGCAGCCCATACTCCATGTGGATCTGCGTGAAGGGCGCGCCGCCTTCGTGCTGGCTCGCGAAAGAGGAGTGATCCGCCGGGTGCCAATCCTGCGTCAGCACCACGGTGTCGAACTCGGTCATCAGCGTGTTCACGCGCGGAAGGATCTCGTCGCCCCCCGCTACCGCCAGCGCGCCGCCGGGGCAGAAATCGTTTTGCACGTCGATCACGATCAGGGCTTTGGTCATTTTGTCTCTCCCGCAGGGTCTCTCCATGGGTAGGGCGCGGGCCCCACATGGTCAACGGCTCTTGCCTAATGCCCCTGCACGGCGCTAATGCGGGGCCCATGTTCACCGTTGCCGCCCTTTACCATTTTACCCGGTTCGAGTCTCCCGAGGCCTTGAAGGCCCCGCTGGCGAAGCTTGCCTGCGCGCAAGGTGTGAAAGGCTCGCTCCTGCTCGCGCGCGAAGGGATCAACGGCACGATCGCCGGGACCCGTGAAGGGATCGATGCGGTGCTGGCGCATATCCGCGGCTTGCCGGGCTGCGCCGATCTGGAGTGGAAGGAAAGCGCGGCGGCCGAGATGCCTTTCGGCAAGTTGAAGGTGCGGCTCAAGCGCGAGATCGTCACGATGGGCGAGCCCGATATCGATCCCAAAGCCCGCGTCGGCCATTACGTCGAGCCGCAGGACTGGAACGCGCTGATCTCCTCGCCCGACACGGTGGTGATCGATACGCGCAACGATTACGAGATCGAGATCGGCACTTTCGAGGGGGCCATCGACCCCGGCACGAAGAGCTTCCGCGAATTTCCGCAATGGTGGCGCGACAATGCGCATCGCTTCCATAACAAGCGCGTCGCGATGTTCTGCACCGGCGGTATCCGCTGCGAGAAATCGACGAATTTCCTGCTCTCGGAAGGGGTGCCCGAGGTCTATCACCTCAAGGGCGGCATCCTGAAATATCTCGAAGACATGCCCGAAGACGGCTCGCTCTGGCAGGGCGACTGCTTCGTCTTCGATCAGCGCGTGAGCCTGCGCCACGGGCTGAAACAGGGCGATTACGACAGCTGTCACGCCTGTCGCCGTCCGGTTTCCGCGGAAGACAAACGCCACCCCGATTACGAGGAAGGCGTCTCCTGTCACCGCTGCATCGGCGAGTATTCCGATGCCGATCGCGACCGCTTCCGCGAGCGCGAACGTCAGATGCGCCTCGCCGCCGAGCGGGGCGAAGCGCATCTCGGACGCGATTAATTATCCGCGCAGACCTGCGTCAGATCGTTGCAGCCTTGCGTGACGGTCGGAGCCCCGGTGGTCGGGAAGTCCAGACGCGGCAGCGAGAAATCCCCGACGCCAGCCGACGCGGCAGTCGCGCCAAACACGGACAGAACAAGGGCGTAAGCGAGACGTTTCATAGCGGTTCTCCATAACTGAACTACTTGGTTCGGAATGCAATATGAACCGTTCGGTTCGGAAATCAAGACCTAATGAACTGAATGGTTCAAAATACTGCCTTGCACTGGAGGCAAAGCCGCCTATTTTAGAACCGTTCTAAAAAAGAGGGCCTCCCATGCTTCCCGGTTTCGCGTCACGCCGCCGTTTCGACGATCTCTCCGAACAGGAAGTGCTTGCGCTCGCGATTTCCTCCGAGGAGGACGACGCGCGCATCTATCGCCAATATGCCGAGCATCTGCGCGATGAGTTTCCGGGCTCCGCGAAGATTTTCGACGAGATGGCGAAAGAGGAAGACGAGCATCGCCGCCTCCTGATCGCCCGGCACACGGAGCGTTTCGGCGAGGTAATCCCGCTGATCCGTCGCGAGCATGTCGCGGGCTTCTACAACCGCAAACCGATCTGGCTGACGAAGAACCTATCACTCGATACGATCCGCGGCGAGGCCGAGGCGATGGAGCGCGAGGCGGGCAAGTTCTATACGCTCGCCGCCCAGCGTAGCTCTGATGCCAGCACGCGCGAGTTGCTGGGCGATCTCGCCGCAGCCGAACTCGGCCACGAGAAGAAGGCCGAAGAGCTGACCGGCACGCATCTGCCCGAGAGCGAGAAGGAAGAAGAAGACCGTCAGGCCCATCGCCAGTTCATCCTGACTTGGGTGCAACCGGGTCTCGCCGGACTGATGGACGGCTCGGTCTCGACCCTCGCGCCGATCTTCGCCACCGCCTTCGCGACCCAAAATCCTTGGACCACCTTCCTCGTGGGCCTCGCGGCCTCGGTCGGCGCGGGCATCTCGATGGGCTTCACCGAAGCCGCTCATGATGACGGCGTGATCTCGGGCCGCGGTTCGCCGATCAAGCGCGGCATCGCCTCGGGCGTGATGACCATGCTGGGTGGCTTGGGCCACGCGCTGCCCTACCTGATCCCCGATTTCTGGACCGCGACCACCATCGCGATCATCGTCGTGTTCATCGAGCTCTGGGCGATCGCGTGGATCCAGAACCGCTTCATGGAAACGCCCTTCCTGCGCGCGGCCTTCCAGGTCGTGCTCGGTGGTGCGCTGGTCTTTGCGGCCGGTGTCTTGATCGGCGGCGGCTGACGCCGACCTGCGATTTGCCTTCGGCTTGGCGAAAATATCCCCGCCGGAGGCATCCCCGCCTTTCCACGGGTACATGGGTCACATTCCGTATCTGGCACTTGCCAAAGGCGCATGCTAGCCCTTGGCCATGCTCGAGATCTTTCTGAAGACCTTGCCCTTTTTCGCCCTGATCGGGCTTGGCTGGTTCGCCGGACAGATCCGCTTTTTCACCGCCGAGGCGACCGCGTGGCTGACGAAGTTCGTCTTCTACTTCGCGCTCTCGGCGATGCTGTTCAAATTCTCCGCCAATCTCGATCTGGACGCGCTCGTCGATCCGCAGTTCATCCTTGCGTATCTGACCGGCTCCGGCGCGGTCTGGCTGATCACTTTCGCCGTCGCCAAGGCGCGCAAACTTCCCACCGCGCTTTCGGCGATGGAGGCGCATACCTCGATGACCGGCAATACCGGCTTCCTCGGCGTGCCGATGCTGGTGGTGCTGCTGGGACCGGCAGCGGTCGGGCCGGTGCTGATGGTGCTGAGCTGCGATCTGATCGTGTTCTCCTCGATCATCACGATCTTCATCACCGCCGCGCGGCACGGGAAGGTCTCTCTCGCGCCGATCGCGCTGGGGCTTGTGAAGAACCCGATGATCGTCTCGATGGTGGCGGGGCTCGCCTGGGCGGGGCTGAAGCTGCCGATGCCGGGTCCGCTTGAGGAATTCATGACGCTTTTGGGCGCCGCCGCCACGCCGGGCGCGCTGTTCGCCATTGGCGCGTCGCTCGCGGGGAAATCGGCGGAGAAACCCGCGCCGGCGGTTTGGCTGTCCTTCGGCAAGCTCTTCCTGCATCCGGCGGCCATCGCGATCACGTCGCTTCTGATCTTCGACGTCGATCCCTTCGCGGCAGGCGTGATGATCGCCGCCGCCGCCCTTCCGGTCGCGGGCAATGTCTATATTCTGGCGCAGCATTTCGGGGTGGCGCCGCAGCGCGTCTCGGCGTCCATCCTCGTCTCGACCGCCGTCTCGATCCTCACGGTTCCGGCGGTCATCCACTGGGTTCACGGCTAAGGAGGCTCTGATGAAAACGATCTCGGAAAACCGCTGTTTCGGAGGCGTCCAAGGCGTCTACTCGCACGCCTCGAAGGTCAACGATTGCGAGATGACCTTTGGGCTGTTCCTGCCGCGCGAGGCCGAGGACGGGCCGGTTCCGGTGCTGTGGTATCTCTCGGGACTGACCTGCACCCATGAGAACGCCATGACCAAGGCAGGCGCACAGGCTTTCGCGGCCGAGCACGGGATTGCGCTCGTTTTCCCCGACACCTCGCCGCGCGGCGAGGGCGTCGCCAACCATGAGGATTACGATCTGGGGCAGGGCGCGGGCTTTTACGTCAACGCGACGCAGGATCCGTGGGCGCCGCATTTCCGGATGTGGGATTACATCGCCGAGGAACTTCCGAACGCCATCGACGCCGCTTTCGAGATCGATCCCGAGCGGCAGGCGATCACCGGCCATTCGATGGGCGGGCATGGCGCGTTGACGCTGGCGATGCACCAGCCCGAGCGCTTCCGGTCCGTCTCGGCCTTCGCGCCGATCGCGAACCCGACGCAAAGCGACTGGGGCCGCAAGCAGTTCAGCGCCTATCTGGGCGAAGACGAGGCGGCTTGGGCGGCGCATGATGCGACGCTTCTGATGCGCGAGCGTGGGTTCGACGGCGAAGTGCTGATCGATCAGGGCGGCTCGGATCAGTTCCTCGATCTCCTGAAGCCCGAGGCGCTGGCCGAGGCGATGGCCGCGCGCCGTCAGCCCGGCACCTTCCGGATTCAGGAAGGTTACGATCACAGCTACTATTTCGTCTCGACCTTCATTCCCGACCACATCGAGTTCCACGCCGAGGCGCTCTGGGCGTGATCTGGGTCGATGCCGATGCCTGCCCGGTGAAGGCCGAGGCCGAGAAGGTCGCGACCCGTCTCGGGATCAAGCTGATGCTGGTCTCCAACGGCGGGCTGCGGCCCTCGCCCAATCCGCTGGTCGAGATGGTCTATGTCGATCAGGGGCCGGACGTGGCCGACATGTATATCGCCGAGCGGGCGACCGTGGGTGATGTGGTGATCACCAATGACATTCCGCTGGCGGCAAAATGCGTCGAGTCCGGCGCGCGCGTCCTGCGCCCCGATGGCGAGGCCCTGACGCCCGCCAATATCGGCAACGTTCTGGCAACGCGGGATTTGATGGCGGATCTGCGCTCTGCCGATCCGTTCCGGCAGGGCGGCGGCAAGCCGTTCTCCAAGGCGGATCGGGCGCGGTTCTCGGATGCGCTCGACCGGGTGGCGCGGGCGGCGGCAAGAGAGGTTAAGAATGGTTGAGGCAGTTATCTTCGACATCGGAAACGTGCTGATCGAATGGCAACCCGAGCGGCATTACGACCGGATCATGCCGCGCGAGACCCGCGAGCAGATGTTCACAGAGGTCGATCTGCACGGCATGAATGACGAGATCGACCGCGGCGCGCCCTTCCGCGAGACGATCTACGCATGGGCCGAGAAATACCCGAGCTGGCGCGATGCGATCCGGCGTTGGCACGACGACTGGATCGAGATGGCCTCGCCGGGTATCCCGCATTCGCAGCGGCTGATGAAAGCCCTGCAGGCCAAGGGGATACCGGTCTTCTCGCTGACGAATTTCGGGATCGAAAGCTACGATTTCGCGGCCACGCATTACCCGTTCCTGCGCGAGTTCGACCGCGATTTCATCTCTGGCCATATGGGCGTCACGAAGCCAGATCCGAAAATCTATCAGATGGTCGAGGACGCGTCGGGGCTGTCCGGCTCGGATCTGATCTTCACCGATGACCGCGCCGACAATATCGCGACGGCGCATACCTTCGGCTGGAAGACGCATCTTTTCGATGGGCCCGAAGGCTGGGCGCGGCGGCTGGTCGAGGAAGGGCTGCTGGAGGAGGCGGAGGCCGCATAAGTTGAACTTATGCAGCCGCCTCGAAAATAAGGAAAACTTATCTCAGGCGCGTTTCGCGACCGCAACGCCCAGAAGTTCGAGCACCTTCGCCTCGATCTGCGGCGCATCCATGCCCGCCGAGTGATACATATCTTCGGGCGAGGCGTGATCGATGAACGTGTCGGGCAGCACCATCGAGCGGAACTTGAATCCGTGATCGAAGACGCCCTGATCCGAGAGGTATTGCGCGACATGGCTGCCGAAGCCGCCCACCGCGCCCTCCTCGATGCAGATCAGCGCCTCGTGCTCCGCCACCAGCCGGTCGATCAGATCGGTGTCGAGCGGTTTCGCGAAACGCGCATCGGCGATGGTCGGCGCAAGGCCGCGGGCTTGCAGCGCTTCGCGGGCTTTCAGAACCTCGGCGAGACGGGTGCCGTAGGACAGGATCGCAACGCGCGCACCCTCCGCGATCATCCGGCCCTTGCCGATCTCCAGCGGCACGCCTTCTTCGGGCATGTCGACGCCCATGCCTTCTCCGCGCGGATAGCGGAAGGCGATCGGGCCGTCGTCATATGCTGCGGCGGTGGCGACCATATGGACCAGCTCCGCCTCGTCGGCGGCGGCCATCACGACCATGCCGGGCAGCGAGGACATGAAGCCCACGTCGAACGAGCCCGCATGGGTCGCACCATCCGCGCCCACCAGACCGGCGCGGTCGATGGCGAAGCGCACGGGAAGGCGCTGGATCGCGACGTCATGGACGATCTGGTCGTAGCCGCGTTGCAGGAAGGTCGAGTAGATCGCGCAGAACGGCTTCATACCGGAGGCCGCGAGACCGGCAGAGAAGGTGACGGCGTGCTGCTCGGCGATGCCCACGTCGAAACAGCGGCGCGGATAGACGCCCGCGAATTGCTTCAGTCCGGTCCCGTCCGGCATGGCGGCGGTGATGCCGACGATCTTCTCGTCTTTCGCCGCTTCCTTGATCAGGCTTTCGGCGAAGACCTTGGTGTAGCTCGGGGCGTTGGAGGGCGATTTCTTCTGCTCGCCGGTGTTGAGGTCGAATTTCGCGGTGGCGTGACCGCCATCGGGGCGGCTCTCGGCGGGGGCATAGCCCTTGCCCTTCTTCGTCAGCGTATGGATCAATACCGGGCCGGTCGCGCGCGCCTTGAGCGTGCGCAGCAGCGGCAGAAGCTGATCGAGATCGTGCCCGTCGACCGGGCCAACATAGGAGAAGCCGAGCTCCTCGAACAGCGTGCCGCCCATCGCGATGCCTTTCAGCATCTCTTTCGCGCGGCGCGCGCCCAGCTGGAACGGCACCGGCAGCAGACCGACCGCGCCCTTGGCGGCGGATTTCAGGTCCTGCAGCGGGGCCTCGGAGTAAAGCCGCGTGAGATAGCTCGACAGCGCGCCGACGGGTGGGGCGATCGACATCTCGTTGTCGTTGAGCACGACGAACATGCGCTTGCCCAGGTGGCCTGCGTGGTTCATCGCCTCGAAAGCCATGCCGCCAGACATCGCGCCGTCACCGATCACGGCAATCGCGTCGCCAGTTTCAGCGCCCAGCTCGCGGCCCATCGTGAAGCCGGTCGCGGCCGAAATCGAGGTGGAGCTATGGCCCGCGCCGAACGGGTCGTAGGGCGACTCGGAGCGCTTGGTGAAGCCCGACAGACCGCCCTTGGTGCGCAGCGTGCGGATGCGGTCGCGGCGCCCGGTCAGGATCTTGTGCGGGTAGCACTGGTGACCGACGTCCCAGACGATCTTGTCGCGCGGCGCGTCGAACACGGCATGCAGCGCGACCGTCAACTCGACCACGCCGAGACCCGCGCCCAGATGGCCGCCGGTTTGCGACACCGCCGAGATCGTTTCGGCGCGCAACTCGTTGGCGAGCGTTTTCAGCTCGGCATCGGAAAGGCCTTTCAGATCGGACGGCAGTCGCACCTTGTCGAGGAGCGGCGTGGCCGTTTGGTCGTTCGGGTTGTCGCTCATTGGCTGCCCCCTAGGCGCGCTACATTTCGCGGGAGATAACGAAACGCGCAGCGGCCCGCAAGTTTTCCGCTTCCTCGCCGTAAGGTGAAAGCGCGTCTATCGCCTGGTCGATCAGCTCGCCCTCGCGGAGCCGCGCGCCAGCAAGGCCGAGCAGCGAAACGAAGGTCGCCTTGCCGGCCTCGGCGTCCTTGCCGACCCGCTTCCCGGCGGCCTTTTCGCAGCCCGTCACATCTAGGATGTCATCGTGAATTTGAAAGGCCAGACCGACCGCATCGGCGAAATCGCTCAGAGGGCCCTCGTCTTCGCCCGCGAGGATCGCGCCGGCGCGGGAGGCAAAGGAGATCAGCGCCCCGGTCTTGCCCGCCTGCAGCGCGGTGATCTGGCTCAGCGAAAGGGGATTGGTGGCACTTTCCGCCGCGATGTCGAGCGCCTGACCGTGGCCCATGCCCGCCGCGCCGGAGGCTTTGGCAAGCGCGAGGCTGAGCGCGATGCGCCGCTCTGCCGGGCCGAGGAGGGGATCGGCGCAAAGCTCAAACGCAAGCGTCTGCAGCACGTCGCCGGTGAGCACGGCGGTGGCCTCGTCCCATTTCACGTGAATCGTCGGCTGGCCGCGGCGCAGATCGTCGTCATCCATGCAGGGCAGATCATCATGCACGAGGCTGTAGGCGTGCAGCGCCTCGACCGCGGCGGCGGCGGGCATCGCTTGAGCTTCGGGAATTCCGAAGATCGCGGCGCTTTCGATCGCGAGGAAGGCGCGCAGCCGTTTGCCGCCCTGCAGCGCGTAATGCATCGGGTCGCGCAACGGCCCCTCCGGCTGGCGCGCCACGGCGGCATCGAGCGCGACCTGAACGGCCGCCTGCACCTCTTTCAAACGGGAGGAGAACATTTACAGACCTTCGGCGGGGGCCGTGCCTTGCGGTGCGCCGTCGGCATTGAGCGTGATCTTCTCGACCCGCGCCTCGGCCTCCTTCAGAAGCTTGGCGCAATGCTCTTTCAGCTTGGCACCGCGCTCGTAGAGCTTGATCGACTCGTCGAGGGGCACGTCGCCGTGTTCCAGTTTGCCCACGACTTCCTCGAGGGCCTTCATCGCCTCTTCGAAGCTCAGCGCGTTAATATCGCTCATCAATCTGCATTCCCGGTGATATGTCGTCCAATAAGGCTCTGACGCCCGGCTTCCTGCAAACCATATCCGGCTCGCGGAGTCGAGATCACCCCGCGAACCCGGCCCAGCAGTGAACGTCTTGTCGCCTATTTCTGGAGCGATTCGAGATATGTCGCGAGGGAGAGGACGCGCCCGCGCGTGGCCAGCACGTCGGTGTAATACGGCGCGCCGTGCCCGCCCTGGTCCATGAACACCTCGCCGAAGACCGGCATCGGCCCGCCATGTGCCCGCACGCCCGTGCGCCCGTCGATGATGTGGATCGTTTTGAGCATCGGGAACGCGCCGTCATTCGCGGCGGCAAGCCCGGTCAGATCGGCAGGTTTCACGGTCAGATATTCGGCCATCGGCCCGGTGCCGGTGCCGTCGTCGCCATGACAGCTGGCGCAATATTGGTCGTAGAGAACTTTGCCGACATCGGCGTTCTGAGCGATGGCCGGCGTCGCGGCGAGACATGCCGCGGCGATGAGGTAAGTGAAGCGCATTGTATCCTCCCACAAAGATGACGCGGGGGAAGGTTAGGCGCGAAACGTGATCACGTCTGTGATCGGCGTCAACGAAGAAAGGCGCCCCGTATGCTACGGAGCGCCCCACGAAAAGGGCCATCTCTATTCGAGATGACCCTCCGAGGTCTACGGAGATGGTCCGGTTAGGGTCCGAAGGATCCAGCCGTCCCAGTCAGGGTTCTTTGCCCTAGGGTTTGCCCTCAGGCCACGGCCCCCCTCACTGTCCCGACACCTCTCTCCACTATCACTCTAGACACTGGACCACCTCCTTTCATGCGTTGCCGTTATCCACAGCGTGCCACAGATTTTGTGTGTGGCAAGAAAAATCACGCAAGTCTTGGAGAAAGTTTCGTGACGAGTGCCTTGAAAGGCAGCAGTGCGATCAAAGTCAGGGCAAGTTTGACAAGCCAGTCGGCGGTGGCGAGCGACACCCAGAGCGGCACTGTCGGCCCGACGCCCAACAAGGGCAGGGTCTCATTCGCCCAGGACACGTCGTTGCCCGGCTCGAGGAAGGTCAGCCCGGCCGAGAAAGCCACCGAGAAGAAGATCAGCGTATCGAGCGAGGCGCCGATCAGGGTCGAGATCGCCGGGGCGCGCCACCAGACGCCGTCGCGCAGCTTGTCGAAGACGAAGATGTCGGTCATCTGCGCCACGAGGAAGGCCGCGCCGGAGCCGAGCGCGATGCGCAGCGTCACCGCCGGATAGGTGAAGCCGTCACCCTGCAGCATGATCTGGCTGCCGATGAGCGAGCAGATCACCCCCACGACAAAACCCGCGAAGACCACGCGACGCGCGGCACCGGGGCCGTAGACACGGTTCATCACGTCATTGACGAGGAAGGCGAAGGGGTAGGTGAAGGCGCCCCAGGTCAGCCAGTCGCCGACGAGGAATTGCACCAGGATGTTCGAGGCCACGACGATTGCGGCCATGGCAATGATGCCAGGAATATAGCGGGTCATGATGTTCAACCGTTTTTACATGGTAGCGGAGACATGGCCCGGACCAGCCCGGGCAAGGGCGCGCGATACGCCGTCACGACGCGCGCGTCAATCCTTCTTGGCGGTGCGGCGGGTGTTGGGCAGGACGTATTCGACGATTTCGGTGCGCTGTAGGAACCGGAAATTGTCGTCGGAGATCATCGTCAGGCGGATCGCACCCTCGTCGTCGCGCCAGACCGACAGGCCCTCGAGATTGTCGTGTCGTCCCGCGCCGGTTTCCAGCAGAACCTCGCCCCCCGAGATCGAATCGCCGTTGATGTCGAAGACCTGCACGCGCGAGCGGAAGCCCAGAAGGCCCCAGAAGTCGCGCTCCAGCAGATAAAAGCGGCCATCGGGCCCGAAATCCGCACCGACCGGCAGCCAGTTATCGGAGCGCGGGATGGCGAAGGGCTGATCCCATTTGCCATCGCGATAGCGCCAGACCGGGTAGGGTCTGTCCTTCGCGCCCGAGCGTTCGGGCATCGTGTAGAGCGTGCCCTGATCGTCGATCGCCAGCGCCTCGAGCGAGGAGTTGTTCTGCATCTTCGCGAAGGCATCCGGGCGCGGCAGTAGCTCGGCCGGACCGCCGTCGGTCGGGAAATGCGACACCCGCGCCAGCCCTTCGAAGGAGATGTAGACCGAGCCGTCGGGCGCCAGGGCCAAGCCTTCGCTGTCGCCCTGATGGCGGTTGAGCACGCGGCCTTTGGAGCTGTGAAGCCAGTTCGGCCCGTTGGTGATTTCGACGTCGCTGATCCGGCCCTGCGCGTCCCGGTCCAGCCGCCCGCGCCAGATCGTCGTGCGGTCGGATTGGGTGATGAAGTTGCGCCCGTCGGGGCCCAGCTCGAGCCCCGAGAAGCCGCCGAAGACGCTCACGCCCGGCATCGTCCAGTGATAGCTTTGCAGGAAGCGGGCGCGCGGTTCCGGTCCGGCCGGCGCGAGCCCCGCGAGAACCGCCAGCCCCGCTCCCGCGATCAGCGCGAAGACAGAACGGCGCGGCATTGGCTCGGCAGGTCCGACATGACGTAGGTCTTGGCGTTCTTTTTCGGCGGCCCTTTCGGCTTGGGCTTCGCTGCGGTTTTCGGCGGGTTGAGGTAATCCGTCACCCACCAGTTCAGCGTCTCGTCACAGCCGTCGCCTCCCTTCGACAGCTGCGCCACGGTCGGCTTCTGCGTCTGGCAATAGCGCGCACCGGGCGGGCATTTCAGGCGGACATGGAAATGGGTGTTGTGGCCATACATCGGACGGATTTTCTGCAGCCAAGCGCGGTCGTTGCGCGGCACCGTGTTGCACATCGCGATTTTCACCGCAGCGGCGACGAAGATGCGGTCGACCCGCGGATCGGCGGCGGCATGGCGCATCAGCTCGAGATGCTGCGGCGTCCAGTTGCCGTTGATATGGCGCTGGTCGGCGGTGCGCACCGAGATCGAGGAGATCTTCTCCCGCTGGGCGCGGCTGAGATTGAGGTTCGTGGCCGGCAGCATCCAGATGTCGGCATCCAGCCCGATCTGGTGGCTGGCATGGCCGCCGGTCATCGGGCCGCCGCGCGGCTGGGAAATGTCACCGATATAGAGCCCGTTCCACCCCGGCAGGGTCGCGGCGTAGCGCGACAGGTCCTGCAGATAGGTCAGCATTGCAGGCTGGCCCCAGTTGCGATTGCGCGACAGGCGCATCGCCTGCCATGTCGGCCCGCTCTCGGGCATCCGTTGCAGCCCGGCGGCGCAGCCGCGCGAATAGAAGCCGATGGCAGAGGGCGCCTGCGCCGAGGCTACCGCTTCCGCGCCAAAAAGCTGGCGGGCGAGCGGTTCGGAGAATCCGGGGGCGGCAATCAGGCTGAAAGAAAGAGCGGCGGCGAGTAATTTCGCGATCATGGTGAGGGGGGTCCTTCGGGCGCAGGGTCTCCGTGGCTTCTCACGAAGCCTAGCAGGACCAGGCCCAAAAGCAAAAGAACGATGATCGGCGTGATGCCGGTCGACTGATTTCCGCTTATCTGCGTCGTGATCCCGATTGCAAGCGGCGCGATGAAGGCCGTGGCCTTGCCCGAAAGCGCGTAGAGGCCGAAATGCTCGGTGATCTTTTCCGGGTCGGCCTGACGCACCATCATCGTGCGCGAGGCCGATTGCAGCGCGCCGCCGCAGGCCCCGATCATGCCGCCAAGTACCATGAAGGCGATGTCGGGCAGTTTGCTGTCGGGGGTGACGGCCATGCCGAAGACGCTTTCGCGCGAGATCATCACGATGCCGAGCACCACGAGCGTGAGGATCACGAGCGTCGTGATGATGACCGTGCGCGGCCCCCAGCGGTCGTCCGCCTTGCCGCCGAGCCATGCGAAAGTCGCGCCGGTGATCGTGCCGAGGATGCCGAAGATGCCGATCAGGGTGATCGACCAGCTCAGCACGCCCGCCGCGTAGAGCCCGCCGAAGGTGTAGATGCCGTTGAGCGCATCGCGATAGAACATCGAGCTGAGCAGGAACGAGGTCAGCGAGCGCCGATGTGGCAGCGCGCGGAGCGTCGCGCGCAGTTCCGGCCATGCGCCGCGCAGAGCCGTGCCGATGGGCAGCGCGTCGGCTTTGCGCGGCTCGCGCACCCAGAGGAAGAAGGGGATCATGAATACCGCGTACCAGATCGCGGTGAGCGGCCCGACCGCGCGGGTGTCCTCGCGCGTGGCGACGTCGAGGCCGAACAGCGGCTCGATCCCGAGCATGGTTTTCCCGGTCGTCGGGCTCGCCTGCAGCAGCAAAAGCATGATGAACAGCGTGATCATTCCGCCGATATAGCCGAACGCCCAGCCCGAGCCGGAGATGCGCCCGATTTCTTCGCGGGGACCCAGATCGGGCAGAATCGCATTGGTGAAGGTGGTCGCGAATTCCATGCCGATCATGCCGATGGCGAAGCTGATCATGATCGCCATCAGCTTGAAATCGCCCGGCACCGCGTACCATAGCCCCCACGCGCCCAGAACGTACATTACCGAGAAGACCCAGATGAACGGCATCCGCCGCCCCGACCGGTCGGCAATCGCGCCGAGGAAGGGAGAGCCGAGCGCGATGATGATCCCCGCGATGCCCACGCCATAACCCCAGACGGTCTGCGCCGCGGTCCCCGAGCCCATCAGGTCTTTCACGAAGGGCGCGAAGATGAAGGTGATCAGCAGCGTGTTATAGGGTTGGCTCGCCCAGTCGAAGAACCACCAGCCCCAGATGCGTTTCTTCGCCGTGATCATGTCGCCCTCTCCCCGCCGCGCCAGCAATTGCGGCGATCAAGCCCGAAAAGGGACGGTCTGGCAAGGGGTTCGACGGTCGGGGCATGCCGCGGGCACGGCAGTGTCACATCTGCGGCGGCCAGGGACGCTTGAGGTCTGCCTCGGCCCAGGCGGTCACGAATTCGGGCAGCGGCGGCGAGGTCGCGTCCTGCCCCATCTCGCCCAGAACCTGCGCCGGTGGGATCATGCCCTTCTTCGAGGTCACGGCACCACGGATCAGCACATGCGAGGTGCATTCGCCGCTTTCGGTGAACATCGCATGCTCTAGCCAGATCCAGCGATCGTCCCAGCCAAGACAGCGCGAGCGCATCTCGAATTTCTGGAAGGCCTGCACCCGGCGGCGATAGCGCGTGGTGTTCCCGGCGACCACGATGCCCCATTTGTTGCGCTTCAGTGCGCCCCAGAGCCCTGTGCGGATCGCAAGCGGAATTCGCCCGAGATCGTAGAGCGTCAGCGTGCGCCCGTTGTTCAGCTCCATCCAGAGGTCGATGTCCCACGGCCAGCAGATATGCTGGCTGACATGGGTACCCGTGATCGGCAGCGCCGGGGCGTTGCGGAACTTCACGATCTCTTTGGCCATACGGATAACGGGGTACATGCGGGCACTGGTGCTGCGACGCCGCGGGACGGTCAAGAGAGACGTTACGGAAAATGCGCGTGAGCCTGCGGTTGCAATGCCGCGGCGCCTCGCTTACCTGTCTTTGCGATCCAAAGCGGAGGTTTCGATGGTCACGCTCTTTCAGGCCCTGGTGCTGATCCTGAACGTCATCTGGTTCGTCATGATCGCCCATATCATCATGAGCTGGCTTATCAATTTTCAGGTGCTGAACCTGCGCCAACCCTTGGTGGCGCAAATCTGGTTCGGCCTGAATAACCTGCTGGAGCCGATCTACGGGCGCATCCGTCGCTTCCTGCCCGACACGGGCGGGCTCGATCTGGCGCCGCTGGTGGCCTTCATCATCCTGATCATCATCCGTCAGGCACTGTTCAACAACGCGGCCTTCTTCTACGGCAACAGCTTCTGATGCCTGCGGCTGTGGCAGCCGAAGCCCCCGCAGAGCTACTGGCGCGAGTCTGGGGGTTCGACGCCTTCCGACCCGGTCAGGAAGAGATCGTGCGCGCGGTGATCGAGGGCCGGAACGTGCTGGCGATCATGCCGACGGGCGGCGGGAAATCCCTGTGTTATCAATTGCCTGCGCTGGCGCGCGAGGGCGTGACGGTGGTGATCTCGCCGCTGATCGCGCTGATGCGCGATCAGGTCCGCGCATTGAGGCAGGCGGGTGTCGAGGCGGGCGCGCTGACTTCGGGCAATACCGAGGAGGAGACCGAAGAGGTCTTCACCGCGATCGACGAAGGACGGCTGAAGCTTCTCTACATGGCGCCCGAACGTCTGGCCTCTGGCGGGGCGCAGCACCTGCTGAAGCGCGCAGGCGTCAGTCTGATCGCGGTGGACGAGGCGCACTGCGTCAGCCAATGGGGCCATGATTTCCGCCCCGACTACCTGCGCATCGGCGAGCTGCGCCGCAGTCTCGGCGTCCCGCTTGCGGCCTTCACCGCGACCGCCGACGAAGAAACCCGGACCGAGATCGTCACGCGCCTGTTCGACGGGCAGCCCCCCGAGAGCTTCCTGCGCGGCTTCGACCGACCGAATATCCATCTGGCCTTTTCGCCCAAGGATCAGCCACGCCAACAGATTTTGCGCTTCGCGGCCGCGCGAAAAGGGCAATCCGGCATCGTTTATTGCGGCACGCGGGCGAAGACCGAGAGCTTGGCCAAGGCGCTGAGCGAGGCCGGGCATCTCGCCTGTCACTATCACGGCGGGATGGAGGCCGATGACCGCCGCGCTGTGGAGACCCGCTTTCAGCAGGAAGACGGATTGATCGTGGTCGCGACGGTCGCCTTCGGGATGGGCGTCGACAAGCCCGATATCCGCTGGGTCGCCCATGCTGATCTGCCCAAGAGCATCGAGGCTTACTATCAGGAGATCGGTCGCGCGGGTCGCGACGGTGCCGCCGCCGAGACGCTGACACTGTATGGGCCCGACGACATCAAGCTGCGCCGGTCCCAGATCGACGAAGGGCTCGCCCCGCCCGAGCGCAAGGAGGCCGATCACGGGCGGCTGAATGCGCTGCTGGGTCTCGCCGAGGCGACCGAATGCCGCCGGGTGAAGCTGCTGCGCTATTTCGGCGAAGAGGCCGCGCCCTGCGGGCATTGCGACCTGTGTGACACGCCGCCCGAGCTGTTCGACGGGACCGAGGCCGTGCGCAAGGCGCTGTCCGCCGCGCTGCGCTCGGAGGAACGGTTCGGCGCGGGGCATCTGATCGAGATTCTGCTGGGCTCGCAGACCGACAAGATAAAACAATGGGGCCACGACAAGCTGCCGACCTATGGGGTCGGGCGCGATCTGAGCCGAGCGCAATGGCAGGCGGTGTTTCGGCAGATGATGGGCCACGACCTGATCCGGCCCGACGCATCGCGGCACGGCGCGCTGGTGATGACCCAGACCGCGCATCCGATCCTGCGCGGCGAGCAGTCGATCACGCTGCGCCGCGATCTGGTGGCGAAGGCGAAGACCAAACACGTGGTCCGGACGCTGGTGAGCGACGACGACGCGCCGCTTCTCTCGGCACTGAAGGCGAAGCGCCGCGCGCTGGCCGAGGCGCAGGGCGTGCCCGCCTATGTCGTCTTCACCGACCGCACCCTGATCGAGATGGCCGAGAAACGCCCCGGAACGCTCGACGAAATGGCGGGGATCAGCGGTGTCGGTGCCAAGAAGCTGGAAAGCTACGGCGCGGAGTTTCTGGAGGTGATCGCCGGCGCGGTGGAAGAGATGCACCCGCTGCGCCGCAAGCTCGCAGGTTCGACCGAGGGGGAGATTTACGACCGTCTGGCCGACGCGCAGCGAAATCTCGAACGCGGCGCGGATGGCTATGATCGCCCGCTCTCCTGTTCGGCCTCGACGATCCGCAAGATCGCGGAGACGAAGCCTCGCAACCGCGACGATCTCGCCCGGATTTCCAACCTGCCTGAGGCGAAGCTCGACCGCTTTGCCGAGGCGTTCCTGGCGGTGCTGGCCGACTACCGCTAGGCGGGTTGCTCGGCCGCGGGTGGGCGTGCATCTGCGGGGCGATCCGACTGGATGCGTTCGGTAATCTCTCGTTTCTTCAAAGGCTTGGTCAGGTAGTGGTCGATCCCGGCGGCGAGGATGCTCTCGCTGTCGCCCTCCATCGCATGGGCGGTGAGCGCGCAGATCGGCACATGCGCGGCGCCTTCCAACGCCCGGATTTCGCGCGCCGCCTCGCGCCCGTCCATGCCGGGCATCGAAATGTCCATGAAGATCAGATCGGGCTGGAAACTGCGCCACAGCGCGACGGCCTCATGCCCGTTATTGGCGAAGCGCAGATCGATATCGAGATCCTTCACCATCTTGGAAAAGACCAGCTGATTGGTGCGGTTATCCTCGGCGGCGAGGATCCGCATCGCACGCCGCTCGGTCAGGTCTGGCGGCGGGCTGGGAGGCGGCGGATCAGGTGTCGCTTCGGCGGCTCGCGACAGGTCCTGCAATGCGCGGAACAGTTCCGAGCGCAGCACCGGTTTTTGCAGACAGCCGGTGACACCCTCGTCCATCGCGGCCTTCGCAGCCTCCGGGTCGGAGCTGAGTAGCAGGATCGGCACGTCGCCGCCATCCGCCCGAAGCCTCTGCGCCAGCGCCACCCCGTCGAGCGCGGGCATCCGATGATCGGTCAGGATCACGTCGAAGGCGCTGCCATCCTTGATCACCTGCAACGCCTCCTCGCCGGAGCGACAAAGCGTCACCTCCAGCCCGTAGGTCTGCAATTGCCGCTCCAGAATGACGCGATTGACCAGAAGATCGTCGACCACCAGCGCCGCGTGCAGCGTGATCGGCTGGGAGGGGGCGTCGATCGGCTCGACCGGTTCGGCGCGGGGCAGCACCAGTTTGAGGCCGAAACACGAGCCTTCGCCAAGCGCGCTGTCCACCCAGACCTCGCCACCCATCAACTCCACCAGTTGGCGGGTGATCGCAAGACCAAGCCCGGTGCCTTCGAACTTGCGATTACTCTCGGCCTCGACCTGATTGAACTCGCCGAAGACGTGATCGAGCAGCTCGGGCGCGATGCCGATGCCGGTGTCTTCGACGGTGATGTGCAGCTCGTAGTGACCGACCTCGCGTTCGACCCCCACGACGCGGGCGAGGACGTGACCGGCTTTTGTGAATTTCACCGCATTGCCCAGAAGGTTGGTCAGGATCTGCCGCATCCGTCCGGGATCGGCCTCGAACCGGGTGGGCAGGAACAGGTCGTAATCCACCAGAAGCTTCAGATCGCGGTCCTTGGCAGAGGGCTGCAAGAGCACCGTCACCTCGTGCAGGCAGCGTTCCAGATCGAAGGGTTCGGGGTAAAGCCGCATCCGCTCCGCCTCGATCTTCGAGTAATCGAGCACGTCGTTGATGATGGTCAGAAGCGCTTCGCCGGAGGAGCGGATGGTCTCGGCGAACAAGCGCTGCTCTTCGGACAGATCGGTCTCGACCAGCAGGTCCGCCATGCCCACGACGCCATTCATCGGCGTGCGGATCTCGTGGCTCATATTGGCGAGGAAGGCGGATTTCGCGCGGTTCGCCGCCTCCGCCCGGTCGCGGGCGTCGCGCAACTCCGCTTCGCGCGCGACGGCGCCGGTGATGTCCTGCGCGAAGGTGACGAGATCGCCCTGCGCGCCCCATGTGTCGTTGAGCCGGAACCAGCGGCCATCCTGCGTGCGCAGCGCCATCGGGGGGATCTCGGTGCGGCGGATGCGTTCGCACATCTCGAAATGCCAATGGTGCGGATCGCGCCCCTGCAGGTCGAAGACCCCGCGCTCTGCCGCGATCCGCATCACTTCGTCATAGGCGACGCCGACGCCGATCGCGATTTCGCCTTCGAAGAAGGAGAGGAACAAATGGTTGGCGGCGACGAGGCGCAGATCGCTGTCGAAGACGGCGAAGCCGTCCGAGATCGAATTGACCGCGTGCCACAGCCGCGCCTGCGCGATCTGGGCGAGCGAATTGGCCCGTTCGAGATCGTTGCGCACGCGGCTGTTCTCGCCCAGCAGGGTTTCGCGTTCGCTAAGAGCACGGGCAAGACCTTCGCGCTGCTCCACCACCTGATCTGAGAGCATCCTTGCGTGCTGGGCCAGCTTCTGGTTGGCGGCGAACAATTCCTGGCGCTTCTGCTCCAACAGCTTTTCCGCCGCGAGTCGCCCGCGGCGTTCCCGTGCCAGTTTCTCTGCGATCGCCTTGTGCATGGACGCGGCAAAGCCCCCCGTGTGGTCCGGGAGGCAGAGTTGCAGTGCTGTGTGAAAGGCGGGTTAACCGCGATGATGGGCGGGCGGGAAAATCCTTAAATTGCTATGGATTGCCCGCCCGCTTGACCCTCAAAGACCGGGCCTCAGAGACGTTCGATCGAGAGCGCGATGCCTTGGCCGCCGCCGATGCACATGGTGACGAGGCCGTGCTTGCCGCCGGTGCGCTCCAGCGCGTGCAGCGCCTTCACGATCAGGATCGCGCCGGTGGCGCCGACCGGGTGGCCGAGCGCAATCGCGCCGCCATCGGGGTTCACCTTCGACGCATCCAGACCCAGCTCGCGCGAGACGGCCAGCGCCTGCGAGGCAAAGGCTTCGTTGCTTTCGATCCAGTCGAACTCGGAGGCCTGCATGCCGGTCTTTTCCAGCAGCGCGCGCACGGCGGGGATCGGGCCGAGGCCCATCACCTCGGGGCGGACGCCCGCGATGGCGTAGCCGGTGATCTTGGCGCGCGGGGTCAGACCCGCCTCTTTCGCGGCCTCTTCGCGGGCCAGAACCAGTGCCGCCGCACCGTCATTGATGCCCGAGGCGTTGCCCGCGGTGACCGAGCCGTCCTTCTGGAAGACCGGCTTGAGCGAGGCGAGTTTCTCGAGGCTCGTCTGTTTCGGGTGCTCGTCGGTGTCGAAGACGGTCGTGCCCTTGCGCGTGGTGACCTCGACGGGGGCGATCTCTTCCTTGAAATGGCCCTCGGAGATCGCTTTTGCCGCACGCTCCTGGCTTTCCATCGCGAAGGCGTCCTGCTCTTCGCGCGAGATCGAACACTCGGCGGCCACGTTCTCGGCCGTCACGCCCATATGGCCGGTGCCGAAGGGGCACGACAGCGCGCCGGTCATCATGTCGAGCATCTTCGCGTCGCCCATCTTCTGACCGAAGCGGGCGGCGGGCAGGATATAGGGCGATTTGCTCATCACCTCGGCACCGCCTGCCAGCGCGAAATCGGCATCGCCCAGCATCAGCATCTGCGCGGCGGACACGACCGCCTGCACGCCGGAGCCGCAAAGGCGGTTCACGTTCATCGCGGGCGTGCCGATCGGGACGCCGGCATTCACCGCCGCCACGCGGCTGAGATACATGTCGCGCGGTTCGGTGTTGATGATATGGCCGAAGACCACCTGACCGATCTTGTCCGCCGACACGCCCGCCCGCGAGATCGCCTCTTTCGAGACATGGGTGGCGAGGTCGATCGGCGCGAAGCCGGACAGCGTGCCGCCGAACGTGCCGATAGGCGTGCGGGTGCCGGAGAGAATGACGATACCGGTCATGGGTAGCCTCCAATGTTTGGGTCGGCGCGAGGGTAGCGAATGGGCTGAACCCGCGCCAGCGCGCCCGCATGGTTATGACGAGACGTCATTTGCCAAGGGCACCGGGTTGAAACTCGTGACATAGGGAACACATTCTAGAAATCGAATATGACTAGGAGGCCGACATGACTGCCAACCCGATCGTCAAAGGGTTCTGGGATCGTCCCACCGGAAGCTGGCAATACGTCTTTCACGACCCCGATACGATGAAGGGGGCGGTGGTCGATCCGGTCTGGGATTACGACCCGCAGGCGGGCGCTACGACGCTGGGCAATGCCGAGAAAATCCTCGATTACGTCAAGGCCGAGGGGATCGACGTGGAGTGGGTGCTCGATACGCATCCCCATGCCGACCACTTCTCCTCCGCCGTCTGGCTGGCCGAGAAACTGGGCGCGAAGCGCGGCATCGGCGAGCGCGTGCGGACGGTGCAAAGCCTCTGGGCCGAGATCTACAACACGCCCGAGCTGTCGCAGGACGGGCGGCAATGGGATCACCTGTTCGCCGAGGGCGAGACGTTCAGGATCGGCAATCTCGATGTGAAGGTGATGCTCTCGACCGGGCATACGCTGGCCTCGATCACCTATGTCGTGGGCGATGCGGCCTTCGTGCATGATACGCTGATGCAGCCCGAAAGCGGCACGAGCCGGGCGGATTTTCCGGGCGGCTCTGCGGCCGAGCTGTGGGATTCGATCCGGGCGATTCTCGATCTGCCCGCCGAGACGCGGCTGTTCATCGGGCACGACTATCCCGGCGAGGGCAAGGAGCCGCAGACCGGCGCGACCGTGGCCGATCACCGCAAGCACAACAAGCACGTCAAGGACGGCATCTCCCGCGAGGAGTACATCAAGACGCGTGAAGAACGCGATGCGACCCTGCCGCTGCCCAAGCTGATGCTGGCCGCTTTGCAGGTGAATATCCGCGGCGGGCGCAAGCCCGAGGCCGAGGGGGATGGTCGGTCTTACCTGAAAATCCCGCTCGACTATTTCGAGCCGCGGTAAGCGTTAGCCGCGTGGCAGTTCGGCCCGGCCCTCGGGGGTCAGCAGCCACGCGTCGCGGCCTTCGATCACCACGGTCGAGAGCGGGTGGCCATAGCCCGCGCCGGAATCGAGATTGAGGCGGTTGCCGTAATGGGTGGCCGCCTTGATATTTGTATGCCCATGCACGATCAGCGCCCCGTGGTCGCGCGGATCGGTCAGGAAGGGTTTGCGAATCCATAGCAGGTCATCCTCCACCTGATCCTCCATCGCCACGCCGGGGCGGATGCCGGCGTGAACGAAGATCGCCTCGCCGCGGGGGAAATAGGCGGGCTGGCGCGCGAGCCAGTCGCGATGGGACTGCGGGATGGCGGAAAGCTCCGATGTGACCTCGTCGAGTGGGCGCGAGAACGCGTCGGGGATGCCGTAGCTCTCCAGTGTCGCCTCGCCGCCCACGCGCGGATTGAGATAGGAGACCTCTGCGCTGAGGATCGGGTCTTCGGTATAGGGATCGTCGAGGAAGCCCAGGAACATCCGGTCGTGATTGCCGCGCAACACGATCCAGTTCTCGCCGCTCTGCTGACCTTTCATCAGGTAGTCGATCACCCCCGCCGAGTCCGGTCCGCGATCCACCAGATCGCCGACATGCACGATGGGGGCCTCCGTCTCGCCATAGGCGTCGCGATCCGCCGCAATCAGGTCATGCGCCCCGCGCAGCTTGTCGAGATGCCCGTGAATGTCGCCGATCGCGTAGGTCCGCATGAGTGCCCCTTCCAATGCAAAGGCCCCCCGCGCACGGCGGAGGGCCCGGTTTCAACCGTTCAGCTAAGTCAGCCGAGGACGAATTCCAGCGGCTTGACCTGCTTGAAGCCGCCCGAGGTTTTCAGCGCCTCGACAACGTCCGCGCTGACCGCCTCGTCGACATAGGCGATGGCGATCGCTTCGCCGCCCTGCTTGGAACGACCCAAGGTGAAGTTCGCGAGGTTCACGCCCTTCTCGCCGAGGATCGTGCCGAGCTTGCCGATGATGCCGGGCACGTCGTCGTTGGTGGTGTAGAGCATGTGCTCGCCCACTTCGGCGTCGATGTTGATGCCCTTGATCTGGATGAAGCGCGGCTTGCCATCCGAGAACACGGTGCCCGCGATCGAGCGTTCCTTGCTTTCCGAGACGACGGTGACCTTGATGTAGCCCTCGAAGATACCGGTCTGGTCCTGCGAGGTGGTCGAGATCTGGATGCCGCGCTCTTTCGCGATGACCGGGGCGGAGACCATGTTCACGTCCGGCTGGCTGGCCTTGAGGATGCCCGAAACGACAGCCGCGTCGAGCGCCTTGAGGTTCATCTCGGACGCCACACCGTCGAAGGTGATGTTGATCGCCTTGATCGCGTCCTCTGTCATCTGGCCGATGAAGCCGCCGAGGTGCTGCGCGAGTTTCACCCAGGGGCCCATGACTTTCGCTTCTTCAGCGGTCATCGAGGGCATGTTGAGCGCGTTCTCGACGGCGCCGTCCAGCAGGTAGTTAGACATCTGCTCTGCCACCTGCAGGGCCACGTTCTCCTGCGCTTCGGTGGTCGAGGCGCCGAGGTGCGGCGTGCAGACCACGTTCGGCAGGCCGAAGAGGACGTTATCGGTCGCCGGTTCCTCGGCGAAGACGTCGAAGGCCGCGCCTGCGACATGGCCCGACTTGATCAGATCGGCCAGCGCCTGCTCGTCGACCAGGCCGCCACGCGCACAGTTGATGATGCGCACACCGGGCTTGGTTTTCTGCAGGTTTTCCTTCGAGAGGATGTTGCGGGTCGAATCCGTAAGCGGCACGTGCAGAGTGATGAAGTCGGCGCGACGCAGCAGTTCGTCCAGCTCGACTTTCTCGACGCCCATATTGGCCGCCTTCTCTTCGCTCAGGAAGGGGTCATAGGCCACGACCTTCATCTTCAGACCGCGCGCGCGGTCGCAGACGATGCCGCCGATATTGCCCGCACCGATCACGCCGAGCGTCTTGGCGGTCAGCTCGACCCCCATGAATTTCGACTTTTCCCACTTGCCGGCCTGCGTCGAGGCATCGGCTTCGGGGATCTGGCGCGCGACCGCGAACATCATCGCGATGGCGTGCTCGGCGGTGGTGATCATGTTGCCGAAGGGCGTGTTCATCACGATCACGCCTTTCTTGCTCGCCGCTTCCTTGTCGACATTGTCGGTGCCGATACCGGCGCGGCCGACGACTTTCAGGTTGGTCGCGCTTTCCAGCAGTTTCGCCGTGACCTTGGTGGCCGAGCGGATGGCGAGACCGTCATACTTGCCGATCACTTCGGCGAGCTTTTCCTTGTCCTTGCCGAGCGAGGGTTCGAAATCGACCTCGATGCCACGGTCACGGAAGATCTGGACGGCGGTTTCCGAGAGCTTGTCGGAGACGAGAACCTTGGGGGCCATTTTCTGGGATCCTTGAATTTTCAGAATATCGGGAAAGGACGGGCCCGGAGGCCCGCCAATCTGTCACGGATCACGCTTGCGCGGCGATCTCGGCCTCGAAGGCGTATTCGACCCAAGGCATCAGCGCCTCGACATCCGCCGTCTCGACGGTCGAGCCGCACCAGATGCGCAGACCGGCCGGGGCGTCGCGATAGGCGCCGAGATCGAGGCCCACGCCTTCAGCTTCGAGCCGCTTGGCGACGGCTTTGGCGAAGGCTGCGCCATCCTTGATGCGATCGTCGGTGAACTTGAGGCAGACCGAGGTGGTCGACGCGGTCGCCGGATCATTGGCGAGATTCGCGATCCACGGCTTTTCGGCGCAGAAATCCCAGACGACTTTCGCGTTGGCATCGGCGCGGTCGATCAGGCCTTTCAGCCCGCCCACCGACTTCGCCCAGTTCAGCGACACGAGGTAGTCTTCGACGCAGAGCATCGAGGGGGTGTTGATCGTCTCGCCCTTGAAGATGCCCTCATTCAGCTTGCCGCCCTTGGTCATGCGGAAGATCTTCGGCAGCGGCCAGGCGGGGGAGTAGTTCTCGAGCCGCTCGACAGCGCGGGGGCTCAGGATCAGCACGCCGTGACCGCCTTCACCGCCCAGCACTTTCTGCCAGGAGAAGGTGGTGACATCGAGCTTGTCCCAGGGCAGATCCATCGCGAAAGCGGCCGAGGTGGCGTCGCAGATGGTGAGGCCTTCGCGGTCCGCCGGGATCGCATCGCCATTGGGGACGCGCACGCCCGAGGTGGTGCCGTTCCACGTGAAAACCACGTCGGTGTTGAA
This sequence comes from Thioclava sp. IC9, assembly GCF_002213225.1. Taxonomy (NCBI): domain Bacteria; kingdom Pseudomonadati; phylum Pseudomonadota; class Alphaproteobacteria; order Rhodobacterales; family Paracoccaceae; genus Thioclava; species Thioclava sp. IC9. Next base: position 340,329 of record NZ_NBNX01000004.1, read on the forward strand.
GTCGATGGTGGAGAAATCGACGATATCGCCATAGTCGGCAGTCTTCGTCTCGGCCTCGATCTTGAGCTGCTTGACCACGTCGGTCACCCAGCCCGCGCCGAAGCTTTCCCAAGCGACCATCGTCGCCTTGCGCTCGCCCAACAGCGACCACATCGCCATTTCGACGGCGCCGGTGTCGGAGGCGGGCACGATGCCGATGCGGTAATCGGCGGGCACGCCCAGAATTTCGCGGGTGGTGTCGATCGCCTCTTTCAGCTTCGCCTTGCCGATAGCGGCACGGTGCGAACGGCCCAGCGGCGCGTCATTGAGCATGTCGAGGGAGAAACCAGGGATCTTCGTGCAGGGGCCCGAAGAAAAACGCGGGTTTGCCGGCCGCGTAGCCGGAGCTTGAATAGCCATTGCTGGTATCCTTCCAGATATATGCCCTTCGTTGGGGAAGGGTGTCCCGCCGCCGGATGTACGCGTGGGTCCGCTCTGGTGCAAGGGGAGAATTCACCGCGAGGCCACACCTGCGTCAAAATGATGCCGGATCTCGATGCAGACTGGTGCGGCGGTCGTGATGTTGTATCGTTTCAACGATACGCGCCGGCGAGCATATGAGCCAAGGCAAAATCTTATATTATAAACAGTATGATAAATCTTTAAGCTTGTGACATTTGTTCGCGTCACTCCGCTCGAACTGGGCGACCCAAGAGCTTTCAGACATGACTAAAGACAGCGCCCCGGAGGCAGCCGTGATCACGCCGATGCGAATTTGCATCATCATCATGATGAAGAACGAAGGGCCTTTCATCCTCGAATGGTTGGCCCATTGGCGCAATCTCGGGGTGACCGATTTCATCGTCTTTTCGAACGACTGCTTCGATGGCACGGATGCGATTCTGGACCGGCTCGATGCTCTCGGGGTCGTGCAACACTTGCCCAACCCAGCATATCTGGCGGACACCAAACGCTTCCATCGACACGCCTTGGCTTACGGGTCGCAATTGCGGCGCCATCGCGAGGCCGATTACACGATGATCTGCGATACCGACGAATTTCTGCACATCGACGTGGCGGATGGCACCCTTCCGGGGCTTCTGGCATTGCACGATTATCCCGATGCGATCTCCTTCGGCGAGCTGCTCTTCGGGTTCGGAGGGCGAGAAAGCTTCGAAGAAGGTCTCGTTACCGAGCGGTTCACCTGGGCGATCGACATGAGACCCGGAGCGCGCCGTGCCCGTCGTGGCGTGAAGACGATCGCAAAGGTCACGCCGACGGTCCTCGAATGGAACAACCATCGTCCGCAGATGGAGCGACGGCGCGGCATTCGTTGGCTCGACGGTGCCGGCGTCCCGGTGCCGCGTAAATTCCGTGTCGGAACGGATCGCGGCTACGATGTGCGCGGGCGATATGATCAGGCATGGCTCGCGCATTATTCGGTACGCTCGGCGGAAAGCCTGTTACTGAAAATGGAGCGCGGCGACGCGGTGCGGCCGGACCGGCTGACTGCCAATTATGCGCGCAAACGCAGCTCTGCGCGCGAAGATAACCTGACCATGCTGCGCTATGGATTGGCGATCCGGCGCGAGATGGGCCGCTTCCTCGAAGATCCGGTGTTGTCCGCGTTGCACACCGCGGCGATCGACGCTCATCATGCGCGGATCGCCGAACTGAAAGCCGACCCCGAGATGGCGGAGGTCTGGAAGACGTTCCGCGAAGTCTGCCAGACAGAGGTAGCAACGCGCGCGGAGCGTTCCGGAACGGGTGAAGCCGACAAATAGCGAGGCGACCGACACCCGGAGAGGAGGCGCAGGTTGCCCCGTGGCGATGCTCTGGCATGCGCCGGGAAATTGGTCTAATTCCGGCATCTAAATTCGGAGCCGATATTCCCCAAGGAGCGCGCATGTTTACCGCCACGCTGATCGCTGACCCGAAAAAGGCCAATCTGGATCAAGGTACGCTCGATGCGCTCTGTGGCGCATGGGGCGGTGGCGATGCGCGTTGGCTCAACCCGAATGTCGCAGCCGAGTTCATGGTGGACCGCGTGCCGTCGAATCGTTGGGAGGCGTGGGAGGGCCTGCAGGGGCTGGGCGTCGATCTGGTCGTGCAGCCCGCCGAGGGGCGTCGCAAGCAGATGCTGCTGGCGGATATGGACTCGACGATGATCCAGCAGGAATGCATCGACGAGCTGGCCGACGTGGCGGGCGTGGGTGAACGCGTGAAGGAGATCACCGCGCGGGCGATGAATGGCGAGCTGGATTTCGAAGGCGCGCTGACCGAGCGGGTCGGTCTGCTGAAAGGGCTGCCCGAGAGCGTGATTTCCGAGGTGATCGCGAACCGCATCAGCTTCATGCCCGGTGGGCACGATCTGGTCGCGACGATGAAGGCCAATGGCGCCTACTGTGTGCTCGTCTCGGGCGGATTCACGGCCTTCACCGGCTATGTCGCGGAGACGCTGGGCTTCGACGAGAACCGCGCGAACCTGCTGCTAGTCGAGGATGGCAAGCTGACGGGCGTGCCCTCGCAGCCGATCCTCGGGCGTGAAGCCAAGGTTCAGGCTTTGCTGGAAATTTCGGAAAAACTGAAGCTGGATCACGCGCAGGTCATGGCCGTGGGCGACGGGGCGAACGATCTGGGAATGCTGAAGCTCGCGGGCGCGGGCGTGGCGCTGCATGCCAAGCCCTCCGTTGCCGCCGAATGCGACATCCGGATCAACTTCGGTGATCTGAGCGCGCTGCTCTACATTCAGGGCTATGCGGTGGAAGATTTCGCCTGACCGCCCTGCCAGACTTCGGTCAGGCGCCAATCGTCATCGAAATGCACCAGATCCCCTGCGAGACCGGGGGCGATCCGGGCCACCGGCGCGCCGATTGCCTCGGCCGGGATACGACTTGCCATCGCAAGCGCCTGTGCCGGTGATACGCCAACCGTCTCGATCATGAAGCGCACCGCCTGCGGCAGCGACAGATCGGCCCCGGCAAGCGTGCCGTCCTCCAGCCGCAGCGCCCAGTCGCGGCGCAGGATGCGGCGACCGGCGAGATCAAACTCGGTCAGAGCGGACCCGGCGCAGGCCATCGCGTCGGAGACGAGGAAGACCTCGCCCTGCCGTTTCGCCTCCAGCGCCAGCCGGATCGTGTCGGGATGCACATGGATGCCGTCCGCGATCAGCCCCACGGAGACCGGCTGCGACAGCGCCGCGCCGACGAGTCCGGGTTCGCGCGAGCCCAGCTGGCTCATCGCATTGAAGAGATGGGTGACCATCCGCGCGCCCGCCGCGATGGCCTCCTGAGCCTCCGCGAAGCTGCAATCGGAATGGCCGAGGCTGACGACGATACCGGCATCGGAGAGGCGCGCGATCTGTTCGGGCGTCGCGTTGGCGGGCGAGAGCGTCACGATCAGCGCGGGCAGCCCGGTCTTCGCCTCCAGCAGCGTCTCGATATCCTCTTCGTCCATCGGTCGGATGCAGCCCGGCGGGTGACAACCGGGGCGCTTCGGGTCGAGATGCGGGCCCTCCAGATGCAGCCCGCCGAAGCCCGGCACTCGCGACACGGCGGCGATACCTGCCGCCAGCACGGTCTGGGTCGCGGCGCGGGTGTCGGTGATCAGCGTCGGCAGGATCGTCGTCGCGCCAAGATCGGCATGCGCGGCGCAGATGCTGGAGATCGTCTCCAGCGTCGCGCGCCCGTCGAGCATCACGCCGCCGCCGCCGTTCACCTGCAGATCGACAAGCCCGGGCGCGAGCGTGCCTCCCGGAAACTCGATCACCTCGCCCTCTGGCAGTTCCGCGATCGGGCAGAGGGCCGAGATTCGACCCTGTTCCAGCACGATTGCATAGTTTTCGTGGAAGGCGGCGCCATCGAAAACGCGCGCGCCCGTCAGGATCAACTTGTCCAAAACGCATCCTCCATCGCCAATGCCAAGGCACCGTCCAGCGCGTTGCCTTTCGCCGCCCGCTGCGGCCAATCTTGCACCGCCAGACCCTGTCCAAGTCCGCCGAGCCACGTCACGGGCAGCGGCTCTTCGGGTTGCAACAGCGCGATGGCCTCCCGAATCTCCGTCTGCGCAGCCTCGCGCACGGCGACCGCGGCAGGGTCGGTCGACTGCAGGACGCGCGGCGCAAACCGCGCCCAATCGGCGGGGGTGGCGTCGAGGCTGAACGCGATCAGCCCGTTGCGCCCGTTCATCTCGTCGAGGAAGTCGCGCAGCAGCGGCGTCACCGGGCAGAAACCATCCAGCGCACGCCCCGCTCGCATTCCGAGCGCCCGGCCCATCCAAGCGCCCGAGCCCTCATCGCCCAGCCGCAAGCCCCAGCCACCGATCGCGTGTTGCTGACCGCCCAGCTGCCGCGCGAAGAAAGAGCCGGTGCCAATGGCCGCGACGATACCGTCCTCCGGTCCTAGGGCGCCGCGCACCGAGGTCGTCACATCTTGTACGACGCGGGCGGGAAAAGGCAGCTCGGCGGCCAAAGCCTCGGCGGCGGGCGCATGGTTCGCCCCGGCCAGCCCGAGCACCGCGCGAATCTTCGGTGCATCGAGGGGCCGCATCGCGGTTTCGATGGCGGTGAAGATATTTTGCCGCGCCGCGTCGTAGTCGGAGGCGATATTCGCGGGGCCGGCCTCGCCGCGTCCGATGACGCGGCCTGACGCATCGGCGAACACCGCCCGGCATCCGCTGCCTCCGCCATCGACTGCAATGAAATGCATCCCCGCCTCCGTTTTCTGCGTAACAGTGCCAAATAGCGAACCCGAGAGAAAGCGCGTAACGAAATCCGCGCGTGAAACGACTTGGGGAAAGATCGCATCGCCTCTATCACTGGGGCGTCACCCACGGGAGGACCATGCGCAAACCTCTGATATTCCTTGGCCTGATCGCTCTGGCGGTGATCGCGACCTTTCTGGTGGCCGATCCCGACCCCGAACGGCTGCGCGCCCTGCGCGACAGTCTCGCGGCGTGGCGCGAGGCGCATCCGCTGGCGCTGCCCATCGGGTTCTTCGTCACCTACGTTGTCGTTACGGCGCTGTCGCTGCCCTTTGCGGTCTGGCTGACCCTTTTGGGCGCGGCGCTGCTGGGCTTCTGGCAGGGGCTGGTGCTGATCTCCTTCGCGTCTTCCATCGGGGCGCTGCTGGCCTTTCTGGTCGCGCGCTACCTGATGCGCGACTGGGTGCGCGGGCGGCTTGGCCCACGGCTTGCGAAGATCGAGAAAGGCGCCGCGCGCGACGGCGAGTTCTACCTGTTCTCGCTTCGCCTGATCCCGGTCGTGCCGTTCTTCGTCATCAACCTCGCCTTCGGGCTGACCCGGGTGAAGGCGTGGAAGTTCTATGCCGTCTCGCAACTCGGCATGCTGCCCGGGACGGCCGTTTATGTCGCGGCGGGGGCGCAGCTGGGCGATCTGAACAGCCTGTCGGGGATCGTCTCGCCGGGTCTGCTCGGTGCCTTCGCGGCGCTGGCGGTGTTTCCGTGGGTGGCGCGCGCGGCGCTACGATTCTGGGCGCGCAAGCGCGCTTATCGCGGCTATGAGCGCCCGGCCAAGTTCGACCGCAACCTGATCGTCATCGGCGCAGGGGCGGCGGGGCTTGTGGCGTCTTATGTCGCGGCCCAAGCGAAGGCGAAAGTCACGCTGGTGCAGGACGGCCCGATGGGCGGCGATTGCCTGAATTTCGGCTGCGTGCCGTCGAAGGCGCTGATTGCCTCGGCGAGGGCTGTGGGTGTGGCACGCGGTTCCGAGGCGCTGGGCGTGCGCGCGGATGTCTCGGTCGATTGGTCCGTCGTGACGCGGCGGATATCCGAGGTGATCGCGCAGATTGAGCCGAATGATTCCGTGGAGCGCTATGAAGGTTTGGGCGTCGAGGTGATCGAAGGCCATGCGCGACTGGAAGACCCGTGGACCGTGCGCGTGGGCGACCAGCGCCTGACGACGCGCGGCGTCGTGCTCGCGACCGGCGCGGCCCCGGTGATCCCGCCGATCGAGGGGATTGGATCGGTCGAGCCCCTGACCTCGGACACGCTGTGGGAGGCGCTCGCTGCGATGCCTGCGCCACCCGAGAGGATGGTGATCCTTGGCGGTGGCCCGATCGGCTGCGAGATAGCGCAGGCGCTGGCGCGTCTTGGGGCGGGCGTGACGGTTGTCGAGGCGGCGGAGCGGCTGTTGATCCGTGAAGATACCGAGGCCTCGGACGCCATCGCGGCCGCGTTGCGCGCCGATGGGGCCGATCTGAAGCTTGGTGCGAAGGCGATCCGCTTCGGGCGGGACGAGTCCAGCACGGATGGACGTAAATGGCTGGAGCTGGAAGACGGCTCCAAGATTCAGTTCGACACGCTGCTGGTCGCGGTCGGACGCAAGGCGCGGCTCGAAGGCTTTGGGCTGGAGGAGCTGTGCATTCCGGCAAACAAGGTGATCGAGACGAACGACTACCTCGAAACCCTCATGCCCAATATCCACGCCGCAGGCGATGCGGCCGGGCCCTTGCAGCTTACCAACGCCGCGGGCCATCAGGGCTGGATCGCGGCGGCGAATTCGCTGGCCTCGCCGTTCTGGCGCTTCAAGGCCCATGCCGCGCCGATCCCGCATGCGGTCTTCACCACGCCCGAACTGGCGCGGGTGGGGATGACAGCTGCAGAAGCCGAGGCGGAGGGCGTGCACCACGAGGTCACGACATATCCCCTTGGCGATTTGGACCGGGCGCTGGCCGAAGGCGCGGGACAGGGCTTCGTGCGGATCGTCACCGCGAAAGGCTCCGACAAGATCCTTGGTGCCACGGTCTGCGGCGCGCATGCCGCCGAGGTGCTTACCGAGTTCGCGCTGGCGATGCGGCACGGGCTGGGCTTGGGCAAAATCCTTGCCACGCCGCATATCTACCCCAGTTGGTCGGAGGCCGCGAAGAACGCCGCCGGGCGCTGGCGGCAGTCGCATGTGAACCCGCGAACGCTACGTATCGCCGAGCGCTTCATGACATGGAGGCGCGGATGATCGATGCTGCTCTCCTGCCGCTGCAACGTGCCATGATGCAGCCCCCCGCCGAGGCGCTGGCCGCGCGCGGTATCCGCGCCGATCAGGTGACGGTGGCGGGCTTCGCGCTGGGTCTGCTCGCGATTCCGGCGCTGGCCTTGCACGCCTATTGGCTGGCGCTGGCGCTGATCCTGATCAACCGGGTCGCGGACGGGCTCGACGGGGCTATTGCCCGCATCAAGGGGCCGACCGATCGCGGTGCGTTCCTCGATATCGCGCTGGATTTTCTGTTCTACGCGCTGATCCCGGTGGGCTTCGCTCTGGCTGATCCGGCCCGTAACGCGCTCGCCGCTTCCATCCTGATCGCGGCCTTCGTCGGCACCGGGTCGAGCTTCCTCGCTTTCGCCTCGATCGCCGCCAAGCGCGGGATGAGCACCGACGCCTATCCGACCAAGGGCATCTACTACCTCGGCGGCCTTACCGAAGGCGCCGAGACGATCCTGTTCTTCGCGGCGATCTGTCTGTTTCCGCAAGCCTTCCCGATCCTTGCCGGGATCTTCGCCGCCGCCTGTTTCGTGACCACCGTGACCCGCTGGCTGATGGGCTGGCGGGCGTTTTCCTGAACGGAGAGAGTATGAGAAACCTTCTTGCCGCCCCGGTTCTTGCCGCGAGTCTCGCGCTGCCGCTCGCTGCGCCCGCCTTCGCCGATTGGGCGCAGACGCAGGCCGAGGCGAAGGGCCAGACGGTCTATTTCAACGCCTGGGGCGGCGATCCGCGCACCAACGCTTTCATCGACTGGGTGTCCGATCAGATGCAGGAGAAATACGGTGTCACGGTCGAGCAGGTGAAACTGTCCGACACTGCCGAAGCCGTTTCGCGCGTGCAGGCCGAGAAGGCGGCAGGCAAAGATGACGGCGGCGCGGTGGACCTTATCTGGATCAACGGGCCGAACTTTCTGGCGATGAAGGAAGCGGGGCTGCTGCATGGGCCGTTCGTGAGCGATCTGCCCAATGCGAAATATCTCGACCTGTCGGAAGGCTCGGCGGCCACGACCGATTTCACCGTGCCGACCGAGGGCTATGAGAGCCCTTGGCGGCTTGCGAAATTCGCCTTCGCCTATGATGCGGAGCGGGTGAACGAACCGCCGAAGGATATGGCGGGGCTTTTGGATTGGGCCAAGGCGCATCCGGGCCGCTTCACCCATCCCAACCCGTCGAATTTCATGGGGGCGAGCTTCCTCAAGCAGGCGCTGGTCGAGTTGGCGCCCGATCCGGCGGCGCTGTCGCAGCCCGTGACGGACGAGGCCTATACCAAGGAAACCGCGCCGCTCTGGGCGTGGTACGATGCGTTGCGCCCGCTGATGTGGCGCGAAGGCAAATCCTTCCCCGAGAACGAAAGCGTGCAGGCGCAACTGGTGGCCGATGGCGAGGTCGATTTCGCGATGTTCTTCGATCCCGCCGCGCCCGCCGCGATGATCGAACAGGGCGTGCTGCCGCCCTCTGTCCGCGTCTGGGTGCCCGAAGGCGGCACGATCGGGAATATCTCCTACGTCGCGATTCCCTATAACGCGGCGCATCAGGCGGGGGCGGAGCTGGTCGCGAATTTCCTGCTCGATCCGGCCACGCAGGCCCATATGCAGGACATCCGCGTGCTGGGAAGTTTCTCGGTGCTCGATCCGGCGAAGCTGGACGAGGCGGCGAAACAGGCCTTCGCTGATTTGCCCACCGCGCCCGCGCTGCCGACGCTGGAGGAGTTGGGCCCGACCCTGCCCGAGCCGCACCCGAGCTGGATGACCAAGCTCACCGAGGACTGGGCGCAGCGCTACACGAAGTGAGGTTCCGATGCGGCTCGCCGGGGCGATCATGACGCTGGTGATCGGCGCGCCAGTGCTGCTGGGCGCGGTGCTGACGCTGGCGACCGCGTTTGGCTGGCAGCCGGGGCTGGGGCGCGTCGCGCTGGGCTGGAACGGTTTCGCTGAGGCATTGGCCGCGCCCGGTATCCTCACCTCGCTGCGGCTGACGCTGGTGACCGGTTTGGGGGCTACGCTGCTGTCGCTTGCGGCTTCGATCCCGCTCGCGCGCTGGCTGATGACGCGGCAATCGGCGTCGCGCTGGCTGACGCCTCTGCTCGCGGTGCCCCATGCGGCGCTGGCGATCGGGCTGGCCTTCCTGATCGCGCCCTCGGGCTGGGCGGCGCGGTTGATCTCGCCCTGGGCGACTGGCTGGGACTTGCCGCCGCAGATCGTCACTGTGGGCGACCCGTGGGGGCTGTCGCTGATCCTCGGGCTGATGCTGAAAGAGGTGCCGTTCCTGACGCTGATGACGCTGGTCGCCGCCGCGCAGCGCCCGGTGGCGGCGCAGATGGCGGCGGGGCGCGCGCTTGGCTATGCGCCGGGGCGCGTCTGGGCGCGGATCGTCTGGCCGCAGCTTTACCCGGCACTGCGCCTGCCGGCGCTGATCGTACTGGCCTTTTCGCTGTCGGTCGTGGACATGGCGCTGATCCTCGGGCCGTCGAACCCGCCGACGCTGGCCATGCGGATCCTGCGACTCTACGGCGCGCCGGATCCCGCGCAGGCGGTGCCCGCCTCGGCGCTGGCGGTGATCCTGCTGGCGGTGATGGGGGCGAGTGCGGCGCTTTGGATGGCCGGCGAGCGCGCGGTGGCACGGCTGGGCAAGACGGCGATCCGCGCTGGGCATCGCGGCACCTCGCGGCGAAACTGGAGCGGCGCTGGCGTGATCGGGGCGGGCGGTCTGCTGGCGATCGGATCGCTCGGCGCGCTGATCCTGTGGAGCCTCGCGAGCTTCTGGCGCTTTCCCGATGCCATGCCCGCCGATCTGACGCTCAAACGCTGGGCCAGCGCGGATTGGGCAAGGCCCGCTCTGACCAGCTTGTCCCTTGCGCTGGTCTCGACCGGGCTGGCGCTGATCCTCGCGATGCTCTGGTTGGAAAGCGAGGATCGCTCCGGCAAGCGCCTGCCGCTCGGCGCCTCGATCGTCCTGCCGCTTTTGCTGCCGCAGATCGGGTTTCTGCAGGGGCTGACGACGGGGTTTCTCTGGCTCGGCCTGCCGCCCGGGCCGGTCGCGGTGACATGGGCCGAACTGCTGTTCGTCTTTCCCTATGTGATGATCGCGCTGGCCGGGCCGTGGCGCGCGCTCGACCCGGCGCATCTCGCCAGTGCGGCGAGCCTCGGGGCCGGGCCGACACGACGCCTGCTGCGGATCAAGCTGCCGATGCTGCTGGGCCCGATCTGCGCGGCGGCGGCGATCGGGGTCGCGGTGTCGGTCGCGCAATATCTCGCAGTTCTGCTGCCCGGGGCGGGGCGCGTTCAGGCGCTGGCGACCGAAGCTGTCGCGCTCGCCTCGGGGGCGGATCGGCGGCTGGCCGCGATCCTCGCGCTCATGCAGGCGGCGCTGCCATGGCTGGGTTTCGCGCTGGCGCTCGCCGTGCCGACATGGTGGCATCGCAATCGGCGCGGGTTGCGCGGAGGAGTGGCATGAGCCTCGAGTTGATCGATCTGAGCCTGACCGCGCCCGGCGCCTCCGCGCCGCTCTTCGCGTCGCTGTCGCTGGTCGTGGCGCCCGGCGAGACCGTCTGCCTGATGGGGCCGTCCGGGATCGGCAAGTCGAGCCTGCTCGCCCATATCGGCGGGCACCTGTCGCGTGGGTTCACGGCCTCGGGCGATGTGCTGCTCGATGGCGAAAGCGTCACGCAGCTGCCCGCCGAGAAACGCGGCATCGGGATGCTGTTTCAGCAGGCGCAGCTTTTCCCACATCTCTCGGTGGGCGACAATCTGGCCTTCGGGTTGCCCGGGCAGGTGAAGGGCAAGGCGGCCCGGCGCGCGGCGGTCGAGGCGGCATTGGAACAGGCCGGGCTTGCGGGCATGGCTGATCGCGATCCGGCGACGCTGTCGGGCGGGCAGAGCACCCGTGCGGCGCTGATGCGCACTCTGCTTGCCCGGCCCCGCGCGGTGTTGATCGACGAGCCCTTCGCCGCGCTCGACGCGGAGCTGCGGGCCGAGATCCGCAGTTTCACGCTGCAGCATCTCGCGGCCGAGCGGATCCCTTGCCTGATGGTCAGCCACGATCCGGAGGATGGCGCGGCAGCTGCGCGCCGGATCACATTGGGCTGAACCCCGCGCAGCCGCAGTGCGGCGAGCCCCGGCAGACTTGCGCGATGAGGGCCCTGAGGCTATCTCAAAACTCATGATTTCTGCTGTCAAACACCGCTCGTCGCGTCTTTTGGCCTCCCTCGCCCTCGCGCTGGGGGTCACCGGATTGCTGGCGGGGTGTCAGCCGACAGCCTTCGGTTCGGCGCAGGTCGCGAAGGCCCGCACCACGCTCGCGAATGGCGCGCTGACGGTAGCCGCGCCGAAGGGCTGGTGCGTCGATCCGAAAAGCCTGCGCAATTCCGGTGCGGGGGGGTTCGCGCTGTTCGGCAATTGCGCTGCAATCTCGCGCAATGCCGAGGATGCCCATGCGCCAGAGCCTGCGCTGCTGAGCGTCACCGTCGGGCCGCCCGCGCTGGAGGATGGCTCCGGCAAGCTGTCACGGGATCGGCTCAAGAAGATCGGCGATTTCTTCCATTCCGAGATTGGGCGGGCGGCGCTGTCGCGATCTGGCGAGGCGGGCGACGTCACTATCAAGGGCACCGATATCGCCGACGGCACCTTGCTGCTGCGGGTCGAGGATCGCTCCGGCACCGGCGGGCCGCCGATCGCCAAGACCTATCTGCGGGGCGTCACCGCGCTTGGCGGGCGGATCACCGCGCTGTCGGTTATGCCGCTGAAGGAAGGCGAATTGAGCTACGCCCAGCAGCGCCAGTTGCTGGAGAAATTCATCGCCGCGATCCGCGCCGCGAACTGACCGTGCGGACGTGACGCTCCGAGCGCGCGTCGCCACGCCGGAACATGATGACTTCGCCCGGAAATTTCCCTTTCTCAGAATCCGCTGATAAGGAATAACTGCTGTGATGCCGCAAGCGGCAACGGCAGGACGGGAAAGAAGGGCGGGGACATGGCGGGGCGAAACGGCGGATCGCTGTTGCAACGGATTGCCGAGCGGCGCAGCTTGCGGCGCTGGCGCGATGCGGCGTCCACGGTGCCCACGCTTGGGCCTGATGGACTGCGCAGTCTGCGCGCCCGGGCGCGCGCGCTGCGCAACGAGCTCGACACGGTGCTCCGCGCGACCGAGCAGCGGCTGACGGCCTTTCCCGGTGATACGTCGGTCCGCAAGCCCGCCGGCAGTGACTGGGCGTGGCGTCCGCTGCTCTGGCGGGTGAAGGCGCATCCGCATGGGATCGCGGGGGCGCAAAGTCGCGACAAGCTTGGCGATGACCTCACCCTGTTCCATGACTGCCCTCGGTCCGAGATAACGCTGCGCCAGATCCGTAATACCAAGGGCGAGACGCTCGCGCCGTTCGGGCTGCGGCTCGATGTGCTGCGCTTCGAAGGCTCGTTCCTGTCGCTGGTGCTCGACCTACCCGATGCGGCGCTTGGCGGGCTGCAACTCAACCATCTCATCCGGCTGGAGATGCAGCTGGAGTGCGAGCGGGAACTGGAGGTGTTCTGCCGCCTCAACATCAAGCACGGCCCCAATTCGGAGCAGCTGGTGCGCGAATTGCCCCAAGGCGAGGGCGCGCGCTATGTCGAATTCGATCTGGCCTATACGCGGATGAACGAGCGGCGGTTGGAAAAGGTATGGGTCGACCTGATTTTCGAAAACCCACGGATGAACGAGGTGGTGATCCGCGATCTCACCTTCGCGCGCTACCCGCGCGCCGAGCTGTGACGGAGGCGAGGATGCTGGAAAATTCACGGATCAAGGCCGGGCGCTGGGAGGCGGTGAGCCACGAGAAAGAGGCGCCCGATCTTGAGGTGCGCCATCAGGGCGAGGTGCTGGAAGGGCTGTTGCTGACTGGCGAGCCGGGCGACTGGCGCCTCTCGCAGCCGATCCCGGCGGAGTTGCTGAGTGAGGGGGTGCTGACCTTCCTCGTCTGCCGCAAATCGGATGGCGAGGTGATCGACCGCTTCTCTCTGGTCGCAGGCGCGCCGCTCGCGGGTGATCTGCGCGCCGAGATCGACCTGCTGCGCACCGAGTTGGACATGCTGTCGCGCGCCTTCCGCCAGCATTGCGCCGAGAGCGAAAGCTGAGCCTTTTGCGCGCGCCCTCGCGCGGGCGCGCGCACGCGTAGAAGAAAGACCTACGCGTCGAGCAGCTTGGCCACGGCCCGCAGCTCGAATTTCTGGATCTTCCCGGTCGAGGTTTTCGGCAGTTCGGAGAAGACCACGCGCTTGGGCGTCTTGAAGCCCGCGAGCCGCTCGCGGCAGAACTTGATCAACTCCTCTTCCGTCGCCTCCTTGCCCTCCTTCAGCTCGACGAAGGCGCAGGGCACTTCGCCCCAGGTCTCGTCGGGCTTCGCCACGACCGACGCGAGCGAGACCGCCGGGTGGGCGCAGATCACGCCTTCCACCTCGACCGAGGAGACGTTCTCCCCGCCCGAGATGATGATGTCCTTCGCGCGGTCGGTGATCTTGATGTAGCCGTCGGGATGCATGAAGGCGATGTCGCCGGAGTGGAACACGCCGCCCTCGAAGGCCTCGCGCGTCGCCTGCGGGTTCTTGAAGTAGCCCTTCATCACCATGTTGCCGCGGAAGACGATCTCGCCCAGATGCTGAGCGTCGCGGGCGACCTCCTTGCCCTGATCGTGAACGGTTACCTGTTCGAGCATCGGCATCGACACGCCCGTGCGCGCCTTCAGTTCGGCACGTTCCTCGCCGGTTGCGCCGTCCCAGGATGGCTTCCAGGTGCATTCCACGGCTGGCCCGTAGGTTTCGGTCAGCCCGTAGACCTGCGTGACGTTGAACCCCAGCGGTTCGATCGCGGCCAGCGTCGAGGCGGGCGGCGGGGCGCCGGCGGTGAAGACTTCGACCACGTGATCGAAGGGGCGGCGATGCTCGTCCTTGGCGTTGACGATGGTGTTGAGCACGATCGGCGCGCCACCGAAATGCGTCACCCCGTGATCGGCGATCGCGTCATAGATGTTCTTCGCGGTCACATCCCGGCAGCCGACGACCGTGCCGCCCATCATCGGGGCCATCCAGCTATGGGTCCAGGAGTTGCAATGGAACAGCGGCACGATGGTCAGCAGAACCGGGTAAAGCTGCATCCGCCACGAGATCGCGTTCGCCTGCGTCGAGAGATAGGCGCCGCGGTGGTGATAGACGACGCCTTTGGGCTTGCCGGTCGTGCCGGAGGTGTAGTTGAGCGCGATGCTCTCCCATTCGTCCTCCGGCATGATCCAGTCGAACATCGGGTCGCCCTCGGCCACCAGCGCCTCGTATTCGAGGTAATGCCCGGTCGGCTCGAACCCGTGATCGGGGTCGGCCACCTCCACGATCTGCGGCGCGGGGCCTTTCATCTTCTTCACGGCTTCTTCGGCCACCGGCAGGAAGGCCACGTCGCAGAGCACGATCTTCGCGCCGCCATGTTCGAAGATATAGGCGACGGTATCGACATCGAGCCGTGTGTTGATCGCGTTCAGCACCGCGCCGCAGGCGGGCACGCCGAAATGCGCTTCGATCTGGGGTAGGGTGTTGGGCAGGATCGTCGCTACCACGTCACCCGAGTTCACGCCGCGCGCCTTGAGCGCCGAGGCGAGCTGGCTCACGCGCGCGTGGTAATCGACGTAATTATAAGAGCGGCTGCCGTAGATCACCGCCAGCCGCTCGGGGAAGACCTCCAGCGCTCGGTTGAGATGCGACAAAGGTGTAAGCGGGGCGTAATTCGCCGCGCATTTCTCCAAACCCGTCTCGTCGGCAAGCCAGCCCATGAAAACCTCCTCCTCAATTGTTCGGGCATCTTCAGGCGGCTCCGCGCGAAAGGAAAGAGGGTTTGCGTCATCTTTCGTCAGAGATAGTGTCTCGCGCATGATCGTTTCGCATGGCCGTCGCTATATCTTCGTTCACATCCCGAAGACGGGCGGCACGGCGCTGACGCTCGCGCTGGAGGACCGCGCCATGGCGGACGATCTTCTGATCGGAGACACGCCCAAGGCGCAGCGGCGCAAACGCAGGCTGGCGGGCCGCGAGACGCGAGGGCGGCTTTGGAAGCATTCCACGCTGAGCGACGGGCTGGGGCTCTATACGGAAGAGCAGGCTCGGGCCTATTTCACTTTCACACTTGTGCGGAACCCGTGGGATCGGGTCGTCAGCTACTACCATTGGTTGCGCGAGCAGCAGATGACGCATCCGGCCGTGGCATTAGCAAAGTCACTCAGCTTTTCGGACTTCATAAACCATCCGCACACCCAGGCATCGCTCGCGGCGGCCCCTTATGGCAGCTACATGCGGCTGCCGGACGGGGAGGAGATTTGCGACCTTTATATTCGCCTTGAAGATGTAGAGGCCGATGCCGAACCCCTCGCGACGCATCTGGGGTTTTCCGTGACGCCTTTCGCGCGATCCAACATTTCCGCGCGGAAGCGCAACTGGCGCGAGTATTTTTCGGATGTTGACGCTGAAGTGGTTTCAAAACTCTGTGCCGAAGACATCGCGCGGTTCGATTACCGATTCTAAATTTTCGCGCGATTGCAGATTGCGACGCATTTTGGGCCATTCTTACGGCCGGTGAACGCGCCCCTATCCAAAAAGATAGGTCAATCGAGCGTGTCCCCTATCCAAAAAGATAGGTCAATCACGGGTCCGTGAGCAACTTACTGTCCGAAAGTATAGGTTTGCCACATTTCGGTCACCTTTCGGCCCCGGAAACTCCCTAGGAATCAATTGATCTGGGTAGGACCAAGAAATGGCCTCGCCGACTTTCAGAAGGAAGACCGACATGACCCGCAGTGCAACGACGACCTGGGACGACGATTGCGCCTTTGATACCGCTCTGGCGGGCGCAACCTCCGGGCGAATGCTCGACAACGGAGCTGCGTCGGGAATCGTCGCCGGAACGCGCATCGCCACCGCCATGGGCTGGCGCCCGGTGGAAGCGATCGCAGCCGGTGACATGGTCATGACTTTCGACAGTGGCCTGCGTCCCGTCGCGGACGTCAAACGGACTCAACTCTGGCTCGGTCACGGGCGTTGCCCGGACCATCGCAAGCCGCTCGCCGTGCCGGTCGGCGCGTTGGGCAACAAAACCCCGATGCTGCTTTTGCCTGAACAGAACATGATGGTGGAAAGCGACATGGCCGAGGCAATTTACGGTGACCCCTTCGCCGTGATCCCCGCTTCGGCACTTGAAGGCTATCGCGGGATCGATCGGATTACACCCCACCGTCCGATCGACGTGATCGTGCTGGAGTTTGAGGAGGAGGAGATCGTCTACGCTAATGGTTCTGGCATGGTCCATTGCGGTTCGGTCAACAGCCACCGGCTCGAAGCGCTCTTCGACGATGATGCAGGCCCGAACTACGAGACGCTGTCGCTCGAGATGGCGCGCTCGATCGTCGCGGGGCTGATCGACGAAGATCTGACCGCACATGCTTACGCGGCAGAGTGATAGCCCGGCCTGATCCCCTCCTGAAATTCTGACAGGCCGAACGCCGCACCCCAGACCAGGGTGCGGCGTTTTCCTTTGCCCGGGAATAGGCGAACGCTTCGGCGCAGAGGAAGGCGCGCGCATAGAAAAACGCCGGGGCCATTCGGTCCCGGCGTTCTGGTTTTCTGGCGCCGTCGGATCAGGCGGCTTTCGCGGCCTGACCGTCGCCGAAACGACCATAGAAGGTGTCACCCTTGGCTGCGATGTCGCGCAGCAGGGCGGGGGCTTCGAAGCGCGGACCGTATTGCGCGGTGAGCGCCTCGCAGATCTCCACCGCCTTGCCGGCGCCGAGGATGTCGAGCCACGAGAACGGGCCACCCGACCACGGGGCGAAGCCCCAGCCGAGGATCGCGCCCACGTCACCCTCGCGGATGTCTTCCAGCACGCCCTGCTCGAAGGCGCGCACGGCTTCCAGCACCTGCGCCATCAGCAGGCGATGCTGCACGTGATGCACGTCGGGCTGCTCGTCGGCGCGCGGGAACTTGGCGTCGAGGCCGTCCCACAGGCCTTGGCGTTTGCCCTTGTCGTCATAGTCGTAGAAGCCCGCGTTCGACTTGCGGCCCATCCGGCCTTCGTCGGCCATCCAGAACAACACGTCATCGACCGCCTCATCGGGATAGGCATCGCCCATCGCCGCCTTGGTGGCCTTCGCGATCTTCACGCCGAGGTCGATCGAGGTCTCGTCTACCAGCTGCAGCGGTCCGAGCGGCATGCCGACCATAGTCGCGGCGTGTTCCACCAGCGTCGGGTTCACCCCTTCGGCCACCATGCGAATCCCCTCGTTGATATAGGGGATGATGCAGCGGTTGGCGTAGAAGAAGCGCGCGTCGTTCACCACGATCGGCGTCTTGCGGATCTGGCGCACGAAGTCGAGCGCCTTGGCCACGGCCACCGAACCGGTTTCGGCACCCTTGATGATCTCCACCAGCATCATCTTGTCGACGGGCGAGAAGAAGTGGATGCCGATGAACTGCTCGGGGCGTGCGCTGGCCTTGGCGAGCTCGGTGATCGGCAGGGTCGAGGTGTTGGTCGCGAAAATCGCATCCTGCGGAATCACGGCTTCGGCCTTCTTGGTGACCTCGGCTTTGACGCCCGGATCTTCGAACACGGCTTCCACGATCAGGTCGCAACCCTCAAGCGCGGCGTAATCCGTGGTCGCGTTGATCAGGCCCAGCGTCTTGGCCTTGCCCTCTTCGGTGACCTTCTTGCGCGAGATGCCCTTGTCGAGGATGCCCTCGGAATAGGACTTCCCGCGATCGGCGGCCTCCTGGCTGTTGTCGATCAGCACGACCTCGATACCGGCTTTGGCCGAGACATAGGCAATGCCTGCGCCCATCATGCCCGCGCCGAGGATGCCGACCTTCTTGACCTTCTGGTCCGGCACGTCGGGACGGTTCGCGCCCTTCTCCAGCGCGCCCTTGTTGATGAAGAGCGAACGGATCATCGAGGTCGACGACGGGTTCAGCAGAACGTTGGTGAACCAGCGCGCCTCGATCTTGATCGCCTGATCGAAGGGCACGAGCGCGCCTTCATAGACCGCCGAGAGCAGCGCCTTGGCCGCCGGATAGACGCCCGCGGTCTTGCCATGCACCATCGCGGAAGCGCCGACGAAGGTCATGAAGCCCGCCGGGTGATAGGGTGCGCCGCCGGGCATCTTGAAGCCCTTCGCATCCCACGGTTTGACCAGATCGGCGTCTTTGGCGTTCAGCACCCATTCCTTCGCGGAGGCCAGCGGATCCTCGACGACCTCGTCGATCAGGCCCGCGGCCTTTGCCTTCTTGGGGTCCGAGAGCTTGCCTTCCAGCAGGAAGGGCGCCGCCGCCATCGCACCGAGCTTGCGCGAGACACGGGTGGTGCCGCCGCCGCCGGGGAAGATGCCGACCATGATCTCGGGCAGGCCGATCTTGGCCTTCGGGTTGTCAGCGACAAAAGTGCGGTGCGTCGACAGCGGCAGTTCCAGACCGATGCCGAGCGCGGTGCCGGGGATCGCGGTTGCGATCGGCTTGCCGCCCTTGTTGGTCTTCGGGTCCATGCCGGCGCGCTCGATCTTGCGCAGGACATGGTGCATCTGCATCACGCCGTCGAAGATCGCCTGAGCGCCGCCTTCGCGCATCTGCGCGATGACGTTGAGGTCCATGCCGCCCGCGAAATCGGGCTTGCCGGAGGTGATGACGACACCCTTCACGGCGTCATCCGCCAGCGCCTTGTCGATGAAGCTGTCGAGAAGCGCGAAGCCCTCCATGCTCATCACGTTCATCGACTTCTCGGGCACGTCCCAAGTGATGACGGCAACGCCGTCGCTGCCAAGTTCGTATTTGAAATCAGCCATTCGTTCCTCCCTCACACGCGCTCGATGATGGTCGCGGCGCCCATGCCGGACGCAACGCAGAGCGTGGCCAGACCGGTGTTCAGGTCGCGGCGTTCGAGCTCGTCCAGCAGCGTGCCGATGATGATCGCGCCGGTGGCGCCGAGCGGGTGGCCAAGCGCGATCGCGCCGCCGTTGACGTTGACCTTCGATGCGTCGACCTGGAAGGCCTGCATGAAGCGCAGCACGACCGCAGCAAACGCCTCGTTCACCTCGAACAGGTCGATGTCGGAGATCGACATGCCCGAATCGGCGAGGATCTTTTCGGTCACGGGCACCGGGCCGGTCAGCATGATCGTCGGATCGGTGCCGATCTTCGCGGTGGCGCGGATGCGCGCGCGCGGCTTGAGGCCATGCGCCTCACCGAATTCCTTGTTGCCGATCAGCACGGCGGCGGCCCCGTCCACGATGCCCGAGGAGTTGCCGGCGTGATGGACGTGGTTGATGTGATCGAGGTGCGGGTATTTCAGCATCGCGACCTTGTCGAAGCCGGGCATGACCTCGCCCATTTCCTTGAAGGACGGCTTCAGGCTGCCGAGCGATTCCATCGTCGTGCCCGGACGCGGGAATTCGTCCTGCTCGAGAATGATCAAACCGTTCTGGTCCTTCACCGGCACGATGGATTTTGCGAAGCGGTTTTCCTTGATCGCCTCCGCCGCACGGCGCTGCGATTCCACGCCGAGCGCGTCGACGTCTTCGCGGCTAAAGCCGTATTCGGTGGCGATGATATCGGCCGAGATGCCCTGCGGGACGAAATAGGTCTTCATCGCGAGCGACGGGTCCACGGCGATTGCTGCGCCGTCCGAGCCCATCGCGACGCGGCCCATCATCTCGACGCCGCCTGCGATGTATCCCATGCCAGCGCCGCCGCGCACCTGGTTCGCGGCGAGGTTCACGGCTTCCATGCCCGACGCGCAGAAGCGGTTGATCGACAGGCCCGGGATGCGCTCGTCGAGATCCGACAGAAGCACCGCCGAGCGCGCAAGGCAGCCGCCCTGCTCCATCACCTGGGTCGCGTTGCCCCAGATTACGTCCTCGACCGCATGGCCTTCGAGGTTGTTGCGCTCGGCCACCGCGTTAAGCAGCCGCGCGGACAGCGCGACCGAGCTGACCTCGTGCAAGGCGCCGTCCTTGCGGCCCTTGCCCCGCGGAGTGCGGGCTGCGTCATAGATATAGGCTTCCGTCATGGTTCCTCCTCACGCCCGGTCGGAAGGATTGCCGGGCATCAAATCATAGGGGTGTTTCCAACCGGGCAGGGCGGCAATGCCATCCAGCCAACGGTCGATATTGGGGAATTCCTTGCGGTCGAACCCAAAGGGCTCGGGGTAGTAGAGATAGCCGCAGCAGGCGAAATCGGCCAAGCTGGGCTGGTCGCCGACGACCCAGTCGCGACCCTCCATGTGTTTCTCCAGCGTCTTGATCGCGGTCAGCACGCGGCCCTTCAGCCAGCCGATCGCCTCTTGCGGACGCTTGTCTTCGGGCAGGAAGTTCATCAGGAAGCGCAACCCGCCTTGCTGGCCCGAGCCTTTCTGCGCATCCCAGAACATCCAGCGCAGCATTTCGTTGCGGTCCTCGGCGAGGAATTTGCCGGTCTGCTCCGCGATGTGAAGTTGGATGACGCAGGATTGCGACAGGGTCAGGTCGCCCTCTTTGAAGACGGGCGCCTCGGCCATTTCGTTCAGCGCCTGGTATTCGGCGCTGCGCGCCTCGCCGTTGAAGAAATCGACATAGACCGGCTCCCAGTCGTAGCCCGCCAATTCCATCGTCAGCGCCGCCTTGTACGCGTTCCCCGACTCTCCGAAGCAATAAAGTTGTGCCGCCATTTGTTGCGGTCCTCCCTGATCACGATGCCAATCTGGCCCCTAAGTGACGCGAACGTAAGCCCCTCGTGGGCATTCCGCCGCAACGTCATTCGATCACGACGTTGCGTCCAACGCGAGGGAGAGGGTGACGTTCCGTTGCGAGAGGTGAACGGACGTGAACGGAAAGCACGGAAAAAGCGAGAGGAGCGGCGCGGTTAGCGCACCGCCTGCATCGTTCCCTTGGGAAACTCGATTCCTTCGAAATCGGGATACACCTTGCGCAATACCGCGATCTGCGCCGGGCTGTCGATGCGCACGAGATACCATTCCTCGCCATCCTGCAGCGCCAGCGTGGTATTGGTCGAGCGCACCTTGCCCATATCGGGCACCTCCATCACCGTCGATGTCGGAATCTGCGCATAGGCCCGGCCCGAAGACGTCTCGCCGGTTTTCATTTCGTTGGTGTTCATCTCGAACTCGTCGATCGTGACCGAGGCCATCGCGTCGTTGATTTGCTTGCGCATGATCTCTTCGAGCTGCTCTTTCGGTACGCCCGTCTGATCCGCGATGGCCTGCATCATCTTCGGCGGCACCGTGTCGAAGAAAACCGAGTAGTCCTTCTCTTCCACCGCCTTGGTGAAGCCCGCGACCTCCTGCGTGACAGCGTTGCGGTCGGCGGAGTCGAAGGCAAAGGCGGGCAGGGCCGAGACGGCAAGGGATGCGACAGCGAAAGCGAGAGACAGGCGGGTCATGGATGTCCTTTCGAAATCAGGCTTTGCGCTCGCCAAGCTCGGCCTTGAACAGCCGCAGGCGGTGGTTGAGATTTTCCTCGTGGGTGACGGAGTTGAAATGCTCGAACAGGAAGGTCAGCGCCTCGTCGGGCGTGATTTCCGCCTCCTGCGCGAAGCGGTTGAGGCTGCGATAGGCGTCATTGGTCATGGCGACGGGAAAGCGACGGGTCAGGCGCAGTCGTTTGGGCATTCAGGCTCCGGGGCAATGTAGCGCGGGAAGGCGCGTCAGGTTGCGCGCAGCTTAGGAAGAAACCTGCGCGCTGGCCAGACCACCCGTGCTCCGAAGCCAAGCACCGGGACCGCGCCTAGAGGTCGTCCCAATCGCTCAGCCCGAGCTTGTTCTTGCGGTGGATCTGCCACAGCGCCATCAGCGCCCCGAAGGCGAGCGCCGAGATCACCAGCGTTACCAGATGCGGCGCGTAGGACATGCCCTCCGTCGCGCTCAGCAGATGATCCACGAGGAGCTGCGCCACCGCGAACCCGGCGCCGAAGATCAGCAGGTTCTGCTTCCAGTCGAGATAGGGAATCGGGCGCGGCTCGAAGCCCAGCCAATGCAGTACCCGCGCGCCCATGGAAGGACGGGTCGAGCGGAACACGCCCCGCGCCCGCAGCTCTGCGAGCGCGGCATCGTATCGGCGGTGGGTTTCTGCGTTATTGAGATACATGGCGGCGGGGCTCGGCGGGAATCGTGTCTCGGTTGAGATTCCGAGGTTAGACCTGCATGGCCGCAAAACAATCGCCCGGCGCTACACTTCGCCTGACATGGCGGTGATCGAAAATTGAAACGGCGGGCCGAGGCCCGCCGTTCATTTTCGTTTGATCCGTTCGTCTCAGAACTGGTCTTCGGTCAGCGCCATGACCGGGTCCGCACCGCTCTCGATCCGCGCCAGATGCATGGCGCAGGCGGGAAGCTGACGCGCCATGTAGTAGCGGCCCGTCGCGATCTTGCCTTCGTAGAAGGCAGTGTCCGACGCCCCGTTGTCGAGCGCGGTGAAGGCGGCTTTCGCCATCCGCGTCCACATCAGGCCGAGGCAGACGTGGCCCATCAGGTGCATGAAGTCATAGCTGCCCGACAGCGCCGCGTTCGGGTTTTTCATGCCGTTCTGCATGAAGAACATGCCCGCGGTCTGAAGCTGCTTGGAGGCGTTCTTCAGCGCATCGGTGAAGGGCTTCATCCGCTCATCGTCGTCATGCGACTTGCACTCTGCCTTGACCATCTCGAAGAAGGCCATGACGTGCTTGCCACCGTCGGCTGCGAGCTTGCGGCCCACGAGGTCGAGTGCCTGAATGCCGTTGGCGCCCTCGTAGATCATCGCGATGCGTGCGTCGCGCACATGCTGCGACATCGGCCAGTCTTCGGTATAGCCGTGGCCACCGAAGACCTGCTGCGCGGAGACGGCGGTCTCGAAGCCCTTGTCGGTAAGGAAGCCCTTGATGACCGGGGTCATCAGCGAGATCAGACCTTCGGCTTCGGCGTCGTTGAGCCCATGGGAGCGGTCGATCAGATGCGCACCCCAGAAGGTGAAGGCGCGGGCGCCCTCTACGAAGCTCTTCTGGTCCATCAGCATCCGGCGCACGTCCGGGTGCACGATGATCGGATCGGCGGCCTTCTCGGGCGCCTTCACGCCGGTCACGTCGCGACCCTGAATGCGGTCCTTCGCGTAAGCCACGGCTTCCTGATAGGCGGCTTCGGCCACGGCATAGCCCTGAAGACCGACGCCGAGACGCGCTTCGTTCATCATGGTGAACATCGCGCGCATCCCCTTGTGGAGATCGCCCAGCAGCCAGCCCTTCGCGCCGTCGTAGTTCATGACGCAGGTCGCGTTGCCGTGGATGCCCATCTTCTCTTCGAGCTTGCCGACCGAGAGCGAGTTGCGCTCGCCCAGCGAGCCGTCCTCGTTGACGAGGAATTTCGGCACGATGAAGAGCGACACACCCTTGGTGCCTTCGCCACCGCCCGGCGCTTTCGCCAGCACGAGGTGGATCACGTTATCCGACAGGTCATGATCGCCCGCCGAGATGAAGATCTTGGTGCCGGTGATCGCGTAGGAGCCATCATCCTGCGGCTCGGCCTTGGTGCGCATGAGACCCAGATCGGTGCCGCAATGGGGCTCCGTCAGGTTCATCGTGCCGGTCCAGTCGCAGGTGACCATCTTCGGCAGATAGGTCTGCTTCTGCTCGTCCGTGCCGTGGGTGTGGATCGCCGAATAGGCGCCGTGGGTCAGGCCCTGGTACATGTTGAAGGCCATGTTGGCCGAGACGAACATCTCGCCCACCGCGCAGTTCAGCAGGTAGGGCATGCCCTGACCGCCGAATTCAGGATCGCAGTCGAGCGCGGTCCAGCCGCCCTCTTTCATCGCCTCGAACGCCTTGTCGAACCCTTTGGGCGTGCGGACCACGCCGTTTTCGAGCACGCAGCCTTCCTTGTCGCCCACCTCGTTCAGCGGGGCCAGCACCTCCGACGAGACCTTGCCCGCAGCGTCGAGAACGGCCTCGGTGAAGTCGCGGTCCATTTCTTCGTAACCCGGCACGTCCGAATCCGAAACTCTGAGCAGGTCATGCAGCACAAACTGCATGTCTTTGGTGTTGGCGATAAAGCTCGACATGGTTCGCTCCCTTTAGTCGTCGCGGATCAGGCCGCGTCGTCGTGGCGCGCCTTCTCCAGTTCCTTCTCCGCCCACTCGATCTGACTGGCCAGTTCGTCGATCGCCTGACCCAGTTCCTCGCGTTGGCGCGTCATTTCCTCCAGACGTTGCTGTGCGAGCTTGATCGTCTCGTTCAGCTGCGTCTTCTGCTTGTCGCCCATCTCGTAGAGGTCCAGCAGCTGGCGGATATCCTCCAGCGAAAACCCGAAACGTTTGCCGCGCAGGATCAGTTTCAGCCGGGCGCGGTCGCGCCGCGTAAACAGCCGTTTCTGTCCCTCGCGAATGGGAAACAGCAACTCCTTGCTCTCGTAGAACCGCAGGGTGCGCGGGGTCACCTCGAAGGCATCGCACATCTCGCGGATCGTCATTACTGTGTCGGTCATACTCTCTGCCTCGCGTTTCCTTTGCGTAATGCGACGCGGCAGATCGTCTGTCCGCAGTCACAATACAAGACTTCTTTACGTTCGCGTCACCGTAACGTGGCGTCACGAATCCAATGACGTAATGTCAGGGAATTTTTACCGTACGGTAAAGCAAGTTTCTTTCGTCGAAACTGGCCATAATCGTCAAGCTCACAAGGCGTTCACACGACCTCGCTGACGTTAAGGAATGCATTTCAGGCTCAAGAATCAAGAGTGTCCTGAACCTGATCACGCAATTGTCGGAGGTCGTCGATTGCCGCGTCCAATTCTTCGCGTTGTCGCGTCAGCACGTCAAGCTGCCGGTCGGCCAGTTCGACCCAGACGCGGTTCTGCTCTTCAGTGCCTTGCTGATCGTAGATCAGCAGCCATTGGCGCAACTCCTCGAGCGAGAAGCCAAATCGACGCCCGCGCAGGATCAACGTCATCCGCGCGATTTCGCGCGGGCCGTAATAGCGCGAGCGGCCTTCCTTCTGGGGATTGAGAAGCTCGATATACTCGTAATAGCGCAGCGTGCGCGGGGTCACGTCGAACCGCTCGCACATCTCCTTGAAGGACAGTAAGTCTGACATCTATTCGGCCTCCCGATCCGGGCGAGAAGCTAGCGCGCCGGGCTTCAGGCTGCAAGCAAAGCCAGCCCTCGCCCGGCGGGCTGCAGCTTATATTTCGATCGCTTTGAGCATCTCTGGTTCGATGACATCCACCCCCGGCAGACCGTCGATCAGCGCCTGCGCGGATTGCTCCAGCGCATCGAAGGTCTTGTAGTGGCAGGGGATGACCGTCTTGAAGTTGAAATACTTCTTCGACGCCCACGCCGCGCGCTTCATGTCCATCGTGAAATGGCCGCCCGCCGCGAGGATGCCGATATCGGGATTGTGCAGTTCACCCATCCAGTCCATGTCGGCCATGATGTCGGTATCGCCGCTGACGTAGATCGTGTGGCCCTCGGCCTCGATCATGAAGCCCGCGGGCTGGCCCGCATAGGCCGGGTTGCCGTCCTTGTAATCGACCGAGGCGGAATGGGTCGCGTTCACCATCGTGACCTTCACACCGCCCAGATCGACCGTGCCGCCTTTGCCGAAACCGACCGTCTCGGCCCCCTCGGCCCCGAGCATGATCGACAGCTCGTGGATGCAGTAGATCGGGATATCCAGTTCCTTCGCGATCGGCACCGCGTCCGAAGCGTGATCGCCGTGGCCGTGGGTCAGCAGCAGATGCGTCCCACCCTCGATCGCCTCGCCGCGCTTGTCGTCGGGAAAGACCGGCGAGCCGGTGAGGAACGGATCGAGCAGGATCACGGCGTCGCCGGTTTCGATGCGGAAGCCGGAATGGCCGAGCCAGATGAGTTTCATATGGATTTCCTCCGTTAGGCACTTCGGTTGTGACAGGGTGACGTATAAGCCCTGCGCATGTTCCAAGATTAGCGCGCAAATTCGCGTGGGACAGGGCAGGGGCGCGCCGATGCCGGGGCGCGGCGCTTGAAAGCCCCAGTGGCTCGGGCTAAACCGCCTTCCAAGACAAGCGGAGAAGCACATGTCCATCGATATCGACACCGCCCGCAAAGTGGCGCATCTGGCCCGGATCCGGGTGCCCGAAGACCATCTGCCCGAGCTCGCGCAGGAACTCTCCAGCATCCTGACCTTCATGGAGCAGCTCAACGAGGTCGACGTTGAGGGCGTCGAGCCGATGACCTCCGTGACGCCGATGCGCCTCAAGCGCCGCGTCGACGAGGTGACCGATGGCGGTTATCCCGAGAAAATCCTCAAGAACGCCCCCGATGCCCGCGAGGGCTTCTTTGCCGTGCCGAAGGTGGTCGAATGAGCCTGAACAAACTGACGATTGCCGACGCGCGCGATGCGCTCAAGAAGGGCGATGTGACTTCGGTCGAGCTGACCGAGGCCTGCCTGGGCGAAATCGAAGGCGCAGGCGCGCTGAATGCCTACGTGCACAAGACCCCTGAGATCGCGCTGGAGCAGGCCAAGGCCGCCGATGCGCGCATCAAGTCGGGCGACGCGCCCGCGATGTGCGGCATCCCGCTGGGGATCAAGGATCTTTTCGCGACCAAGGGCGTGGCGACGCAGGCCGCGTCGAACATCCTCGACGGGTTCAAGCCGGAATACGAATCCACCGTCACGCAGAACCTGTGGGACGCGGGCGCGGTGATGCTCGGCAAGCTGTCGATGGACGAATTCGCGATGGGCTCGTCGAACGAGACCGCCTGCTACGGCCCGGCGGTGAACCCCTGGAAGATCGATGACCGGAAACTGACCCCGGGCGGGTCTTCGGGCGGTTCGGCCGCGGCTGTGGCTGCCGACCTGTGCCTTGCCGCGACCGGCACGGATACCGGCGGCTCGATCCGCCAGCCCGCCGCCTTCACCGGCATCGTCGGCATCAAGCCGACCTATGGCCGGGTCTCTCGCTGGGGTGTGGTGGCCTTCGCCTCTTCGCTTGATCAGGCGGGTCCGATGACCAAATCGGTGCGCGACGCGGCGATCATGCTTGGCACGATGTGCTCGCACGATCCGAAGGATTCGACCTCCGCCGATATTCCGGTCCCGGATTTCGAGGCCGCGCTGACCGGCGACATTCGCGGCAAGAAGATTGGTATCCCGAAAGAATACCGCATCGATGGTATGCCCGCCGAGATCCAGAAGCTCTGGGACGACGGCATCGCGATGATGAAAGATGCGGGGGCCGAGATCGTCGATATCTCGCTGCCCCATACGAAATACGCGCTGCCCGCCTATTACGTCGTGGCTCCCGCGGAAGCCTCGTCGAACCTCGCGCGCTATGATGGCGTGCGCTACGGCCACCGCGCCAAGCTCGCGGCAGGCGAGGGCATCGTCGACATGTACGAGAAGACCCGCGCCGAAGGTTTCGGCCCCGAGGTGCAGCGTCGCGTGATGATCGGCACCTATGTGCTGTCGGCAGGCTTCTATGACGCCTATTACAATCGCGCCCGGAAAGTGCGCGCCTTGATCAAGCGCGACTTCGAAGAAGTTTTCGCGCAGGGCATCGATTCGATCCTGACGCCTGCCACCCCGTCTGCCGCTTTCGGTCTGGGCGAGATGGACGGCGCCGATCCGGTCGAGATGTATATGCAGGATGTGTTCACCGTGACGGTGAACCTTGCAGGCCTTCCCGGCGTTTCGGTGCCGTGCGGGCTGGACAGCAAGGGCCTTCCGCTGGGGCTGCAACTCATCGGGCGGCCTTGGGAAGAGGGCGATCTGCTGAACCACGCCCACGTCCTCGAACAGGCCGCGGGCTTCTCGGCCAAACCGGAGAAATGGTGGTAACATGAAACAGGCACTCGCGATCCTCGGCGGCGTTCTGGCCCTCTCGGGCTGTATCTCTTCTATTCCCGACAGCGGCCCCGAAGCCCGTCGCGAGGCCGAACTGCGCGGCCAGCCCATCGTGCCGCCCTCGGCACAAAGCGTCCTGCCGACCGACAACGGCTCGACCAACCCCGATGCGCCCGGCGCGCCGCTGAACGCAACCGGCACGGCGACGCCCGGCACGACCAACGCGCTTTCCGCACCGACCATCGATGCGGGCGGCACCATCGGCGACAATCCTTCGACCTCCAGCTCCGACAGCAGCGACAATAGCGGCGCCGCGATCGGGGCAGATGCGATGGCCGCGCTGCAGGAGACCGACGCGTCGAACAGCACTGCCGGTTCCAGCACCATGGCCAGCTCGCCGAACTTCGACACCACCGCGTCGAGCAGCGCGCCCGCGCAGAACACGATCAGCAATCAGGACAGCTCGGGGCCGAACCTCGCTGCCTATGCGCTGTCGGTGTCCAACCGTCCGGGCGACTCGGTCTACAAGCGCTCGGGCATCAAGCTGACCTCGTCGAGCAAGGCCTGCGCGAAATACGTCTCTGCCGATCAGGCGCAACGCGCCTTCCTCTCCGCAGGCGGGCCGCAGAAAGACCGGATGAACCTCGATCCCGATGGCGACGGTTTCGCCTGCGACTGGGATCCGACGCCGTTCCAGACCGCGCGTCAGTGAGCGCCGACTGGCCCTCGCCCAATTACGGCCCGCGCCGCGAGGGGGCGGTGCCGGAACTGATCATTATCCATTACACCGCGATGTGGTCCTGCGAGGCCGCACGGACGCGCCTCTGCCTGCCCGAGGCGGAGGTCTCCGCGCATTGGCTGATCGGGCGTGATGGCTCGGTCGAGCAGCTCGTCCCAGAGGAGATGCGCGCTTGGCATGCGGGCTTGGGAAGCTGGCAGGGGCTGGGCGATGTGAATTCGCGCTCGATCGGGATCGAACTGGATAACGAGGGCGATCGTCCGTTCCCCGAGCCGCTGATGGCCGCGCTGGAAGAGCTGCTTCCGCAGATCATGCGCCGCTGGGCAATTGCACCCGAGAACGTCATTGGCCATTCGGATTTCGCGCCCGAGCGCAAGATCGACCCGGGCCCGCGCTTCGACTGGCAGCGCCTCGCGCGGCAGGGCCTGGCGATCTGGCCGGAGCGGGGCGCTGCTGCGCCCGCGGTCGATCCCGAGAGCTTCCTCGCTCTGGCGTCGAGCCTTGGCTACCCGGAAGCGCCGCTCGCGACGATCCTGCCAGCCTTCCGCCTGCGCTTCCGCCCGCGCCATGAGGGGCCGCTGGATGCGGTGGACATGGCGCTGGTCGCCGATCTGGCGAGCCGCTTTGGCGCAGATGGCGGGGCGTGGCGATCAAGCTGAGGCCGGGAGCGGGCTCTGCCCCCCGGTCGCCGGACGGCGACAGATTTGAAGACGGAGGGGGCTCTGCCCCCGCTCGCGATGCGAGCCCCCCGGGATATTTCTTCCAATCCGAAGAGTTGATCAGAGCGCGGCGGCGAGCCGGGTGCCCTGATCGATGGCGCGTTTCGCGTCGAGTTCCGCCGCCACATCCGCGCCGCCGATCACATGCGGGCTGCGACCCGCCGCGATCAGCTGATCGGCCAGCGAGCGGTCCGAGAGTTGGCCTGCGCATAGCACCACCGTATCGGCCTCGATCAGCGTCGGGTTCTCGCGCGCCTCACCGAAAGTGACATGCAGCCCCTCGGCGGTGATCTTCTCGTAATTCACGCCGCCGATCATTTTCACGTCCTTCATATGCAGCGCCGCGCGGTGAACCCAGCCCGTGGTCTTGCCGAGGCGGCGGCCGAGCTTTTCCTTCTTGCGCTGCAGTAGCGTCACTTCGCGGGCTGGGGCTTCGGGCTCGGGCTTCGTCAACCCGCCCGGCGTCTGCGCCGGATCGCCGACGCCCCATTCGCGCTTCCACTCTTCCAGATCCAGCGTCGGGCTTTCGGTCACCGTCAGGAATTCGGCCACGTCGAATCCGATGCCGCCCGCGCCGATCACCGCGACGCGCTTGCCGGCGGTGACGCGGCCCTTGAGGATGTCGATATAGCTGACGACCTGCCCGCCCTCGGTCGGGATTTCGGGGTCGCGCGGCTGCACGCCGGTTGCGATGATGATCTCGTCGAAGGGGGCGAGGAGATCGGGCGTGGCCTCGGTCTCCAGCTTCACCGTCACGCCGGTCTTCTCGATCATGGTCTTGAACCAGTCGGTGAGCCCGTGGAATTCCTCCTTGCCGGGGATCGCGCGCGCCATGGTCAGCTGCCCGCCGAGCTCCGAGGCGCGGTCGAACAGGGTCACGGCATGGCCACGCTCGGCCGCGGTGATCGCGGCAGACAGGCCCGCCGGGCCCGCGCCGACGACGGCGATGGATTTCGGCGCCTCGGTCTTGGTGATGACGATCTCGGTCTCATGCGCGGCGCGCGGATTCACGAGGCAGCTCGAGACCTTGCCCTGGAAGGTGTGGTCCAGACAGGCCTGATTGCAGGCGATGCAGGGTGCGATCTCGGCGGCGCGGCCCTCTTTCGCCTTCACCACGAAATCTGCATCGGCGAGGAAGGGGCGCGCCATCGACACCATGTCGGCGCAGCCGTCGCCCAGCACCTCTTCGGCGACTTCAGGCGTGTTGATGCGATTGGACGTGATGACCGGGATCGAGACCTCGGGCTTGAGCCGCCCGGTGAGCCAGGTGAAGGCCGCCCGCGGCACCGATGTCACGATGGTCGGCACCCGCGCCTCGTGCCAGCCGATGCCGGTGTTGAGCATCGTGGCGCCCGCTGCCTCGACGGCTTTCGCGAGGGTGACGACCTCTTCCCAAGTCGAGCCGTCGGGGATCAGGTCGATCAGCGAGATGCGGAAGATCACGATGAAATCGGGGCCGACCGCTTCGCGCACGCGCTTGACCACTTCGACGGGCAGGCGCATCCGGTTCTCGAACGAGCCGCCCCAACCGTCTTCGCGCTTGTTGGTGTGGCGTACGAGGAACTGGTTGAGGAAATAGCCCTCGGAGCCCATCACCTCGACGCCGTCATAACCCGCCTCGCGGGCGCGTGCGGCGGCGGTGGCGATGTCGGCGACCTGCTTCTCGATCCCGGCTTCGTCGAGCTCTTTCGGCGGGAAAGGCGAGATCGGGGACTTGATCGCAGAGGGCGCCACGCAATCGGGGCCATAGGCATAGCGCCCGGCGTGCAGGATTTGCATCGCGATGCGGCCGCCCGCTTCGTGAACGCGGTCGGTGATGATCTTGTGATGCGCGATGTCCTCGGGGGTGAACAGCCCCGCCGCGCCGGGAAAGACGCCACCTTCGTTATTAGGGGCCATTCCGCCCGTCACCATCAGCGCGACACCGCCGCGCGCGCGTTCGGCATAGAACTCGGCCACCGCATTCCAGTCGCCGCGCTCTTCGAGATTGGTGTGCATCGAGCCCATCAGCACGCGGTTCGGCAGCGTCACGTGGCCCAGATCGAGCGGCGTGAAGATATGCGGATATTGGCTCATGTAACCCTCCCTGATTTGGCCCGCACTCTGCGGCGCAAGGCTAGGCTTGTCACGTCAAACGCGGCGTCAGAGCGAACGCGCCACCGTTTCGCAGAGGTCACCAACCTGCGGGATTCTCTCCCATTGTTACCCTCGTATTGTCGCCGCGAAGTCTAAATTGCGCCCGATTTCGGCTCGATAAGCGGAAAATAAGAAACAGAAATTACAAGCCGAAGGGTGTTTGGGATGGATCGCCTGACTGAAATGGAAGCCTTTGCCACGGTTGTGGATCAGGGGGGCTTCACCGATGCAGCCAAGAAGATGGGCATCTCCAAATCGGCTGTGTCGAAGCATGTCTCGGCGTTGGAGGCGCGCCTCGGCGCACGTCTTCTGAATCGCACCACGCGTCGCGTTTCGCCGACGGAAATCGGGCTGGCTTATTACGACCGCGCGCGTCGCGTTCTCAACGATGCGGGCGAGGCCGATGCGCTGGTGACGTCGATGCAGACGGCGCCCTCGGGGCTGCTGCGCATCTCGGTCGCCACCGATTTCGGTGTGAACCTTCTCTCTCCCGTTCTGGGCGAATTCCTGCAGGAATTCCCCGAAATCACCGTGAATATGGTGCTGAACAACCGCTACGTCGAACTTATTTCCGAAGGGTTCGACATGGCGATCCGCGTCGGCGAACTGGAGGATTCGAGCCTGCGCGCGCGCAAGCTGACCGAGACCTCGCGCCGGATGATCGCCTCGCCAGACTACTTCAAGAAATTCGGCCGCCCCGAGCGGATCGACGATCTCAACAACCACAAACTGCTGCATTATTCGAACCAGTCGGCGGGCAATGTCTGGAAGTTGACCGCGCCTTCGGGCGAGCGGCGTCAGGTCCGCTCGGCGGGCTGGCTGACGGTCAATGACGGCCAGTCGCTGCTGCATGCCGCGACGGCCGGTCTCGGGATCGCTTACCTGCCCTCGTTCCTCTATGCCGACGCGATGCGCGAGGGCCTCGTGGAAGAAGCGATGCCCGATCTGCCGATGGAAACGCTGGGCATCTACGCAATCTATCCGCCGGGGCGTTTCACGCAGCCGAAAGTGCGCGCTTTCATCGATTTCCTCGCCAAGACCTTCGCCGAGAAGGGCCCCGACAACTGGTGAGACTGAACTCCCTCCCGCGCCGGGCCATTCCGCCGGCTGGCGCTAACTCCGGGTCGAGGTGAGAACCGCTTCGACCCGTCTGTTTTTCTCGCGTCCCTCTTTGGTCAGATTGCTTGCGCGCGGGGCGAGGAAGCCCGCCCCCTCGGCGCTGACCTGTGACGCCGCCACCCCGTAATCGCCGATCAATTTTTGCCGTGCCGATTGCGCGCGTTTCTTCGACAGCGCGATATTGGCCGCGAGCGAACCGACCGCATCGGTATGACCCACCAGCATCACCTGATAATCCGGGTTGGCCTTGAGGAACTCGGCCAGCGCCTGCAGCGAGGCGAAATCGCCCTCGCCGAGCGCGGATGCCCCCGATGGGAAGTCGAGATCGTCGAGCGCGACCGAGCCCTGCGCCTCCAGCGTCTGCGCAAGCGCGGAGGGGGCGACAGCCGGGGCATCGGCGCGCGGCAGAACCGGCGCGGTTTGCGGCGCGGCGAGCGGGTCGTCGGGCCGAGCGGGGGTGACGTCCTGCACCCGCAGCTCGGTCACCTGAATGAAGCCCGACTCGGACGACCGCGAGACGGTGATCCCAAGGTAATCGGCATCCTTGCGCGCCGCGATGTAGCGGAAATCGCCCAGATCGACATGCATCGCGGGCTCGGACAGCAGGTCGAGGGCGTAGCGAAAATCGAAGCCGCCGCAGGCCTGCGTGTCGCACTCATAGAGGATGTCGTAGCCCGCCTGCTTGAGCTGATCGCGCAGCGGCGCGAGGATCTGTAGCGTCGTATTTTGATTGGCCCGCAGCTGATAGGCCGTGTCGGAGCGCGCACCCTCGAGATCGCGGGTCTCGAGCTTGCCGTCCTGCCACGGACCGACCGCCAATTGGTAGCTGGTGGCGGGGCTCGTTTCCTGCGCGGATTGGGTGGCGCCGGCGGGCAACGTCAGATCTAACGAGGCGGCGCATGTGGCGTGGGGCAGGCTGGCGGCGAGCAGACTGGCCAGCAGGAGTGGCGCACGGCGGATCATGCCACCTCCGGCGCGCGGCGATAGTGATACTGCGCGCGAACTTCCATGCCGAAGCTCTCGGCGAGGGCGTTCGAGGCGTCATTGGCGAGCGTCGTGATCATCTCGAACCGCTCTGCCCCGGCCTCAACGGCCCAGCGAGCGCCCTCGTAGATCATCTCGCGCGCGAGGCTCATGCGGCGGTATTTCGGCGCAACGGCGAGCGCGTGGAGCATCGCCGCGTCCTCGTAGAGAGCGATATAGGCAACGCCCGCGGCCCGGTCGTCCTTGCGGCCCAGAACGCAGGTTTTCGGTACCTCTGCGCGGTCCATGATCGCCTGCCGCTCGGGCCCGACATCCAATTCGGTCCAGAGGTCGCGGGCGATCTGCAGCGGCGGCCAATGGGCGAAAGCGGTCACGGGCGGGACCTCGCCCTGCATCGCGGCGATCGGCGCGGACCAGATCCGCACCGGGTCATAAGCTTCGTAGCCGCGCGCCTCCAGAACCGCGTCGAGCGCCTCGTCTCCCGCGCGGATCATGAAGCGCGGACGTTGGCCCAAGGCGCGATGCGCGGCTTCGGCGGCGGGAATGTCGGCTTGCTCCAGCGGGACCTCCAGCGTAGCGCAGCTGACGCGCGATCCGCCGCCTTGCCCGTCGCGGATCAGAAACCCGCCTGCGCGGCGATATTCGGCGGCTGGCCAGGTCGCGTCGATGATCGCGTAGGCGTCGATCATGTGCCCTCCGGGAAGGCGGCCTTCAGCTCGGCGAAGCCCGCCTCGACCTGATCGGGATCGGTGCCGCGCAGCACGAGATTGGTGCCGTAGCGGCCTTCTTGAACGAAAGGATAAGAACCGATCGAAAGGTCGGGGAAGCGGCCAGCCAGCGCGCGCAGATCGTCGGCCACCGACGATTCCGCCCGCAGAACCTGCAGGCTGCGCGAGAGCATCGGCGCGCCGCCGGTGAGCTTCGGCAAAAGCCCTTCGACCATCGCCTGAAAGATGTTCGGCACGCCCGCCATCACATGGACATTGCCCAGCGAGAAACCCGGCGCGGCAGAGACCGGGTTCTCGATCAGCTCGGCCCCGTCGGGGATCCGCGCCATGCGCAGGCGCGCGGAGGTGAACTCAGCGTCGCGCGCGGAGTAATGCGCGGCGAGGATCGCCTTGGCATCCTCGCGCACGCCGAGCTTGGCTCCCATCGCCTCGGCTACCGCATCGGCGGTGATATCGTCATGGGTCGGGCCGATCCCGCCACTGGTGAAAAGGTGATCATGGGCCGCCGAAAGCTCCCGCACCGCGGCAACGATCACGTCATTGTCGTCCGGCACCACGCGGATTTCGCGGCAGGTGATTCCGCGCTCGACCAGCTGTCCGGCCAGATAATGCGCGTTTCCCTCGCGGGTGCGCCCCGAGAGGATTTCATCGCCGATGATCAGGATCGCTGCGGTGGGATTTGGCATCTGTGAGGCTCCTTTCGACTTGGTATAGGGCGCGGAACGGGGCGCGAAAAGCCCGGGCACTGGCCAAGCCCCGCTTTTGTGACTATCTAAAGGCCGAAACCCTTAAGGAGCAGACCGTTGGACGATACTCAGGGCCGCACCACGAAGGACGGGATCCGGATCTACGATCAGAGCGATTTTGCAGGAATGCGCGCCGCCTCGCAGGTGACGGCGCAGATCCTCGACGAGGTCGCTGATCTCGTGGAGCCGGGGGTCACGACCGCAGCACTCGACGCCTTCATCGAACGCCGCGTGGGCGAGTTGGGCGCGACCTCGGCGACCATCGGGTATCGCGGCTATCAGCACGCGAGCTGCATCTCGGTGAACCATGTCGTCTGCCACGGCATCCCGGGCGACAAGAAACTGAAGGACGGCGATATCATCAATATCGACGTGACCGTGATCCTCGACGGTTGGTTCGGGGACAGTTCGCGCATGTATGTAGCGGGCAACCTGAGCCGCAAGGCCGAACGCTTGATTCAGGTCACCCATGACTCGCTGATGGTCGGCATCGAGCAGGTGAAGCCCGGAAACACCTTTGGCGATATCGGCCACGCGATCCAGAAATTCGTCGAAAGCAACCGCATGTCGGTGGTGCGCGATTTCTGCGGTCACGGCGTGGGCAAGGTGTTCCACGCGCCGCCGAACGTGTTGCATTACGGGCGCGCGGGTACCGGCGCGATGCTCGAAGAGGGCATGATCTTCACGATCGAGCCCATGGTGAACCTCGGCCGCCCCGAGACAAAGGTTCTGGCCGACGATTGGACCGCCGTGACGCGGGACAAATCGCTGTCGGCGCAGTTCGAGCATTCGGTGGGCGTGACCGCCGATGGCTGCGAGATCTTCACCACCTCGCCGGCGGGGCGCTTCCACCCGACCTGGCGCTAAGGTTCAGGCGTTAGTGGGGGCGCTGCCCCCGCTGGCTGCGTCAAAGCCCTACGTTTGCGCTTCGGGCGTTCGCCGGGGCGTCCTTCCACTGGAAGGCGGCTGATCCCGGCTCTCCCCCCGGGATATTTTAGCCAAGCCGAAGATCAGGGGTCGAGGCCGATGAGCCGCGGCACCTGACGCATGTCGGTGAAGAGCTCTGCGCCTTCCGCCGCGAGCCGCGGATTGTCGCCTTTCGGCGAGTAGCCCAAACAACGCATCCCCGCGTTTTTCGCCGCACGCGCCCCAGTAGGACTGTCCTCGATCACCACGCAGGCCGCCGGATCGGCGCCCAGATGGCGCGCGGCATGGATGTAGAGATCGGGCTTCGG
Source organism: Thioclava sp. IC9 (assembly GCF_002213225.1). Classification (NCBI taxonomy): domain Bacteria; kingdom Pseudomonadati; phylum Pseudomonadota; class Alphaproteobacteria; order Rhodobacterales; family Paracoccaceae; genus Thioclava; species Thioclava sp. IC9. The sequence goes on from NZ_NBNX01000004.1 coordinate 376,529, forward strand.
CTTTGGCATGCCCATGTCCTGACCCGAGAACAGCAGCCCCTCTAGCCGCGTGCGGATATCCGGGTGCTGGCCCAGTGTCGCCTCCATCTTCGCTTTCCGGCCGTTCGAGCCGACCGCGAAGGGAATGCCTTCTGCATCGAGACGCGCGAGAAGGCGCGGGATGCCGGGCATCAGCTCGGTCCCCTCGCGCAACCGCGCGTAGAGCGCCTTGTAATAGCTGTCGACCCAGCCCTCGGGCAGATCGGCCCCATGCTCGCGGCCCCATTGATAGACGTTCTCGATGGTGGATCCGATGAAGGCGTCTTCCAGTTCGGAGATCGTCTTGTGCACGCCGTAGCGGGCGAATTCTTCCTGAATCAGATCGAAGGTCGCGGGCTCGCTGTCGACGAGCACACCGTCGCAATCGAACAGGACGGCGTGCGGGATCGGGTGGTGTTGCGTCATTCGGGCATCCGGGCAAGAGTTACGAGCGTGTCGCCATAGCGACGCTGGTCGAGCTGTTCGAGGGCGGCGGGCAGGATCGGCGCGGTGTTCTCCTCCCAAACGATCATCGCACCCGGAGCGATCCATCCATTCTCGAGACAGGAGGCGAGGGCGCGTTCGCCCAAGCCCATCCCGTAGGGCGGATCGAGGAAGATGAGGTCGTAGCCGGGGCCGCGATTGGGGCCCATATTGGTCGCATCGCGCCGCCAGACATCCGTCACGCCCATCGCGCGCATAGCCTCGATGTTGCGGCGCAGAAGCGCGCGGGCGGCGGTGCCGTCATCGACGAAAGCCACCCGGGCCGCGCCGCGCGACAGCGCCTCCAGCCCCAGTGCACCGGTACCTGCGAAGAGGTCGAGCACCCGCGCCTCGGGCACCGGATTGCCGTGCCCGCCATTGGTCAGCAGGTTGAAGATCGACTCGCGCACGCGGTCGGTCGTGGGGCGCAGATGGGCATCCATGTCGCCTGCACCCACATCCGCCAGCTTCAGCCCGCGTTTAGCGCCTCCGATAATTCTCATTTCATCAGGGCTTTCAACTCTGCCGTGCTTTCGACTGCCTCGGGCGTGACGGGTTTGCCAGCTTCAATGAGGCGCTTGCCGACCATGTAGGCGCGCGCGTCATTGATCGCGTCCACTGCGATCAGGCGGCCGTCGCGGAAATACCAGAAGCTGCTGCCCTCATCGCGGCGGGTGACGACCCGGTCGTAGCCTGCATTGAGCCCGGCGATCTGCAGCTTCGCGTCGAACTGGTCCGACCAGAACCACGCTTTCGGGGCGTAAGGACGACCTGCACCCAGCATGTTCTCGGCGACCAGCTCGCCCATGTCGATCGCGTTGCCGACGGATTCGAGGCGGATCCGCTCCTCTGTGCCGGGGAAGGAGGCACAATCCCCCGCCGCCCAGATATGGGGCGCGGAGGTGCGGCCCTGTTCGTCGGCAGCGATGCCGTTCTCGCAATGGATACCGGCTTCGCGGGCGACTTCCTCGTCGGGGGTGATGCCGATGCCCACGATCACGAAATCGGCGGGCAATTCGCGCCCGTCCTCGAGGATTGCGCCGGTGACGGTCCCCTCGCCGGTCAGTCGCGTCAGGCCGACGCCTTCGAGGATTTCCACGCCGCGCTCGCTGTGCAGCGCGCGGATCGCGTCTGCGGTCTCCTTGCAGGCGACGCGGCCGAGGATGCGCGGCGCGGCCTCGACCAGCGTCACCTCGAGGCCGAGCTTGCGCGCGACCGCGGCCGCCTCCAGCCCGATATAACCGCCGCCCACCACGACCAGCCGTTTGCCGGCGGTGAAAAGGGGCTGCATCCGGTCGACATCGGCGAGGTTGCGCACGGTGAAGACATTGCCCAGATCGCCGCCGATCGCGGCGGGTAGGCGGCGCGGCGTGGCCCCGGTGCAGAGCGCCAGTTCGGCATAATCCAGCGTCTCGCCATCCGACAGGGTCACCGTCCGCGCCTCGGTGTCGATTGCGGTGACCGAGATGCCGAGCCGCAGCGTAATGTCGTTTTCTTGCCACCAGTCCGGGGCGCGCAGGGTCAGCCGCTCCAGCTCCATCTCGCCCAGCAGATAGGCTTTCGACAGCGGTGGGCGTTGATAGGGGGGCACCGGCTCTGCGCCGATCACGGTGATCGTGCCGTCATATTTCAGTGCCCGCAGTTTCGCGGCCATCGAGGCTGCGGCCTGTCCCGCGCCGACGATCACTATTCCACCCATATCTTTCTCCACTGGCCCGGCTTGCGCATGACCCTATATCGACGGGCGGAACAAGTGCAACGCGAACAAATCGGAGCTTTTCATGACTATTTCGACCGGCGACGTTCTTCCTGGCGCGACTCTCCTCGCGATGGGCGATGAAGGGCCGCAGCCCGTGAGCCTTGGTGACAAGATGAAGGGCCGCAAGATCGTGATCTTCGCGGTGCCGGGCGCCTATACCGGCGTCTGCACGACCGCCCATGTGCCGAGCTTCATCCGCACCAAGGACCAATTTGCGGAGAAAGGCGTGGACGAGATCATCTGCGTCTCGGTCAACGACCCCTTCGTGATGAAGTCGTGGGGCGAGGCGACGGGCGCGACCGAGGCGGGGCTGACCATGCTGGCCGACCCGGAAGCCGCATTCACGCAGGCGATCGAGATGGATTTCACGGCGCCGCCCGCGGGTCTCATCAACCGCTCGAAGCGCTATGCGATGCTCGTCGAGGACGGTGTGGTCAAGCAGCTGAATGTCGAGGAAAGCCCCGGCACCTGTGAAGCCTCCGCAGGCGAAGGGCTTCTCGCGGAGATCTGATCCGCGGCCCAAATGCAAAGGAAAACGCCCGGCCAAGGAGCCGGGCGTTTTTCGTCAGTCTTCGTCTTTCGGAGCCGGCTCGGCCAGTCGCATCAACGGGCGTCCGATGTCGCGATCGACCTCGGCGACGCCTTCGGCCAGCGAGTCCAGCGCACCGGCTAGCTCGATATCGAGCACGCTGATGCCGCCGCAGTCATGGGTCGTCAGCGTGATCTCGAGCTTGTTGTAGACGTTGCGCCAGTCGGGATGGTGATCCATCTTTTCGGCGCAAAGCGCGGCTTGGCTCATGAAGCCCCACGCGGCGGAGAAGTCCTTGAACAGGAGCCGCTTGATCAGGGCATCCTGTCCATCGGCCGCGCGCCATCCGGTATCTTCAAGCGCGTTCAGCAGCGCCCTGCGTTCCTCGGGTTCGAGCTTCGAAGTCATCGCTTACTCCCTGATACGTTAAGCTGGCCCGCAGCCTTGCAGCAGCGGGCCGCCAGTTCAAGCGGCGCCGCTTTCGCGTGTCACGCTGTGGGTTTCGATCTTCGGCACCTGCACCACTTCGAGCGTGCGCGTAGGGAAGGGGATGCCGATGCCGTTCGCGTCGAACTCCTCCTTGATCTTGCGGGTATATTCCGCCTGAAGCCCCCAGAAGTCGGCGGTGGTGGCCCAGACACGGAAGGTAAAATCGACCGAGCTGTCGCCGAGCTGCTTCACGCGGATCACCGGCGCGGGCTCCGGCAGGGCGCGCGGATCGGAGAGCGAGATCTTCTCCAGCACTTCCTGCGTTTTCTTGAGATCCGCGTCATAGGCGACGCCGATCGTCAGATCCATCATACGTGTCGGATTGGCGGAGTAATTGGTGATCGCGCTCGACCAGATGTCGCTGTTGGGCACGATGATCTGGATGCCGTCATAGGTCGTCAGAACCGTGTAGAAGAGCTGAATCTCGGTCACCGTGCCGCTTTCCGAGCCCGCGGCGATGTAGTCGCCTTGGCGGAACGGGCGGAACAGTATGATCATCACCCCGGCGGCGAGGTTCGACAGCGTGCCCTGCAGCGCGAGACCGATGGCCAGACCGGCAGCACCGACGAGGGCGGCCAGCGACGTGGTCTGGATGCCGAAGCGGTTTAGGATGAAGATCACCCCGATCGCGAGGATCAGGTATTTCACCATGTTCCCGAGGAAGCCGAAGAGCGTGTCGTCCAGCCGCTTGTAGCGCTGCGACAGCGCCACGATGCGCCGTTTGGCCCAGGCCGAGATCGCCATTGCGACCAGCAGGATCACCAGCGCAGCCACCACATTCACCGCAACCATGATGGCCGCATCGATCCGATCCTGCGTCAGCCACGCGCTGACATCGGTCAGGTCATTGAAATTCATTCATCGCTCCCGTCATACGTCCTTTAACACTGCTACTTATCACGCCTGCTCATCGCTGCCACCCGAGGGGCTCCGGAACGGGCCCATTTCGGTCAGTATCTCGATATCTTCGTCCACGGCGGCGCGTTCGGCTTCCAAGTACTCCGCGACCGCGCCGCGCAGACCTTGATGGCCAATCCAGTGCGCCGAATGGGTGGCGACGGGCAGGTAGCCGCGCGCCAGCTTGTGTTCGCCCTGCGCGCCGGCCTCGACCCGGCTCAGCTTGTGCGCGATCGCGTAATCGACCGCCTGATGGTAGCAAAGCTCGAAATGCAGGAAGGGGTGATCCTCGATACACCCCCAGTAGCGCCCGAACAGAGCCTCGCGCCCGATCAGGTTCAGCGCACCGGCGATCGGGCGGTCGCCGTTCATCGCAAGCACCAGAAGCACGTCGTCGCGCATCTCGTGCAGAAGATCGAAGAAGGCACGAGTCAGGTAGGGGCGGCCCCATTTTCGCGCGCCGGTGTCCTGATAGAACTGCCAGAACGCGTCCCAATGCTCGGGCCGTATGTCGTCGCCAGTCAGCTGCACGATCTCGCCGCCGAAGGCCTGCGCCCGCTGACGCTCCTTCCGCAAAGCCTTGCGCTTGCGTGAGCTCAGTTCGCCGAGGAACTGGTCGAAACTCTCATACCCCTCGTTGAACCAATGGAACTGCTGCCCGATCCGTGGCAGCCAGCCCGCTTCGGCGGCAAGCTCAGCCTCGTCCTCGGTACAAAACGTCATATGGACCGAGGAAACCCCGGCCCCTTCCGCGATCTGCGCCATGCCAGCCAGAAGCGCGCGGCCCCCGGCCTCTTCCAGCCCCGGCAGAACCAGCAGACGCCGCCCGGCCACTGGGGTGAAGGGCACCGCGCATTGCAGCTTGGGGTAATAGCGCCCGCCCGCGCGCTCGAACGCATCGGCCCAGCCGTGATCGAAGACATATTCGCCCTGACTGTGCGATTTCACGTAGAGCGGCGCGACGCCGATGATCCGATCGCCCATCCGCGCCACCAGATGCCGCGCATCCCAGCCCGTGCCCGGCCCGACCGAGCCGGAGGCCTCGAGTGCAGCAAGAAACCGATGTGTGGTGAACGGGTCGAACGCCCGTTCCCCATCCCCGGTTTCGGGGCAGGCGCAGGCATTCCAGTCTGCTTCACTTATTTCGGAAATATCCGAATAAAGCGTGATTTCAACGCTTTGATCCATTTCATCCCGGGAGGTTAGGCGATCCTTTGCCTGAATCTGTGCCCCGCGCGCTCCGCGTCAAGCCGGAAGCGCCGAGAGGTAGCCTTCGAAGGTCACGTTATCGGCGACCCGCCGCGCCAGCGCCTCCTCGTCGACGGAGCGGATCGTCCAGCACAGAACCGGCACGCCGAGCGATTTCAGCTCGGTCACCCGAAGCGCGTTCAGGTCCTTCGCCTCATGCGAGATGAAGGCCGCCCCGACGCGATCGAAATCGGGGATGTGGCGCAGCTCGTCGCCGCGCGCCGCGGGCAGCAGAGCCCAGTCATTGGGCTGGTAGGCCGAGGTTGTCAGACCGACAGCGACGTCCGGGGCCAATTCGCCGAAAGCCGCCACCGCATGGGGGTTGAAGGACATCACTGCGACCGGGCCCTCGTAATCGCGCAGCAACAGCGCCGTCGCCTCCTCCAGCGCGCCGATCTGCGAACCGAGAGCCCCGTCCTGATCCTTGATCTCGACCAGAAGCGGCACTTGGCCTTTCACGATCTCCAGCACTTCGGCGAGGGTCGGAATACCTTCCTCCGTGCCGCTCAGATGGATCGCACCCAGCTCCGCCGCCGTTCGCTGGCGTACCGGGCCGCGCTCTGCGGTCAGCCGGTCCAGCGCGTAGTCGTGAAACACCATCGGCACGCCATCGGCGGAGAGCTGCACGTCGATCTCGATTCCGTAACCCGCGGCGATTGCCGCGCGGATCGCCCCGCGGCTGTTCTCAGGGCGGCCCAGCGTGTAGTCGTGCAAAGCCCTATGCGCGATCGGAAGCCGGAGAAAATCAGGATGCAATGCCATCACGCGACCTCGAAAATCGCCTCGATCTCGACTGCGACGCCCATCGGCAGCGAAGCCGCCGAGACCGCCGAACGCGCGTGACGCCCGGCTTCGCCGAAGACCTCGACCATCAGGTCGGAGCAGCCGTTGATGACCTTGGGCTGATCGGTGAAATCAGCGGTGGAGTTCACGAATCCCACTAGCTTCACCACGCGGAGTTTGTCGAGATCGCCGACGGCCGCCTTCGCCTGGGCGATCAGAGCCAGCCCGCAGAAACGCGCCGCCATCGCGCCCTCTTCGACATCCATGCCGTCGCCGAGTTTGCCGCGGATCAGACCCTCGGGCCCGTTCGAGATTTGCCCCGAGACGAACAGCTGATTGCCGGTGCGCACGAAGGGCACGTAATTCGCGGCCGGTGCCGGGGCATCGGGAAGCTGAATCCCCAACTCTTCGAGACGTGCTTCGATCTTGGCCATTGCGCCCTCCATGTGAAATTCGACGCGAGGCTAGGCGCGCGCCTTTTCTCCCGCAAGCGGAATCGCTTCTCTTCTTCTTGATGAAAATATCCCGGGGCGCGATAGCGCAGGGCGGAGCCCCTTCACCCTTTAGTTTTGTCGCCCTACGGCGACGAGGGCGGAGCCCCTTGCTGTTACGCCACCAGCGCCTCGGCCTTCTTCAGGTCGACCGAGACGAGCTGGCTTACGCCCTGCTCCTGCATCGTCACCCCGAACAGCCGGTCCATCCGCGCCATCGTCACCGCATGGTGGGTGATGATCAAAAAGCGCGTATCGGTGCGCCGCGTCATCTCGTCGAGCAGGTCGCAGAAGCGCGTAACGTTGGCGTCGTCTAGCGGCGCGTCGACCTCGTCAAGCACGCAGATCGGCGCGGGGTTGGCCATGAAGACCGCGAAGATCAGCGCCATCGCGGTCAGCGTCTGCTCCCCGCCCGACAACAGCGACAACGTGGACAGCTTCTTGCCCGGCGGCTGGCACATGATCTCGAGACCGGCCTCCAGCGGGTCGTCGCTTTCGACCAGTTGCAGGTTCGCAGAGCCACCGCCGAAGAGGTGGGTGAACAGCGTGCGGAAGTTCTCGTTCACCTGCTCGAACGCGGTCAGAAGACGCTCGCGCCCTTCGCGGTTGAGTCCCGAAATCCCGGCGCGCAGCTTGCGGATCGCCTCTTCGAGATCGGATTTCTCCTGCACCAGCGCGTCATGCTCTTCCTGTACCTCGCGCGCATCTTCCTCGGCGCGCAGGTTGACTGCGCCGAGGCTCTCGCGCAGTCGCTTGAGCCGGTTCACTTCCGCGTCGAGCTTCTCCGCGTCGGGCATCTTATCGGGATCGGTATCGAGGCTTTCCAGCAGATCCTGCGGAGACTTCTCGGTTTCCTCGAGGATGCGTTCGGCGGCATAGGCGACGGTTTCGCGCGCCGCGTCGACGCGGGCCTCGGCGCGGGCGCGGGCTTCGCGCGCCTCGCCAGCTAGACGTTCGGCCTCGCGCTCGGCCAGCTGCGCCTCGCGCAGGGCGGTTTCCGCGCCTGACAACTTCTCCGACGCTTCGGCCTGACGCGCTTCGGCGGTGGCAATGGCTTCCGACAGCTCGGCGCGTTTCGCGGCCAATTCCTCAGGGGCGGCGGAGGCGTCTTTCAACTCCGCCTCGCTCTCGATCTTGCGGGTTTCCAGCTCGGCGGAGCGTTTCTCTGCGGTCTCCAGCCGGTGCCGCCAACCGGAGATTTCCTTGGTGATCTCCTGCCGACGCTTTAGCCGCGCCTCGCCCTCGCGACGGATTTCGTCATGGGCGGAGCGCTTGGTCATCATCGTCATCCGCGCCGCTTCGACGGTCATCTTCACAGCCTCGACGTCGCCGCGCGCGGCGTCCAAATCGGGCAGGGAGGATTGCGCATTCTCCGCCTCGCGCAGCGCCATCCGCGCGCTGCTAGCTTCTTCCTCGTGGCGTGCGACGGCGAGCTGTGCGCTTTCCAGCTTGGAGCTGGCGATGGAACGATCGGCCTCGGCGCGGCTGAGCGCGCGGCCCGCCTCGGCCAGACGGCGATCGGCCTCGCGGCGCGCCTCGCGGGCGCTGGCATCGGCGCGTGTGGCCTCGGCCAGCGCGGCGGTCAGCGCCTCATGAGCGGATTTCGCGCCCGAAGCGCGCGCCTCGGCCTCTTCGAGATCGCGCTTCAATTCCACCAGACGGTTGAGCTGTTGCAGGCGCAGCGCGGCGGCGGTCGGGGCATCCTCGGCGCCGGCGCGATAGCCGTCCCAGCGCCACAGGTCGCCCTCGGTCGACACCAGCCGCTGACCGGGGGCCAGCTGATCCTGCAGCCGCGCGCCCTCGTCATAATCCTCTACCAGACCAATCTGCGAAATCCGGCGGACCAGCACGTCGGGCACGTCGACATGGGCCGAGAGCGGCTCTACCCCGGCGGGGAGGGGTTGCGGCGTGGGATAGTCGGAGAGGGCTTGCCAGCCGGTCGCGTCATCCTCGCCGACTTCCGGTGCGCGCAGATCATCGGCGAGGGCGGCACCAAGGGCCGCCTCGTAGCCACGATCCACCCGGACGCGGTCGAGAATTTGCTGACCGTTGGAGGCTTCGCGCTCGACCAGACGAGCCAGTGCCGAGACTTCGGCGCGCAAGGCCCCCGCTTCGCCCTCGGCCTCCGAGCGCGCTGCCCGGGCTGCGCTTTCGCGGCCCTGCGCCTCGGCGCGCGCGTCATCGGCGGCGGCCAACGACTCTTCGGCAGCTTCGGCGGCAGCTTGCGCTTGTGTCTGTGCGCCTTCGGCCGCCTCGAATTCCGCATTCGCCTTCGCAAGCGCGGCGGCAGCAGCTTCGGCAGCTTGCTTCGCCTGCGCGGCGGCGGCCTCGGATTTCTCGGCCGTCGCGCGGTTGTCGGTCACCAAACGCTGCGACGACTGGTGGCGGGCCGCGAGCCGCGCGACATCCTCGGTCAGTTCCGACAGTTGCGCCTCGCGCTCCTGCAGAATCTGCGCGGCCTCATGGGCGGCATCGACCGCTGCGGCCAGCTTGTCTTCATGCCCCTCGGAGGCTTTCGCGATCTGCGCCTGCTCCCATTCGAGCCGCCCGATCGTCTCCCCCGCATCGCGATTGAGGCCCGCCTCACGCTCCATGTCGCGCACGAGCTGGTCGATCCGCGCCTTCAGCGTCTCGATCCGCGCAATCGCCTGATCTTCCTGATCCGAGAGCGCGTCGCGCTGTACGGTGAGGCGTTGCAGGATCGCGCCTGCGATGGCTTCTTCCTCGCGCAGCGGCGGCAATGCGTCTTCCTTGCCCTGCCGGGCTTTCGCCGCCTCGCGGGAGGCTCTCTCGGCTTGCGCGGCCCCGGTGACCTTCTCGCGATGCGCCTCTTCGGCGGTCGTGCGGGCCAGATCGGCTTCGCGCCAACGACGATACAGCAGCATCCCCTCGGCGCGGCGCAGCTCTTCGCCGATGGTGCGGTAGCGCGCGGCCTGGCGGGCCTGCCGGGCGAGGGTAGCCAGCTGCGTGGCGAGTTGCTCGATCACGTCATCGACGCGCGTCAGATTCTGCTCGGCGCCGTTCAGCTTCAGCTCCGCCTCGTGGCGGCGCTGATAGAGCCCGGAAATCCCGGCCGCTTCCTCGAGGATGCGGCGACGGTTCTTCGGCTTGGCGTTGATCAGCTCGGAAATCTGGCCCTGCCGCACGAGTGCGGGCGAATGCGCGCCGGTCGAGGCGTCCGCGAACAGCATCTGAACGTCTCGGGCCCGCACGTCCTTGGAGTTCACCTTGTAGGCCGAGCCCGCATCGCGGGTGATCCGGCGCACGATCTCCAGCCCGTCGCTGTCGTTGAACCCCGAGGGCGCGAGCCGCTCGGTATTGTCGATCTGCAGCGCGACTTCCGCGAAATTGCGCGCGCCCCGCGACGAGGCACCCGCGAAGATCACGTCTTCCATCCCGCCGCCGCGCATCGCCGAGGGGCGGTTCTCGCCCATCACCCAGCGCAGCGCTTCCAGGAGGTTCGACTTGCCGCAGCCATTGGGCCCGACGACGCCGGTCAGCCCGTCATGGATCACGAGATCCGTGGGGTCCACGAAGCTCTTGAAACCGTTGAGACGTAGCCGAGAGAAGCGCAATTGACGAACTTTCCGAATCTGAATGAGTACTGAGAAGTGTCCGTAGAGCAGGCCTGCGAGTCAATGGAAAGACACTTCATCTGGCGATGATGGCGGTATTATCCACAAGATATTGGCGTATTCTCGCCGGTGTTTCGCGCTATTTGCGCTCCGAATCCTCGAAGCCGGGAGAAGCGTGTTTCGCCTGAAGCTCTTGAATAGTCCGTCTTTTCCTTTTTTGCGGGCAGGCTTAGCATCGAAAGCGACCCAAGGAGCCGACCGATGATCCCAGCCCTGTCCCTGATCCTCGCCTGCCAACTCGCCGGCGAGATCCTGTCCCGCGCCTTGCAGCTACCGCTTCCCGGCCCGGTTCTGGGGATGATCTTCCTGCTGATCGTGATGAGCGTCTCGGGCAAGGTGCAGCAGATCGTGCGCCCCACTGCCCAGTTCGTCTTGCAACACCTGTCGCTTCTCTTCGTGCCGGCGGGCGTGGGGATCGTCGCGCATCTCGGCGCGCTGCGCGAGCATGGGGTGGGGCTGGCGGTGGCGCTGGTGGTCTCGACCATGCTTGCGATCGTGGTCGGTGCGGCGGTTTTCGTCGCGGTGGCGAAGCTGACACGGAGCGATGTGGATGACTGATCCGTTCAAGCTCTGGTCCTATCTGTCCTCCGAACCGCTGCTTTGGCTCTGGGCGACGCTGATCGCCTATTGGATCGGGGATGCGATCTTCAAAAGCGTGAACCGCAACCCCTTCGCCAATCCGGTGATGATCGCGGTGGTGATCCTCGGCGCGGTGCTCCTGATGACCGGCACGCCCTATCAGCGCTATTTCGACGGGGCGCAATTCGTGCATTTCATGCTGGGCCCGGCGACGGTCTGCCTGGCGGTGCCGCTGCATGCGAACCTGCCCAAGGTGAAGCGCGCGCTTCTGCCGATCGCAGCGGGGCTGGTGGCGGGGTCGGTCACGGCCATCGTCTCGGTTCTGGCGATAGCGAAGGCGATGGGGGCGGGGCCTGAGTTGCTCGCCTCGCTCGCGCCGAAATCGGTGACGGCCCCGGTGGCTATCGGGATTTCGCAAAGCTTGGGCGGGGAGCCGTCGCTGACGGCGGCGTTGGTGATCCTCACCGGGATGATCGGGGCGATTACGGTGACGCCGATGCTCAACCTGCTGGGCTTTCGCGACTGGCGGGCGCGGGGCTTCGCGGTGGGCGTCGCGGCCCACGGGATCGGCACGGCGCGTGCCTTTCAGGTACATGAGACTGCGGGCGCCTTTGCGTCCATCGGCATGGGGCTGAACGCGGTGCTGACCGCCTTCCTCGCGCCGGTGGTGCTGAGTTACTTCGGTTAATCGACTTCCGTCAGTATTGCCTCGGCGGGCGGGCCTTGTAGACCGGGAGCTTCCAGCCGAAGCGCAGCGATCCAGCGCGCAGCGCAAAGGTCACGCCGCCGCAGATCAGCAGCGCCAGCAGCGTATCCGCTCCGAGCGCCGTCGCGACCAGCGCGCTCGCTGCCCCTGCGAAGGCGCAGGACAGGTAAAGCTCGCCCTGTTTGAGGACCAGCGGCACCTCGTTGCAAACCACGTCGCGCATCAGGCCCCCGAAGGTGCCGGTGGCGATGCCCATGATCAGCACGATGACCGGGCCGTGCTCCAGCCGCATCGTGATCGCCACGCCCGCCGGTACCGCCACCGCCAATGCGCAGGCATCCAGCCACAGCAGTGCACGATAGCGGCTCTCCAGAAGATGCGCGGTGAAGAACACGACTACCGCTGCCCCCGCCGCGATCAGCACATAGGTGGGATCGCCGACCCAGAAGACCGGGTCACGGCCGAGAAGCAGGTCGCGCAGGGTGCCGCCGCCGATAGCAGTCAGCGCGGCAACGAAGATGAAGCCCACGAGGTCGAGCTGCTGGCGCGAGGCGACCAGCGCCCCGGTCAGTGCGAAGACCAGCACCGAAGCGTAATCCAGTGCCGCACCCACGGGAAAATCTCCCAGCCATGCGGGTAGGGCGGTCATTTTTGCTTGGCCGGTTTGAAGGGCTCCATCCCGGCGCGGGCCAATTCATCGGCGCGCTCGTTCTCCGGGTGGCCCGCATGGCCCTTGATCCATTCCCAGGTCACGCGATGGCGGCGCTGCGCCTCGTCGAGCCGCTGCCAGAGATCGACGTTCTTCACCGGTTTCTTCGCCGCAGTCTTCCAGCCGTTGCGCTTCCAGCCGTGGATCCAGCCGGTCACGCCGTTCTTCACGTAGGCGGAGTCTGTGGTGATCGTGATCGCGGTGTCGCGGGTCAGGGCCTCCAGCGCGTTGATCGCGGCCAGAAGCTCCATCCGGTTATTGGTGGTCTCGGCCTCGCCTCCCTTGAGCTCGCGCTCCTTGACGACCGCTTCGCCGTCCATCGCGCGCATCAAGACGCCCCAGCCGCCGGGGCCGGGATTGCCGCTGCACGCGCCATCCGTCCATGCGTAAAGCTTAGCCATCGAGACCCACATAGCCGTCGAGCTTAGCGATCCGGTCGAGCCAGCGGCGCAGCGCCGGGAAGGGCTCGAGATCATAGCCGCCGCGGGATTCAGCGGTGTGGGTATAGGCGTAGAGGCAGATATCGGCGAGGCTCATCTTGTCGCCTGCGAGCCAATCCGCCTGCTCCAGCCGCTGCTCCATGATGCCCAAAAGGACGTGGCCGCGCACTTCCAGCGCGTCGAGCGTCTCCTGCGTTCGCTCATGGGCGCGATGCGGATAGCAGAGGATCGCGGCGCGCACGGCGATGACGCCCTCGTGCTGGTTCTGCTCCCAGAACATCCAGGACAGCATCTGCGCTCGGGCGAAACGATCCTCCGGCACGAAGCGCGAGCCTTCGCCGAGATAGGTCAGGATCGCGTTGGATTCGCCCAGCACCCGCCCGTCATCGAGTTGGAGCGTGGGTGCTTTGCCGAAGGGAAGGGCCCCGCTTTCATGCGCCTGAGCCAATGCGTCGCTGTCATATTCCACATCGACCCGGTCATAGCTCTCGCCCAGCAGCGCCATCAGCAGACGCACCTTGTAGCTGTTGCCTGAGGAGGGCATCGAATAAAGCTTCATCACGTTACGTCCTTACGATCGCGATCAGGCAGGCGACGACGACTGCCGTCAGGCCGATGCGCAGTTTCAGCCACCAGAGCGGCGTATGACCGAACTTCTGGAACAGCCAGTCGAGCGGCAAGAGCGCGAGGAAGCCGAGAAGCAGCACGAAATTCACCGGCATCCCGAGCGCCACGAAGGCGATGAAGAAGATGACCGGAGCGACGGCGAGGAAATAGCCGGTCTCCCATTCCGCACGCGCCGCGAAGCCCCAGAGGCTGCCTGCCATGAAGCAGAAGATCATCAGGCCATAGGCGAGCACGGCTACACGCGGATCGGCGACGAAGGCGAATTGCCCGGTCTGCACCACCAGCACGCCCCAAAGGAACGGGATCAGCCCGGCAAGGCCGAGGATCAGCGCGCCGCCGGGGATTTTCGGACCCATACCGCGCATCACGAGGCTTCCCGCAATACGCGCGGCACCTTGAACTCGATGTCCTCGCGGGCGGTTTCGATCTGGTCGACCGTCAGGTCAAAGCGTTGGCGGAAAGCGTCGATCACCTCGTCGATCAGCACTTCCGGTGCTGACGCGCCTGCGGTCACGCCGACCGTCTTCACGCCTTCCAGTGCGCGCCAGTCGATATCCTCGGCGCGTTGCACGAGTTGCGAATAGGTACAGCCCGAAGCCTTGCCGACCTCGACGAGACGCCGCGAGTTGGACGAGTTCGGCGCGCCGATCACCAGCAGCGCGTCGATCTGATCGGCCATCGCCTTCACCGCCGCCTGACGGTTCGTGGTGGCATAGCAGATGTCTTCCTTGGCGGGGCCGACGATCTTCGGGAAGCGATCCTGCAGGGCCTCGACGATTGCTGCCGTGTCATCGACCGAAAGCGTGGTCTGGGTGATGAAAGCCAGTTGGTCGGGATCGCGCGGTGTGATCTTGGCCACGTCTTCGACCGTTTCGACCAGTAGCACCTCGCCTTCAGGCAGTTGCCCCATCGTGCCGAGAACTTCCGGGTGGCCGGCATGGCCGATCATGACCATCTGCAGCCCCTCGTTCGAGTGCCGCTCGGCTTCCTTGTGGACCTTGCTCACCAGCGGGCAGGTCGCGTCGACATAGATCATCTCGCGCCGCGAAGCCTCGGCGGGCACCGATTTCGGCACGCCGTGGGCCGAGAAGATCACCGGTCGGTCGTCGGGGCATTCGTCGAGCTCTTCGACAAAGACGGCGCCTTGGTCGCGCAGGCTGTCGACGACGTATTTGTTATGCACGATCTCGTGGCGCACATAGACCGGGGCGCCCCATTTCTCGAGGGCCATCTCGACGATCTTGATCGCCCGGTCGACGCCCGCGCAAAAGCCGCGCGGGGCTGCGAGATAGAGTGTCAGGGAGGGTTTCATCGCGCGCTCCTTTGTTCGGGTTCAGACGTAAAGCTCCACCAGCCTCGCGTCCAGAGGCGATCAGCTTGCAAGCCCGATGGCCTGTGCCGTCAGCCATGCCAGCACCGCGTAGCGTCCCGCTTTCGCGATGAAGACCAGCGGCAGGAACAGCCACATCGACATCCGCAGGATGCCCGCGACGAGGCAGATCAGGTCGCCTCCGGGCGCCCAGCTCAGCAGCAATAGCCCGATCCCCCAGCGCTCGAACCAACGGTGGCCGCGCGCGAGCTGCGTCTCGTTCGCGGGAAACCATTTGCGATCTTTCCAGCGGGTCACGCCGAGACCGATCGCATAAGTGACGAGCGAGCCGATCGTATTACCCAAGGCGGCGACGAGGATCATCAGCCAGATATTCTGGGTGCCGAGGGTCTGCAGCGCCACGAAAACCACTTCCGACTGGAAGGGGATCGGCGTGGCGGCCAGAAGGGCCGAGACGAAGAGGCCGAGCAGGGAGACGTTTTCGAGCATCAGGGCTTTCGTGAAAAGCAGCCGGGAGAACGATCCCGGAAAAGACGAAGGGCGCGCAGGTGATCCGCACGCCCCTTCAATCACGAATTACGGCCCGCGTCAGGCCCCGGATCAGCTCTCGCTGCCGTCTTCGCCTTCGCGCGGCTCGCGCGGCGGGCGCCCGATAACTTCGCGCAGCGCGTCGAGTTCGATGAAATTATCGGCCTGACGACGCAGTTCGTCGGCGATCATCGGCGGCTGCGAGCGGATCGTCGAGACGACCGAGACACGGCAGCCCTGACGCTGAAGGCTTTCGACCAGCGGCCGGAAATCGCCATCGCCAGAGAACAGCACGATATGATCGAGGCGCGGTGCGAGCTCCATCGCGTCGACGGCGAGCTCGATATCCATATTGCCCTTCACCTTTCGGCGGCCCATGGAATCCGTATATTCCTTCGCGGGCTTGGTAACCATCGCAAAGCCGTTGTAATTCAGCCAATCCACCAGCGGACGGATCGGCGAATATTCTTCGCTCTCCAGGAGGGCTGTGTAATAAAACGCGCGCACGAGTTTGCCGCGGCGCTCGAATTCTTGTCTCAACAGCTTGTAATCAATATCAAAGCCAAGCGCCTTGGCGGCCGCATAAAGATTAGATCCGTCTATGAACAGGGCGAGTCGTTCGTCCTTGTAGAACATACAGTCCTCTTGCACAGGTGGGGTGGACCAGATCGCTCATGTGCCGATACGGAAAGGATTAACCGTATCTCAGTCTTGCACAGGCGGGGAGGGCCGACCAGATTTAACTAGGACATATCGCATTTCGCGAGGGAAACGGAATCTGTCTTTATGGACACTAACTATTTGGTCGCTTTAGGGGCGAATTTACCGAGCCAATATGGGTCTCCTCGCGAAACGCTCTGCGCCGCTTTGGAGCGCTTGGAGCAACTGGGTTTTTCCATGGTGGCAATTAGCCGCTTCTGGTCGACGCCCGCCGTTCCCGCTGGGGCCGGTCCCGACTTCGTGAACGCTTGTTGCAAAATGCGATGCAATTTGCAACCTCGCGATGTCCTCGCGCAACTCCATGTCTTGGAAGAGGAATTTGGCCGCGTGCGGGAAGGCCGCTGGAGCGCGCGGGTCATCGATGTTGACCTGATTGCATCAGAGGAGCAGGTTCTGCCGGATCGCGACGCCTTCTTGCGCTGGCAGAATCTCCCGCAGGACGCGCAGCAGCGCGAGGCCCCGAGCGAGCTGATCCTGCCGCATCCGCGCTTGCAGGACAGGGCTTTCGTGCTGATTCCCCTTGCCGAAATCGCGCCGCTCTGGCCCCATCCGGTGACGGGGCAAAGCGTGATGGAGATGCTTGCAGCGCTTCCGGAAGCGGAAAAATCGTCGATTTCTCCGCTATGAGGGGGGCAAAACCCTGCGGGCGGGGTGGATGGGCGCTTGTGTTTCCGCACTGCAAAGCCTAAGTAGGGCCCTCAATCCGAGTTCTTCTGGAGAGATTCATGGCCCGCGTGACGGTTGAAGATTGCGTTGACAAGGTTCCGAACCGCTTCGAGCTGGTAATGCTCGCTTCGCATCGTGCCCGCGAAATCGCTGCTGGCGCTCCCATCACGGTCGAGCGCGACAACGATAAAAACCCCGTCGTCGCTCTGCGCGAAATCGCCGAGGAGACCCAATCGGCCGAGGATCTGCGTGAGCGTCTCATCGAGAGCAACCAGACCCAGATCGAGGTCGACGAGCCCGAAGAGGACTCGATGGCGATGCTCATGGGTGGCGAATCCCCCGATCGTGCCGTCGAGGACGACATGAGCGAAGAGCGCATGTTGCGCGCGCTGATGGACGCGCAAGGGCGCGAGTAATCCACTGATTGGCCGGAACGAGCGCGAATGATCGACGTCGAAGACCTGATCGCGCTCGTCCGCAATTATAATCCCAAGACCGATGCGGATCTGATCCGGAAGGCCTATGCCTACGGTAAGGACATGCATGAAGGGCAGTTCCGGCATTCGGGCGAGCCCTATTTTTCGCATCCCGTCGCGGTGGCGGCGATCCTGACCGAACAGCGTCTGGATGATGCGACCATCGTCACCGCCCTTCTGCACGACACGATCGAAGACACGCGCTCGACCTATGGCGAGGTCGCCGGGATGTTCGGCGAGCAGATCGCCGAGCTGGTCGACGGCGTCACCAAGCTGACCAACCTGCAACTCTCGAACGCGGCCTCGAAGCAGGCGGAAAACTTCCGCAAGCTGTTCATGGCGATGTCGAAAGACCTGCGGGTGATCCTCGTGAAGCTCGCCGACCGCCTGCACAACATGCGGACGATCCGTTCGATGCGGCCAGAAAAGCAGGCTCAGAAAGCGCGCGAGACGATGGAGATCTACGCGCCGCTCGCAGGCCGGATGGGTATGCAGTGGATGCGCGAGGAACTCGAAGACCTCGCCTTCAAGGTACTCAACCCCGAGGCGCGCACCTCGATCATTCGGCGCTTCGTCAGCCTGCAAAAGGAAACCGGCGATGTGATCCCGAAGATCACCGCCGACATCCGCGCGCTGCTCGAAGACGAGGATATCGACGCCGACGTGTTCGGTCGCGCGAAGCGGCCCTATTCGATCTGGCGCAAGATGGAGGAGAAGCAGCTCACCTTCTCGCGCCTGTCGGATATCTACGGCTTCCGCGTTATCACCCGCACCGAGATGGACTGCTACCGGGTCCTCGGGCTGATCCACCACCGCTGGCGTGCGGTGCCGACCCGCTTCAAGGATTATATCAGCCAGCCGAAGACCAACGGCTATCGCTCGATTCACACCACGGTGTCGGGGCGCGACGGCAAGCGCGTCGAGGTGCAGATCCGCACCCGCCAGATGCACGAAGTCGCCGAGGCAGGCGTCGCGGCGCATTGGTCCTATCGCGATGGCGAGCGCGCGCAGAACCCCTTCGCGGTCGATCCGGCGAAATGGTTGGCCTCGTTGAGCGAGCGGTTCTCGGACCCCGATGGCGATGGCGATCACGACGAGTTTCTCGAGAACGTCAAACTCGAGATGTATTCCGATCAGGTCTTCTGCTTCACGCCGAAAGGCGATGTGGTGAAGCTGCCAAAAGGCGCCACTCCGATCGATTTCGCCTATGCGATCCACACGCGTATCGGCAATAGCTGCGTCGGCGCCAAGGTCGACGGCATCCGCGTTCCGCTCTGGACGCGCTTGAAAAACGGCCAGTCGGTCGAGGTGATCACCGCCTCGGGCCAGCGTCCGCAGTTGACCTGGCTCGATATAGTGGCGACCGGGCGCGCCAAGGCAGCGATCCGCAAATCGCTGCGTGAGGAAGATCGCGACCGCTTCATCAAGCTGGGTCAGGAATTGGCACGGGTGGCGTTTGAGCATGTCGGCCGCCGCGTGACCGACAAGGCGCTGCGCACCGCCGGCAAGGCGCTGGGGATCGGCGATCAGGACGAGGTTCTCGCGCGGCTCGGATCTGCGGAACTGGCGGCCTCGGACGTGTTGGACGCGCTTTACCCGGAACTCGCGCAACGCCGCGAAGGCGCCGAGATCGAGCCGACCCGCGCCGTTCTGGGGCTCGCCGCCGATCAGAGCTTCCGCCGTGCCGATTGCTGCCAGCCGCTCCCGGGAGAGCGGATCGTCGGCATCACCTATCGCGGTAAGGGCGTGGTGATCCACGCCATCGATTGCCCCGCTCTCGAAGAGTTCGAGGATCAGCCCGAACGCTGGGTCGATCTGCATTGGAAAACCGGGCAACACCCGCCTGCCTATACCGCGACGCTCAAGGTCACGATCTCGAACGACGCAGGCGTGCTGGGACATATCTGCACCTTGATCGGCCAGCAGAAGGCAAATATTTCGGACCTCAACTTCGTGGAGCGCAAGCCGGATTTCTATTCGGTGCTCGTAGAGGTCGAACTGTGCGATGCGGAACATATGCATCGCCTGCTTACCGCCCTTGAGGCGGAGAGCGACGTGGCGCAGGTGGAGCGGATCAGGAACCTGTCGCGCAAACCCTGACGCACACGGCGCAGGGGGGAGAAAGGACGGCGGCGTGGTCTTCAGGCGGCGCGAAAAAAGGGGGCTCCTGGCCAACCTGCGCGAGGCGATCTGGCCGCGTTCGGGCTGGTCCCGGGCTTTCCAATACGTCAAGCACCGCGTCAACCGACTGCCCGACCGCCCGCATCGCATCGCCCGCGGCGTCTGGGCCGGGGTCTTGGTCTCGTTCACGCCGCTCTTCGGATTTCACTTCGTCAGCGCGGCGGCCGTGGCCTGGATCATGCGCGGTAATATCCTCGCGGCGATCCTCGCCACCTTCTTCGGCAATCCGGTCACCTTCCCGATCATCGCTGTCTTCTCGACGAAGCTTGGGCACAAGATCCTGGGCGACCGGCTCGATCATGGCGGAGAGCCCGAAAGCCTGCTGCAGACCTTTCAGGCGGCGAGCCACGATCTGCTGCATAACTTCTGGGCGATGTTCACCCCCGAACATGCCGAATGGAGCGGTTTGGAGCGGTTCTTCACCGACGTCTGGCTACCCTACTTGATCGGCGGAATCGTTCCCGGCGTGATCTCGGCGACCATCTGCTACTACGTGTCCTTGCCGATCATCACCGCCTATCAGAACCGGCGGCGTAGTCGGCTCAAGGCGCGGCTCGAGAAGATGCGGGCGAAGATCAAGCGCGAGGAAAGGGCGGCGGCGAAGGCCGAGAAGTCCGAGGATTGAACCGATCCGGCTCGCCGCGTCAGCTTTGCGTGCCGCCTGCGTCCGCCGCGCTCAGCGCGTAGCCGCGCCGTTGCGCCCGGCGGCGAAACCGCTCGGCGGCATGGACCGCTTCGCGCAGGTTGGAGAACCAGCGCAGGCAGGAGGCGCCGGTCTGACCTTGCAGCCCCCATTCGCGCAGCACGGTATATTCCCCGAACAGGTTGTCGGAGACTTCCACGCGATAGAACCGTCGCGATGTCGGCGTGTGTAGAAGGAGATTGAGCATGGCAGTGCCCCTGTATCCCGATTTCGTGAAGTGAATCAGAGCGGAGCGGTTTTGGCCAGCAAAAAGAGGTTAATGCCTTGCTGCCCGCAGCGCGGGCTATGTCCTCAGCTCCAGCGGACTTCGCCAAGGAAGATGTACCCCGCGCCGTATATCGTTTTGATAAGGCGTGGGTTTTTCGGATCTTCGCGAAGCTTCGTGCGCAGCCGAGAGATCCGCACATCCATCGCCCGGTCGAAGCTCTCGCCCGCCGCGCCGCCCAAGCTTTCCTGCATCTGCGCGCGGGTGATCAGCCGGTTCGGGCTTTCGAGAAACAGCCGCAGCACCTCCCCCTCGGCATGGGAGAACGAGGTTTCGGCCCCATCCTCCGCGACGAGGAGGTAGCGGTCGAAATGCGCGGTCCAGCCTGCGAAACGGGCGGTTTGCGCCTGCGCAGGGCTTTCGCTGCGCCCCTTGCGCAGCCGGGCGCGGATGCGCGCCACGACTTCGGCGGGATCGAAGGGCTTGATGATGTAATCATCCGCACCAAGCTCCAGCCCAGTCACCCGGTCCTGCACCTGCGCGCGGCCCGAGATGATGATGATCGCAGCGCCGGATTCCAGCGCCAGCCGATGCACCAGCGCCAGCCCGTCGCGATCAGGTAGCCCCAGATCGACGAGGCAGACATCCGGCGAAGAGCGCTTCAGCCCAACTTCGAACTCGGTCGCGCGGGCATAGCAGGTCGTGCGAAACCCGGCCTCTTCGAGCGCATCGGAGAGCATCCGGCGAATTTCGGGCTCGTCGTCGAGGATCGCGACAAGGGGGTGGTCGGCACTCATCGAGGCACTCCCGCAAGCAACGCCGCAAGCTGCGCGGCGGTAAAGGGTTTCTGAAGGACCGGGCAGGGGGCCTGCGCGCGCAGCGCATCGCCCGGTGGCAGCGAGGTCATCAGGATCATTGGAACCTGATCGCCGATACTGCGGGCAAGATCCACCCCGCTGCGTGGTCCGGGCAGCTGGATATCCGACAGGACCAGTTCAATGTCGGGCAGGTTCAGAAGCGCCTCGGCCTCGGCGATCGTACCCGCCTCTACGACCGTATGGTCGAGGGCGCGGAGCATGTCTCGGGTGCTGGCGCGGATGTCCTCGTCATCCTCGACCAGCAGAACCATCATCGGGTCGGCTTGCCGGGCGGCGGCTTTCAGCGGTAGCCGCATCGTTACGCGCGCTCCGTCCTCGGTGTTCTCCAGCCGCAGCGTGCCGCCCGCGAGCTTGGTCTGGTCATAGACCATCGACAGGCCGAGCCCGGAGCCCTCCTTGCCCTTCGTCGTGAAGAACGGGTCGAGCGCGTGTTCGAGCGCCTCGTCCGAGAAGCCTCCGCCCTGATCGGTGACGATGATCTCGACCCAGGTGTCGCGCACTGCGCGGGCCTCGATACTGATCGTGCCGCCCTTCGCCCGCATTGCGTGATTGGCGTTCAGGATCAGGTTCAGAAGGCTGTCCTGCAGCGGCCCGGGATCGAGCAGGATCGGGTCGCTCAGACCGTTATTGGCGAAGTCGAGCGTCACCGGATCGTGCAGCGTCGGCCCCGCCATCGCGGCGAGATCGTCGAAGAGATCGTCCAGCACCACCGCCTGCGGGCGCAGCTCGCGCGGGCCCGAGATCGCGGCGATCCGGTCGAGAAGCGTGCCGCCGCGCCGCGCCGCGCCAAGGGTCGCGCGGATCGCCTCCTGCGCCTCCGCAGGCAGCCCCTCCATCCGTTCGAGCCGCCCCTGCAACCCGAGGATGATCGTCAGCAGATTGGCGAAATCATGCGCCAGCCCCGAGGACAGCTGCGCGGCCAATTCGCGCTTCGCCGTTTGCGCCAGCGCCGCGCGGACCTGCGCTTCGTGCGTGACATCGGTGGAGAGGATATAGATCCCGGTTACCTTGTCCTCGCCCGCGAGATCGGGGGTCAGCGCCACGCGGATGCGGCGGCCCGACGGGTCATGGGTGATCTCGACCACGCTTGCCTCGCCGGCAAGCGCGCGGCGAAAGCAGGGGGTGATCTTGCGATAGGTCTCGGGGCCGAGCGCCTCGCTCGCATGGTGGCCGACCGCATTGGCGAGCGAGCCGGGCATCACGGTTGACAGACGCCGGTTGGAATAGGTGTAGATCAGGTCGCGATCGACCCGCGCGATATGGGCAGGCATCATCTCGGTCACCTGCCGGGTGCGGGCCTCGGTGATGGCCAGTTGGCGCGAGGTTTCCTCCAGCGCCATGTTGGTCGCGGCGAGTTCGCGGTTCGCCGCCGCGAGCGCCTCGGCATGGTCGAGGAGCTGACCCGACAACTCTTCGGAGCGCGCGCGCAACAGTGCCTCCTGCCGCTTCACCGGCGTGATATCGGTATAGACCGTGACCCAGCCGCCTTCGGGCAGAGGCGCGCCCTCGACCGAGATCGTGCGCCCATTCGCGCGTTGCCGCTCCATGTAATGGGCCTCGAAGGCGCGCGCGGTCTCGACCCGTTCGCGGACGGCGGCCTCGATATCGTCCACCTTGCCGTATTCGCCCCGCGTCACGAGGAAGCGAATCGTATCCTCGAAGGTGGTGCCGGGTCGGGTCAGCGCATCGGGCAGGTCGAACATGAGCTGGTATTGCCGGTTCGACACGGCCAGCCGCAGATCGCTGTCGAAGATCGACAGCGCCTGTCCGATGAGGTTCAGCCCCGCCTGTGTCAGCCGCTCGCGGCTTGTTTCGCTCACCTTGCCCCTCCCGCTCCTTGGCTTTTGCTACCACCGGCGGACGGCGCGGCAAAGCGCGTTTCGCTGCGCAGCGAAGTCGTAAGAATTCGTTACAATCACGAAAAGATCACGAAAACTTTGACAGAGACTGTCGAGCCATGCCGAACTGTGCGCGGAGGAGCGCCCAGAGCGGTCGAGGGACGCCGGACATACCGGCGCGAGGGAGGAAAATTTGGCTGACGCAGTCGCGAAGGGGCAGGACTCTGCCCAATCGATTCCTGCGCTTTTGGCGCGGAACGTGGCCCGATACGGTGGCTACCCCGCCTATCGCGAAAAGGAATTCGGGATCTGGCAGAGCTGGAGCTGGGCCGAAGCGGCCGAGGAAATCCGCGCCATGGCGCTGGGTTTCCTGAGCCTCGGCGTGGAGCGGGGCGATCATGTCGCCATCATCGGGCGCAACCGCCCCATGCATTACTGGTCGATGGTCGCGGCGCAGATGTGCGGCGCGATTCCGGTGCCGCTGTATCAGGACGCGGCGGCCGAAGAGATGGCCTATGTGATGGAGCATTGCGGCGCGCGCTTCGTCGTCTGCGGCGATCAGGAGCAGGTCGACAAGATCGTCGAGATCGAGGACCGCATCCATGCGATCACCCATGTCACCTACACCGACAAGCGCGGCATGCGGAAATACGACCACTCGCGGATGAACGCGCTGGAGGACGTGCAGGCCGAAGGCCGCGCGGGCCATTCGCGCTACGAGGCCGAGCTCGACAAGCGCATCGCCGAGCTGACCTATGACAGCACCTGCGTGATGCTCTACACCTCGGGCACGACGGGCAAGCCGAAGGGCGTGGTCCTGTCGAACCGCAACATCATCGAGACTGCGAAGGCGTCCTCGGAATTCGATCACCTGAACCATAATGACGAGGTTCTGGCCTACCTGCCGATGGCATGGGTGGGCGATTTCATCTTCTCGATCGGGCAGGCCTATTGGTCGGGCTTCACCGTGAACTGCCCGGAAAGCCCCGAGACGATGATGATCGACCTGCGTGAGATCGGGCCGACCTATTTCTTCGCGCCGCCGCGGGTCTTCGAGAACCAGCTGACCTCGGTGATGATCCGCATGGAAGATGCGGGCAAGCTGAAGAAGAAGCTGTTCGACCATTACATGAAGGTCGCGCGCGATGTCGGCCCCGAGATTCTCGATGGCAAGCCCGTCAGCTTCGGCAAGCGGGTGTCCTATGCGCTGGGCAATCTCTTCGTCTATGGCCCGCTGAAGAACACGCTGGGCTTCTCGCGCATCCGCGTGGGCTACACGGCGGGCGAGGCGATCGGGCCGGAGATATTCTCCTTCTACCGCTCGCTCGGGATCAACCTGAAGCAGCTCTACGGCCAGACCGAGGCGTCGGTCTTCATCACCCAGCAGCCCGATGGCGAAGTACGCGCCGATACGGTGGGCGTGCCGTCGCCGGGCGTCGAGGTGAAGATCGCCGACAATGGCGAGGTTTTCTATCGCAGTCCCGGCACCTTCGTGGAGTATTACAAGAACCCGGAAAGTACGGCCTCGACCAAGGACCCGGAAGGCTGGGTCGCAACGGGCGATGCGGGCTTCTTCGAGGAAGACACCGGGCATCTGCGGATCATCGACCGCGCGAAGGATGTGGGCAAGATGGCCGACGGTCGCCTGTTCGCGCCGAAATATGTCGAGAACAAGCTGAAGTTCTACCCCTCGATCCTCGAGGCGGTGGTGTTCGGCGCAGGGCGCGATCGCTGCACGGCCTTCATCAATATCGACCTCACGGCGGTCGGCAACTGGGCCGAACGCAACAACATCTCCTACGCCTCCTACCAGGAGCTTGCGGGCCACCCGCGCGTCTACGAGATGATCCGCGAACACGTCGAAGAGGTGAATGAAAGCATCGCCGAAGACCCGATGCTCTCGGGCTGTCAGGTCCATCGCTTCCTGATCCTGCACAAGGAACTCGACGCCGATGACGGCGAGATGACCCGGACCCGCAAGGTACGCCGCAACGTGATCGGCGAGAAATTCGCCGACCTGATCGCGGCGCTCTATGACGGGCGCGACGAGATCTACACCGAAACGGAAGTGACCTACGAGGACGGGCGCAAGGGCTCGATCAAGGCGACGCTGAAGATCGCCGACGCGAAGGTCGTGGCCCCGAAACAGATGGCGGAGGCGGCGGAATGAAAGACATGCAAGACGGATACGTCACCGCCGACGGCCGCCAGATCGGCGGGGTCATCATGGAGATGAAGAACATCACGCTGCGCTTCGGCGGGGTGGTGGCGATCAAGGATATCTCCTTCGACATCCGCGAGGGCGAAATCCGCGCGATCATCGGTCCGAACGGCGCGGGGAAATCCTCGATGCTGAACGTCATCTCGGGCTTCTATATCCCGACCGAGGGCGAGGTGTTCTACAAGGGCATCAAGCGCGGGCCGATGAAACCCTATCAGGTCGCGCGTCTTGGTATCGCACGCACCTTCCAGAACATCGCGCTGTTCGACGGCATGTCGGTGCTCGACAACATCATGACCGGCCGGCTGACCCATATGAAGAAGGGTCTCGTGTCGCAGGCGGGTTGGTGGTGGACCGGTGCCGCCGCCGAGGAACACGAGAACCGCGAGAAGGTCGAGAAGATCATCGACTTCCTCGAGATCCAGAATATCCGAAAAACGCCGGTGGGGCGTCTGCCTTACGGCCTGAAGAAGCGGGTGGAACTGGCGCGCGCGCTTGCCGCGGAGCCGAAGATCCTGCTGCTCGACGAGCCGATGGCCGGGATGAACGTCGAAGAGAAAGAGGACATGAGCCGCTTCATCCTCGACGTGAACGACGAATTCGGCACCACCATCGTCCTGATCGAACACGATATGGGCGTCGTGATGGATCTCTCCGACCGCGTGGTCGTGATGGATTACGGCAAGAAGATCGGTGACGGCTCGCCCGACGAGGTGCGCAACAATCAAGACGTGATCGACGCCTATCTGGGGGTGGCCCATGACTGAGACCATCCGCTTCGCAATTCAGACATCGGAGGCGCGTCATGCCTGATATCGTTCTCTACGCCGCCGAGGTGACGCTGAACGGCCTGATGGCCGGGGTGCTCTACGCGCTCGTGGCTCTGGGCTTCGTGCTGATCTTCAAAGCTTCCGGCATCTTCAACTATGCGCAGGGCGTGCTCGCACTCTTCGCGGCGCTGACGCTGGTCGGCATCCAGAAGGGTCAGGTGCCCTTCGCCCATCTCATCAACGCGATGACGGGCAATCACTACACGAACTTTCCGTGGGAGATTCCGGCGATCGTCGCGATACTGCTTGCGGCGGGAGTGATGGTGATCCTCGCGATCATTATCGAAAAGCTGGTGCTCAAGCATCTGGTCAACCAGGCGCCGATCATCCTCTTCATGGCGACAATCGGGATGGCCTATTTCCTCGAAGGCTTCGGGGACGTGATGTGGGGCTCGGACATCAAGACGCTCGATGTGGGGCTGCCGCAGGGCATCAACGAGACCATCGACACCGTCACCTACAACATGTTCGGCTACGGCTTCTTCATCGACAATCTCGATATCGTCGCGGCCATCGTCGCGGTGCTGCTGGTGGCCGCGCTGACCGTTTTCTCGCAATACTCCAAGCAGGGCCGGGCGTTACGTGCCGTGGCAGACGATCACCAGGCCGCGCTTTCGGTCGGGATCTCGCTGCGCTTCATCTGGATCCTCGTCTGGTCCATCGCAGGCTTCGTGGCGCTGGTCGCGGGCATCATGTGGGGCTCGAAATCGGGCGTGCAGTTTTCGCTTTCGCTGATTGCGCTCAAGGCGCTGCCGGTGCTGATGCTGGGCGGCTTCACCTCGATCCCCGGCGCCATCGTCGGCGGTCTGATCATCGGTGTGGGCGAGAAACTGTTCGAACTGCTGATCGGGGCGCCCTTCCTTGGCGGCGCGACCGAGAACTGGTTCGCCTATGTCCTCGCGCTCGTCTTCCTCGTGTTCCGGCCGCAGGGTCTGTTCGGCGAGAAGATCATCGAGAGGGTCTGACCGATGATCACGATGCTGTCACGGCAAGGTGAGAAAAATCTTGATCGCGTCGCAGGGGTGCGACAAGCTGCCGCATATCGTGGCGTCAACGGGAGGGGAGCCCAGTGTCGTCGCGCTGATGTGACGATCATTGGGAGGACCGGTACCGATGAAGACCTGCGCAACCGTGTTCACGATTGGCTGGGGAGCTGCGCTCGCGTTCGGATGGATCGCGCTGGCCGCGCCGCCGGAAGAACCGACCACCTTGCAAACACTGAATATCGTGCTGGCCGCCCTGGGGGCGGGTGCCGGGCTCTGGGCCTGGGTGAGGATCCGGCGCGGCGACTGCTGACGGGGGACGACGCGCTCTCCCTGGCGAAAGGGAGAGGCTGATGTTTTACCGCGAAGCAGGTGATTTCAAGACATCCTACCGGGAGGACAGCCAGACCTTCCCGATCAAGTTCGACCGGCTGCGCTATTACGCGGTGCTGGTGGTCGCTTTCGGGATCGTGCCGCTGTTCATCAACGACTACTGGGCGAACGCGGTCGCGGTGCCCTTCCTGATCTACGCCATCGCGGCGATCGGGTTGAACATCCTCGTGGGCTATGCCGGGCAGGTCAGCCTTGGCACCGGCGGCTTCATGGCGGTGGGCGCCTATTCCGTCTACAAACTGATGACGGCCTTCCCGGATATCAACATCTTCTTCCACGTGATCATCGCGGGGTTCATCACGGCAGCAGTCGGCGTGATTTTTGGCCTGCCGAGCCTACGCATTAAGGGTTTCTACCTCGCGGTGGCGACGCTGGCGGCGCAGTTCTTCCTCGTCTGGCTCTTCAACAAGGTGCCGTGGTTCTACAATTACTCGGCCTCGGGTCAGATCAACGCGCCCGAGCGCACCGTGTTCGGCGTGTTCGTGACTGGCGCGCAGACCTCGGCGATGGCGAAATACATGTTCTGCCTCGTGATGCTGACGCTGGTGGCGCTGGTCGCGCGCAACCTGACGCGTGGCACCGTGGGGCGAAAATGGATGGCGATCCGCGACATGGATATCGCCGCCGAGATCATCGGGGTGAACCCGCTGACGACGAAACTGTCGGCCTTCGCGGTCAGCTCCTTCTTCATCGGCATCGCGGGTGCTCTGTTCTTCGCGGTCTACCTTGGCGCGGCGGAAGTGGGCGAAGCCTTCGGCATCCAGAAGTCCTTCCTGATCCTTTTCATGGTGATCATCGGCGGTCTGGGCTCGATCTTCGGCTCGTTTGCGGGTGCTGCCTTCCTCGTGCTGCTGCCGGTCTTCCTCAAGAACGTGCTCGTCGGCACCTTCGGTTGGCCCACGGATCTCGCCGCCCATATCGAGCTGATGATCGTGGGCGGGCTGATCGTGGCCTTCCTGATCGCGGAACCGCACGGCCTCGCACAGCTCTGGCGCGTCGCGAAAGAGAAACTCCGGCTTTGGCCCTTCCCGCACTGAGGGCCGGGCCGCCCAACACAAAGAACCGGGAAACGCCCGGCGCAAAACTCGAACATTCTGGGAGGAGAACCGAATGAAGAAGACCCTAACCGCATTGGTCGCGGCGGCGATGACGCTGACCACGGCCCCGGCTTTCGCCGAACTGGTGGTGCCGAACCTCAGCTATCGCACCGGGCCCTATGCCGCGAACGGCATCCCCTACGCCGATGGCTTCAACGACTATTTCACCCTGCTTAACGAGCGTGACGGCGGCATTGGCGGTGAGATGGTCAAGACGCCCGAATGCGAAACCGCCTACAACACCGAGAAGGGCGTGGAATGCTATGAGTCCACCAAGGGCGAAGGCGCGCTGGCCTATAACCCACTCTCGACCGGCATCACCTATCAGCTGATCCCGAAGGTCACCGCTGACGGCATCACGCTCTACACCCCGGGCTACGGCCGCACTTCGGCCGCGAACGGCAAGGTGTTCAAGTGGGTCTTCAACTTCCCGGCCAACTACTGGGATGGCGCCTCGGTCGCGATCAAACACATCATTGATCAGGAAGGTGGCGACATCAAAGGCAAGAAAATCGCGCTGGTCTACCACAACTCTGCCTACGGCAAGGAGCCGATCCGCACGCTCGAAGAGCTGTCCAAGAAGCACGGTTTCGAGCTGTCGACCCTACCCGTGGACCATCCCGGTCAGGAGCAGAAGTCGCAGTGGCTTCAGATCCGTCGTGACAAGCCCGACTATGTCCTGATGTGGGGCTGGGGCGTCATGAACCAGGTCGCCATCCAGGAAGCCGTCAACATCCGCTTCCCGATGGATCACTTCATCGGCGTCTGGTGGTCGGGTTCGGAGAACGACGTGGCTCCGGCAGGCGACAAGGCCTCGGGCTACAAGGCGCTCTCGTTCCACGGCACCGGCATGGACTACCCGGTCTATGACGACCTGAAGAAATACGTGGTCGATGCCGGCAAGGCCTCGGGTGCGGGCGACGAGGTCGGCACGATGCTCTACTCGCGCGGCATGTACGCGGCGATGATCATCTCGGAAGCGATCCGCAAGGCGCAGGAAATGACCGGCAAGTCGAACGTCAACGCCGCCGAAGTGCGCGACGGTTTCGAGAACCTCGACCTCACCGAAGCCCGTCTGGAAGAGCTCGGCCTGCCGAACTTCGCCCAGCCGATCAAGGCGAGCTGTGAGAACCACGGGGGGCCCGGCTCCGCCAAGGTCTTCCAGTGGGATGCCGCTGCGAAGAAGTGGAACGAAGCCTCCGACTGGATCGAATCCGACAAGGACGTGCTCAACCCGCTGATCGAAGAAGATTCCGCAGCCTTCGCTTCGGAAAACGGCATCACCAACCAGTGTAACTGATCGAAAACGGCCTCCGGCGCGCGCCGCCGGGGGCCACCCCAACGTCCCGGAGAGAACCATGCTCGACGCTTCGAAATCCGACACGACCCTGCTCGAGGTCAACAATATCGAGGTGATCTACAATCACGTCATCCTCGTGCTCAAAGGGGTCAGCCTGAGCGTGCCCAAGGGCGGGATCACCGCGCTTCTTGGCGGCAACGGCGCGGGCAAGACGACGACGCTCAAGGCGATCTCCAACCTGCTCAAGTCCGAACGCGGCGAGGTGACGAAAGGCTCGATCACCTATCGCGGCGAACGGGTGCAGGACGGCTCCCCCGCCGATCTGGTCCGCAAGGGCGTGATCCAGGTGATGGAGGGACGTCACTGTTTCGAACACCTGACCGTCGAGGAAAACCTGCTGACCGGTGCCTATACCCGCAAGGACGGGCGCGCCGCGATTCAGGACGATCTGGAGATGGTCTACACCTATTTCCCGCGCCTCAAGGAGCGCCGCAAATCGCAGGCGGGCTATACCTCGGGCGGGGAGCAGCAGATGGTCGCGATGGGCCGCGCGCTGATGAGCCGCCCCGAGACGATCCTGCTGGACGAACCTTCGATGGGTCTCGCGCCACAGCTGGTGGAGCAGATCTTCGAGATCGTGAAATCGGTCAACGAGAACGAAGGCGTCACATTCCTTCTGGCCGAGCAGAACACCAACGTCGCGCTCCGCTATGCGCATTACGGCTACATTCTGGAGAGCGGCCGCATCGTGATGGACGGTCCCGCAAAGGAATTGCGCGAGAACCCGGACGTGAAGGAATTCTACCTCGGCATGTCCGACGAAGGCCGCAAGAGCTTCCGCGACGTGCGCAGCTATCGCCGCCGGAAACGCTGGCTGGCGTGACGCTAACCTACTGATTCAATTAAATTGCTGCGCAGCATTTTCGGCGCGGCACAGGGGCGGTCTGTCCGCTGAACTGAAAGGGTCGAGAGATGCGCGAACATTTCGACGAATTGGAAACCCGCAGCGCCGACGCGCGTGAGGCCTCTTTGGCGGAGTGCCTGCCAGCTCTGATCGGCGCGGCGATGACGGCTCCGGGGATCGCGGCGCATCTGCAAGGCGTCGACCCGAGAGCTGTCACATCGCGCGAGGCGCTCGCGAAGCTGCCGGTGCTACGCAAGTCCGACCTCGGCTCCGCGCAGAAAGGCGCGCCACCCTTCGGCGGGCTGGTCATGAAACCCGCACATGCCTTCGCCCATATCTTCCAGTCGCCCGGTCCGATCTACGAGCCCGGCGATGTCAGTTACAATTGGTGGCGGCTGGGGCGCTTCGTCCATGCCGCAGGCGTCGGTCCGGGCGATATCGTGCAGAACTGCTTTGGTTACCACCTCACCCCGGCGGGGATGATGTTCGAAAATGCCGCGCGCACGGTCGGCGCCGCCGTGCTGCCCGCAGGCACCGGCCAGACGGAGCTGCAGGTCCGCGCCGCCGCCGATATCGGCTCGACGGTTTACGCGGGCACGCCCGATTACCTGCGCATCATCCTCGAGAAAGCCGAAGAGATGGGCGAGGCTCTGAAAATCACCAAGGCCACCGTGTCGGGCGGCGCACTCTTCCCGAGCCTGCGCCAGAGCTATGCCGACCGTGGGATCTCCTGCCTGCAATGTTACGCCACCGCCGATCTGGGCAACATCGCCTATGAGAGCGCCGCGATGGAGGGGATGATCGTGGACGAAGGCGTGATCG
The DNA here is from genome assembly GCF_002213225.1 of Thioclava sp. IC9. Lineage (NCBI taxonomy): Bacteria > Pseudomonadati > Pseudomonadota > Alphaproteobacteria > Rhodobacterales > Paracoccaceae > Thioclava > Thioclava sp. IC9. Next base: position 407,997 of record NZ_NBNX01000004.1, read on the forward strand.
TCGAGATCGTCCGCCCCGGCACCGGCGATCCGGTGGCCCCCGGCGAGGTCGGCGAGGTCGTCGTGACCACGCTCAATCCCGACTACCCGCTGATCCGCTTCGCCACCGGCGATCTCTCGGCGGTGATGGAAGGCGTCAGCCCCTGTGGGCGCACCAACATGCGTATCAAGGGCTGGATGGGCCGCGCCGATCAGACCACCAAGATCAAGGGCATGTTCGTACGCCCCGAACAGGTGGCGAGCTTCGTCTCCGCCCATGCAGAGGTGCAGAAGGCCCGCGTCATCGCCACACGCGACGGCGAGATGGACGTGATGACCGTGCAGATCGAAACCGAGGCCGACGACCCGACGCGTTTCGACGGCGGCGTGCGCGCGGCGCTCAAGATGAAAGGCGTGATCGAACTGGTGGCGCCGGGGTCGCTTCCGAATGATGGTAAGGTCATCGACGACCAGCGCAGCTACGACTGAGGAACCCAGCCGCGATCTCAGGGGTTTCCTCGCGTAAGAGAGATGGAGGACCCCATGCGTAAACTTCTTCTGACAGGTGCCGCGATCGCGGCGCTAGGCCTTCCCGCCCATGCCGCCGATCTGGCGTTGCTTCTGGGCAATTCCAATTACCAGCGGATCGACGATCTTCGCTCGGGCACCGCGCTGACCGATAGCGAAGCGAAGCTGCAGACGGCAGGTTTCTCGGTGCTGATCGAGGATGACGCCGACGCCGCCGAGATCCGCTCCCGCTTCCGCGATTTCGTGACCCGCGCGCCCGAGGCCGACCGGCTGGTCGTGGCGCTCTCGGGCCGCTTCGCCCATTCCGCCGGCGAGACGTGGTATCTGCCGGTCGATGTCCGCGACACCTCGCTGCCCGAAGCGGTGAGCGAGGCGTTGCCGCTGTCCGCCGTGATGACGGTTCTGGCCGCGCACCCCGGCCGCGCGGTGCTGCTGCTCGGCACGGCGGATGACGCGGGCAACGGCGACGGCCTGACCCAACCCGGGATCGGCACGCTCGACATTCCGCAAGGTGTGACGGTGCTGCGCGGCAGCCCGAAAAACGTCGCGCGCCTGATGTCGGGCAATCTGACCGAGCCTGGCGCCTCGCTGATGCGGTCGGCGCAATCTGCGGACCTGACCGCCAGTGGCTACATCGCGCAAGATTTCACCCTGGTCACCGAGCCGACGGGGAAGAAACCCGCCCCGGTGAAGACCCCCGAAGCAGACCCGTCTGCCCCGTACTGGGACATGGCGCGCTCCGAGGATTCGATCACCGCCTATCAGCTCTATCTCGACCGCTACCCGAATGGCGCGAATGCCGCTCAGGCGAAACAGCGCATCCAGCAACTGCGTGACGAACCGCAGCAGAAAGCGAAGGCCGCGGAGGAGGCGCTGAACCTTAGCCGCGACCAGCGCCGCGAGGTGCAGCAGTACCTGACGATCCTGAAATTCGACCCGAAAGGCGTCGACGGCATCTTCGGGCCGGGCTCGCGCGGGGCGATCGCGCGCTGGCAGAAGGCCAACGGCTTCGACGATACGAGCTACCTGACCCGCGCACAGCTCACCGCGCTCACGGCGCAGGGCGAGAAGCGCGCCGCCGAGCTAAAGGCAGAGGCTGAGGCGCGTCAGGCCAAGATCGACCAGCAGGACCGTGCCTATTGGGAGCAGACCGGCAAGGCGGGCGATGAGGCGGGGCTGCGCGCCTATCTCAAAAAATATCCCGACGGTCTGTTCGCGGAACTCGCGCAGGAGCGTCTCGACAAGATCGAAGCGGATCGCCGCTCCGAGGCTCAGGCTGCGGATCGCGCAGACTGGGACGCCGCGCGCAAAGCCGACACCATCGCCAGCTACCGGGATTATCTCGCAAGCCGCTCCGACCCGGCCTTCAAAGCCGAGGCCGAGGCACGCATTGCCGAGCTGCAGCAACAGAATCAGCAAAGCGACGCGATGGATGCGGCCGCTGCGAAAGAGGCCGCCCTCAACCTGCCCGGTGTCGCGAAATCGCTGGTGGAGCAGCGCCTTGCCCAGATGGGCCTGAAGCCCGGCAAGGTCGACGGTGTGTTCGACAAGGATACGCGCCGCGCGATTCGCCGCTATCAGACCGCGGGCGGGCTGGAAGCTACAGGCTATCTCGATCAGGCCACCGTGGCGCAGCTTCTGGCCGGGGCGATCGGCGTGCAATAAGCGCCGATCTCTCTCAGCCTCGAAACGCTGAAAAAAGGAAAAGGCCGCGCCGGGAAATCCCTGGCGCGGCCTTTATTCGTTTCGGCTCGGCTGCCTCAGCCCTGGCGGGCTTTGAAGCGCTTCTGCGTCTTGTTGATCACGTAGACGCGGCCTTTGCGGCGCACGACCTGGCAATCGCGATGACGCTGCTTGAGCGAGCGGAGCGAGTTGCGGACCTTCATCGGCCTTCTCCTGTATCGCGGCGCGCGGTGCGCCTTGAAAAACGAATGCCCCGGGCTTGCAAGCCGGGGGCGGTGAATAGATGGTGGGCGGTACTGGGATCGAACCAGTGGCCACTACGATGTCAACGTAGTGCTCTACCGCTGAGCTAACCGCCCACACCCGTTCGACCCCGTTGGTGCCTTTGATTCGCGCTTGCGGCTAGGCCGCGAAGGGAACCGAAAGGCGCGGTGTCGCGTCGGTCTGGGGGTCTATATAAAGAGTCGAAACGGCTTTCAAGAGGCTTTTGGCGCGAAAGCGTTCCGGTGTAGGATATTAAGCGATCATAAGAGGTTTCATGTCCGACATCCCAGCCCTTTTGCCGCCGTTCCGGCTGGATCGCCCCAAGGCGTTGCGGACCGCTGCGGTCTTCGCCTCGCCCCATTCCGGTGCACACTACCCGCATAGCCTGCAGGAACGCGCCGTTCTGGACATGCTGCGCCTGCGGTCTTCCGAAGACGCCTTCGTCGATGAGTTGCTGGCGGATGTGCCGCAATTCGGCGCCCCGCTTCTTTGTGCGCAATATCCGAGGGCGTGGGTCGATCTCAACCGGGCGGAGGACGAACTTGATTCGGCGCTGATCGCCGGGCTGGACCGGGCGCATCCCGGACCGCGCGTCGCGGCTGGTCTCGGGGTGATTCCCCGCGTGGTATCCGGTGCGCGGGCGATTTATCGCGGCAAGATTCCGTTGATCGAGGCCGAGGCGCGGATCAACCATGTCTGGCGACCTTATCACGCGCAGCTCGAGGCGCTGATGGCCGAGGCGCATGGCGCTTTCGGGCAGGCAATTCTGCTCGATATGCATTCGATGCCCTCCGAGGCTCTGGCCGCGAGTGGCCCGCGTCGCGCGGAAATCGTGCTCGGCGATCGCTACGGCACCAGCGCCGACCGGGAGATCGTGCGCGAGATCGAACTGATCTTCGAAGGCGAGGGGCTGAACGTCGCGCGCAACAGCCCCTTTGCCGGTGCCTATATCACCCAGCGATACGGGCATCCGCGCGAGGGCTATCACGCGATCCAGATCGAGATCGACCGCGCCCTCTACATGGATCAGCACCGCATCGCGCCGAACGAGAATTTCAATACGTTCGCGGCGCTGATGAGCCGGGTGGCGCGTCAGATCGCCGATCTCGGGTCCCATCGACTGCGTCACGCAGCGGAGTAAGTCACTCCCCGTCCCAGCCGCGCCCGTTGCGGATCGCATCCGCCCCGAATCGCGCCCGGATCGCATCTTTGGCCCGCTCCGCGCTTGCGCGCTTGCCCGCATAAGGGTCGAGCAGGTCGCCTGCCGGATCGCGCCCATCCGCCGCCATGAGGTCTGAGAACCCGATCCCGATCAGTCGGTAGGCCTGCCCCTTCGGCAGCTTGTCGAACAGCGTCTCCCCCGCCCGATAGAGCGTGTCGGCCAGCTGGCTCGGCTCTTCCAGCCGGGTCTGCCGGGTCACCGTCGCGAAATCCGCCTTTTTCAGCTTCAGCGTCACGGTCCGCCCCGCCAGATCGCGCGCCTTCATCCGGGCCGAGACCTTCTCGGCCAGATGCCACAGCTTGCCCATCAGTGCCTCGCGATCGGCGATGTCAGTGTTGAAGGTGGTCTCGTTTGACACGGATTTCATCGGCGAGTCGGGAGAGACCCTGCGGGCATCATGGCCGTTCGCCAGTTCGAACAGGCGCCGCCCAGACGCGCCGAAGCGATCCCCCATCCGCGACAGCCCCGCGCGGCGAATATCGGCAAGCGTGCGGATGCCTGCACGCCCCAGGGCCGAGCGCGTTGCCGCCCCCACGCCCCAGAGGATCGACACCGGCTTGTCGCGGAGGAACTCTTCCGTATCGCCGCGCCCGATCACCGAAAACCCGCGCGGCTTGTCGAGATCCGAGGCGATCTTGGCGAGGAACTTGTTATGCGAAAGACCGACCGAGGCGGTGACCCCGATCTCCGTCTCGATCTCGCGCGCAAGCCGCGCCATCAGGAGGGCAGGGGGCGCATGGTGCAGCCGCTCCGTGCCGCCCAGATCGAGGAACGCCTCGTCGAGCGAGAGCGGCTCGATCAGCGGCGTCAGCTCCACCATTTTCGCCCTGATCTCGCGCGAGACGCTGGCGTAATGCTCCATCCGCGGCTTGATGATCACCGCATCGGGGCAAAGCTTGCGCGCCTGAAACATCGGCATCGCCGAGCGCACCCCTGAGATTCGCGCGATGTAGCAGCAGGTCGTCACCACCCCGCGCGTGCCGCCGCCCACGATCACCGCTTGCGAAGACAGCTCGGGATTGTCGCGCTTCTCGACCGAAGCATAGAAACTGTCGCAATCGATATGTGCGATGGGCAGGTCGAACAGCTCCGGATGCGCCACGATGCGCGCCTTGCCGCAGGCGGGGCAACGCTTCGGTGCCTCGTCAAAACTCTTCAGGCAATGGCGACAAAGGGCAGGCATGGGCTCTCGATCCGGGGGTGTATCCCTTAGATACTCTCTCTTCGCCTTGGCGGAAATATCCCGGGCTGAATTGGCGCAGCCAAGAGGGGCAGCGCCCCTTGATGCTAACGAAAAAGGGGCGGATCGCTCCGCCCCTCTCAATCCGTCTTCAGGTGGCTCTTAGTGCAGCGGCACGCCATCGGCGGGTTTCGTGCCACCCAAGGAGGCCACGTGACCGCCGACGATCAGCCCGTTCGGGCCAGCCGTGACTTCGACCGTCGCGCCGTCCATAACTTCGCCGCCAAGGATCGCCTCGGCCAGCGGATCCTGCAGCGAGCGCTGGATCACCCGCTTCAGGGGACGCGCGCCATAGACCGGGTCGTAGCCTGCATCGGCGAGCCACTTGTGAGCCGGCTCGTCCAGATCCAGCGTGATCTTGCGCTGTGCCAGACGTTTCTCCAGCCGCTTGAGCTGGATTTCCACGATCCCGTCCATGTCCTTGCGGTTCAGGCGATCGAAGATCACCATCTCGTCGAGACGGTTCAGGAATTCGGGGCGGAAATGCGCCCGCACCGCATCCATCACCTGACGCTTGGCCTCGCCTGCATCCGAACCATCCGGCAGCTGGCTAAGCGCCTGCGAGCCGAGGTTCGACGTCAGCACGATCAGCGTCTGCTTGAAGTCGACCGTGCGGCCCTGACCATCGGTCAGCACACCATCGTCGAGCACCTGCAGCAGCACGTTGAACACGTCCGGATGCGCCTTCTCGACTTCGTCGAACAGCACGACCTGATAGGGACGCCGCCGGACCGCCTCGGTCAGAACGCCACCCTCGTCATAGCCGACATACCCGGGCGGGGCACCGATCAGCCGGGCCACGGAGTGCTTCTCCATGAACTCGGACATGTCGATCCGCACCATCGCCTGATCGTCGTCGAACAGGTAATTGGCGACCGCCTTGGTCAGCTCGGTCTTACCCACACCGGTCGGGCCGAGGAAGAGGAACGAGCCCAGCGGGCGATTCTCGTCGTTGAGCCCGGCACGTGCACGGCGCACGGCGTTCGACACGGCGGTGATCGCTGCATTCTGACCGACGACGCGCTTGTGTAGCTCGTCTTCCATCTTCAGCAGCTTCTCGCGCTCGCCCTCCAGCATTTTGGAGGTCGGGATGCCGGTCCAGCGTTCGACCACTTCGGCGATCTGCTCGGGGCGCACTGATTCCTCGACCATCAGCTCTTCGCCTTCGGCCTCATCGGCCGCGGCGAGCTGCTTCTCGAGGCTCGGAATGATGCCGTAGCTCAGCTCACCGGCGCGGGCGAGATTGCCTTCGCGCTTGGCCTGATCCAGTTCGGCCCGGGCCTTGTCGAGTTGCTCCTTGAGGTTGCGGCCCGATTCCAGCTTGTCACGCTCGGCCTGCCACTTGGCAGTCATTTCCGAGGCGCGATCCTGCAGATCCGCCAGTTCCTTCTCGAGCTTCTCGAGACGATCCTTCGAAGCGGTATCGTCCTCTTTCTTCAGCGCTTCCGCTTCGATCTGCATCTGCAGGATCTGACGGTCGAGCGCATCGAGCTCCTCGGGTTTGCTGTCCACTTCCATGCGCAGGCGCGAGGCGGCCTCGTCCACGAGGTCGATCGCCTTGTCGGGCAGGAAGCGGTCGGTGATGTAGCGATGCGAGAGTGTCGCCGCCGAGACCAGCGCCGAGTCGGAGATCTTCACCCCATGGTGGAGTTCGTATTTCTCCTTGATTCCGCGCAGGATCGAGATCGTGTCCTCGACCGTCGGCTCTTCCACCATCACGGGCTGGAAGCGCCGAGCCAGTGCCGCGTCCTTCTCGACATATTTGCGATACTCATCAAGCGTCGTGGCGCCCACGCAGTGCAGCTCACCACGGGCCAGCGCCGGCTTGATCAGGTTCGCCGCGTCCATCGCGCCGTCAGATTTCCCGGCACCCACGAGCGTGTGCATCTCGTCGATGAACAGGATGATTTCACCCGCAGCGGCCTCGATTTCCTTGAGGATCGCTTTCAGACGTTCTTCGAACTCACCGCGATATTTCGCACCGGCGATCAGCGCGCCCATGTCGAGCGCGAGAAGCCGTTTGTCGCGCAGCGATTCCGGTACGTCGCCGTCGATGATGCGCAGCGCGAGGCCTTCCGCGATCGCGGTCTTACCCACGCCGGGTTCACCGATCAGAACCGGGTTGTTCTTGGTCCGACGGCTGAGCACCTGCATGGTGCGCCGAATCTCGTCATCACGACCGATGATCGGGTCGATCTTGCCTTGCTCGGCAGCCTCGGTCAGATCGCGCGCATATTTCTTGAGCGCCTCATAGCCCTCTTCGGCCGAGGCCGAATCCGCCGTGCGGCCCTTGCGCAGGTCGTTGATCGCGGCGTTGAGCTTCTGCGCCGTCACAGCGCCCGCATCGAGCGCGTCCTTGGCGCGCGTGTTCACCATGGCCAGAGCCATCAGAACACGTTCGACCGGCACGAAGCTGTCGCCCGCTTTCTTGGCGATCTTCTCGGCCTCGTCGAGCACGCGCACGAGGCTTTGCTCGACATAGACCTGCCCGTCGCCGCCCGACACTTTCGGCAGTTTCGACACCGCCAGATCGACGGCCTCGAGCACGCGGGCAGGCTCGCCACCGGCGCGCTTGATCAGATTGGCCGACAGCCCCTGATCGTCATCCATCAATGCCTTCAGAAGATGCTCGGGCACCACACGTTGATGACCCTCGCGCATCGCGATCGTCTGCGCGGCCTGAAGGAAGCCGCGAGACCGCTCCGTGAACTTCTCCATGTTCATCGGCATTCTCCTTTTTTAAAGCCCCCGGGATGTGTCTGGCCCTGTATTAGGCGCCGTCCTGGCCGGGTCTCGCTATGAAAAATGGGATGTGGCATGCGCCGCTTCAAGTCTTTTCGATGGACCATTTCGCCGCAGGAGGAAACCAGATCGCAAGGTTTAGCGTTTACGTGAAGACAAGCATAGAGGACGACCACAGAGGAGGGTCCGGGTCCATGCACCATGGCAACGCCACGCATATCGCGCGCCTGATCTACAATGCCGCGCAACGCCGTTTCGAGGCGATCGTAGAATTCTTCATCCCCGGGGTCGCGCAGCCGCTGCGGGTGCCCGTCAGAATCGAAGCCAGCCAGAACATCCCACATCGACAGCTTACTCGCGCGCTGACCCGCGAAGCGCAGCGCCGTGGTATCGGCGGGCTGTGAACCCGCGAACGGCTTGACGTAGCGGTGATTGATCCGCATCAGGGGGCGATCTTGAAAAGGAGCGCTCTGCGATGACCGACATGACCCTGCCCGCCGACGACCGTCTCATCGTCGCCCTCGACGTGCCGAGCGCCTATGAAGGCCTCGTGCTGGCAAACCAGTTGGGCGACTCGGTGTCCTTCTACAAGATCGGTCTGGGGATGCTCACCGGCGGTGGCCTCGCGCTGGCGAGCGAGCTGAAGCAGGATCAGGGCAAGCGCATCTTCCTCGACATGAAGCTGTTCGATATCGGTGCGACGGTGGAAAACGCGGTGGGCGGTCTGGCGCAGTTCGACCTTGATTTCCTCACCGTGCATGGCGACCCCTATGTGGTTAAGGCCGCGAAGGAAGGCGCCGCGGGCACCGACCTGAAAATCCTCGCTGTGACAATCCTGACCTCGCTTGACCGGGAAGACCTGAACGGCGCGCTCATCAAGGAGGGTGCGATCAGCGATCTCGTCGCCGAACGTGCGGGCCGTGCATTCGACGCGGGTGCGGATGGCGTGATCGCTTCGCCGCAGGAAGCGGCGATGATCCGGGCATTGCCCGAGGCAACCGGCAAGCTGATCGTGACGCCGGGCGTGCGCCCGACCGGGGCCGACCTCGGCGACCAGAAGCGGATCGCGACCCCGGCAGCCGCAGTGGACGCAGGCGCTGACCATATCGTCGTTGGCCGCCCAATCCACCGCGCGCCCGATCCGCGCGCCGCGGCGGAAGCGATCCTCCAAGAGCTTCGGGGCTGACTGGCGCTTAGATCACTGGCCATCGCCGCCGGTGGCCGGGCCACTCGTCTTCGAGTTCGGCGCGACTTCGACCTTCGCGGCATTCGGATCTGACATCTGCTGTTCGCTCGGTGGATCGGTGGCGGCCTCGTCGCCGCCGTCAACCGGCGTATCCGCAACCAACCAGACCACGACACCCAGCGCCGCGACCAGCGCCACAAGGGTGAGTATCAGGCCGCCGATACTGCTTTGTCGGTTCGAATCCTTGGCCATTTCTGCTCGCCTCTTCGCTTTGGTCCCTCGGTAAAGGAAACGCGAGGCAATGGCCTGCGTTCCTCCTCCTGTCCTCAGATAGGCGGAGCGCGGCGCAAAATGAAACGGCGCCCCGCAGGACGCCGCTTCACTTGCGCGTGATCCAGAAGGGCGGAAATCAGTTCGATCCGCCGCTCTGCGTGGTGGCCTCGGCGGCAGCGCCGCTGGTGTCGGTGCTGCCGCTGTCGCTAGCCGCGGTATCGCCCGCCGCAGCATCGCCCGATGCGGTCGCGCCCGACGAATCCGCCGGGGCAGCGGAGTCGCTGTTTTCGATCGTGACCGAAGTGGAGCTTGCGTCGCTTTCTGCGGGCGCGGTGGTGGCGCTTTCATCCCCGGGCGCCATCATCAGCCAAAGGACGATACCGAGCGCAACGACGACCGCGCCCAGAACGAAGTAGATGCCGCCCAGACCCGAGCGTTCGTGATTATGCGTGTCAGACATGATGATCTCCTGTCGATTTTCATCTCTCTCTGCGTATTGGCGAGAGAACATCGATAGGCCGCTTCCAGTTCCCGGGGTGCGCGGGAACCCGCCGGGCGGGGTTTCGTCACACGGGGTCAGTTCTCGTTGATATCGTCATGCCAGTGCTTCACCTGACCGCGTCGCACGCCCATCAGCTTGCGCAGCGCGAGCCATGCGATGATCGACAGAATCGCGAAGGTGATCAGCGTGATCGGGACCGAATTTCCGACGATGCCGATCCAGACGAGCGCGCCCGTGACGACGGCCCCGATCGAGAAGCCGAGGAAGATGAAGCCGGGGATGATCATCTCTGCGACGCCCAGCACAAGACCGGCGACGACCCAGACCCACGGGAGTTGCCACAGATCCATCATGCTTTCCTCAGCAGTTGGAAAGCGTCGGTGAAGGCTTCGAGGGCTGCGGCGGGCAGTATCACGGTCTGCTTGCCTTCGCCCTTGGCCACCTGCGCCAGCGCATCAACCTGTTTCAACGCGACCTGATATTGCGCGGCCTCGAGCCCGTTCTTGGCGATCGCCTGCGCAACCACCTCGGTCGCATAAGCTTCGGCATCCGCCGAGATGCGGCGGGCTTCGGCCTCTTTCTGCGCCTGGAACAGTTGCGCTTCGGCGGCGAGCTCGACCGCGCGCTTCTTGCCCTCGGCCTCGGTCACCTGCGCCCGACGCGCGCGTTCGGCGTTGAGCTGCTGCAGCATCGCGGCTCGGGTCGCCTCGTCCAGATTGACGTCGAGAATCTCGGCACGGGTCACCTCGATCCCCCAATCGTCGACCATCACGGCAACCTGCTCGCGGACCTTCTCGATCAGACGGGCACGGTTCGATTGCACTTCGTCGAGTTCGATCACCCCGATCTCGGAGCGCACGATCCCCGCCACCGTCGTCGCGATGGCCGCATCGACATCGCGGATACGATAGACGGTCTTCTCCGGCTCGGTAATTCGGTAGAAGACCGAGGTCTCGACCTTTACCAGCACGTTGTCGGCGGTGATCGCATCCTGCATCGCATTGGGCAGCTGGCGCTCGAGGATCGAAATCTTGTGCGGCACGCGGTCGAGGAAGGGCACGATGAAGTTGATGCCGGGGCCGAGCACCGCGCGCAGCCGGCCGAATCTTTCCACGACATGTTTTTCGGATTGCGGCACGATCCGGACGCCGAGGAAGACGGACAGGATCAGCAGCATCGCGATGGCGATCATCACGATATCGCTGCCGCTCAGGGAATTAACGAATAACATCTGGGCCTCGACCTTCTGAACTCAAACTTGGTGACCGGGAAACACGCGCAAGGCGAGCAGTGTCAGCACCACGAGCACGGCCCAGCCTCCCGGGCGCGCGAGCAGCCAGATGGCGAGTGCGAAGCCGATCCCGACGATGCGGCTGCCTGCCGTCGCGAGAAAGCCGAACAGAACGCCCATCAGGCGAACTCACTCATGCGGGGGGTCATCGACTGCTCCTTGTGGTTTTCCCGCAAGTCTGCCGCAAGTTGTGCGTTTTGGGAAGGTAGTTGCGCTCAGCTGAGGCAAGCGGGCAGGCGCAGGCCGCGCAAGACGTCGTCGCCCGACATCGGACGCTTGCCGGGGCGCTGCGCCTCGAGAATTTCCAGCGCGCCAGTGCCGCAGGCAATCGTAAACCCGTCGAGGATTTCGCCCGGCGCGCCACTGCCCTCTGCCGGGGCGGCGCGCAGCAGCTTGATCCGCTCACCCGCGATCTCGGTCCAGGCGCCAGGGAAGGGCGAGAGGCCGTTGATATGGCGGATCACCTCGTCGGCCGGGCGCGTCCAATCGACCCGCGCTTCGGCCTTGTCGATCTTCGCGGCATAGGTGACGCCATTCTCCGGCTGAGGCTGAAGGATCAGCGAGTCGATCTCGGACAGCGCATCGAGGATCAGCCGGGCGCCCATCGCGCTCAGCCGGTCATGCAACTCGCCGGTGGTCTCGGTCGCGCCGATCTCGGTCGCTTCGCGCAGCAGAACCGGCCCGGTATCGAGTCCGGCTTCCATCTGCATGATGCAGATGCCGGTCTGGCTGTCGCCTGCCATGATCGCCCGGTGGATCGGCGCGGCCCCGCGCCAGCGCGGGAGCAGCGAGGCGTGGATATTCAGGCAGCCCTTCGCGGGCGCATCCAGAATGGCCTGCGGCAGGATCAGCCCGTAGGCCACGACGACCGCGATATCGGCATTCAGCGCGGCGAAGGCTTCACGATCCTCGGGTGCTTTGAAATTCCGCGGGGTGCGCACCTCGATCCCCAGTTCCTCGGCCTTGGCATGGACCGGTGAGGGGCGCTCTTTCTTGCCGCGACCGGCGGGGCGGGGCGGCTGGCTGTAGACGGCGACAACCTCATGCGCGCCGGCCAGCGCCTCCAGAACGGGGACGGAGAATTCCGGCGTTCCCATGAAGATGACGCGCATCGCTTAGCCTTTCGCGAGTTTCTTCGACTTCTGCACCAGCATCTTGCGGCGCAGAGGCGAGAGATGATCGACATACATCTTGCCGTTGAGATGGTCGATCTGGTGCTGGACGCTCGTCGCCCAGAGGCCCACAAAATCGCGGTCCTCCATCTCGCCGTCTTCATTGAGGAAGCGCACCGTCACAGCGCGGGGCCGCTCGATCGGGGCGAAAACGCCGGGCAGGTTGGGCGAGGCCTCCTCGTGCTTGCGCATCTGCACCGACGCATGCAGCACTTCGGGGTTCGCCATCCGCACGGCCTGACCGCGCTTGTCCGACGCATCGACGACCGCAAGCCGCATCATGATGCCGATCTGCGGCGCGGCGAGGCCGACGCCGGGCATCGCGTCCATCGTCTCGACCATGTCGTCCCAGATCATCCGGACGGTTTCGGTGATCGTCTCGACCGGCTCGGCCTGGCGATGCAGGCGGCGGTCGTCATAGGGGATGAACGCGCGCGCGGCCATCAGAGGATCGGATCCTTGGTGGCGCCCGCACGGGCGCGCTCGCGCTTGAGCTTCTCCATCTTGCGGGTGATCATCTTGCGCTTCATCGGACCGAGATAGTCGATGAACAGCTTGCCGTTGAGATGGTCGAACTCGTGCTGAGCGCAGGTCGCCCAAAGCGCGTCGAACTGTTCCTCATGGCTTTGCCCGTCGAGGCCGAGCCACTTCATCCGCACCTCGGAGGGACGCGTCACCTCGGCATATTGATCCGGGATCGAGAGGCAGCCTTCCTCGTAGACATTGGTCTCTTCCGAAGTCCAGCTGATCTCGGGATTGATCAGGACCATCGGCTCGGGGGCCGCTTCCTTGTCCTTCACGCAATCCATCACGAAGATCCGCTTCATCACGCCGACCTGCGGCCCGGCCAGGCCGATGCCGGGCGCGTCATACATGGTCGCGAGCATGTCATCGGCGAGCTTGCGGATCTCGTCGTTAACTTCGGGCACCGGCTCGCAGACCTTTTTCAGGCGCGGATCGGGATGGATCAGGATCGGTCGTAGCGTCATGGGCAGGGATTTAGGCGAAGCAATGCCTCTGTGCAATGGCGGCGGTGATTGTGCCAGTGACAAAACGCCGTTTGTAACCCGGCTTCGCTTTTGCTCAGATGCGCCCAATCCGACCAGAGAGAGGCGCAAATGAGCAAACCCGACTTCGACGAAATCATCGACCGCGTAGGCACCCATTCGCAGAAATGGGACGCGATGGAAAAGGTTTACGGCGTGTCGCCCGAAGACGGGATCGCGATGTGGGTCGCGGATATGGATTTCCGCCCGCCCGTCTGCGTTCAGCGCGCGCTCGAGGAGATGGTCGGGCAGGGCATCTATGGCTATTGGGGCGGCGAGGACGAGTACCGTGCCGCGATCCAGTGGTGGATGCGCGAACGGCACGGCTGGGAGATCGAACCGGACTGGATCTTCACGACCCATGGGCTGGTCAACGGCACGGCGCTCTGCGTCGACGCCTATACCGATCCGGGCGATGCGGTCGTTCTGATGACGCCGGTCTACCACGCCTTCGCGCGGGTCATCCGTGCGGCCGGGCGCGAGGTGCGCGAATGCCCGCTGAAGCTGGTCGATGGTCGCTACGAGATGGATTTCGACACCTGGGACGGGTTGATGACCGGGGCCGAGAAGATGCTCGTCCTCTGCTCGCCGCACAACCCCGGCGGCCGCGTCTGGACCCGTGCAGAACTGGAAGCCACGGCCGAGTTCGCGAAGCGCCACGGGCTGGTGCTGGTCTCGGACGAGATTCACCATGACATCGTGATGCCGGGCGAAACGCATATCCCGATGGCGAACGCCGCGCCCGATCTGCCGCTGGTGATGATGACGGCCACCACGAAGACCTTCAACATCGCGGGCACCCACACCGGAAACGTGATCATTGCGGATCCGGACCTGCGCGCCCGATTCGCAAAGCGGATGGCTGCCTTGGGGATTTCGCCCAACAGTTTCGGCATCGCGATGGCGACGGCAGCCTACAGCCCCGAGGGCGCCGCGTGGGTCGATGCGCTGAACGCCTATCTCGACGAGAACCGGCGCATCTTCGATCAGGGGATCGCAGAGATTCCAGGACTGCATTCGATGCCGCTCGAGGCGACCTATCTTGCTTGGGTCGACTTCTCCGGCACCGGAATGGAGCCCGAGGAATACCAGTCGCGCGTTCTGAAAGAAGCGAAGATCGCGGTGAATCTCGGCGCGACCTTCGGAGCCGGGGGCGAAAGGTTCCTGCGCTTCAACCTCGCCACGCCGCGGGCGCGGGTGCGCGAGGCGGTCGACCGACTGCAGGCGGCCTTCGCTGATCTGCAATGAAAAAGGGCCGGTTTTCCGGCCCTTTCCTTTGAAATCTCTCGCTCGCTCAGAGCTTCGTCAGGTAGCCCGAGAGAGTCGGCGCTTCCTGCACGAAGTCCAGCGCTGCGCGATCGCTGACCGCGGTTTCCCGCTTCACGGTGCAGATCAACTCATGGCCCTGAATCTCCGACGCCACGATCAGGCAAGTCGCGACATGGGTCTCGCCGTCGTAAAGATCGACATGACCGCGCAGATGCGTGACCTCGTCCGCGTCCAGCGCGAATCCGCCTGGAACCCGGCGCAGCACCGGCCAGATCTGGCCGCCCGCGAGAACCCGCAGGCGCGCCTTTTTCGCCGCATCGCGCTTCTGCGCGGCGCGCAGTCCTTCAAGGACCTCCTTGGGCAGGAATTCCATGACATCCTCCAACAGCTTCCCCATGCTCCATGCTGATCACACCAATGTAAAAAGCAAGTTAACCATTTAGATGATCCGATGCTGCGTCTGCGAAGAGTGCTGAAATTGCAACGGCTTGCACGGCTGACGCATCGGGTTGTCGCTCTGGGTCGCCCAAGATAGCGTTGAGGGTAACCGCGCAACCCGGAGGCTCCCATGCGTAAGGCTTTGCTCATTCTGACCTTCGCTTTCTCGCCCATGCTCACCCCCGGCTTGGCCCATGCGCAGTGCGGCGGGAGCTGGTCCGGTTTCCTGTCCGGAATTCGCAGCGATCTGCAGTCGGCTGGACTGAACGCGCAACAGGCTGATGCGTTCCTCGCCGGTGCGCGGCAGAGCCCGGCCGTGCTGCGGGCGGACCGGGCGCAAGGGGTGTTTCGCAAGACATTCCTCGAATTTGCGAGCGCGGTGATCAGCAAGAATCGGATGGTTAACGGGGCAAAGAACGCCAAGCGCTATGCGAAGACCTTCGACCGGATGGAGCAGACCTATGGCGTCTCGCGCGGGGTGCTGCTGGCATTCTGGGCGCTCGAGACGGATTACGGCGCGGTGCAGGGCGATTTCAACACCCGCAATGCGCTTCTGACGCTGGCCCATGATTGCCGTCGGCCCGCGCTGTTCCGCCCGCAGGTGATCGCTGCGGGCAAGCTTTTCCGGCGCGGCGATTTTGACCCCCAGCGAACCACCGGTGCCTGGGCGGGAGAAATCGGGCAGGTGCAGATGCTGCCGGACGACATCCTCCGCAACGGTGTCGACGGCGATGGCGATGGGCATGTGCGCCTGAAGACGTCCGCCCCCGATGCGCTGATGTCGGGAGCGAATATGCTGCGCGATATGGGTTGGCGGCCGAACGAGCCGTGGATGCAAGAGGTCACGGTGCCTGACGATCTCGATTGGTCCAAGACCGGGCTGACGACTGAATTGCCGGTCTCCGATTGGAAGGCACGCGGGGTGCGCGCGCGGCAAGGGCAGCTTGCCAGCAGCCTGCGCGGATCGATCCTTTTGCCGATGGGGCGCAAGGGGCCCGCCTTTATCGTCTATCCGAATTTCCGCGTGCTGTTCGAGTGGAACAAGAGCTTCGTCTACGTCACCAGCGCGGCCTATTTTGCCACACGCCTCGAAGGAGCGCCGCGCCTCGATCCCGGCGCGCCGGAACCGGGACTGAGCGTGGCGCAGATGAAGCGGCTGCAGCAAAAGCTCGTTGCGAAGGGCTATGACGTGGGTGCGGTGGACGGCATCCTTGGCGCGAACACTCGTAACGCAGTCCAGACGGCGCAGGAGAAGCTTGGACTGCCTGCGGACGGTTGGCCGACGCGCGTCTTGCTCGATCGGTTGTGACCGTGTCGGGCCGAACCTTCATCCTGCCGCTCCCCCAAGTGCGAAGAAATCGAGGAAGGGGCTGAGCAGGTAGCGGATCGGCGAGACCGGCGCGGTTTGCAGGAAGACCTCTGTGGGCATCCCGGGAACCAAGAGGGAGCTTTCCTGCGTGTCGAGCTGCCCAATGTCGAAGGTGACCTGCGCTTGGTAATAGCTCTCCCCCGTCACCGGGTCGGTCAGCGTATCGGGGGAAATCCGGGTGAGCTTTCCGATCAAATCGCTGGATATTCGCCGCGACAAACCGGGGAAGCGCAGGATCGCGCTCTGGCCTGCTGCGACGCCATCGACGTTGATCGGATCGATCCTGGCATTGATAACAAGCGGCCGTCCGGTTTCGACGATCGCCATCGCCATTTCCGCCGGGCGCAGCACCGCGTGCGCGCCGCGCAGACGTACGTCGTGCACCGTGCCGTTGACCGGGGCGCGCAGGGTGCGCCGCGCCAGTTCGCGGCGCAGATGGGTCGCGCGCGCCGAGAGTTCGATGGCACGGGCGTTGCGGGACTCGAGTTGCGATTCGATTTCCTCCCGGCGTTGCGACTGCAGCCGCGACGCGGTGAGTACCACGCCGCCGCTTTGCACCGTAAGTTGCGTTTTCTGGGCGCGCAGCGCGCCGAGTTGTCGCTCCAGCGAAACCTGTTCGCGGGTGAGTGCGAGGATTTGCGCCGAGGTCGCAAGTCCACGATCCTTTAGCCGTTCGCGGAGGGACAGTTCCTTTTCGATCAATCGCTCCTCGCGTTCCAAGGCCGAGACCTGAGTGTCGATTCCGTCGCGCTGGGCGCTGATTTGCTGGATCTGCCGCGCCATATCCGCGCGTTGCTGGGCTAAAGATTGTTTGCGGGCCTCGAAAATAGCCTTCTGCCCCTCGACCAGCTTCGCGACATCTTCGCGGTGCTTGGCCGCCTCCCACAGGCTTGCCGGATAAGCGATCCTTTCGGTCCCGTCTCGTTCGGCCTGCAGACGCGCCCGCTGGGCCTGAACCGCGTACTCCGAGGCTTCCACGATAGCCAGCTCGGTGCGGATATCATCCGCATCGAGCCGTATAAGCACTTGGCCGCGGATGACGTGATCGCCGCTTTTGACGTAGACTTTATCGATGATCCCACCCGTCGGATGCTCGATCACGTGTCGGGAACTATCGACTTCGATGCGGCCCGAGGCTTGGATCAGTCCGGCGAGCCGCGTGAAGGTCAGCCATATGGCGCATCCGATGAACAAGGCGACGATCGCTGCGAGACCGCAGCCGATCGGAACGCGATGGAGCGAAGAGGCCTGGCGACGGCACTCCTGTCCTGAACGGACGTCCGCGTCACTCACGCCGCACTGTCCGCGGCGGGCACAACACGGGATTTGGTGGCCGAGGCGATCATGCGCTTGAGAACGTCGTCGCGCGCGCCGAGCGCGCGCTGCGCACCTCGATCGAGCACAAGGATACGGTCGCATTCAGCGAGTGCCCCGGGACTGTTGGTCATCACGATCGCCGCGCCGCCATGCGCTTTCAGATCGCTCAGCATCGCATGCAGGCCCGGCCCGGCATCACCGTTGAGCAACAGGTTGGGCTCGTCGAGAACGAGGAGTATCGGATCGTGATAGAGCGCGCGCGAAAGCGCGACGAGCTGGCGCTGACGATCGGAAAGCGATGCTCCCTCGAACTCGATCGGCGTGTCATATCCGGCGGGCAGTTTGAGAATCATCTGGTGCGCGCCAGCACGTTTTGCGGCGGCGATGACCCGGTCCTTGTCCGGCGCTGGATCGAGCCGGGCGATATTCTCGGCTACCGTGCCGGGGAAAAAGGAGATCGATTGCGGCAGATAACCGATCAGCCGCCCGAGGTTGTCGCGGTCGTATTGGTCGAGCGGCACATCGTCGAGGCGGATCGTGCCGGCGCTGGGGCGGTGGAAGTTGCACAGGCTGCGCGCGAGAACTGATTTGCCCGCACCGAGCGGACCGATCACCCCGAGCGCTTCGCCGGGTTCGAGTGAGAAGCTGATCATGTCGAGCGTCGCGCGGTCGGACGTCGCAGGGCGAATGGTGAGGCCTTCCACGGTGAGCTGGGGCTTCGGCGTGATCCATTCGGAGCCCTTTCGCTCCGGCGGGTGGGCGCCGAGAAGGGCAGCCAGCCGGTCGCGAGCAAGGCTGGCGCCCTGCCATTGCGTCCAGCCGCCCACGGCGAGTTCGACCGGCGCGAGCGCACGGCCCATTAGGATCGAGGCTGCGACCATCGCCCCGGCGCTCACCTCGCCCTGCAGTACCAGGTAGGCGCCGAGGGCGAGCATCGAGGTTTGCAGGAGCAGCCGCAGGGCGCGCATCACGGCGTGGAAGCTGCCGCTGACATCCGTGGTGTGAATTGCGTTGTTCATGGATTCGTGCCGTGCCGCCTGCCAGCGCTTGAAACCGCTTTCGCGCATGCCAAGCGAAACGATGGTTTCGATCTGTCGAAGAAAGTCGTTTCCCAGGTAGCGGGCCTTGTTCTCCAGCTGCGCCGTCTCATCCAGCCGCGCGCGCGTGACGAATTGCGTCGCGAATGAAAGCAGGATCAGTGCGGCGCCCCCGGCGAAAGCCAATGCGCCGAGCCAGGGATGGAAGACGAACAGCACCCCGAGATAGAGCGGCGTCCAGGGCAGATCGAAAACCGCTGCCGCGACTGGGGAGGCATAGTAACGCTGTAGAATTTCCAGATCGCGCAGGGCGTTGTTGGACGACCGCTCCTGCGTGTTGACCGTCGCGTCGACGATGGCGGCGTCGAACACGCGCCTTTCGAGGCCGCGCTGATGATCCGCGCCGATCCGGGCGAGCAGGCGGCCCCGTGCCCAATCGAGCACGCCCATCATCATGAAGAGAAAGGCGACCAGCAGGAAAAGGTTGATCAGCGTCGGCAGCGATCGTGCGGGCAGCACGCGGTCGTAGACCTGCAACATGAACAGGGGCCCGGCGAGGACGAGTACATTGATGAAGGCGGCGAATATCGCGACCAGTGCAAATTGCCCACGCACCCCGCGCAGCAGGCGGGCCATTTCGCGTCGGCCCTTGATGATGTTGCGTTTGATGACCGCTTCTTCGGTGTTGGAATATGGCATCGTGCCCTCCCCGAGATGGGGGCGCTGCTTGGAGCGCCGCGCATGTCGAAAGTGGCGCACGCGCGCTGAACAGGGCGTTAATTCCCTCGATCTTTTTCGTTCAATTCTATCGAACGGGTCCGGAACTCCGGAGTTCTGCGTGTCTCGCGTTGCGACAAGGCCGGATGCGCTCTATCTATTTCAGGACTGAAGCCGCAACGAAGGGGGAGCGACTTTGGCGCAGTGGATGGAACAAAGAGCTTCGGCGCGTCCGCGCGCGCTACGGCCTGCGGTGGCTTTGATTGCGGCGCTCGCGCTGGGGATGGCCGCCTGCGCGCCTGCACCGCCCGCAACGGGTATTCACGACCCCTACGAGGCCACCAATCGCAAGACCCACGCGTTCAACAAGCAGCTTGATTCGACGTTCTTCCGGGGCGATCCAGCCGATACGAGCCCGCCCGGTCCGCTCACGAAGACGCTTTATAACGTCGGCAGCAATCTCAGCCTTCCGGGCAAAGTGCTCAACTCGCTCCTGCAAGGGCGCCCCGAGCCGGCCGTGAAGAATACTTTCCGCTTCTTCATCAACTCGACGATCGGGCTGGGCGGCATCTTCGACCCGGCGGGGACTGATTTTTCGCTGCCCGAGACGGATACCGATTTCGGCGAGACGCTGCATGTCTGGGGCGTGGGCGAAGGAAATTACCAGGAATTGCCGATCTTCGGCCCGTCCACGACGCGCGATACGGTCGGGATGGTGGTCGATTTCGTGATCGATCCGCTGAACGCACTGCCCGACAAGGAGCGGATCGCCGCGGGAGCGCTGCGCTTCGGCGGCAAGATCGCGAAGCGCGACATGTATGGCACGACTGTCGATTCGATCCTGTACGATAGTGCCGACAGCTATGCCCAGAGTCGGCTTCTGTATCTGCAGAACCGGCGCTACGAACTCAACGGCGAGGAGGCCAGCGATGCGAATGCCTACGATCCCTACGAAGACTTACTGCCGCAGTAGGCGATATGTTCTGGGCCTCGGCGCGGCGGGTGTCGCGACGGCCCTGTTGCCGGGGTCGGCTTTCGCGCTGACGGATGCACAGGCGCGGTCGCTGATCCAGAAAGCGGTGAACGATGTAAATGCGGCCATCGCTTCTGGTCGCACCGGTTCCGCCCTCTACGCGATGTTCGAGCGGATTTTCGCGAGATATGCCGATGTGAACGTCATCGCGCGCTCGGCGTTGGGCGTCGCGGCGCGGCAGGCGAGCCCGGCGCAGCTCTCGGCCTTCACCAAGGCGTTCCAGGGCTATCTTTCGCGCAAATACGGCAAGCGCTTCCGAGAGTTTCAGGGGGCGAAGTTCCAGATACAGGGCGCGCGTCCGGTCAAGACCTTCTACGAGGTCAAGACGCTCGCGAGCTTGCCGGGGCAGGCGCCGTTCGAGGTTCTGTGGCAGGTCTCCGATCGCTCGGGCAGCGACAAGTTCTTCAACCTGATCGTCGAAGGGGTGAACATGCTCGCCTCCGAGCGTGCGGAGATCGGTGCGATGCTCGACCGGCGCCGCGGCAATATCGACGCGATGATCGAGGACTTGAAGCGGGCCGGGTAAGCGGTTCGGGTTTCGGCCCGGCTGAG
The DNA here is from genome assembly GCF_002213225.1 of Thioclava sp. IC9. Lineage (NCBI taxonomy): Bacteria > Pseudomonadati > Pseudomonadota > Alphaproteobacteria > Rhodobacterales > Paracoccaceae > Thioclava > Thioclava sp. IC9. The sequence goes on from NZ_NBNX01000004.1 coordinate 428,856, forward strand.
CGCCTGTCGAGAAGAAGAACGCCCGGGCCAGCGGTCCGGGCGTTCTTCTTTTTCGGGTCTGCTCGCTCAGTTGCCGCCGAAGATGTTGAGCAGCTCGTTCAGAATCGACTGAGACGGGTCGCGGCGTTGCCGTTGCGGCTGTCGCTGGGCAGGGGCTTGGCCCGCACTCTGGTTTTGGCCCTGATATTGCTGATCCGGCACCTGCCAGTCGCCCGGATGGGCCATCGGCAGCGGCTTGGGATCTTCGCCGTCGAGCACGCGCTTCATCGTCTCGTGGAAGATCTCGGCGGGCAGGCCGCCTCCGGTGGTGCCTTTCAGCGGCGAGTTGTCGTCATTGCCCATCCAGACGCCGACCACGTAGTCGGAGGTGAACCCGATGAACCAGGCATCGCGGGCGCTCTGCGTGGTGCCGGTCTTGCCCGCGATCTCGTAGCCGTCGATATTGGCGCGGCGGCCGGTGCCGTGCAGCACGACCTGGCGCATCATGTAGGTCAGCTCCTGTGCGGCTTTTTGCGAGATTACCCGCTCACCGATCCCGCCGGGTTTGCCGAAGAGCGGTTGGTCGTCGCCCTTCAGTGTCAGCGAGGTCAGGCCATAGGGTTGCACCGAGGAGCCGCCATTGAGGATTCCAGCATAGGCCCCCGTCATGTCGAGCAAGTCCGACTCCCCGACGCCGAGCGCCACCGAGGGCAGGTTCGGCAGGTCCTGCGCGAATCCGAAGCCTTCCGCGACCTTGATGACGTTCTCACGGCCAACGGCCTCGGAGACGCGCACGGTCGCGACGTTCACCGAATGCTCCAGTGCGGTCGTCAGCGTGATCGGCCCCATGTAGCTGCGCTCGTAGTTGCGCGGGCTCCAATCGGGCGAGCCGGGCATCTTCACCGTGACCGGCGCGTCATCGACCATCGAATCCGGCGTGTAGCCCAGATCTAGCGCGGTCGCGTAGACGAAGGGCTTGAATGTCGAGCCGGTCTGGCGTTGCGCCATCGTGGCGTGGTTGAACGCTCCCGAGACCTTCGTGGCCCGACCGCCAACCATGCCCCGCACGGCGCCATCCGCGCTCATCACGACGATCGCGGACTCGGCTTTTGACCCCTTCGAGACCTTGTTCTCGTAGACCGATTTCATCGCGTCTTCGGCGGCGGACTGGATGCGCTGATCGAGCGTGGTGTTGATGACCACGTCCTCGGTCGTGTCGCGCGACAGGAAGTCGGGGATGGTGTCCATCACCCAATCCGCGAAATAGCCGCCTGCGCGTTTCTGCGCCGCTTGGCTCAGCGTCGCGGGGTTGTTCTTCGCGTCCAGATATTGACGATCCGTCAGGTAGCCCTGCTCATGCATCAGGCTGAGCACGGTCGCGGCCCGCTCCTGCGAGCGCTTCAGGCTGGAGGTCGGGGCGTAGTAGCTCGGCGCTTTCAGAAGGCCCGCCAACATTGCAGCCTGCTGCGGATCGACATTCGCTGCCGAGATGCCGAAATAGCGCTCGGACGCGGCCTCGAAGCCACGCGCGCCGGCCCCGAGATAGGCGCGGTTGAGATAGATCGAGAGGATTTCGTCCTTGGAGTATTTCAGTTCCAGCGCGAAGGCGTAGGGGACTTCCTTGATCTTGCGGCGCAGACCGCCCGAACGGCAGTCATTCTCATAGGCGGCTTCGTTCTTCCACTTCTTCGGGTCGAACTTCACGCCGAGGCAGAGAAGCTTGGCGGTCTGCTGCGTGATGGTCGAGCCACCGTTGCCGTCAAACGGGCCGCGCCCTTCGCGCATGTTGATGGCCATCGCCGAGGCGATGCCGCGCGGCGAGATGCCGAAATGATGGTAGAAGCGGCGGTCCTCGGTCGCGACCACGGCGTCGCGCAGATAGGGGGAGACGTTCTTCGCGTCGATCTGCCCGCCGAAGGTTTCGCCGCGCCAGGCGAAGACCTTGCCCTGATCGTCGAGCATAGTGACCGAGCCGCGCGTGCGGCCGTCGAGCAGCTTCGTGTAGTCTGGCAGGGTCGAGTAGAAATACAGGGTCGCCGCGCCCACCACGAGCGCGACGATCATCGCGAGTCGCCAGCCGATTCCCCAGATCACGCGCCAGATCAGCCGCGCGAGGCCGATGATCAGGCCGGTGACCGGTCCGTGCCGCCGGGGAGGCTTGCCACCGCCGCCGCCGCCGCGGCGCGCAGTCTTGCGCGGCTTGGCGGGTTTCGATGCCTTGGGTTTCTGCTTCGAAGAGGAATAGCGTTTGTCGGCCACGAGGCGCCCGCGCCCTCCGCCTTTCTGAGTCATCTGCCTGTTCCGCTGCCTGCGTTTTAATTTCGCGCAATCTACACGGGCCGACCCGAGATGTGGACCCGCGAAAAATCACGTTTCAGATTTGCAATGTGACTAAAAATTAGGCAACGCGCACAAATTGTGCAAATTAGGGCCTGAATCCGCTGAATCTGCCAGTCGGACGGAACCTCGTTTCCTTGTGCGAAAGGGGCGCAGAGGGCCTCTTATCACCGTGCGATGTCGCCAAGCGGGCATCGAAAGGGCTGAACAAGGAAGGGATGTCAGGTGAAACTCATCATTGCAGCAATCAAGCCGTTCAAGCTGGAGGAGGTGCGCGAGGCGCTCACCACCATCGGCGTACGCGGAATGATGGTGACCGAGATCAAAGGCTTCGGTGCCCAGTCGGGTCACACGGAAATCTATCGTGGCGCCGAATACGCCGTGAACTTCGTGCCGAAGGTCAAACTGGAGATCGTGGTCGCTGACGGCCTCGCCGACGAGGTGGTCGACACGATCATGAAAGCCGCGAAGACCGACAAGATCGGCGACGGCAAGATCTTCGTTCTCGATGTCGGGCAGGCGGTTCGCGTGCGCACCGGCGAAACCAATGACGACGCGCTTTAAGACGCGACAGGGGAAAGTAGGAAAATGAACAAGCTTTCGAAAATCACCGGCCTTGCGGTCGCACTGACCGCGGTGGCTCTGCCGGCGCTGGCCCAGGATGCCGCCGCGCCTGCGGCGATGGATCCGCCGGCCAACGAGATCGGCTTCATCCTGAACACCTTCATGTTCCTCGTCACCGGTTTCCTGGTGATGTGGATGGGCGCGGGCTTCTCGATGCTCGAGGCTGGCCTCGTACGCTCGAAGAACGTGACCATGCAGTCGCTCAAGAACATCGCGCTCTTCGCGATCGCGGCGATCATGTACTATCTGATCGGCTACAACCTGATGTATCCGGGCGACGGCTGGTCGATCAACGGCGTGCTCGGCGCTTTCTCGACGACTTCGCTCGAGCCTGTCGGCGTCGGCGCGGATTCGGTCGACCTGACCTACGCTTCGGTCGGTTCGGACTTCTTCTTCCAGCTAATGTTCTGCGCCACCACGGCGTCGATCGTTTCGGGTACGCTGGCCGAGCGCATCAAGCTGTGGCCGTTCCTGATCTTCACCGTGATCCTCACGGGCTTCATCTACCCGATCCAGGCTTCGTGGAAATGGGGCGGTGGCTTCCTTGACGCCGATTTCGGCTTCCTCGACTTCGCCGGCTCGACCGTCGTGCACTCGGTCGGTGGCTGGGCAGCTCTCGCTGGTGCTCTGATCCTCGGCCCGCGCATCGGCAAGTACAAGGACGGCAAGGTCCAGGCGATGCCCGGTTCGAACCTGACGCTCGCCACGCTCGGTACCTTCATTCTGTGGCTCGGCTGGTTCGGCTTCAACGGCGGTTCGCAGCTCTACATGAACACCGTGGGCAACGTCGCCGATATCTCGCGCATCTTCGCCAATACCAACACCGCAGCAGCCGGTGGCGCGATCGCTGCGCTGATCCTGACCCAGATCCTCTACAAGAAGCCGGATCTGACCATGGTTCTCAACGGCGCTCTGGCTGGCCTCGTGTCGATCACGGCCGAGCCGCTGACCCCGAGCCTCGGTGCTGCGACCATCATCGGCGCGATCGGCGGTATCATCGTGGTCCTGCTGGTTCCGATGCTCGACAAGCTGAAGATCGACGACGTCGTGGGCGCCATCCCGGTCCACCTCGGCGCGGGTATCTGGGGCACGCTGGCGGTTCCGATCACCAACCCCGACGGCACCTTCTACGGTCAGATCGTCTCGATCATCATCGTCGGCATCTTCGTCTTCGTGGTCTCGGCAATCATCTGGTTCATCCTCAAAGCCGTGATGGGCATCCGCGCTCCGGCCGAGGACGAGATGATGGGTCTCGACAAGGCGGAACTCGGCATGGAAGCCTATCCGGAGTTCGTCAACTAAGACGCCGCATCCAAGACAAGCGAAAGGCCCGGGAGCGATCCCGGGCCTTTTTCCATTGCGTCTGGTGTCGGCTTACTCGGTGACCGGAGCGCCTTGTTGCGTCTGCTGTCCGCCTCTGTTCTGGTAATCCGGCTTGCGCAGGAAGAAGACCAGCGGGATGGCCGCGAGTGTGACCCACATCATGAACTTGAAATCGTCCACGTAAGAGATCATCGCCGCCTGTTGCGTCGCGAGGTTGTTGAGCACCTCGAGCGCGGCCTCTCTCGAGATGCTGCCTGCACCGTTCATCACGCCCGAAAGGTTCTGCGGATTGATCGCAGAGACGATCTCGGCATGGTTCACCGCGATGTTGTGCGTCAGCAGCGCGGTCACGATCGAAATCCCGATGGACGAGCCGATATTGCGCAGCAGCGAGAACAGCGCCGTGCCGTCGCCGCGGTACTTGGGGTCGAGCGTGGCAAAGGCCAGCGTCGAGATCGGCACGAAGACCGAGCCCAGCCCGAAGCCCTGGATCACGCCTGAGACGATGATCCATTTCGGACCCATCTGCGGCGAGAAGGTCGACATCATGTGCAGCGAGTAGGCAGTGAAGGACAGCCCGACGACCACGAGGATGCGGAGGTCGATGACCTTCACCAGCCGCCCGATCAGCAGCATCATGATCATCGCCCCGACCCCGCGCGGGGACATCACCAAGCCCGTCGTCAGCGTCGGATAGCCGAAGATATTCGACAGCATCGGCGGCAGCAGCGCCAGCGAGGCGAGCAGGATGATCCCGATCACGAAGATGAACAGCAGCCCCATCGAGAGGTTGCGGTCGAGGAACATCTTCGGTTCGAGGAAGGGCTTTTTCGCGCTGAGAATCCAGACGATGAAGACCCAGAACCCGCTGATCGCTAGCGCCGCCTCGATCCAGATTTCGCGCGAGGCGAACCAGTCGAGATCGGAGCCCCGGTCGAGCATCATCTGCAGCGCGCCGATCGCCACCGCCAGCGCCGCGAAGCCGAAGAAGTCGAAGCCGATCTTCTTCTTGGGCGTTTCAGGCAGGAAGAAGAGCGACCCCGCGATGGCGATCATGCCGAGCGGCACGTTGATGTAGAATACCCAGCGCCAGTTGATCACCTCGGTCAGGTAACCGCCGAGCGTCGGGCCGATGATCGGGCCGAGCATGATGCCCGCGCCGAACATCGCCATCGCCTGCCCGTGCTTCTCGCGCGGGTTGATGTCGAGCATGAAGTTCTGCGCGAGCGGCACGATGGCCGCACCGAACACGCCCTGCATGAGGCGGAAGATCACCATCACGTCGAGCGACCACGCGATCCCGCAGAGCATCGAGAAAACCACGAAGCCGATCACCGCGACCATGAAGATCTCGCGCCGCCCGAAGCGATTGGCGAGCCAGCCCGACAGCGGCGTCACGATGGCCGCGGCCACGATATAGGAGGTCAGCACCCAGTTGATCGTGTCGCGCGACGCGCCGAGATCGGCGCGCATGTCGGGCAGGGCCACGTTCGCGATGGTGGTATCGAGCACCTGCATGATCACCGCCAGCATCAGCGACGCCATGATCAGCGCGCGATGCTGGACGTTATGCGGGTCGATTCCCTTGGGTTCCTTTTCGGCGGCGTCAGCCATGGCTTACTGCCCCTGTTCGGTCGTGCCCGCCACGGCGGCCGAGCTGTTGGCCTTGTCGAGGATACGCTTGTAGCGCGGTTGCGAGGCGGTATCGACGGTGACGCTGGCCGAGAGACCCGCGCGCAGGCCATCGAGGTTTGCGCCATCGTCGAGCCGCAGGCGCACCGGCACGCGTTGCGTCACTTTCACCCAGTTGCCGGTCGCGTTCTGCGCCGGAAGGATCGAGAACTCCGCCCCGGTGCCTGCGCCGACGGCCTCGACCGTCGCGTGATATTCGCGATCGGGGAAAGCGTCGAATTCGACGGTGGCCGACTGGCCTTCTTGCATGTGGGTCAGCGCGGTTTCCTTGAAGTTCGCGATCACCCAGACATCGCTCGTGTCGACCAGCGTGAAGAGGCTTGTCCCCGCGCCGACCATCTCGCCCGCCTTGAAGGAGGCGGCCTGATAGATGATGCCGTCGGTGGGCGCATCGACCTCGGTCTGCGAGAGATTGTATTTGGCATCGTTCACCGCCACGATCGCCGATTTCACCGAGGGGTGTTCGTCGACCGGGATCTCGGGATTGCCGTCGAGGGCGACCTTGGCTGAGGCCACCTTCTGCTTGGCGGCGGCCAGCGTGTTCTGCGCGGCTTGCGTGGCCGTGCGCTGTTGGTCGAGCGCCTGCTGCGTGGTGGTGCCGGATTTGATCAGCTTCTCCTGACGGGCGAGCTGTTTCTCCTGATAGGCGGCGTTGTCGGCAGCCTGTTTCTCGTCGGCGAGCGCGGCCTTGTAGGAGGCGCGCAGCTGCTCGACCTGCAGGCGGGCTTGCGAGAGCGCGGCCTGCGCCTTGGCCAGTGCCAGCTCGTAGGGTTTCTTGTCGATCTGGAACAGCGGCGCGCCTTTCTCGACGTGCTCGTTGTCATGCACGAACACCTCGGTCACACGGCCCGAGATCTGCGAGGCTACCGGGATTCGCGCCATCTGATAATTGGCGTTGGCGGTGCTTTGCGAGCCACCGGCGCTGAGCCAGTACCACGCGCCACCCAGTACGATCAGGGCGGGCACGAGAATGAGGAGCCAGAATTTCGGCCCCTTCTTCTGTTTCTGTTTCGATTGGGTTTCCGCGCTCTCGGCGGTCGGGTTCTGGTCACTCATGATGTGTCTCTGACGTGGAGGAGGTGTCTTCGGAGAGGTTACGGATGATCTGGCGCAGGGTGTTCAATGCGGTCGCGATTTCGTCATCGCTCAACCCGGCCAGCGCCTGTTCATAGATGTCGTCCGCGATCGAGCGCGCATCCTCAAAGGCGTTGCGCGCCTTGACCGAAGGGTGCACGAGCTTGACGCGGCGATCATTCGGATCAGCTTTGCGGCAGACCCAGTCGGCTTCTTCCATGCGGTCGACGAGGCGCGAGACCGAAATCGGTTCGATCTCGAGCAGCTCGGCCAGCCGGGCCTGCGCCAGCGCGCCTTCCTTCTTGAGGTAGACGAGCAGCCGCCACTGCGCGGTGGTCAGGCCGAATTCGTTGGCGCGTGCCTCGAAGCGACGGCGGATCAACCGCGTCGCGTCGTGCAGGAGAAAACCTAGGCTCTGATCGGGCATCCGGAGCTCCGTTGAAATTAAAGTAAGCTTCTATATTATGAGCCTGCTTATTATTTCAAGGGCGCAAGGCGGAAAATTCCGCTACGAAAAACGGCGACCCGAAGGGGCCGCCGTTTTGAATTTCTATTCTGTGGTAGGTGCTTAGACGCCTGCGTCTATCAGTGCGCGGGCCAGCAGCGGCACGCTGTTCTTGTTCAGGCCCGCGATGTTGATCCGCGAGTCGCCGACCATGTAGATCGCGTTGCCTTCCTTCATCGCGGCGACCTGCTCGGGCGTGGCGCCAAGGCGCGAGAACATGCCGCGATGCTCTGCCACGAAGTCGAAGCGGTCCGAGTTCGACAGCTTGCGCAGCTCGTCCGCGAGTTGCTGGCGCAGTTCCAGCATGCCGGTGCGGACATCTTCCAGCTCGGCTTCCCAATCGGCGCGCAGTTCGGGATCGGTTAGCACGCGGGTGACCAGCGCCTGCCCGTGATAGGGCGGGAAGGAGTAGGTCTGACGGTTGAGATAGGCGAGGTTGCCCTGCACGGTCTTCTTAGTCTCTTCCGAGCCCAGAACCATCAGGCAGCCGGTGCGCTCGCGATAGATGCCGAAGTTCTTTGAGCACGACGCCGCAATCAGCACTTCCGGCAGACGCTCGGCGATCAGGCGGGTGCCTGCCGCATCCGCTTCCAGACCGTCCCCGAAGCCCTGATAGGCGAGGTCAATCATCGGCACGGCGCCGGTTTCCTGAAGCAGATCGGCGACCTTGCCCCATTGCTCGAGCGTCAGGTTCGCGCCGGTCGGGTTGTGGCAGCAGCCGTGCAGCAGCAGGATGTCGCCTTCCTTGGCGCCCTTCAGGTCTTCAATCATCGCGTCGAAATCGACCGAGCGGGTCTCGGAATCGAAGTAGCGATAGGTGGTGAAGTCCTGATCCATGAATTTCAGGATCGAGAGGTGGTTCGGCCAGGTTGGATCGGAGACCCAGATTTTTGTGCCGGGGTTCGCCATCCGCGCAAGCTCGAAGCCCATCCGGCAGGCGCCGGTGCCGCCCACGGTTGACAGGCAGGCCAGACGGTCGGCCGGATAGCCCTTGCCAAGAACCATCTCGGCCATTGCGGCGTGAAATTCCGGCTGACCGGCGAGGCCCGCGTATTTCTTGGTGGTCTCGTTTTCCCAGACCTGCTTTTCCGCCTTGTGGACGGCGCGCATGATCGGGGTTTCACCTTCGGCGTTCTTGTAGACGCCGACGCCGAGATCGACCTTCTGGTCGCGCTCATCGGCGCGGTATTCTTCCATCAGCGCGAGGATCTTGTCCGGCGCCTGCGGCTTGAGATTGTTCAGCATCATGCTTCTCCCGTTGCGACCTTGAGGTCGTTATACATGCCCCATTCCGACCAGGACCCGTCATAGAGCGACCAGTCCGACTTGCCGATGATCTCCAGCGCGAGCGCGAGAATCGCGGCGCTGACGCCGGAGCCGCAGGTCGTGATCGCGGGCTTCGACAGGTCGACGCCGGCGGCCTCGAACAGGGCCTTGATCTCGTCGGGGGATTTGAAGGTGCCCTCGGGGGTCAGCAGTTCGCCGAAGGGCAGGTTGCGCGAGCCGGGGATGTGACCCGAACGCAGTCCTGGGCGCGGCTCGGTGCCGTTGCCGAGGAAGCGATCGTTCGGGCGCGCGTCGATGATTTCGTGATCGCCAAGCTTGCTGGCATGGGCGACCTGCGTGACGTCCTTCACCAGACCGGACTGGCGCTGCACCGTCATGTGACGGTCGCGGACCATCGGCGGCATGTCTTCGAGCGGACGGCCTTCGGCCTCCCATTTCGGCAGGCCGCCATCAAGCACGGCCACATCCGTCTTGCCCATCAGGCGGAAGGTCCACCAGACGCGCGGCGCGGAGAAGACGGAGTGCTGGTCGTAGATCACGACCTGATGGCCGTCGCCCACGCCCATCGCGCGCATCCGCGAGATGAATTTCTCGGGCGGCGGCGCCATATGCGGCAGGTCCGAGCGGTTGTCGGAGATTTCGTCGATGTCGAAGAAACGCGCGCCGGGGATATGCTTGGCCTCGTAGGTCGCCTTTGCATCTCGCTCCATCTGCGGCAGGAACCACGACGCGTCCAGAATGCGCAGGTCGGGATCCTTCAGATGGGCTGCGAGCCAATCCGTCGATACGAGCGTTTTCGGGTCATCCATCGTCATGCGCCTCTTTTGCCGGTCGGGATTGCTTAGACTCAGCGGTGCGCAAGACGCAAGGGCAGGGCGGGTAAATCCGCCCGATGCCCCTAGTAATTCTGCTTGAGAAGGCGCTGTTTCTGGCGGTTCCAGTCGCGTTTCGCCTCTGTTTCGCGCTTATCGGCCTGTTTCTTGCCCTTCGCGATACCGATCAGGATCTTCGCGATGCCCTTCTCGTTGAAGTACATCTTCAGTGGCACGATGGTCATCCCCTCGCGCTGGGTCGCATTCCAAAGACGTGAAAGTTCGCGCTTCGACACGAGCAGTTTGCGCTTGCGCCGCTCCTCGTGGCCGAAATGCGAGGCCTGGTTCAGGCTCGCGATATAAGAGTTGATCAGCCACAATTCGCCATCCTCAACGGAGGCATAGCTTTCCGCGATGTTCGTCTGCCCGACGCGCATCGATTTCACCTCTGAGCCTTGCAGCACGATGCCCGCCTCCAGAGTATCCTGGACGGCGTAGTGATAACGGGCCTGCCGGTTCTCGGCGATCAGCTTGGAATTGGGGTCTGAATGCTTTGCCATGGTCGCATCGAGATAGGGCAGGCAAGCGGCTGTGTCCAGTGCGGCACCGCTGCGCTTGACGTGGGTGCGGCGGCGCGAAATAGCTAGGGCAGGAGGAGACGCCCATGACCATTCAGATCGCGATCGGTTCGGTGATGATGCTCTTGACCGTGTGCATCGCCGCGCTCAGCGCCTGGGCGATCGAGGCGACATTCGCGCGGCTTCACTGGTGGATGCTGCGCGAGCCGCACCGCCCGAAACTGATGCTGATGGTTGTCGTCGCAGCTCTTTGGGCCTTGGCGATGGTCACTGCCGGCGTCTGGCTCTGGGCTTTCTGCTTCCGCCTCCTCGGCGTGTTCCACACGATGGAGCAGTCGGTCTATTTCTCGCTCGTGAGTTTCACAACGCTGGGCTATGGCGACATTCTGCTGACCCATCAATGGCGCATCCTTGGCGGGATGGCCGCGGCGAACGGGCTGCTGAACGTGGGGCTTCTGACCGCGCTGCTGGTCGAGGTGATCCGCCATGTTCGCAAGAGCCAGCTGGAGGCGCGGGCCGAGCGAGGCGCGAGTTGAGCGGAGCGCTCGCGCGCGCGAGTGCGCACGCGAACTATATATATATATATCAGTCAGTCGAGATATCGGTCAGTCGAGCATCAGCGCATCCTTGACGATCCCGGTCAGAAGATCGGTCACCGGTTGCATTGATTCCTGCTCGTAGGAGCGGAAGCCGACGGTCACGTGATCGGTGTCCTCGGGGGTCTGGTAGACGAAGATCGTGTAGGGGCAGAACTGAAAGTTGGTGATGTCCGCCTCCATGACCTCGCGCGAGGTCTGCGCCGAGCAGAAGGAGAAGACGTCCGCGCCGGTGAACAGCGTCTTGGTGCCGCCCACGGCGTCTTTCGTGCGTTCCAGCATATCACCGGTATGGCTGACGTGATCGACCACGAGCCCCGCCCCGATGATCGCGTTCTGCACCGCGAAGGTGACGTTGTCGAACGTGTCTTCGGTGGTCCAGGTGTGGGCTTCCTGAGCCGTTGCCGCGCTCGCGCCCACGGTGATGACCGCCGCGAGTGCGGCGCCGATGAAGCGTTTCATCTCTCTCTCCCTTGTCTCCCGATCGGGCGCCTTGGCGGCGCCCGTTGATCCAGTCTCGATAGTGGCGCGTATTTTTATACGTGCCTAGAGGTAACAATGTCGCTGTAAGTTCCGAAGTGTAAGCGACGGGCACCGCTCCATATGTAGGGGCAGAGAGGAGATTTCCATGCGCAAGACGAGACCAACCGACCCGAGCTGGGCCGATGTGACTCCCAAGGCCGACTTCCTGAACCGCCGCCAGATCATGGCGGGTGCCGGGGCAATGGCACTTGGTGCGATCGCCGGACCGAGCTTTGCCAGCATCGACGCGAAACCGTCGAAATTCTCGACCGACGCCAAGCCGAACACCCTCAAGGAGATCACCTCTTACAACAATTTCTACGAGTTCGGCTGGGACAAGTCCGATCCCGCGCAGTATGCGGGTCAGCTGGTGACAGACCCGTGGTCGATCGAGATCGACGGCATGGTCGACAAGCCCGGCTCCTATCCGCTCGACGATATCCTCAAGCCCGTGACGCTCGAACAGCGCATCTACCGCTTCCGCTGCGTCGAGGCATGGTCGATGGTCGTGCCTTGGATCGGGTTCGAGCTTTCGAGCCTGCTTAACCGCGTCGGCGTGCAGCCGTCCGCGAAATACGTGGCCTTCCAGACGCTCTACCGTCCCGAGCAGATGCCGGGCCAGAAACAGGGCGGCATCGACTGGCCCTACGTCGAGGGGCTGCGCATCGACGAGGCGATGAACCCGCTGACCATTCTGGCGACCGGCCTCTATGACGAAGAGATGCCAAACCAGAACGGCGCGCCGATCCGTCTGATCGTGCCGTGGAAATACGGGTTCAAGTCGATCAAGAGCATCGTGAAGATTTCGCTCACGGATAAGCAGCCGCCGACGACCTGGAACAAGTTGCAGCCGCGCGAATACGGCTTCTATGCCAATGTGAACCCGAAGGTGGATCACCCGCGTTGGTCGCAGGCCACCGAACGGCGCGTGGGCGCGGGTCTCTTTGCAGGCCGTCAGGAGACGCTGATGTTCAACGGCTACGGCGAAGAGGTCGCGCAGCTCTACAAGGGCATGGACCTCGCGAAGTACTATTGATGAACAGCGCAATGCTCTCCGCCCCGATCAACACCGCGCTGCGTCGCGTGCCCAGCTGGTTGGTCTATCTCGCCGGGCTGATCCCGCTGGCATGGGTGGTCTGGCTGACACTGACCGGCGGCATCGGTGTCGATCCCGTGAAAGGGATCGAGCATCGTCTGGGCAAGATCGCCTTGTGGTTCCTGATCGGCGGGCTGGCGATCACGCCCGCGCGCCGGTTCCTCGGTCTCAACCTGATCAAGTATCGCCGTGCGATTGGCTTGCTGGCCTTCTTCTACGTGGCGCTGCACCTGATCGCCTGGGCGGTGCTGGATATGGGCATGCTCTGGGGGCAGGCGGCGCGCGATCTGATCAAGCGCCCCTACCTCTTCTTCGGCATCTCCGCCTTCGTGCTGCTGATCCCGCTGGCGATCACTTCGAACAACGCTTCGGTCCGCAAGCTGGGCAAGACGTGGCGGCGGATTCACATGCTGGTCTATCCGGCCGTCGCGCTGGGTGTGATCCACTACCTCTGGCAGATGAAAGTCATTTCTAATGAGGGTTGGCTCTGGCTCGGGGTGTTCGCCGTCCTCATGGCTGTCCGATTTCGTTCATTTCGTTGGTGACTTGGTTTGGTTTGCGGGGTGCCGTTGGGGCATGCCTGGCAGGAGGTTTCGCGTGGGTGGGTGATTTGCGCAAGATTCTTCCCTGCGCTGTTTTGGCGTGAGCTGGTTGCATTTGCGGTAGTGTAGAAAGTGTAGATATTTCAGTGTGTTGAGTGATTTGTCGGAGAAAAGCGAAAGTTTTTTGAAAAAGGCACTTGCGACTCCCCGGTGTGATCCGTAAATACCGCCTCACCGAAGCGGAACACACCGCAACGGGGCGCCGGAAAGGCTCGCAAGGGACTGACGGCGAAGGAAATTTTGGAGATACGGTTGGCAGGTAGCGCCCCAAGGGATTGAGGCGATGCCGGTTGATTTTGTCTCCGCGCTCTTTGACATTGATAGATATCTGAAGAGATATGCGGGCGGTTTGGTCGATGATCGATGCGGACCGGAGCATA
>NZ_NBNX01000005.1:0-296420 GCF_002213225.1 Thioclava sp. IC9
GGGCGTCACCAGCCCGTCACCCTGAGCAAAGCCGGGAAACTCTGCCTAAGGGCGGTAGAGCTCTGGGGTGCGGATCATTCGGTGAATCCGAAGGACGCTTTCGACATAGTGAACTTCATCAATGGCATTCTGGTCGCGACGCTTGATAGGTAGAGGCCGCTGACCGGGCAGCACGCGAAACATGCCGAGAGCCAGTATCGGATGGGCAGCTCACCCGCAGCCAAAACACTGTCTATGATGCGTCCATCTGTGGAGACACTTGCTGCACTTTTTGCTGCACGCGGTGCGGCGATAATATTGTAAGATCCTGTTTTTATTGGCGTCTATGGAGGGTAAATTTCCGGTTGACCGGACACCTCCTCCGCCACTTGCATGCAAACCCGCAATCTGACCGGGCAGCGGGGCCGTTCCGGAGGGAGAGTGACTGCGATCTCCCGATCTGCGAGTGGCCCTTTCCGGCCTTGCCTGACGAAGATCAAGGCGGAAGTCGCAAAATCTTGTTTCTCTCCATCTGCGCAGCGGGAAGCGGTCACCTGTGATCGCGCTGTCGCATCAACCTGTGGCAAGTGCGCTGCTACAATCGCCTCTATGTTACCCCTTGAAGAGGAACAGTTCGATGGAAGACGACAAGAAGTCCGACCGTACCGCCTGGGAAGAAATCGAGGTCGCGGGAAGCCAACTCGTCGATCGCGTCAAGGAATTGGCGAAAGAGGGGAGCGTGCGCCAGCTGCGTATCAGCTCCGCCGACGGGGATCCCTTCGTGGAGGCACCCCTCAATCTCAGCCTCGCCGTCAGCGGGGTCGTGGTGCTCGCCGCGCCTTGGCTGGCCGTCCTCGGCGTGATCGCGGGGCTCGTCACCCGGGTCAAGGTGGAGATCGAGCGGGTCAAGGAGGCCGATGAGGACGATCAGAAGAACGCGTAGGGGCCGGACCGGACGGCCCGGCAGAGCATGAGGACGGGGGCAGACCGATGGGCTTTCGCCAGAAAAGACATGAGTTGGTCGGGCTCGTCGGCGCCATCGGCGTCGTGATCGCGCTGGCCGGCTTTGTCGGCGGTTACCTGAGCACCGGCGCCACCATCGTCTTGACCTTTCGGAGTGTGGATCGTCGGCACGATGCTGGTGCGGGTGTTCACCGATTCCCCCGATCCCGGCAAGTGACGACCGATACCGGGTAATATCCGCACGGCCGAGTCCGACCCGGGTCTGCCGTTTCGACGCTTTACGGCCCCGGGATCAGTACGATCTTCCCGGCGTGTCGCTTTTGCTGAAACACCTTCTGCGCCTCGGCGATCTGATCGAGCGGGTAGGTGGCCGCCAGCAAGGGGCGGATTTCGGCCTTCTCGACATAGGAGATCAGGTTGCCGAAGACGGGTTCGTCCCATGCGGTACAGCCGATCAGGGTGATGTCCTTGAGATACATGTCGCGCATGTCCAGCTCCACGATTGGTCCGGCAATCGCGCCGGAGGAGGCATAGCGCCCGCCGCGCCGGAGCAGTTTCAGCATCCTCCCGAAGCCCGGCCCGGCGACGTTGTCGATCACGACATCCACGCTGTTCTCGCCGATTGCCGCTACGGGATCGTCTTCGCGACAGAGCACCTGATCCGCTCCGATCTCCAGCACCATCTCGCGCTTGGCGGCGCTGGTAACAGCGATCACCTCCGCGCCACGCCGTTTGAGAAGCTGGATGAGCGCGGAGCCCACGCCGCCCGAGGCGCCTGGCACTAGCACGCGCTCGCCCGCGGTGACGACCGCGCGGTGGATCATGTTCTCGGCGGTGCCGTAGGCGCAGGGCAGGGTGGCGAGTTCGGCGTCGCTCCAGTCGCTGTCGATGGCGAAGACCTCGCCTGCGGGCACTTTGACGTATTGCGCGAAGGCCCCGTCGAAATTGGAGCCGAGCCAGACGGTGTCCATCGAGGAGAAACCGTTTTGGCGCATGCAGGACCGCACCAGTACGCGAGTGCCGATCAGGGCTTCATCGCCACCCTCTCCCACCGCGATGACCCGCCCACAACAATCGGTGCCTTGGATAAGCGGGAAGGGCGTGGCCCCGCTCCAGCCGCCATCTGTATGTTCCGCATCCTCGCGCGAGTCCCGCGTGCCGGATTTGACCTCAGAAGAATACCAGCCCAGTCGGGTGTTGATGTCGGTGTTGTTGATGCCCGCCGCCAGCACCTGCAGCAGCACCTCGCCGGACCCCGGCTCCGGCATCGCAACCTCGCGGTATTCGAGCCGCTCGTAGCCACCCGTGCCGGTCGTGACCACGGCCATCATCGTGTTCTTCGGGATGTCGCTCATGCTGCTTTCCTCTCGAAACCGATCCGTCTGTGAAATGAGTTAGGGCGCGGTCGGGATAAACCGAGCCGCGCCCTTTGTTCGTTCGACCTTAGGCGTGCCGCCTCAGCGCGCCACGCAATCCGCGAAGTAATGCGTCTTGCCGTCCTCGCCGGTCTCCGTCACGAGGCCGTGGATGTCGGTCTCGAAGCCAGGGCATTCATGCGCGAATTCACGATTGAAGCGAAGGTATTCGACGATCTTCGAATTGAAGACCTCGCCCGGGATCAGCAGCGGGATGCCCGGCGGGTAGGGGGTCACGAGGCTCGTCGTGATCCGGCCTTCCAGCTCGTCGATCGAGACACGTTCGGTCTTGCGCCGCGCGATATGCGAGAAGGCCTCCGACGGCGTCATCTCGGGGTGATGATCGGTCAGGTAGATCTCGGTCGAGAGCCGCGCGACGTCGTATTTCGCGTAAAGCGAATGGACGTGCTGGCTGAGATCTTTCAGCCCCATGCGCTCGTAGCGCGGGAATTTCGCGGAAAACTCCGGCATCACGCGCCACAGCGGCTGGTTCTTGTCGTAATCGTCCTTGAACTGCTGGAGAGCCGCTAGGAGCGTGTTCCAGCGGCCCTTGGTGATGCCGATCGTGAACAGGATGAAGAAGCTGTAAAGCCCGGTCTTCTCGACCACGACGCCATGCTCGGCGAGGTATTTCGACACGATCGAGGCCGGGATGCCGCTGTCGTCGAAATGCCCTTCGATGTCGAGGCCGGGGGTGATGATCGTGGCCTTGATCGGGTCGAGCATGTTGAAGCCCGGCGCCATGTCGCCAAAGCCGTGCCAGCTATCCGACCCGGTAGTCTCGACGCCCTCGGCATCGGTCTTCTTGAGAACCCAGTCGCGGGTCTCGGCCATCCCGTCGCCATCCGCGCGGAAATCGGTCGGGCCCCATACCTGAAACCACCAGTCCTCGGGGCCGTATTCCTCTTCGACCTTCACCATGGCGCGGCGGAAATCGAGCGCTTCGACGATGCTTTCCTCCACCAGCGCGGTGCCGCCCGGAGGCTCCATCATCGCCGCCGCCACGTCGCAGCTTGCGATGATCGAATATTGCGGGCTGGTCGAGGTGTGCATCAGGTAGCTCTCGTTGAAGAGGTGCCGGTCGAGTTTTTCCTCCTGACTGTCCTGCACCAGCACGTGGCTCGCCTGGGAAATCCCGGCGAGCAGCTTGTGCACCGATTGCGTCGCATAGGTGATCGACTTGGCCGTGCGCTCACGCTTGCGGCCCATCGCGTGATACTGGCCGTAGAACGGGTGGAAGGCGGCATGGGGGATCCACGCCTCGTCGAAATGCAGGTTGTCGACCCAGCCGTCGAGGAGCCCCTTGATCACCTCGGTGTTGTAAAGCACGCCGTCATAGGTCGACTGCGTCAGGGTCATGATCCGCGGCTGCACAGCGTCGATGTCGTAATCGGCCAGAAGCGGGTTCGCGCGCATCTTCGCCTTGATCGCCTCGGGCTCGAATTCCGAGCGCTGGATCGGGCCGATGATGCCCCAGTGGTTCCGCGTGGGTTTCAGGAAGACCGGGATCGCACCGGTCATGATGATCGCATGCAGGATCGACTTGTGACAGTTGCGGTCGACCACGACCACGTCGCCCGGGGCCACCGTGTGGTGCCAGACCATCTTGTTCGAGGTCGAGGTGCCGTTGGTCACAAAGAAGCAGTGATCGGAGTTGAAGATCCGCGCGGCGTTGCGCTCGGACGCGCCGATCGCGCCGTTATGATCCAGCAGCTGGCCCAGCTCCTCTACGGCGTTGCAGACATCGGCGCGCAGCATGTTTTCACCGTAGAACTGGTGATACATCTGCCCGATCGGCGATTTCAGGAAGGCCACGCCCCCCGAGTGCCCCGGGCAGTGCCACGAGTAGGAGCCGTCCTCGGCATAGTCGAGAAGCTGCTTGAAGAAAGGCGGCTGGATGCTTTCGAGATAGCTTTTCGCCTCACGGATGATGTGTTTGGCCACGAAATCCGGCGTGTCCTCGAACATGTGGATGAAGCCGTGCAGTTCGCGCAGGATGTCGTTGGGCAGATGGCGCGAGGTCTTCGTCTCGCCATGCAGGAAGATCGGCACATCGGCGTTTTTCCAACGCACTTCCTCGATGAAGGCGCGCAGCTTCTCGACCGCCGGGTCGAGTTCGGGACCGGCGGAGAATTCCTCGTCGTCGATCGCCAGCACGAAGGCCGAGGCGCGGCTCTGCTGTTGGGCGAATTGCGACAGGTCGCCATAGCTGGTGACGCCCAGCACTTCGAAACCTTCGGCCTCGATGGCCTGTGCGAGTGCCCGGATGCCAAGGCCGGAGGTGTTTTCGGAGCGAAAATCCTCGTCGATGATGACAATCGGGAAGCGGAATTTCATCAGGTGGGTCCTCTCTCGGGCCAAGCTGGGGCAGGCGAATGGGCGGCATGCGCCGCGCCCCGTTCATTTCAGTCGAATATAGGCAAGGTCAAGCCCGCGCGGGAGACCCTCCCGCCGAGTCAGGGGCAGATCAGCTTTGGACGGGCGCGGAGGCTTTGACTGGAACTGATCGGGGGTGCGCTCCGGCCTTTCGACGTTGGGTCAACCGAGGATCTCGGTCAGAGCCTACGTCTTTACACGAAAACTTCGTCCACTTCCGGTTGACGGCAGGATTTAGCCGAGTAGAGAGGCCATCGCGATTTTGTGCTGGCAATTGCAGTGCGCGATCCGACACAACAAAGAAAAACAAGGCGGGTGCACCCTGCATCCCCACACCTGAGCAGAAGCGAGTTACCCTCGTGTCCGATTCCCTATCTCAGACCGGGCAGAAGCCTGCGCCGGTCTCGGTTCAGCCTTTTCAGTTCCGCGGTCTTTTCCTGACCGCTATCGCGCTTCGGCTCGAGACCGACGCGCCCGATGGTGCGTTCTATGCCGCGCTCGACGCACAGCTTGCGAAAACGCCGCATCTGTTGGCCGGTGCGCCGATGGTGCTCGATTTCGCGCAGGTGCCGGAGTTTTCGAAACCGGCCGACGTGCGCGACATGATCGACAACCTCTTCGCGCGCGATCTGCAGATCTTCGGGGCGCAAAACGCCACCGACGCGCAGCTAAGCGCCGTGAAAGGTTACGGAATTATCCCGATCAAGGTGGGCCGCGAGACCGCGATGCCCGAGCCGAAGCCGCAAAAGCCGCAGCCCGCGGCGAAGCGGACGGCGCCGCCGGTCGCGCGTAACAAGATCGTGCGCTCGCCGGTGCGGTCTGGCCAGATGATCGTGGCCGAACATGGCGATCTGACGGTGGTCGGCTCCGTCGCCTCGGGCGCGGAACTGGTCGCGGCGGGCAATATCCATGTCTACGGCGCGCTGCGGGGACGGGCGATGGCAGGCGCACATGGCGACGAGAGCGCGCGCATCTTCTGCCGCCAGCTCGACGCCGAACTGCTCGCGATCGCGGGCCTTTACAAAACGAGCGAAACCATTCCCGCGGAGCTTCGTCACAAGTCCGTGCAGGTTTACCTCGACGATGACAAACTTTGTGTGGAGGCGTTCGAATGACGCAACTCAAGGATGATAAGCCGCTCGGCAAGGTGATCGTGATCACCTCGGGCAAGGGGGGCGTGGGCAAGACTACCTCGGCCGCCGCAATCTCTGCCGGTCTCGCCAAGCGCGGCCACAAGACCGTCGTGATCGATTTCGACGTGGGCCTGCGCAACCTCGACATGATCATGGGCTGCGAGCGCCGTGTCGTGTTCGACTTCATCAACGTCATTCAGGGCGATGCCCGTCTGAAGCAGGCGCTGATCAAGGACAAGCGGGTCGAGACGCTCTCGATCCTGCCGACCTCGCAGACCCGCGACAAGGATGCGCTGACGCAAGAGGGCGTCGAGAAGGTGCTCGACGAGCTTCGTCAGGAATTCGACTACATCATCTGCGACAGCCCCGCCGGGATCGAGCGTGGTGCGCAGCTGGCGATGTTCTTCGCCGATGAGGCGGTCGTCGTGACCAACCCCGAAGTTTCCTCGGTGCGCGACAGTGACCGGGTGCTTGGCCTTCTGTCGTCGAAGACCCGTCGTGCCGAAACCGACGGCGAGCCGGTCAAGGCGCAGGTGCTGCTGACCCGTCACGATCAGTCGCGCATTGACAAGGGCGAGATGATGACGGTCGAAGACGTGCTGGAGCTTCTGGCAGTCCCGCTGCTGGGCATCGTGCCCGAAAGCACCGCCGTCCTGCGCGCGTCGAACACCGGCATGCCGGTCGTGCTCGACGAGCCGTCGAGCGCCTCTGCCGCCTATGACGACGCTGTCGGCCGGCTTCTCGGCGAGGACATTCCGATGCGCATTCCGGGCGAGAAGCGTCCGGGCTTCATCGGACGGCTCTTCGGGCGGTCCGCATGAGCCTGTTCGGTTTCTCGCTCAAACCCCGCCGCGCGAAATCGGCGCAGACGGCCAAGGACCGTTTGCAGATTCTTCTCGCGCATGAACGCGGCAGCGGGTCGGCGCAGGCCGACTATCTGCCCGATCTGCAACGCGACATCCTCGCCGTGATCCGCAAGTACATGGAGATCGAGGAGGACGGCGTCGATATCCGGATGGAGCGCAACGACGATATCTCGAGCCTCGAGATCAATATCGAGATGCCGTCGGATGCGGAAAAAGCCGCCAAATCCGCGAAGCCCGCGAAACCGGCTGCCAAGCCGGCAGCCCGGAAGTAAGCGGTTCAGAGATGCTCCGGCGCGGCTGACTGGCTGCGCCGGAGGACGCTTTGCCGACGATGGCCCGCGTGCCAGAGATAGAGCGCAAGGCTCCCGATCACGATCGCCCCGCCGATCAGCATCGCGCGGCTCGGGGCCTCGCCAGTGCCCCACCAGACCCAGATCGGTCCGAGGATCGTCTCGAGAAGCATCAGCAGGCTCACATTCGAGGCCGAGGTGTAGCGCGAGGCGAACGAGAGCGACATGAAGGAGACCGGCAGCACGACGCCGCCTGCCAGCGCGATCGCCCAGACCTGACCGCCGGTCACGGCAGCGCCCCCCGTCCAGATCAGCGCCGCGAGCCCGGCCAGCCCGGCCCCGGAGCCAACGGCGAGCAGGATCGGCAGATGCGGATTGCGCCGGATCGTGACGAAGGTCGTCGACAGGCTCAACGCCACGCCGAGACCGGCAAGCGCGCCCAGGATCGGATTGCCGCCAACGCTCGGCGGGGCGGGGCCGAAGACCGCAAGCCCGATCCCGCTGAGCACGGCCGCGATGGCGAGCCATGTCGACCAATGCGTCGTCTCGCGCAGGATCAGCCGCGACAGAAGCGCCGCGAATACCGGCACCGTCGAGACGCTGAACAGCACGATAGACACAGGCGCGGCGGCGATCCCCACCGCGAACAGCGTCATGTTCGAGAAATGGCACGCGACCAGCGCCAGCCCTGCGCCGCTGGCAAGCGCCTTCAGGTCGTGTTTCAGGTGACGCCTGCGCACGACGATCGAGATTAGCCACATCGCGCCGCCCATCAGCAGGCCGCGCCACATCACCATCTGCGCGCCGCTCATCTCCGACCAGCGCATCAGCAGCGTGTCGGGCGAAATCGCCAGCGCGCCGAACAGCGCGAGCAAGATGCCGAACATCGGATGTCTGGTCATGATGGGCTCCCTTCGCGCGGATGGCGCGTCAGGTGATCTCTAGCTGGCCGCGCACGGGGTTCCAAGGTCGGGCAGGAAAACACCGGCCCGAGGGAAGCGGGCCGGTGTTCCAGATCGCAAGGATTTGGGAGATCAGTTCGGCAGCGCTCCGCAGAACCCGCCGCTTGCGACCTGACCGGATCCGAAGGCGAAGGCCGGAGGGGCTTGGTAGGGGTTGAGCGGTGCGCCCAATAGATCCGCGCAGATCAGTAGGAGCAGTGCCGCCATCGCGGTGAAGGCTGTCGCTTTCCGAGTCATGCGCGCGCCTCCAGTCCAAGGCGAGGCCGCAGCCAGATGCCGAGATAGGCGCCCGCGAAGGCGGCCGCGAACCAGACCCAGCCATGCAGGCTGCCTGTCGAGATGCCCGAGAAGAAGGCGCCGACGTTGCACCCGAAGGCCAGACGCGAGGAATAGCCAAGCAGGAAACCCGCCACGATGGTCGCGACCCAGGCGCGCGCCGGATAGCTCGGCAGTTTCTGCGACAAGCCGCCCTGACGCCATGCCGCCACACCGAATGCGCCGGCGATCAGGCCGATATCGGTGAGCGAGGTGTAATCCGTCAGCAGGCTCTCATTCACGCGGGTGATCGAGCCGGGGGCTGCATAGAAGGCGGATTGCGTCAGATCGAAGCCCATCCCGTTCACGCCTTTCGCGACCCAGAGACCCAGCCCGTAGACGACGCCCCAAGGCTGCCCGGCGACCAGCAGGTTCGCGATGGCGAGCGCTGCGAGGACGAGCGCTGCGATGACATAGCGCCGCGGCAGGCTCCGCGAGCCGCGCTTGCCGAGGAAGAAGACCGTGGCGGCCACCAGAGCCAGCAGGATCAGCGTCACCGCGAGCCCGCTCGTGCCGCGCAGGGTCAGGATCGGCAGCGCTCCGAGATTGGTCCACCAGATCAGGCCGTAAGCGCCGAAGAAGCTGCCGATCGCGAAGAACGGGAGCGCGAGCAGCCCGATCGGGTTGCCAGAGCCCGCATTGACCAACGTGCCCGAGCCGCAACCCATCACAACCTGCATCGCGGCGCCGAAGACAAACGCGCCGCCGACCATCGCGAAGCCGATCGGGGCCTGCGCGCCGGTCAGCTCGCCCGGATGGCTGGTGATCGCGGGGATCGCGACGATGGAGACGAGACCGATCGCCAGAAGCTGCGCGAGGATGCCCGCCGGTTCGCGGCGCACGATCATCGCCCGCCAAGGGCCCGCGAAGCCGAAGCGCAGCCCTTCCAGCGCGATGCCGAAGCCGAGGCCGATCGCCAGCATGAAGCCGTAGCGCGCGCCGCCGAACAGCGCGAGCGCGCCGATGGCCACGAGAGCGGTGAGGATCAAAGCACTGCGCCGGGCGATCCCGCCCGACGCTGCCTGTTTCTCAAGAATGGCCGTGGACACTCTTAGCCTCCGGTGAGTTGGTTCAGCAGGTTCTGCAACAGGCCGGGCGTGTTCGCCATCTTACCGTCGGTCTGGGAATATTCCACCATCGAACCGGGATAGAGCTTGACGTTGTCGATGCCCGCCAGCTCGGACATGGCGAACCAGTCGGTCGCCGCCCAGTGCCCGGTATTGCAGAAGGACACGACCTCTTCGCCGTCCTTGATGCCCAGCTTCTCCTTCAGTGCGGCCGCATCGGCTTTCGCGTCGATCACCGTCGCGCCGGAGCGGAAGAACTTGGTATAGGGCAGGTTTTCGGCGCCGGGCAGGGTGCCGGGACGCGCGGCGGCGGAGTGCGCTTTCTTGCCTTCGAAGAAGGCCGGCGGGCGCGCATCGACGAGCACCGCCTTGCCCTTGCCATTGACGACATCGCTCACGGCCGGGGTTTCCGCCGTCCAGCGGTCATTCCACGTCAGATCGAGATCGGTCGGCATCAGGTTCTCGGTAACGTCCGACATCGGCAGCCCGGCATTGGCCCAGGCGGTCGTGCCGCCATTTAGGATCGACAGCTCGGTGAAGCCGGTGCTTTTCAGCGTCCAGTAGACGCGCGCGGCGGCGCCGAAATCGGTGTCCGTGTCGCCCTGTGCGATAATCACGATCGGACGGTCGGGCTCGAGGCCGATCTGCTCGAAGGACGCCTGCAGCTTCGCGATCGGCGGCACCTGGCCGGGGTTGTTGTCCGGGCCACGGAAGAGCGAATAGGGCGCATAGACGGCGCCGTCGATATGGCCTTTCTCATAGCTGCCGGTGCGGATGTCGAGCAGCACCGGATCGAGCGTGTCGATCTCGGCGTTCAGCTCGCTCGGGGTGACGAGCGGGCCGAGATCGCTGGCCATCGCGGCGCTGGCGGCGAACAGGGCAGCGCCGGTGGCGACGGCTGCGGAAATTCGTGCGAGACGGGTCATGGGTAACCTCGCTGGTTAGGGATTTTGTCCCAAATTGTTCAGGATTTTTGTGATGGCAAGCTTTGACGGTTCGCTGGTTCTATTGCGCGTGGGGACAATGTTCCAAATACGTGATCGATCGTGAGATATGCGTCCCTTTCCTCGTGGCGGGGTGGACGCGCGGTCCATCGCGACGCTGAACTGCGCGACCGCGTTTTTATTCGCAGCGGAACGCCTTTCGGCCTCGATATCGCGGTTTCGGCGGCGTGACAGCTCTGTGCTGCGAGAATCGTCTGCCCCGGCTCGGGTTGGCAGTCCCCGCCCGATACCGTTAAGGATTGGGCAAAATGCGCGTCTGGGGAGGATCAACGTGAGCAAGCTTTTCGTCGGTGTCGATGTTGGAACCGGTTCGGCGCGTGCCGGGATTTTCGACCGGGAGGGCACGCTTCTCGGTGTCGGCAAGCATCCGTTGGAGATGTGGCAGGACGATCATGGCCATGTCGAACAATCGAGCGCCCAGATCTGGCAGGCGGTCTGCGATGCCGTGACGGGAGCCCTCGCCGCGTCGGGGGCGGACCCGCGCGATGTCGCGGGGATCGGATTCGACGCGACCTGTTCGCTCGCCGTGATCGGCCCGGAGGGCGGGTTGCCCGTGGGCGATCCTGATGCGCCCGAGCGCGATGTCATCGTCTGGATGGATCACCGAGCCCGCGATCAGGCGGCGCGGATCAATGCGGGCGATCACGCGGTGCTGCGCTATGTGGGCGGCCGCATTTCGCCGGAGATGCAGACGCCGAAACTGATGTGGCTGCGCGAGGAGCGCCCCGAGATCTATGCGCAGGCGCTTCATTTCTTCGATCTCGCGGATTTCCTGACATGGAAGGCGAGCGGCGCGCTGGAGCGCTCCGCCTGCACGGTCACCTGCAAATGGACTTATCTCGCCCATGAGAACCGCTGGGACCCGGAGTATTTCCATGCGATCGGCCTTGGCGATCTGGCCGAGGGCGGCTTCGAACGGATCGGCGCGCGGATTGTCGACCCGGGCACGCCGCTTGGGGCGGGGCTGACCGAAGAGGCCGCCGCGCAGATGGGCCTGACGCCCGGAACGCCGGTCGCCGCCGGGTTGATCGACGCCCATGCCGGTGGGATTGGCACAGTCGCGGCGCAGGGCGGGTCGGGCGATCCGGCGCAATGTCTGGGCTATGTGTTCGGCACGTCCTCCTGCACCATGACCTCGACGCGCGAGCCTGCCTTCGTGCCCGGCGTCTGGGGGCCGTATTTCTCGGCAATGATCCCGGGGATGTGGCTCAATGAGGGCGGCCAATCCGGCGCGGGCGCTGCGATTGCGCAACTGGTGCAACTGCATCCGGCCGCCCAGGAGGCACGAGACCGGGCGCAGGCCGCGGGCAAATCCGTGCCCGAATTCCTCGCTGATCTCGCGCTCGAGAAGGTGGGTTCACCCTCGGAGGTTACGACGCTTGCCGAGGCGCTGCATGTGGTGCCGGAATTCCTTGGCAACCGTGCGCCCTTCGCCGATCCGGACGCACGGGCGGTTATCGTGGGGCAGGGGATGGAGACCGGGCTGGACTCGCTCGTGGCGCTCTATGTCGCGGGGGTCTGCGGGCTGGCCTATGGCCTGCGCCAGATCATCGAGGTGCAGGCCGAACACGGCGCGCCGATCTCGGAGATTTCGATCTCGGGCGGCGCGGGTGCGCATCCCGTCACCCGTCAGATCATCGCCGATGCAACGGGGCGCGATGTCGTGGTCACGCGCTGCGAAGAACCGGTGCTGCTGGGCGCCGCGATGCTTGGCGCGGTCGCGGCGAACGGGTTCGATGACCTACAAGCCGCGATGGGGGCGATGTCGCAGGTTGCGACCCGGTTCGCGCCCGCAGGCGGTGTGATAGAACGTCTGCACGCGGCGCGGTTCGACGCCTTCCTGACGCTGCAATCAACCGCCCGATCGGTGCGCGAGAGCATGGCCAATGCGGTCGGGTGACGCGACTGGCTGACGAGGCGTGACGCAGCGGCGCAGCGCGGTCTGGAACGCAGGTCTTGCTTTCGTGGGGTCGGATACGGACACTCTGCAGATTATGGAACGCGTTTCGAAATCCTGATCTTGAAAGCCAAATCGTGACCAGACCCAGCCGCCAGCAAGAGCGGATCGACCAGATAACCGCCTTGCTAGATGTCTCGCCCGCCCTGCGTTTGCGGGATTTGTCCGAGCAGATGGGCGTGACAGAGATGACGCTGCGACGCGACGCGGCCCAGCCCGAGGCGGGGTTTGCCTGCCGGGGTGGCTATATCGTCACCACCCGCACGACCGAGCATTACGACTTCGACGCGCAGATGAACCGCGCCATCGACGCCAAGCGCGCGGCGGCGGGCCATGCGCTCGACCTGGTGCCCGAAGACGCGGTCGTGTTCCTCGATACCGGCACCACGTTGCCCCATCTCGCGCGGCTCCTGGCGCAGGGCAAAGCGCGGCGAATCATCACCCATTGTCTGACCACGGCGGAGATCCTTCAGGGGCGCAGCAGCGTCCCGGTCGAGTTTCTCGGCGGGGAGATCAAGTCGAGCACACGCTCCTGTCATGCCGGAAATCCGCAGGAGAGATTGGCGCCGCTCGGAATCGACGTGGCGTTTCTCTCGGCTGGTGGCGTCGGTTCTGACGGTGCGCTCAGCTGTTCGCACGAGTACGAAGTCCCGTTGAAACGCGCGGCGATCGAGCTTTCGAAACAGTGTTTTGTGGTGGTGGACGCCAGCAAGATCGGCCAGCGCAAGCCGGTCGTTTTTGCGACGCTCGACGAGATTTCGGGCGTCGTGACCGAGGCCGGGCTTCTCGCCGGGATGAGCTTCACGTTGTAGTTGACACTCGCTGCGTCGCGCGAGAAGGTCCGAGTTATGTTGCGATCGTAACATTATCGGGCGGAGCCGCGAGAATTTTCGAACTGACGGAGAAAGAGAATGCCTGAGAAGATTGCCGTCGTCGGCTCGAACATGATGGATTTGGTGACCTATATCGACCGGATGCCGGGTCGCGGC
This sequence comes from Thioclava sp. IC9, assembly GCF_002213225.1. Classification (NCBI taxonomy): domain Bacteria; kingdom Pseudomonadati; phylum Pseudomonadota; class Alphaproteobacteria; order Rhodobacterales; family Paracoccaceae; genus Thioclava; species Thioclava sp. IC9. Next base: position 13,317 of record NZ_NBNX01000005.1, read on the forward strand.
GAAACCTTGGAGGCCCCCGATTTCGTGATGGGCTTCGGGGGCAAGGGCGCGAACCAGGCGGTGGCCGCCGCGCGGCTGGGCTCGGAGGTGGCGATGGTCACTTGCGTTGGCGATGACGGCTTCGGCCCGCAGGTCCGTGCCAATTTGGAAGCGAACGGGATCGACACGACCCATGTGCGGACGGTGGAAGGGTCGGCCTCGGGAGTGGCGCCGATCTTCGTCGAGCGCGATGGCGAGAACGCGATCCTCATCGTGAAAGGTGCCAACGCGGCGCTCGCCCCGGCTGATGTCGATGCGGCATCCGAGACGCTGCGCGCCGCCTCCGCGATCCTGATGCAGCTCGAGGTCGATCTGGAGACGGTCTATCACACCGTGGCCTTCGGGGCGCGCGAAGGCGTGACGACGATCCTCAATCCGGCGCCCGCGCATCCCGACCTGGATATCGAGCGGCTCGACGGGCTCGATTGGTTCTGTCCGAACGAGAGCGAGCTGGCAATGCTCTCGGGGCTGCCGACAGGCACCGAGGATGAAGTGATCGCCGCCGCGCGCAGCCTGATCGAGCGCGGCATCCACAACGTCGTCGTGACGCTCGGTGGTCGCGGTGCGCGTCGGATCACGGCGGACATCGTCGAAGAGATCACGCCCGTCTCCGTGACCCCCGTGGACACGACCGGCGCAGGCGACGCCTTCATCGGCAGTTTCGCGCATTTCCTCGGACAAGGGATGGAGCCCACCGCGGCGCTGACCCGGGCCGCGCGATATGCAGCCCTCTCGATCACCCGTCGCGGTACGCAAACCAGCTACGCGACGCCCGCCGAATTCGACGACTTTCTTTCCGAGCATGGGCTCGGCTGAAGTATGCTGATCTTGTCCCGATCGCGCGCCCCGGAGATGTCCCCGGACGTGATGGCGAGGCTGTGACGAGTCCCGATTTAGGAGACACGCAATGAAGACCGAAATGAAAACCGAGACGCAGGCGGAAGGGGCTTTGGTGCCCACCGCCAACGCGGCGGGGGAGCATGTGCGCAACCCCGGCATGGCGCTCGATGTGGGGATGTTCGAGGGGCACCGGGTGAACCGCGCCGCCGCCGAACGCCGCTGTGCGACGCTCACTGCCCGGCGCAGCGTGAAGAAGGCGCATCAGGCGGCATGGCTGGTCAACGCGGTGCGTTGCATCGACCTGACGACGCTTGCGGGCGACGATACCGAAGGCCGGGTGAAGCGGCTCTGTGCGAAGGCGCGCAAGCCCTTGGCCTCGCATATCGAAGCGGGTCTCGGACTCAGCCCGGGCGAGCTGACTGTGGGCGCGGTCTGCGTCTACCCGACGATGGTGCCGCATGCGGTCAAGGCACTGGAGGGCACGGGGATTCCCGTGGCCTCGGTCGCGACGGGCTTCCCGACGGGTCTGATGCCGCTGCATCTGCGGCTCGAGGAAATCCGCTGGGCGGTGGCGCAGGGCGCGGCCGAGATTGACATCGTGATCAACCGCGAACTGGCGCTGACCCGGAACTGGCAGGGCCTGCATGACGAGATTGCGGCGATGCGCGAGGCCTGCGGTGACGCCCATATGAAGGCGATCCTGGCCACCGGCGAGCTGGAGACGCTCAACAACGTCTATTCCGCCTCGATGGTGGCGATGCAGGCAGGCGCCGATTTCATCAAGACCTCCACCGGCAAGGAAAGCGTCAACGCGACGCTGCCTGTCAGCCTGACCATGCTGCGTGCGCTGCGCGATTACGGGATGGCGACCGGCCACCGCATCGGCTTCAAACCCGCAGGCGGGATGAAGCAGGCGAAAGAGGCGCTGGCCTGGCAGATCCTGATGAAAGAAGAGCTGGGCCGCGACTGGCTCAACCCCGACCTGTTCCGCTTCGGCGCAAGCTCGATGCTGGGTGATATCGAGCGTCAGCTGGAGCATTACGTCACTGGCCGTTACGCCGATAGCAGCCGTCACGCGCTGGCCTGAGGAGAGACAAAAATGAGCATTCAGAGCATCCTCGAAACCATGGAGTACGGCGTGGCCCCCGAAGACGACAGCCAGGCGCGCAAGTGGCTCGCCAAGCATGAGGGCGGCTTCGGCCATTTCATCGACGGCGCGATGACCAAGCCGGGCGATCTGTTCGAAGTCCGCGATCCGGCAAGCGACACGGTGCTGGCGCGCGTCACCCAAGGTTCGGCGTCGGACGTGGATGCCGCCGTCTCAGCCGCGCGCAGGGCGCAAAGCGGTTGGGCGAAGCTGTCGGGCCATCAGCGCGCGAAGCACCTCTACGCGCTCGCCCGTCACATCCAGCAGCATTCGCGCCTGCTCGCCGTGCTCGAGACACTCGACAGCGGCAAGCCGATCCGCGAGAGCCGCGACATCGACATCCCGCTGGTCGCGCGCCATTTCTATCACCATGCGGGCTGGGCGGAGATCCTCGAGGACGAGCTGCCGGGCCATACGGCGCAGGGCGTCTGCGGCCAGATCATCCCGTGGAACTTCCCGCTTCTGATGCTGGCGTGGAAGGTCGCACCGGCACTGGCGGCTGGCAATACGGTCGTGCTGAAGCCCGCCGAATACACGCCGCTGACCGCGCTGGCCTTCGCCGAGATCGCGCAGGAATGCGGCATCCCGAAGGGGGTGATCAATATTGTCACCGGCGACGGCGAAACTGGGGCTGCGATCGTCGGCCATGAGGGCATCGACAAGCTGGCCTTCACCGGTTCGACCGATGTGGGCCGCATCCTGCGCGAGCGCACGGCTGGTTCGGGCAAGGCGCTGACGCTGGAGCTGGGCGGCAAATCCCCTTTCATCGTCTTCGAAGATGCCGATCTGGACGCCGCCGTCGAGGGCGTGGTGGATGCGATCTGGTTCAACCAGGGTCAGGTCTGCTGCGCTGGCTCGCGCATCCTCGTGGCCGAGGCGGTGGCCGAACGGTTCGAGACGCTGCTGCGCGCCCGGATGAAGACGCTGCGCACCGGCGATCCGATGGACAAGAGCACCGATATCGGCGCGATCGTGCATCCCTCGCAGCTCGCGCGCATCCGCGATCTGGTCGAGAAGGGCGCAAGCGAGGGGGCGACGCTGACCCAAGGCTCCGCCCCGCAGGGCTGCTTCTTCCCGCCGACGCTGGTGACGGATGTGGAGCCTGCGAGCGTTCTCGCCACCGAGGAAATCTTCGGCCCCGTGGTCACGCTCACCACCTTCCGCACGCCGTCTGACGCCGTGGCGCTCGCCAACAATACGCGCTATGGGCTCGCGGCCAGCATCTGGTCGGAGAACGTGAACCTGTGCCTCGACATCGCGGGGCAGGTGAAGGCCGGGATCGTCTGGATCAACTCGACCAACATTTTCGACGCGGGCGCGGGCTTCGGCGGCTATCGCGAGAGCGGCTTCGGTCGCGAGGGCGGTCGCGAGGGCATGCGTGCCTATCTGCGCAACCCGGCGGCGGCCACCGGCAAGGGCAAGGGCACGACGCCCTCCGAGCTGGAGACCGGTCCTGCCGACACGATCAAGGGTGGCGAGATCGACCGCACCGCGAAGCTCTATGTCGGCGGCAAGCAGGCGCGGCCTGATAGCGGCTACAGCTATCAGGTGAAGGGCGGCAAGGCGGTCGTGGGGCTCGCAGGGCTCGGCAACCGCAAGGACATCCGCAACGCGGTCGAGGCGGCGCATAAGGCGAAGGGCTGGGGCAAGGCGACGGGCCATAACCGGGCGCAGGTGCTCTATTATATCGGCGAGAACCTCTCGGCGCGCGGCGCGGAATTCGCCGCCCGTCTGGAAAGCTTCGGCGCCTCGCGCAAAGCCGCCGAGGCCGAAGTCGAGACGGCGGTGGAGCGTTGCTTCTGGTATGCCGCCCAAGCCGACAAGTTCGACGGCGCGGTGCACGCGACGAAGTCCGAATTCGTGACCCTCGCGATGAATGAGCCGATCGGGGTGATGGGACTTGTGGCCCCGACCGCGCAGCCGCTTCTGGGGGCGATTTCGCTGGTGCTGCCTGCGATTGCGATGGGCAACCGCGTGGTGCTGGTCCCGAGCCAGACACATCCGCTGGCCGCGACCGACCTCTATCAGGTGCTCGACACCTCCGACGTGCCGGACGGCGTGGTCAACATCGTCACCGGCCCGCGCGACGAGCTGGCGAAGACGCTGGCGGCGCATGATGGCGTCGATGCGATGTGGTATTTCGGCAATGCCGAGGGCTGCCGGATGGTCGAGGCGCAAAGCGCCGGGAACCTCAAACAGACCTGGGTCGAAGCCGACGACGCACGCGACTGGGGAGCCCGTGCGGGGCAGGGGCGTCTGTTCCTCGACCGCGCGACGCAGGTGAAGAACATCTGGGTGCCCTACGGCGCGTGAGGCCTCAGGCCCCTGACAGGGAAACGAGAAAGCGGCCCCGGAACGGGCCGCTTTTTTGATGAGGGATCGGCGCGCGCAGAGCCGCGCTGTGCCACGAATGAAAACACACGCGACCAAGCGGCGCGCGTGGTGAAATCGCTTTGAAAACGGGGGAGTAGTGGCAGTCCGTAGGGGAATCGAACCCCTCTTTCCAGGTTGAAAACCTGGCGTCCTAACCGATAGACGAACGGACCACTCTGAACCTTCCGGGCATACCTGCCTAAGGTGGAGCGGTGTTTAGGCCAGAGAACCGTGACTCGCAAGAGGGTATTTGCGGATTTTTGGAAAGTTTTTGTCCCTCCGTTACGGCAGCCTCGAAGCCTTGGAATTACAGCCCTTTTCTGTGTGCAATCGTGGGGCGTCGCTTACGCTTCGGACGCGTCCTCGAGCCGCAGCTGCACCTTGTTGCGCCCGCCCCATGTGTTGATCTCCAACCGTCCGGCGAGGTGGAAACGCTTCGCGCCCGGCTGGCTCAGCGCGGGGCCGAGCGGGCAGTCGAACGCGCCGAAGCAGACTGTCTCGATCCGCGCGCCCATACCGTCGCCGAACATGAAGCGCAGATGGCTCTCGCCGATCCGGCGCGCGCCCACGACTTCCATATCCGCAAAGGCGAAACGCGGGGCAGGAGCGCCTTGGCCGAAGGGGCCGGCGCGGTCGAGGTCTTCAATCAGTTGCGCGGTCGCCGCGCCCGGCATCAGCATCCCGTCGAGCCGCAGGTCGCGCGGGCCGATCTCTCCCGCACCCTGTTTGGCCAGAAGCTCCGACAGGCGCGCCATCGCAGGCTCCAGCTTGTTTTCCTCCACCGTGAGGCCCGCCGCCATCTTGTGCCCGCCGCCTTTCAGCAGCAGCCCCTCGGCGGCGACGCGCTGGATCGCGGCTCCTATATCTACGCCCGCGACCGAACGGGCCGAGCCCTTGCCGATCCCGTTCTCCACCCCGATCACGACCGAGGGGCGGTTCGTCGCCTCTTTCAGCCGCGCGGCCACGATGCCGACGACGCCCGGGTGCCAGCCAGCGCCCGCCGCCCAGACCAGCGGTGCGTTGAGCCCGCGTTCCTCGGCCTGCGTCAGCGCCGCCTCCCGCACGGCGTTCTCGACCTCTCGGCGCTCGGTGTTGAGCTGATCGAGCCGTTCCGCGATGGATTGCGCCTCGTGCGGGTCGGTTGTCGACAGCAGACGCGCGCCCAGATCGGCCGCGCCGATCCGCCCGCCTGCATTGATCCTCGGTCCCAGCACGAAGCCCAAGTGATAGGCGGCGGGCGCACGGTCGAGCCGCGCCACGTCCGACAGCGCCACGAGGCCGGGCCGCTCGCGCCGCGCCATGATCTTGAGCCCCTGCCGCACCAGCGCCCGGTTGCAGCCCGTAAGCGGCGCGACATCGGCCACCGTCGCAAGTGCCACCAGATCGAGAAGCGTCATCAAGGGCGGGCCCTGCACACCTTCGTCGCGCAGCTGCCGGTTCGCCTCCACCAACATCAGGAAGACGACTGAAGCCGCGCAGAGATGACCCAGCTCGCCGGTCTCGTCCTGTCGGTTCGGGTTCACCACGGCCAGCGCGGAGGGCAGGGTCTCGCCGCCAAGGTGGTGATCGAGGATGACGACATCGGCGGGCTTCGCGGCGGCCACGGGCTCGTGGCTCAGCGTGCCGCAATCGACGCAAACGATCAGCGGATGCTCGGCCCCGAGGCTTTCCATCGCGGGCACGTTCGGCCCGTAGCCCTCGTCGATCCGGTCGGGAATATAGAGCGTCGCCTCGCGCCCCATCGCGCGCAGCCAGTTGATCAGCAGCGCCGCCGAGGCGCCGCCATCGACGTCGTAATCCGCGAAAACGGCGATCTTCTCACCCGACTTCACCGCTTTCAGGAACCGCGCCGCCGCCTGCTCCATGTCGCGCAAGGATCGGGGGTCGGGGAGAAGCTCGCGGATCGTGGGTTCGAGGAAGCCCTCGCTCTCCTCCGGCGTCACACCGCGCGCGACGAGGATGCGGGCGAGGGGCAGGGGCAAGCGCGTCTGCTGCGCCATCGCCTCGGCCAGCCGGTCGGCCTCGGGTGTGGGGCCGATCCAGCGGCGGCCTGTCAGGGATTGCTCGACGGAAAGGAAACTGCTCATGGCGTCGGGTTTAGCCAAATCATGCGGAGGCTGCCAGAGGCGAGCGCGCCGCGCCTAGTCGGGGATGTTCTCCAGCAGCGCCTGGCGCGAGTCCGAGGCGAATTCACGCCGCCAGAGCATCGCCGTGGTGAACAGCGTCGCCGCAATGAGCGCATAAGGCCCGAGCAGCCATGCCAGCGTCGCCAGCGCGAAATAGACGGAACGCAGCCCGCGATTGAAGCTCTTCGCCGCGTTGATGTTCACCTGCGCCGCCTGTTCGGCGCGCGGATAGGCCAGCGGGTCCTCGGGCTCGTTGGGCACCGCCGCCATTGCGATCGCGGCATAGGAAAACAGCCGATGCGACCAGACGAATTTCAGAAACGCATTCGCACCGAAGAGCACTGCCGTCAGGATGCGCGCCTCCCACAGCAGGTCCGGGCCGCGCGCGATGTCGAAATCATCGGCGAGATTCGTCAGGGGCTGCGGGTTCGCGATCAGCGCCAGCCCGGCGCCGATGGCGATCAGCGAAGAAGAGGCGAAGAAGGTCGTCGATTGCCGCAGCCCGTCCACCATGGCCGAATCGAAGATCCGCGGCTGGCGCGTCACCAGCTGGCGCATCCATTCGCGACGGTAATTTTCCATCAGCTTGCCCATCGAAGGGCGGGCGGTGCTCGGATGTTCGGTCGTCCAGCCGATCACGAGCCAGCAGGTGACGAGAAGCGCAAGCGCCGCGAGATCGAGAGGCCCGAGCGGGCCGATATGAAACATCGTCGTCATATCGACAGTTAGCGCGATGCGGCTTCCCTTGTCACCGGGGCTTATTGGTTATATTTTCTGACCAGCCGGGAGGAGTTTGCCATGGAAATGCCCAAGCCGAAGGAGGATCTGCTGGCGCGCAAGCCGCAGATCATCGCCCGCCTGCGCGAGGTTCTGCCCGCGGATGCGGTGATCGACGACCCCAGCGAGACGCGCGCCTATGAATGCGATGCGCTTTCGGCCTATCGCTGCCAGCCGCTGGGCGTGGTGCTGCCGCGCTCGACGGCGGAGGTCGCGGCGGCGCTGAAGGCCTGTCACGAACTGGGCGTGCCGGTGGTGCCGCGCGGCGCGGGCACCTCGCTTGCGGGCGGGTCGATGCCGCAGGCGGATTCGGTGGTGCTGGGCCTCGCGCGGATGAATGCCGTGCTGGAGACCGATTACACCAACCGCTTCATCCGGGTCGAGGCGGGACGGACGAACCTCTCGGTGACCGGGGCGGTGGAAAGCGATGGCTGGTTCTACGCGCCCGATCCGTCCTCGCAGCTCGCCTGCGCGATCTCGGGCAATATCGCGATGAATTCCGGCGGCGCGCATTGCCTGAAATACGGGGTGACGACGAATAACCTCCTCGGCGTGACGCTGGTCACGATGGAGGGCGAGGTGGTCGAGATCGGCGGACCGTATCTGGATGCGGGCGGGCTCGATCTGCTGGGGCTGATCTGCGGCTCGGAGGGGCAATTGGGCGTCGTGACCGAAGCCACGCTCAAGATCCTGCCGAAACCCGAAGGCGCACGCCCCGTGCTGATCGGATTTAACTCGAACGAGGTCGCGGGCGCCTGCGTCGCCGATATCATCAAGGCGGGCATCCTGCCCGTCGCGATCGAGTTCATGGACCGCCCCTGCATCCGCGCGACCGAGGCCTTCTGCCATGCGGGCTATCCCGATTGCGAGGCGCTGCTGATCGTCGAATGCGAGGGCTCGGAAGCCGAGATCGACGAGCAGATCGGCATGATCCGCCAGATCGCGACCCGTCACGAGCCGGTCGAGTTCCGCGAGGCGCAATCGGCCGACGAGGCCGCGCGGATCTGGCTGGGCCGGAAGTCGGCCTTCGGCGCGATGGGGCAGATCAACGATTATATGTGCCTCGACGGGACGATCCCGGTCTCGGAACTGCCCTTCGTGCTGCGCCGGATCGGCGAGTTGTCGAAGGATTTCGGGCTCGACGTCGCAAACGTCTTCCACGCGGGCGACGGCAATATGCACCCGCTGATCCTGTATAACGCCAACGAGCCGGGCCAGCAGGAGCAATGCGAAAAGCTGGGCGCGGAGATCCTGAAGCTCTGCGTCGAGGCGGGCGGCTGCCTGACCGGCGAGCATGGCGTGGGCATCGAGAAGCGCGACCTGATGGATGTGCAGTTCGAACCCGCCGACCTGGAAGCGCAGATGCGGGTGAAGGACGTGTTCGACCCGAAATGGCTTTTGAACCCGGCGAAGGTGTTCCCGCTCGGCGCGAGCGCGAGCCGCCGTGCGAGCTGAAAAGGGAGAGGGGCGCTGCCCCGCTCGCTGACGCGAGCCCCCGGGATATTTTTGCCAAGAGGAAGGCAGATTTCATGAGAGTTGAAAGCGAGGCGCAGCTGGCCGAGGCCGTGCGGGATGCGGGTGGCGCGCTGGCGGTGCGTGGAGGCGGCACGCGGCCGGTTGGACGTTGTCTGGGCGAGCCGCTGGAAGTCGGGATTTCGGGCATCACGCTCTATGAGCCGGGCGCGCTGACGCTGGTCGTCGGCGCCGGAACGCCCCTCGCCGAGGTGGAGGCCGCGATTGCCGCCGAGGGTCAACGTCTGCCCTTCGAACCAGCGAATTGGGGCCCGGTCCTGGGCGTGCGCGGTCAGAGCACCGTAGGCGGTGTCGTGGCGGCGAACGTCTCGGGGCCGCGCCGGGTGCAGGCCGGGGCCTGTCGCGACAGTCTGATCGGCACGCGTTTCGTCGACGGGCGCGGGCAGATCGTGAAAAACGGTGGCCGGGTGATGAAGAACGTCACCGGCTACGATCTGGTGAAGCTGATGGCGGGAAGCTGGGGCACGCTCGGCGTGATGAGCGAGGTGGCTTTCAAGCTGTTGCCCGCCGCGCCGTCTCAGGCGACGGTGGTGATCGATCTTCCGGCAGGGGCCGCGCAAGTTGCGCTGGCGGCGGCGCTTGGTTCGCCCTTCGACGTGTCCGGTGCGGGCTGGTTGCCCGGCACCGGCGCGGTGGTCCGGGTCGAAGGTCTCGCCGAATCCGTCGCCTACCGGGCGGAACAGTTGCGCAGACTGATGGAGCCGTTCGGCCCGGTTCGGGTCGAGGAAGAGGGCTCGGCCGCGATCTGGCAAAGCCTGCGCGATCTGGAGCCGTTTATCGGCAAGGACGGCGATCTGTGGCGGCTCTCGGTGAAGCCTTCGGAGGCGTCTGACATCGTGGCAAAGCTCGGCGGCGAGGTGCTGCTCGACTGGGGCGGCGGGCTGATCTGGGCGCTTCTGCCCGAAGGCAGCGATGGCCGTGCGCTGGCCTCGCCCTATACCGGCCATGCGACCTGCATGCGCGGCGTGGCGGGCGTGACCTTCGAGCCCGAACCCGCGCCGATCGCCACGCTCACCACCGCGCTGCGGGCGCAATTCGACCCCAAAGGTATTCTGAACCCCGGAAGGATGGGCTGATGCAGACGAATTTTTCGCCCGAACAGCTGAAAGATCCCGGCGTCGCGCGCTCCAACGAGATCCTGCGCGCCTGCGTCCATTGCGGGTTCTGCACTGCGACCTGCCCCTCCTATCAGGTGTTGGGCGACGAGTTGGACAGTCCGCGCGGGCGCATCTACCTGATCAAGGACATGCTGGAGAATGACCGGCCCGCGGATGAGAAGACGGTCAAGCATCTCGATCGTTGCCTGAGCTGCCTGGCCTGCATGACGACTTGCCCCTCGGGCGTGCATTACATGCATCTGATCGACCATGCGCGTGCCCATGTGGAGAAGACCTACAAGCGCCCGATGATGGACCGGCTGCTGCGCTGGACGCTGGCGAAGATCGTGCCCTATCCGGGCCGCTTCCGTCTTGCGATGGGCGGCGCGAAGTTGGCGAAGCCCTTCGCGGGGCTGCTGCCCGACAAGCGCCTGCGCGCGATGGTGGGCATGGCGCCGAAAACCATCCCGCCGGTCAGCCGCAATGACGACGCGCAGGTCTTCGCCCCGATGGGCGAGAAGAAATACCGCGTGGCGCTGCAGATCGGCTGCGCGCAGCGGGCGCTCAACACCGATATCAACGATGCGACGATCCGGCTGCTGCGGCGGTTGGGCTGCGAGGTGGTGATACCGAAGAACCTTGGCTGCTGTGGGGCGCTGTCGCATCACATGGGCCGCGAGAAAGAGAGCCATGCGCAGGCCGCGCACAATATCCGTGCCTATCTGAGCGAGGGCGATCTGGATGCGGTGATCATCAATACGTCGGGCTGCGGCACTACGGTGAAGGATTACGGGCATATCTTCCGCAACGATCCGATCGCCGAGGATGCGGCGAAGGTGGCTGGGCTCGCCTGCGACATCTCGGAATTCCTCGTGAAGATCGGTCTGCCCGAGGGCAAGGGCGGGATGCGAGTCGCCTATCACGCGGCCTGTTCGCTCCAGCACGGTCAGCAGATCAAATCCGCGCCGAAGGATCTTCTGAAACGCGCTGGCTTCGAGGTGGTCGAGCCTGCCGATAGCCATCTGTGCTGCGGCTCGGCGGGCACCTACAACCTGCTGCAGCCGGAGATTTCCGACGAGCTTAAGAAGCGCAAGGTGGCGACGCTCGAGGCGAAGCAGCCGGAGGTGATCGCGGCGGGCAATATCGGTTGCATGGTGCAGATCGGCGGCGGCACGGAGGTGCCCGTTGTCCACACTGTCGAACTTTTGGATTGGGCCACGGGCGGGCCGAAGCCACCCGCGCTTGCGCAAGCGTGATCCGCGCCACAATCTGGCCGCATCGGGGCGCTAAGCAGGACGAAACGCCCCGCAATCTTCGGAGCCCCGATGCGCCTTCTTGCTCTCGCTCTTGCCTGTCTGACCGCCGTTCCTGTGCTTGCGCGGGCCGAGACGATCACCCATGCGACGCCCTTGCGCGCGCTGGAAACCGGCGACGATACGCGCGGCTGGCAGGCGGTCGGGCGGCTCGATCTGGGTCATGGCAGCTTTTGCACCGGCACGCTGATCGCGCCTGATCTGGTGCTGACGGCGGGGCATTGCCTCTATGACAAGCGCAGCGGTGCGCTGATAGACGCGCGGGAGATCGAGTTCCTCGCGGGTTGGCGCAACGGCCGCGCCGAAGCCTATCGCAAAGTGTCGCGCGCGGTGCTGCATCCCTCCTATCACTATGGCGGGCCGGTCGGCGTGAAGCGTTCGGAATTCGATCTGGCGCTGATCAAGCTCGCCCAACCGATCCGCCTGCCACAGCTTCAGCCCTTCGAAGTGTCGCGCAGCGCGCCCTATCGTGGCGAGAAAGTCGGCGTGCTCTCCTATGCGCAGGGCCGCTCGGAGGCACCGTCGCTGCAACGAAACTGCTCGGTGCTGGAGCGCGCAGGCGCGACGGTCGTGATGAGTTGCTCGGCCGATTTCGGGGCCTCGGGCTCGCCGGTCTTCAGCTTCGCCAACGGCCGCCCCGAGATCGTCTCGGTGGTCTCCGCCAAGGCCGAGATGGGCACGCGCCCGGTCTCGATCGGGGCGCTGGCCAATGGGGTCGCCGATCTGCGGCAGGCCATCGAGAGCCGCGACAACGTCGCCACTACCCGCGAAATTCGCGCGGGCGGGGCCAAGTTCATCAAGGCGAACTGAGCGCGATGGGCGTGAAGCGGGTCATCTTCGGCGTGATCGCTCTGGCACTGCTTGGCGGCATGGGCGAGGCGCAGGAGGCGCGCAACTCCGCGCTCGATCGCCTGTCGCAACGCGCGGATCTCTTCGGCTGGGAGGCGGTGGGTAAGGTCACCATCGGGGCCGAGGGCTATTGCACCGGCGTGCTGATCGCACCCGATCTGGTGCTGACCGCTGGCCATTGCATCTACGACCGACGCGCGCAGGGGCCGCGCGATCCCGCGACGTTGGGTTTTGCAGCCGCGCAAACCGACGGGGCGGAGGTGGCCGCGCGCCCGGTCGTCGCGATGGTCGCCGATCCGGACTATAACCCGTTCGTGCCGCTCTCGATCGACACCGTGCGCCACGACGTCGCGGTTTTACAGCTCTCCGCGCCGATCCCGACGTCGATCGCCGCGCCTTTTCGCGTCGGCGACGTGCCCGCCGCAGGGGCGGAAGTGTCGGTGGTTTCTTATGCGCAGGGCCGGGCCGATGCGCTGTCGTGGCAAAAGGCCTGCCGCGTGTTCGGGCGGGCCAAGGGGCTGATCGGCTTCGATTGCGATGTCGATCACGGCTCCTCGGGTGCGCCCGTCTTCGACCGCTCGGGGCTTGCTGCTGGCGGACGGGCGCAGATCGTGTCGCTGGTTTCCTCGGGCTCGCGCAGGAATGGCGTCTCGCGCGCCTATGGGATGGAATTGCCCGCGATCGTCGCGCAGTTGAAATCCGCGCTGCGCAGCGGGCGCGGCGTGATCCGCGCCGCCTCCCCCAGCGTCTCCGCCGCGCCGCAGATCCGTCGCACGGAGCCCGGGCAGGGCCAGCCGCGTATACTGTCTGGCGGGCGCACAACCGGCGCGAAATTCCTGCGTCCCTAAGGGCTTGGCCCGAAGCGGCGCCCCTCTTGAAACGTCGCGAGAGATTTCCCAAATTTATGAGTGCCGGAATGCCTGATGAGGGTTCCGGCGCCTAACTGCCCGGCCCCGCAAGGGGCGGGTTTCATAACCATCGCTCAAGAGAGGATGATGATATGCGAAGCTTTGATCTTTCGCCCCTTTACCGCGCCACCGTGGGCTTCGACCGCGTGGCTGATCTGATGGACCGTGCGCTGACCAGCGATCTCGCGCAGCCGACCTATCCGCCCTACAATATCGAGAAGACCGACGAGAATGCCTATCGCATCTCGATCGCCGTCGCGGGCTTCGGTTCGGATGAGCTGAGTGTCGAACTCAGAGAGGGCGCGCTGATCGTGACCGGTCGCAAGGCCGAGGACGATTCCGGTCGCACCTATCTGCATCGTGGCATCGCGACCCGTGCCTTCGAGCGCCGCTTCGCGCTGGCCGATCATGTCAAGGTCACCGGAGCCACCCATGAGGATGGGATGCTCCACCTCGATCTCGTCCGTGAAGTGCCCGAGGCGCTGAAACCGCGCCGGATCGAGATTGCGGGCCCGACCAAGTCCGAGGCCAAGCAGGTCGAGACGGTCGACGCCTGAGGCATCTGCCATCGTTGAAAAATGACGGGCGCGGGGGGAAACTCCCGCGCTTTTTGCTGTCCGGGATCGTCAGGGTGGAGTGAGGTCCTCGCCACCGCGCCTGAACACCATCACATGGTCGCCGCTGCCGGTGAAAGTAACGGTCGAACCATCAACCTGCGCCTGCTTCATGTCGAAAAACAGCTGCGCGAGGCCCGCATCGGCCTTGAACTCCGGCGTCTCCTGCTCGCAGGCGAACGTGGGCGAGGCCGAGGTCGGTCGGATGCCCAATGCGGGGTAGGGGGCGAACATCACCCCGGTCACGCAAAGGCAATGCCCGCAGACGGCGAAGCGCGAATTCTCCCCGATATAAAAGCGGATCGCGCGGGTGGGTGCCTTGCCGTCCACCGTCGCGAGGTCATAGGCGCGCCGGGTCTCCACCTTGGCGGCAAGCGTCTGGGCGTCCGAGACACCGCCCGGCATACAGGCCGCGAGCGCGGCTGCGAGACCAAGGGCGGTAACGCGCGCGGCGGTCTTCGTCGAAAAATCGCTCATGGTTCTGGTCCGTGACTGGGCCGTTTCCGGCAGCTCTCAGCAGGATGCGCGGACTGAAGACCCATCCGCATTGATCCGGCGCAAGGCCCGCCGCGGCCTCAATCAGCGACCATTGCGCCGATCAGCGCGATCTCCTCGGCGCCAGCGTCGCGGGCTTTCTGTTCCAACCGGCGGTAGGCTGCGAGGACCGCTTCGCCCTCGGGGGTGAGCGAGGCGCCACCGCCCTTCGCGCCGCCGCGCGAGCGATCCACCAGCGGTTCCTTGAATCCGGCGTTCATCTCTTCGACGAGCGACCAAGCGCGTTTGTAGCTCATCTTCATCGCGCGGCCCGCCGCCGAGATCGAGCCGTGTTCGGCGATCTCTTCGAGCAGCCGGACCTTGCCGGGGCCCAGCATCGCCTTGTCGAAATAGAGGCGCATCATCAGGCGGGTCAGTTCCATTCTGGCATCTCTCGGGCTCGTCACGTCGTGCGGCGTTTATCCTGAGCCTGTGCCCGGGCCAAGACAAGAGGACGAATGGGCCGGGTGCGCTCTTGCCATTGCCCGCGCCTTGGGCGAGCGTGCGCGCGAAGGAGCCCCCGCATGTATATCTCGATCGCCTCGCTTGTGGGCGCCTATCTTCTGAGCCAGTTCTACCGCACCTGCTTGGCCGTTCTGACGCCCGTTCTGGGCAAGGAGATCGGCGTGACGCCGGGCGATCTCGCCGTGTCGCTGGGGCTTTGGTACGGGGCGTTTGCGCTGATCCAGATCCCGATCGGCGAGGCGCTGGACCGGATCGGGCCGCGCCGCACCGTGGGCGTGCTGATGGCGCTTGGCGGGGGTGGGGGCGCCGCCGTCTTCGCGATGGCGCAGGGACCGATGGGCATTCACATCGCGATGATCCTGATCGGGGCGGGCTGTGCGCCTGTGCTGGTGGGCAGCTATTTCATCTTCGCACGCAGTTTCAAGCCGGCGCTGTTCGGCACGCTCGCGGCCTCGATGATCGGGGCTGGCAGCCTTGGCAATCTCGCGGGCGCGGCCCCGCTGGCGGCCTCCATCGAGGCCTTCGGCTGGCGTCCGACGCTTTGGGCGCTCTCGGCGCTGACGCTGCTGGTGGCGGCGCTGATCCTGTGGCTCGCGCGCGATCCCGAGCGGGTGGAGCAGCCTGCAGGCCGCCGGGGTACCGCGCTCGATGTGCTGCGTCTGCCGGGCTTCTGGGTGCTGCTGCCGCTGACGGTCGCGAATTACACCGCCGCTGCCGGGATTCGTGGCGTCTGGGCGGGCTCCTATCTGGCCGATGTCTTCGGTGCGGATGCGAATCTGATCGGCCGGGTGACGCTGGTGATGGGCCTCGCGATGATCGCGGGCAATTTCGCCTATGGTCCGGCGGACAAGATTTTCGGCAGCCACAAGCGCGTCGCGCTTTACGGTAATGCGGTGCTGGCCGTGGCCTTGGCGATGCTCTTCGTGTTGCCGGGACAGTCGCTGTGGCTGGCGACGGTTCTGCTGGCCGCGATCGGCTTCTTCGGCGCGTCCTTCCCGGTGATCATGGCGCATGGCCGCACCTTCTATCCGCCGCATCTGACGGGGCGGGGGGTGACGCTGCACAACATGTTCTCGATCATGGGCGTGGCTGGGATGCAATTCGCCTCGCGGCCCGTTTTCGATGCGGTATCGGTGGGGCACACTCCCGCCGTGGCCTATGGGCTGCTGTTCGCGTTCTTCCTTGCACCGCTGGTGATCGGGCTGGCGTTCTACGTTTTCGCCCGCGACAGCGGCGATGGCTTGAGCTAAACCCATCGCATGACCCGGCTCGGATTTCTGATCAGTCGAACGTTGCGGCGCGAGGCCCCGCTGGCCGCGCTCTCCGTCTCGCAAAAGGCGTTGCTGGACGACCTTGCCGGCAAAACCGTCGCGCTTGTCGGCAATGCCCGCGCGCTGGCCGAGGGACAGGCGGGGGCGGAGATCGACGCGCATGACGTGGTGATCCGGATCAACCGCGCCCCGATGCCGTCGGCGCAGAGCCACGGCAAGCGCACCGACTGGCTGGCGCTCGCGACCTCGCTGCCCGAAGCCGAGCGCGCCCGCATCGCGCCGTCACGCATCCTTTGGATGAGCCACAAGCGCAAGCGGCTGGACTGGAAAACGGCGACCAGCCCCGGTTTCTACCTGCATCCTCTCAACGATTTCGAGGGGCTGAAGGCCAAGCTCGGCGCGCAGCCCACGACCGGAGCGATGCTGATCGACATGCTCGCGCGCTCTGATCTGGCGCGGCTCGATCTATACGGGTTCGATTTCTTCGCCTCGCTATCTCTGTCGGGGCGGCGCTCGGCCGACAAGGTGCCCCATGATTTCGTCGCGGAAGCGGAGATGGTCGGCGGGCTTCTTGCCTCCGATCCGCGCATCATTCGGAACTGACTGCGCGTCGAGCCCCTTTCATTTCCTGACGTAAAGCGGTAGTAAGCCGCGTTCTATTGGAGCAAGGAGGTCCTCATGGGCTATAAAGTCGTCGTTGCGGGCGCCACGGGTAACGTGGGCCGCGAAATGCTGAACATCCTGGCCGAGCGTCAGTTCCCGGTCGATGAACTGGTGCCGCTCGCGTCGCGCCGGAGCCTCGGCACAGAGGTCAGCTTTGGCGATCAGACCCTGAAGACCAAAGACATCGAAGGGTTCGACTTCACGGGTTATGACATCGCGCTCTTCGCGATCGGCTCGGACGCCACGAAGAAATACGCGCCGATCGCCGCCAAGCAGGGCTGCATCGTGATCGATAACTCGTCGCTCTACCGCTACGACCCGGACGTGCCGCTGGTCGTGCCGGAGGTGAACCCGGAAGCCGTCGACGGTTACGCGAAGAAAAACATCATCGCGAACCCGAACTGCTCGACCGCGCAGATGGTCGTGGCGCTCAAGCCGCTGCATGACCGCGCCAAGATCAAGCGCGTCGTGGTCTCGACCTATCAGTCGGTGTCGGGCTCGGGCAAAGAGGCGATCGACGAGCTTTGGGACCAGACCAAAGGCATGTATGTGCCGGGTCAGGAAGTGGAGCCGAAGGTCTACCCCAAGCAGATCGCGTTCAACGTGATCCCGCATATCGACGTGTTCCTCGATGACGGGTCCACCAAGGAAGAGTGGAAGATGGTCGCCGAGACGAAGAAGATCGTCGATCCTGCGATCAAGCTGACCGCGACCTGCGTGCGCGTGCCGGTCTTCGTAGGCCACTCGGAGGCGATCAACATCGAGTTCGAGGAGTTCCTCGACGAGGACGAAGCACGTGACATCCTGCGTGAGGCGCCCGGCATCATGGTCGTCGACAAGCGCGAAGATGGCGGCTACATCACCCCCGTCGAATGCGTCGGCGATTTCGCCACCTTCATCTCGCGCATCCGTCAGGACTCGACCATCGAGAACGGCCTGAACATCTGGTGCGTGTCGGACAACCTGCGCAAGGGCGCGGCGCTTAACGCGGTGCAGATCGCCGAGACGCTGGGCAAGCGCGTGCTCAAGAAGGGCTGAGCGTTCGGCCTTATTTGAATTGGGAAACGCCCGGTCGGAGGATCGGGCGTTTTTCGTTTGGGGCAAAGCGATGAGGGACGCGCCCGAGCATCGGGCGGGCGCTTTGCTCCGCCTGTGGCTGAGCGCTTTATCTCGCAAGCCCGAACGTCGCTTGTGCCCGCGAGGCCATCGCCAATGCGCCCTCCCGGGGGAGGGTCGGGCGCGGCCCGGGCTGGTCGCCCCGCGCTACAAAGCCTTACCGCGCGACCCGCTTAACCCCGAGATACGGCCCTTCGCCCGCTGCCGCGATACGTGCCTTGGCGGCCTCGATGCTCTCATAGGCCACGCTCATCGTTTGGCCGTTGGCATGGATCATCGTCTCGCCATCGCAGGCGAGCGCGACATGGCCTTTCCAGAACAGCAGGTCACCACGTCGCAGGGGCGCACCTTCGGGCACGGTCTCGCCCATCTCCGCCCATTGAAGATCGCTGTCGCCCGGCACGGATTGCCCGCACAGCGCGAAGCCGATCTGCACCAGCCCCGAACAGTCGATCCCCGCACGGCTGTTGCCGCCCCAGAGATAGGGCGTGCCCAGCAGTCGCTCGGCCACTGCGACGGGATCGTCCCCGGGCCGATCGAGCGCGCGCAGATGCTGCAGCGGAACGAAGCCCTCGGCGGTCACCGCGAACATGCCGGTTTCCACCGTCACCGCCAGCCGCGCGCCCATCGAGAGCTGCATCACTTCGCCGCGCTTGATCGCCGCCTCGCGATAGACATGCGTGGCGGGCGCGGTGACGACATGCGTGGCGGGCTCGGGCGTGGCGAAGGCGTCAGAGGCGATCCAACCGCAATAGCCGTCCCACGCCGCCTGCACGAAGGCGAACCCGTCGCGCTGATCGATCACCGTCACCTCGGCTCCGAAAAGAAGCTGTCGGTCGCGCAGGCTGCCGGGCTCGGGGCAGAGATCGGTCACGGGTACGATGATCCGCGCGGGCATCCCGTGGGTGAAACCCTCGGCCTCGACCTGTCCTCGCAGCGCCTCCAGCGCGAAAGCACCTGAAAAGGGCAGGCGGCGACGGTCGGTCATTTCAGCACCTCGGGCAGAGCCGCGAAGATCGCCCGCGCGCCTTGACCGACGCCGCCTTTCGGCCGGGCGGGGGCGGCTGCGGGCTGCCAGCCGTAGATGTCGAAATGGGCGAAGCGCTCGGTCTCGGTCACGAAGCGGCGCAGGAAGAGTGCCGCGGTGATCGAGCCCGCCATGCCGCCCGAGGGCGCGTTATCCAGATCGGCGATGCCGGGTTCGATCTTCGCCTCGTAGGGCGCCCAGAACGGCATCCGCCAGAGCGGATCGGCCACCGCCCCCGAGGCCTTCGCCAAAGCCTGCGCGACGCCCTCATCATCGGTGTAGAACGGGTGAATGTCCGGCCCAAGTGCGACCCGCGCAGCCCCCGTCAACGTTGCCATGCAGACCATCAGGTCGGGTGGGGTTTCATCGGCATAGGCCAGCGCATCGGCCAGCACCAGCCGTCCCTCGGCATCGGTATTGTTGATCTCGACGGTCAGCCCCTTGCGGCTGGTCAGGATGTCGCCGGGGCGGAAACTGTCGCCGCCGACCGAGTTCTCGACCGCCGGGACCAGCACCCGCAGGCGCATCTTCGCGCCGGTCGCCATGATCATATGCGCGAGCCCCAGTACGGTGGCCGAGCCGCCCATATCCTTCTTCATCAGCCCCATCGAGGCGCCGGGCTTCAGGTTCAGCCCCCCGGTGTCGAAACAGACGCCTTTGCCGACCAGCGTCAACGTCGGACCTGCGCTGCCCCAACTCAGCTCGATCAGCCGCGGCGTGCGCGGCGAGGCGCGACCGACGGCGTGGATCATAGGGAAGTTCTGCGTCAGAAGGTCGTCGCCCTTCACGACCTTGACCTCAGCGCCGTGGCGGTCGGCCAGCAGGCGCGCCGCGCCCTCCAGTTCCTCCGGTCCCATGTCGGAGGCGGGGGTGTTGATCAGGTCACGAGTAAAAGCCTCGCCCTCGGCGACGGCCTCGATCTGCGCAGCATCCACCCCGTCCGGGCAAACCAGCCGCGCTTTCGGCGCTGCGGCTTCGGCGTAGCGGTCGAACCGATAACCTGCGAGCAGCCAGCCGAGCGCCGTCTCTGCCTTCAAAGATTCCGGCAAATCGCCCTCGATCCGCCACGCGCCTTCGGGAAGGGTCGACGCCGCGCGCGCCAGCGAGAACCGCTCTCTTGCCCGTGCCGCCGCGGTCCCGAGGCCCAGCAGCGCCGCCTCCGCGCCGTCCGCCCCCGGCAGAAGTGCGACCTGGCCGGCCTTCGCCTTGAACCCCGTTGCCTCGACGAAGGCGCGCTGCGCGGGCGGCAGATCGGCCAGAGCCTGCTCCATATCCTCGGGCGCGACGGCGATCAGGGCGCGGGCAGGCGCGTCGGCTTCGGCGAAGCGCATTGCCGGGCGCGGGGCGAGAAAGGAAAAATCTGCGGGTGCGTCTGCGCTCATGGGGGCGGCTCCTTGGCTCTGGTGGTTTCTTCGCCCCAGAGCCTAGCGCCGCGGCGCCTGCCCGCAAGGCCCGATTGCGCGCACTTCAGGAGGACAGGCCGCCGATGTCCCAGACCTCGGTAAGAGATCGTTCCGCGATCCGGCCCAGCCGCGCCATTACCGCCGCCTGCGCCACCGCATCGCCGGTCGCGATACACTCGGACAGGTCGCGCGCGGTGCGCACCATCGACACCAGACCCACATGTTCCGAGAGGTCGATCACCTTGACGATTGCGCACCGCATCTTGGCGCGTTGGCGCCATTTCGCGGCTTCTTCCAAGGCGGCGAGTTGCACGGCGAAATCCTCGACCGTGGCGCAGATGACCCGCTCCGTATCGACCTGTCCCAGCTCCACGTAGAGCACCGATAGCCGCGTCGTATCCAGCGACATCCGTTCCTTGCAACGCAAACGAGACACCTGTGTCACCACGACACTCCCCTTTGATTTCGCCATCACCCGGGCGGCAATATGGCCGACAGGTCTCAAGATTTCATTGAGCGACGCGGAGAAACCTCTCGTAACCCGGCCTGCATCGCGGTATTTGACGCTGCGATAAGACGCGAGACACCAGACCCAAAAACACCGGGGGACCGATGAGAGAGCATGTGAAGCCGCTGCCGAGCTACCTTGTGAACCGTTACCAGGGATGGCACGCGACTGCGTATGACGAGAACCGCGCCTGGTATCGCCGTCTCGCCTCCGAAGGGCAGCGTCCGCGCTCGATGATCATCGCCTGCTGCGACAGTCGCGTGCATGTCACCTCGATGTTCGGTGCCGATCAGGGTGAGTTCTTCATCCACCGCAATATCGCGAACCTCGTGCCGGAATTCACGCCCGATGGCGATCACCATGGCACGTCGGCGGCGGTCGAATATGCCGTGACCAGCCTGAAGGTCGCGCATCTGATCGTGTTGGGCCACAGCAATTGCGGCGGCATCGCGGGCTGCCACGCGATGTGTTCGGGGCATGCGCCGGAACTGGAGGAGAAAAGCTCTTTCGTCGGCACCTGGCTGAACCTTTTGCGTCCGGGCTACGAGCGCGTCACCGACCTGCCCGAGGATCAGCAGGTGCTGGCGCTCGAGCGTGAGGCCGTGAAAGTCAGCCTCGAGAACCTGATGACTTTCCCCTTCGTGCGCGAGGCGCTCGACGCCGATCGGATGACGCTGCACGGGCTGCGCCACGACATCGGCGAGGGTACGCTCGAGCAATACGTCTCCGGCTCGGATCGGTTCGAGAAGCTCTGAGGCTTTGCAAATTCGTTGACCCCCTTCGCGAGGCCGATTGCTCCGCCTTGGGGAAAACCAATTGGCATTCACGGGCTGTTAAGCTTGATGCGCGAGGCTGCGGGTACCCCGCCCACGCCAACGAGCTTTGACCCGACATGTCACCTGCATCCCGACCGCATTGCCAGCATCGTCTCGTCTCCCTGCGGCTGCCGCTCGATATGATCGATCGCATTGCGGCGGAGGCGCGCGCGTTCGGCCTGCCTCCGGCAGAGCTGATCCGGCGCGTCCTGCAGGAGGGGCTGGCGGAGGAGCCAACCTCCGCCCCCTCCACCACGAAAGAGCCGCTGCCGGAAATGGCGGCGGTGCAAGCGGCGCTGGATCAGGCGCGCGATTGGTTCGATCTGCAACATCGGCTGCGGGATGCGGGCTTCGTGCTGCGGCTTGCGGGCGGGGGCGCGCTGGGTCTGCATGCCTGGCCGACGAACCGCTTCCTGTTGCTGCTCGACGAGATCGGCCCGAGCCTGACGGAGTTGGTGCTGCGCTTCGCCGCGCCGTTTCCGGGGGACGATGGCGGCCGCACCAAGATCGTCGGCGCGAGGTCTGGGCAGGGCGCGGCGGAAACGGTGACGGCACAGGCCGCCGCCGCCGAGTATGCCGCGGCGCAGGCGGCGGGGGCGCAAGCCGTGCCGGAGGAGAAGGCGTCCAAGGCGACCGAAAAGACCGGCAGTGCAGAGACACATCCCCCCGAGGCGGCGAAGGCCGAACCGCCCGCGCGCGGGTTCCTGCGCCTGTCGCCAGCGTTGCTCGCGAAACTGCGGGCTGCGGCGAACCCGCGAAACGCAGCCTGATCGCGCGCGGAGGCCTTTGCGTTACGCTGACCTAGCGCAGCACCTTGTCGGTGGGCCAACTCAGCGTGGTCTCGGTGCGGATCGTCTTGGTCTCGTCCGCGCCCAGATCGAAGCGCCATGCGAGCACGCCGCGGCGATGGTCGTAATCGGTCTCGCTCGCGGGCGGGGTCGCCTTGGTGGTGATTTTCAGGTCTTCCTGTTCGGAATAGGGTACCCGGTCGATCACCCGCATCGGCCAGCCTTTGTCCGTCAGGTTCTTCACCTCGATCTCGACGACTTCGCGGCGCTCATTGGATTTCGAGATGAAGCCGCTGTCGCCCTCCATCGTGTCGGGCATCCGGCGGTCCACGCGAATGCCCTCGATCGGCCCGAAGCCCAGCGTCAGGTCATCCCCTGCGGCCACCATCGGCAGATGCGACTGGCCGACCAGCGCGCCATCGGCATAGAGGTTCGCGGGGCCGGGCAACAGGATCTCGCCGGTCTCGTTCTTGCCCTCGGCCACGCGATAGGCCTGCGGATCGGTCAGCGGGGCGGCTTCGGCGAAGACCTCCATCGGGAGGGTCTTGGAATCGAGGCTCAGGCGGAGATCGTCGACCCCGTCGCGCAGATCGACCGCGCTCGGGTAATGGTAGGTCACCGTTTCGCCCTGCATCTGAAGATCGGCGCGGTCGCTGATCGCTGCTTCCGCCATCGGCGCGGCGGCGCCACCCGATGCCGCGAGGGAGCGCTTCATCGGCACCGGTGCGGGCGGCGCATCCGGGTCGCCGATGTGCGCGAGGCGCGGATAGACTTCGCCCGGCTCTGCGCGCCCGCCGGGGCGAGCGGTCGAGAGCGTCAGGTCGACGTTACGCCAGTCCTCGCCGGTGGCCTGATGGACCGAGACGAAGCGCTCCATATCCACCGCGCCCTTGTCTCGGTCGAGCCGCAGATCATAGGAGGGCTGCCACCCGGCATTGTTAACGTAAGAGGTGATCGTCAGCGTGCCCGAGCCCTGCACCTTCGCGCTGAGCATCTCTCGATCTTTCGCCGGGTTCAGCAGCGCATCGAGCGCCGCTCGCGCCTGCTTCACCGCCTCTTTCGCGGGGTCGAGCGCGGCTTCCGCGCGGCGCGCTTCCGCTTCGGCGGCGATTGCGCGTTCGGTGGCCGAGAGAATCTGATCCTCCACCATCTGCGCCAGCGCGCGCAGCTGTTCGGGCGCGGTGACCTGCGAGTCGGTGTTCTTGAGATATGTGATCTGGTCGCGCGCGGCCTGCGCCTTGGCGCGGATCACGGCCACCGCGTCTTCCTTTTCCGCAAGGGCTTCCTTTGCAGAGGCCAGCCGGTCACGCGCAGCCTTCACCGCCGCGCTTTCGGTTCCGCTGGTCGCCGGCGCGCGCCCTGAGATCAGGCTCACCGCGCCGATCTGCACACCGTCACCCGACACCCGCAGCGTCGAGATGTCGGTGCCTTCGGGAAACCCCGGAACCAGCAGGTCATGGCTGCCCTCGGGCGCCTTCACCTCCACCTGCCGCACCACCTGCGCGCCCTGCGGAAAGAGCGTCACGGCCGTGATCTTGCCCGGTGCCTCGATCGTGTCGGCCAAGGCGGGCAGGGCGGTCGCGGCCATAAGGGCCGCCGTCAGGGTGATGCGCATCGGTTCCTCCCACATCCGTTCCGGATCGAGCCTGCGTCGGCCTGCGCGCAGTTGCAAGCCATTGAAATCCGGCGCGGGTCGTCACTGGCGGGAACTCGCCAGAGCGTTCGTGCTAGGCGTCGGGGGGCTACGACTGCTTGCCCTTGCGTCCGAAGCCCCGCGCGCATAGGTTGCGCCCTACCTCGGGGTGCCGGATGATCCGGCTGAGATGCGATCCACGCGAACCCGTTGAACCTGAACCGGTTAAGACCGGCGGAGGGAAGGTAGCCGGATAGTCCGGCCCCACTCCGCCCGGCAAGCCCAAGGAGTGAGGCATGAAAACCCACCTGATGCTTGCGGGAGCCCTGAGTCTGATCGCCACGATGGCGGCGGCCGAGGACAAGCCCGTGCTCACCGTCTATGCGCCTGATTATTTCACGAGCGAATGGGGCCCCGGTCCCGCGATCGAGAAGGGGTTCGAGGCGACCTGCGATTGCGATCTGAAATTCGTGGCGGGCGATGTGCTGCCGCGCATCCTGCTCGAAGGCGACAAGACCTCCGCCGATGTCGCGATCGGTCTGAACACCGACGTGACCGCGAAGGCGCGCGCCACGGGCCTGTTCGCCCCGCATAACGAGGACACGTCCGACCTGACCATGCCGGTCAAATGGGACGATCCGATCTTCCTGCCTTTCGACTGGTCTGAACTGGCCTTCGTCTATGACAAGACCAAGCTGAAGAACCCGCCCACGAGCTTCCAGGATTTGCTGGATGCGCCCGACGACGCCTACAAGATCGTCATCGAAGATCCGCGCAGTTCGGTCGCGGGTCTGTCGCTGCTCTTGTGGGTGAAGGACATCTATGGCGACAAGGCCGAAGAGGCGTGGACGAAGATCGCGCCCAAGGTACTGACCGTGACGCCGGGCTGGTCGGAGGCCTACGGGATGTTCACCGACGGCGAGGCGGATATGGTGCTCAGCTACGTCACCTCGCCCGCCTATCACATCATGGCCGAGGAGGACGACAGCAAGGCTGCGGCGATCTTCCCCGAGGGGCATTACTTCACCCCCGAACTGGTCGCGCAGCTCAAGACCTCGAAACATCCCGAGCTGGCGCAGAAATTCATGGATTACGTGCTGAGCCCCGATTTCCAAGGCATGATCGCGACGGCGAACTGGTCCTTCCCGGCGAAACTGCCCCACGATCAGCTGCCTGAGGTGTTCCAGAAACTCCCGATGCCCGACAAGACGCTCTACCTGGGTGAGGCCGAGGCCGAGAAATTGCGCGGTCCGGCGCTGGACGAATGGCAACGCGCCTTCTCCAGATAAGAGGCACGCCCATCTGGGCGGTGCTGGCGGGTGCGGCTTTGGCCGCGCTTGTCCTTGGCACTTTGGCGGCAGTCGCGCTCCGGGCAGGCGGGCTGACCGGCTTGCGCGAAACCGATCTCGCCGCGATCCGCTTCACGCTCTGGCAGGCGGCGGCCTCGGCGCTGATCTCCTGCGCGCTGGCGGTGCCGGTCGCCCGTGCGCTGCATCGCCGCCGCTTCGCCGGGCGCGGACTGCTGATTTCGCTCCTGGGGGCTCCCTTCATCCTGCCGGTGATCGTCGCGGTCTTCGGGCTGATCGCGGTCTTCGGGCGGCGCGGGCTGGTCAATGCGGCCCTCGCCCCGCTCGGCATCGATCCGATTTCGATCTACGGCGCGCAGGGCGTCATCGTGGCCCATGTTTTCTTCAACCTGCCGCTTGCGACCCGGATGATCCTGCACGGCTGGGAGGCGATCCCGGCCGAGCGGTTTCGCCTTGCCGCGACCCTCGGCTTCGGCCCTGCGGAGGTCACGCGTCACCTTGAACGTCCGATGCTGCGCAGCGTGTTGCCCGGGGCGTTCCTCGCGATCTTCCTCGTCTGCCTGACGTCCTTCGCGGTGGCCCTGACCCTTGGCGGCGGGCCGCGCGCGACCACGGTGGAGCTGGCGATCTATCAGGCCTTCCGCTTCGATTTCGACATGGGCCGCGCGGCGAGCCTTGCGCTGGTGCAGGTCGCGATCTCGGTCGCGGCGCTGCTGATCGCGGCGCGCGCCACCCTGCCGTCGAGTTTCGGCGCGGGGCATGACCGCCGCGCCGCGCCGATCCCGCAGCTGTCCGGCGGGATAGGGCGTGCGCTCTTCGACGCGCTCGCGATCGGGCTCGCAAGCGCCTTCCTGCTGCTTCCCATCGGCACCGTTTTCGCCCGGGGCATCCCGGCGGTGGCCAACCTGCCCGAGATGGTCTGGCCCGCGACGCTGACCTCTTTGGTGATCGCGCTGCTCTCCACGGTTGTGACGCTCGCCATCGCCCTGCCGCTCGCACTGGTGGCGACCCGGCAGCGCTGGGCGGAGATCGCGGCGATGCTGCCGATGACAGCGTCGAGCCTCGTGATGGGCACCGGCGCCTTCCTGATCGCGCGGCCCTTCGTGAACCCGACGAGCCTCGCGCTGCCAATGGTGCTGCTGACCAACGCCGCGCTATCGGTGCCTTTTGCGACCCGCATCCTGATGCCCGAGATCCGCACGCTGCAGGCCGATTACGACCGGCTCGCCGCCTCGCTCGGGCTGCGCGGCATTGCCCGGCTTCGTCTGCTGACGGTTCCGCGCCTTGCCCGGCCGCTGGGGTTCTCGGCGGGGCTGGCCGCGGCCTTCTCGATGGGCGATCTGGGCGTCATCACGCTGTTCTCGGATGGCCAGACCCGCACCCTTCCGCTGGCGCTTTTCCAGCTCATGGGCTCTTATCGCATGGATCAGGCGGCGGGCGCTGCGAGCCTGCTGCTGATCCTCACTTTCGCGCTCTTCTGGGCGCTCGACCGCGCGGGGCATTATGCTGACCCTCGATAAGCTTCTGATCGAACAGGGCGATTTCCGCCTCGAAGCCGATTTCACGATCCTGGCCGGCGCGCGGGTCGCGCTGATCGGGCCCTCGGGGGCGGGCAAGTCGACGCTGCTCTCGGTACTTGCGGGGTTTCTTGGGCCGACCCGGGGGCGGGTGCTCTGGTGCGGCGAGGACATCACCGCGGCGCCGCCCGGCGAGCGTCCGCTCTCGATCCTGTTTCAGGATCAGAACCTCTTCCCGCATCTGCGGCTGGAGACCAACCTCGCGCTCGGCTTGAACCCGAAAGGCAAGATCGACGCCACCGATCGCGCCCGGATCGAGTCGGCGCTGGCCCGCGTCGGGCTCGAAGGGATGGAGAAACGCAAACCCGGCGCGCTGTCGGGTGGGCAACAAAGCCGCGCGGGCCTGGCGCGGACGTTGCTCCGCGGTCGCCCGATCCTGCTGCTGGATGAGCCTTTCGCAGCCCTTGGCCCGGCGCTGAAATCCGAGATGCTGGCTCTGGTGACCGGGATCGCCCGCGAACAGGGCACGACGGTCCTGATGGTCAGCCACGATCCCGAGGATGCGCGTGCGCTCTGCCCGCAGACGGTTCTGGTGGCCGAGGGCCGCGCCCATGCGCCGCAAGCGACCGGGCCGCTTCTCGACGATCCGCCGCCCGTGCTACGGGACTATCTAGGAGAGTAGGGGCTCTGCCCCTCTTCGCTGGCGCGAATTCACCCGGGGATATTTGAACAAGCCCGAAACGGTCTGCGCTTCGGGCTTGTTCAAATATCCCGGGGGGGGGCGGGGGCAGCGCCCCCGGCCTTGGGGTCAGTAGATCACGACCGAGCGGATCGACTCGCCCGCATGCATCAGATCGAAGGCCTTGTTGATGTCTTCGAGCGGCATCGTGTGGGTGATCATCGAGTCGATCTCGATCTTGTCGTTCATGTACCATTCGACGAATTTCGGCACATCGGTGCGGCCCTTGGCGCCGCCGAAAGCGGTGCCTTTCCATGTCCGGCCCGTGACGAGCTGGAACGGGCGGGTGGAGATTTCCGCGCCCGCGGGTGCGACGCCGATGATGACCGAAACGCCCCAGCCGCGATGCGAGCACTCGAGCGCGTCGCGCATGACGTTCACGTTGCCGGTTGCGTCGAAGGAGTAATCCACGCCGCCGATCTGGTCGCGCTCGGTCTTGGTCAGGTTGATGATTTCCTGCGTGACCGAGTGGTCGAGCTTCGAGGGATTCACGAAATGGGTCATGCCGAACTTGCGCGCCATTTCCTCTTTCGCGTCGTTCAGATCGACGCCGATGATCATATCGGCGCCCGCCATGCGCAGGCCCTGGATCACGTTCAGACCGATCCCGCCGAGGCCGAAGACGGCGGCGGTCGAGCCGATCTCGACGCCTGCAGTGTTGATCACCGCGCCGATGCCGGTGGTGACGCCGCAGCCGATATAGCAAATCTTGTCGAACGGCGCGTCGTCACGGACCTTGGCGAGCGCGATCTCGGGCATCACGGTGTGGTTCGCGAAGGTCGAGCAGCCCATGTAGTGATAGATCGGCGTGCCATCGAGCATCTTGAAGCGCGTCGTACCGTCCGGCATCAGGCCCTGACCTTGCGTGTTGCGGATCGCGGTGCAGAGGTTCGTCTTGCCCGACAGGCAGGACGGGCATTCGCGACATTCCGGCGTGTAGAGCGGGATCACGTGGTCGCCCGGCTTCAGCGTGGTGACACCTTCGCCGACTTCGAGCACGACGCCCGCACCCTCATGGCCGAGGATGGTCGGGAAGATGCCTTCGGGATCGGCGCCAGAGCGGGTGAATTCGTCCGTGTGGCAGATACCGGTTGCCTTGATTTCGACGAGCACTTCGCCCGCTTTCGGGCCGTCCAGTTCCACTTCCATGATTTCGAGCGGTTTTCCCGCTTCGAGCGCGACTGCGGCACGGGTTCTCATAAGCGCATACTCCTTGTATAAATTCGGAGAGAGCCTGCGTTATCGGCGCGGCCAATGCAATGAAGGGTGCGACATGTTGAAACGATTTTTCGTCATGGGGTCGATGCTGGCGCTTGCGGCCTGCGACCCCGCCGGTCCGATGAGCGAGACACCCACCGATGGGGCATACCCCGCGCCCCAGCCCTATGCGCCCGCGCCCTATGTCACCCCCCCGGTGAGCGTCACGAAGGGCGGTTTGCAGGAGCGTGAGCCCGACACTTGCGGGGCGGTGAAATATACCTCGGTTCTGGGTCAGCCGGCGGCGCAGATCCGGACGCTCGGGATTACCAAACCCTATCGCATCGTCGAATGGCGCGGCGTCGAGGATCAGGTCTACAACCCGCAGCGCGTCGTGTTTCGTCTCGACTCGCGCGGGAACGTTTACAACATCGATTGCGGGTGAGCCTGATGGAGCGCGGCAGGGCGCGGATCGGGCTCATTGTCACGTTAGGGGTCGCAGCGTTCGGGTTGGCGGCCTGCCAACCCCGCGTTTCGCCGCCTCGGTCGGGCCCGCCCGGCGCGGGAACCTGTCCGCCGCCCGGGCTCGCGGCGCTCCAAGGGGGGCCTGAAACCGTGCTGGCGGCGCTCGATATCGCGCGGCCGCATCGCATCATTCATCCGGGCGACGCGGTGACGATGGATTACGCCCCCGGCCGGGTGAATTTCGAGATCGACGAGAACGGCACGATCGCGGCGGTGCGCTGCTACTAGGCAGGGGGGCCGCTGATGCTCTGCACATGAAAGAGCCCCGTGTCTGACCAGGACGCGGGGCTTTTTCTGCAGGAGGGAAAAGCGCCCGACGATACGTACTGGGTGGGGGCTGTTAACCGCACCGTCGGGCTTTAGCGTTTTCCGCTGACTACAGGATGTCGATGAAACCCGGCAGGAAGGCGCAGGAAATCAGGCTTTTTCTAGGTCATAATCCGGCGCGGCGAAGGCGCGTTCAACCTTAGCGCGGGTGGGCTTGATTTGCGCCGCGTGCGATGTACCCTTTGTAAATGACGGTTCAAACGCCTTCCCCCTATCCGAACCCTTCCGGCGCACCGGAGCAGATCGCTTTCGACCGCTCCGAGCTTGGCGTGATCCTGTCACTTTACGGGCGCGCCGTCGCGGCCGGGGAGTGGCGCGATTACGGGATGAGCTTCTTGCGCGATGTCGCGGTTTTCTCGATCTTTCGCCGCGCCGCCGAAGTGCCGATCTACCGGATCGAGAAACGGCCCGCGCTGCGTGCGAAACAGGGGCAATATGCGGTGATCGGTCAGCAGGGGCAGGTGCTGCGGCGCGGCCATGATCTGCGCCAGGTGCTGCGCGTGCTCGAGCGCAAGCTGATCCGCGCGGTGGAGTAGGGGCGCTACGCGCTTTGAGAGAGTGTCGCCCCGCTGCCATGCACGTTGCCTCGCAGCCCCCGACTTGCTAAGCCAGCGCCGAAGGAAACCTGCGAGGCGCGCGTCCCATGTCGTTCAACACTTTCGGTCATCAGTTCCGCGTCACCACCTGGGGCGAAAGCCACGGGCCTGCGCTTGGCGCGACGGTGGATGGCTGCCCGCCCGGCATCGAGATCGACGAGGCGTTCATCCAGCAATTCCTCGACCGTCGCCGTCCGGGCCAGTCGAAGGAGACGACCCAGCGCAAGGAGCCTGACGCGGTGCGTATCCTCTCGGGCGTGTTCGAGGGCAAGACGACCGGCACGACGATCCAGCTGATGATCGAGAATACCGATCAGCGCTCGAAGGATTATGGCGAGATCGCGCGGCAGTTCCGCCCCGGCCATGCCGATATCACCTATCACCAGAAATACGGTATCCGCGACTATCGCGGCGGCGGGCGCTCGAGCGCGCGCGAGACGGCGGCGCGGGTGGCGGCTGGCGGTGTGGCGCAGGCCGCGCTTCGCCAGTTGGTCCCCGATCTGCAGATCTACGGCTACATGGTGCAGATGGGCGCGAAACATCTCGATCGCGCGAAGTTCGACCGCAACGCGATCCTGCAGAACCCGTTCTTCCTGCCCGACGCCGAAGCAGTGGATGAATGGGCCGATTACCTCGCGGCGATCCGCAAGGGCCAGAATTCGGTGGGCGCTGCGATCGAGGTGGTGGCCGAGGGCTGCCCGGCGGGGCTGGGCGCGCCGATCTACGCCAAGATGGATACCGAGCTGGCCGCCGCGATGATGTCGATCAACGCGGTCAAGGGCGTCGAGATCGGCGAGGGCATGGCCGCGGCGGCGCTGACCGGCGTGGAGAATGCCGACGAGATGGTGATGGGCCCCGAGGGCGTCGAATATCTGTCGAACCGCGCGGGCGGTATCTTGGGCGGGATCACCACCGGCCAGCCGATCACGGTGCGCTTCGCGGTCAAGCCTACCTCGTCGATCCTGACGCCGCGCCGCTCGGTCAATGTCGCGGGCGAAGAGGTGGAGGTGATCACCAAGGGCCGCCACGATCCCTGCGTCGGCATCCGCGCGGTACCGGTGGCCGAGGCGATGATGGCTTGCGTGATCCTTGACCAGTTCCTGATGGACCGGGCGCAGACCGGCGGTATTCGCGGCACGATCGGCTGAGGGGCGCCGCCCCCCTCGATGGAAGGCGAGATGACCGAGGAAAGAGGGGGCTCTGCCCCCGCTCCTGCGGAGCCCCCCGGGATATTTGGTGCCAAGCCGAAACAGGGCGGGAGCTTTAGCGGATTGCCGCACGCGTGCCGCCATGACGTGACGTTGTGCGACCTTGCGGGATATAAACCGCGCGGTTTATTCTGCGGACCCCGGGGGGTCGTTTCCCGGAACCGGAGGACAGATGTCGCAGGCAGATCAGATCAATCGCGGACGCAAATTCGACCAGGTGCTCGAAGGCGCGCGCACGATCTTTCTGCGCGACGGGTTCGATGGGGCCTCGGTCGACGATATCGCCAAGGAAGCGGGTGTGTCGAAAGCCACGCTCTACAGCTATTTCCCGGACAAACGGCTGATGTTCGTCGAAGTCGTGCGCTCGCAACTGAAAGAGCAGACGGACAGCGCCGTCGCCACGATCGATTTCGGCGCAGCCCCCGAAGTGGTGCTTTCGCTTGCCGCGTCGCAGATCGTCGAGTCGATGAGCTGCAAGATGAACGAAGGGCTCTACCGGCTCTGCGTTTCCGAATCTGAGCGGTTCCCCGAGCTTGGCCGCGCCTTCTACGCGGCGGGGCCGGCGCTGGTGCACGAATTGCTGATGGATTACCTGCGCTGCGCGGTGGAGCGGGGCGAGCTGGTGATCGACGATATCGACCTCGCCGCTTATCTGTTCATCGAGCTGTGCAAGTCGGAACTGCATCCGAAGCTGCTGTTCGGGATTTGCGACAGCTTCAGCCGTGAAGAGAAAGAGCGCGTGATCCGCGGCGCGGTCGCGATGTTCCTTGCGCGCTACGGCGTCCCCACCTGAGCGCGGACCGATCTGGCCCGATCAGGCCAGATCGCGCACCATCCACTGATTGCCTTCGCCGCGCTGCAGCTGGAAACGGCCCGTCTTGATCAGCAGGTCGGAAAGTTTC
Organism: Thioclava sp. IC9; assembly: GCF_002213225.1. NCBI lineage: Bacteria > Pseudomonadati > Pseudomonadota > Alphaproteobacteria > Rhodobacterales > Paracoccaceae > Thioclava > Thioclava sp. IC9. The sequence continues at coordinate 45,474 of NZ_NBNX01000005.1, forward strand.
GCGCTGCCATAGGTGCGGGTGTCGAAATCCGGGTTTGCCTGCGTGATGAACTGACCGAGCTGGCCCAGCGAATACCATTCCTCTTCCAGACCGATCGCCTTCATCGCGTTGACGATGATCGGGATCGCGGCCTTCGGCTCCTGCTTGCCACTCGAGGATTTCGGGGCGGCGGCACTGGTCTTGTCCGAGGCGGGCTTGGTCGAGGTCTCCGCGGTGCTCTCGCCATTGCCGAGGTTCTCGACATAGATGAAGCGTTTACAGGCCTTGCGGAAGGCTTCGGGGGTCTTCTGCTCGCCGATGCCGTAGACATCGAGCCCCTGTTCGCGGATGCGAGCGGCGAGGCGGGTGAAGTCGCTGTCCGAGGAGACCAGCACGAAACCATCGAACAGGTCGGAATGCAGGAAATCCATCGCCGCGATGACGAGGCCGATATCGGAGGCGTTCTTCCCCTTAGTATTGGCAAATTGCTGATCCGCGACGAGGCCGAGTTCGGCGACGCGCTTGGCCCAGCCCGCTAGGCGCTGCGCCGACCAGTCGCCGTAGATCCGGCGCACCGAGGCTTCGCCGAGCGAGGCGATCTCTTCGAAGATCGCTTCGGCATATCCGGCGGGCACGTTATCGGCGTCGATCAGCACGCACAGACGCGGGGCGCGGGAGGCGGGGCTGATATGCGGCAGGTCGGAAATGTCGGGCATTGTTACTCCTCGTGTCCCCTTCCAGATAGCCCGCTTGCCCCCGACATCCAAGAGCGCAACCGCATTGCGCGGCGTCAGCGGCAGGCGCGGTTCAGCGCCCCTCCGGACCGTCATACTGGCGTTCGACCTTGGCGACGCGCAGCGCGTAGTGGAGATACCAGCGATCCTTGCCGAGGCGTTGGGCGAGCTGGTGCTTCGCCACCGCCTTCCACGCAATCAGAGCGGTCTCGTCGGCCCAGTAGCTGACGGTGAGGCCGAAGCCTGTTCCGTCGCGTGCGCTCTCCACCCCGAGATAGTCGGGCTGCTGGGCGGCAAGCGCGGCCATCTCCGCGGCCATCGCGCCATATCCGTCGTCGGGTGCACCGCGGAGAGAGGCGAAGATCACCGCGTAATAGGGCGGGTCGGGCAGCGGCGCAAAGCCTGGCGGCGGGATAGACATCGGGCAGCTCCGGGAAATGGAAAACGCCCCCTCGCGGGCGAGGAGGCGTTCATCAGTCTAGCAGGTCGGGCCCAGGCTTACAGATCGAACTGCTTACCCTTGTGGGGCGCCCAGAGCTTCTTGTTGGTCAGGTAAAGCAGCGTGCTCAGCACGATCAGCATCATCACCGCCACGAAGCCCCAGCGCTTGCGCGATTCCAGCTTCGGTTCGGCCGTCCACATCAGGAATGCGGAGACGTCCCGGGCCATCTGGTCGACGGTTGCGGGCGTGCCGTCCTCATACTCGATGAGGTCTTCCGAGAGCGGAGGGGGCATCGCGATCCAGCCACCCGGGAAGGCGTGGTTCTCGTAGAAGATCGAGCCCGCTTCTTCCTTTTCCTCGCCGGTGAAGCCGGTGAGCACCGCGTGGATGTATTCGGGGCCACCGATGCCGCGGAAGAACTGGTTGATGCCGAGGCCGTAGGGGCCGTGGAAGCCCGCGCGCGCTTTCGCCATCAGCGACAGGTCCGGACCCATGCCCATGCCGGAGATGAACGGGAAGTGGTCCGTCTCCTTGCCGGGGCGCTCTTCGCCGGTTTCCTTGTCCATCACGGTGAACTCGGCCGCGTAGGCACGCACCCAAGCCGGGTCCATCATCGGGCCGCCCTGATCCGCAAGCGTGCGGAACGCGACGTAGCGCAGCCCGTGGCAGGCCGAGCAGACCTCCCGGTAGACCTGGAAGCCGCGACGCAGCTGCTGCTGGTCGAAGGTCCCGAAGGGGCCCTCGAAGGAGAAGCTGATATCCTCGATATGGCCGCCTTCGGCCGCCACCGCCGGGTTGACCAGGGTGCTCGCCCCGATCACCAGCGCGGAGAGGGCAGAGATCAGAAGATGTTTCATTTTGTGTCCCTCTTCCTTACTCATTCAGCCGGTTTGATATTGTAGTGGTGGTTGAAGTCTTCCTCGATCGTCGCCGGCATCGCTTGCGGCTTCTCAATCAGGCCCAGGAGCGGCAGGATCACGAGGAAATAGACGAACCAGTAGGTCGCGCCGATCAGCGAGATGTAGGGATAAATCCCGTCGGTCGGCATCGCGCCCACCCACATCAGCACCATGAAGTCGATCGCCAGAAGCCAGAACCACCATTTGAACATCGGGCGGTACGAGCCCGAACGCACTTTCGAGGTGTCGAGCCACGGGGCCAGCGCCATCACGAGGATCGCGCCGAACATCGCGAGCACGCCGAAGAACTTGGCGTCGACGATACCGAAGGTGATCCAGTTGACGAACATCACGGCCCAGACGTCCGAGGTGAAGGCGCGCAGGATCGCGTAGAACGGCAGGAAGTACCATTCGGGCACGATGTGTGCGGGCGTCGCCAGCGGGTTCGCCTCGATGTAGTTGTCGGGGTGGCCGAGGTAGTTCGGCATGAAGCCCACGACAGCCGAGAAGACCAGGAGGATCACGGCGAGCGCGAACAGGTCCTTGATCACGAAATAGGGCCAGAAGGGCAGGGTGTCCTTCTCCGCTTCCGCTTTCGAGCCGGTGCGGACCGGAACGCCCGTCGGGTTGTTGTTGCCCGTGGTGTGGAAGGCCCAGATATGCACGATCACCAGGGCTGCGATCACGAAGGGCAGCAGGTAGTGCAGCGAGAAGAAGCGGTTCAGCGTCGCGTTGTCCACCGCCGGGCCGCCGAGCAGCCAGGCCTGGATCGACTCGCCGATGCCCGGGATCGCGCCGAACAGGCCGGTGATCACGGTTGCACCCCAGAAGGACATCTGGCCCCAGGGGAGAACGTAACCCATGAACGCCGTGCCCATCATGCACAGATAGATGATCATGCCGATGATCCAGGTGATCTCGCGGGGCGCCTTGTAGGAGCCGTAATAAAGGCCGCGGAAAATGTGGATATAGACGGCGAGGAAGAACAGCGAGGCGCCGTTCGCGTGGATGTAGCGCAGCATGTAGCCGCCATTCACGTCGCGCATGATGTGCTCGACCGAGGCGAAGGCCAGGTCGACATGCGGGGTGTAATGCATCACCAGAACGATGCCGGTGACGATCTGCAGCACGAGGCAGAACGCCAGCACGATGCCCCAGATCCACCACCAGTTCAGGTTCTTGGGGGTGGGGATCATGATCGTGTCGTAGATCAGCCCGATGATGGGAAGACGCTTGTGCGTCCACTTTTCGAAGCCCGTCTTGGGCTCGTAATGGTCGTGGGGAATGCCCGACATCTAACTGCCTCCTCAGCCCAGTTTGATCGTGGTGTCATCGGTGAACTGGGCCACCGGGATGTTCAGGTTGCGCGGGGCAGGACCTTTGCGGATCCGGCCGGCGGAGTCGTAATGCGACCCGTGGCAGGGGCAGAACCAGCCGTGGTAATCGCCCGACTCGTTGCCGATCGGCACGCAGCCCAGGTGGGTGCACACGCCGATCATCACCAGCCATTCGCCTGCCTCGTCGAGGGTGCGGTTCTGGTCGGTCGCCTCGGCGCCCGGCTTGTTCGCGTTCTCGGCCGAGGTGTCGACCAGTTCGGACAGCGGAACCTCGCGGGCGTATTGAATTTCTTCTTCGGTGCGGCGGCGGATGAAGACCGGCTTGCCGCGCCATTTCACCGTGAGCTGCGTGCCGAGCTCGACGCCGGAAACGTCGACGAAGATCGACGAGAGCGCCTTGACGTCGGCCGATGCATTCATCTGGTTCACCAGCGGCCAGACGGCCGCGCCGGTCACCACCGCGCCGGTGCCGGCGGTGGCGTAGTAGAGGAAATCCCTCCGGGTGCCTGCGTTATTATCTGCGTGGGACACGTTGTCTCTCCTTCCCGGGCCCGCGAGGGGGCCGATAGTGACGTGCCGGGGCACGTCGCGCGGTGCCGCCAAACATGGCCGCTCTCATACCAATCACGAATTTGTCAGTCCAGAACACAATCAACTGAATTTGTGCTGAGGGGCAGTTAAATGTCGCTCTTGCAACAGATCACCCCGGGTCAATGGCCGTGCGTGCCGGGGAAGGGGGCGCCCGGCAAGTTCAATGCACAAATGCCGCTCCCGATTGAGGAAAAGCGATTCGTGGCGTTTTGAACATGTAAAAGTTTCACATGCTTTAGCGTGAACTGACCAGAACCGCCGCCTGCCATGCCACTGCGAGGCGCAATCAAGATGTAGTGTTCGCCTCCGCTCAGTCGGGCGCGAGCATGTAGCCCAGACCGCGCACCGTCTGCAGGTAGCGGGGTTCGCGCGGGTCGCGCTCTATCTTGCGGCGCAGGCGTGTGATCTGCACGTCGACCGCCCGGTCGCCGCCGCCTTCTTCGCCATTGCCCCGCTCGCGGCCCAGTTCCTCGATCAATTCCGTGCGGCTGACCACGTCGCCCGCATGAGTCGCGAAGATGCGCATCAACTGCACCTCTGTCGCGGTCAGCTTCACCGGCGTGTCGCCATCCCACAGCTCGCCCCGGTCCTGATCGTATTTCAGCGGCCCCAGCGAGAGGTATTTCGGGCCGCTCTCGGTTTCCTGCGGAACCCGGCGCAGGATCGCGTTGATCCGCAGCAGCAGTTCCTTCGGCTCGAACGGCTTTGCGAGATAGTCGTCGGCGCCGGCTTCGAGCCCCTCGATCCGCTCGCGCGTCTCGCCCCGTGCGGTCAGCAGCAGGATCGGCGTGCTTACCGATCTGCCGCGCAGGTCACGGGTCAGGCTGAGCCCGTCTTCGCCCGGCATCATCACATCCATCACGATCAGATTGAACTCCAGCCCCGCCAGCAACGAGCGCGCATGGCCCGCGTCGCGCGCCGCAGTGACGAGAAAGCCGTGTCGCTGCAAAAAGCTTTTCAGCAGCGTCCGGATGCGTTCGTCATCGTCGACGATAAGCAGATGAGGTTCGGCCGAGTAGGGCATCAGTCGTCTTTCATCATTTGATAGAGCTTGTGCAGATCGGGGCCCATCATCGCCTCGAGCACCTGCCGGAAACCCGCCACCGCCTGCGGCCCCGCGGCGCGATAGGCAGAGCGCATTCGCCCCCGCTGCGCCTCGGACAGTGCGCGTTCCAGCGTCTCGCCCTCGGCCGTCAGATGCAATCGCCGCTCGCGCTTGTCGCGGGTACCGACGCGGCTTTCCACCAGCCCGTCCTCGATCAGCGTGCGCAGCACCCGGTTCAGTGATTGCTTGGTTACGCCCAGAACTGCGAGCAGCGTCGTCACCGTCAGCCCCGGCTGGCGGTTGATGAAATGCAGCGCGCGGTGATGCGCGCGTCCGTAGCCGTATTCTTCGAGCAGTCGGTCAGGGTCGGCGGTAAAGGCGCGATAGGCGAAGAACATCGCTTCGATGCCCTTGCGCAATTGCTCGTCCGTCAGGAAAAGAAGTGTCTCGCCCCCGGGGCTGCCGCTATCTGCCATATCGTCCCTCTCTTTTGTGTGACTTTATGTCAGCCTTGTTGACTTTCCAAGACTCAACTGTTACCGCAAAGCAGTTTTCGCGCAAGAAAATGTCCACTTCGGACGTAGATTGCGCAATAATCGTAAATTGGCGTGGCTGCAAGGAGAGTAAGATGTCGGGCTCGTATGAGGATCGTGACGGCAAGATCTGGATGGATGGACAGCTTGTGGATTGGCGCGACGCCAATGTCCACATCCTGACCCACGCGCTGCATTACGCGTCCTCCGTCTTTGAAGGCGAACGTTGCTACAACGGAAAGATTTTCAAAGGCGAAGAGCATTCCGCCCGCCTGCGGAAGTCGGCGCAGCTGCTCGATATGGAAATCCCCTATTCGGTCGAAGAGATCGAGAAGGCGAAATACGACATGCTGAAGGCCAATGGCTGGACCGACGCCTATGTGCGCGCGGTCGCATGGCGTGGCGCGGGCGAGGATATGGGCGTCTCGGCGCGCAAGAACCCCGTGCGTCTGGCGATCGCCGGCTGGGAATGGGGCAACTATTACGGGGACGCGAAGATGAAGGGCGCCAAGCTCGACATCGCGAAATGGCGTCGCCCCGACCCGCGCACGATCCCGGCCGAGGCCAAGGCGGCCGGTCTCTACATGATCTGCACCATGTCGAAGCACGCCGCCGAAGATCGCGGCTTCTCGGATGCGCTGTTCATGGATTGGCGTGGCTACGTCGCCGAGGCGACCGGCGCGAACATCTTCTTCGTGAAGGACGGCGAGGTGCACACGCCCAAGGCTGACGTCTTCCTCAACGGGATCACGCGGCGTACGGTGATCGGGCTGCTGGAAGAGAAGGGTATCAAGGTGCACGAGCGCCTGATCGAGCCGACTGAACTGGCCGAGTTCGAGCAGTGCTGGCTCACCGGAACCGCCGCCGAGGTGACCCCGGTCAGCCAGATCCGCGAGTTCAACTTCGAGGTCGGCGCGCTGACCCGCGACATCGCAGAAACCTACGAAAAGCTCGTGCGCACCTGATCCACGTAACGCTTTGAGAAAACAGAAGGGCGTGCTTGACGGCACGCCCTTTCGCGTTTTCGATGCTCTCGAGCGCTGACAGGACGGTCAGGTGACTTCGTTCCGTTCGATGCGCAGGAACTGTTTCATGCGCGCGCCGTTATCCGGCCGCCCACGCTTGCTGAGCTCCTTGATTGCCGGGTGGATACCTTCGCGCCGCTGCAGTTCGAGAAACCGCTTCACGCGCGGCCCTTCGGCCTTGAGTTCGGCGCGGTCGATGATGTGACGGGACATGTCTTCCTCCTCTCGTCATCGCCTCTGATCCTTTAAGTATAACACGGTTCGACCGAGTCGTGTTTCAATGACAGGAGATTTTTTGTCGCGGGCGGATCGGCGCTCAGCCCTGCGGCGTCGCGGCCTTGCGGGCGCGCTTGCGCTCCAGCCCAAGCCAGTGCTCGCGCAGAATGATCGCGATGCCAGCGACGATGATCAGCGCAGCCCCCGCCAAGGTGGCATGGCTCGGCACTTCCGAGAAGACCGTATAGCCGATCACCAGCGCCAGCAGCATCGAGGCGTAATCGAAGGGGGCCACCAGCGAGGCATCGGCGAAGCGATAGGCCGAGGTCAGCATGATCTGCCCGGTGCCGCCGATCAGCCCCGCGAGGATCAGGAGTGTCGCTTCCCACGCTGTCGGCATCACCCAGCCGAAGGGCAGCGAGGCCAGTGAGAGCACCGAGGCGGTGCAGGAGAACCAGAACACGATCGCCGAGGTGCGCTCGGAGCCGACCATGCGGCGGATCTGGATCTGCGCCAGCGCCGCGCAGGTGGCCCCCGCAAGCGCCAGCCCCGCGCCAAGCGCCTCCGCCCCGCCTTCGGGTCCGCTGCCGCCCAGCCGGGGCCACAGCACGATCAGAACACCGACCATCCCCAGCCCGACCGCCGAGAAGCGGAAGATTCGCACCGTCTCGCCCAGCAAGAGCGCCGCGAAGACGACCGTCAGCAGCGGTGCCGCATAGCCCAGAGCGGTCGCCTCGGGCAGCGGCAGGAAGGCGAGCGCTGCGAAACTCAGCGCCATCGCGGTGGTTCCCACCACCCCGCGCAGGACATGGTTGATCGGTTTCTCCACCCGCAATCCGCCCTGCAACTCACCGCGCCACAGCAGCCAGAGCAGGATCGGCACAATGCCGAAGAAGGAGCGGAAGAACACTGCCTCGCCCGGTGGCACCCGGTCGGAGACCGATTTGATCAGTGCCTGCATGATGACGAAACCCGTAACCGTGCCGAGCTTCAGCGCGATTCCAAGGAGCGGGCGAGGGGTCTGGGTGGTGACGGGCATCATGACCGCGATGAGATAGGCCGCGACGGGATCGGGGCAATCGGTTTCGTCATGCGACGCGCTCGAGCCGATCAAGAGCCCATCGCGCGGCCTCGGCCACCACCGGATCGGGATCGCTCAGGTGCGGGCGCGCGGCCTCGGCCAGCGCCGGATCGCCGGAATTTCCGATCGCGTAAAGCACGTTGCGCAGGAAACGGTCGCGCCCGATCCGCTTGATCGGCGAGCCCGAGAACCGCGCCCGGAACCCGGCATCGTCGAGTGCAGCCAGTTCTGCCAGGGGCGGCGCGCCGACGCCGCCGTGATAGCGCGCCTCCCGCGCCTCTGCGGCGAACTTGTTCCATGGGCAGACGGCCAGACAATCGTCGCAGCCATAGATGCGATTGCCCATCTTGGCGCGCAGCTCTTCGTCGATCGGGCCCTTATGCTCGATCGTCAGATAGGAGATGCAGCGCCGTGCGTCGAGCTGGTAGGGCGCAGGAAAAGCCTCGGTCGGGCAGATGTCGAGACAGGCCGTGCAGGACCCGCAATGGCTGATCTCCGGCGCGTCGGGCGGCAGCTCCACCGTGGTGAAGATCGCGCCGAGGAAGAACCAGCTGCCCAGATCGCGCGCAAGAAGATTGGTGTGCTTGCCCTGCCAGCCGAGACCCGACGCCTCGCCCAAGGGCTTTTCCATCACCGGGGCGGTGTCGACGAAGACCTTGATCTCCGCGCCCTCTGGTGCCTGATCGAGCAACCAGCGCCCGACGCGCTTGAGCCTCTTCTTCACCAGATCATGGTAATCCTTGCCTTGCGCATAGGCAGAGATCACCCCGCGATCGCGCGCCTCCAGCAGGTCCAGCGGGTCGTAATCGGGCGTGTAGGTCTCGGCCAGCATCACGACCGAGCGTGCCTCGGACCACAGCGCCGCCGGATCGCCGCGCCAGCCCATCCGCTCTTCCATCCAGCCCATCTGGCCATGCATGCCCGCACCCACGAAGGCGGCGAGCCGCTCGGCCGCCTGCGGGATCGCGTCCGGCGTGGTGATGCGCGCCTTCGAGAAACCCTCGGCAAGGGCCGTCTCGATCAACCGCGCTTTCAACTCCGCATTCATGGCTTCGCCTTGGTGCAAATATCCCGGGGGGCCGCGCCGCAGGCCGGCGGGGGCAGAGCCCCCTCGGCGCGCGCGAAGCCCTCAGAAATCCAACTCCGCATATTGCGGTGCGGGCGGCATGCCGGGCAGCTGATCGGCGAGAAGCGAGCGGAAGGCCGGGCGCGACTTGATCTTCGCATACCAGTCCTTCACGGCCTCTTGTCGGTTCCAGTCCACGTCGGAGATATAATCGAGGCAGCTCAGATGCGCGGCCGCAGAGAAATCCGCAAGCGTCATCACGTCGCCAGCAAGCCAGCGCCGCTGCTCCAGCAGCCAGCCCATGTAATCGAGGTGATACTTGATCGCGGACAGGCCCGCCTTGACCGTCTTGCTATCCGGATATCCTTCCTTGCGGACCTTCTTCCAGACCCGCTCGCCCATGATCCGCTGCGTGACTTCGGTGTTGAACTTGTCGTCGAACCACGAGCACAGGCGGCGCACCTCGTAGCGTGCGGCGGGATCGCGCGGCATCAGCGGCGCGTCAGCATGCGTCTCGTCGATATATTCGCAGATCGCCTGACTCTCGGCCATCATCATGCCGTCCATCTTCAGCACCGGCACCTTGCCCGCCGGGTTGCGACGGAGGAAATCGGCCTGCTGCTCCCAGTATCGTTCCTCGACCAGTTCCACCTCCAGCTTCTTCTCGGCGAGCGTGAGGCGGACCTTGCGGCAGAACGGGGAGAGGGCGACATGGTAGAGGCGGATCATCGGGGCGACGCTCGCAATTCTCGTTGGGGATTTGGGGGAAGTGATAACGGCGGGCGCGGGCGGGTTCAATGGCGACGAGCCCGCCGATGGGCGCTCCCTTGCCGGGAGGGCGCGCGGGCCGCATGGGGCGGATGCCTCCGGCGGGGATATTTTTCCCAAGCCGAAAGGAGCGCTCAGCGCTGGGGTATCGGTTTGGACTTCGGTTTCGGGGCGGGTAGGGAGGCCGTCAGAAACTTTTACGCGCGCGCAGCGCCGCCTGGATCGTGCCGTCGTCGAGATAGTCCAGCTCGCCCCCGATCGGCACGCCCTGGGCGAGGCTGGTCACTGCGATGCCGCGCCCTTCGAGCGCCTCGGCGATGTAATGGGCGGTCGTCTGACCCTCGACGGTGGCGTTGAGGGCGAGGATCACCTCGGTGATGCCTTCCTCTGTGGCGCGTTCGAGCAGGTCGGGGATGCGAAGGTCTTCCGGGCCGATCGCATCGAGCGCGGAGAGCGTGCCGCCAAGGACGTGATAGCGGCCCTTGAAGGCGTGGCCGCGCTCCATCGCCCAGAGATCGGCCACATCCTCGATCACGCAGATCTCGCCGGTGGCGCGTTTCGGGTCTTCGCAGATGTCGCAGATCGGCGCGGTGGAGATATTGCCGCAGCGCTGGCATTCGCGCGCACTGCGGGCGACCCCGGCCATCGCCTCGGCCAAGGGGCCCATCAGCTGCGCGCGTTTCGAGATCAGATGCAGCACCGCACGCCGGGCGGAGCGGGGGCCAAGCCCCGGCAGCCGCGCCATAAGGGCGATCAGCGCCTCTATATCGTCGCGCGCGCCGCTCATAGGATCAGACCGGTAGGTCCATGTTCTCGGGCAGGCCCAATTCGCGCAGAAGGCGTTTCTGCTCTTCCTGCTCGCGGAACTTTGCCTTTTCCTGCGTGTCCTTGATCGCAGCGAGGATCAGGTCTTCGACGACTTCCTTCTCGGAGGCCTGCAGGATCGAGGGATCGATGGAGAGCCCGGTCAATTCGCCCTTCGCGGTGGCGCGGGCCTGTACGAGACCGGCCCCGGCCTCGCCGGTGACGACGATGGATTTGAGCTCTTCCTGGAGCTGACCCATCTTCTCCTGCATTTCCTTGGCGGCCTTCATCATCTTGGCCATGTCGCCCATGGCGCCCAATCCCTTGAACATCGCTTTCTCCGTCACGTTTGGCTTGAGTGAGAGATACGCATCGCTGCGCGGAGGAACAAGGGACAAGCTGGGAAAACGGCGCGGCAGGGACGGCGCGTGCGATTGCGCGGGAGCGCCCCCGGCGCGGCTCAGCCTTCCTCGAAGGGATCCCATTCGTCTTCGACCTCGGCCAGGGCCTCGGCCTCGATCGCGGTGGTGTCTTCCTCGGGCAGGATTTCGATCTTCGCGCCGGGGAAGCGGGCGAAAATCTCTGCGACCAGCGGGTTCTTCATCGCCTCGGCCTCGGCCTTCGCGAGCTCTTCCGCCTTCACCTCGGCTATGGTCGGCGCGCCGCCTTCGGAGACGACCGACACGCCCCAGCGCGCGCCGGTCCAGCCCTGCAGCCTTGCCGAAAGCGTCGCGGCGAGGTCGCGCGAGGCCTGTGGGGTCGGTTCGAACTCGATCCGGCCGGGGCGGTAATTCACGAGGCGCAGGTTGCTCTCGACCTCCAGCAGCAGGGTCATGTCGCGCATCCGGGCGATCAGGTCGACCACGTCGTCGAAACTGGCGAAACGGGCAAGCGCGTCGGCCATCGGATCGTGCTGTTGGGCGGGGGCGGCGGCGGCAACAGCGCCGCCACCGGCACGCCGGGCGCGCAGCGTCGCGCCATGCACCGGCCCGGTCGAAGGCGCGGGGCCCCGGCCTGCCGCTTGGGTCTGGGTGTTGCTTTGCTGGATTTTCTTGATCAGCGTTTCCGGGTCGGGCAGGTCAGCCACATGGGTCATGCGGATCACGGCCATTTCGGTGGCCATCATCGCATTGGGCGCGCCTGCGACTTCTTCGAGCGCCTTGAGCAGCATCTGCCAGAGCCGCGACAGCACACGCATCGGAAGCGCGGCCGCCATCTCCTGACCGCGAGTGCGTTCCTCGGGCGGAACGGTCGGGTCTTCGGCGGCTTCGGGCGTGACCTTGATGACGGAGACCCAATGGGTGATCTCGGCCAGATCGCGCATGATCGCCATCGGATCGGCGCCGTCGGCATATTGCGCGGCGAGCTCGGTCAGCGCCTCGGCGGCCTGACCGTGCAGGATCATGTCGAAGAGGTCGAGGACGCGGGCACGGTCGGCCAGACCCAGCATCGCGCGGACCTGTTCCGCCGTGGTCTCGCCTGCGCCATGCGCGATCGCCTGATCGAGCAGCGAGGTCGCATCCCGCGCGGAGCCTTCGGCGGCGCGGGTGATCAGCGCGAGCGCGTCATCGGCGATCTCGGCACCTTCCGCATCGGCGATCCGGCGCAGCAGCGCGATCATCTCCTCGGGCTCGATCCGGCGCAGGTCGAAGCGCTGGCAGCGCGAGAGCACGGTGACGGGCACCTTGCGGATCTCGGTGGTGGCAAAGATGAACTTCACATGGGCGGGCGGTTCCTCGAGCGTCTTCAGGAGCGCGTTGAACGCGCTCGTCGACAGCATGTGAACCTCATCGATGATATAGACTTTGTAGCGCGCCGAGGCCGCCCGGTAATGCACGCTCTCGATGATCTCGCGGATGTCGCCCACACCGGTGCGCGAGGCGGCGTCCATCTCCATCACGTCGACATGGCGGCCTTCCATGATCGCGCGGCAATGTTCGCACACGCCGCAGGGATCGGTCGTGGGGGTGCCGTTGCCGTCGGGGCCGATGCAGTTCAGCCCTTTGGCGATGATCCGCGCCGTGGTGGTTTTCCCGGTGCCGCGAATCCCGGTCATGATGAAGGCCTGCGCGATCCGGTCGGCCGCGAAGGCGTTCTTGAGCGTGCGCACCATCGGTGCCTGTCCGATCAGATCGGCAAAGGTCTCGGGGCGGTACTTGCGGGCGAGAACCTGATATTGGGTGTCGGTCATCGAAGCTCCGGTATCATAAGCAGCCGCCAGACTAGGCCCCCCGGGCGTCGACGTCCACCCGGCTCATTCCCACTCCATCTGGCTGAATACCGCCTGCGCGTTGCGTTTGGCGAGCGTGTCGAAGTCCGCGAGATATTCGAATTGCGACTGGTCCACGTCGACCGAGCCGATGATGTCGCCGCCGTCATCGATATAATCGGCCATCCGGCTGCGCAGATTGGTCAGGTAATCATAGGTGTCGCGAGTCGCCGTCGCGAGATCGGTGGCGGGGCCGTGGCCGGGAACGATATGGGTGGGCTCATAGGCGGCCATCGCCTCGAAGGCTTCGACCCAGCCTTTCGAGGACGACATGTCGAGCACGCCGAGGATGCGGCCCACGAAGACGATATCGCCGGTGAACATCACTTTTTCCGCAGGCAGCCAGACGAAGCTGTCGCCAGGAGTGTGGGCCGGGCCGGGATGGGTGATCTCGATCTCGCGCCCGCCGAGGGTGAGCGTGTAGCGTTCGTCGAAGGTGGTGTCCGCGTAGACCGGCTCCGTGCCGGCGAGCGCGTCCTTGCCGACCAGCGCGTCGAGCATCGTCAGTTCCAGCGAGGCGCGGGCCTTCTGGTCGGCGAGCGCATCCGTCGAGGTGATGATCTCGGCGCCATGCTCTTTCCAGTAGCCATTGCCGAGCCAGCGGTGATCCTGCCCACCGGTGTCGATCACATATTTCACCGGCTGATCGGTCAGCGTGCCGATCACCTCGTCGAGCGCCGCCGCCCCCTTGTAGGTGCCGCCCGCATCCACCAGCACCGCGCCCTCATCCGTGACGATCAGCCCGAAGGTCGCGTTATTGCCGAGGTTCTCGGCATCGCGCTGCCCGAAGGGGCCCTCGATCGCATAGGTGTTCGGTGCGACTTCGACGGCGGTAAGCGTCCCGGCAAAGAGCGGCACAGGCAGAATGGCCAGAGCGGCCAGAGCAAAACGAAACATGGTGAAACCTCCCCTTTGACGGGAAGCTTAACGCGGCGACATCAGCCCACAATCGGGCATGGTGACGCGCCGACAAGTTTGGTGCGTTTCGTGGGGAAGGAGGGGGGTGAGAGGCTGGACAGCGACCCAAGCGGGGCTCGTTGCGGCTGCTTCCTTCCGGACCTGACCGGGTTGGCGAGGCGCTCGCCCGCGCCAACCTCTCGAGGGGCGATATAGGAAACCCGGATCAGATTCGCAAGCGTTGTGCGGCAAGACTTCGCGGGGAGAGGGGGCGCTGCCCCCTCGACGCGTCCGCGCCTCACCCCCGGGATATTTCGGCCAAGCCAAAAACGGGAGGGGGACGTGCGGCTCCGGCCTATTCGGGCTGGAAGCCGTGGATCAACTGGCGCAGGCCGATCAACCCGCCGATCACGATGGAGGCCAGCGTGACGGGCGCGGAGAAGGCGAGCACGGCCATCGCGCTTACCCCCTGGCCGATGGAGCATCCGACGGCGATCGTGCCGCCGATGCCCATCAGGGCGGCGCCGCTGACCTGACGGCCCAGTTCGCGCGGATCTTCGCAGGCTTCCCATTTGAAGAGGCCGCGAATGGCCGAGCCGAGGAAGGCCCCGCCGAGAACGCCCGCGACGAGCCCGACGGAGAAGGTGAGCCCTCCCGCGGTGGAGGTCATGAAATACAGGATCGTGCGCCCAAGCGGGGCGGTGAAGGAGGGGGCCTCGACGCCGGTCGCGCCCATGCTCTCTCTGAAGAGGTAGGAGGTGCCGACGAAGCACCAGACCACGGCAAGGCCCGCAGCCACGCCCCAGGCGAGCCGGCGTTTGTCTGCGCGCAGCGGCTGATAGCTCAGCGCCCATGCGAGGAAGCCTGCGGCGACGGGCAGGGCGAAGGTCAGCGGCGGCAGCCCGGTCCGCGCCGAGAGCCAATGCGCGATGCCTTGAGGGGAGGTGGCGGCCTGCTGGTCGAAGATCAGCAGGCGCAGATGCGCGAGGGGGCCGGACAGCGTCACGAAGGCGAAAATCCCCATCACGACAACGATCACCATCGCGCGCAGGTCGCCGCCGCCGAAACGCACCAGCGCCCCGAAGCCGCAATTTCCGGCGAGCGCCATGCCGTAGCCGAAGACCAGCCCGCCCACGATCGAGGCCAAGGGCGACCACTTGATCGTTTGATAGAAGCTGTGGGTGATGTCGGCATAACCCAGAGCCTCGGCTAGGAAGGCGCCGGAGATCGCGACACCCAGCACCACGCCCCAAAGGCGCAGGCGCCTCTGGTCATCGCCATAGGCGGCGCTTTCCAGTGCGCCGAGGGTGCAGAAATCGCCCAGGCGCGCGGCGAGGCCGAGAATCACACCGCCGAGCGCCCCGACCAGGGCCGCCATGGCGCCCATCGGAATCTGTTCCATTGCCCTTCTCCCCCCGGATCACTCAGCGTCCGGTCTCATGGCTCACCGCGTTCCGTCGGTGGCGCAGAACATATCGTAAATCGTTTCGACAAGGCGGCGCGCGCGCGGGTCCGAGAGCGTGTAGTAGATCGCCTTGCCTTCGCGGCGCGCGCTGACGAGCCCCTCGAGACGCAGCCGCGCCAATTGCTGGCTGACCGCGGCCTGGCGCGATTCCAGCAGGTTTTCCAGCTCGGTCACCGATTTCTCGCCCGAACTGAGATGGCACAGGATCATCAGCCGTCCCTCATGGGCGAGCGCCTTCATGAGGTTGGAGGCGTCTTGTGCGCGATCGAGTAGCTCTTCTGCATCCATGCGGGCACATCTCGACTCGGCCGTGGCAGAGGCAAGCTTTTCGGCATGACCGTCAGGCACCAGATGCCGCACCGCATCGTCCTTCCTTGGAGCCGCGCGCAGCGCGACCGTATTAATCGAATGTTTCAGGCTTTAGCATGACGATTCGCCGGAACAAAGCCCGAGAGAACAAAAACCCGCACGGGGCGGGCCAAAAGCACGCACATCAAACCTCAGTTTGAGGGGGGCTGATAGTCCGCGCCATTCTTTTTCAGGGCCTGATCCAGCAGCCCCCAGAAGAAGTCCTCGCTCGCATAGCCTTCGATGCGGGCGACTTCGACCCCGTCCTGCAGCAGGATGAAGGTCGGTGTGAAGAGCGGTTTGCCCCCGGTGATCGTGATGTCGTCAGGGAAGGGCTTGTGCAGATCGACCCGCTGCAGGGGCGCGGTCTTGCCCTCGGGGGTCTTGGGGTAGATCGACGCGAGGTCGTTGTTCCACATGCGGCAATAGACGCAGCCGACCTGCTCGACCATCAGGAGGCGAAACTCGCTCTCGGCCTTGGCTTCTTCGGTCGCGGAGCCGACATCGGTCGTCGTCTCGGCGGATTGCGACGTGGCGTCGGCCCCCGCGGCGTCGGCCCATGAGGCGTGGCCCGTCGCGCTCAGCGAAATCGCCAGCGCCGCAGCCATGGAAATCGTATGCCAAACAATGCGGAACATTGACGGACCCCTTTTTACATATAAAGATCGTAATGTGTTTGACGGGCCCCTTCAAGGACGGTTGGGAGACCGAGGCCATATAGGCTAGGGCGCGTCACGAGGGAGGAAACAGTGCCGATCGATATTACCTATGGCGGGGCGTTTTTTGCCGGCCTGCTGTCTTTTCTGACGCCGTGCATCTTGCCGATGGTGCCGTTCTACCTGTCCTACATGGCCGGGCTGTCGATGTCGGAGCTGCGCGGTGACGGCAAGATCGTCCCCGGTGCGCAGGCGCGGATGGTCGCCTCTTCGGTCGCTTTCGCGTTGGGCGTGACCACGATCTTCGTGCTGATGGGGATGGGAGCCACTGCGCTCGGGGCCGCGTTCCGCGAATGGATGGGACCGCTGAGCTGGGTGGCGGCCGCGGTCCTTCTCGTCTTCGGTCTGCATTTCCTCGGCGTGATCCGGATCCCATTCCTCTATCGCGAGGCCCGGATGGAGGCGAAGACCGATCCGACGACCTTCCTTGGCGCTTACGTGATGGGGCTCGCCTTCGGCTTCGGCTGGACGCCCTGTGTGGGCCCGGCGCTCGCCGCCATCCTTATGGTGGCGTCGGGCATGGGAGAGATCTCCAAGGGCGGGCTGCTGCTCTTTGCCTACGGGATCGGGATGACCTTGCCCTTCATCATCGCGGCCTTCTTCACGCGCCCCTTCCTCGCCCTCATGGCGAAGCATCGCGCGAAGCTTGGCTATGTGGAGAAGGCGATGGGGGTTATGCTGATCCTGTTCGCGGTTCTCATCGTGACCGGGGGGCTGCGCTACATTGGTGAGTTTCTGATCGACGTCATGCCGAGCGGGAGTCTTGGCTGAGGATCTGTTTCAAGGGAGGACGATCATGCGTCATTTTCTGACTGCCGCTTTCACCGCGGCGATGCTGGCCCTGCCGGGTCACGCCGCCGAGATGGGCGATGACGGGCTGCACAAGGAGCCGTGGTTCCACGACACGTTCAAGGACATGTCGGACGATCTCGCGACGGCCAATGACGAGGGCAAGCGCTTCATGGTCATCTGGGAGCAGCGCGGCTGCCTCTACTGCAAGAAGATGCACGAGGAGGTCTTCTCCGATCCCGAAATCGCGCAATACATCACCGACAACTACTATGTCGTGCAGATGAACCTGTTCGGCGATGTCGAAGTGACCGATTTCGACGGCGAGGCTCTGCCCGAAAAAGAGATGGCGATGAAGTGGGGCGTGATGTTCACGCCGACCATGATGTTCTTCCCCGAAGAGGCCTCCGATCAGCCCGCCAACAAGCAGGCCGTTGCACAGATGCCGGGCGCTTTCGGCAAGGGTACGACGATGGCTTTGCTCGAGTGGGTAAAGACTCACGGCTACGAGAGTGGCGTGAATTTTCAGAAGTACGTTGCCGACAAAGTTATGGCGAAGTGATCGCGAGTTTCGCGAATCTGACAGAGTCGTGATCTCGTGCTCGCGGGCGCAGCATTCGTGCTGCGCCCGCGAATGTTTCTGATTTCGCTTAAGAAATCTTGGGTATGCTGCGGTATACGCCGATATGTTCCAGAGAACATATTGGAAAATATGCGGATTTTTGAATTTATCCATTGCGCCGCTGTGATGCGCTCGCTTAAAAGTGAGTCAGGGAGAGAATTTGGGAGGACTTCTATGAAACGCCACGTTGCGTGGGCCGCAATGGCCGCCACCTTCGCAGCCAGCGCCGCGATCGCAGAAACCGCGCCGATGGATGTCAAATTCACCGATGTGGGCGCGGTGACCGAGTCGCTGACCGGTCAGCCGGGCGATCCCGCAAAGGGCGCAGAAGTCGCGGCGACCAAGTCGCTGGGCAACTGCGTGGCCTGCCATAAGGTCTCGGCGCTCGACGCGTCGTTCCAAGGTAATGTCGGCCCGGAGCTGAACGGCGCGGGCGACCGTTGGGACGAGTCGCAGCTGCGCGGCATCGTCGTCGACGCCAAGCACACCTTCGAAGGCACGGTAATGCCGGCGATGTACAAAACCGGTCCCTTCATTCGCCCCGGCGACGGGTACACCGGCAAGGCTGCGCCTGCCGATCTGCCGCCGATCTTGAATGCACAACAGGTTGAGGATGTGGTCGCTTTCTTGATGACCCTCAAGGACGAGTGACCCTCTGAACGACAAACCCGAGAGGAGAAGATACAACATGACCATGACCAGACGTGACGCGCTGGCGCTGGCGATGGGCGGCGTTGCCGCTTCCATGCTGCCGCTGCCCGCGCTGGCCGATGCCGGTGCTGACGCCATCGCCAAGTTCACCGGCGGCGCAGATGCCGCAATGGGTGACGGCGTCACCCTGACCGCGCCGGAAATCGCCGAGAACGGGAATACCGTTCCGATCTCCGTCGATGCGCCCGGCGCAACCGAGATCGCGGTCTTCGCGCCCGGCAACCCGACGCCCGACGTCGTGACCTTCAAGTTCGGTCCGCTGGCCGGCTCGCAGATGGCCTCGACCCGGATTCGCCTCTCGAAGACCCAGGACGTCATCGCTGTCGCCAAGATGGCCGACGGCAGCTACGTCCAGGCGAAATCGACCGTGAAGGTCACCATCGGCGGCTGCGGCGGCTAATTTTTTCGGTATCTGAGGAGACAAGACCATGAAAGGCGTGAGACCCCGCGTAAAAGTGCCGAAAAAAGCTTCGGCCGGTGACACGATCACCATCAAGACCCTGATCTCGCACCCGATGGAATCGGGTCAGCGCAAGGACAAGGATGGCAACGTCATCCCGCGCGAGATCATCAATCGCTTCACCTGCGACTTCAACGGCGAGAACGTCATCGACGTCACCCTCGAGCCGGCGATCTCGACGAACCCCTACATCGAATTCGAGGCGAAAGTCCCGGAATCGGGTGAGTTCAAGTTCACCTGGTACGATGATGACGGTTCGACCTACGAAGACAGCCAGAAGATCGAAGTGAGCTGATCGGCCGAACGGCCAGCGGCGCGTGAGGGAGCGCGCCGCCTCACCAAGAACAGAGAACCGCGCCTGTTTGGGGAGATCGATGGGCGCGGGGCACACCCAGGGAGGACACAGAATATGACGTTGCGCACCAGCCGCACCATCCTTGCCGCCACTGCAGCCTTCGCGCTCAGCACCGCGGCGCTGCACGCCGAAATGGCGGATGACGAGCTCGTCATCAACGGCGACACCCCGATCACGGTGAAGGCGCCCGCCGCCGATCACCTCAAAGGGCATCTCGACGAGGTCTATTCCGGCTGGCTCTTCCGCACGGACGAGACCCGCGCGATGGAACAGGACGACTTCGACAACCCGATCATGATCTTTGCCGAGCAGGGCCAGGAAACCTGGTCGACCGCCGACGGCTCCGAGGGCAAATCCTGCGCGGATTGCCACGGCGACATCAGCGAAGGCATGAAGGGCGTGCGAGCCTCGATGCCTAAGGTGAACGAAGCCGGCAAGCTGTGGTCGGTCGAGGATTACATCAACGATTGCCGCACCAACCGCATGGGCGCCGAAGCCTGGGGTTGGGACAGCGCTCCGATGCACAACATGACCACCGCGATCGCGGTCGAGTCGCGTGGCATGCCGGTCGCGGTCAAGATCGACGGCGAGGCCAAGCCTTTCTGGGAGAAGGGCAAGGAGATGTACTACACCCGCTATGGCCAGCTCGAGCTGTCCTGCGCGTCGTGCCATGAAGAGAACTACGGCAACTACATCCGCGCTGACCATCTTAGCCAAGGCCAGATCCAGGGCTTCCCGACCTACCGTCTGAAGAACGCGGGCGTCGTGTCGATCCACAACCGCTTCAAGGGCTGCATCCGCGACACGCGCGCGGAAACCTACAGCCCCGGTTCGGACGAGTTCCGCAATCTCGAACTCTACGTCGCTTCGCGCGGCCTGGGTCTCGACATCGAGGGTGGCGGCGTCCGTCCCTGACCTGTGAATTGATGCGCGGGGCAGGGCCTCCCTGTCCCGCGCGTTTCGTTTCAACATATTCAAAATTTCATATCTGTCTGAATTCGTTTGTCTATTTACCCGAATGAAACGACCGCCGGGCGCACTGGCCCGGTGAGAAGAAGGAGACACATCGCATGATATCCCGGCGGGAATTTCTTCAGGCGAGCTTGGCCGCCTCGACCATCCTCGGTGCTTCGGGCCTGTCGCGCTGGTCGCGCGCCATGGCGCAGCAGTCGATTACCCAAGACCAGCTCCTGCAGTTCGAGCCGCTGGGCAATGTCACGCTGATCCACATCACCGACATCCACGCGCAAGCGATGCCGATCTATTTCCGCGAGCCGGAAATCAACCTCGGCGTGGGTGAGGCGAAGGGACGTCCGCCGCACGTCACCGGCGCGGATTTCCTCAAGATGTTCAACATCGAGCCGAATACCCCCGATGCCTACGCGCTGACCTACGAGAACTTCACCGATCTCGCCAAGAGCTACGGCAAGATGGGTGGGATGGACCGTGTGGCGACCGTCGTGAAGGCGATCAAGGCCGAACGCCCCGACGCGCTGATCCTCGATGGCGGCGACACCTGGCACGGTTCGATGGTCGCGCTGAAGACCAAGGGCCAGAACATGGTCGACATCATGAACAAGCTCGGCGTCGAGGCGATGACCTCGCACTGGGAATGGACCTATGGCCAGGACCGGGTGAACGAGATCGTCGACGGCCTTCCCTTCCCCTTCCTCGGTGCGAATATCTTCGACGCCGAATGGGACGAACCCGCTTACGAACCCTACAAGATCTTCGAGCGCAACGGCACGCAGATCGCGGTCATCGGTCAGGCCTTCCCCTACATGCCGATCGCGAACCCCGGCTGGATGTTCCCCGACTACTCCTTCGGCATCCGCGAAGAGCGTATGCAGGCGATGGTCGACGAGGTTCGTGCGAAGGGCGTCGATCTGGTCGTCTGCCTGTCGCATAACGGCTTCGACGTGGACCACAAGATGGCGAGCCGCGTGAAGGGCATCGACGTGATCCTCACCGGTCACACCCATGACGCCGTTCCGGAGCCGATCCTCGTAGGCGAGACGATCCTGATCGCCTCGGGCTCGAACGGCAAATTCGTCTCCCGCGTCGATCTCGACGTGCGCGACGGCAAGATGATGGGCTTCCGCCACAAGCTGATCCCGATCTTCTCCGACGTGATCGAGCCCGACAAGGAGATGACCGACGTCATCATGGGCCATCGCGAGCCCTACAAGGCCGAACTCGAGGAAGTCGTGGGCGAGACCAACTCGCTGCTCTATCGCCGCGGCAACTTCAACGGCACCTGGGACGACCTGATCTGCGAGGCGATGCTCGAAGAGCGTGACGCCGAGATCGCGATGAGCCCGGGCGTGCGCTGGGGACCGTCGCTGATCCCCGGTCAGAAAATCACCATGGAAGACGTGCTCAACGCCACTTCGATGACTTATGGCGAGAACTATCGCTCCGAAATGTCGGGCGAGATGATCAAGACCATCCTCGAGGACGTGGCCGACAACATCTTCAACTCCGACCCCTACTACCAGCAGGGTGGAGACATGGTTCGAGTGGGTGGCATGGGCTACCACATCGACGTTTCGAAGCCGATCGGCGAGCGGATTTCCAACATGACGCTGCTGAAGGACGGCTCCGATATCGACCCGGCACGCAACTATGTCGTGACGGGCTGGGCCTCGGTCAACGAAGGTACCGAAGGGCCGCAGATCTGGGACGTGATCGCCGATCACCTGCGCAAGATCAAAACCGTTGACTTGAAACCGAATGACTCGGTGGTCGTGACCGGCATCTGAGCCGGTCCCGCCCGTCGATGATTACGCCCCGCAGGGGGTTAGAGACTGGAGGAAAACACATGGACGACAAGGAACGCCAGGACAACCCGGCCACCAATGCCGCCCTCAGCCGCCGCGGATTCCTCCGCGCAGGGGCTGCGGTCGGTGCGATGGCCGCAGGGGCTGGTGCCGCGCGCGCAGAACAGCAACCCGATCCGTTGATCACCGAAGTTCAGCCTTGGGCTTCGGGCTGGGGCGACGGCGTCGATGCCACCCCCTACGGCCTGCCGATCGAATTCGAAGATGACGTCATCCGCCGCAATGTCGGCTGGCTGACCGCGGACGTGATCTCGTCGATCAACTTTACGCCGATCCACGCCCTCGACGGCACGATCACGCCCACCGGCTGCGCCTTCGAGCGTCACCATTCGGGCGCGATCGAACTGAAGAAGGAAGACTACCGCCTGATGATCAACGGCCTCGTCGACAAGCCGCTGGTCTTCACCTACGAGGATCTGGAGCGTTTCCCGCGTGTGAACCGCACCTACTTCCTCGAATGCGCCGCGAACTCGGGCATGGAATGGGCCGGTGCGCAGCTCAACGGCGCGCAGTTCACCCAGGGCATGATCCACAACATGCAATATTCGGGCATCCCGCTGCGGACGCTGCTCGAAGAAGCGGGGATCACCAATCTCGGCGACCAGATCAAGGACAAGTGGGTCTATGCCGAAGGCGCCGACGCGTCCTCGAACGGCCGCTCGATCCCGCTGGAGAAAGCGCTCGACGACTGTCTCGTAGCCATCAAGGCCAATGGCGAGGCGCTGCGCAAGGAGCACGGTTATCCGGTGCGCCTCGTGGTTCCGGGTTTCGAAGGCAACATGTGGGTGAAGTGGCTGCGTCGTCTCGAAGTCACCGACGAGGCCGTGCAGTCGCGCGAAGAAACCTCGAAATACACCGACACGCTCGCCGACGGAACGTCGCGCAAGTGGACCTGGGTCATGGACGCCAAATCGGTCGTCACCTCGCCCAGCCCGCAGATGCCGATCAAGCACGGCAAGGGTCCGCTGGTCATCACAGGCATGGCCTGGTCGGGTCGCGGTCACATCACCAAGGTCGACGTTTCGCTCGACGGCGGCGCGAACTGGCAAGAGGCCCGTCTGGCCGAGCCGGGCGCCGACAAGGCGGTCTCGCGCTTCTATCTCGAGATCGACTGGGACGGTTCGGAAATGCTCCTGCAGTCCCGCGCTACCGATTCCACCGGCTACGTTCAGCCGACCAAGGACGCGCTGCGCGCGATCCGCGGGGAGAATTCGGTCTATCACAACAACGGTATCCAGACCTGGTGGGTCAAGGAAAACGGGGAGTCCGAGAATGTCGAAGTGTCGTCGTAATCTGCTGCTGGCCACGCTTCTGGCCGCTCCGCTCGTCGCGACGCCCGCCCTGGCCGAGAAATTCGGTCTGGGACGCGAAGCGCTGCCCGAGGAAATCAACGCCTGGACCGTCGAGGTCTTCCCCGATGGCAAGAACCTTCCCGAAGGCTCGGGTTCGGTCGCCGACGGTGAAAAGATCTTCGCCGACAACTGCGCGGTCTGCCATGGCGACTTCGCCGAGGGCGTCGACAACTGGCCGAAACTGGCCGGGGGCGAAGGGACGCTGGCCAACAAGCATCCGGTGAAAACCGTCGGTTCCTACTGGCCCTACCTGTCCACCGTCTGGGACTATGCGCACCGCTCGATGCCGTTCGGCAACGCGCAGACGCTGACCGTCGACGAGACCTATGCCATCGTCGCCTATATTCTCTACTCGAACTACCTCGTGGAAGACGATTTCGTCCTCACGAAGGATAACTTCCTCGACGTGGAGATGCCGAACGCGGACGGGTTCATCGTGGATAACCGCGACGAGGTCGAAGTGCCGAAGTTTTCGGAAGCCGCTTGCATGAGCGACTGTAAGACCGACGTGCACATCACCAAGAAAGCCACCGTGCTCGACGTGACGCCCAACCAGGGCGGCGGCGAAGATACGGCGGCTGCGGACGATAGCGCTCCGGCCGACGTCGTCGTCGCAGGCGACGCTACCCAGAGCGACGCGGCCGAGGCGATGGCGCAGGACGCTCCGGCGGCGGCGCAGGTGGAGAAAACCACCTCCGAGCCGAAGGAGACGCTCTCTGCCGATCCGGCCCTGGTCGAGGCTGGCGAGAAGGTTTTCAAGAAGTGCAAGGCCTGCCACCAAGTCGGCGAAGATGCGAAGAACCGCGTCGGCCCGGTGCTCAACAACCTGATCGGTCGTCAGGCCGGGACGGCTGATGGGTTCAAATACTCGAGCGCGATGAAGCAGCACGGTGAAGACGGTCTGATCTGGACCGAACAGACGGTCGAGGAATATCTCGCCGACCCGAAGGGCTACATTCCGAAGAACCGGATGTCCTTCGCCGGCCTGAAGGACCCCGAAGACGTCAAGGCGGTGCTCGCCTATATCGAAAGCCAAGGTGGCTAAGACCCTCCCCGGGCGGGGGCCTCGGCTCCCGCTCACTTAAACCGACAGGGCCCTTCCGCCTGATCGTGTTTCGACGCCCGCGCTCCCCGCGGGCGTCTTTTCGTTTCTGCGCCACGGCCAGGACTGCCTTCGCCTGGCGCACTTGCACCCCGGCGCCCCCCGGGCATAGTTGGGCAAAAGCGAAGGGAGAGGGCATGGATCTGGATGCACGCGCACGCGAGCTGTTCGATATCGGAGTGAAGGCGGCCGATCCGGCGGCGGGTGTGTCCCGCGCGATGGGATGGGCGATGGACAACCCGCCGGGGCCGGGCGGGCGCTGGCAGGTGGTCGCGCTCGGCAAGGCGGCGCTGGCGATGAGTGCTGCGGCGCTGGAGGCTTTGCCCGAAGATGCGCAAGCGCTCGTCGTGACCAATCCCGAGAATGCCGAAGCGGCCGCGCCTCGTGCGGGTGTCACGCTGATCGCGGGCGATCACCCTGTGCCGGGGGAGGGCAGTGAACGGGCAGGGCGCGCGATCCTGCAGTGCCTGCAAGCCTGTGGCCCAGAGGATCGCGTTCTTGCGCTGATTTCCGGTGGCGGCTCCGCGCTCGCGGTCGCACCAGCAGAGGGGCTGAGCCTGTCGGACAAAGCCGAGGTCAGCCGACTTCTCCTCGGTTGCGGGGCCGATATCACGCAGATGAACCTGATCCGCCAGCAGCTGTCGCAGCTCAAGGGCGGCGGCTGGCTGTTGGCCTGCGCGGCCCCCGTGACGGGGCTGATCCTTTCAGATGTGCCGGGCGATGATCTGCGCGTCATCGCCTCGGGGCCCACTGTCGAGCCGATCGGCACGCGGGCCGAGGCAGCGCAGCTGTGCCGTGATCTCGGGATCTGGGACGCTTTGCCCGCGCCTGTGCGAGCGCATCTGGAAGCCTCCGGCGCGGAGCCAGCTCTGCCTGCGGCGCGCAACCGTCTGATCGGGGCGAACGGGCTGTCGGTCGCGGCGATGGTGTCGGCCGGAGCCGAGGCCGCGCCCTTCGCGCTCGACGGGGACGTGGCCGACCTTGCGCCGCAGATCGTGGCCCTGCTGCGCGATATGCCCTCAGGGGCGCTCGTCTTGGGGGGCGAGACCACCGTGACGATCAAGGGCGACGGGCTGGGCGGTCGCAATCAGGAACTCGCGCTGCGGGTGGCTTGTGCCGCGGAGGCGGCGGGTCTCGAGGGTGATTGGCGCTTCCTGTCGGGCGGTACCGATGGCCGCGATGGGCCGACGGATGCGGCGGGCGGTCTGGTGGGGCTGGGGACCTGCGCGGCGGCGCGGGCGGCTGGCGTCGACTGCGATGCGGCGCTCGCCCGCAATGACAGCTATCACGTCCTGCAGGCGGCGGATGCGCTGCTGATGACGGGAGCGACCGGCACGAATGTGGCCGATCTTGCGGTTCTGGTGAAAGGCTAGCTTAGCCGCGCTCTGCTTCGGCAGAGCGCATCATCGGGCGCAGACGGAGATAGGCTTCGCGGATGACGGCGACGGTGATGATCGCAAGCGCGAAGGTGTCGAAGGCAACCATGGGCGTTTTCCTCGTAACGAAGCCTGGAGGGCCGAGCCTGAACGGCGGCCACCTTGGGACCCTCGACAAAGATTGAGGCGCAAAAAAGGCACGATCACGGCGATTGAGGGCCGGGTCCGCTTAGCGTTCGAGGATCAGCGTGCCCCGCGCGAATTCCACCTTCGCGAAGCGGGTGAGGTAGGTCATCCCCAGCAGTGATGTGTCCATCGATCCGCGATTGACCACGGCGCGCAGGTTGCTGTCGTGGATCGGGCCCAAATCGAAGCGCTCCAGCCGCACCGGCGCAGTCGCGACGATGCCGTTGGCTGTGCGCGCCTGCCCGATATAGGCGAGATCGGCGGTCTTGATGCCCGCGCGCTCGGCGGCGCGCTGGGTCAGGACGATCTGGCTCGCGCCGGTATCGACGACGAAGCGGATCGGCGTGCCGTTGACCTCGGCGGTGAGGTAGTAATGCCCGTCGGGCGCTTGCGGCACTTCGATCCGCCCATCACGCATCACGGCCTGATCGGGGATCGAGACCTGTCGCTGGATGTCGGTCCAAAGCCCCACGGCGGCGAGCGTGCCCAGAAAGATCAGCCCCCAGATCGCGGCCTGTTGCAGCGTGCGCCCCGGACGGCGACGGATTTCCAGCAGGAAATACCCGCCCACGGCGACGAGCAGGAGGCCCAGATAGACGAGCCGTCCCCAATTCTCGCTGATGATCGTCTCGACCATGATCCTCGTTACCCCTACCAACCTAATTCAGATAGGATCGCCTGCGCGGCTTTCCCAGAGGGCGGATTGCCTCAGCTTACCGGGCTCCCGCCCATCAGCCCCGCGCCATGCAGCCCGTCGAGGATGAACTGGATCGCCAGCGCCGCCAACAGCATCCCCAGAAGCCGGGTGACGACCATCGTGCCGGTGCGCCCTAGCGCGCGCTCGATCGGCGTGGCGAGCAGGAACATCACGAAGACGCAGCAAAGCACCAGCAGCATCATCGCGATGATGACCACGACATGCAGCCAGTCGCCGCCCTCGCGGCCGGCCAGCAGGATCATCGTCGCCATCG
The DNA here is from genome assembly GCF_002213225.1 of Thioclava sp. IC9. Lineage (NCBI taxonomy): Bacteria > Pseudomonadati > Pseudomonadota > Alphaproteobacteria > Rhodobacterales > Paracoccaceae > Thioclava > Thioclava sp. IC9. Next base: position 72,453 of record NZ_NBNX01000005.1, read on the forward strand.
CGCCGGGCCCGGCGAGAAGGGGCGTCGCCAGAGGGAATACGGAAGGGTCTGTTTCGGGGTCGGCCTCGTGCTCCTCGCCCTGCGCCTCGCGGCGTTTGGTGCGGCGTTCGAACAGCATGTCGAGCGCGGTGAGGAACAGCAGCACCCCGCCCGCGATGCGGAATGCGGGCATGGAGATGCCGATCCCGGCGAGGATCTTGTCGCCGAAAATGCCGAACAAGGTCAGCAGCACGGCGGCTATGATGAGAGCACGCAGGGCGATGCGCAGTCGCGCGCGATGGCTTTCGCCCAAGGTCAGTGCGATGAAGACCGGGGCCAGCCCGATCGGATCGATGATGACGAAAAGTGTCACGAAAGCAGTGATGTATTCGGCACCGATCACGCAGGGGCATCCCTTCCAAGTTTCGCCGTCGAGCCTAGCCTCATCCCCGACCGCCCGCCAGCCCTTCCCCGGCGTCTTCGGCAGACGGCTCGAGCGGCGCGGAGGGCAGGGCTGCGCGGATCTTAGCGGCCAGGCTCGCGGCGCCTCCGGCAAGGCGCGGATCCTCCATCGCCTCGGCGAGATCGAGCAGATGATCGAGCGCGGCCAACTCCTCGCGGGTCAGCACAAGAGGCGGCAAGCCAACCGCCCGGCGCAGGATATAACCGACGCCGCGTTCGCCCTCGACCGGCACGCCATAGGCCGAGATTTCCGCCATGTCGCGCCAGATCGTGCGGACCGAGACTCCCAGCCGCTCAGCCAGATCGCTGGCACGGTGCATCTTGCCGTCGCGCAGGATGGCGATGATCTGTTGCAGCCGCTCGTCGCGGGTCATGGGTCTCTCCCGTGAGGTCAAGCTAAGGGTAGCGCGGGGCGGGGCAACTGACAATGAACTGTCAGTAATCTGCGCCTCACAGCGCCGTTTGGGCGGAATCGGTCTAGGATTGAGGCCCGCATGATCCTAAAACTCGGGATCGACATAAGGCGCGGGCGGCGGGCCCGTGACCAGAGGAGAGACAACAATGCTCAACAATATCGGCCTTCCCGGTCTGCTTCTGATCGCCGTCGTGGTTCTGGTTCTTTTCGGCCGCGGCAAGATTTCCTCGCTCATGGGTGAAGTCGGCAAAGGCATCACCGCCTTCAAGAAAGGCGTGAGCGACGGCACGAAGGAAATCGAAGACGGCTCCGTCGACGAGGCACGCGACGTGACCCCGGCTGACGAAGTTCAGAAAGAAAAAGACAAGGCCTGAGCCTGATCGCTTTTAGGGGTTGCGGGCTGATGCCCGTTTGCCTTTGCGTCCTCATTTGGCCGGAGGCCTGAGCACTCATGTTAGACATCGGTTGGAGCGAGCTTCTGCTGATCGGCGTCGTGGCGCTGATCGTCGTGGGGCCGAAGGATCTGCCCAAGATGTTCCACCAGCTTGGCCGCATCACCGCGAAGGCCAAGTCGATGGCGCGCGAATTCTCGCGGGCGATGGAAGATGCGGCGAAGGATACCGGGCTCGACGAGGCCGCGGGCTCCGTGCGCGACCTGAAATCGCTGGCCTCGAAGAAGTCGCTCGGGCTCGACGCGCTGGAAAAGGCGACCGACGCTTTCGAGAAATGGGAGCCGGGCCGGTCCGAGCGGACCTCGCTCAAGCCCGATCCCGAGGCGGAGCCGCCCAAGCCCGAGGCTGCCCAACCCGAGGCGACCCCGGCCGAGACGGCCAAACCCGAGACTTCCAAGACGGCAAGCAAGCCGGCGGCCAAGCCCGCTGCGAAAAAAGCCGCGTCAAAGACCGCAGCCAAGACTGGCGCGAAGACGGGCGCTTCGACCGCAGCGAAATCCAGCGCCAAGCCGGCGACCAAGTCGAGCAGTAAACCTGCCGCGAAAACCGGTGCCAAACCGGCGGCCAAGAAGACGGCGGCGAAGAAACCCGCCGCGAAGAAGGGTGACGCATGAGCGACCATGACGAAATCGAGGACAGCGCCGCCCCGCTGATCGAACACCTCGCGGAACTGCGCACGCGCATCCTCTATTCGCTGGGGGCCTTCATCGCGGCGATGGTGGTCTGCTACACGGTCTGGAACCCGATCTTCAACTTCCTGACCCGGCCGGTCTGCTCGGCGCTGGAATCGCGCGGCGAGCAATGCGGCCTCTATCTGATCAAGCTGCAGGAAGGTTTCTTCGTCGCGATCAATATTTCCTTCCTCGGCGGTTTCGCCCTGGCATTCCCGATCATCGCCTACCAGATGTGGCGTTTCGTGGCGCCGGGCCTTTACCGCAACGAGAAGAACGCGTTTCTGCCGTTCCTGATCGCCTCGCCGGTGATGTTCTTCCTTGGCGCGGCGTTCGCTTATTACATCATCCTGCCGCTGGCCTTTAACTTCTTCCTCGGCTTCCAGCAGGGCGAGATCGGCGCGACGTCCGGCGCGAACGAGATGGCCGCCATCGGCTTCCAGGGCTCGGTGCAGGAATATCTCAACCTGACGATCAAGTTCGTCATGGCCTTCGGGATCTGCTTCCAGCTGCCCGTCCTGCTGTCGCTGATGGGCAAGGCGGGTCTGGTCTCCTCGCAAGGCCTCGCGAATATGCGCAAATACGCCGTGGTCGCGATCCTTGTCGTGGCCGCGATCGCGACGCCTCCGGACGTAATTTCCCAGGTCATCCTGTTCTCGGTGGTCTACGGTCTCTACGAGATATCCATCCAACTCGTGAAGCGGATCGAGAAGACCCGTGAAGCTCGAATGCGCGCCGAAGGCACCTGGATCGATCCCGACGAATGGGATGAAGACGAAGACGACGAGGATACCAAGGGATGAATGACGCGACGCTGACCCGGATCGCCACGGCACTGGAGCGGCTCTCGCCCGCGCCACAGCCCGCGCCGGATTTCGCCTCGGCCAACGCCTTCATCTGGCACACCGCGCCGGATCGGCTGGAGCCCGTGCCTCAGGTGAACCGCGTCGACCTGAGCCTGCTGCACGGCATCGACCGCTCGCGCGATACGCTGCTGGCCAACACGCTGCAGTTTGCGCGCGGTGCGGCGGCGAATAATGCGCTTCTCTGGGGCGCGCGCGGGATGGGGAAATCCTCGCTCGTGAAGGCGGCCCATGCGGCGGCAGTGGCCGAGGGGCTGCCGCTCAAACTGGTGGAGCTTGCGCGCGAGGATCTGCCGTCCGTCGGGCGTCTGCTCGCGCATCTGCGCGACGCGCCGGAGATGCGCTTCATCCTGTTCTGCGACGACCTGTCGTTCAGTCATGACGACCAGCATTACAAATCGCTCAAGGCGGTGCTGGATGGCGGGATCGAGGGGCGGCCCGCGAACGTGATCCTCTATGCCACGTCGAACCGGCGTCACCTGATGCCGCGCGACATGATCGAGAACGAGCGTTCGACTGCGATCAGCCCCTCCGAGGCGGTGGAGGAGAAAGTCTCGCTGTCCGATCGGTTCGGGCTGTGGCTGGGCTTCCATCCCTGCAGCCAAGACGAGTATCTCACGATGATCCGCGGCTATTGCGACAGCTATGGCGTAGAGATCTCCGACGAGGAGTTGCGCGCCGAAGCCATCGAATGGCAGGCCACGCGCGGGGCGCGTTCGGGCCGCGTGGCATGGCAGTATTTCACCGATCTGGCCGGACGGCGCGGGATCGCGCTGTAAGCGCGTCTCTCCGCATCGTCCAAGGCGCGGGTAGGGGGCTTACACCCCCAGCCGATCGCGCAGAGCATACCACCACGACCCCGCGACGGAGTAGGGCACGCGGAAAGTGCGCCCGCCGGGAAACGGAATCCACGGCAGTTTCGCGAACGTATCGAACCGGCTCAGATCGCCGTTGATCGCCTCCGACAGGATGCGCCCGAAAGTATGCGAGCCGGTCACGCCATGCCCCGAGTAGCCATGCGCGAAATAGGTGTTCTGCCCGATCCGTCCCATCTGCGGCACGCGGCTGAACGAGAGCGCGAAATTGCCCGACCACGCGTAGTCGATCTTGGTGCCTTTGAGCTGCGGGAAGACTTTCTCGAGGTTCTTCCAGAGCTTCGCCTTGATGTCTTTCGGGTCTGCCCCGCCATAGACCGTGCCGCCGCCAAACAGCAGGCGGTTGTCGGCGGACATGCGGTAATAGTCGAGGATGTAGCGAACGTCCTCGATGCAGACATCTGACGGCATCAATTCGCGTGCCTTCGCCTCGCCCAGCGGCTCGGTCGCCATCACCTGCGTCGAGACGGGCATCACACGGCGCTCCAGCGTGGGCACGACATGGCCGAGATAGGCGTTGCCGCACAGAACCAGCGTCTTCGCGGTGATCTGCCCCTTCGCGGTCCTGATCACCGGGCGCGTGGCTTCGGTGTCGACGAAATTGACGGGGGACATCTCGTAGATCGTGCCGCCCAGTTTCTCGACCGCCGCCGCCTCGCCAAGCGCGAGGTTCAGCGGATGCAGATGGCCGCCCTTGTGGTCGATCATGCCGCCCGCATAGAGGTCGGAAGCCGCGTGCTCGCGCATCTGCTCGCGGCTCAGCATCTCCTGGCTTTCGATGCCGTAGCTGCGCCAGAGTTTCCAGCGCGCTTCCAGCTCCTGCATATGCTTGCCGGTGAGCCCCGCGAAGACGTTGCCGGGCTTCAGGTCGCATTGGATGTCGTAGGTCGCGACGCGCTCGCGGATGATGTCGCCGCCTTCCATCACCAGACCGGCGACGAAATTCGCGGTGTCCTGTCCGTAGCGGCTCTCGATCACGTCCAGGCTCGCGTTCAGCCCGTTGACGACCTGACCGCCATTGCGGCCCGAAGCGCCCCAGCCGATGCGTGCGCCTTCCACGACGGTGACGCTATAGCCCTTTTCGGCCAGATGCAGCGCGGTCGAGAGGCCCGAAAAGCCCGCGCCCACGACGCAGATATCGGCCTCCACCGCGCCTTCCAGTTCCGGACGGAGCGGGGCCGGGTTGGCCGAAGCCGCGTAGTAGCTGTCGGTGTGTCTGCCGTCGCCCGCATAGGGATGGGTCTTGTCGGTCATGTCGCGCTCTCGTCTGAAAGGGGCGTTTCGCTTTCGGTGCCACGCGCGCGCGTCAAGCGCAAGCGGGCTCAGCCCGCCCGCGTCAGCATCCCGAACAAATCGCGCGGATCGTCGGGGTCTGCCATAAGATCGAGCATCTGCGCATAATCGCCACCCTTCACGCGGTCATGGATGTAGCGCAGCGCGCTGAAATCCTCGATCGCGAAGCCCACGCTATCGAACAGCGTGATCTGTTTCGCGTCGCGGCGGCCCTCGGCCTCCCCGCGCATGACCTTCCACAACTCGGTCACCGGGTGATCCTCGTCGAGCGCCTGAATCTCGCCCTCGATGCGGGTCTGCGGCGGGTATTCGACAAAGATCTCCGAGCGGGTGAGGATGTCGCGATGCAGTTCGGTCTTGCCGGGGCAGTCGCCGCCGATCGCGTTGATGTGGATGCCCGAGCCGACCATGTTGTCGGTCAGGATCGTCGCATATTGCTTGTCGGCGGTGCAGGTGGTGATGACCTGCGCGCCTTCGACCGCTTCCTCGCCGGAGCGGCATTTGGTGACGTTGAACCCCTGCGCGATCAGGTTCTTCGCGGCTTTTTCGGTCGCGCTCGGGTCGATGTCGTAAAGCCGCAATGTGTCGATGCCGCAGATAGCGCGGAAGGCCAGCGCCTGAAACTCGCATTGCGCGCCATTGCCGATCATGCCCATCACCGTCGCGCCTTTCGGGGCGAGGTATTTGCCCACCAGCGCCGAGGTGGCGGCGGTGCGCAGCGCGGTCAGTATCGTCATCTCGGTCATCAGCAGCGGATAGCCCGTAGCGACCGAGGACAGCACGCCAAACGCCGTCACGGTCTGGTGCCCGGTGCGGCCGTTCTTGGGGTGCCCGTTGACGTATTTGAAACCGTAATTTTCGCTATCCGCGGTCGGCATCAACTCGATCACGCCCTCCGCAGAATGGCTCGCGACGCGCGGCGTCTTGTCGAAATCCGGCCAGCGGCGGAAATCCTCTTCGATATAGGCGGCGAGGTCGCGCATCACCTGTTCGGGGCCGATCTCGTTCACCAGCTTCATCATGTTGGCGACGGAAACGAAGGGCACGAAGGCCAGTTCGGAGGGGGCGAGCGGGGACTTGTCCATCAAAAACTCCGTGTCATGCGGTCAAGAACGCGGCGGCCGAAGAGGCTGGCCGCGAGGTCGCACAGCAGTTTCGCCGTGCGGCCGCGTTCGTCGAGGAAGGGGTTAAGCTCGACAATGTCGAGCGAAGTGACGAGGTCGCTGTCGCCGACCTCTTCCATGATCAGATGCGCCTCGCGGAACGTGGCGCCGCCCGGCACGGTCGTGCCCACGGCGGGCGCGATCCCGGGGTCTAGGAAATCGACGTCGAAGCTGACATGCAGAAGGCCGTTGGCTTCGCGCACGCGGTCAAGGAAGGCGCGCAGCGGAGCCAGCACGCCGGTCTCGTCGATGGCGCGCATGTCATGGACTTCCAAGCCGATCTGCTTGATGCGCTCGCGCTCTGCCGGATCGACAGAGCGGATGCCCATCATGCAGAAGTTCTTGGGATCGATGCTGGCTTCCAGCGGCGGGAATGCCTCGAAATCCGGCTGTCCCGTGACGTAGGCCACGGGCGTGCCATGCAGGTTGCCGCTGGTCGTGGTTTCCAGCGTGTGCAGGTCCGGGTGGGCATCGAGCCACAGAACGAAAAGCGGGCGATCCTGGGTTTTCGCATGACGTGCCAGCCCGCTCAGCGTGCCGGCAGCCAGCGCGTGGTCGCCACCGATGAAGATCGGGCGGTCGTGCTTCTGGGCGGCATCGAAGGCTGCGTCCGACAACGCCTCGATCCAGGCGCGGGTCTCGGCCAGATCGTGGATCGCGGGGTTCTTGTGCGGCACCGGGTCTTGCGCCGGGATCGACAGGTCGCCCAGATCGTTCACCTCCCAGCCCAGCTCGGTCAGGATATCGCCCAGCCCGGCGATGCGCAGGCTGGCCGGTCCCATGACGCAGCCGGGTTGCGAAGCGCCAGTTTGAATAGGCGCGCCCAGAATCGATACTGTGCGTGTCATCGTGATCTCCCTTGTTGGACTCAGTCTGACGAAATGGCGCAGAGGTTTCGCTTGTCAATTTGCGCAAATCGGAACTAAATTTGATCAGCCTGGCTAATTGATTGATCAAAACGGAGGGGCGATGCAGCTCGACGATACGGACCGCGCGATCCTGACCGCATTGCGGGCGGACGCGCGGCTCTCGGTGACTGATCTTGCGCTGCAGGTGGGGGTGTCGCGCACCACAGCACGCGCCCGGCTGGAGGCGCTGGTGGCGTCGGGGCAAATCCGGCGCTTTACCATCGAGACCGAGACCGATGTCGAGGGGCAGGTGCGTGCGATCACGCTGGTCGAGTTACAGGGCAAGATGTCGCGCGCTGTGATCCGGGCGCTGCACCGGATTCCGGAGGTCACGACGGTTTTCGCGACCAATGGAAACTGGGATCTGGTGGCGGAAATCCGGGCCGAGACTCTGGGCGAGTTCGACCGGGCCTTGCGCGATATTCGGGAAATTCCGGGGGTGCTCAACAGCGAGAGCTGTCTGCTGCTCGCGCCTGTTGCGGGCTAGGCGGGCAGGGGCGCGGGCGGACCGGAATATCTCCGGCCCGCCGCGCAAGATCAGTTGAGGTACGGCATCGGATCGACGGAATCGATGCCCTTGCGGACCTCGAAATGCAGATAGCCCTGATCGCCGGACGCGACCTTCGCGATGGTCTGGCCGCGCTTGACGCTCGCGCCTTTCTTCACCGTGATGCCGGTCACGTTGTAATAGACCGTCACCAGATTGTCGGGATGCTTGATCGCGAGGAAGGCGACATCGTCGGTGTCCTGGCTGATCAGCAGCACGGTGCCGCTCTCGGCGGCTTTGACCGCAGTTCCGGCCGACGCGGAGATATCGACACCGTCGTTCTTGCCCTTCTTGTAGGGGCGGATGATCGAGCCGGGAACCGGCATCATCATCTTCGACGTGTCCGACGCCTTGGTGCGATCGGTGCTCATGTCCGGGGTCTGCGTCTTGACCGGCTCGGAGGCTTTCGGCGGCGTCTTGTCGGGCAGGGGCTCTGCCGCGGAGGGCGGCACCGGGGTCGGCGAGCCGGTGCCGGGCGCCGTCGTGGCCGTAGCGGTCTCGACCTTCGGAGGTTGGCGGCCGGAGGCGACCGGGATGATCAGCATCTGACCTTCACGCACGCGCAGATCGTTGGGTAGCCCGTTCCATTCGGCCAGTGCCTTCACCGGCACCGAATAGTAGCGCGCGATGGAGTAGGCGGTCTCGCCACGCGCGACCTTGTGGCGGATCGGCTCGGGGCTGGTTGTGGAGACCGGGGCCGAAGCCGGGGTCGCCTTCGCGGGCTGGTTCGCCTGCGCCTTGTCGATCGCGTTCGACGCGAGCGAGGTGATGTCGATCGTCTCCGAGGTCAGTGCACTGGAATTGCCCGGCGCCGCGGTGCCGGCTGTCGTCGCGACCTTGTTGGGCAGGGCCAGCACTTCGCCCGCGTTCAGCACCGCGTCGGGCGCGACCGCGTTGTAGCGGGCCAGCGCGCCGGGATCGGTGCCGATGCGTTGTGCGACGGAGTTGACCGTATCGCCGCGGCGCGCCACGACGACCTGATAATTCGGGTAGGTGATGATGCCCTGCGCATTCGGGCGCGGGCGATCCTGTACGGCCTGCCGGGCAGCCGCGCTCGTGTCGAGCCCGCCATTGCCGTAGCCGCGCATGTCCAGATCGAACCCGTTCGGGTTACAGGCGGCCAGCGCCGTCAGCGCGACTCCACCTGCCAGGATCAGCCGCAGCCGGGAATTCTTCGTTGCCATCCGCTCGTCCTCACTGTCTCTCAGACCTCTACGGGGTCCGTTCTTGCCTGCCACTCAGTCGTTTGCCACGCCCTCTACAAGGGGGACGAAGCGCACCGGACGCAATTCTTCGTAATCGAAGCCTGTCTCGAGCCGGCGCACCCGGATCAGGCTTTGCACCGTGTCCGACTGGCCCACGGGCAGAACCATGATACCCCCGATCTTCAGCTGGGCCAAGAGCGGCCCGGGAGGGTCTTCCGCGGCGGCAGTCACGATGATTCGATCAAAGGGCGCCTGATCGGGCAGCCCATGCGAGCCGTCGCCGGAAATCGCAACGATATTGGTGAGCCGCAGCGCCGTGAAGACGCCCTCGGCCTCGCGCACGAGGCGCTTGTGGCGATCCACCGTGTAGACCCGTCGGGCGAGCTGACTCAGGATGGCTGCCTGATAGCCCGATCCGGTGCCGATCTCGAGCACGGTATCGCGCGAGCCGACATCCGCGGCCTGGGTCATCAGCCCCACGATCGAAGGTTGCGAGATGGTCTGTCCGCAGGCGATCGGCAGGGGCATGTCCTCATAGGCACGATCGGCGAAGATACCGCGCACAAACTGGCCGCGGTCGATCCCCTCCATCGCGTGCAGCGTGCGCGCGTCGGTCACGCCCTTGGAGCGCAGTGCGAAGAGGAACCGCATCTTGCGCTCGGCCAGATCCTCTTCCGCATCCTCGCTCATCCCAGACGGGCCTCCAGATCGGCGATCACGTCATGCGCCGTCAGATCGGCGCGCATCGGCGTGACCGAGATATAGCCGTCGAGGTTGACGGCGGCATCGGTGCCCGGCTGCGTCGGCGTATGCTGCGGGCCACCCTTGATCCACAGGAAGCGCCGCCCCGAGGGCGCGTGGTGCGCCTCGGTCGAGAAGAAGCAATCCTTGCGGAAGCCTTGGGCGGCGACCTTGTGGCCCTTGACGTCGGCTGCCAGCACCGGCGGGAAATTGACATTGTAGAACACCCGGTAATCGCCATCGTCCCAGATGCCCTGATCGAGGAGCTTGCGCACGAGCCCCGCGCCATGCACCCGCGCCGCCTCGAACATGTCGGGGGCATTGAAGACCTCGGGGCCGATGAATTGAGACAGGGCAATCGCGGGCACCCCTTGCAGCGCCGCCTCCATCGCGCCGCCCAACGTGCCGGAATAGAGCGCGTTGTCGGCGGAGTTGTTGCCCCGGTTCACGCCCGAGAGCACCAGATCGGGCCGCTGCCCTTCCAGCACGTCGTAAAGCCCGGCCATCACGCAGTCGGCGGGGCTGCCTTCGGCTGCGAAACGGCGCTCGGCCAGCTTCGAGATCATCATCGGCCGGGTGTAGGAGATGCAATGGCCCACGCCCGATTGCTCGAAGGCGGGCGCGACCGTCCAGACCTCGCCATCGGGACCTGCGAGTTCTTCGGCGATCTCGAGAAGAACGGCCAGACCCGGCGCGTCGATGCCGTCGTCATTGGTGATGAGAATACGCATGTTGCCCCCAGTTCCCCGTCGCGTCACCCGATGCTTACCTTGCAGTGGATGAAGGGTAAAGCGGGGGCAGGCAACAGCCTGGATGTGTCGCCAAAGCGCCGCAGGCCAAGCGGTCCGCGGCGTTTGGCCGGGGCGTCAGAGCGTGTCGAGGATACGCCGTGCTTCGGCATGGCGATCGGCGAGAGCGTCGCGATCCTCGCCGGGGAAGAACCGCCCGCGCAAGGCGGTCGCCATCGGCGCAGGCTCGGCGATGACCACGCGCGGCCCGATCTTGACGGTCTCCGCCTGCCACGAGCGCAGCATCGCCATCTGTGCCGCTTTCGTCGCCCCGTAGATGCCGAAGAATTTCTGGCCCGCACGCGGATCGTCGAAGGCCAGCGCGGTGCCTTGGCGGGCGAGCAGCAGCGGCTCGATCAGCCCGATCAGCTGCGCGGTCGCGGTCACGTTCACCTTGACCGAATTGGCCAGTTCCTTGGCGTCGATATGCCCCGTCGGCGAGAGCGGCGCGGCATGGATCGCGGTATGCACCCAGAGATCGAGCCCGCCCCAGCGCGCGCCGATCGACTGCGCGAGATGCGCCATCTGATCGGGGTCGGTCACGTCCAGCGGGCCGAGCGAAGCGGTGCCGCCCTTCGCCTGAATCCGGTCGTCGAGTTCTTCCAGCGCGCCGGTGGTCCGCGCGACGGCCATGATATGCCAGCCGTTTTCGGCCAAGGCCTCTGCAATCGCCCCGCCGAGGCCACGCGAAGCGCCGGTGACTAGCGCCAGTTTCTTGCCCTGCGAAGGGTCTTGGGTCTGATCCGTGCTCATGGCGCGTTTCTTGCCACCACGCCCGCCTTCGCGCAAGCGTCAGATGCACGATCCGAGCCTCTCCCGATGATTTGCGAATTTGCGCGCGGGCGAGTCGGCCCGCTTAGCAATGCTGCGCAATGGCGGCTGCGCCACTCGCCGTCGCGGGCAACTGGTCGGCGCCGCGCAGACGCGGCGGAACCCTGCCTCGAAATCGAAGCGCTGTCCCCCGGCTGGGAATGGCGTTACGCTTTGCCCTGAAGCCGAGCGAGAGCGGCTTCGCACATGCCCTCGCTCAGCCATTGGCACTCGGCGCAGATCGTCTGGTGGACATCGGCGGGCAGGGCGGCCATCCGCTCCAGCGCCTCGCCCCAGCTGAGCACATCGCCCGGCGCAATTCCCAATGCCTTCGCATGGGCTGCATCCAGCCGGTCGATCTTCGCCTGCCCGGTGCAACCGGACCCGCGCCGCGACGGGCAGGGACCGCAGATGTCATCGGCCGCGCCCACCACTTCGATCTCCACCGCCGCGCCTTCCACACGCCGCAGTCGCCCCCCGACGATATCGGTCATGTTCGCAGTGAAGGCATCCGAATATCCCTTCCCCACGAACCCGAGCGAGCAGAGGAAATGATGCGGGCGGTATGTCAGACGGTCAGCTATGTCTTCGCTCTTTCGTAATTATCCCGGGGGAGGCCGGCGCAGCCAAGCGGGGCGCCGTCCCCTGTCACCGGGGTAGCAGAATGGAAAACGGGCCGGAAGGTTTCCCCTCCGGCCCGCAATGATCTGGTCTATGCTCAGCGCTTCTCGAGATCGACGTAATCGCGGTAGGTCGCGCCGGTATAGAGCTGACGCGGGCGACCGATCTTGCCGGTCGGATCCTCGATCATCTCTTTCCACTGCGAGATCCAGCCGACGGTGCGCGACAGCGCGAAGATCGGGGTGAACATCGAGGTCGGGAAGCCCATCGCCTCGAGGATGATGCCCGAGTAGAAGTCGACGTTCGGATAGAGCTTCTTGGAGACGAAATATTCGTCCTCCAGAGCGATCTTCTCCAGTTCCTTGGCGACCTGAAGCGTCTCGTTGTCGTGGATGCCGAGCAGGTCGAGCACCTCGTCTGCCGATTCCTTCATGACCTTCGCGCGCGGGTCGAAGTTCTTGTAGACGCGGTGACCGAAGCCCATCAGGCGGAAGGGATCGTCCTTGTCCTTGGCGCGCTTGATGTATTCCGGGATCTGGTCGACGGTTCCGATTTCGCGCAGCATCTCGAGGCAGGCTTGGTTGGCGCCGCCGTGGGCGGGGCCCCAGAGGCAGGCGATGCCGGCCGCGATACAGGCGAACGGGTTCGCGCCCGAGGAGCCCGCCAGACGCACGGTCGAGGTCGAGGCGTTCTGCTCGTGATCGGCATGGAGCGTGAAAATCCGGTCCATCGCACGGGCCAGCGCAGGCTCGATCTTGTAGTCTTCGGCCGGGACCGAGAAGCACATGTGCAGGAAGTTCTCGGCGTAGCTCAGCTCGTTCTTCGGATAGACGAAGGGCTGACCGATCGAATACTTGTAGGCCATCGCGGCGATCGTCGGCAGTTTCGCAATCAGGCGGATCGAGGCGACTTCGCGTTGCCACGGGTCCGAGATGTCGAGGCTGTCGTGATAGAAGGCCGACAGCGCGCCCACGACGCCGACCATGGTCGCCATCGGGTGGCTGTCACGGCGGAAGCCCTGGAAGAACTGCTTCATCTGCTCGTGGATCATCGTGTGACGCGTCACGCGGAACTCGAAATCTTCCATCTGCGCCTTGGTCGGCAGTTCCCCGTAGAGCAGCAGGTAGCACACTTCGAGGTAATGCGACTTCGACGCGAGTTGGTCGATCGGATAGCCACGATACAGCAGCTCACCCTTGGCACCGTCGATGAAGGTGATCTTGGATTCGCAGGCTGCGGTCGAGGTGAAGCCCGGATCGTAGGTGAAGACGTCGGCTTGGCCATAGAGCTTGCGGATATCGAGCACGTCGGGACCAGCCGAGGGCGAGAGCACGGGAAGCTCATAGGTTTGTCCGTCAAGCGAGAGCGTGGCGGTCTTCGAGTTGTCTGCCATGTAAATTCCCTTTCATCCTCCGGCTGGGCCGCGCCGGTCTATCGCGTCCGGACAGTCGTCCGGAGAGGGCGGCCAGGCCTCAGGCCGCCTGATCGTCGAGTCGAGCCAGAGTCTCCTCCCGGCCCAAAACGAGCATCATATCGAATACGCTGGGGGTTGCCGCACGTCCCGCCAAGGCCGCCCGCATCGGAGCTGCGACCTTCCCAAGGCCAAGCCCATGCGCTTCGGCAACCTGTCCGACAGCGGCTTCCAGGTCTTCCCGCGACCAATTAGCGCGTTGCAGCGCAAAGGTCAATTCACTCAGTATACCACGGGATACATCATCCAGTGCCTTGGCCGCTTTCTCTTCGATCTCGATCGGGCGCTGCGTCAGAGAGAAGTGAGCCTTTTCAAGGAGTTGCGGCAGAAGTTTCGCTGATCCCTTTACCACGGGAAGCGTGCGCATAAGCGCAGATTTCTGTGCGTCATCCAGCGACGGTTTTTCTGCAGCTGCGAGATAACCTTCGATTTCGCGCAGCAATTCGGCCTCGTCGGTGACCGCGATATGCTGGCCGCAGATATTCTCGAGCTTCTTGAAATCGAGCCGCGCCGGCGCCTTGTTGATGCCGGTGATGTCGAACCATTCCTTCGCCTGTTCGTCGGTGAAGAATTCGTCGTCGCCATGGCTCCAGCCGAGCCGCGCGAGGTAGTTGCGCATGCCCGTCGCCGGGTAGCCCATCGCCTGATACTGCTCGAGGCCCACCGCGCCGTGGCGCTTCGACAGCTTCTTGCCGTCGGGGCCGTGAATCAGCGGGATATGCGCGAAGGTCGGCACGTCCCAATCCAACGCGCGATAGACCAGCATCTGCCGCGCGGCATTGACGAGATGGTCGTCCCCGCGGATCACATGGGTCACGCCCATATCATGGTCATCGACGACAACGGCCAGCATGTAGGTCGGTGTGCCATCCGAACGTAAACAAATCATGTCATCGAGCTGATCGTTGCGGATCGTCACTTCGCCCTGCACCGCGTCCTGGATCACGGTCGTGCCCTCGCGAGGGGCTTTCAGCCGGATCACGTAGGGCGCGTCCGGATGAGTCGCGGGATCGGCGTCGCGCCACGGCGAGGGGAACATCTGGCCCTTGTTCGCCGGGTCCTCGCGGAAGGCCGCGATCTCTTCCTGCGTGGAGAAACATTTGTAGGCGTGGCCTTTCTCCAGCATCTGATGGGCGACCTCGGCATGGCGGGCCGCGCCCGCGGCTTGGCTCACCACCTCGCCGTCATAGTCGAGCCCCAGCCATTCGAGCCCCTGCAGGATCGCCGCCGTCGCCTCCGGGGTCGAGCGTTCACGGTCGGTATCCTCGATACGCAGCAGGAATTTACCGCCGCGCCCGCGCGCATAGAGCCAGTTGAACAGCGCCGTGCGCGCACCGCCGATATGCAGATAGCCGGTGGGCGAGGGGGCGAAACGGGTGACAATCTGGTCGGACATGTCGGAGCCTTTCTTCGCGGGCTCTCACCGGCCCGCCTTTACCTTTCGGAAACCATCAAGCGCATAGGCTTTCTCGGCTCGATGCATAAGCAGGGACGGGGCCGAGGACAAGCATGGCGATCAATGCGGAACCGGGCGACTGGGCGCTGCCGGAGGGCGCAAAGGGCGCGGGCCGCAGCTCTCGTCTGATCGCGGCGCTTTTCGCTGGCCTCTCCGATCCGCTTGGTGCCTTGGCGCGGGCGCGGGCGCAGCTTTTCCTGTGGATGCCGGTGGCGCTCGGGGGCGGGGTCGGTGCGTATTTCACGCTCAAGGTGGAGCCGGGCTGGCTTATCTACCTGACCGCGCTCGCGATCTGCGCGATCTCTCTGACGCTTTGGCTGCGTGACGCGGTATGGTTTCGGTTGCCGGCGGCACTCATTGCCCTCGCGGCTCTGGGCCTGCTGCTGGCGGGGCTACGCGCCCATCTCGTCGCAGCGCCGGTGCTGCAATACCGCTATTACGGCCCCGTCGCCGGGCGGATCGTGAAGATCGACCGCGCGCGCTCGGACCTGATCCGGCTGACGCTGGATCAGGTGCGGATCGACCGGGTCCCCCCCGGAAATACGCCCGCGCGGGTCCGGGTCACGCTGCATGGCGATCAGAGCGAGTTCACCCCGGAGCCCGGCGCGCAGGTCATGCTCACGGCGAATCTCTTGCCCCCGCCGCCGCCAGCCGCGCCCCGGGATTACGATTTTCGCCGCACCGCCTGGTTCGATCGCCTCGGCGCGATCGGCTATACCCGCGCGCCGGTGATGCGGGTCGCGCCGCCCGATCCCGCTGATTGGGCGATGGCGGCGCATCGCGCGCGGATGCGGCTCTCGACGGCGATTCAGGCGCGGATCGCGGGCCAGCCCGGCGCGGTCGCGGCGGCGCTGATGACCGGCGACCGCTCGGGTCTGAGCGAGGTCTCGCGCGAGGTTATGCGCCGCTCCGGCCTCGCGCATCTGATCGCGATCTCGGGGCTGCATATGGGAATCCTCGGGGGTTTCGTCTTTGGACTCGTGCGCTACGGGCTGGCGCTGGCAGGCCGACCCGCGCTGATCTGGCCCACGAAGAAATTGGCCGCCATTGCGGCGCTGATCGCGGCCAGCGCCTACCTCTGGCTCGCGGGACCCGCAGTGTCGACCCAGCGGGCCTGGATCATGGTGTCGATCATGCTCCTCGCCGTGCTCGCCGACCGTCGTGCGCTGAGCCTGCGCACCGTCGCGCTCGCCGCCACGCTCTTGCTGATCTGGCAACCAGAGAGCCTGACCGCGCCCGGCTTCCAGATGTCCTTCGCGGCGACGACCGCGCTGATCGTGATGCTCGGGCCGTGGACCCGCGCCGCGCGCTACCTGCCGCGGCTTCTGCGGCCCGCGCTGATGCTGGTCGCGACCTCGCTCATCGCTGGCGCTGCTACGGCGCCGATCGTGGCCGCGCAGTTCCACCGGCTGTCGGAATACGGGGTTCTGGCGAACCTGTTCGCGGTGCCCGCAATGGGGCTGGTGATCATGCCGATGGGGGTCCTCGCGGCGCTGCTGGCCCCCTTCGGTCTGAGCGGCCCCGCGCTTTGGGCGGTGGGGCAGGGTACGGCGTGGATCTTGCGCGTCGCGCGATGGGTCAGCGACCTCGATGGCTCCGTTCTCGCCATCGTTCAACCGGGGCCTTATGTGCTGCCGCTGATCGCGCTTGGAGCCTTGGGGCTGATCCTGACCCGCGGCGCGGGACGGACAGCGAGCATCGGCCTCATTGCGACGGCTTGCGTGTTTTGGCTGCGCGCCGACGACGAGCGACCTGCACTTCTGATCGCACCCGAGGGCCGGCAGGTCGGGGTGATGACGCCGCTAGGCCGGGCTCTGTCGAAACCCGGCGCGGGGTTCATCTCGGACCGCTGGCTTGCGGCGGATGGCGACGCGGCGACGCTGGAGGTGGCGGCCGCGCGGCCTGCATTCTCCGGGCCGCGCGGCGCGCGGATTGCGCGGTTTCGCGGGGCGCAGCTTGCCCATTTCACGGGAAAAGCCGTGCAAGACGCGCTGCCTGCGGTCTGCGCCAAAGGCGGAATTGTCGTAACTTCCGCCAAATTCGACAGCGCCATAGGCCCTTGCGATCTGTGGGACGCGCAGCGCCAGCGCGGAACCGGCGCGGTCGCGATCAGTGCAGCCGGGGAAATCACGACGACCGCGCAAGTCAAGGGTCGCCGTCTCTGGACGCGCCCCTGACCTTCGCTCTTCGCAAATATGCCCGCCGGAGGCTTCGCCCTCTGCCACCGGCGCAGCAAATGAAAAAGAGCGCCCCGCAGGACGCCCTTTTCCAGAAACTCAATGGATGTCAGTAGCTGCGGATCAGCCCGACGAGGCGACCCTGCACCTTCACCTGATCGTCGCGCAGGAGCCGCGTCTCATAGGCCGGGTTGGCGGCCTCCAGCGCGATCATTCCGCTGCGACGGTAGAAACGCTTCAGCGTGGCCTCATGGCCTTCGACCAAGGCGACCACGATATCGCCGTTATCCGCCGTGCCCTGTTCTCGGATCACCACGACGTCGCCATCGTTGATCCCGGCCTCGATCATCGAGTCGCCTTTGACCTCGAGCGCGTAATGCTCTCCGCGTCCGCTCAGCATCGAGCCCGGAACGGCGACGTGATGCGAAACCTCCGAAATCGCCTCTATCGGGACACCGGCGGCGATCCGGCCCATCACCGGCAGTTCCAGCGCGTGGATCACGTCAACCGGCATCGCGCCGCGCGGCGGATCGGCCTTGTCCCCCTCGATCACTCTGGGGGCAAAGCTTCCTGTATCCTCGGTCGCTGGCGCGCCGAATTTCTTCTCGAGAGCCTCGGGCAGTTTCACGATCTCGATCGCGCGGGCCCGGTGAGCGAGACGGCGGATGAAGCCGCGTTCTTCCAATGCGGTGATCAGCCGGTGGATACCGGACTTGGAGCGCAGGTCCAGCGCGTCCTTCATCTCGTCGAAAGAGGGCGGAACACCGTCCTTCATCATCCGTTTTTGAATGAATTCCAGCAATTCCAGCTGCTTGCGCGTCAGCATCCGCGACCCTCCGTTCCCCGGTCAAGGCACATGTTCAAGGATTGTTCTACCCTTGTTCACGGGGGCTGTCAACGGCCGAGGCGGGCGCGGCTCAGTCGAGCGGCAGGATCTCGACCGTCTCGCCCGCCTTGCGCGGCCCGTCGCCGATGGGGCGGATCAGCAGGCAATCGGCCTGCGACAGGAGGCTCAGCATCGCGGAGTCCTGGTTGTCGAAGGGCGTGACGCGGGGCAGGGGATCGCCGGGCACGAGCGTGGCGCGCATGTAATGCGTGCGCGGACCGGTGGGGCCGGTATCGGTCGCGAGGATTGCCTGTTTCACGCGAGTTTCGGGCGACAGGCCCGAAAGCTTGCGCAGCATCGGGCGCAGGAACAGTTCGGCACAGACCGTTGCCGAGACCGGGTTGCCCGGAAGGCCCAGCATCGCGGCCTCGCCCATCCGGCCCGCCATCAAGGGCTTGCCCGGGCGCATCGCGATCTTCCAGAAGCTGCGTTCGAGCCCCAGTTCCTCGGCCACGTCGCCCACAAGATCATGCGCGCCGACCGAGGCGCCACCGGAGGTCACCACCATATCGGCGCCCTTCGCGAGGTCGAACACGGTGCGCAGACTGTCGCGGTCGTCGCGAGCGATCGGCAGCATGCGCGCTTCTGCGCCCATGCGCTCGGCCAATGCCGCGACGATGAAGCTGTTGGAGCAGATGATCTGGTCCGGCCCCGGCTCTTCGCCCGGCATCACCAACTCGTCGCCAGTCGCGATGATCGCGACGATGGGGCGGCGGCGCACGGTGAGGGCGGGCACGTTCATCGCCGCCAGCAGCCCGAGGTCGCGCGCGGTCAGCGGGCGGTCGGGGCAGAAGCTCTCGCCTTGCGCGAAATCCTGACCCTTCGGCCGGATATTGGTATTGCTATCAAGCTCTTGCGGCAGCGTGATCGTGTCGCCTTCGCGCGTCACGTTCTCCTGCAGCACGACCACGCCATTCGGCCCCGGCACTGGCGCGCCGGTGAAAATGCGTACCGCCTGGCCGGGCTTGGGCTGACCCTCATAGCCGCGACCCGCGGCGGCTTCGCCCTCGACGGTCAGCGTCGCGCCGGGCAGGTGGTCGGCCTTGTCGAGCCAATAGCCATCCATCGCCGAGCCCGAGAAGGGCGGCTGGGTCAATTGCGCGGTCGCGGGCTCCGCCATCACACGACCGAGCGCATGACGCAGGCTCACGCGTTCGGTACCCAGCGGTTCGACCAGCGTCAGAACCTTTTCAAGCGCTTCTTCGACGGGCAACAGGCTCATGTTGCGCTCCCTTCAGCCTCGTATTTGCCGGATTTCCCGCCGTCTTTCAGCACGACGCGGATACCCTCGATCTGCATGGATTTCTCGACCGCCTTGAGCATGTCATAGACTGTCAGCGCAGCCGCCGACACGGCGGTCAGCGCCTCCATCTCGACGCCGGTCTGACCCGAGGTTTTCACGGTGGCGCGGATGCGCACACCAGGCAGCGCCTCGTCGGGTTCCAGATCGAGCGTGACCTTGGTGATCGGCAGCGGGTGACAGAGCGGGATCAGATCGGAGGTCTTCTTCG
Source organism: Thioclava sp. IC9 (assembly GCF_002213225.1). Taxonomy (NCBI): domain Bacteria; kingdom Pseudomonadati; phylum Pseudomonadota; class Alphaproteobacteria; order Rhodobacterales; family Paracoccaceae; genus Thioclava; species Thioclava sp. IC9. The sequence goes on from NZ_NBNX01000005.1 coordinate 91,747, forward strand.
CGGCCATGATGCCCGCGATCCGCGCGATGCCCAGAACGTCGCCCTTCTTCGCGGTGCCCTTCAGGACATAATCCAGCGTCTCGGGCAGCATTACCACGCGCCCCTCGGCCACGGCGATGCGGTCGGTCACGTCCTTGTCGGAGACGTCGACCATATGGGCCTGACCGTCCTTGTCGAAATGCGACAGGCTCATGCGACCTCCAGAAGCGTCCGGGTGGCGCCCGCGACATCGTCCTGCCTCATCAGGCTTTCGCCGATCAGGAAGCGGCGCGCGCCGACCTCGGCCATCGCGGCCATGTCGTCGCGGGTGAAGATGCCGCTTTCGCAGACCAGATCGCGGCCCTCGGCGAGGATGCTCGGTGCAAGTTCGCGGGTCACGTCGAGCGTGACCTCGAAGGTCTTCAGGTTGCGGTTGTTCACGCCCAGAAGCGGCGACCTCAGGTGTTTGAGCGCGCGTTCGGTCTCTTCCATGTCATGCACTTCGACCAGCACATCCATGCCCCAACCAAAGGCTGCGTCTTCCAGCTCAGCCGCAAGATCATCCTCGACCGAAGCCATGATGATCAGGATGCAATCGGCGCCCCAGGCGCGGGCCTCCGCGACCTGATAGGTGTCATAGAGGAAATCCTTGCGCAGCGCGGGCAGCGAGCAGGCCGCGCGCGCCGCACTCAGGAACTCCGGCGCGCCCTGAAAAGACGGCGTGTCGGTCAGCACCGATAGGCAGGCAGCACCGCCTTGCTCATAGGCTTTGGCCAGCGCGGGCGGGTCGAAATCGGGGCGGATCAGCCCTTTCGAGGGCGAGGCCTTCTTGATCTCGGCGATCAGCCCGTAGCCCGTTTCCGCCTTCGCGGTCAGGGCGTTGGCAAAACCGCGCGTGGGCGCCTGCGCCTTGGCCTGAGCTTCAACCTCGCTCAGCGGGCGGGCGGCTTTGGCCGCTTTGATCTCTTCAAGCTTGTAGGCCTTGATCTTGTCGAGGATCGTGCTCATCCGGCGACCTCCTGCGTGATGCGGGCCAGCGTTTCCAGAGCGGTCTTGGCCTTTCCGCTGTCGATGCTCTCGGCCGCCATTTCCGCCCCGGATTTCAGGTCCGAGACCTTGTCGGCCACGACGAGCGCGGCGGCGGCGTTGAAGATCACCGCGTCGCGATAGGCCGAGGGCTCACCCTCGAGCAGTGCGCGCAGGGCGGCGGCGTTCTCGGCTGCGGTGCCGCCGATCAGATCGCGGAAGCGATGGACGGGCAACCCGGCATCCTCGGGGTGGATCTGGATCGACTCGATCCGGCCGTTTTCCAGCGCAGCGACTTCGGTCGTGCCGCAGATGGTGATCTCGTCGGTGCCGTCCGAGCCATGGACAAGCCATGCCTTCTCGGCGCCGAGCATCTGCAACGTCTCGGCCATCGGGAAGATCAGGTCGGGCGCGAAGGCCCCGGTCAGCTGTCGCTTCACGCCTGCGGGGTTGGTCAGCGGGCCGAGGATGTTGAAGATCGTCTTGCAGCCCAACTCCTGACGCACCGACCCGACATGACGCATCGCGGGGTGGTGGATCTGCGCCATCATGAAGCCGATATTCGCCTCGGCCAGACCGCGCTCTGTCGCCTCCGGCCCCGCCATCACGTCAATGCCGAGCTCGGACTGCACATCCGCCGTGCCCGATTTCGACGAGGCCGCGCGGTTGCCATGCTTTGCGACCGGAACGCCCGCGCCCGCCACGACGAAGGCCGCAGCCGTCGAGATGTTGAGCGTGTGCATCCCGTCGCCGCCGGTCCCGACGATGTCGATTGCGCCTTCGGGGGCTTTGACCGGCACGCATTTCGCGCGCATCGCGGCGGCGGCAGCGGCATATTCCGACACGGATTCCCCGCGCGCCCTCAGCGCCATCAACAAGCCGCCGACCTGCGCGGGAGAAGCTTCGCCGTTGAACAGGATTTCGAAGGCCATCTCCGCCTGCGCGCGGCTCAGCGGACCCTCGGAGGCCGAGTAGATCAGCGGCTTCATCGCTTCGCTCATGGGCTGGCTCATGCGGGCACCTTCAGGCTGACGCCTGCCTCTGTCAGGAAATTCTTCAGCATCGCGTGGCCATGCTCGGAGGCGATGGATTCCGGGTGGAACTGCACGCCCTCGATCGGCAACTCGCGATGGCGCAGCCCCATGATCGTGCCGTCATCCAGCTCGGCGGTGATCTCGAGGCAGTCGGGCAGGCTCTCGCGCTCTACGATCAGCGAGTGGTAGCGCGTGGCTTTCAGCGGAGAGGGCAGGCCCTTGAAGCAGCCTTTGCCCTCGTGGCGGATCTCGCCCATCTTGCCATGCACGATCTGGGAGGCGCGCACGACTTTCCCGCCGAAGGCCTGACCGATGGTCTGATGCCCCAGACAGACGCCGAACAGCGGCAGCTTGGCCTCGGCCGCGGCCATCACCAGCGGCAGGCAGATGCCGGCTTGATCGGGATCGCAAGGCCCGGGCGAGAGTACGATCGCCTCGGCACCCATGCCCATCGCGTCCTGAACGTTCAGCGCGTCGTTACGCCAGACCTTCACATCGGCGCCCAGCTCGCCAAAATAGTGCACCAAATTGTAGGTGAAGCTGTCATAATTATCGATGAGCAGCAGCATGGCCGGGCCCTTTCGTTTGTTGGCCCCCGGCGTCCCCGATGCGGTCAGGCGCGGATGCGCCTATCAAGGGGGGTGAACCGGGGATCGGGTCGGGCTATAGATGCTATCAGCGAAGGGCCGGGGTCAAGGGCAGTCCCCGGGAAAAGCCGCGTATCAAGAGCGGTGAAGATGGAGGCAGGCAATGATGCGATCTGTGATGAAGGGCGGGCTGGCCGGTCTGCTGGTCGCGGTTTTCGGCACGGCGGTGATGTCGTTGATCTTCCCGGCCCCGAAAGAGCCCGGCGCGGAGATCAAGCTCGCCGGAAGCCCGACGCCCGAAGAACCCGCGAATGTGGACTTGCCCGCGGGCTCCGATTTCTCGCGCCCGGCGACCGATCGAACGCCCGCGATGCCGACCCCGGACGGGGCGCCGCTCTCGGCACCGACCCGGGCGCCCCGCGTGTCCGAGCCGCAGCCAAGCCTCGCGCCGCCCAGTGCCGACGAAATCCAAAGCGCCGCGCGCCCCGAGATGTCGACCGACATGGCCGAGCCGCGTCCCGAAGCGCAAGGCGAGACGGTCGCGCTCGCCGCGCCGGTCGCGCCGGAGGCGGGCGCGCAACCGGACAACGCGCCGCCTTCCGCTCTGCAAGGTGCGCCTGCGCCCGACACCGCACCCGAGGTTGCGCCGGTGATCGAGCCCGCGCCTGCGCGCGAGACATCGCCGGAAGCCCCGAATGTCGCGTCGGCGATGAGCGCGCCGACCGTGGACACACCTGCGACGACGCCCGCCGCCCGCGAGGCGCAGCCGGATATGACTGCAGAAAATGCGCCCGCAGCCGAGATGCCCGCCTTGCCGGAGGTGAGCTTGCAGCCGCCGAAAGCGCCCGAGAAAGCAACGCCGCCCGCCGATGAGGGTAATACGGCTGTCGTCGCGACCGATATGCCGGCACTGCCCGGGGCCAAACTGACGCCCCCCAAAGCGGAGCCCGAAACGGCTCCGTCTTTGGCGGACATGCCCGCACCTGATCGGTTGCCGTCCGAAGGGGAGGGGATCGACACCGCGCAGGCGGATAGACCCGAGATTTCGACCGACCCATCGGCAAGCCCGGACCTGCCCGCCGGGCGCGCCCTCCCGCAAGGCGGGGATGCGGTGCCGACCAAGCCGCGCATCTTCTCGTTGCAGGATGCGCCCTCGATGCCGGGCAAGCCCGCGAGCGGGTTCAAATCAGCGCCCGGCGTCGTGGTGGATCGCTTGCCGCAGGTGACGCCTTCGACGCCGCCCGCCCTCGGGGACGGACCTGACGGCGGCGGCGCGCAGGATGCGCCGGGGACCGCGCAGGTCGATGCGGCTGACCTGAGCCCGATCGAGAAATTCGCAGCCCCCGCGCCAGCCGGCGACAAGCCGGAGATTTCGCTGGTTCTGATCGATCCGGGCGTGGCGAAGGGCGGGCTCGATCCGGCGACGATCACGGCGAGCGATCTGCCGATGACCATCGCGATCGATCCAACCCGGGACGGCGCTGCCGAAGATGCCAAAGCCTTCCGCGCGGCGGGGTTCGAGGTCGCGATCCTTGCGTCCGGTCTGCCCGCCAATGCCGCCCCCGAGGATGTCGAGGTGGCGCTCGAGGCGTGGCGTCACGTGATCCCCGAGGCCGTCGCCGTCGTGGAGCCGCCGGAGCCGCAGTTCCAGAACAACCGTCCGCTCGCGCGTCAGATGGTCTCGGCGCTCGGGCGCAGCGGGCTGGGCGTGGTCACGCAGAAGAAGGGGTTCGACAGCGCCAACCAGATCGCGATCTCCGCCGATCTGCCGCGCGCGCAGGTCTGGCGCGTGATCGATGACGGGCGCGAGAAGGCTGCCGTGATCTCGCGGATGCTGGCGCGCGCCGATTTCGAAGCAGAGCGCAATGGCTCGGTGGTGGTAATGCTGTCCGCTTGGCCGGAGTCGTTCCAGGGGATCGAGGATTGGTATGTTGACGCGCAGGACAAGGTGACGCTCACCCCGGTCTCGGCGCTCGCACTTGATACCGTGACGCAAGCTGCGCCCGCCCCGGAGACCGAGCCGAAAATGGAAAACGCGGGCCAGTAAGCCCGCGTTTCTCTCTTTTCGCCTGTGGTGACGGTGCTCAGCCGTTGCCGCGTGTCGCCACGAACAGCCCCGCATCCTCGGCGGCCTTGCGCAGCGCTTTGGACTTATTGACCGTCTCCTGCCATTCCGCCTCGGGGTCGCTGTCATAGACCACGCCGCCGCCCGCCTGAATGTAGAGCGTCTTGTCCTTCACCACCGCCGTGCGCAGCGCGATGCACATGTCCATTTCGCCATTGGCCGCGAAATAGCCCACGCCACCGCCATAAATGCCGCGCTTCTCGGGCTCCAGCTCGTCGATGATTTCCATTGCGCGAACCTTGGGCGCGCCCGAGACAGTGCCCGCAGGCAGACCAGCCAGCAGCGCCGAGAGCGCGTCCTGATCGTCGCTGAGCTCGCCCACCACGTTCGAGACGATATGCATGACGTGGCTGTATCGCTCGATGATGAACTTCTCGGTCGGGTGCACGGAGCCGATCTTCGAGACGCGGCCGACATCGTTGCGACCGAGATCGAGCAGCATCAGGTGCTCGGCCAACTCCTTATTGTCGGCCAGCAGATCCTCTTCCAGCGCCTTGTCCTCGGCAGGGGTAGCCCCGCGCGGGCGGGTGCCCGCGATCGGGCGGATCGTCACCTCGCCCTCGCGGACCCGCACGAGGATTTCAGGCGACGCGCCCACGATCTGGAAGCCTCCGAAGTTCAGGAAGAACATGAAGGGGGAGGGGTTCGTGCGTCGCAAGCTGCGGTAAAGCGCGAAGGGCGGCAGCGGGAAATGCGCCGACCAGCGCTGCGCCGGAACCACCTGGAAGATGTCTCCCGCGCGGATGTAATCCTTCGCGGTCTCCACGGCGGACATGTAGCCCTCCTTGGTGAAGTTCGAGCGCATCTCGCCGACCTGCAGGCTCTCGCCCAGATCCCGGCTCTCGACCGGCGTGCGGTCGAGATCGCGCAGCGCATCCGAGACGCGCTCGGCGGCCTGCGCATACGCGGCGCGCGCCGACAGACCGGCCGACTGGAAGGCCGGCGCGCAGATGATCACGTCGCCCTTCACCCCGTCGAGTACGGCCACGACCGACGGGCGCAGCAGCATCGCGTCGGGTACGCCCAACGGATCGGGGTTCACGTTCGGCAGCTTCTCCACCAGCCGGATCGTGTCATAGCCGAGATAGCCGAACAGACCCGCCGCCGCGGCAGGCAGATCGTCGGGCATGTCGATGCGACTCTCCGCGATCAGCGCCCGCAGGCTATCGAACGGGTGGCCCGGAAGATCTTCCCATGCCTCGTCGAAGCGTGCCGAGCGGTTGATCTGCGCCTGCTCGCCCCGGCACTCCCAGATCACGTCAGGCTTCATGCCGACGATCGAGTAGCGCCCGCGCACCTCGCCACCGGTCACCGATTCCAGCATGAAGGAATTCGGCTGCGCCTCGGCGAGCTTGAGCATCAGCGAGACGGGCGTGTCCAGATCGGCCGCGAGCCGGGCGTAGACCAACTGATTTTCACCCTTGGCCCAGCGTTCCTCGAACGCCTCGAAAGAGGGGGAGAGAGCGACCACGACGGGCCTCCTTACTGCATCTGCGACTGCACCGCGGTCACGGTCTGGCTGTCGAGATCGAGCCCGGCCTCCGACTCCACGGCGGTCGCGTAGAAATTGAGCAGGTCATTGGCCAGCGAGTTCGACAGCTGTTTGCCGATCTGACCCGAGATCAGCTTGGTGTCAGCATCTTCCATATCCGCCGGGATGACCTTGTCGGTGACGAAGACATAGACCTTGCCGCTGGCGGTGATCTGCGCCGGCTTGCCCGGTTCGGTCTTGAAGACCTTCGAGACCACGGGCGGCGGCAGTTCGTCGGAATAGCCGCCGCGCCCGATGCTCGCCACCTTGGTGGTCAGCACGCCGGTCTCGCCCAGCGACTTGCCGCCCTCGACCGCAGAGACGATCTCCTTGGCGCGGGCCTCTTCCGCCTGCACGACCTGATCGGCGCGCCACGCATCGGCCACGTCGCTCTTCACCTCGTCGAAGGGCTTGGGCTGGGGCGGCACGATCTTGTTCAGGCGCAACGCGAAGACGCCGCCATCCGACAGGGTCTGCAGCTCGGGATAGGCGTCGGTCGTCGCCTCGTTCGCCGCCTTGCGGAATTCGTCATATCCCGCGATGCCGTCGGTGCTGTCGGCGGTGAAAGCGATCTGGCCAAGCTCCATGTCGGTTTCCTTGGCCATCTCCTCCAGAGTCGCGCCTCCGGCCAGACGGTCCTGCAGGTTTTCACTCATCTTGCCGATCTCGTTGCGGGCCTTCTCGGCCTCGGCATCGCCCGCCAGTTCGTCGCGCGCGTCGGCGAACGAGGTCTCCTGTGCATCGATGATGCCGTTCACCTTGAACAGCGCCGGGCCCAGATCGGTCTCGACGGGGCCGACCACGGTGTTGTTTTCGGCCGAGAAGACCGCGTCGGCGGCCTTGCCCAGATCGTCGCGAGTCACGTCGCCCAGATCGGCATCGTCCAGCGTCAGGCCGCGATCCTTCGCAAGATCGGCAAAGGTCGCGCCGCCGTCCAGCTTGGCTTTAGCGGCTTTCGCGGCATCCATGTCGGAATAGACGAGACGCTCCACGAGGCGCTTCTCGGGCTGCTTGAACTCGTCGATCCGACGCTCGTATTCGGCCTTCAGCGTGGCGTCGTCGATCTTCACCTTGTCGGCCAGCATCTCAGGCGTCAGCCAGGCATAGGTGATGTCACGCGTCTCGGGCGCGGTGAACTGATCGATATGGTCGTTGTAATAGGTTTTGAGCTGCTCGTCCGTCGGATCCGGGATCGCCTTGGTCAGATCGCTCTCCGTCACTTCCGCCCAAGTGAAGCCGCGCTTCTCGCCTACATATTGCGTATAGGCATCCACGACGGGCTTGGGGGCATCCACGCCGCCCGCGACTGCGCCCTGAATGATCGAGCGGGCGAGATCGTCGCGCAGCTGCGCTTCGAATTGCTGTTCGGAATAGCCTTGCTGGCGCAGCGCGAACTTGTAGGTCTCGCGGTCGAACTTGCCCGAGGCGTTCTGGAAGGCCGGGATGTCGTAGATCTTCTGCTGCAGCTGCTTGTCGCCGACCGAGACGCCAAGACGCCGCGCGCCCTCACCGATCGCGGCCTGACCGATCAGCTTGCCCAGCACCCGCTGGTCCGCGCCCGACGCCTTCATCTGCGCCATCGTCACCGCCTGGCCAAGCTGCTGCGAGCGCTGCTGCATTTCCTGACGCAGAGCGCGAGCGTAATCGTCCACGGTGATCTTGGTCTCGCCGACCGCGCCGACCGACTTGGCCGAACCGGAGAAGCTGCGTAGCCCGAAACCGCCGAGACCAAGGATCAGCATGGCCAGCAAGATCCAGACGACGACACTCTTGCCGTGGCTGCGCATCTTCATCGGGGGTCCTCCTCGGGAATTGTCTTTTGGCGCTGTTTAGGGCTTTGATTACTGGCCTGCAAGGCTAGCTGCGCGCGAGGCTCGCCAGCCGGTCGCGCAGCGCCGCGATCCCGTCACTGTCGACATTGGCGAAGGCGATCCGCATCTGCTGCGCGGCTCCGTTTGCGCCCTGTGGCATGAACATCGTGCCGGGCAGCATCAGCACGCCCGCCTCGCGCACCAGAGCCTGCGCGAAATCAGGAGAGGGGCGCGGATCGGGATGGGTGACATAGGCGAAATAGGCGCCGCAGCCCAGCATCTTCCAGCCTTCGAGATCGGCGAAGGCCGCCTCCATCGCGGTGCGGCGGCGCAGGATTTCCTCGCGCTCGCCCGCGACCCATTGCGACAGGTGGACCATCCCCCACAGCGCTGCCATCTGACCAAGCTGCGAGGGGCAGATGGCCACCGTGTCGAGAAATTTCTCGACCTCTGCGAGGCGCGCCTCGCCTGCGACGATGGCGCCGACGCGATGCCCCGTCAGGCGATAGGCTTTCGAGAAGGAATAGAGATGGATGAAATAGTCCGGCCAGTCGGGATCGGAGAACAGGTCATGCGGAGCTCCATTGCGCGAGTCGAAGTCGCGATAGGTCTCGTCCACGATCAGCGCGAGCTTGTGACGCTTGGCCAGATCGGCGAAGGCGCGCAGCAGCTCGGCCGGATATTCCGCCCCGCCCGGGTTGTTGGGCGAGACGAGCACGATCGCCCGGGTCTTGCCGGTGATCTTCGCGGCGGCCTCCTCGGGATCGGGCAGAAGCCCCGCGCCGGGGGCGAGCGGCACCGTGTGCACGCCCGCCATGTCGAGCCACATCTTGTGATTGAAATACCAAGGCGTCGGCAGGATCACCTCGTCGCCCGGGCCTGCGAGCGTGGCCAGCGTCGCGCAGAACGCCTGATTGCAGCCTTGGGTGATCGCGACCTGACGCGCGGCGACCTCGCCGCCATAGGCCAGCGACCATTGATGCGCGAGTTCCGCGCGCAGATCGGGAAGGCCCAGAACCGGTCCGTAGAGATGCGCCTGCGGATCGTTCAGCGCGGCTTCGGCGATGGCTTGGCGCAGCGCCTCGGGCGGCGGATCGACGGGGGCTGCCTGCGAGACATTGATCAGCGGGCGATCGGCGGTGAACTCGACCCCGTCGAGCCAGCGCCGCGCCTCCATGACCGGGGGCGGGAAGGTGGCGGCGAGGGCGGGGTTGAGCGGATGGGGCATGAAGGTCCTCTTGGCTGATCGGCGCGAGATCAGCAGAGCGCCGCGCGCTTGGCAAGAGGCGGGAGCCTCCGGCAGGGATATTTGGATCGAGAAGAAGGGGGCTGCGCTTCCTCTTGTCGGGAATATCTCGGGGGTGAGGCGCAAACGGAGGCAGATAAGCGGGCAGCGCGCCCTAGCTGCGTCCCTCATGGTGGTTGCGCCATGCGAAGCTGTGCCGCACATACCACTCGCGTAGGGTCAGCGCGATGACCACGAGATCCAGCACCGTCAGCGCCAGCATGCCTGCGCCATGGTTCAGACTGTAGAGATACATCTGGTAGGCCACGAAGCCGGTCATCATCACGATCGCCATCGGGTAGGCCCAGATCAGTCCACGGATCAGCAGGATCACCACGACCAGCTTCAGCAAGCCGTGGCTGGTGAAATAGAAACCGTAGAAATCCTGAGTCTGGATCGAGAAGTGATGGGCCGCGTTGAGGAACGCATTGGCGATGCGGTCATTGGGATCCTCGCGCAGCTCGCGCGCGGTCAGCCAATGCGCGGCGTCGAAGACCGCATTCTTCGGCAGCCCGAGAAGCGCGAGGCCGGACAGCGTTTCCGCAATCTCGAAGATCGCCTTGATGATCAGGCTGACCTCGAAAAGCCAGTGCAGGAACCGCCCGAGAGGGGTTCCGGGTGCGCCGAACCGCACTGATCAGTCCGTGCCGCGATAGGGTTGCACATATTGCAGCGCCATGTCCCAGGGGAAGAAGATCCAAGTGTCCTGGCTGACTTCGGTGATGAAGGTGTCGACCAGCGGTGCGCCCATCGGCTTGGCGTAGACGGTCGCGAATTGCGCCTTCGGGAAGAGGTCGCGCACCAGCTTCAGCGTGTTGCCGGTATCGACGAGGTCGTCGACGATCAGCACGCCTTCGCCGCCGTTTTCCATCAGGCTCTCCTGCGTGGGCTTGATGACCTGCGCTTCGCGTTGTTCCTGATGGTTGTAGCTTTTGACCGAGATCGTATCGACCGTGCGGATGTCCAGTTCGCGCGCGACGATCGCCGCCGGAACGAGGCCGCCACGGGTGATGCCTACCACGGCGCGCCAGCTGCCGTCGCCCGGCCCCTTGCCGTCGAGGCGCCATGCCAGCGCACGGGCGTCCCGGTGGATTTGGTCCCAGCTGACGTGGAAGCCTTTTTCATGCGGCAGACGATCGGACATCGGGGGTCTCCTCAGCTCAGAGCGAGTTTCAGACCGAGCAGCGCCAGCAGGCCGCCGAAGCAGCGCTCGATCACGGTTTTCAGGTTCAGATAGGCCGCGCGCGTCTTCTCGAGCGAGAATATCCGCGCGACGATGACGTTCCATCCCGCATCGTTGAACATCACGATGCCGAGGATCGCGGCATAGGCCCATGCGGGCGCCGAGGGCGGGATGAAGGTCAGGAAGACGGTGCCGAAGAATACGGCGGGTTTCGGGTTGGCGAGCTGGGTCGAGATGCCGAGCCAGATCAGACGCGGAGCCGAGCGGGTGCGGGGCAGGTCGGGAATCTCATCGTCCATCGGATCGTCCGCGTGGCGCCACATCTTGTATGCGAGCCACAGCAGATAGGCCGCGCCGGCGATTTTCAGCGTGGTAAGCAGGGCAGGGGCGATCTTGAAGATGAGGGCGAGACCGAACAGCGCCGCCGCCGCCCAGATAACCGCGCCCAAGCCGATCCCGAGTGCGAGCCAGATGCCGCGCTGGAACCCGTCGCGCAGTCCCGTGCGCGCGGCCAGCAGCACAGCTGGCCCCGGCGACATCGCCGCGGCCAGATGCACGAAATAGATCGCGGTGAGGGCCGCGAGGGTCATCTCATTCCTTCCGCTTGGTGACCACGTCGATATCGGGTGCGTCGACCGCTTTCATGCCCACGACGTGATAGCCCGCGTCAACATGCAGCGTCTCGCCGGTGGTGCCGGAGCCGAGATCGGAGAGCAGGTAGAGCGCGGCCTTGCCGACCTCTTCCTGCGTCACGTTGCGGCGCAGCGGCGAGTTCAGCTCGTTCCACTTCATGATGTAGCGGAAATCGCCGATGCCCGAAGCCGCGAGCGTCTTGATCGGACCGGCGGAGATCGCGTTGCAGCGGATTCCGTCCTTGCCGAGGTCCTCTGCGATATACATCACGCTGGCTTCCAGCGCCGCTTTCGCCACGCCCATCACGTTGTAATGCGGCATGACCTGCTCGGCACCGTAATAGGTCAGCGTGAGCAGCGAGCCGCCCTCGTTCATCATCGCAGCAGCTTCCTTGCATACTGCGGTGAAGGAATAGACCGAGATGTCCATCGTGGTTTTGAAGTTGTCGCGCGAGGTGTCGACATAGCGCCCGCGCAGCTCCGACTTGTCGGAGAAACCGATCGCGTGGACGACGAAATCGATGCTGTCCCAATGCGTGCGCAGCGTCTCGAAAAGGCTCTTGATCGAGTCGCCGTTGGCGACGTCGCATTCGACGAGGATCTCGGAGCCGAGCTGTTCGGCCAGCGGTCCCACGCGCTTCTTGAGCGCCTCGCCCTGGAACGAGAAGGCGAGTTCCGCTCCCGCATCCGCGAGGGCCTTGGCGATGCCCCAGGCGATGGATTTGTCATTCGCAAGGCCCATGATCAGCCCGCGTTTGCCCGCCATCAGGTTGTTCGACATGTCAGGTTGTCCCCCGCTTCGCTCTGGTAAGTCCGAATGCTTTAGGCGAAAGGTGAAGACGCATCAAGGCTACTGACCTCCGGTCAAGCATGATCGTGTGGATCGTGTTGCCGATCGGAGCGTTGGGCACGGTGTGCCATGCGACGGGCCAGACTGGAGGCGAGTATGAGTGACAGAACCGGAATTTTCGCGGGCGACGATCCTTTCGCGATCGCGCAGGCTTGGCTGAGCGAAGCCGAAGAGACCGAGATCAACGATCCCAATGCGATAGCGCTGGCGACGGTCGATCCGGACGGGCTGCCCAATGCGCGCATGGTTCTCCTCAAGGAAATAGAGGGGCGCGACATGCCCTCGGGCGGGGCGTTCGTTTTCTACACCAACTACGGATCGGTGAAGGCGCAGGAGATCGAGAGCGCCGGAAAAGCTGCTTTCGTGATGCATTGGAAGTCATTGCGCCGCCAGATTCGGGTTCGCGGTATGGTTGAACGCGAAGAAGGGCCGCAGGCCGATGTCTATTACAAGTCACGCTCCTTGAAATCGCGTCTCGGGGCCTGGGCCTCGCGACAAAGTGAGCCGCTGAGCTCGCGCAGCGCGCTGATGGCGGAGGTCGCGAAGGTGACCGCGGGTCATGGCACAAATCCGGAACGACCGCCTTTCTGGGGAGGGTTCAGAATCAAGCCCTTGGAGTTGGAATTTTGGGCGGACGGCGCATTTCGCCTTCACGATCGTTTCCGTTGGAGCCGGCAAACCCTTGCCGATGCGTGGGAAGTGACCCGCCTAAACCCCTGAAACTCGCGCTTCGTGAATTGCATAGGGTCTTGAAACTTTGAGAATTCTCTTGAAGTGTCGCGTGAATACCGCATCTCCTGAGTGAGGTGCGGGCGGAAATGCGAACAGGAAAGCCCGAAGTATGCAAACGGGATGGAAGATGCTGGGGGAGTCGGAGGCCGAGCCTCGCGAAGTCACCGGCACCGTTAAATGGTTTGACCCAGTCAAAGGGTTCGGCTTCATCGTCGATGGCGAAGGGGGGCCGGATATCCTTCTACACGCGAATGTGCTTCGCAATTTCGGCCAGGGCTCGATTGCTGACCGCGCACGGATTCGTGTCCAGATGCAGCTGACCCCGCGCGGCGCGCAGGCGGTCGAGGTCTTGGAGATTTTACCCCCGGAAGGCGAGCCCGTCGCGCCGATCGAAGATTTGGGTGACAACAGTTTCGACGATATCGCGGCCCTGCCGCTGGAACCGGCGCGGGTGAAGTGGTTTGAAAAGGCCAAGGGATTCGGCTTTGCCAACATCTTCGAAAACGAAGAGGATATTTTCATTCACATGGAGGTTCTGCGTCGATCGGGCTTCGCCGATCTCAGCCCCGGCGAAGCGGTGTGCCTGCGGGTGATCGAAGGCAAGAGGGGGCGGATGGCGGCACAGGTGCTCGCATGGGATGCTGGTTTGAAATCCGGGCGCTGAGCGCCGCCCTTCTTCTGAGTTTGGCGCCGGGCATCGCCGCGGCGGACGGAGCGCAATGCCGCGACGATCTCGCGATTCTGCGCACCGATGGCCAGTTGGTGAATTTCACCATCGAGATTGCCGATGACAGTGCAGAGCGTGCGCAGGGCTTGATGGGTCGGCGCGAGATGGACGCGGGGGCAGGGATGCTCTTCATCTATGACCGCCCGCGCGAGGTCGCCTTCTGGATGCACGACACGCCGCTGCCGCTCGATATGGTTTTCATCGATCCGGCAGGGCGCGTGGTGAAGGTCGCGGCGAACACCACTCCCAATGACGACACGCCGATTCCCTCCGGCGCGCCGGTACGCTACGTGCTCGAGATCAATGCCGGGATGGCCGCGCGCTACGGGATCGCGCCGGGTGCGGAGCTTGCGCATCCCAGCGTCGATCCGACACAAGCCGCATTTCCCTGCGAATGACCCTTTTCTTGTGCCGAACCTCTTTGTAAGGAGAGGGCGTCGGGGCGTAGCGCAGCCTGGTAGCGCGTCTGTTTTGGGTACAGAAGGTCGTGAGTTCGAATCTCGCCGCCCCGACCATCCCTCCAAATTGCCGATTCCGGCCCTGACTACATCTAGTGGCAGGTCTTGATTGTGGCACTAGCGACACGATCCGCGAATTTGCCCATTTTTTGCGCAAAGCCGGCGCGGCTATCCACAAGATATTGCGTGCTGTGGATTGAAATTCCCAGATGAGCCGCAAACGCGCGGGAATCCTCAATGAAATTTGGCCCTTATTGGTGCCGCAGCGCGGCGTCCTAGCGTTAACCAAATGTGGAGGAATCGTGCAGTCCGCTTCCCTTGGGGCCGGTCAACTGAAAAATGGACTGACTCAAGGTGAAAGTTTCGTTGACGGCTCGGTGCGCCTACGGCAGGTTGTGTGGTGTCGGAGGCCAACCCACCAGATGTAGTGGAGCCTAGGGCCAAGGGACAGATTTCGGACATTGCACCCCCGAATCCGGGGCGCGCAGCCCTCGCGGTGTCGACTGCGAGGCCCGGGCTTTCTGTTCTCTGCGGCTCCCGCCGACACCGGATTTGACTGACTGCAAACGGGGACAGGGCAATGAAGATCGAACGCAAGTTCACCACCGACGAAACCGGCGCCTACGGCGCGCTGGAGTTCACGACGACCGCATCCGAGATTCGCAATCCCGACGGCAAGGTGGTGTTCCGCAACGAGTCGGTCGAAGTGCCCAGCGGTTGGAGCCAGGTCGCCTCGGACGTTCTGGCGCAGAAATACTTCCGCAAGGCCGGCGTCCCGGCGGCGCTGAAGAAGGTCAAGGAAAAGGGCGTGCCGGAATTCCTGTGGCGCTCGGTTCCCGATGAAGAGGCGCTGGCCCAACTCCCCGAAGAGGCGCGCTTCACGGGCGAAAGCTCGGCCAAGCAAGTGTTCGACCGTCTCGCCGGTGCCTGGTGCTATTGGGGCTGGAAGGGCGGCTACTTCACCACGGAAGCTGATGCGCAGGCTTACTATGACGAGATGCGCTTCATGCTGGCCGAACAGATGGCCGCGCCGAACTCGCCGCAATGGTTCAACACCGGCCTGCACTGGGCCTACGGCATCGACGGTCCCGGTCAGGGCCACTTCTATGTCGATCACAAGACCGGCAAGCTGACCTCCTCGACCTCGGCCTACGAGCATCCGCAGCCCCATGCCTGCTTCATCCAGTCGGTCTCGGACGATCTGGTAAAAGAGGGCGGGATCATGGATCTCTGGGTCCGCGAGGCGCGCCTGTTCAAATACGGCTCGGGCACGGGCACCAACTTCTCGAGCCTGCGCGCCGAAGGCGAGAGCCTCTCGGGCGGTGGCAAATCCTCCGGCCTGATGGGCTTCCTCAAGATCGGCGACCGCGCGGCGGGCGCGATCAAGTCGGGCGGCACCACGCGCCGCGCCGCGAAGATGGTGATCTGCGACATGGATCACCCGGATATCGAGGAATTCGTCAACTGGAAGGTCATCGAAGAGCAGAAAGTGGCCTCGCTGGTCGCGGGCTCCAAGCTGCATGAGCGTGAGCTGAACGGCATCTTCACCGCGATCCGCGAATTCGACGGCTCCGACGAGACCTCGGTCGATCCGACTCAGAACGAGGCGCTGAAAGCCGCGATCAAATCCGCCAAGCGCGTGATGATCCCGGAAACCTACATCAACCGCGTGCTGCAATATGCGCGGCAGGGCTACAGCTCGATCGAATTCCCGACCTACGATACCGATTGGGACTCGGAAGCCTACGTTTCGGTCTCGGGTCAGAACTCGAACAACTCGGTCCGCGTCACCAACGCTTTCCTGAAAGCGGTTAAGGACGATGCCGATTGGGAACTGATCCGCCGCACCGACGGCAAGGTCGCCAAGACCGTGAAAGCCCGCGATCTGTGGGAGCAGGTCGGCCACGCCGCCTGGGCCTGCGCCGATCCGGGCATCCAGTTCCACGACACCGTCAACGAATGGCACACCTGCCCCGAAGACGGCGCGATCCGCGGCTCGAACCCGTGCTCGGAATACATGTTCCTCGACGACACGGCGTGTAACCTCGCATCGATGAACCTGCTGACCTTCTACAAGGACGGCAAGTTCGACGCGGAAAGCTACATGCACGCCACCCGCCTGTGGACCGTGACGCTGGAAATCTCGGTGCTGATGGCGCAGTTCCCCTCGAAGGAAATCGCGCAGCGCAGCTACGACTTCCGCACGCTGGGCCTCGGCTATGCCAATATCGGCGGCCTGCTGATGAATATGGGTCTGGGCTACGACTCGAAAGAGGGCCGGGCGCTGTGTGGCGCGCTGACCGCCGTGATGACCGGTGTCTCCTACGCCACTTCGGCCGAGATGGCGGGCGAGTTGGGCGCGTTCCCGGGCTACGAGAAGAACTCGAAGCATATGCTCCGCGTCATCCGCAACCACCGCAACGCCGCTTACGGCAAGACCGATGGCTACGAGAGCCTCGAGATCAAGCCGGTCGCGCTCGATCACAAGGGCTGCCCCGATCAGGAACTGATCGCGCTGGCCAAACAATCCTGGGACGAGGCGCTGGCCCTGGGCGAGCAGCACGGCTACCGCAACGCGCAGGTGTCGGTGATCGCGCCAACCGGGACGATCGGTCTGGTAATGGATTGCGACACCACCGGGATCGAGCCGGACTTCGCGCTGGTGAAATTCAAGAAGCTTGCAGGCGGCGGCTACTTCAAGATCATCAACCGCTCGGTGCCGGGCGCGCTCGAAACGCTGGGCTATAGCTCGGCGCAGATCGAAGAGATCATCGCCTATGCCGTGGGCCACGCCAGCCTTGGCAACTGCCCCGACATCAACACCACCGCGCTGATCGGCCACGGCTTCGGCCCGCGCGAGATCGAGAAGGTCGAGGCCGCGCTGCCGACCGCCTTCGATATCCGCTTCGTCTTCAACCAGTGGACGCTGGGCGAGGAGTTCTGCACCCAGACGCTGGGCATCCCGGCCGAGAAGCTGAACGATCCGACCTTCGACATGCTGCGTCACCTCGGCTTCACCAAGAAGCAGATCGACGCCGCGAACGACCATGTCTGCGGGACGATGACGCTGGAAGGCGCACCGCACCTGAAGGACGAGCACCTGAGCGTGTTCGACTGCGCCAATCCCTGCGGCAAGAAGGGCAAGCGCTACCTCAGCGTCGAGAGCCACATCCACATGATGGCTGCCGCGCAGAGCTTCATCTCGGGCGCGATCTCGAAGACGATCAACATGGCGAACCACGCCTCGATCGAAGACGTGAAAGCAGCCTACGAGCTCAGCTGGTCGCTCGGGATCAAGGCCAATGCGCTCTACCGTGACGGATCGAAACTGTCGCAGCCGCTGGCTGCCGCGCTGGTCGAGGATGACGAGGAGGCCGAGGAAATCCTCGCCACCGGCTCGACCCAGGAAAAGGCCGCCGTGCTCGCCGAGAAGATCGTCGAGAAGGTGCTGGTCAAGGAGATCGTCCGCAGCCACCGCGAGAAGCTTCCGGAGCGTCGCAAGGGCTACACCCAGAAGGCGGTCGTGGGCGGTCACAAGGTCTATCTGCGCACCGGCGAATACCATGACGGCACGTTGGGCGAGATCTTCATCGACATGCACAAGGAAGGCGCTGGCTTCCGGGCGATGATGAACAACTTCGCGATCGCCGTGTCGGTGGGCCTGCAATACGGCGTGCCGCTGGAGGAGTTCGTGGACGCCTTCACCTTCACCAAGTTCGAACCGGCCGGGATGGTGCAGGGCAACGACTCGATCAAGAACGCGACCTCGATCCTCGACTACGTGTTCCGCGAACTGGCCGTGTCCTATCTCGACCGCACCGACCTTGCGCATATCAAGCCGCAGGGCACCAGCTTCGACGATCTGGGCGGTGGCGAGAACGAGGGCAAGCGCGCCGACGGCAATGTCGAGCCGATGTCCGAGAACGCTTCGAAGTCGCTCGAAGTGCTGCGCCAGATTTCCTCGACCGGCTATCTGCGCAAGCGCCTGCCGCAAGAGCTGATGGCTCTGCAGGGCGGCGTGGAAGTGGTGACTTCGCAGATGCCCGCGCAAAGCGCGCAGGCCCGTGCCTCCAGCTCCACCGCGGTCTCCTCGGGCTCGGTCCAGATGGATGCCCGCGCCAAGGCGAAGATGCAGGGCTACGAGGGCGAAGCTTGCGGAGATTGCGGCAACTACACGCTGGTGCGCAACGGCACCTGCATGAAGTGCAACACCTGCGGGGCGACCAGCGGTTGCTCTTGAGGGACAGGGGTCTCGGTCTGGCGGCCGGGGCCCCGACGACGACGGCGCGGTCCGGTCTGTCCGGGCCGAGGGAAGACGGGCGCGGCCCGAGGGACAGAAACGACCGCCAAAGGCGGCAAGGAGCGGAAATTGGACCTGATCGTCGGCAATAAGCGGGTGACCCCCAAAACGACGCGCCGCATCCCTGGTGGCATCGAGGCCGAGCTGGTGGGCGAGGGGCTGACCTCGCTGATCGACGCGACTTTCACGGGCACCGAGATCGCCTGCCTCGGCGGCGACCTCGATCACCACGCGCTCGACGTGACCGATATCCGGATGGGCGGCGGTGCGACCACCGTCACCCTGATGACTGCGCGCGAGATGGCGCTGCACTGAGCGCCGCCGTGCGCAACAACGAGATCCGGGGCGGGTGCGCTCGTCCCAGACGCCGAGAAGGCCCAGGCGAGACTAAAAACAGCTCGGGCGGTAAACTAATGAGCCTGATCGGCGAAACTGGCCCTCTCCGCCCCCCGGAGAGGGCCTCTTTCCGTTCGGGGTGAAACTGGAAGGTGCGGCCGCGCTCTGGCCATTTTCGCCATCCCGCGTCACGATGTCCGGTGTGGCCCGAGGCGGCCGAGGAATGAAACCCGCAACCGGAAGGACCGCAGATGACCTCATCCGGACCGACAGTCTCCTTCACCCAGATGAAAGACGGCACCCGCGAAGATTACGAACTGCTCGAAGAACTGGAGAAGCCCTTCCTTGCGGGAACGGCGGATCGGTTGTTGCGCGAACTCGCCGCGCAGGCGGAGGAGACGCTGTCGGGCTACCAGATCACGCGGCTCGAACACGGGCTGCAGGCGGCGACCCGGGCGCGGCGGGACGGGGCGGATCTTGACTGGATCGTGGCGGCACTGCTGCACGACATCGGCGACCGGCTCGCGCCCCAGAACCACGACCGGATGGCGGCGGAAATTCTGCGGCCCTATGTCCGCGAGGAGGTCTCGTGGGTGGTCGAACATCACGGCATTTTCCAGATCGCCTATTACGGCCATCACTACGGTTGGGACCCGGAGGAGCGCCAGAAATTCAAGGACCACCCCTGTTATCGCAGCTGCGAGCAATTCTGCGAGCGCTGGGATCAGTCGAGTTTCGATCCGGCCTATCCGATGGACCCGCTGGAGAGCTTCGTCGAGGACGTCCGCGAGGTGTTTTCCCGCAAGGCCTATGCGCCAGAGGTCCTGCGCGCTGGCGAGGTTCACGGCTTGCCCGATCCAG
This sequence comes from Thioclava sp. IC9, assembly GCF_002213225.1. Classification (NCBI taxonomy): domain Bacteria; kingdom Pseudomonadati; phylum Pseudomonadota; class Alphaproteobacteria; order Rhodobacterales; family Paracoccaceae; genus Thioclava; species Thioclava sp. IC9. Next base: position 111,204 of record NZ_NBNX01000005.1, read on the forward strand.
CCTGAGCGGGCCGGAGCCGCACAGATCGCTTCCCGCTTTTTGTCGCAGGAGAAAGATTTTTCTGGCGATAACAGGCGCGCGAGACTAAGGGCATGACCCATGAGCGATACTTTGCCCCCGTGCCCCGAATGCAACTCGTCCTTCACCTACGAGATGGACGCCCTGCTGATCTGTCCCGAATGCGGCCATGAATGGTCGGCCTCGGGTGACGCGGATGCGCCCGCGGAGGTGCGCGACGCGGTGGGCAACGTGCTGAACGACGGCGACACGGTGACCGTGATCAAGGACCTCAAGGTGAAGGGCTCCTCCTCGGTGGTGAAGGTCGGCACCAAGGTGCGCGGCATCCGTCTCGTCGACGGCGATCACGACATCGACTGCAAGGTGCCCGGCATCGGCCAGATGGGGCTGAAGTCGCAATTCGTGAAGAAGGTTTCCGAGTAAGCCTCCTCATTGTCGCGTCGCGACCCAGGTGCCGCTGCACCCGTCGACGTTTTGATAATCCCCCACGAGGCGCCCTTTGACGAGGTGCCCCTTGAGTGAGCCGACAGAGCGCGTTCGGAAGTAGAAATTCCCGACGATCCGGTCGGCTCCGACGACTTGCCCGGTTACCCTGTAGGAAGCTCCGTAGGTGTTGGTGGCCTGGCCCGAAACCCGGCCGTCCCGGATGAATATCCCGCCGTAGCCCGGCGTGCAGGGCCGATCCATCACACGCATGCTCTGAGGGGTGTACCTACCGACCCAGTGCCCGTCGAGCGGGCTTGGCCGTCCGTCGGGTGGCTCTGGAACGCAGGCTGCGAGCGCGCTCAGGGTCACGCCCGCCAGGGCCGCGGTGGCGGCCCTGCGTGTGAGTGTCGTCCTCTTGGTCATTGGATTGTCCCTCCGGGTTTGCGCCCGCGCTCACTCGATCCCGACGATCATCGTGAAGGGGGCAGGGGCGTCGCCGATATTGTACACCGTGATCCGGTTTTCGCCGTTGAGCCAGAGCTGTCCGCGATAGTCGCGCCTACCGCCGCGGCTCTCGTAGAGAAGCTGGCCGTCCGGGGTGAAGATGTTGAAATGCACCGCAGGCGAGCCTGTCTGGAGCTGTGCCGTCAGGAACTGCTTGGCCCGCGCGCCGAGCCGGTAGTTGACCGCAGCGCCGGGGTCGAGGGTCGATCTCAGCACCGCGCCGCTCGTGCCGGGGGCGAACTGGACCTGCTGATCGCGGGTCTCGGGTTCGGCCACGCGCGGTGGCGGGGCAGAGCCTTCTCGCAGATAGCGTCCTGCGACCCAGCCGGTCAGAGAGCCTTCGGTGGCCGCGACCTGGCACCATCGCTGACCCTCGGCCATTCGGCAGCCCATGTTGCGCAGGATCGCCCCCTCGGGGAACCGGCCGAGGATCGTAGCCCCGGTCGAGGGCCTCGCGCGCAGGTTCAGCGGATCGTTGATATCGCCGGTCTGGACCTGCCAGAAATCCGGCCCGCCCTGCAGCCCGTCGGCATAATCACCCTGCACGATGGCGCCGGTCTTTCCGGTGATCCCGATCCGGATGTCGAAATTCGCAACCTCGTCGCGCCGCGCCGCCGAGCGCATCATGTAGACCGAGATCTTGTATGTCCCCGAACTCGGCAGCGTGCCGGTGTAGTGGTTCAGCTCGGGCGTGAACTGGCTGTTCATGATCGCCTGATCGCCGGGCCCGCTCCCAGGGCCGTAGAGGTTGAAATACGTGGCGGTGTGTTTCGTGGACAGCTTGATATCAATCGTCTGACCGGCCTCGGCGCCGATCGTGTAGATCACGCTGTCATAGCCCTTGATGCGATCGCTCAGAACCGCGTTATCCGCTCCGGCTGAGAAATACACCGGAACCTCGCGCATCTCCTCCGCGAGGGCAGGCGTAGCGAATGAGAGCGCCGCGACGAAGACATAACCCAGAAATCGGTTCATACCGATCCTCCATCTTTGGTTTATGGCGCGCGTCATCGGAGAGTGTAGCACGAAAATCGTACAGAGGCGCGGAGTCAGGCAGTGCCGATCTGCGGGCGTCCGAAATAGGCCCGCAGATGGGGCAGGGCGACAAGTTGCGCCGCGATCAGGAGCAGCGCGATCGGCCAGATCAGCAGCGTGCCGGGCGCGGCAAGTGTAATCAGCGGGATCGCGACCAGCACGAGTGCGGTCGTCAGCGCAGCGCGGCCAACCTGTGGCAGCGCCATGACCCGCGACAGCCGCCAGAGCGCCACGCCGAGACCGATCGCCTCGCCCGTGACCCCGAGCCAGATCACCGGCACGACCGAGCCGGTCTGGGCAAGCGCCCAACAGCTCAGCGGGAGAACCGCGATCCGGGGCAGGTTCCCCCAAAAGCCGTTATCGGTCTGCCCCGCCGAGAGCGCGACCGTGCTCGGCCCGTTCTTGATCGCGCGGAGCGCGTTCATAAGCGCGAAGGGGATCAGGAGCGGCAGGAGGCTTGCATATTTCGTCCCCAGAAGGGCGGTGACGACGAACGGTCCGATCAGGACCGTGCCCAGCAGGAGGGTCGATCCGGTGAGGAACATCCCCTCGAATGTCGCCCCGGCAAGCTGGCGATGCGCGGAGGCGTCCGCACGGCCATGTGCGACCGAGAGTTTCGGTAAAAAGAGGTTCTGCACCGACTTCGCGCCAATCAGCGTGGGCGTCAGCGTCAGTGTCATGCCCATCGCGAAGACCGCCAGCGCCTCCATTCCTGCCAGTCGCCCGACGATGATCTTGTCGCCCTGAAAGACGAGATACATCAGGGCCGCATTGGCCAGAAGCGGCGCGCCGAAACGCAGGTTCGCGCGCATCTCGGCGCGGTCGAGGCGCAGGCGGTAGCGGCGCTCGGCCATCAGGTGCGAGACCAGAACCCCGAGGGCTGCGTGCAACAGGATCGCCCAAAGCGCCACCTGCCAGTCGTCGAAGAGACGCGAGAGCGGCCAGATTGCGATCAGCGCGGCCAGTGCGGGCAGGGCGCCTGTCAGCAGCATCGGGCGATAGTGGCCCCTGCGCTGGGCGCGGTGGATGTCGAAATGCTGCGCCGCCGTCAGGAGCGGTACCAGCGCGAGCCAGCGATAGGCAGATGCGGCCTCCGGGATCGCGAGGAAGTCGGCGATCGGCCCCGCCAGCACGAACAGCGCCGCCGCCGCGATCACGCCGCGCAGCAGTTGAAAACCTTGCAGTGCGGCCTGAAACGCCGGGTCGTCGCCGCGCTTCGACTGCACGATCTGCTGCTGCAGCCCCAGCGTCGAGCCCATCTCGATCACCGCCATCACCATCGCGAAGGTCGCGGCCACGCCGTAATCGGCGACCGGGATCAGCCGCGCGATTACGAGGTTGCGCGCGAGCATCAGCGCCGAGGTGGCGGCGTTCCCGCTAAGGATGAGGATCGCGGTGCGAAGCATGTACTGTCCGATATGGGGCGGGGTTTGGCCGCCCGCGCATGTTTTGCGCCCATAATCCCGCCCCGGGTACCGCTTGGTCAAGCGCGGCATTACGGCTGTGGCCTGACGGCCACGTCAACCGAGGTCTCCGGCGGTGTGCCGCCTTGCCAGATTCCCGGCTTTGCTGTTCAACTTCGTGAAAAAGCAGAGCGGCCGAGCATGACCCATCACAGCCATTTTCCGACACCATCGAGCGATGCGCTCTCGCAAGTCGCTGCGGGTGATCTCTGTGCAGGCTGCGGGCTTTGCGCGGCGGTCGCGCCTGACGAGATCGCCATGGCTCCGGATACGCGCGGCTTCCTGCGCCCGCTGCAAAGCGCCGAGATTTCCGCCCGCGCCGAGGCCGCCATCGCCGCCTGTTGCCCCGGCTTGGGCCAGAGCGCGCAGCGCGTCGCGCCCGGAGAGGAGCCGCTCTGGGGGCGGTTCATGGAGATGAAGAGCGGCCATGCCACCGACCCGGACCTGCGCCACGCAGGCGCTTCGGGCGGGGCGCTCTCGGCGCTGGCGCTGCATCTGCTGCAATCGGGTCGTGTCGATGCCATCGCCCAGATCGAACCCGACCCCGAGAAGCCGATCGGAAACCGGATGCGGCTGAGTACCACGCGGGACGAGGTTCTGGGGGCGGCGGGTTCGCGTTATGCGCCCTCGGCCCCACTGGCCGATCTGTCGTCGCTGATCGCGGATGGACGGCGCTTCGCGGTGATCGGGAAGCCTTGCGATGCGGTCGCACTGCGGGCGCTTGTGGCGCGCGATCCGAAACTCGCGCGGACTTTCCCGGTGATCCTGTCCTTCTTCTGCGCGGGCGTTCCCGGCGCGGAGGGCGCGCGGGAGTTGCTGGCGGAGATGGGCGCGCCCGAGGATCAACTGACAGGCCTGCGCTATCGCGGGAATGGCTGGCCGGGCAAGACGGTGGCCACGCTGCATGATGGCGCCACCCGCGAGACGAGCTATCACGCGGCCTGGGGCGGGGTGCTCTCGCGCCATGTCCAGCATCGCTGCAAGATTTGCGCTGATGGCACCGGGGTTGCCGCCGATCTGGTCTGCGCCGATGCGTGGGAAGCCGATGACGAAGGCTATCCGCTGTTCGAGGAGGCGCCGGGGCGCAGCCTGATCGTGGCGCGCACGCGGCTCGGCGCGGACATTCTGAGGGAGGCCGAGGCGGCAGAGGCGGTTGAGACCGCGCCGTTCGATGTGGCGGAACTCGCCGCGATCCAACCCGGTCAGCGCGAACGCCGCCGGGCCCTTTTCGCGCGTCTCGCGGCGCTCAAGCTGATGGCACGCCCGATCCCGCGCTATGAGGGGATGAACCTGCGCGCCTGCGCCTTGCAGAACCCCGTGACGCGGAACCTGCGCAACTTCGCAGGCACGATGCGCCGCGTCTGGCGAGGACGGATATGAGCCGCACGCTGCGCGTCTGCCTGATCTTCCACTCGACGCGCTCGGACAATCTTGGCGTTGGCGCACTGACCGTGTCGGAGATCGCCCTGCTGCGCGATCTGGCCACGAAAGCGGGGCGCGAGATCGCGATTACCGTGCTCGACTGGAAGGACCGGCGCGCGCCCTATGTCGCGGGCGATGACCTGCGGCTGATCGAGGTGGATGGCGCGTTTCTGAAATCGCCCAAAGGGTTGTGGGCCGAAGTTAAGGCAGCCGATCTGGTGATCGACATTGGCGGCGGCGACAGTTTCGCGGACATCTACGGCACCTCGCGGCTGGTGAAGATGTTCTGGATGAAGTTCGCCGCCCATCTCGCGGGCACGCCTTTGGTGGTCGCGCCGCAGACCGTGGGGCCGTTCACCAAGGGCTGGTCGAAGCGGCTGGCGCGGATGAGCCTCAACCGTTCGGCTTTGGTGGCGGTGCGCGACGAACGCTCGCGCGCGGCGCTGGACGATCTGGGCTATCGCGGCGCTCCGGTTCTGGCCTCCGATCTGGCGCTGCGGCTGCCTTTTGATCCGCCCGCGCCGCGTGATGGTGGGCCGGTGCGCGTCGGTCTCAATGTCTCGGGGCTGTTGATGGCGGGGGGCTATCACGGGAGCAATGATTTCGGGATGGCGCTGGATTATCCCGCGCTGATCGCGCGCGCGATCGACTGGTTCAAGGGGCAGGGAGCGGAGGTCCATCTGGTCCCGCATGTGATCGTGCCCGAAGGCCCGATGGTGATCGAGGATGACCTGCGCGCCTGTGAGACGCTGGCGGCCGAGCATGACGCGATCTGCGCGCCTGCCTTCGCAAGCCCCTCCGAGGCCAAGAGCTATATCGCCGGGCTCGATTTCTTCACCGGGGCGCGGATGCATGCCTGTATCGCGGCATTTTCGGCGGGTGTCGCGGTGGTGCCGCTTGCCTATAGCCGAAAGTTCGCGGGGCTGTTCGGAGCGCTTGGCTACGATCACACGGTCGATGCGACCACGGCGGATGCGGATACGGTGATGGCGGCGCTGGAGCGAGGGTTCGCCAATCGCGAGACGCTGGCCGCAGAGGCGCAATCGGCGCTGGCGCGGGGGATCGACCGGCTCGCCGCCTATGACGCGGCGCTGTTAAACCTGATGAAGGCGCTGTGATGGCCGAGGCCGCGATCATCATCCCGCATTTCAACGATGTCACGCGGCTCATGCGCTGCCTCGAGACGCTTGCGCCGCAGCTCGATGCGCGTTGCGAGTTGGTCGTGGTCGACAATGGTTCGACCGATGATCTGGCCCCCGTCCGCGCGGCCTATCCCGACCTTCGGATCGTCACCGAGACCAAGAAGGGCGCGGCAGAGGCCCGCAATCGCGGCGTGGCGGAGACGACGGCGGAGCGGCTGTTCTTCATCGACAGCGATTGCGTGGCCGACCCGGACTGGATCGCGACTGCCTTCGACGTGGCCGGGCAGGGCGATCTGGTCGGCGGGCATGTCTTCGTCTTCGAAGAGACTCCGCCGCCGCGTTCCGGCGCGGAGGCGTTCGAGACCGTCTTCGCATTCGATTTCCGCCGCTATATCGAGGAGAAAGGCTTCTCCGGCACCGGCAACCTGCTGACCCGGCGCGATGTTTATGAGGCCACCGGCCCCTTCATCGCCGGGCTGTCGGAGGATCTGGACTGGTGCCGTCGGGCGACCGCGAAGGGGTATTCTCTGGTTTATGCAGAAAGGCTGCGCGTGGGCCACCCGTCGCGGCAGGATTGGGCGGCGCTGTCGCGCAAATGGCGGCGCCTGACCGAGGAAGGCTTCGGCGTGAATGGCGCGAGCTTGCCCGCGCGGCTGCGTTGGGGCGCGAAGGCGCTGTTGATGCCGGTGTCGATACTCGCCCATCTGCCGAAGGTCCTGCGCCATCCCGAGCTGAACGGTGCGACCGAGCGTCGCCGCGCGGTGGGGACGCTCGCAAGGCTGCGGCTCGCGCGGATGGGCTGGATGCTGCGGCAGGCGATTTTCGGGCGGCTTTAGCGGCGCGAAGGCCACAAAGGCGACGTGAAAAGTTAAATCTGGGTTAAAGCGCTTGCTGCCTTGATCGCCCTCACGCTAGCGTGACGTCAAGACATCAGAGCCGCAAGAAGCGGCCCGGAACAGGCAGGCAGCGATGGAGCAGATCGCATTCACCACGAGGCATGCGGCCCGCGTCGGATGGCTTGGGCTTTTGGCCGTCGGATTTGTCATGCTCGGCGCATGGCCCGCAATGGCGCGCGATTGGCAGGTCTCGGATACGGAAGCACTCGCGCGGATCGGGGCGAAGCTGGAGCCGGGCGATACGGTCCTGATCGCGCCGGGCGACTATGACGCTCTCGAGCTGCGGGGTATGGCGGGGCGCGAGGATGCGCCGATCACCTTTCGCTCTGCCGATCCGGGCAACCCGGCGGTGATCGCGCGAATGGACCTGCAGGAGGTCAGTCATGTCGTGATCGAGGCGGTGATTTTCGACTATCGTTACGCAGAGGGAGACCGGTCCAACACGCGCCCGTTTCAGGTCTTTACCACGCGCAATCTGACAATCCGCAATGTAGTGTTCGACGGTGACCTCGCGCCGCCCGATCCCGAGTTGATCGAGCAGGGCCCGCTGCCGACTGCTTTCGGCCTCGCCGTGCGCGCCTCGACAGGGATCAGGGTCGAGAGCTCCGAGTTCCGACGCTTCTATCGTGGCGCGATCTTCACCGATTGCACCGATCTGAATCTGGTCGGCAACGATATCCACGACATGCGGATGGACGGGCTGAACTTCGCCCAGATCGAGCGCGCCGAGATCGCGGGCAACCACATTCACGATTTCCGTCGCGCGGTCGCGTCCGGCGATCATGCCGACATGATCCAGTTCTGGACCGCAGGCACCGAACGCCCCAGCCGCGACATCGCGATCCGGGGCAATCTGCTCAATTCCGGGGAGGGCGGCTTCACCCAGTCGATCCTGATGCGCAACGAGCTGGTCGATCGCGGCAAGGCCGGGGCGGAGATGTTCTACCGCAACGTCGAGATCAGCGGGAACGTCATCATCAACGCCCACCTGCACGGGATCACTTTGGGGGAGGCGGACGGCGTGAAGATCGCCAACAACACGCTCATCCATGATGTCTATTCCGAGGGCGAGAAACGCGATCCGGTTCTCTGGATTCCGCAGATCCGCGTGGCGCGCGACGCCCGCGCCGTCGAGATCGCCCGCAATGTGGTGAGCGAGATCGCAGGGCCTGCGGGGCAGCCCGACTGGAGGGTACGGGACAACCTGCTGATCCAGGACGTCACGCCGCAGCGGGCGGGCTATTACGACGATATTTTCGTCGCCGCGCGCACCGGTGCGCCGCGTGAGATCGCGAATTACGCCTATCTGCCGAGTGGTCCATTGGCCGGGAGCGGGATCGGTGCGCCGATGCTGGATATCCTCGGCGGTCCGGATGCGTTCCAGCCGGTCATGCGGTTTGCCCGCGGCGAGGGAGGCGGCACGACGCTGCAATTCGATGCGCGCGCGAGTGTGCTTCCCGAAGGCGTGGACCCCGCCGAGGTCGCCTATGAATGGCAGATCGACGGGCAGGCCAGTCTCGAAGGTTCGCAGGTGCCGGTGGGCTTCCGAATGCCGGGTCGGCACAAAGCGACCCTCTCGCTCACGCTGCCCGATGGGCGGAGCGCGCAGAGCACCGGCTACGTCATGGTCCGCGACGACCGTATCCTCAGCTACGATCCGCAACTGGGCCGGGTGATCTCGCATGCCGGGTCGCAGCCGAAAGTGCTCGACTCGATCCCGCTCAGCCCCGGCGCGTTGGAATTCGGGCTCGGCGGGGGCGCAGTGGTGATCCCGCGCGAGATGGTCGCCCCTCTCTTCGGAGCAGATCGCTTCTCGCTGCATATGAGCCTGCGAGCGATGGGCGATTACAAATCCGCGGGAGAACTGTTGCGCCTGCATCAATCGCTGATCGTGCGGGTTACCGGGCGCGGTACCTTCGAGGTCGAGTTCTGGCCCGAGAGTGGGCAGCGGCTGTTCCTTCGCACCAAACGCGTGCCGATCTATGACGGAAAATGGCACGACATCACCTTCCGCTACGCCTCGGAGGATAGTCTTTTCGAGGTGCTGGCGGGCGAGGAGGTGATCGGCAAAGGCACCGTCTCGGGGCGGCTCAAGCCGATGGAATATTGGGGCCTTGCGCTGGGCAATCCCTTCGGCAAGGGCAGCTTCCACGGCGAGCTTGAAGCCCTTGATCTGATCGCGAGCCGCCCGGCGGTGAGCGGGGCGATGCGCTGATGCGCGCCGGGGCGATCGGTGGCACCATGCCGGAGCATGCGCGCCCGACACGCCGTGCGGGTGGGCGAAACCGCATTGCCGAGACCGCCGCGCTCGCGACCGCGAAACTGCCGTGGCCGGTGCTGCTGTTCGTGCTGTCGATCCTGCTGCCCTTCAAGTTCAACCTCGGCTCGCTTGCGATCACCGGAAGCCGTCTCGTGCTGATGTTCTTCATCCTGCCCGCCTTCGCGCGGGTCTTCAGCGGGCGCGCGGGGCGGATATTGCCGGTGGACTGGCTGTTCCTGTTCCATGCGCTGTGGCTGTCGGTCGCGCTCGCGGTCAACAACCCGGATCGCGTCATTCAGCAAGCGGGCTCGGTGGGGCTCGAGGTGCTGGGAGGCTACCTGATCGGGCGCGCCTATATCCGCTCGCGCGAGGATTTCGCGGCGCTGGGCAAGGTGCTGATCTGGTCGGTGCTGATCCTGACGCCATTTTCGCTTTACGAGACCAAGACCGGCACGACCCTGATCCCGACGCTGATCGACAAACTGCCGGGAATGAGCACGATCACCCACAACTTTCAGGAGCCGCGCTTGGGGCTGGAGCGTGTGCAGGGCCCCTTCGCCCATCCGATCCATTTCGGGCTCTATTGCTCGGTCGTCTTCGCCTTCGCCTTCGTGGCCTTCGACGGGATCAAATCGCTCGGGTGGCGGGTGGTGGCGAGCGGGATGATCCTGCTCAACGGCTTTCTTGCGCTTTCTTCGGGCGCGCTTCTGTCGCTGCTGCTGCAACTGGGGCTGATCGGCTGGTATATCACCTTCGTGCGGATCGAATGGCGCTGGTGGCTGCTGACGGGGCTCTTCGCTTTCGCCTATGTCACGGTTGACCTGCTGTCGAACCGCTCGCCGATCATGGTGTTTCTCAGCTACGCGACCTTCTCGGCCCATACCGCCTATTGGCGCACGATCATCTTCGAGTGGGGGCTGAAGAATGTCTGGGCCAACCCGGTCTTCGGGATCGGCCTGAATGACTGGGTGCGACCGTGGTACATGTATTCCGGCTCGATGGATAATTTCTGGCTCGTGATGGCGGTGCGCTATGGCATCCCCGGCTTCCTGCTGGTCACGAGCGGCTATGTCTGGGGGCTGTTCAAGGTGATGTTCCGGGATTTCAGCGGCGATACGCGGATGCAGAATTTCCGTCGCTCCTGGGTGTTCACCTTCGCGGGGATGACCTTCACGCTCTGCACCGTCTATGTCTGGGAGTCGATCTACGCCTTCACCTTCTTCCTGTTCGGCGCCGGCATGTGGATGCTGACCGAAGCGGTGAAAGAGCGGGCCGACGCCCCCGAGGACGCGGCGCGGCCTGAGGCGCGTGCCACCAGCTACACGCGGTTTGCACAGAGTCATCGGCGGGATTAACGGCCGATCTTTGCCCGTGCCTCCGGGCTGAGCGCGGCCAGAACCGGATCGGGCGGTGCCATTCCGAAGAAACCCCGCAACAGGGCCGCGGCTTCCGCTCCATGCCCCTGCGCCCGCAATTGCGCGGCTTTGGCAAGCGACCACGCCGCGCCGCCGATCAGCCCGGCGGGGAAATGGCGGCGCAGGAACATCGCGCGTGCGCGATGCTTGAAATATTGCGAGAACGGCGAGGCGACCGAGCCCATCCGCTGCGAGCCGATCGCCGTGCCCGCAACGTGATGAACGATTGCGCCTTCGCAATAGGAGATCGGCAGATTGCCCCGGCGCAGCGCCCAGTCGACCTCTTCGTAGTAAAGGAAATAGTCCTCCGTCATCGGCCCTGCACGCTCGAGATGGGCGCGGGTGGCGACGAGGCTCGCGCCGGTGACGAAGTCGATGTGCTCCGGGTCCGGAGCAGGGCTGTCCGCGGGGGCAAACTGGTTCAGGTTATGGGTGATCCCGGTGCGCCGGTCGATCACTCCGCCGTCAATCTGGATCGTATCGGGCGCGTCACCATAGACCACCCGATGCGCGATCATCGCGGCGCCTCGCGGTCCGGGATCATGCGAGGCGAGGGCGGCAGGCGTCTCGGGCGGCACCACGCAATCGGGGTTGAGCAGCCAGAACCGGTCGAGCGCGGGATTGGCCGCGAGCCCTGCCAGCCCCAGATTGACGCCCGCAGCAAACCCGCCGTTGGCCCCCGCCTCGATCAGCGCGATGCCGTCCTGACCCGCCTCCGCGGCCCCCATCAGATCGGGGACGGCTGAACGGATCACCTCGACCGTGTCATCGGGCGAGGCATTGTCGACTACCACCACATGCAGCGCAACGCCGGTCGCCGCCCGCAGCGAGGCGAGGCAGGCCGCGATCACGTCCGAAGACCGATAGGTGACGATGACGACACCCAGAGCAGGATCGGTGGCGGGACGCGGCTCGGCCATGTCGCTCGGGCTCAGGCCCCGCGCGACAGCGCTGCGACCCCGGTGCGGGCCACTTCGGCCAGACCCAGCGGGCGCATCAGATCGGCGAAAGCGTCGATCTTCTCGGGCGTGCCGGTGATCTCGAAGACAAAGCTCTCCAGCGTCGAGTCGACCACATTGGCGCGAAAGATCTCGGCCAGACGCAGCGCTTCGATACGCTTGTCGCCGGTCCCCGCAACCTTGATCAGCGCCAGTTCGCGCTCGACCGGATAGCCCTCGACGGTCAGGTCCTTCACTTCGTGAACCGGCACGATGCGGCCCAGCTGCGCCTTGATCTGGTCGATCACGTTCTCGGTGCCGCGGGTGACGACGGTGATCCGGCTGCGATGGCCCTTATGGTCCACCTCGGCCACGGTCAGGCTGTCGATGTTGTAGCCGCGGCCCGAGAACAGCCCGATCACACGGGCCAGAACCCCGGCCTCGTTATCCACGATCACGGCGAGCGTATGGCTGCGCTCAATCTGATCGTGGCTGTCGCGCAGGTCGTAAGCGGAATGGCTCGAGGAGCCTTTCTTGATTTTCAGAGCGGCCATTGCCTCTCTCCTTTTCCTAGTTCGGACCCGATCTTCGGCTTGGTCCAAATATCCCGGGGGTCCGGGGGCAGAGCCCCCGGCGTCGCTCACACCAGCGCCGCGCCTTCCTTGAAGACATCGGCATCGGCCGCCAGCAGCATCTCGTTATGCGGCTTGCCGGACGGGATCATCGGGAAGCAGTTCTCGTGCTTCTCCACGAGGCAGTCGAACAGCACCGGGCCGTCATGCTTGATCATCTCCATGATCGCATCGTCGAGATCGGCGGGGTCGGAGACCTGCATCCCCTTCCAGCCGAAGCTCTCGGCGAGTTTCACGAAATCGGGCAGGCTTTCGGACCAGCTGTGCGAGTAGCGCTCGCCATGCAGCAGTTCCTGCCACTGGCGGACCATGCCCAGACGCTCGTTATTGAGGATGAACTGCTTCACCGGTACGCGGAACTGGGTCGCGGTGCCCATCTCCTGCATGTTCATCAGCCAGCTCGCCTCGCCTGCCACGTTGATCACGAGGCTCTCGGGATGGGCGATCTGCACGCCGATCGAGGCCGGGAAGCCATAGCCCATCGTCCCCAAGCCCCCGGAGGTCATCCAGCGGTTCGGATCCTCGAAGCCGAGGAACTGCGCGGCCCACATCTGGTGCTGACCCACCTCGGTGGTGATGTAGCGATCCATGCCCTTGGTCAGCTCTTCGAGACGCTGCAGCGCATATTGCGGTTTGATCGTCTTTTCCGAGTTGGTGTAGGCGAGGCAGTTCACCTTCTTCCACTCGTCGATCTTCTTCCACCATTTCTCGATCGCGGGCTTGTTCACCTTGCGCCCGCGCGATTTCCAGACCTTGAGCACGTCTTCGAGCACATGGCCGATGTCGCCGAGGATCGGCAGGTCGACGGCGATGATCTTATTGATGGAGGAGGCGTCGATATCGACATGCACCTTCGTCGATTTCGGCGAGAAGTCCGCCACGCGGCCGGTGATACGGTCGTCGAAGCGCGCGCCGAGGTTGATCATCAGGTCGCAGCCATGCATCGCAAGGTTGGCTTCATAGAGGCCGTGCATCCCGAGCATGCCGAGCCAGTTCTTGCCCGAGGCAGGGTAGGCGCCCAGACCCATCAGCGTCGAGGTGATCGGGAAGCCGGTCGCGTCGACAAGTTCGCGCATCAGCTGGCTCGCGGCAGGGCCCGAATTGATCACGCCACCACCGGTATAGAAGACCGGCTTCTCGGCGGTTTCGATCAGCTCGACCAGCTTGGTGATCGCGTCGAGATCGCCTTTCACCTGCGGCTGGTAATGGTCGACCTTCGCGGCTTTCGGCTCGCAGTAAGTGGCCACCGCGAATTGCACGTCCTTGGGCATGTCGATCAGCACCGGGCCGGGGCGGCCCGAGGTCGCCACGTGGAAAGCCTGATGGATCGTCTCGGAGAGTTTCGCAGGGTCTTTCACCAGCCAGTTATGTTTGGTGCAGGGGCGGGTGATGCCCACCGTGTCGGCCTCCTGGAAACCGTCGGTGCCCACGAGGAAGGTCGGCACCTGACCCGACAGCACGATCAGCGGGATCGAGTCCATCAGCGCGTCGGTCAGCCCGGTCACCGCATTGGTCGCGCCCGGGCCCGAGGTCACCAGCGCCACGCCCGGCTTGCCGGTCGAACGCGCATAGCCTTCGGCCATGTGGATCGCGGCCTGCTCGTGGCGGACGAGGATGTGACGGATGTCGTTTTGCTGGAAAATCTCGTCATAGATGGGAAGGACCGCGCCGCCGGGATAGCCGAAAATTACCTCGACCCCGTGATCCTTCAGCGCCTGAACCACCATCTTCGCGCCGGTCATCTGCCGTGCCATATGCTCACTCCATCCTTGCGCGAGGGCCACGCCGCCCGCCGCTACCTCTCAAGCGTCCAATCGTCCAATAAAAAGCCCCCGGCTTTGAGGCGGGGGCGCATGGGAACCTTCATGGTCTAACCGTTACCGGCCCATGCGCTTGGCTCCTACGACGACAAGAAGAATCGCATCCATTGCGGATCCCTTTCGGACTGCTTTGCGCGGACATTATGAGCGGGTGCAGGAGGCGTCAATGCCCAAACGCTGAATAAAATGTCGCGAAGGGAGGAAATTTCTTCCCGATTGTTGCGCATCGCGACCTGTGAGTCGCAACTTTGACAAATCATAAGCGGCATGCGACGCGGGTGCCGCTAGGTCAGTCGCATCAAAGTGATCCCGTTGACGCTTCGTCAGTCGCCAGGTCGGCGCTGGGGAGCGATGTTTTTAGGTCGATCTGGTCAAGTGAACAGACCAGATAGGGCCTTAATTGCTTGACCTTTCGCCTCCACTCGGCCAATCACGGGCAAAGCCTCGGGCAGGCTTTCGGGACAAAATTAGGGAGGAAGTGAGATGGGCGCTTTGCTGGCCCTTTCACGCGCGATCGACCGGATAAACGAGACCATCGGCAAGGCGGTGTCGTGGCTTATTCTGGTGTCGGTCCTCGTGAGTGCGACCAACGCCATTGTACGCAAAGCCTTCGACATGTCGTCGAACGCTTGGCTGGAATTGCAATGGTATCTTTTCGGCGCGGCGTTTCTGGGCGCTGCCGCTTACACGCTCAAGCAAAACGAGCATATCCGCATCGACATCATCTATGGTGCGTTCTCGCGGAAAGTGCAGCACTGGATCGATCTGCTCGGGCATATCTTCTTCCTGATGCCGTTCGTCGTGCTGATGCTGTTCAAGCTGACTCCCTTCGTGATGATCTCGATCCGCTCGGGCGAGATGTCGACGAATTCGGGCGGTCTGATCCTGTGGCCGGCCAAGCTCCTGCTGCTGATCGGTTTCTGGCAGCTGTTCTTCCAGGGCGTGTCCGAGATCATCAAGAAGATTGGCGTGATGCGTGGGTTGATCGCGGATCCCCATGCCGACAGCGCGGGCCATCACGGCCATGATCCCATCGCCGAAGAGGAGGGTCTGTAATGCTCGAGCTTATTGCTCAGAACATGGCCCCGATCATGTTCATCTCGCTGATCGTCTTCCTGCTGATCGGCTATCCTGCGGCCTTCGCGCTCGCGGCCAACGGTCTTTTGTTCTTCGTCATCGGCGTTGAACTGTCGGGTTATTCCGGCGGGACGATCAATCTTGACTGGCCGTTGTTGAATGCGATGCCGCAACGGTTCTACGGGGTCTTGTCGAACGAGACCCTACTTGCCATTCCATTCTTCACATTCATGGGCATCGTGCTCGAGAAATCGGGCATGGCCGAGGATCTCCTCGACACGATCGGTCAGTTGTTCGGTCCGGTGCGCGGCGGTCTAGCCTATGCGGTGATCATCGTGGGCGCGCTTCTGGCGGCGACCACGGGCGTGGTCGCGGCGTCGGTGATCGCTATGGGCCTGATCTCGCTGCCGATCATGTTGCGCTACGGCTATGATCGGAAGGTGGCCACAGGTGTCATTGCGGCGTCTGGGACACTGGCGCAGATCATTCCGCCTTCGCTGGTGCTGATCGTTCTGGCTGACCAGCTGGGTGTTTCGGTGGGTGACATGTACAAGGGCGCGCTGATCCCCGGTATGGTGCTGACCGGCATCTACCTCGGCTACGTGCTCGTGATGTCGATCATCAAGCCGAAGTCGATGCCGGCCCTGCCGAAAGAGGCGCGTACGCTCGGCTCGGGTGTGATGTCGCTCCTTGTCGCGCTGGCAGGTGCGGTCGCGGTCTTTATCTTCGCCGAGAAGTATTTCGAGGCGAGCGGGTCGAGCGTCAACAACTCCGAGATCCTGGCTGCCGGTGCGGCCGTGATCGTCGTCTATATCGTGGCCTTGCTCGACAAGGCGCTGAAGATCAACCTGATGAGCCGTCTGGCTCAGCAGGTGGTCATCGTGCTGATCCCGCCGCTGGCGCTGATTTTCCTGGTGCTGGGCACGATCTTCCTGGGTGTTGCGACCCCCACCGAAGGCGGCGCCATGGGCGCGGTCGGCGCGCTGGTGCTGTCGGCGGTCAAGAAGCGTCTGACCTTCCCCGTCGTGCGTGACGCGCTGGCGGCGACGACGCGCCTGTCGGCCTTCGTGCTGTTCATCCTGCTGGGCGCGCGGGTCTTCTCGCTCACCTTCTACGGGGTGAACGGGCAGGTCTGGGTCGAGCACCTGCTGACCTCGCTTCCGGGTGGCCAGTTGGGCTTCCTGATCGTGGTGTCGTTCCTTGTGTTCTTCCTCGCCTTCTTCCTCGATTTCTTCGAGCTGGCCTTCATCATCGTGCCGCTTCTGGCGCCTGCCGCGCAGGCGCTGGGGATCGATCTGATCTGGTTCGGCGTGATCCTGGGCGTGAACATGCAGACCTCTTTCATGCACCCGCCCTTCGGCTTCGCGCTGTTCTACCTGCGTTCGGTCGCGGCCAAGGTGCCCTATATCGACAAGGTTACCGGCAAGAAGATGGAGCCGGTGAA
Organism: Thioclava sp. IC9; assembly: GCF_002213225.1. NCBI lineage: Bacteria > Pseudomonadati > Pseudomonadota > Alphaproteobacteria > Rhodobacterales > Paracoccaceae > Thioclava > Thioclava sp. IC9. The sequence goes on from NZ_NBNX01000005.1 coordinate 127,696, forward strand.
GACCTCGCAGATCTACTGGGGCGCCATTCCCTTCGTGTTCATCCAGGTTGCGATGATCGCCATCGTGATCGCCTTCCCGGCCATGGTGATGCACTACAAGGGGCCGCAGGTTGATCTGAAGGACGTCGAGATCAAGCTGCCCCAGATGCCGGGCATGGGCGATGGGGGCGGCCTCGGTGGACTGCCGTCTCTGGCGCCGCTCGGTGGGTCGACCTCTGGCGGGTCAAGCTCGGGAAGCGCGGCTCCGGGCGGGCTGCCCCCGCTTCCCACACCGGGCAGCAACTGATCGACCGTAAAATGAAAGATCGGGGCGGCCTTCAGGGGCCGCCCCTTTTTTATAGAGAGAGAATGGAGGGCGAGGGATGCGGTATCCTCTTCTGGTGATTTTCGGGGTTTCGTTGCTTGCGCTGGCGGGCTGTGGTGAGACCAAGGAGCAGCGGGCGGCGACGGGTGGCGTGGCCGGTCTCGTCGTGGCGGGCCCTGTCGGAGCGGTCGTCGGGGCCGGGCTAGGTGTGGTGACGCGCAGGAACTGACGAGCAGCCTTTCGCGGAGCTTGGGAACCGCGAAAGGCGTCTCGGCGTCTTGTCCTTGAGAAGGTCGCGCGTTGCGGCTGCTATCGAAAGGACGAGAAGATGCGAATTGCGACGATTGTGATGGCGGGCGGCCTGCTGGTTTCGCTCGCAGCCTGTGGAGATACCACCACCGAACGCGCAGCCACTGGCGGCGTCGGCGGGCTTGTCGTGGCCGGACCCGTAGGCGCCGTGGCAGGCGCGACGGCAGGGGCCGCGACCACGAAGTGAGGTCGGGCCGCACCCGGATCGAAAAAGGCCCCGGGGCGCGAACCCCGGGGCCTTCTCGTTTCACGCTGGGCGTGGTTCAGATCTTCAGATTGCCGGCAGCCTGCTGGCGCATCATGAAGTAGTCGAAGTTGAACTCCGACAGCTGCCACCAGCCATAGGCGTCGTTGCGGAAGCTGAACTGGCTGTCGTAGATCTTCTTGAACGCCTCGTTCGAACTGTTGATCTCGTCGTAGACCTCGTTCGCGGCGTTGAAGCAGGCTTCGAGGATATCCTGGCTGAACGGACGCAGCTGTGCCCCTTGGCCGAGGAGCTTCTTCAGCGCGGTCGGGTTCTTGTAGTCATAGGACGCCATCATATCCGAGTTCGCCGCCTGCGTCGCTGCCTGCAGTGCGACCTTGTAGGCCTCGGGCAGTTGCTCGTAAGCGTTCTTGTTGAACATGGCGTGCAGACAGGCGCCGCCTTCCCACCAGCCGGGATAGTAGTAATAGGGTGCGACCTTGTAGAAGCCGAGCTTCTCATCGTCATAGGGGCCGACCCATTCGGTGGCGTCGATCGTGCCTTTCTCGAGCGACGGGTAGATGTCGCCGCCGGCGATCTGCTGCGGCACGACGCCGAGCTTCTCCACGACCTTGCCGCCGAAGCCGCCGATCCGCATCTTGATGCCCTTGAGGTCTTCGGGCGTGTTGATCTCCTTGCGGAACCAGCCGCCCATCTGGGCGCCGGTGTTGCCACAGGGGAATGCGGTGATGCCGTAGTTCGCGTAGAACTCGTTCATCAGGTCATTGCCGCCGCCATAGTAGAACCAGGCGTTCTGCATGCGCATGTTCAGGCCGAACGGCACTGCGGTTGCGAAGGCGAAGGTCGGATCCTTACCCCAGTAGTAGTAGGACGCGGTGTGGCAAGCCTCGACGGTGCCGTTCGACACCGAATCCATGGCCTGCAGGCCGGGCACGATTTCGCCCGCCGCGAAGACCTGAATGTTGAATTTCCCGTCCGTCATTCCCTTGACGTAATTCGCCATCGTCTCGGCGGCGCCGTAGATCGTGTCGAGCGATTTGGGGAAAGACGAGGTCATGCGCCACGTCACGGTAGGGGTTTCTTGCGCGATAGCAGGTGCGGCGAGTGCGCTACTGGCAGCTGCGGCTGCCCCGCCAAGCGCACCTTTGCGCAGGAAAGAACGACGATCCATATGGTTTCCTCCCAAGTCGTGGATGTCTGTCAATTTTTCTGACCACACCGCTCCATTGATGGCGTTCCCTCCGGTGTGGACATTGCGGTCACTTTACTTGACCGGTTCCGGGTGTAAACCGGGCATCACGCAATTTTATGTCGTGTGTGGTCACAGTTCCGAAACCATGCTGCAATGTAGCATTGCGCGCGCAGAATGTCCGCCCGGCGCCTGGTCTCGTGCAGGCATAGAAAAAGCCCCAGCGCGCAGCGCGCCGGGGCTTCGGTTCTCTGGCTTGACCAGTTTGGGCGGCTTACAGCTCGCCCTTGTTGGCTTCGCTCATCATGAAGTAATCGTAGTTGAACTCGGCCAGCTGCTCCCAGGTGAACCAGTCCTTGCGGAAGTCCTTGATCGAACCCCAGATCTTCGCGAATTCGGGGTTGTTCGCTTCCATCTCCGAATAGACCTCGTTGGCCGCCTTGAAGCAGGCCTGCATGATCTCCGGCGAGAAGGCGCGCAGCTGGGTGCCGTTGGCGACCAGGGTCTTGAGCGCCTTCGGGTTCTTCATGTCGTATTTCTGCAGCATGTCCGCATCGGCGGCCTGAGCGGCGGTGTGGAGAAGTTGCTGATACTGCTTCGGCAGGCCTTCCATCTTTTCTTTCGAGAACATGAAGTGGACCGTCGGGCCACCTTCCCACCAGCCGGGGTAGTAGTAGTAGGGCGCGACTTTATAGAAGCCGAGCTTCTCGTCATCGTAGGGGCCGACCCATTCGGTCGCGTCGATCGTGCCTTTTTCGAGCGCCGGGTAGATGTCACCGCCAGCGATCTGCTGCGGCACGAGGCCGAGCTTTTCCATCACCTTGCCCGCGAAGCCACCAACGCGCATCTTGAGGCCCTTGAGATCCTCGACCGTCGAGATCTCCTTGCGGAACCAGCCGCCCATCTGTGCGCCGGTGTTGCCGCCCGGCAGACCGTAGAGGCCCTGCTTGCCGAGGAACTCGTTATAGAGCTCGATACCGCCGCCGTGGTAGTGCCACGCGTTCATGCCGCGCGCGTTGAGCGAGAACGGCACTGCCGCGCCGAGCGCCCAGGTCGGATCCTTGCCCCAGAAGTAGTAACCCACGGTATGGCAGGCTTCGACCGTGCCGTTCATCACAGCATCTGCGACCTGAAGGCCGGGGACGATCTCGCCTGCGGCGAAGACCTGGATCTTGAAGTTGCCGTCCGAGGCTTCCTCGACCATCTTCGACAGGACTTCCGAGCCGCCATAGATCGTGTCGAGCGACTTCGGGAAGGACGAGGCGAGACGCCAGGTGATCTGCGGGTTGCTTTGTGCGATCGCGGGGGCTGCCAGCGTACTCGCAGCCGCACCACCCAGCGCGGCTTTCGTCAGAAAGGAACGACGGTCCATTTAGGATCCTCCCATTATTGCTCCGTTGCGCGAGGACGCGCCTCGCCACCCACCTCGTATCCTCCGTGGCGGGTCTGCCGGGACCGTTTCACCACAGGCCGGGAGTGTCCAGAGTTCACGCGCGCGTAATCAACGGAAGTCGTGGAAAAGTTTTAAAAAAATCATTTGACATACGGCGAGTGCCGAACGGTTGAGCAGTCGTCTGCGAGAGCGCAGGCGGCGCGTGGTGGTCGCTCAACTGTTGCGTGTGTCGGGGAGCTGGATTCGCGCGACTTGTTCTGCGATCGGCGGCACCGAGAGCGGATGCGTCTCGGTCTCGTGCTTGGCGGGATCACCGATATCGGTCCACTTGCCGCCCTTGTAGATCTCGAGCGCGGAGAAGTTCGCCTTGTAGTTCATCTTCGGCGAGCCGGGTACCCAATAGCCCAGATAAACGTAAGGAAGGCCCACGCGCTTCGCGATCTCGACATGGTCGAGAATGAGGTATGTCCCGAGGGAGTCGCGGATGCGTTCAGGCTCGTAGAAGGAATAGACCATCGACAGCCCGTCATCGAGCACATCGGTCAGGCAGGTCGCGATCAGCGCGCGCATGCTGTCGGGAGTGGCCGCGGTCTCGCGATATTCGATGACGCGCGATTTCACGGGCGTCTCCTCGATCATCGCGGCGAATTCGAAGATATCCATGTCGGCCATGCCGCCATCGGCGTGGCGCGCATCGAGATAGCGGCGGAACAGGGCGAATTGCTCTTCTGTCGCCCAGGGAGACGTCGCGGTGCGCCGCAGGTCGCCGTTCTTCTTCATCACCCGGCGCTGCGATTTCGACAGTTTGAAATCGGCGACCCGTATGCGGGCCGACAGGCACGCGGTGCAATCGGCGCAGGACGGCCGATAGAGCACGTTCTGTGACCGGCGAAAGCCTTGGCGCGACAGCGCGTTGTTGAGTTTCTCGGCGGACTCGCCCTGCAAGGCGGTGAACAGTTTTCGTTCCGACCTGCCGTCCAGATAGGGGCAGGGCTGCGGCGCGGTTACATAGAACTGCGGTGCAAGCGGAAGCGAATGGCGCATCAAAAGCCTCGTTGGGGAGGGGTGGCGGCAGGCTAGCAAAGGAGCGCTCACCCGCCAAGTGTTTCATGGTGACGACATAGAAAGCGCCCCGGTCAGGTCAACCGGGGCGCTGAATTCGCGTCGCGAACTGTCTATATGGTTAGGCTTTCGCCTCTTCGGAGGTGTTCTCCGACTGGGCCGCTTCCTTGGCGCGCTCTTCCATGTACTGGTCGAACTCTGCCTTGTCGCGGGCTTCGCGCAGACGGCCGAGGAACTCTTCGAATTCCTGCTGTTCGCGCTGCAGTCGCTCGAGCGTGTCGGCCTTGTAGGCGTCGAACGCGGCGTTGCCGGTCGAGCGCGAAACATGGACGCCACCGGCGCCGTAGCAGCCGAAGCCGCGTTTCTGCACCGCCTGACCCGTACGCCAGCGACGCCCGAAGCGGCCGGTGAACAGGATGAAGGCGAGAATGACGAGGCCGAGGGGGCCTGCGAAGATGAAGCCGGCCACCATCAGCGCGATCCAGGCGCCGGGGCCGTTCCCATCCATCCAGTTAACGGCGCGGGTAAACCAGTTACCAACCGCGACGGGCATGGAGTTGGTGGAATAGGCGGACATTGGAACCTCCGGGTTGAGTATGTGAATTCCTTTCACATCTCCAAGATCGGAAGTCGGACCGTGTCTTGCAAGGGGGGATGTAAACGATTTTTACATTTTTGCCGCAAGGCACCGAAATTGCTTTGTTTTATTCGGTGAAATCGGCCCGTTTCGCGCCGCTGATCCGTTCCAGGTCGGCCGGGGCGATGGCAAAAACGTGCCGAGGCGTGCCCGCTGCGGCCCAGACGGTATCGAAATCGAACAGCCGGGGGTCGAGGAAAGCCGTTACCGGCCCGACATGACCCAGCGGCGCGACGCCGCCGATCGCGAAGCCGGTCTCCGCGCGGATCAGCCCCGCGTCTGCCTTGCCCAAGGGCTGGCCCGCGACAGCGCTCGCCTTCTCGGCGCTCACCCGGTTGCCGCCTGCGGTGATGAAGAGCACGACATGGCCGCTGTCTTCTCCGCGAAAGATGATGGATTTCGCGATCTGATCGACCTCGCAGCCCACCGCCTGCGCCGCCATCTCGGCAGTTCGGGCCTCGCCCGGTTCGGTGATCTCGAAAGGCGCGCCTGCGGCTTCGAGGGCGGCACGAACGCGTTTCAGGGATTTGCTCATGGCGAGGCTCCGGACGGTCTGCGGTCAGGGCGCGGATGCGCCCCGGGGCGGGGTGTAGTTATGGCCAGATGGCGCGTGACAGCAATCCCCATTGACCGGCCCGCTTGGCGGCGTAAGCATGGCGCCATGCCGTTTGCCTCGCGTCTCACCCGTTCGCCCCTGCCTTTCGAGCCCGACCGCGCCGCCGAGGCCGAAGAGCTGTTTTCCGATCTCGCGCCGGAGTTGCGCGAATTGTTAGGGGGCACGGCGGGTTGCAGCCCATATCTCAAAGGCCTGATGGAGAAAGAGGCCGAGTGGCTGCGGTCTGCGATTTCAGTCAATCCGGAAGCTGCGCTGGCCGATGAATTCGCTCGGATCACGCCCGTCAGCCTCGCCGATCTACCGAGCGAACTGCGCCGGGCGAAGCGGCGGGTCGCGCTGCTCGCGGGACTGGCCGATCTCGGTGGCGTCTGGTGTCTCGAGGAAGTGACCGGCGCCTTGACGCGGCTTGCCGATATCGCGGTCGATCTCGCGATGAAGCGGCTGGTGGCCGAGGAAATCCGCCGCGGCAAGATACCCGGTGCGAGCGACGATGATGCCGAGAGCGCCGCCGGGATGGTCGCGCTCGCCATGGGCAAGATGGGGGCAGGGGAGCTGAACTACTCCTCCGATATCGACCTGATCTGCCTTTTCGATGAAAGCCGGTACGACCCCGATGACGCAATGGAGGCGCGCAGCGCACTGATCCGGGCGACGCGCAAGATGGCGGCGATGCTAAACGATCGCACGTCCGAGGGTTACGTCTTTCGCACCGACCTGCGCCTGCGCCCCGATGCCGCCGTCACGCCGGTCTGCATCTCGATGGGATCGGCGGAGCTCTATTACGAGGCCGAAGGCCGGACATGGGAGCGCGCGGCCTATATCAAGGCACGTCCCTGCGCGGGGGATCTTGCGGCGGGAGAGCAGTTCCTTGAACGCCTGCGGCCTTTCGTCTGGCGCAAGCATCTCGATTTCGCGGCGATTCAGGACGCACACGACATGCGCCTGCGCATCCGCGAACATAAGGGGCTGCACGGTCCGATCGAGGTGGCAGGCCACAATATCAAGCTCGGTCAGGGCGGCATCCGCGAGATCGAGTTCTTCACCCAGACCCGGCAACTGATCGCAGGCGGGCGCGACGAGACGCTGCGCGACCGGACCACGGTGGGCGGGCTGCGTGCGCTCGCCGCGAAGACTTGGGTGGCCGAGGATGTCGCGGAGGAACTGATCGGTCATTACCGCGAGCATCGCGAGATCGAGCACCGTCTGCAGATGGTGGGCGACGCCCAGACCCAGATTCTGCCCGGCAATGAAGAAGGGCTCGCCCGGATCGCCGCTATGATGGGCGAGGGCGATGTGGCCCGCTGGCGCGATCGGCTGCGCGACCGGCTGGAGCGGGTCGAAAGCCTGACGAATGATTTCTTCGCCCCCGATGCCGCCGCCGAGCGCCCCGAACTGAGCGACGCCGCGCGTGAGATCGTCGAGGGCTGGACGGGCTATCCGGCGCTCCGATCCGAACGGGGGCGCGCGATCTTCAAGCGGCTGGAGCCGGAACTGCTCGACCGGATGCGGCGCGCAGCAAACATGGAGGAAGCACTCACCCAGTTCGACGGCTTCCTCAAAGGGCTGCCCGCGGGCGTGCAGCTGTTCTCTCTGTTCGAAGCCAATCCGCAACTGGTCGATCTCATCGTCGACATCTGCGCCACTGCGCCGGGGCTCGCGAGCTACCTGTCGCGCAATGCCGGGGTGCTGGACGCGGTTCTCGGCGGCTCGTTCTTCGCGCCCTGGCCGGGAAAATCTGCGCTGGAAGCCGATCTCGCCCGGCTGATGGAGCGCGCCGACGATTACGAGGCCGCGTTGATTGCGGCGCGGCGTTGGGCGAAAGAGTGGAAATTCCGCGTGGGCGTGCATCATCTGCGCGGTCTCGTCGATGCGTCAGAAGCCGCGGGCCAATATGCCGATGTGGCCGGCGCGGTGCTGGGCGCGCTCTGGCCGGTCGTGCAGGGCGAATTCGCGCGCCGCTACGGGTCATGCCCGGGCAAGGGGGCGGTAGTTCTGGGCATGGGTAGCCTCGGGGCCGAGCGGCTGAATGCGCAATCCGATCTCGATCTGATTGTGATCTATGACGCCGATGGGGAGGAGTTCTCGGATGGCAAGAAGCCACTTGCCTCAAGGGCTTACTATGCGAAGCTCACGCAGGCGCTGATCACCGCGCTCAGCGCGCCGATGCCGGAAGGGACGCTCTACGAGGTGGATATGCGGCTGCGCCCCTCGGGCAAGCAGGGGCCTGTCGCGACCTCGGTACAAAGCTTCGAGAGCTACCAGATGGAGGAGGCCTGGACCTGGGAGCATCTGGCGCTCACCCGGGCGCGCCCGGTCGCCGGCAGCGCCGATCTGGCCGATCGGGTCGAGGCGATCCGGCTGAAGGTTCTACAGGCGAAAGGCGGCGGCGCCGAGGTGCTGCGCGATCTGGCGCAGATGCGGGCGCGGATCTTCGCGGCCAAGGCTCCCGATGGCGATTGGGAGGCGAAGGTCGGCCCCGGGCGATTGCAGGATATCGAACTGCTCGCCCAGAGTTTTGCGCTCCGCGCGGGCGTCCCGGCGCGCAAGGTCGAGGCGCAACTGCGCGCAGGCCCCCGCGGCGGGTTCGTGACCCGCGAAGAGGGTGAGGCGCTTGCCTCGGCCTATCGTCTGCTGTGGCGACTGCAGGCAGGCGGGCGCTTGCTGAGCGAGAAGCCCTTGGATATGGCGGCGATCGGAGAAGGCGGCCGCGCTTTCCTGTTGCGCGAGACGGGGCTGGATGATCTCGATGCTCTGGCGGCGCGTCTGAACGAGGTCACGACCGAGACAGCCGCCATCGTGGACAGGGCTCTGGAGGGCTGAATGGCGCGCAAACTTATGGAATTGAGCGAGGCGGACCCGAAAGGGCTGATCCGCGAGAGCTTCAAGATCGACGGGATCACTATGGAAGAGTGCCGCTCGATCTTCATGGACTGGGCGTTGAGCCTCGGGCCGGGGATGGATGCGAGCGAAGCGATGCGCACCGTGCTCGCGGCGTATCAGGCGCCGCCCGAGCACCCGATGACCCAGGTGCTCGAAGAAGGTCTGACCCGCGAAAGCGCCCCGCCGATGCGGCGCGGCGGCTGGCGGGCGCGTCGTCCCTAGCAGGGTGATTAGCGCGGCAGCGCCGCCGCCTCGCGCGCAAGCGCTTCGATCCCGGCCCAGTCGCCCGATTGCACCATCGCATCGGGCGCAACCCACGAGCCGCCCGCGCAAAGAACGTTGGGCAGGCTCAGGTAATCATTGGCGTTTTTCATGCTGACGCCGCCCGTCGGGCAGAAGCTGACCTGGGGGATCGGGGCCCCGATCGCCTTCAGCGCAGGCGCGCCGCCCGAAGCTTCCGCCGGGAAGAACTTCAGCACGTCGTAACCCATCTCGAGAAGCTTCATCACTTCGGATGCAGTGGCCGCACCGGGCAGCAGCGGCAGGCCTTCATCTTCGCAGGCCTTCACCAGCGTTTCGGTCGCGCCGGGCGAGACGCCGAATTTCGCGCCCGCGGCTTTCGCGGCTTTCACATCGGCGGGGGTCAGGAGCGTCCCCGCGCCGACCACGCCGCCTTCGACATCGGCCATGGCGCGGATCGCGTCGAGCGCGCAGGGCGTGCGCAGCGTCACCTCCAGCGCGGGCAGGCCGCCCGCGACGAGCGCTTTGGCCAGCGGCGCGGCATGAGACACGTCCTTCACCACGATCACCGGCACGATCGGGGCCAGTTCGCAGATCTTGCGGGCGGATGCGGATTGTTCACTCGGGGTCATCGGATCACTCCAGTCTGGGTCGCCCATGCGGGCGGAGAGGGAAGGACGCTCCGCGGGGGATATTTCTTGCCAAGCCGAAAGCAGAACCCTGTTTTCGCCTTGGTGGAAATATCCCCGCCGGAGGCAAGAAAACTCAAAGCACCACGGAGGCGCCTTTGGTGGACGGGCCGACATGGGTGCGGAAGGCGCCGAACAGCTCGCGACCGAGGCCGAACTGGTTGCCGCTGAGGTCGGGTTCGACCGGCGCGCGGCTCTCGAAGCCTTCGCTCAGGCAGGTCAGCTCGCCCGTCGTTGCGTCGAGCCGCACCATATCGCCGTCCTGCAGCTTCGCAAGCGGCCCGCCATCGGCGGCCTCGGGGGAGACATGGATTGCTGCGGGAACCTTGCCCGATGCGCCCGACATCCGGCCATCGGTGACCAGCGCCACTTTCAGCCCGCGATCCTGCAGCACTGCGAGGGTCGGCGTGAGCGAGTGCAACTCCGGCATCCCGTTCGCCTTAGGTCCCTGGAAGCGCACCACGACGATCGTGTCCGAGGTGAATTCGCCCGCCTTGAAGGCGTCCTTCACCTCGTGCTGTTCCTTGAAGACGCGGACCGGCGCCTCGATCACATGGCGCTCCGGCGCGACGGCGGAAACCTTGATCACGCCGCGGCCGAGATTGCCTTCGAGCTGCTTCAGGCCACCGGTCTTCTGGAACGGATCGGCGGGTTTGCGCAGAATCTTTTCGTTCTGGCTCTCGGGATCGGCCTCTTCCCAGACCAGGCCGTCCTCGGTGATCTTCGGCTCCTGCGTGTAGCGGGTCAGCCCGTCGCCCGCGACGGTCTTGGCGTCCTCGTGCAGCAAGCCCGCGTCGAGCAGATGACGGATCATGAATTGCAGACCGCCCGCGGCGTGGAAGTGGTTCACGTCGGCGAGGCCGTTGGGGTAGACTTTCGCCATCAGCGGCACGACCGAGGAAATCTCGTCGAAATCTTCCAGATCGAGCACGATCCCGGCGGCGCGCGCCATCGCCGGCAGGTGCAGCACATGGTTGGTCGAGCCACCGGTGGCCATCAGCCCCACCATTCCGTTCACGAAGGCCTTCTCGTCGAGCACTTCCGACGCCGGGCGGTAGTCATTGCCGAGCGCGGTGATCTCGGCGGCGCGTTTCGCGCCTGCGACCGTCAGCGCCTCGCGTAGCGGCGTGTTCGGGTTCACGAAGGAGGCGCCGGGCAGGTGAAGACCCATGAACTCCATCAGCATCTGGTTGGTATTCGCGGTGCCGTAGAAAGTGCAGGTGCCTGGACCATGATAGGAAGCCATCTCTGCGGCCATCAGCGCGTCGCGGCCGACTTCGCCGGCGGCGAATTGCTGGCGCACCTTGGCCTTCTCGTCATTGGGCAGGCCGGTCGTCATCGGCCCCGCGGGGATGAAGATCGCCGGGATATGCCCGAAGGTCGCGGCGGCCATGATGAGCCCGGGCACGATCTTGTCGCAGACGCCGAGGTAGAGCGCCGCGTCGAAGGTGTTGTGGCTGAGCGCCACTGCCGCGGCCATCGCGATCACGTCGCGCGAGAAGAGCGACAGGTCCATACCCGGCTGGCCCTGTGTGACGCCGTCGCACATCGCGGGCACCCCGCCCGCGACCTGTGCCGTCGCCCCCACCTCGCGCAGCGCAGCCTTGATCGTCTGCGGGAAGGTTTCGAAGGGCTGGTGGGCCGAGAGCATGTCGTTATAGGCGGTCACGATGCCCACGTTGGGGGCGCGTTCGCCGGCGAGCTTGTCCTTGTCCTCTCCCATCGCGGCATAGGCATGGGCCTGGTTGCCGCAGCTGAGATGCGCCCGGGCGGGCCCTGCATCGGCGGCGGCTTGCATCCGGGCGAGATAGTCGCCGCGCGGGCCTTCGGAGCGGGCGCGGATTCGGTCGGTCACACGGGCGATTGTGGCATCGAGGGTCATCGGCGGGGCCTTTCCTTGCTATGCATCTGATGCGGAACATGCAGCCCGTAAGGGCCGCTCGCGCAGCGGGCGCGGATCGCGGTTGCGTCCTCGCTATCATGTTAGCGCTAACGTCGCAACCCGTTCCCTTTGTCGATTATCTGGGGCAGAGCGGGGATGCGGCAAGCGCGAGGGCTTTCGCGCCGGGTCGCTTGGCGCTAGGAAGGCCGCGCCTGAGACAGCGCGCGCAAGGAGCCCCCGATGAGCCAGTCCGAAGATCCCGCCACCCGTCCGACCGTCCGGCTGCGCCCGAAAGCCGAGGCCCGCGCGATCCGCCACGGCTTTCCCTGGGTTTATGCGGACGAGCTGGTGACCGACCGCCGCACCAAGGCGATCGCGCCCGGCACGATCGCGACGCTGGAGGATGGCGAGCGCCGTCCGCTCGCGACGGTTACGGTCAATCCGAACTCCAAAATCATCGCGCGGGTGATGAGCCGCGACGCCGAGGCGGTGATCGATCGCAACTGGATCACTCTGAAGCTGGCCCGGGCGCTCGAGATGCGCGTGCGCCTGTTCGATGCGCCTTTCTATCGCTTGGTCCATGCCGAGGCGGACGGGCTGCCCGGTGTCATCATCGACCGGTTCGGTGACGCGGCGGTGATCCAGCCGAACGCGGCATGGTCGGAGGTGATGATCGCCGATCTCGAGGCCGCGCTGGCCGAGGTCACGGGCGTCACCACGATCATCAAAAACGGCGCAGGCCGGGCCCGCAATCTCGAAGGTCTCGACGAGGAGACGGTCACGCTCCGTGGCGGGATCGACGCCCCGGTCGAGGTGCCGATGAATGGTGCAATTTACCTCGCCGATCTGATGGGCGGGCAGAAGACTGGGCTTTTCTACGACCAGCGCCCGAACCATGCATTTGCGGCGCGGCTGGCCGAGGGCGCGCGGGTGCTGGATGTCTTCTCTCACGTGGGCGGCTTCGCCTTGGCCGCGCTGGCCGGTGGCGCGCAATCCGCTTTGTCGGTCGATGCGTCTGCGTCGGCGCTCGAGCTGGCAAGCAAGGGCGCCGAGGCGATGGGCGCCAGCGCCCGGTTCGCGACGCGTCAGGGGGACGCCTTCGATTCGCTCGACGCTTTGGGTCAAGAAGATGAGCAGTTCGATCTGGTGATCTGCGATCCGCCCGCCTTCGCCCCCGCCAAGCCCGCGCTGCAAGCGGGGCTGCGTGCCTATGAGCGGATCGCCCGGATGGCCGCGCCGCTGGTCGAACCGGGCGGCTATCTGGTGCTGTGCTCCTGCTCGCACGCCGCCGATCTGTCGCAATTCCGCGCAGCTTGCACGCGTGGCATCGGCAAGGCGGGGCGGTCCGCGCAGCTGATCCACACCGGCTATGCCGGGCCGGACCACCCGATGCTGCCGCAGCTGGCGGAATCAGGTTACCTGAAATCACTGTTCTTCCGGCTCGACTGATGCGGGTCGTGCTCGATGCCTGCGTGCTCTACCCGACGGTGCTGCGCGAAATTTTGATCGGGGCGGCGAAGGCGGGGCTCTATCGTCCGCTCTGGTCGGCGCGGATTCTCGAGGAATGGGCGCGGGCCGCCGCGCGCCGCGCGCCCGCCGACGAAGCGATTGCGCGGGGCGAGATCGCGCTGCTGCGCGCCACCTTCCCGCAGGCCGAGGTGGCGGCGCAGCCGGGGATCGAGGACCGGCTGGTCCTGCCCGACGAAAACGATCTGCACGTTCTGGCCGTGGCGATCGCGGGCAGCGCCGATGCGATCCTGACCTTCAACGCGCAGGACTTCCCGCGCGGGACACTGGCGGGCGAGGGGCTGGAGCGGCGCGATCCGGACGGGTTCCTCTGGCAGCTTCTGTCCGAGCACCCCGAGCAGATGCGTGCCATCACCGAATCCGTACGCGCCGAGGCAGAGCGTTTGTCGGGCGAGCCGCAGCCGATCCGGGCGCTGATGAAACGGGCGCGTCTGCCGCGCTTCGGCAAGGCGCTGGCGGCGTGATCTTGCGCTCCGTCTCAGGGCGTGGCCCCTTGACCGCCCGCGAAAGCCTCGCCAAACAGGCGCAATGATCGGGTTCATCACATGCCAAGAGCGCGGCGCGGCCGACAAGCTCCTTGCCCAGCTCGCCGACAGGCTGCTGTCGCAGGGGCGCGACGTGATTGGCATGGTGCGCGCCGAGGTGCCGCAGCGGTTCGAGTGCGAGATGCATCTGCGCATCCTCCCCGATGGCGAAACCCGCACGATTTCGCAGGATCTGGGGCAGGGCGCGGGGGCGTGTTCGCTCGACGCGGGTGCGCTCGAAGAGGTCGTCGCACAGGTCGGCCATGCGCTCGAGATGGCGCAACCGGGCACCATCGTGATCCTCAACAAGTTCGGCAAACAGGAAGCCGCGGGGCGCGGCTGTCGCGACCTGATCGCCCAGGCGATGGCCTCCGATTTTCCGGTGCTTCTGTCCGTTCCGCCCGAAACGCGCGCGGATTTCGCGGCGTTCACGGATGGTTTGGCCGAAGAAATCCTGCCGGATATTCAGGCGCTTGAGGCATTTCTCTCGCGTGAGAGCGCTTAATCCGCGCCCTTACGTTGTCTCGCGCCGCTGCCATGCTAGACTTGTTCCGCTAAGGTGAGTACAAGGGGGTCGTTAGCGCTAACGGACCCCAAACACGGAGCAGCCCATGGTTTCGCGCGTCATTCCCGTCGAACGTTTCGACCTGGTGATTTTCGGCGCCACTGGCGACCTCGCCAATCGCAAAATTCTCCCCGGCCTGTTTCGGCGCTATTGCGCGGGACAGATTCCCGAAGGCTCCACCATCATCGGTGCCGCGCGCTCGGAGATGACCCCGGATGAATTCCGCGATCAGGTCCGCGCGGCGATCGCCGAATTCGGTGGCAGCAAATGCGACGACGAAGGAGCGCTGGACGGGTTCTTGCCGATGCTCGACTATGTCGCGATCGACGCGAAAGGCGATGGCGGCTGGGATGATCTGAAATCGAAAGTCCGCGGCGACACGGTCAACGCGTTCTACTTCTCGGTGGCGCCCTCGCTGTTCGGCGACCTCGCGGAGCGGCTGCACAAGCGCGGGATCGCGGGGCCGGATGCCCGGATCGTCGTGGAAAAGCCCTTCGGGCGCGACCTCGCCTCTGCCAAGGCGCTCAACGCCGTCCTCGCGGAGTATTTCGACGAGACACAGATCTACCGGATCGACCATTATCTCGGCAAAGAAACCGTGCAAAACCTGATGGCGGTACGCTTCGCCAACATCCTGTTCGAGCCGCTCTGGAACAGCCAATTTGTCGATCATGTGCAAATAACGGTCGCCGAAACGGTCGGCGTAGGCGGTCGCGGATCGTATTATGACAAGTCGGGCGCGATGCGCGACATGGTGCAGAACCACTTGATGCAGCTTCTGTGCCTGATCGCGATGGAGCCGCCTTACCACTTCGACCCCGATGCGGTGCGCGACGAAAAACTCAAGGTGATCCGGGCTCTGCAGCCTGTCGCACCTGCCGATATCGTGCGCGGCCAATACGTGGCGAGCAAGGACGCGCCCGGCTATCTGGAAGATGCCGAGGACCCGGAGTCGACGACCGAGAGCTATATCGCGATGAAATGCCATGTCGCGAACTGGCGCTGGGTCAACACGCCCTTCTACCTGCGCACCGGTAAGCGGCTGCGGGCCCGCACGTCCGAGATCGCGATCACCTTCAAGCAGCCGCCGCACCAGATCTTCGACGAGGCCGAGGGCGAGTGGCGCGAGAACGTGCTCGTGATCCGGCTCCAGCCCAACGAGGGCATGAACCTGAAGATGATGATCAAAGAGCCGGGGCCGGGCGGCATGCGCCTCGTGCAGGTGCCGCTCGATATGTCCTTCGCGGAAGCTCTGGGCGAAGAGGCCGACATCACCGACGCCTACGAGCGGCTGATCATGGACGTCATCCGCGGCAACCAGACGCTGTTCATGCGCGGCGACGAGGTTGAAGCGGCTTGGGCCTGGACCGATCCGATCATCGAAGGCTGGGAGTCGCGCGGCGACAAACCTCAAAGCTATGACAGCGGTTCGTCGGGCCCCGATGACGCGTTGATGCTGATGCATCGGGACGGCCGCCGCTGGCGGGAGATTCGCGAATGAATTTCGAAAGTTACCCCGATCGCGAGATGCTTATGATGGGGCTTGCGGACCGCATCGCGAGCCAGCTTCGCGCGGCAATCAACAACGAGGGCCGCGCGACCTTGTCGGTGCCGGGCGGCTCCACGCCCGGACCGATATTCGACATTCTCTCGGATATCGATCTGGACTGGTCCAAGGTCGCGGTGCTGCTCAATGACGAGCGTTGGGTGCCCGAAACCTCGGAGCGGTCGAATACGCGCCTGATCCGCGCGCGGCTCCTGACGGGCCGGGCGGCGGCGGCGACGCTGGTGCCGCTCTATGCCGAAGCGGAGCAGCCCGAGGACAAAATGACGGAACTGGCTGCCGGGATCGAGCCGCATCTGCCGATCTCCGTCCTGCTTCTGGGTATGGGCGCGGATATGCATACGGCGAGCCTGTTCCCCGGTGCTGACCGCCTGAAAGAGGCGTTGTCGAACGACGCGCCGATCCTTTTGCCGATGCGCGCCGAAGCTGCGGGCGAGCCGCGTATCACGCTCTCGGCACCGGTGCTGCGCGATGCGATGCACACGCATATCCTGATCACAGGGCCGGAGAAGCGCGCGGCGATCGAAGCGGCGGAAAAGCTCCCCGTGGAACAGGCGCCGGTGCGCGCCGTTCTCAAGGACGCGACCGTGCACTGGGCTGAATAAGGGAGCACTTTCACCGATGACCATCTGGCAAGACCTCCTCGACAAGGCGCAATCCGTGCAGTCCCGCGAAATCGCGGAATTGTTCGAAAAGGACAATCGCGCGTCCGGTTTCAGCCGCGAAACCGGGCCATTCCTGTTCGATTTCTCCAAGACCAACATCGACTCGGAAACGCTCGACCTGCTGGTGAAGCTGGCCGAGGAGAAGGGCGTCGCGGCCCGCGCGGAAGCGATGTTCACCGGTGAGAAAATCAACGACACGGAAGGCCGCGCAGTGCTGCATACCGCGCTGCGCAATCTCGACACGGACGTGTTCGTCGATGGCGAGAACGTCATGCCCGATGTCCGCGCAACCTATGCCCGTATGGAAGCGTTCGCCCGCGACGTTCGCGAGGGCAAGTTCAAGGGGGAGGGCGGCAAGATCACCGATGTGGTCAATATTGGCATCGGCGGCTCGGACCTTGGCCCGGCGATGGCGACGCTGGCGCTTGCGCCTTATCACGACGGTCCCCGCTGCCATTTCGTGTCCAATGTGGACGGGGCGCATATCCATGACACGCTGGCAGGTCTGAGCCCGGAAACGACGCTGGTGATCGTCGCCTCCAAGACCTTCACCACGATCGAGACGATGACCAACGCCGAGACGGCGAAGCGCTGGATGGCCGAGAAGGTCGCGGACCCGGCGCAGCAATTCGCAGCGCTCTCGACCGCTGCCGACAAGACCGCCGCCTTCGGCATCGACGAGGCACGCGTCTTCGGGTTCGCCGATTGGGTTGGCGGGCGCTATTCGATGTGGGGGCCGATCGGGCTGTCGCTGATGATTGCGATCGGGCCGGAGGATTTCGCAGATTTCCTCAAAGGCGCCGCTAAGATGGATGCCCATTTCCGCGCCGCCGATTACAAGGACAACCTGCCGGTTATGCTGGCGCTGGTGGGTATCTGGCACAACCAGTTCTGCGACTACGCTACCCGTGCGGTTCTGCCCTATGATCAAAGGCTTGCGCGGCTGCCGGCCTATCTTCAGCAACTGGAGATGGAGAGCAACGGCAAGCGCGTGAGCATGGATGGCAAGAACCTGCCTTACAATTCGGGCCCCGTCGTCTGGGGCGAGCCGGGCACCAACGGCCAGCACGCATTCTACCAGCTGATTCACCAGGGTACGCGGGTCATTCCCTGCGAATTCATGGTCGCGGCCGAGGGGCATGAGCCCGATCTGGCGCATCAGCACATGTTGCTCGTGGCCAACTGCCTTGCCCAATCCGAGGCGCTGATGCGGGGCCGCTCGCTGGCCGAGGCGACCGAGATCATGCGCGAGAAAGGCTTCGAGGGCGATGAGCTGGACCGTCAGGCGCGGCACCGCGTCTTCCCGGGCTCGCGGCCATCGACGACGCTGCTCTATCCGAAACTGACCCCCGAGGTCTTCGGCGGGATCGTCGCGCTTTACGAGCATCGCGTCTTCGTCGAGGGCGTGATCCTCGGCATCAACAGCTTCGACCAATGGGGCGTGGAGTTGGGCAAGGAACTGGCGCTTGCGCTTGCGCCGGTGCTCAAAGGCGAGGATGCGGGAGAGGGCAAGGACGGCTCGACCCGGCAGCTTGTCGCCCGGGTCCAGTCGCTGCGCGGCTGATCCAAACGTGTTCGGCGGTCCCGCCTGCGGGCGGAACCGCGTCGGTTATCCTTCCGTTCATCTTGCAGGCCGGGACGCTCCACCCGCCTAGGTTCGAGTGAAGGATTTTCGCGATGATCGAGAAGATGGAAGATGGACCCGAAGGCGTCGCGGCACTCCGCGCGTCGGGCACCGTTCTCAAGCATGACGTGACCGAGGCGATGCGCCTCGTAGGCACGGCGGACCGGATGATGGTCGTCGTCGCGCCGCGCTTCGATGGCTACATGGCCGAACTGATCGGCGGGCTGCGCCAAAGCTGCGAAGACGGTCAGGCCGGGCGCTGCGCGCTGGTCGTGCCTGAGGATATGCGCTCCGAGGCGGATTTGCAGGGCGAGGGCGGCGCGTTCCGCATCTTTACCGTGCAGGCGGAGGCTGAACGCTGGCTCGGCTCTTAGCGCAGGCCGATTTCCGAGAGCGCCACTGCAAGCTCGCGGGGCAGAGCCTCTTCGCGGGCACGGCCTTTGGGCAGATCGCGGGGTGCATCCTCGGGGCTGAGATAACGCCAGCCCTGGAAGGGGCGACGCGATAAAGCCTCTGTCCGGATCACCTCGCGGTCGAGCACGATGGCGCAGCGCGCGATCCCGTCCGCGCCCATCACCTCGGACAGTTCCAGAATGCGCTGGCGCGCCAGCACCGCGCCCTTGAAGACCCAGTACAGCGACCCGCCGTTGAGGATTTCGTCCGCGCGTTTCGGCCACATGCGCGTGACATGCATCGCCGGCCCTTTGCCATAACGGCTGGCCTGCCACGCGATCAGGTCCTCGACCTTCTCGGCGCCGACGCACAGTTTGATCAGATTCACCACTTTGTCACCCATGCTCCCTAATTAGGTTTTCGGTCCCGCGACGGCAATGTCCGATTTGCGTCTGGTCATGCGAAGAGGCCTTAGGTATAGTGTCAGCCCGCCCCCGACGCACGATATGCGGCGGGGGCTTTCGATTTCTGACCTCACTCGAACTGCTGCCACGAGGACCTCATGAGCCGTTTTGCCGCCCCGATTGCCGAACAGATCTGGGACATGAAATACCGCCTGAAGGAACAGGACGGGACCCCGATCGACGCCACCGTGGAAGACAGCTGGCGGCGTATCGCGCGCGCCTTGGCCGAGGTCGAGGATAAGCCCGCGAAATGGGAGGAGAAATTCTACGGCGCGCTGGAAGATTTCAAATATCTCCCCGCCGGCCGGATCGCCGCAGGTGCCGGCACGGGCCGCGCCGTGACACTGTTCAACTGTTTCGTCATGGGCACGATCCCCGACAACATGGGCGGCATCTTCGACATGCTCAAGGAAGCCGCGCTGACGATGCAGCAGGGCGGGGGAATCGGCTACGACTTCTCGACCATCCGTCCGCGCGGGGCCGAGGTGAAGGGTGTCGCCGCCGATGCCTCCGGCCCGCTGAGCTTCATGGATGTCTGGGATGCGATGTGCCGCACCATCATGTCGGCGGGCTCGCGCCGTGGCGCGATGATGGCGACGATGCGCTGCGATCACCCCGATATCGAGAGCTTCATCACCGCCAAGCAGGATTCGGCCCGTCTGCGAATGTTCAACCTGTCCGTGCTGGTGACCGACGCGTTCATGGAGGCCGTGAAGGCGGATGGTCCGTGGGATCTGAAATACGGCGACAAGGTCTATCACACGCTGAACGCCCGCGATCTGTGGAACAAGATCATGCGCGCGACCTATGACTACGCCGAGCCGGGCGTGATCTTCATCGACCGCATCAACAAGATGAACAACCTCAACTATGTCGAGCAGATCGCCGCGACCAACCCCTGCGGCGAGCAGCCCCTGCCGCCTTATGGCGCGTGCCTGCTGGGCTCGATCAACCTCGCGCGGCTCGTGACGAACCCGTTCGAGGCGGATGCCGGGCTGGATCCCGAGCAGCTCGACGAGATGGTGCGCCTTGCGATCCGCATGATGGACAACGTGGTCGACGCCTCGCGCTTCCCTCTGGAGCAGCAGCGCGAAGAGGCGCAGAACAAGCGCCGCATCGGGCTGGGTGTGACCGGTCTGGCCGACGCGCTCCTGATGCTGGGCCTGCGCTATGGCTCGGAAGAGGCCGCGGCACAAACCGAAGCCTGGATGAAGCAGATCGCGCGGGCGAGCTATCTCGCCTCGGTCGATCTCGCGAAGGAGAAGGGGCCGTTCCCGCTGTTCGACGCCGAGAAATACCTCGCCTCGGGCAACATGATGCAGATGGATGACGACGTGCGCGAAGCGATCCGCGAGCACGGCATCCGCAATGCGCTGCTGACCTCCATCGCGCCCACGGGCACGATCTCGCTCTACGCGGGCAACGTCTCCAGCGGTATCGAGCCGGTCTTCGCCTATGCCTACAAGCGCAAGGTGCTTCAGCCCGACGGTTCGCGCACCGAGGAAGAAGTGGTCGATTACGCGGTGCAGATGTGGCGCGACAAGTTCGGAGACAAACCGCTGCCCGACTATTTCGTCAATGCCCAGACGCTCGCGCCGATGGACCACGTCCGGATGCAGGCGGCGGCGCAGAAATGGATCGACAGCTCGATCTCCAAGACCATCAACTGCCCCGAGGATATCCCCTTCGAGGCGTTCAAATCGGTCTATATGGAAGCTTGGGACACCGGCTGCAAAGGCTGCACCACCTACCGTCCGAACGACGTCACCGGCTCGGTTCTCAGCGTTTCCGAGAAGTCCGAAGACGCGCCGGAAGTCGATGAGGGCGCCGATGTGGTCTACCTGACCGAGCCGCTGGACCGTCCCGCGGCGCTCGAAGGCTCGACCTACAAGATCAAGTGGCCGGGCTCGGAGCACGCGATCTACATCACGATTAACGACATCGTCCAAGGCGGCCATCGCCGTCCCTTCGAGGTCTTCATCAACTCCAAGAACATGGAGCATTTCGCCTGGACCGTGGCGCTGACCCGGATGATCTCGGCGGTGTTCCGGCGCGGTGGCGATGTCTCCTTCGTGGTCGAGGAGCTGAAAGCCGTGTTCGATCCGCGCGGTGGCGCTTGGATGCAGGGCAAATACATCCCCTCCATGCTCGCGGCGATCGGCGGCGTCATCGAGCGTCACATGATCTCCATCGGCTTTCTCGAAGGCGAGGGCATGGGCCTGAAATCCGACCCCGAGGCCGACCGTATGGCCATCGGCGAAGCCCCCCGCGGCAAGGCCTGCCCGTCCTGCGGCTCCTACGCCCTCCGGATGGTCGAAGGCTGCATGACCTGCGCCGATTGCGGCCATTCGAAATGCGGCTGAGCTGATCCGGCTATTGATTTGAAAAGATCTGCCCCTGACCGTCTGGTCAGGGGCTTTTCTGTTCCAGAGGGTTACGATCTTCGATCTGATTTCATTCGCTGGACCGGCATCAATCCAGCGTCTGCCGGTAGCGCAGCAGCGAGATGACGATGATCGCCACGCCGATGATCAGGATCGCGCGCAGGTCGCCGGTGATGTCGGCCAGGTGGGCGCCCTTGAGCATCACCTTGCGCACGATCCGCAGGAAATGCGTGGCCGGGATCGCCGCGCCGATTACCTGTGCCCAGCCGGGCATGCCTGCATAGGGGAACATGAAACCCGAGAGCAGGATGGTCGGCAGGATCGTCATGAAGCTCGCCTGCATCGCTTGCATCTGGGTGCGCACGAGGGTCGAGATCAGGAAGCCGAGGGCGAGGTTCACCACGATGTAGAGGTTGAAGCCGATGAAGAAGGCCAGACCCGATCCGAGGAACGGCACCCCGAACAGAAGCTTCCCGGCGATCAGGAACACTATGGTCTGGATGTAGCCGATCACAACATAGGGCAGGATCTTGCCCAGCATCACCTCGAGCGGTCGGACTGGTGTAGCGATCAGGGTCTCCATCGTGCCGCGCTCCGTCTCTCGTACGATCGCGATGGCCGTGATCAGCACCATGGTCATCGCGAGGATCACGGCGATCAGCCCCGGCACGATGTTCAGGGAGGTTTCGCCTGCCGGGTTGAATTGCTTGTGCACGACGACCGAGAACGGCGGCGACTGCCCTGCGACCGGGGCGAGGGGGCCCTCGAACGTTTGCTTCACCGCGGTGTCGACGATCCCCGCCAGGGCGCCTACGGCCGTCCCCACCGCCGTCGGGTCGGAGGCATCGGCGCTGACCAGCAGCTTCGGCGAGAGGCCCCGCACGATGTCGCGTTCGAAATTGGGCGGAATGACCACGACGAAATTCGCGGTGCCGTCGCGAAGCGCGCGAGCGCCCTCTTCGGCGCTGGTCACGATGCCCTCGAATTTGAAGTAATCCGAGGTTTCCATGCCTGACAGCACCGCGCGCGCCACCGGACTCTCGTCGGCCATCTCGATCAGGGTTGGCAGGTGATGCGGGTCGGAATTGATGATGTAGCCGAACATGATCAGCTGCAGGATCGGGATGCCGATCATCATCGCGAAGGTCATCCGGTCGCGCCGCATCTGGATGAATTCCTTGTAGAGCACCGCTCCGAAACGCGACAGAGAGAACCAGCTCATGCGGAGGGGCCTCCGTTGACACCGAAATTGTCGGCCGCTGTCGCCATCAGGTAGATGAAGACCTCTTCGAGCTCGGCCTCTTTCTTCTCCCATTTGCGTGCGTCGTTTTCGTTCCGCTTTTCAGCGACGACCGCGTCAAGCCCGGCGCTGTCGGTCGAGGAGACATGAAGCTGGGCGCCGAACCGCGCCACCTGTTCGACCCTGGGATCGGCGCGCAGATCGTCTTCTAGCTGGATCAGATCGCGGCCGGAGACCCGCCAGGTGGTCAGGCCGACCTGATGGGGGATCTCGGCCGCCGGCCCGTCGATCAGCTTCTTCCCGTAGGCGATATAGGCGATGTAGTCGCATTGCACCGCCTCATCCATGTAATGCGTCGAGACCAGCACCGTGACGCCCTGCTTGCTGAGCTGGCGGATCTCGTCCCAGAAGTCGCGTCGCGCCTTCGGGTCGACCCCGGCGGTGGGTTCGTCGAGCAAGAGGAGCGCGGGTTTGTGCTGCATGCACGCAGCCAGCGCGAGGCGCTGTTTCCAGCCCCCCGACAGCGTGCCTGCCAACTGCTTGCCGCGCCCCTCGAGGCCGAGCGTGCGCAGCGTCTCGTCCACCACCTTCTTGCGGTTTTTCACCCGATACATCCGAGCCATGAAGTCGAGGTTCTCACGGATCGTCAGATCGCCATAGAGCGAGAACTTCTGCGTCATGTAGCCGACGTTTTCCTTGATCAGGCGCGCGTCCTTGCGGATGTCGTAGCCAAGGGTGTGACCTTCGCCACCATCGGGGGTGAGCAGGGCGCACATCATCCGGATCGTGGTGGTCTTGCCCGAGCCGTTGGGTCCGATAAAGCCGTAGATCGCGCCTTTCGGCACCGACATGTCCACCGCGTCCACGACCTTTTTGCCACCATAGATTTTCGTTAGCCCGCGCACCTCGATCGCGGGCTCGGTCTCGGAGGTCGCAGCCGGCGTCGTGGTCATTTCACTCGCCTCAGGCTGACCGGCTGGCCGGGCAGGAGCGTCGCGCCCGCAGGAATGCGCGCCTCCGCGCGGAACACGAGCCGCGACCGTTCTTCGCGGGAATAGATGATTGGCGGCGTGTATTGCGGCTCGGAAGCCATCTTGCTGATCGCCACCTTGATGCCGGTGTCACAGCCGTCGCATTCCATCTCCAGCTGATCGCCGAGCGCAAAGTCGGCGCGCTCGGCCTCGGGCAGGAAGAACAGGACCTTTAGCGCGTTCGGCGGCAGGATCGACAGCACGGGCGCCCCCGCTGCGGCCACTTCCCCGGCCTTGTAATAGACCGTCTCGATCCGCCCCTCCACCGGCGCGGCGACCGTCATGTCATCGAGTTGCGACCGCGCGAGATCGGCATCGGCCTGTGCTGCCTCGAGGGTTTTCTGGGCAGCCAGAAGCTGTGCGCTGCGCGCGGGCAGGGCGGCCACTTCGAGCTGAGCCTTGAGTTGGGCGACCTGCGCCTCGGCCTCTTCGAGCGCAGCGCGGTCGACATCCACCTTGGCCTGCGCGACGATCTCGCGGGCGAACAGATCTTCGGTGCGCTTCAAAGCGGATTCCGCGAGATTGCGATGCGCGATGGCCTGTTCCAGCGAGGCCTTGATTACCTCGATCTCCGGATCGCGAGATCCGGTTTCGAGGTTGTTCAGATTGGCGCTCGCGGTCCCGATCTTGGCTTCGGCGGCGCGGACCGCAGCCTGCTGCTTGGTCGAATCCATGTCGAATAGGAACTGGTCGGCCTTCACCGTGTCGCCTTCCACCACCGCCAGCGTCTTGATGCGTCCGGTGACCGAGGGGGCGACGTAGACGTATTCGCCTTCGACATAGCCCGAGTAATGCGGCACCGGGGCGTCCCCATAGCCGGGAATGATCGCGGCGAGCAGTGCGCTGATCCAAGCGAGGATGGTATCAAGCATCGGTCGAACCTTCTGTGGACAGGAAAACGCCGTGGAACAGGATATCGAGGTGGTTCTCGATCAACTGGTCGATCGCGAGCCCGCCCTCCGGCACGACGTTGAAGATTTCCGCAAGCATGAGATGCACGACGATCGGACCGATGACCGAGCGCAGGGTCAGTTCGGGATCGACCGGGCGTAGTTGGCCTGACGCGATGCCCTGCCGCACCATTTCAGTCGCTGCGGGCAGGACGTGGTCGAACACCTCGCGCCGATACATCGCGGCGATCTCGGGGGCGACGACGGCTTCGCGGATCACGACCTTGGGGATCGCCAGCACCTTCGGGTCCGAAAGCGAGGTCGCTATCAGCGAGAACAGCGCGCGCAACGTGCCGCGCGCGTCGTCGGAGCTCAGTTCGACAAGGGCTTGCGCCCGCGCGGCGATCGGAGAGACAGCCCGCCGCACCAAGCCTTCGAGAATGGCCTGTTTGGAGGGGAAATAGAGGTAGACCGCCCCCTTGGAGAGCCCTGCGGTCTTGGCGATCTGGGCCACGGACGTATGGGCGTATCCCTTCTCTTCGAAGAGCGTGAGGGCCGCGTCGAGCACCTCGTCGGGCCGCGCCTCGGCGCGACGGCGGAATTTGGGCTCGGGCGAGTCGGAGGTCGTCATGGAAAGAAAGTAACTGACCGGTCGGTCAGTAGCAACGACTTTGAATACTTCTTCGCCGGTTCAATGCAGTCCGCGAAAGAGTAGGGCTCGGTGCCGGCCACGCTGTGGTCGCTGGATAAAGGTGCGGTCGGGAGTGCGGGAGATGGAGAGCGGATCCAGCCGCTTGCGACGAGCGGTACTCGCGGAAGCCGCTCGCATCGTTTCGTTCTTGGAGAGAAGGCCGAGCCGCGCGGGCCCGGCCATCAGGGTCAGCCGTTATAGTCTTCGTCGGCGACTTTCTCGAGCCATGTGACCGGCGAGCCGTCGATGCTCTCCTGAATCGCGATATGGCTCATCGCGGTCTCGGACGAGGCGCCGTGCCAGTGCTTTTCGCCTGCCGGGAACCAGACGACATCGCCCTGGCTGATCTCTTCGACGGGGCCGCCTTCGCGCTGGACGCGGCCGCGCCCGAAGGTGACGATTAGGGTCTGGCCCGCCGGGTGGGTGTGCCATGCGGTGCGCGCGCCGGGCTCGAACGTGACATGGCTGCCCGAGGTGCGGCCGGGCTCTTCGGCCTGAAACAGCGGGTCGACGCGGACGGTGCCGGTGAACCAGTCTTCGGGGCCCTGCATCGAGGCGTTGGTGCCGGAGCGAATGATCTTCATGGGAAAACTCCTTTCTTGGGGTACGGGAGTGCGGGGCTCAGCCGCGCAGGTTCTCGAAATCAGAGCTGCCCGCCATAGACGGGACGTTTGAAGTGCACGACTTCGGTTCATGCCCTGCAACCTAGTGCGGCAGGGGCGACAGGATAATCGGTGGAATCTTTACAGCACTCATGAGCAAGAGCCATGAATGTGCAGGTTCATTCAACCGAGCGTGATAATGGGAGCCCGGTCAACTGCGCTCCCGCAGGGCTTCCAGAACCGCCCCGAAGGCGGAGGACGTGCGCTGTCGGCTGGGGTAATAGAGGTGGCGCGTGGTTCATGACGTCCACGGATTATACAGTGCGTCATTTCAGGTAGCCTGCGTCGCTTACCTGCGCGCCCCAGGTCGCAACAGATGAGCGCCGTTCATCTGTGGCAGTATTGCCTCCAGCAGCGTGAGGCACCGGCCATGCGCTTTCCGAGGTTTCTCAGACCCGTCGCGGCGCTGTTCATCGTCGCGAGCATGGCCAGCGCTCAGGAAGCGAAAGGAGACAGCATGATCCCGATCATAGTGACCGTGACCGCAGGCGAGACGGTGCTGACCGCGAAGCTGGACGACACGCCCGCGGGAGCGCGATTTCGCGAGCCTGATCCGCTGGGGCTGACCCTGTGAGACGTCCACGGCGTCGAGAAGATCGCCGACCTTCCGCGCGAACTCGACACGACCAACGCGCCTCGGAGCTATGAGCCGAAGACGGGCGACATCACGCTTGATGCGCCGTGGGGCAATCTCGCGATCTTCTACAAGCCCTTCGCCAACTCGCCGAGCCTCGTGCGGCTGGGTACGTTCGACGGGTCGGTCGAGGTGCTGATGAGCAACCCGACGGTGCGGTTCGAACTGGCCGAGTGATCGCATATCTTCTTCGCGGCGTAGATCGGTAGTCCTGACACAAAAGGAGACGCCGTGACTGCAGCCGAGCCTTTGCCATGTCCTGCCGCCACCCGCGCTGCGGGCGAAGAGCGCCTCGCGCGCTTCACGCCGAGGATGGGCGCGGCTTACGCGCAGGGGCGCAATTTCGATCACGGGGCCGGTCGGCACAGGGATGTCTCGCAACTCTCTCCCTATCTGCGCCGCCGTCTCGTGCTGGAGCGGGATGCAGTGGCGCGGGCACTTGACGCCCATGGGGCAAAAGCTGCGGAGAAATTCGTGCAGGAGGTTCTCTGGCGAGGCTACTTCAAAGGCTGGATGGAGCATCGTCCGGCAATCTGGATGCGCTATCGCGACGGCTTGGCGCACGACCTCGCGACGCTCGAGGATAGCCCCAAGCTAGCGGCGCTTGTGAACGACGCCGAGGCGGGACGCAGCGGTATCGCCTGTTTCGACGCGTGGGCGACAGAGCTGCGAGAGACCGGTTATCTGCACAACCACGCCCGGATGTGGTTCGCCTCGATCTGGATTTTCACGCTTCGGCTGCCGTGGCGGATCGGGGCGGATTTCTTCTATCGCAACCTGCTCGATGGCGATCCGGCCTCGAACACGCTCAGCTGGCGCTGGGTGGCGGGGCTGCATACGCGGGGCAAGTTCTATGCCGCCGAAGCTGCCAATATCGCGCGCTATACCGGCGGGCGGTTCGCGCCCGATCCCGCACAATTTGCGGCGGTGAGTGCGGGGCTGGAGGTGCAAGAGCCAGAGGGGCTGCCCCCGGTCGCCCCGTTACGCGCGCCGCGCGCCCCGCAGCCGGGGCTGCCCACGGCGCTTCTGATTACCGAGGAAGACTGCCGCGTCGAGGATTTCGATCTGGGCGCGCTTGACCTGCGCGGGGTGGCGACCGTAAGCGCAAGCCATCTGCGCTCGCCGCGCGCGGTGGCCGAACATGTCGCCCGGTTCGAGCGTGACGCGCTCGCCGATGCTACGGTTCGCTCAGGAATCTCTGAAGGGCGGCCCATGGGAGCCGACGATCTGGCCGTGCTCGTGGAATGGGCGCTAAGCCTTGGTGCCAAGCAGATCGTCACGCCCTTTATCCCGGTCGGTCCGCTTGGCGACTGGCGGGAGAGGGCGGACGCGGCGCTGGGCCAGCACGGTATTGCGCTGTGCGAGGTCAATAGGGATTGGGATCGCGCTATCTGGCCCATGCCACGGCCGGTTTCTTCAAGATCAAGAAGAAGCTCCCGCGCATCCTCGAGGAGCTTGACCTGACCTGAGGGCGGTGGCCATCGCACCTGCCCTTGCCGATCATCGCCGAGTGATCGCGTCGCAGTTGAATTTTCCTAGTCATCTCAAAGCTTTTGGGCTACGATTCCATTCAGACCCGGAAAACGGGCGTATTCGAGGCAGTAACGGCAGTATAGCCCATGACAGAAATGGCATTCGGCACCGTCCCCGTGCGGGTCGGTGAACCCGTCTTACCGAAATGGTGGCGCACGATCGACAAATGGGCGCTCGGCGCCGTTTTGGCGTTGTTCGGCCTTGGCATGCTTCTGGGGCTCGCAGCCTCGGTGCCGCTGGCAGAGCGCAACGGACTCGAACCCTTCTATTACGTGAAACGACAGGCGGCCTTCGGCGTGTTGGCGCTGTGCGTGATGCTGGGCATCTCGATGCTCGATCCGAAACAGGTGCGCAGGCTCGGCGTGATCGGCTTCGTGGGCGCGTTCATCGCGGTGATGCTGCTGCCGGTGCTGGGCACCGATTTCGGCAAGGGCGCGGTGCGCTGGTATTCCTTCGGCTTCGCCTCGATCCAGCCCTCCGAATTCCTGAAACCCGGTTTCGTCATAATCACCGGCTGGTTCATGGCCGCAGCGCATGAGGTCGGCGGGCCGAAGGGGCGGCTCTATTCCTTCCTGCTGATGGTCATCATCGTGGTGGCGCTCGCGCTGCAGCCCGACTTCGGTCAGGCCTCGCTGGTGCTCTTCGCCTGGTCGGTGATGTATTTCATCTCGGGCGCGCCGATCGCGCTGCTGACGGGGATCGGGGCGATGACCGTCGCAGGCGGCTTCTTCGCCTATAACTTCTCGGAACACTTCGCGCGCCGGATCAACGGGTTCCTGTCGACGGATGTCGACCCGCGCACCCAGATCGGCTACGCGACGAACGCCATCCAGGAGGGCGGGTTCTTCGGCGTGGGCGTCGGGCAGGGGTCGGTGAAATGGTCGCTGCCCGATGCGCATACCGACTTCATCATCGCGGTCGCCGCCGAGGAATACGGCCTCATCCTTGTCCTCGTCATCATCGCGCTCTACGCGACGGTCGTGATCCGGTCGCTGCTGCGCCTGATGCGGGAGCGCGACCCGTTCACCCGGCTCGCAGGCGCGGGTCTGGCATGCGCCTTCGGCGTTCAGGCGATCATCAACATGGGCGTCGCGGTGCGCCTTCTGCCCGCGAAAGGCATGACTTTGCCGTTCGTCAGTTACGGGGGCTCTTCGGTCATTGCTTCGGGGATTGCGGTGGGTATGTTGCTCGCGCTGACTCGGACCCGGCCGCAGGGGCAGATTTCGGATATTCTCGCCCGGCGCGGTCGCTAAAACCCTCAGGAGGGGGACATGGCCAAGGACACGACCCCGCTACTGCTGATTGCCGCTGGCGGCACCGGCGGGCACATGTTCCCCGCACAGGCGCTGGCCGAGGCGATCGTGCGCCGGGGCTGGCGCGTCAAGCTATCCACGGATGCGCGCGGCGCGCGCTACGCGGGCGGCTTTCCCCATACGGTGACGGTCGAACAGATCGCCTCGGCGACATTCGCGCGCGGTGGCGCACTCGGCAAGCTGGGCGTGCCATTCAAGATCGCGGGCGGCGTGGCTTCGGCCATCCGCAAGAACCTGTCGGACAAGCCGACGGTCGTGGTGGGTTTCGGCGGCTATCCGACGATCCCGGCGCTGTCCTCGGCGGTGTTCCTGGGCATCCCCCGTGCCATTCACGAACAGAACGGCATCATGGGCAAGGTGAACCGCGTCTTCGCCAAGAGGGTGAACCGCTTCGCCTGCGGCACCTGGCCGACCGATCTGCCCGAGGGCGTGCAGGGCGAGCACACGGGCAATCCGGTGCGGGCTTCCGTGCTGGAGCGTGCGGGGGCTGCCTATATTCCACCGGGCGATTACCCGATGTCGGTCCTCGTGATCGGCGGCTCGCAGGGCGCGCGCATCCTGTCTGACACGGTTCCGGCCGCGATGGCGAGCTTGCCCGAAGCCGCCCGCGCCAATCTGCGCGTCTCCCATCAGGCGCGCCCCGAAGATCTCGACCGGGTCGTGTCCGCCTATGAGGCCGCGGGCATCAGCGCCGAGGTCGAGCCCTTCTTCAACGACGTGCCGCGCCGCCTCAGCGAATGTCAGCTGGTGATCTCGCGCGCGGGCGCATCATCGGTCGCGGATATCTCCGTCATCGGGCGGCCCGCGATCCTGATCCCATATGCCGCCGCCGCTGGCGATCACCAAGCGGCCAATGCGCGCGGTCTCGCGAAGACCGGCGGCGCGATCACCATCCCCGAAAGCCAGCTCTCGGCAGAGAGCCTCGCGGATCAAATTTCACTGGTGCTGGACAACCCCGAGGGCGCGCTGCAGATGTCGCGCGCGGCCCTCTCCTACGGGGTGCCGGACGCCACCGAGCGGCTTGTCGCCCTCGTCGAAGACCTAGCAGGAAAGACTCAATGAACGCGACCAAACTGCCCGGAGAACTCGGCCCCATCCATTTCGTCGGTATCGGCGGGATCGGCATGTCCGGCATCGCCGAAGTGCTGATGACGCAGGGCTTTACGGTTCAGGGCTCGGATGCGAAATCCTCGAAAATCACCGACCGCCTGGCCACGCTGGGCGCGACCATCTTCGAAGGCCAGCGCGCCGAGAATATCGGGGAGGCTGGAGTCGTGGTGATCTCCACCGCGATCAAGCCGGGCAATCCCGAGCTGGAAGAAGCGCGCCGCCGCGGTCTTCCGGTCGTGCGCCGCGCCGAGATGCTGGCCGAGCTGATGCGCCTGAAATCGAACATCGCGATCGGCGGTACCCACGGCAAGACGACGACCACGACACTGGTCGCGACGCTTCTGGACAAGGGCAATTTCGACCCGACCGTGATCAATGGCGGGATCATCCACGCCTATGGCTCGAATGCGCGCGCAGGCGCGGGCGAGTGGATGGTGGTGGAAGCCGACGAGAGCGACGGCTCGTTCAACCGTCTGCCCGCGACCATCGCCATCGTGACCAATATCGACCCCGAGCATATGGAGCACTGGGGGTCCTTCGACGCGCTGCGCAAGGGCTTCTACGATTTCGTTTCGAACATCCCGTTCTACGGGTTGGCTGTCTGCTGCACCGATCATCCAGAGGTGCAGACGCTGGTCGGCAAGCTCAATGACCGCCGCGTCGTGACTTTCGGCTTCAACGCGCAGGCCGATATCCGCGCGATCAACCTGCATTACGAGGCGGGCGTCGCGCATTTCGACATCGCGCTGCAGGGCGAAGAGGGAAAGCCGGTGATCGAGGGCTGTACGCTGCCGATGCCGGGCGATCATAACGTCTCGAACGCGCTGGCGGCCGTCGCGGTGGCGCGCCACCTCGGGATGAAGATGGGCGAGATCAAGGAGGCGCTTGCGGGCTTCGGCGGTGTGAACCGGCGCTTCACCAAGGTGGGCGACGTGCTGGGCGGGGTGACGATCATCGACGATTACGGTCACCACCCGGTCGAGATCGCCGCGGTGCTGAAAGCGGCGCGTCAGGCGGTGAAGCCCGGTGCGCGTGTGATCGCGGTCCACCAGCCGCACCGATATTCGCGTCTGCATTCGCTGTTCGACGATTTCTGCACCTGTTTCAACGAGGCCGATGTGGTCGCCATCGCCGAGGTCTTCTCGGCGGGCGAGGAGCCGATCGAGGGGGCGACGCGCGACGATCTGGTCGCCGGTCTGATCGCGCATGGTCACCGTCATGCTCGTGCCATCTTGTCGGAAGATGATCTGGCCCGGCTGGTGCGTGAACAGGCGCGTCCCGGCGATATCGTCGTCTGCCTCGGGGCGGGGACGATCTCGACCTGGGCGAACAACCTGCCTGCGAAGCTGGGGGGCTGAGCAGGCGCCGGGGTGACCCGGCACGACATCAAAAAGGCTTGCGGCGCTGCCACGTCGTCTCATGTGGGCAAGGAAAGCCACACTATGCGTGACGAGGCGCATCTGAAACGTCGATTGGGTCCGTGGTTGATGACCGGCTACGGGGTCGGCGTCATGGTGGGCGCGGGTATCTACGTGCTGGTCGGCGCGGTCGCGGCGCAGGCAGGGATCTGGGCGCCGCTGGCCTTCGTGCTTGCGGGGCTGATCGCGGCCCCCTCGGCGCTTTCCTATGCCGAACTCTCTTCGCGCATCCCCGAAGCCGCCGGGGAGGCGGCCTATGTGGAGGAAGGGCTGCGCAGCCATGCGCTGGCTCTGATCGTGGGTCTGGGCATTGTCGTGGCAGGCACGGTCTCCGCGGCGGCGGTGCTGCGCGGTGGGGCGGGGTACCTGACGCTGCTGGTGCCGTTGCCGGTCGAGGGCGTGATGATCGCCTTCGGGCTGGCGCTGATCGGCGTCGCATGCCTCGGCGTGCTCGAATCCGTCGGTCTCGCCGCGGCGCTGACGCTGGTCGAGGTGGTCGGGCTCGCGCTGGTCATCTGGGCGGGGCTCTCCGCCGATCCGAGCCCCGATCTCACGCCGCTGCCCGCGCCGCACTGGGCCGGGATCGCGGCGGCCGCCTCGCTCGCTTTCTTCGCCTTCATTGGTTTCGAGGACATGGTGAACATGTCCGAGGAGATGCGCGACCCCATCCGTGACATGCCGCGCGCGATCCTCGCCGCGCTCGCGATCACCGCCGTTCTGTATCTGACCGTGAGCTATGCCGCCGTGCGTGCGGTGCCGCTGGCCGATCTCGCCCGCTCCGAACAGCCGCTGGCGCTGGTATGGCAATCGGCGGGGCACGCGCCCGGAATCCTCGCCGCGATCGCGGTGGCGGCGGCGCTGAACGGGGTGCTCGCGCAGGTGGTGATGGCGGCGCGCGTGCTGTTCGGTCTCGGTCGCCGCAGCCCCGCGCTTTCGGTTTTTCATCAGGCGCATCCGCGCTTTGGCACGCCGGTTCTCGCGACACTTCTTTGCGGCGTGGCGATGATTGCGCTTGCGCTCGCCGCCCCGGTCGAGCAATTGGCCGGTATTACCTCGAAGGTGCTTCTGGGCGTCTTCCTTCTCGTTAACTTGTCGCTCGTCGCGCTGAAAAGCCGGTCCGACTATGCGCCGTTCAAGGTGCCGATGGCGGTTCCGGTGGTGGGCGCATTGGTCGCCGGAGCGGCCCTGATTGCAGCCTTGGGAGGTTTCTCATGACCGTCTCGCTCTTTCTCGCTTGTGTCTGGGCACTCATAGCCACGCTGATCGCGATGGGGCCGCGGCGGTTTCATTGGCCGGGCGCGTGGGGGCTGATCGCGGTGGGGGTGCCGCTGGTCGGCTGGGTGACCTATCAGAACGGTCCGATCTGGGGGCTGCTGGTCATGGCGGGCGGGATGTCCGTGCTGCGCTGGCCGGTCATTTTCCTCGTCCGGGCGCTGCGCGGCACGCGCGACACCGCTGAGTGATCTCACGATCGCTTGCTTCGCCCCGCGCGCGAGGCTACGAAACGCGCCATGACCGATTGCCCCTCGACCTATACTCCGCGCGGCGCTCTGACGCCGAACCGTCCGCTTGACTCGCTGACCTGGCTTCGCGTGGGCGGCCCGGCCGACTGGCTGTTCCAGCCTGCCGACGAGGATGACCTTGCCGCCTTCCTGAAAGGCCTGCCCGAAGAGATCGCGGTCTTCCCGATGGGCGTCGGCTCGAACCTGATCGTGCGTGATGGCGGTCTGCGCGCGGTGGTGATCCGCATGGGGCGCGGTTTCAACGGCATCGACTGCGAGGGCGAGACCGTCACCGCAGGTGCGGCGGCGCTGGACGCCCATGTCGCGCGCAAAGCGGCGCAGGCGGGGCTCGATCTGACTTTCCTGCGCACGATCCCCGGCGCGATTGGTGGCGCGGTGCGGATGAACGCGGGCTGCTACGGCAGTTACGTGGCCGGCCACCTGATCGAGGCGCGTGCGATCACGCGGGCAGGGCAGCGGGTCACGCTCACGCCCGCCGATCTGAACTTCGCCTATCGTCAGAGCGATCTGCCCGAGGGCTGGGTGCTGACGGGCGCGACTTTCCGCGCCGAACCCGGCGATCCGGCGGCGCTCGAGGCGCATATGGCTGAACAGCTGGCCAAGCGCGACGCGACCCAACCCACCAAGGAGCGCACCGCCGGATCGACCTTCCGCAACCCGGCGGGCTTTTCCTCGACGGGACGCGCCGATGACACGCATGAGTTGAAGGCGTGGAAGGTCATCGACGACGCCGGCATGCGCGGCGCGCGCATCGGCGGCGCGCAAATGTCGGAAAAACACAGTAACTTTATGATCAACACTGGCGGGGCGACCGCGGCCGATCTCGAAAATCTCGGGGAAGAGGTGCGCAAAAAGGTTGTGCAATCGAGCGGAATTTCGCTAGAGTGGGAAATCATGCGTGTAGGAGAATTCGAGGCATAAGACCTCCACCCTTCAACGCAATTACCGGACGGGGGCCAACCCCCGCATGAGGCGAAAGTAGCGGGTATGTCGAGCAGGGCATCCCACCGTGTGGCGGTTCTTCTGGGCGGCCCTTCTGCTGAGCGGGAGGTGTCTCTGTCCTCGGGGCGCGAATGCGCCAAGGCATTGCGCACGGCGGGTTTCGAAGTGATCGAGATCGACGCGGGAGAGGATCTTCCGCAACGGCTGAACGATGCCGCGCCTGACTGTGTTTTCAATGCTTTGCACGGGCGCTGGGGCGAAGATGGCTGCGTTCAGGGCATGCTCGAATGGCTCCGTATCCCCTATACTCATTCCGGCGTTCTGGCCTCTGCGCTGGCCATGGACAAGGCCCGCGCCAAGCAGGCCTATGCCGCCGCGAACCTGCCCATTGTGCAATCGGTGATCGCCTCCAGGGGTGACGTGGTGGCGCGGCACGTGCTGCCCGCGCCCTACGTCGTGAAGCCGAATAACGAAGGATCGTCCGTCGGCGTCTACCTGGTGATGGACGGCGCGAATTCTCCGCCGCAGCTGTCGGCCGAGATGCCCGAAGAGGTGATGGTCGAGACCTACGCCCCGGGCCGCGAATTGACCGTTTCCGTGATGGGCGAGCGCGCGCTCTGCGTGACCGAAATCATCACCGAGGGCTGGTATGACTATGACGCGAAATACCGCCCCGGCGGATCGCGTCACGTCCTTCCCGCCGAAATCCCCGTCGAGATCACCGAAGCCTGTCTCGATTACGCAATTCGCGCACATCAGGTGCTGGGCTGCCGGGGGCTCTCGCGCACCGATTTCCGCTGGGACGAGGGCAGGGGGCTCGCCGGTCTCGTGCTGCTGGAAACCAACACCCAGCCCGGCATGACGCCCACCTCGCTTTCGCCCGAACAGGCGGCCCATTGCGGCATCGACTTCCCGGAGCTTTGCGCCTGGTTGGTGGAGGACGCCTCATGCGGCCGCTGAACGGGACCCCGCCGCGCGAAGCCCCCGGGCATCGCAAAGGCCCTCCGGGCGGCATGGCTCCTCGCGTTTACCAACGCTCCAAACGTCCCGCGCGCCGCGATCCCGCGCCGTCGCGGCTCGCTTTCAAGCTCGAACGCCTGTGGCTGACGCCCGCCGTGCGCGCCTTCACCCGGATCGGCCTTCCGCTCGTGTTGATCGTTGCGGGCCTTGGGGTATGGCTCGGCGATCCCGGCCGCCGCGCCGAGCTGGTCGCGCAGGTGCAGGACGTGAAGGACGCGATCGAGCATCGCCCCGAATTCATGGTCAAGCTGCTCAAGATCGAGGGTGCGAGCCCCGAGGTCGCGCATGCCGTGCGCGCGATGCTGCCGGTGGGGCTGCCCGCGTCCAGCTTCGACATCGACCTTGATGCCTATCGCGATACGATCCGCCGGCTCGATGCGGTGGCCGATGCGCGCCTCGTGATCCGCCCCGGTGGCGTGCTCGAGGCCGACGTGACCGAGCGCGTGCCCGCGATCCTCTGGCGGCAGCCAGCGGGTCTGGAAATGCTCGACGCCTCCGGCCACCGGGTCGCCACGCTGATTTCGCGCGACGCGCGCCCCGATCTGCCGGTGATTTCCGGCATGGGCGCGGACAAGGCGGTGCCCGAGGCGCTGGAGATCATCGCCGATGCCGGTCCGATCCTGCCGCGCCTGCGCGGGCTGGAGCGGTTGGGCGAGCGGCGCTGGGACATGGTGCTCGATCACGATCAGCGCATCATGCTCCCCGAGACCGATCCCGTCGCCGCTCTCGACCGCATCCTCGCGCTCAATACCGCCGAGGATCTGCTCGCCCGCGATTTCACCGTGATTGATTTTCGAAACAAGGACCGTCCGACGATCCGGCTCAGCGATAACGCGCTCGCCGAATTCCGCCGGGTGCAGTCAGACATTCTCAAAGCGAGGGCCACGCAATGACCGATCTCTACGAGTTCCAGCGCGCAATGCGCAACATGCGTAAGGCAGCGATGCAACGGGGCGTGATCGCGCTCCTCGATGTCGGCAGTTCCAAGATCGCCTGCCTCGTTCTGAAGTTCGACAATCCCAACGGGACCGAGGATGAAGGCTCGCTGGCGGGTCACGCCTCCGTGCGTGTGATCGGGGCCGCGACGACGCGCTCGCGCGGGGTGCGCTTCGGCGAGATCGACGCGATGGCCGAGACCGAGCGCGCGATCCGGACCGCCGTGCAGGCGGCGCAGAAGATGGCCAATACCCGTGTCGATCACGTCATCGCCTGTTTCGCGGGCGCCGAACCGCGCTCCTATGGTCTCGCCGGTGAGATCGAAGTGCAGGGCGATCAGGTCACCGAGGTGGATGTGAGCCGCGTGTTGGCGTCGTGCGATATCCCACCGCTCGGGGCAGGGCGCGAAGTGCTCCATGCGCAGCCAGTGAACTTCGCGCTCGACCATCGCTCGGGTCTGGCTGATCCGCGGGGCCATGCGGGGCAACGGCTCGCGGTCGACATGCATTTGCTGACCGTCTCCGACACCGCGATCCAGAACCTGATTTACTGCATCCGGCGCTGTGATCTCGAACTCGCGGGTATTGCGAGTTCGGCCTATGTTTCCGGCGTCTCCAGCCTTGTTGAAGACGAGCAGGAACTGGGCGCTGCCTGCATCGACATGGGCGGCGGTGCGACCGGCGTGTCGATCTTCATGAAGAAGCACATGATCTATGCCGACGCGGTGCGGCTGGGCGGCGAGCACGTCACCCGCGACATCGCGGCGGGGTTGCGGGTGCCGATGTCGGTCGCCGAGCGGATCAAGACCTTCCACGGCGGCGTTGTCGCCACCGGCATGGACGATCGCGAGATGATCGAGCTGGGCGGCGACTCCGGCGACTGGGAGAAGGATCGCCGCCAGGTAAGCCGGGCCGAACTGATCGGCATCATGCGTCCGCGCGTCGAGGAAATCCTCGAAGACGTGCGTGCGATCCTCGATGCCGCAGGGTTCGAGCATCTGCCCTCGAAGCAGATCGTGCTGACCGGCGGGGCGAGCCAGATCCCCGGCCTCGACGGGCTGGCTGCGCGAATCCTCGGCCAGAATGTAAGGCTCGGGCGACCGATGCGGGTGCAGGGGCTGCCGCAGGCCGCGACCGGGGCGGGCTTCTCTTCCGTGGTGGGGCTCTCGCTTTTCGCGGCGCATCCGCAAGACGAATGGTGGGATTTCGAAATGCCGCCCGAAACGCTGGGCGGGCGCTCGCTGCGCCGGGCCATCCGCTGGTTCCGCGATAATTGGTGAAATGTTGCAAAAGTGAAAATCGACTGATCTCAGACGCCTGTCGCGCGAACTTCAAGTTCGCGTAGCGGCGGCGGTCTGACCGCACGATCCACACAATATCCTGACGTTTGCGCGAAATACCGCTGGTCACGGAATCTGGAGCTCCAGATTTTGTGGTTCGGGACGGTTTTTTGCGTGACGCTGCGGCGATTCATCGCTAAAATCGGCCTAATTTCCATCGAAATCGGCCTGGGACAGGGTCGGGCAGCAACAACAGGCGGACATACCACATGGCGTTGAATTTGATGATGTCAGAGCACGAGGACCTCAAGCCCCGGATCACCGTATTCGGCGTCGGGGGCGCGGGCGGGAACGCGGTCAACAACATGATCGAGCAGCAGCTTGAGGGCGTGGAGTTCGTGGTCGCGAATACCGACGCTCAGGCGCTGCAGCAGTCTAAGTCGCAGGCCCGGGTCCAGATGGGCACCAAGGTCACCGAGGGGCTGGGCGCAGGCGCGCGTCCCACGGTGGGCGCGGCCGCGGCCGAAGAGAGCATCGAGGCGATCGTCGATCACCTTGCCGGGGCGCATATGTGCTTCATCACCGCCGGCATGGGCGGTGGCACCGGCACCGGCGCGGCGCCGATCATCGCGCAGGCCGCGCGCGAGCTTGGCGTGCTGACCGTTGGCGTCGTGACCAAGCCCTTCCAGTTCGAAGGCTCCAAGCGGATGCGTCAGGCCGAGCAGGGCCTCGAGGAGCTCCAGAAGGTCGTCGACACGCTGATCATCATTCCGAACCAGAACCTGTTCCGTCTGGCCAACGAGAAAACCACCTTCACCGAAGCCTTCTCGATGGCCGACGACGTTCTATATCAGGGCGTGAAAGGCGTGACCGACCTGATGGTCCGCCCGGGCCTGATCAACCTCGACTTCGCCGACGTGCGCGCGGTGATGGACGAGATGGGCAAGGCAATGATGGGCACCGGCGAAGCCACCGGCGAGGATCGCGCGGTTCAGGCGGCCGAGAAGGCGATCGCGAACCCGCTGCTCGACGAGATCTCGCTCAAGGGCGCGAAAGGCGTGCTGATCAACATCACCGGCGGCTACGACCTGACGCTGTTCGAACTCGACGAGGCGGCGAACCGGATCCGCGAAGAGGTCGACCCGGACGCAAACATCATCGTGGGTTCGACGCTGGATCCCGAGATGGAAGGCGCGATGCGCGTCTCCGTCGTCGCGACCGGCATCGACGCGCTGGCGAGCCCGGCGGAAATCCCGGTGCCGCGCCGCTCGCTGGCCGAGCCGCTGAAGCCCGCGGAAACCGCAGCCGAGGCCACCATCGAGCATGCACCCGCCGCGGCTGCCGCTCCGGCGCCGCAACCGGCACCCCAGCCTGCGCCGCAGCACGCGCCGGCCGCTCAGGCTGCCCCGCAGCCTGCGCCGCAACCGCAGCAGACCGCGCAAGAGCGGACCCTGTTCGATGCGCCCGCGGCGCGCGCCACGATGGATCAGCCGCGCGCCCACGAGGCCGCCGACGATCTGCCGCCGCCGGCCTACCGTCCGCAGCCTGCGCCGACGCAGGACCTGCATGTCGAAGACGGCGCGCATGACTATGTCGCACCGCGTCCGCGTCAGCCCGGCACCCCTTCGCCGGAGGCGCTGCGTCGCCTCGAGGCGGCGGTGAACAAGACCCCGTCGAACGCGCCCGCGCAGCGTCCGATGGCTGCGACTCGCCCCGCAGCGCAGCAGCAGCCGCAGCCGCAGGCAGAGCGTCCGCGTTTCGGGATCAACTCGCTGATCAACCGCATGACCGGTCACGGCCATGGCGAGCAGGGCCACGCGCCGCAGCAGCACGCTCCGCAGCAGCCTGCGCCGCAGCCCCACCAGCAGCGCCCGCAGACCGCTCAGCCGCGCGCGGAAGCCTACGATGACGAGCAATCCGACGATCAGGATCGCATCGAAATCCCGGCATTCCTGCGTCGTCAGGCAAATTAATCGGTCACAAAGACTTCACGAAACATCGAAAAGGGCCTGCGCGAGCGGGCCCTTTTCTATTGGAGAACAAAGGTTTACGTCCTCATACGCGGTGTTCCGCCAGATCACGGTCGCAATGTTTCAGGCCGTTACAAAGAGTGAATTGTTAACCGCGCCCTCTCTGACTAACTGATGCTGCGGCTCCCGAACCCGTGTGTTCGTTGATCGCCAGAGAAAAAAGTTGTGAGGTCTATCGTGCAGACGACGCTTGCCAAATCCGTGGCCTTTTCCGGCGTTGGGCTCCATTCGGGCGCCCCGGTCGAGATGCAAGTGCATCCGGCGCCGTCGGGCCATGGCATCGTGTTCCGTCGCACCGATGTGTCCGGCGTGAACCCTCGCGTACCCGCCTTGTGGAACAACGTGCCGAGCGCGACGCTCTGCACGCTGATCGAAAACGAGGATGG
Source organism: Thioclava sp. IC9 (assembly GCF_002213225.1). Lineage (NCBI taxonomy): Bacteria > Pseudomonadati > Pseudomonadota > Alphaproteobacteria > Rhodobacterales > Paracoccaceae > Thioclava > Thioclava sp. IC9. The sequence continues at coordinate 167,450 of NZ_NBNX01000005.1, forward strand.
CGTCCAGGTCTCGACGATCGAGCATCTGATGGCGGCACTCGTCGGTTCGGGCATTCACAATGCGCTGATCTCGCTCGACGGGCCTGAAGTGCCGATCCTCGATGGCTCTTCGGCCCCGTTCGTCGCCGAGTTCTGCGAAGCCGGTCTGCGGCACCTCGCCGCGGAACTGCGCGCGATCCGCATCCTCAAGCCGGTCGAAGTGCGCAACGGCAAGGCCGTCGCGCGGCTCGAACCGGCCGCCAGCCTCGAGATCGATTTCGCGATCGACTTCACCGACGCCGCCATCGGCCGTCAGAGCAAGCGTCTCAAGATGGCCAACGGCGCCTTCGTGCGCGAGCTGATGGACAGCCGCACCTTCTGCCGCCTCGCCGATGTCGATGCGATGCGCGAGAAGGGGCTGAGCCTCGGCGGCACCTTCGAGAATGCCGTGGTCGTCGATGGCGACAAGGTTCTGAGCCCCGGCGGTTTGCGTCACGCGGACGAACCCGTGCGCCACAAGATGCTCGACGCGCTTGGCGATCTCGCGCTCGCGGGCGCGCCGATCCTCGGTCGTTATCGCGGCAACCGCGCGGGTCACGCGATGACGAACCAGCTTCTGCGGGCGCTGTTTGCGCGCCCCGATGCGTGGTGCTGGGAAACCTGCTCGCCCGCACAGGCTTACAGCCTGCCCGGAGCTGGTGTATGCTCGGCAGCGGCACTGGCATCGGCCTGAACGCATCGCGGCCCGGTCACGGGTTCGCGGGCATCGGGAAAAGGGGCGTCAAAACCCGCAAAGGCATTTTGCGCCCCGGATTTTTCTGTGCTAGGACATGCCGAACGGCCTCCGAACCGGGGCAGTGATTGACGGGTCCGGGGCCTTTCTCCGGCAACGAAAGAGGGATGGGGCAGGGCATGGCGCGCGGCAAATTAGCGGCAGCGAAACTCGGGGCTCTTGGTCTTGTTATGGCGCTTTCCGCCTGCGGTCCTGATCCGAACAAAGCACCGAACCTCGAAAACTTCACGGCCAAGCAAATCTACGAGCGCGGCGAATACGAGCTCGAGGTCGGCAATCCGCGGCGTCCCAACACCGCGCTGAAATATTTCTCCGAGGTCGAGCGGCTTTACCCCTATTCGCAATGGGCCAAGCGCGCCTTGATCATGGAAGCCTATGCTCAGCACAAGGCGAAGAATTACGAAGAAGCCCGCGCCTCGGCGCAGCGATTCCTCGACACCTATCCGGGTGACGAAGACGCGGCCTATGCGCAGTATCTTCTGGCGCTCAGCTATTACGATCAGATCGACGAGGTCGGTCGCGATCAGGGCCTGACCTTCCAGGCGCTGCAGGCGCTGCGCGACGTGATCGAGAAATACCCCGATTCCGAATATGCCCAGTCGGCTATGCTGAAATTCGACCTGGCCTTCGATCACCTCGCCGGCAAGGAGATGGAGATCGGGCGCTACTACCTCAAGCGCGGTAACTACACGGCGGCGATCAACCGCTTCCGCGTTGTGGTGGAGCAGTTCCAGACGACGACCCACACGCCCGAGGCGCTGGAACGTCTGGTGGAGGCCTATCTTGCGCTCGGCATCACCGATCAGGCGCAGACCGCCGCGGCGATCCTCGGCCACAACTTCCAGTCCTCGCCCTTCTATCAGGACGCGTACAACCTGCTGCAAAGGCGTGGGTTGAAGCCCGAGGCGAAGGGCGACGGGTGGCTGTCCAGCGTGTATCGACAGGTGATTCAGGGCAAGTGGCTCTGATCTGGGCCCTCATGGTCTGACATGCTTCATTCGCTGGATATCCGCGACATTCTGATTATCGAGAGGCTCGAGCTGGACTTCGGTCCCGGCCTCAACGTGCTGACCGGCGAGACCGGGGCGGGCAAGTCGATCCTGCTCGATTGCCTGGGCTTCGTCCTTGGCTGGCGCGGGCGCGCGGAACTCGTGCGTCAGGGCGCCGATCAGGGCGAGGTGACAGCGGTGTTCGAACTGCCCTCCGATCACCCCGCGCGCGACGTGCTGGCCGAGGCCGGCATTCCCGTAACTGACGAGTTGATCTTGCGTCGGGTGAATGCGCGTGACGGGCGCAAGACCGCGTGGATCAACGACCGCCGGGCGAGCGGCGACGTGCTGCGGCAAGTCTCTGCCTCGCTGGTGGAACTGCACGGTCAATCCGACGATGGCGGCTTGTTGAACGAACGCGGCCACCGCGCGCTGCTCGATGCCTTCGCGGGCCATTCCGAGCTGCTGGAGGCCACCCGCTCCGCCTGGAAAGCGCGCGCTGCTGCGGCGCGCAAGCTTGAGGCGGCGCGTAGCTCACTTGCGGCCGTGAAAGAGGAAGAGGAATTCCTGCGCCACGCCGTGAAGGAATTCGACTCGCTCGATCCCAAGCCCGGAGAGGAAGCCGAACTCGACGGTCAGCGCCGCCTGATGCAGGGCGCCGCGAAAATTCGCGAAGATGTGTCCCGCGCCTTTGCCGCTCTGGGCCCGGAAGGGGCGGAGGGGATGATGCGCGACGCCGATCGCTGGCTGCAGGGCGCTGCGGATCGGGCCGAAGGGCGCCTCGACGCGCCGCTGGAGGCCTTGGAGCGCGCGTTCCTCGAATTGGGCGAGGCAGCCCAAGGCGTGGAGACCGCGCTTGATGCGCTCGATTTCGACCCGCATGCCCTGGAGGCCTGCGAGGAACGTCTGTTCGCGATCCGCGGTTTGGCCCGCAAGCATGGCGTGCTGGCCGATGAACTGGCCGATTTCGCCAAAGGCCTGCGCGAGAAGCTTGCTGCGCTGGACGCGGGCGAGGAGGGGATCGGTGCGCTAGAAGCCGACCTCGCGAAAGCCGGTGCAACCTATGACAAGGCCGCCGTGGCCCTGTCGCAGGCGCGCGCCGAGGCCGCGGGGCAGCTCGATGCCGCGATGGCGGGCGAGTTGGCTCCGCTGAAGATGGACCGCGCCGTGTTCGAGACGCGCCTGTCCGAGGGCGAGCCCGGGCCGGAAGGCATCGATACCGTGCGCTTCACCGTCGCCACCAACCCCGGCGCGCCGGCGGGCCCGCTCAACAAGATCGCCTCCGGAGGCGAACTGTCGCGGTTCCTGCTGGCGCTGAAAGTCGTGCTCGCGCGCGGCACCGATACGCTGACCCTGATCTTTGACGAGATCGACCGCGGCGTGGGCGGAGCCACCGCCGATGCCGTGGGGCGCCGCCTCGCAAAGCTGGCCGAAGGGGCGCAAGTCCTCGTCGTCACCCACTCTCCTCAGGTCGCCGCCCGTGGCGCCACCCATTTCCGCGTCGCGAAATCGGTGACTGACGGCATGACCACGTCCGAGGTCCGCGCGCTGGCCACAGCAGAGCGCACCGACGAGATTGCCCGGATGATCGCAGGCGCCGAAGTCACCGACGCCGCGAAGGCTGCGGCGCTGGACCTGCTGAAGGGGTAGGGGAGCGCCGCTTACCCCGCCTCCACGACGAACTGCGCGGCGACGATTTGCCAGCCATTCGGCGTCAGTTCCAGCGTTGCGGCCAGCGTGCAGCCGATGCGGCCGGCATCGGCGCCGTTCTCGGTGATGATCCCGGTCAGGACGAAGCGCTGCAGTACGACCGCTGCCTCGGCGCCGACAGGGCGCGATTTGGCCTTGCCGGTCACCAGGCGCGCGCGCGAGAAGGCGCCGGCGAGTTCGCCTGCGAACAACTCCGCGATCTGGGTGCGACCGGAGGCGACTCCACCCGTCAGCGAGATGAAATCGGCATCTTCCGCGAAGAATCCCGCAAGCGCCTGCGCATCGCGCGCGCCCCAGGCTTTTGCGAAGGCGCGGGGCAGCGCGTCCGGGGTCTCGAAGCTCATTCGTCCTGCTCCACCAGTTTACCGGGATTGAGAATGTTCTGCGGGTCGAGCGCGCGTTTGATCTGGCCCATCACGTCCCAACCCGCGCCATGCTCGTCGCGCATGTAGCCCGTCTTGCCCATGCCGATGCCGTGCTCGCCAGTGACGGTGCCCTGCATCTCGAGCGCGCGTTCGGCCATCTTCGCGGCCACTTTCTTTGCGCGTTTGAACTCGTCCTTATCCTCGGGATCGAGCAGCAGGACAGAGTGGAAATTCCCGTCGCCGACATGGCCCACAACGGGACCGATCAGCCCGGCCTCGATGATGTCGCGCTTGGTCGCGGCCACGGCCTCTGCCAGCCGCGAGATCGGCACGCAGATATCGGTCACCAGTCCCATGCAGCCGGGGCGATGCGCGATCGTGGCGGGGTAGGCGCCGTGACGCATCTTCCACAGCTTGTTGCGGTCCTCGGTCGTCGTCGCCCATTGGAAATCTGCGCCGCCCATCTCGGCCACGACTTCGCCGAACCGCTCGGAGGCCTCGGCCACACCGCTTTCCGAGCCGTGAAACTCGATCATCAGATGCGGTTTCGCGGGGAAATCGGTGCCGTTCGCCTCGTTGAAGATCTGCGCGGTGAGGTCGTCGACGAATTCGATCCGCGCCATCGGGATGCCCATCTGGATCGTCATCTGCACCGTCTCGACCGCCGCTTCCAGCGTATCGAAGGCGCAGACCGCAGAGGAGATAGCTTCGGGCTGGCCATGCAGGCGCAACGTCAATTCGGTGATGATCCCGAGCGTGCCTTCCGAACCCAGCATCAGCGCGGTCAGGTCATATCCGGCGGAGGATTTCTTCGCACGGCTGCCGGTCCGGATGATGCGGCCATCGGCCAGCACCACTTCCAGCGCCGCCACATTGTCGCGCATCGAGCCATAGCCCACCGTCGTCGTCCCGCTCGCCCGGGTCGCCGCCATGCCGCCAAGCGAGGCATTCGCGCCCGGATCGACCGGGAAGAACAGCCCCGTCGCGCGCAGATCCTCGTTCAGCGCCACGCGAGTCACGCCGGGCTGGACGCGGACCTGCATATCCTCGGCCAGAACCTCCACCACTCGGTCCATCTTCATCAGGTCGAGGCTGACCCCGCCGCGCACCGGCACGGCGTGTCCCTCCAGCGAGGTGCCCGTGCCGTAGGGCGTGATCGGCACGTCATGCGCGGCGCAGATCTTGACGATCTGGCTGACCTCTTCGGTGCTGGTCGGATAAGCCACGGCATCGGGGGGTGAGAAGGGAAACCACGTCTCGTTGCGGCCATGTTGGTCGCGCGCGCCTTTCGAGGTATCGAGCCGGTCGCCCAGCAAAGTTTCGAGTTCCGCCAGCGCCTCTGCCAGTGCCATGCAACGCCTCCCATGTCTTGCTGCCAAAGGTTTAGGCTCAGCCGCGCGGGAGTGAAAGGGTTTCAGCGGATTGTCGGCGGTTTTTGTCTCGGATCAAGGATTTGTCGCGAATCTTTGCCTAGGCAGCAGCGTGCAGGTCTCGCAGACTTGCAGTGCAGGAAAAAGAAGGAGCGCGCCAATGATGTTCGAGAGCCGGAAATGGGACGAGATCGAGGTCGGCCAGTCAGCCGAATTGAAGCGGCTATGCACTGCCGACGATTTCTATGTTTTCGCCGCCGCCTCCGGCAATCACAACCCGGTCCATCTCGAAGACGAGGACGGCGATGGCGACGGCCGGAAGGAGGCCTACGCGCCGGGCATGTTCGTGGCCTCTCTGATCACCGCCGTGCTGGGCAACCTGCTGCCGGGGCCGGGGACGCTCTACCGCGCGCAAAGCCTGCGCTTCCATGATCACGCGATGGCGGGTCAAGAGCTCTGCGCCCGCGTCGAGGTTCTCGAGAAGCTGCCCGGCGAGCTGCTGCGGATGAAGACGGAAGTGCGCCGTGTGGGCGATGACGCGCTGATCGTCGAGGGCGAGGCCGAGGTCCATGCCCCGCAGAAACACCTGAAATTCGATGCGCTCGAAGTGCCCGGCCTGATCTCGCAGCGCCGTCGCCATTTCGAGAAACTGCTGGAGAAGGCCGAGCCGCTGCCCGATCTGGTCACCGCCGTCGTCTGCCCCGAAGAGCCGGTGTCGCTCGACGGTGCGCTCCTCGCCGCCGAGCATCACCTGATCGAGCCGCTGCTGATCGGCCATCCCGAAAAGATCATGTCGGTCGCGAAAGAGCTCGGCCGCGACGTGACCAAATTCGAGATCCTGCCCGCCGAGACCGCCCGCGATGCCGCGCGCATGGCGGTGCAGCTGGTCAACGAGGGGCGCGCCGGCGCGGTGATGAAGGGCCATCTGCATACCGATGCGCTCTTGAAGCCGATGCTCGACAAGAATACCGGGCTGCGGATCGGCAAGCGCTTCACCCATGTCTTCGTCATGGATGTGCCGGGCGTTGTGCATCCGCTGATCGTCACCGATGCCGCGATCAATATCGCGCCCGATCTCGAGACCAAGGTGCATATCGTGCAAAACGCGATCGACGTGGCGATCTCGATCGGGATCGAGGTGCCGAAGGTCGGCGTGCTGTCTGCAGTCGAGACCGTGACACCCGCGATCCCGTCGTCCCTCGATGCGGCGCTCTTGTCGAAAATGGCCGAACGTGGGCAGATAATCGGCGGCGAGGTCGATGGCCCGCTCGCGATGGACAATGCCGTCGATCTGGCCGCCGCGCGCACCAAGGGCATCCGTTCCGCCGTGGCGGGCCGGGCCGAGGTGCTGGTCGCACCCGGGATCGACTCCGCGAATATGCTGGCCAAGCAGCTCGCTTACATCTCCCACGCGGAAGGGGCGGGGCTGATGCTGGGCGCGAAGGTGCCGGTGATCCTGAACTCGCGCTCTGATAGCGGGATGGCGCGGCTGGCCTCCGCTGCCGTGGCCTCGATCCACTACCACCGCACCTGCGGGGGCCGCGCATGAGCACCCGTGCTATTCTGACACTGAACTCCGGTTCGTCCTCGCTGAAGCTCGGGCTGTTCTCGGAAGACCTCGAGACGCTCGCGCTTGGTCATGTCGACCGGATCGGACGGCGCGAGGCGGCGATGAAACTCGGCGGACCCGATGGATCGCCACTGCCGCTGCCCGCCGCCGCGCCAGATGACTTCGTCACCAATGCGGCGGCGCTACACACTGCGCTTGCGGCCTTCCAGTCGGCCTTTCCCGGGCTGGACGTGATCGCGGTCGGCCACCGGATCGTGCATGGCGGGATCGACCACGCCGCGCCGGAACCCCTGTCCGAGCCGCTCATGGCGGAATTGGCCAAGCTCGCCCCGTTCGCGCCGCTGCACCAGCCACATAACCTCGCCGGTGTCCGTGCCGCGGTCGATACCTTCCCCGGCACGCCGCAGGTCGCCTGCTACGACACCGCCTTTCATCGCGGCCATCCCTTCGTCAGCGACACATTCGCGCTGCCGCGCCGCTATTACGAGCAGGGGGTGCGCCGCTACGGCTTCCACGGGCTGAGCTATGATTTCATCAATGGCGAACTGACGCGGACCGAGCCCGAGTTGCACAAGGGGCGGATGATCGTGGCGCATTTAGGCTCGGGTGCGTCGATGTGCGCGATCGAGAACGGCCAGTCCGTCGCCTCGACAATGGGGTTCTCCGCGCTGGAAGGCCTGCCGATGGGCACACGCCCGGGCGAACTGGACCCCGGCATCCTGCTCTACATGATGGAGCAGGAGGGGATGAGCCCGTCCGAGATTTCGACGCTGCTCTACAAGGAATCGGGCCTACTGGGCATGTCCGGCATTTCCAACGACATGCGCACGCTCGAGGCCTCGAACGATCCCAAGGCAAAAGAAGCGATCGACTATTTCTGCTTCCGCATCAAGCGTCAGATCGGCGCGATGGCGGCGGCGATGGGCGGCCTGGACGGGATCGTCTTCACCGGAGGGATCGGGGAGAACTCGACGCGCGTGCGCGCGCAGGCCTGCGACGGTCTGGGCTTCCTCGGGGTCGCGGTCAATCCCGACGCCAATGCCGAAAATGCGCGCGAAATCGGGGCGGGCGCGGTTCGGGTTCTCGTGATCCCGACCAACGAGGAAATCGTCATCGCGCGGGCGGCGAAAGCGGTACTCGACCTTTAGACGACGGCGCATGCGGCCCCTGCGGGACGCTCCGCGGGGGATATTTAGACCAATACGAAAGAGGGGACCCAGCTTTTCGGCTTGGCAAAAATATCCCCGCCGGAGGCATCCCCGGCATACTGTGCGCGCAGCCTCAGATCGGCGCGCAGGCGGTTTGCAGCCACGCCTTGGCGCCCTCGCTGACCTTGGGCCCGATACGCTCCAGAACCTCGGCGTGATAGGCGTTGAGCCAGTCGCGCTCCTCGGGGCCGAGCAGATCGATGTCGATCAGCCGGCGGTCGATCGGCACCCAGGTCAGCGTCGAGAAAGAGAGCTGGTCGCGGTTGTCGCCCTTGGCCCCGGCCTCTTCGGTGAGGATCAGGTTCTCGATCCGGATGCCGAATGTGCCTTCGCGGTAATAGCCCGGTTCGTTCGACAGGATCATTCCGGGTTCGAGCGGCAGGGTCGAGACGCGCGAGATCCGCGCGGGGCCTTCGTGCACGCAAAGCGCAGCGCCGACGCCGTGGCCTGTGCCGTGATCGTAATCCCAGCCCTCGGCCCACAGGGGCGCACGGGCGAGCGCATCGAGATGGGCCCCCGCCACGCTGCGCGGGAAGCGCGTACGCGACAGTGCGATCATGCCCTGCAACACCCGGGTGAAGGGACGTTTGGCGTCTTCCGGTACATCGCCCACGGCGACGGTGCGGGTGATGTCCGTGGTGCCGTCGACATATTGCCCGCCCGAATCCACCAGCAGCAACTCACCCGGTTTCACGGGGCGGTTGGTGTCCTCGTTCACGCGGTAATGGACGATCGCGCCATTGCCGCCCGCGCCGCAGATCGTCTCGAAGGAGATGTCGAGCAGCGCATTGGTATCGCGGCGGAAGCCCTCGAGGGCGGTGACCACGTCGATCTCGGTCAGCTGGCCTTTCGGGGCCTCCGCGTCGAGCCAGCTGAGGAATTCGACCATCGCGGTGGCGTCGCGCAGATGGGCGGCTTCCATGCCCGCGATTTCGGCTGCGTTCTTGCGCGCCTTCGGCAGAATGCAGGGATCGCGCGCCTCAACGATCTTGGTGTCGTGATCGGCCAGCAGCAGAGAGACAGCGAGCGGCGCGCTGTCGGGGTCGACCAGCACCGGGCCTTCGATCGCTTCCAGCGCGGCGGTCAGGCTGTCGGGCGGCAGGATCGAGACCCCGTCGCCCAGATGGGCGCGCAGATCGGCGTCGAATTTCGCGTCATCGGCGAAGAGCTTCACCGTGCCGTCGTCGAAGAGTACCGCGAAGGACTGGACCACCGGGTTGCGGGGGATATCCGCGCCGCGAATGTTCAGCAGCCAGCAGATCGAATCCGGCAGGCTGAGCACGGCGGCCGCGATATCCTCTTCGCGCAGGTCTTCGGCCAGACGCGTGCGTTTCTCCGCCGCAGTCTCGCCTGCGAATTCCGCCGGATGGATGCGGGCGGGCTCGGCGGGCGGGGCAGGGCGGTCGTCCCAGACGCGGTCCACGAGGTTCTCGCTCTCGATCAGCGCGATGCCGGTGCCTTCAAGCCCCTCGCGGATCTTCGCGATCTCGGATTTGGTGTGCAGCCACGGGTCGAAGCCGATCTTGGCGCCTGCATGGGCGTTTTCCGTCAACCAGTCGGCTGGTTTCACCTCGGGCCAGCTCACCGGCGTGAAGTGGTCGAGCGAGACCTCGGCGCGTACCTGCACCCGGTAGCGGCCATCGACGAAGACGCCTGCGATCTCGGGCAGCGCGATGCAGAAGCCCGCCGAGCCGGTGAAGCCGGTCAGCCAAGCCAGACGCGCATCGCAAGGCGCGACATATTCGCCCTGATGTGCGTCGGCCCGAGGAATGATGAAGCCGTCGAGCCCGGCGGCTGACATGGCTTCGCGCAGCGCCGCCAGCCGGGGCGGGCCCAGTTCGGGGCGCGATTGCACCGAGAAATCCTGAAACATCAGATAGCCTTCTTGATCCCGAGGAAGCGGGCGCGGGCCCGCGGATCGCTGTCGAAGAGGGAGGCGAGCTGTTCGGTCATGGCGCCCGCCAGTTGCTCCACATCGGTGATCGTCACCGCGTGCTGGTAATAGCGCGTCACGTCATGGCCGATGCCGATGGCGATCAGCTCCACCGCGCGGCGGCGCTCCACCATGGCGATCACGTCGCGCAGGTGTTTCTCCAGATAGATCGCGGGGTTCACCGACAGCGTCGAGTCGTCCACCGGTGCACCGTCCGAGATCACCATCAGGATCTTGCGCTGCTCGGTCCGGGCGAGCATCCGGCGATGCGCCCATTCCAGCGCCTCGCCGTCGATGTTCTCCTTCAGCAGACCTTCCTTCATCATCAGGCCCAGATTGGCCCGCGTCCGGCGCATCGGCGCGTCGGCCCGCTTGTAGATGATGTGGCGCAGGTCGTTGAGGCGTCCGGGGCTTTGCGGGCGGCCATCTGCAAGCCATTTCTCGCGCGATTGCCCGCCTTTCCAGGCGCGGGTGGTGAAGCCGAGGATCTCGACCTTCACGTCGCAGCGCTCCAGCGTGCGGGCGAGCACGTCGGCGCAGATCGCCGCGATCGAGATCGGGCGACCCCGCATCGAGCCGGAATTATCCAGCAGTAGCGTCACCACCGTGTCGCGGAACTCGGTGTCCTTCTCGACCTTGAAGCTGAGCGGCGTGGTCGGGTTCGCGACGACACGGGCCAGGCGGCCCGCATCGAGCATCCCTTCCTCGCGGTCGAATTCCCACGCACGGTTCTGCTGCGCCTGCAGGCGGCGCTGCAGCTTGTTGGCGAGCCGCGAGACAGCTCCTTTCAGCGGGTCCAGCTGCTGATCGAGATAAAGGCGCAGACGCTCCAGCTCGGCCGGTTCGGCCAAGTCCTCGGCGGCGATCTCCTCGTCGAATTCGGTCGTGTAGACCACGTAATTCGGGTCGGCCTGCGAATGCGGCGGGGGCGGCGGCGGCTCCAGCGGCGCATCGGCCTGCGGCATATCCATCTCGTCGCTCATTTCCTGATCGGCGAGATCGTCGGAGCTGACGGAGGTCTGGGTCTGGTCGTCCTGCGCTTCCTGGCTGGATTCGGGCGAGGCCTCGGCGTCGTCGTCTTCCTGCTCGTCGCGGGCCTGCTCTTCGCCCTGTTCCTCGTCGGCGTTCTCTTCCTGCTCGTCCTCGGCGTCGTCGCCCATCTCCTCGTCGGGATCGTCGCCCAACTGATCGGCATAACCGAGATCGGCGATCACCTTGCGGGTGAGGCGCGCAAAGGCGGCCTGATCGGCAAGGACGTGTTTGACGTTTTCCAGATCGTCGCCCGCCGATTGCTCGATGAAGGGGCGCCACAGATCGAGCACGTTATCCGCGCCGGGCGGCAATTTCCGGCCGGTCGCCAGTTCGCGCACGAAATACCCCGCGGCGACCGAGAGCGGCGCTTCCTCGGGAGCGCGAATCTGGGCGTAGCCCTTGCGCTCTGCCTCATGGGCGATCTTGGCGTCGATATTCGACAGGGTGCCCGGCATGTCGCGCGCGCCCAGCGCCTCACAGCGCGCGGTCTCCATTGCCTCGTAGATCGCGCTCGCCAACTCGCCCGACGGGGCGTAACGGCTGTCGATCTTGGCGTCGTGGTGACGGCGGCGCATCGCCATCGCATCGGCCGTGCCGCGCGCCAGCAGAACCTCGTCGCGGCTCATCCGGCGCGAAACCTGCGGCAGGCGCATCGCATCGGCGGTCATTCCCGAAGGATCGACCGTGTAGCTCACCGTCATGTCGGGCGCGTCGGCCATCGTCTTGGTGGCTTCGGCCAGCGCCTTTTTGAAGGGATCCGCGGGGTTGTCGGAAGGCTTGCTCATGGCCTCAGATAAAGCACCGCGCGCGCCGACCCGCAAGAGCCGATCGCGTAAGCGGGCGATGCGGCGCGGACTGGCAGCGCCGCCTGCGCGGTTCCCGCATTTGACGCGCGACACTCGTTCGCATCCGCACATAACTCCCGGTTGGAAGCGGGCGATTACGTCTTAGGTTAACTCGCAACACGGACAGCACGCCTCCCCCCGTGGCCCTTCCTCCCCGAGGGCCTTCCCGTGCGACATACCGGAAAGGAGATCGACATGAGCGAGACCCTGAATATCGGCCTGATCGTCGGCACGACCCGCGAAGGTCGCTTCGCCGACCGCGCGCTCGAATGGTTCGAGACCAAGATCGGTGCGCGCGACGACATGCGCTACGAGGTTCTGGATCTGCGCGAAGCCGCGCTGCCCTTCTTCGACGAGGCAGGCCCGCCCGCCGCGAAACCCGTGACCAGCGAGAACGCGCGCGCTTGGGGCGAAAAGCTCAAGGAATTCGACGGGTTCATCGTGGTGACGGCGGAGTACAACCACTCAATTCCCGCGACGATCAAGAACGCTTTCGACTACGCGTTCGAGGGCTGGCGCCGCAAGCCGCTGGGCACCGTCGGCTATGGCGGCGTGGGCGCGGCCCGCGCGGTCGAGCATCTGCGCCTCGTCGCGATCAATTTCGGCATGGTCCCCGTCGCGGGTGCGGTCAGCATTGGCGGTGCTGATTTCGTGAAGGCCTCGCAGGGCACGCCGATCGCGGAACTGGGCGACCATCTCGACGGTCCGGCGAAAACGCTGCTCGACGACATGGCCTTCTGGGGTCAGGCGGCGAAACTTGCCAAGATCGGGGCAGAAAATCGTCAGGCCGCGTGATCCGACCCCGCCTGTTTTTCGTAGTTAGTTGAGTAACGAGTACCAGCCCGGCCTTTGCGCCGGGCTTTTTTGCGCCGCTCCTCGCGAAGAGGTCGCAGCGGGAGCGGTTACTGGAAAAGCCCCGAGCAGATCATCGGCATCCAGTCCGCGCGTAGCGTACTCAGCGGGAAGGCGCGACGATCCTGCGAGCCTTTCGCCTCCTGCCCGCGCCGCGTCATGACGTAATCCCCATTGAGCAGGTTGACGTCGCAGGTGCCGGTATTCTCGTTATCGATCCGGTCGTAGAAGCTGTAGCTGTAGCCCGAGACGACAAAACCACCATTGCGCCACGCGATGGAATAGGTGCTCTCCCACGGGTTGCGCCCGATGCCGATCTGCTCGGAATGCAGCCTGAACGCGCCGTTGGGAAGCGGCTCGAGAGATGGCGTCTGGCCGCCTGCCTGACCGGAGAAGACAACCCGCTCGACCGTCATCTCGCGCTTCAGTCCGAAGGTCGGATCGCCGAGATAGACAACCAGATCGGCTGCATCCGCACCGTTCTGCACCAGCATCGCCGCATCCTGCGTGCCGTCGCCGTTCCAATCGCCGGTGAGCGCCGCGAAAATCTCGCCATCCTTGGGCGCCTCCTGGGCTGCCGCCGCGAAGGGCAGCAGCGCCGCGAGAAGCACGCCCCGGATCGCGAGGCGCGGCATCACGAGGCGATGGCCGCCGCCGATTCCGGCAGCTCCTCGTCGAAGAGGCGCTGGTAGAACTCGGCCACGGTCTGACGCTCCAGCTCGTCGCACTTGTTGAGGAAGCTCAGGCGGAACGCGTAGCCGATATTGTCGAAGATGCGCGCGTTCTGGGCCCAGGCGATCACCGTGCGCGGCGACATCACCGTCGAGAGATCGCCATTCATGAAGGCGGTCCGCGTCAGGTCGGCCACGGTCACCATCTGACTGATCACCTTGCGGCCCTCGGCCGTGTTGTATTGCGGGTTCTTCGACAGAACGATCGCGACTTCGGCGTCGTGGCTGAGATAGTTCAGCGTCGAGACCAGCGACCAGCGGTCCATCTGGCCCTGGTTGATCTGCTGGGTGCCGTGGTAGAGGCCCGTCGTGTCGCCCAGACCCACCGTGTTCGAGGTCGCGAACAAACGGAAATAGGGGTTCGGCGTGATCACTTCGTTCTGGTCGAGCAGCGTCAGCTTGCCGTCGGCTTCCAGCACCCGCTGGATCACGAACATCACGTCGGCGCGGCCCGCATCATATTCATCGAAGACGATCGCGGTCGGGTTGCGCAGCGCCCAGGGCAGGATGCCCTCGTGGAACACCGTCACCTGCTTGCCATCGACCAGCTTGATCGCATCCTTGCCGATCAGGTCGATCCGGCTGACGTGGCTGTCGAGGTTGACGCGCACACAGGGCCAGTTCAGGCGGGCGGCGACCTGTTCGATATGGGTCGATTTCCCGGTGCCGTGATAACCTTGGATCATCACGCGGCGATTATAGGCAAAGCCTGCGAGGATCGCCATCGTGGTGTCGGGGTCGAATTTGTAGGTGGAGTCGATCTCCGGCACGCGGTCGGTGCGCTCTGCAAACCCTTTGACCTTCATGTCGGAATCGAGGCCGAACACCTCGCGCAGGTCGATTTCTTCGGTGGGCTTGGCGGTCTGGTCGAGCATCGCGGACGTCCTTTCGTGGTTGGGTCGATTTGTGAACCATCGCGCGCAGGCGTGCAAGGGGGCGATGGTGCGCGATGCGCGGGGCTTTTATCGGCCCGTTCCCGCCAGTGTGGCTTGGAGTGAGTTGACCCGGACCCGGCATCCGCTAGAAAGACGCGAAAGCTTGAGGTGCATCATGCAGCATTACGAATACAAGGTCATCCCGGCGCCCGCGCGCGGCGACAAGGAGCGCGGCCTGAAATCCGGCGCCGACCGTTTCGCCCATGCGCTTTCCGGTGTGATGAACGAGATGGCGGCGCGCGGCTGGGAATACCTGCGCGCAGAGACCCTGCCTGCGGAAGAGCGCACCGGCCTGACGGGTAAGTCCACGGTCTATCACAACCTGCTGGTCTTCCGCCGCCCGAACAGCGCCGATCCGGCGCAGGCGATCGGTGCACATCCCGACCCCGAGGCTGCGGCGAATGACGAGGACGCGCCCGAGGCCAAGCGCCGCGCGCTTCTCGCCGATGCGCCCGAGGGCCGTGCGCCGAAACTGCGCGCCAGCCGCGACGGGTCGTCAGGCGACGGGGACTGACCGTTACGGACAGGGCGAAGGTAGGGCGGCTTGGAACCGGACCAATCCACCCGAAACGTGCCGCGCGCCCGCACCGGCGCGCCAGTCGCGTTGCCGTCGCGACGCTCCTTGCTCGCCCTTGATCCGCGCAATTAGCGGCCCCATTTCCGCCCGACCCCCTTTCAACATCCGTCATTTCCAGTAGACTGCGTGACCCGACTCGGAGGCAGGCCCAAATGCCGCCCCGAAGTGGCATTCGGGCAGCAGGCAAGAGGCAAGCATGAGCAACAGCGATCCTTTCGGCTTCAACATTTCGGCCGCGGCGGACAAGAAGCGCCGCTCGCGTGGCAGACGGGGCATGTCGGGGGCTTTCGAGACCTCGACCCGGATCTGCGACAAGGAAGGCTGCAACGAGCCGGGCAAGTACCGTGCGCCGAAAAGCCCGAAAATCCTCGACGACTACTACTGGTTCTGCAAGGACCACGTCCGCGAGTACAATCTGAACTGGAATTATTTCCAGGGTCAGTCCGAGGAGGAATTCCAGGCTTTCCTGGATAATGCGACCGTCTGGGAGCGGCCCACGAAGCCCTTCAGCAAGGCCAAGGAAGAGGCGGGCTGGGCGCGTCACGGCATCTCGGACCCGCATGAGATCCTCGGCGACAACGCCACGAAGAACCCGGGCCGGACGATGGGGCGCAAGCTGCTGCCGACCGAACGCCGCGCGCTCGACATTCTCGAGGCGAAGGACTCGATGTCCAAGGCCGAGATCCGCAAGTGCTACAAGGCGCTGATCAAGGTGCTGCACCCGGATATGAACGGCGGCGACCGCTCGCAGGAAGAGATGCTTCAGGAAGTCGTCTGGGCCTGGGACCAGCTGAAGGACAGCCGCAACTTCAAGTGACGGCAGGGGGGGCTCTGCCCCCCGCGCTGCGCGCGTCCCCCGGGATATTTTCGCAAACCCGAAGCAGAGAGGCGCGCTCAAATCCTCGGGCTTGCCGAAATATCCCGGGGTGAATGCCGCAGGCAGAGGGGCTGCGCCCCTCGCACCCGTTGCCATCGCGCGCCCTTCCTATTCCGTGCCTCCGCCCCATCTCTAAGGGAGGAGGTGCTTCATGAACCCGTTTCCGAGTCTGCCCGCCGCTCTGGCGCTCGCCCTGACGATCCCCGTCCTCTCGAGCCTCGGCCTTGCGCCCCTCGCCGCGCCTGCCGCCGCGCAAAACGTGGGCGAGAAGCCGATAAGCCGCGATCTTCCTTTCGTCCTCAAGCCGGTGGCGCTGCTGGAAAACCCATGGGCGATCGCGCCCTTGCCCGATGGCTCGGTGCTGGTGACCGGCAAGGCGGGCAAGATGTGGCATGTCACGGGCGGCGGGGCGCAGGCGATCAGCGGGCTGCCAGAGGTGCAATATAGCGGCCAGAACGGGCTGCTCGATGTTGCGGTGCCGCCCGATTTCGCTGAGACGCGCGAGGTCTATATCACCTATGTCGCGCCGGATAACGCGCTGCATCTGGCGCGTGGGGTGCTGGATGGCACCCAGCTCACGCAGCTGAAGACGATCTGGCAGCAGACGCCGGGCGGGCGTGGCCAGCCGGGCGGGATCGTCGCCTTCGGGCCCGACGGAATGGTTTATCTCACGGTCGGCGACCGGATGCAGCCCGACACCGCGCAGGACCCCGACAACCCGCGCGGCAAGATCCTGCGCCTGACCCGCGAAGGTCAGCCCGCGCCCGGCAATCCCCATGAAGGGGCGGGCGGTGTGCGCGCCGAGACGTGGACTGAAGGGCACCGCAACCAATACGGCCTCGCTTTCACGCCGGACGGCAAGCTCTGGGAGCACGAGATGGGCCCGCGTGGCGGCGACGAGCTGAACCTGATCGAGAAGGGCAGGAATTACGGTTGGAACGCGGTCTCGAACGGCCGACACTATTCCGGCCAGCCGATCCCGGATCACGACACGCGGCCCGAATTCGCTGCGCCGAAGCTCTGGTGGACGCCGGTGATAGCGCCGGCAGGGCTTGCGGTCTATCAGGGCCGCGACTTTCCCGACTGGCAAGGCGATATGCTGATCGGCGGGCTCGCCGGGCAGGGGCTGGCGCTGGTGGCGGGCGACGGCTCGGACCAGATCGCGCGCTGGAACCTGCAGATGCGTGTGCGCGACGTGGCCGTGGGGCCCAATGGCGAGGTCTGGATCATCGAGGACGCGGGCGAGGGCGCACTCTATCGGCTGATGCCGAAATGAGCTTGCCCGGCGCTTGACCGAAAACGGCGGTGCGCGCATCCGAGCGCGGCGCCGTCGGAATTGGCGAAGGTCGGGCAGGGATGCCCGGCCTTTCCGTTTGCGGGCTTATATTCGGCCCAGCCAAGGCGCGACCATATTCTCGCTCCGGCGCATCGCCAGATCGAAGAACCAGACGATGCCGCCGCACAGGGAGATACCCACGAGCACGGGTTCCGATTGGCTTGCCTCGGACTATTCGCGGTGGATCTGGAACGGCGCCCAGCTCTGGCTCACCGGCATGATCTCGATCGAGTTGATGTTCACATGCGCGGGCAGGGCGGCGACCCAGTAGATGCTCTCGGCGATATCCTCGGGCTGCAGCGGATCGGCCCCGGCATAGAGCTTGTCATAGGCTGCCTTGTCGCCGCCGGTGCGCACCAGCGTGAACTCGCTCTCCGACAGACCCGGCTCGATCGAGGTCACGCGCACGCCAGTGCCCGACAGGTCCGAGCGCAGCCCAAGCGAGAACTGCTGCACGAAGGCTTTCGTGCCGCCATAGACATTGCCGCCCGGATAGGGCCAGTTCGCCGCGATCGAGGCGAGGTTCACGATCAGCCCGCGGCGCGCGATCAGCCGATCCAGCGTGAGCCGCGTCATCACCGCGAGCCCGGTGATATTGGTGTCGATCATCGCGCGCCAGTCATCCAGATCGCAGTCCTGCGCAGGCGCGGTGCCGCGCGCGAGGCCCGCATTGTTGATCAGCGCGTCGATCTGCGCGAAACCTTCGGGCAGGCTTTCGAGCGCTGCACGCGTCGCCGCCTCGTCGCGAATGTCGAAGCACAGAGGGTGCGCCACCTCCGGTCCGCCGAGTGCCTCGACCAGCGCGTCGAGCCGTTCCTGACGGCGCCCGGTCACGATGACCTTCCAGCCCTCATGGGCGAAACGGCGGGCGATTGCGTCGCCGAACCCTGCGGTGGCTCCGGTGA
The DNA here is from genome assembly GCF_002213225.1 of Thioclava sp. IC9. Lineage (NCBI taxonomy): Bacteria > Pseudomonadati > Pseudomonadota > Alphaproteobacteria > Rhodobacterales > Paracoccaceae > Thioclava > Thioclava sp. IC9. Next base: position 185,457 of record NZ_NBNX01000005.1, read on the forward strand.
TGAGGGCGGTCTTGGTCATGAAGGGGCCTTCCTGTCTTGCTGCCTGTCGGGCCACGCGTCTCGGCGCGGCGGTCGCGGCCCGCTTGTGTTCGTGGTCTGCCGGTGCGACAGGGCCAGTCGGGAATTTCCCATAGGGCCAGTCCTGCGCGCCTGATCGGCGGCTGCCGCGGCACGATAGGGGCAGGGGGCCGGAACTGCAATTTCACGGGCGCGTGACCGCATCCCTGTCGCCCGCGTCCCGGCAATCAGCTCTCGGGTTGAAGCACCTTCGCAAAACCGGTGCGCACGACCTCGCGGATCACCTCGGCGAAGACCGGCGGAATGCGCGCGCTGCGCCGGGTCACGAGCCCGATCGAGCGCATCACCCGCCCGCGCCGGAAGGGCACGAGGGCGATATCCCGTCCGGCCTGCTCGACCTCCGAATGGGCATAAAGCGCGGGCAGGAGCGTGATGCCCATATTCATCGCCACCATCTGGCGCAGCGCATCGAGACTGCTGCCCTCGTAATCCTGCCGCAGGGTGGTTTTCATCTCGCGCGCCAGCTCCACAAGCTGGGCATGCAGCGAAAACCCGTTCGACAGAACGAGCAGCGTCTCGCCCGCGAGATCGGCATCCTCGACGTTTGTCTTCTCCGCAAGGCGATGATCCCCGGCGACGGCAAGCTGGAGCGGTTCGCGGAACAGTCGGGTGACGGTGAAATCCGACGAGAGCACCGGCAGCTGCGTCAGGACCAGATCGAGGCGGCCCGCGCGCAGATCGTCGAGCAGGGCGCTCGGCTGCCCGTCGCGGATGAACAGGCGCAGTTCGGGGTGCTCGGCGTGGAGCCGTCGCACCACGCTCGGCAGCAGATAGGGCCCGAATGTCGCCGATGCCCCGAGTCGATAGGTCCCGGCAAGGCCCGCGCGTGTATGTTCGGCGAGGCCCGCAAGGGCTGCGACCTCGTCGAGAATGGCGTCGATCCGCGCACGCACCTCGCGCCCGGCAGCCGTCAGCACCGCGCCGCTGCGTCCGCGTTCGACGAGGGCCGCACCGAGCGTGTCCTCGAGATTGACGATCTGCTGGCTCAGCGAGGGCTGACTCACGCCGACACGCTCGGCCGCTTTGCGAAAGTTCCCGGCATCCGCGAGGGCGCGGAAATATTCGAGTTGGCGCAGGGTCGGCAGGCGCGGCTTATCCATAGGAATTTCCGATCATAACTTCAGGATACTTAGGATTGAGCTTACCAGCCCGCAACCCCAACTCTGATCTGTCGAGGGGGCCTTGAGGGAGCGCGAATGACGGAGGCGGCGGATAGTGTCCCCCCGCAGTCTCCCCGCGAGAATCCCCCCTCGGCACGAGTGAACCCCAATCTTTACAGGAGTTTAGAGATGAGCCTTTCGGATCGGACCCATGCCGCCATCGCGGCCCGTATCGCAGCCCTGCGGGCGCGGCATCGCGACCTCGATGCGCGTGTGGAGCAGGAGCAGAAACGGGCCTGGCGCGACATGAGTGTGCTGCAACGGCTCAAGCGGCGTCGCCTGCGTCTGAAGGACGAGCTGGGCCGCTACGAGGGGCTGCTGCGTACGCTCGCGCGTCGGCGTCTGCCCGGCTGATATCGTTTTTCTCCGGTCCCGGCGCGCGCGTGACGGGGCCCTTTTCGCGAAAGGAACTCACATGGCATCCCGAACCGACCCGTTCCTCCCCTACCGTTTTCTCAAGAGCGCGGAAATTTCCGAGCTGGAAGAGGCGCTGTGTCACAGGCATATCAGGCGCGCCCCGGTCGCGCGCGCAACATGTTCCGAGGCGTGGTTCGATCTCTTCGATGACCCGTGCGAACGGGACGCAGAGGTCAGAGGGCGTGCCCTGCGCTGATCGCTTCATGCTATCATCCGGCTCGGGATGCGGCGGTTGCCGCGTGGTCGCTTGAGCGTGGAAAGGTAGGGAAGCTGCATGGCTCTTTGGATATTCGCCATCCTCGCCATCGGGCTTTTCGGCCTTTTCGCGAGGCGGCGTCTTGATCGGCGCGCCGACCGCGCAGAGATGGCGCGACTGAGCGCATCGCAGCCTGTCGATCCGCCGCGCTTCTCTGCCGATATGGTCGCCGGTCTTCCAGAGCCCGCGCGGCGGTTTTTCACCTTCGCCATCGCGGAGGGGACGCCGCTTTACACCGTCGCATGGCTGGAGATGCACGGACAGTTCGGCATGGGTGACAAATCCGCGCCGGGCTACATGCCGATGCGCGCCACGCAGGTGCTCGCCGCGCCGCACGGCTTTGTCTGGACAATGTCGGGCGGCTCCGGTGGAATGCGCCTCAGCGGCTCCGACAGCGACAAATGGACCCGGTTCTGGGTCGCCGGGCTCGCCCCCGTGGCCCGGTTCGGCGGCAACCCGGATCACAAACGCTCCGCCTTCGGTCGCTACGTGGCCGAGGCAGTGTTCTGGACGCCCGCGGCAGTGCTGCCGGGCCCGAATGTGACCTGGGAGCCGGTCTCGAGGAACATCGCCCGGATGACGATGCGCCGTGACGGGTTGGAGCAGGCGGTCGACCTCACCGTCGCCGAGAGTGGCCGGCCGGAGCAGGTCTGCTTCCAGCGCTGGAGCAATGCGAACCCGCAAAAGCGTTACCGCCTTCAGCCCTTCGGCGGCTATCTCTCGGAGTTCCGTGACGTCGACGGGTTCCGATTGCCGACCCATGTGGAAGCGGGGAACAACTTCGAAATCGAGGACTATTTCCCTTTCTTCCTCGTCGATGTGACCGAAATCCGCTTTCCCAAGTGATTGTGTCTGCCTGTGCCACATCGCCTCATGGCCGTGCCGCGCCGGGGACCACTTCAGTCACGGCGCCCGCGCGCGTGAACATCTTCTCGCGCTTCCACCAGACGACCAACGCGGCGACGCCCACCAGTATCCAGGTGTCCCAAGGCTGCGCATCCGGCCAGAACGGATTGATGAGCTGCCAGTGAAACAGCATCGGCAGCAGCAGGCTGCCACGCGCCGCGTTGAAAATCGGCGTGACCAGAACCGCGAGGGTGATATTGCCGATGAAGAAGGGCAGGTAGCTCCACTGCGCGAAGACCACGCCGGCGAGGTAGAAGGCGGGCAGGTGCCAGATGCCCCAGATCGCGCCGATCAGCATGCCGGCCCAGAACGGGGCGACATGGCGCTGCAAGAGCGGTTGTGCGACGCCGCGCCAGCCGAACTCCTCGATAGGCCCGAGAAGCAGCATCATGAACATCACGCTGACCGTCGCGCCCACGCCCTCGGGCGGCATCGGCGCAAGGAGGGGCCCGCCCTTGATCAGTGAGCCCGCCATGAAGACGAGCGGGATCACGAGCAGGATGAAGCCCCACCACGAGACCGGGCAGTGCCAGATCAGAAGGCGCGACAGGAACCGGCGCAAGTCGCCAAGCCCGGCAGAGAACAAGACCACCGTGAACCCTGCGATTGCCGGAGCCCAGGTTGCGAGGAAGAAAAGTGGGTGGGAGCCGCTGATCTGGCCGAACCGCGCGGTCATTTCTGCGGACAAGAAGATGTAGCTGCCGATCACGCCCCAGGTGATCGCGAAGGTCAGCGCGAGAAAGGCGAGCAAGGCGCGCGCGGTGGCGTGCAGGGGCAGGTCTTCGGGTGCGATTGGCATTCGGCTGACCATGGATGTGCGTTCAGGGACCGCCCTACCATCGTCATTTTCCGCGCCGAAATCCTTGTTCTGGGTCAAGCGCATCGCGCCAATGATGACCCGGCGCGTCCTACGGCGCCATGAACCGCCGCCGCGCCTCGACCGCGATGTTGTAGCGCTGTTCCAGATCGGCGATCAGCGCCATAGCGACGCGCTTGGCCTCGTCTCCCTCCGCCTCCCGGTAGCTTTGCTTGGCCGCCTCCAGCAGCTTCTTGAGTTTGAACTCCTCGGGCAGCGCGCCGGCTTCGGCCATGATCCGGGCGGCCACGGCGGTCGCCATGTCGGTAAATGCCTCGCCCGAGCGATCCGGGAGCGGCTTGCCCTCGCCGGAAAGCCCGCTCAACTGGCCCTCCGCAAGGGCCTTCTGGATTTGCCGCTCGACGAGGCGGTTCAGGGATTGGCTCATGCCGCGTTCCTACCGTTTCCGAGCACCTCGGGAGGCGCGGTACCCTCGCGAGCATAGCCCACTTCTGGCGATGCCAACACTCAGACTTCCGTGCGAAACCTGTGACAGGGCGGCGCGCGGGCTCAGGCTAGTCGCGCGAATTGCGGCAGTTCCCAAAGCCCGTCCGCGACCGCCGCGCCGACCTGCAACTCGCATCCATAGCTGCGACTGAGGATCGGCGTTCATCGAGGGGTCACGCAACAGCGGCGTGCCCCCGCGAGACATGTAGATAGGAAACCTCAAGCGCCGAAGCCCGGAATGAAGTGCTCTTTCGAATTCATCGCCCGCGGTTAGCCCGCGACTGCGGGGCGCGCCGAAGGTGCACTGCCGTCTTCGACGCCAGACGGTCACGAATTCATCCGGCAAAACAGAACCTTGCGAGGCGTTCCTGCCGGCGCTTGAATTCCGTGTCGCGCGGCCGCATGCTCGATCGCGAGGGATGGAGAACCATGTCGGAGACACTGGCGGCACTTGGCGGAGTCGGGCTGTTCCTGCTCGGCATGAAGATAATGACCGAGGCGCTGCGCGAAGCCGCCGGGTCCAATCTGCGCCGCCTGCTGGCGCGGTTCACCACCACGCCGCTGAAGGGCGTCGCGAGCGGTCTGGTGACGACGGCGGTGATCCAGTCGTCTTCGGCGACGACGGTGATGACGGTCGGCTTCGTCGGCGCGGGACTGCTTAGTTTTCCGCAAGCGCTCGGCGTGATCTACGGCGCCAATATCGGCACGACGGTCACCGGCTGGATCGTGTCGCTGGTGGGCTTCAAGCTGAAACTGGGCGCGGTGGCGATGGGGCTTTTGTTCTTCGCGAGCCTGACGCTGTTTCTCTCGCATGGCCGGGCGGCGCGCATCGGGCGCGTCCTTGCCGGGTTCTGCCTGCTCTTCATCGGGCTCGACATGATGCAGCAGGGAATGTCCGGGGCGGAGACCTGGATCACGGTGGAGCGCACGCCTGGAACCGGGGTGGGCGGCTTGCTCGCGATGGCGGCGCTGGGGCTCGCGGTCACGGTGGTGATGCAATCCTCCTCGGCGGCGATCGCGGTTGTGCTGGTGCTGGTCAGCAACGGTGCGCTGCCGCTGATCCAGGCGGCTGCGGCGGTGATCGGGATGAACCTCGGCACCACCTTCACCGCGCTGATCGCGGCCCTCGGGGGATCGCGCGCGATGCAGCAGACCGCTATCGCGAACCTGCTGTTCAATTGCGGAACGATGGTGATCGCCTTTCCCCTCCTGCAACTGGTCGCGGCTCCTTTGGAGGGGCTGGCGGCGCGAACCGGGGTCGATACGGCGCTCGTGCTGTTTCACACCGGGTTCAACCTGCTGGGAACGCTGGTCTTTCTTCCCGTCACTCGCCAATTCGCCACGCTCGTCGCGAAATTGCGGCCCGATCTCGGCGGGCGGGCGCCCCCGGAACTGGACCGTCGCCTGTTGAGCGACGAAGGGGCCGCGATGCAAGCGGCGCATTCCATGGTGATCTGGGCCGCGCAGGAGATTTTCGCAGCCTATTCGCTGGCGATCGGCCGCGCGCGCGATCTGCGGCGGATGTCGACGCTGGGGCCACGGATCGCGATCGCTCTGGATGATCTGAAGGATTACATGGCGCAGATTTCGGTCCCGCGAGACCGGCCCGCCGAAGCCGCCGCCTTCGCCGCGCTGATGCATCAGGCCGACCATCTCATGCGTCTGGTGGAGCAGGCCGAGCACCGCGGCTACATCCCGATCCTGTTGCGCGGCAAGATCACGCCCAGACCCGCGCAATGGTTCGCCGCCTGCCTGTCACCCGAACGTCCGCTCGATCTGCCGCAGATCGGGGAGCGCATGGCGCGGATGGCAGACCCGGTCGCCCATCGCCTCGCGCGGCACCGGCGCGGCCTGTTGCTGGGCGAGCATGTCGGGCTCTACACGATGCAGGAGACGTTTCAGGCGACTGATGCGATGCGGTGGTTTGCGCGGATCATGCACAATGTCCAGCGCGTCGGCGAATACGAGCGCGAGGTGCAGGCGAAGCTGGGGCATGTGGCGGTCGCCTCTCCCGAGGCGGACTCGCCGCTTAGCGCCGGTTCCTGATCCTGAGGCGTTTTGCCATGGCGGCGTGGGCCCTCCGGCGACGGCTTGATCTACGCACCAAGCGCGTCTTCGACCCCCGACCGTCACACGGCGATGGAGGCGACCGAGCCGCCGTCCACGCGGTAATTGGCACCGACGACGAAACTGGCTTGCTCGGAACACAGGAAGGCGATGGTCGCGGCCACTTCCTCGGGTCTGCCGCGCCGCTCCAGCGCCAGCCACGGGCGATCCGATTTCAAGAAGCTCCGGACAGCCTCGTCATGGCTGATGCCTTCCGCATCCGCCTTCTGGGCCATCATCCCATCGGTCATGGGAGTCTCGATAAAGGCGGGCGAGACGCAATTGACCAGCACGCCCCGGCGCGCGGCCACCCCGCTCAGCCCCTTGGCGAAATTGAGAAGCGCGGCCTTGGCCACATTATAGACCGCCTCGCTCTCATAGGGCTGCGCCGCATTCTCGGAACAGAGGATGACGACGCGACCCCAGCCGCGGTTTTCCATCGTCGGCTCGAACGCGCGCACGGTGCGGACGACCGACATGAAATCGCTCTCCCACGCGTCGTGCCAGTCGCTGTCCGTCATCTCGAGCGGGTGCCCCTTGGCGCCGGTGACACCGGCCGCGCAGACGAGGATGTCCGGCATGGTGAAGCGCTCTTGCGTGGTGGCGGCGAGACCCTTGATCTGGTTCGGATCGCGCAGGTCGGCCTGAAGCGCGCAGGTGCCGTGGGCGAGCTCCTTGGCGGCGCGGGACACCTCGTCACCCTTGAGGTCCACGAGGATAACCTGCGCGCCCTCGGCCAGCAGCGTTCTGGCGGCGGCTTTGCCGATGCCCGAGGCGCCGCCCGTGATCAGGGCCGTTTTGCCTTGAAGTCCATAATCCATCGTCGTGCTCCTTTCGCGTGTTCAGTTGAGCCGAAGCCCGAGATCGTCCAGCACCCGGTTGACGCGCGCCGCCTCGGCGGCCGAGACCAGCCCCGGTGCGGCACGGCCTTCGAGCGCGCTCAGGAAAGGCAGGATTCCGGTGCCCGCGTCGAGCGGATCGAGCACCATGCGCTCGGTCGGGCTCTCGGCCCCGCGCGGGGTCAGCGTCATCTCGCCTTCCTTGAGTGAAATCGCACCAGCATCGCCCACGAGGTCCAGTTCGAGCCGCATCCGGGTGTCGGTCCAGCCCGCTTCGACGACGCCGGTGGCGCCGCTCGCAAAGCGCAGGATTGCGGCACCGTGATCGTTCAAGGGCCACCCCAGCGCGTTGCCGGTGGCCGCATGTCCCTCGCGGATCGGCCCGAGTATCCACTGCAAGGCGTCGATCGCGTGCACCGCCTCGTCGACGAACCCGTCGTAGCAGGCGAGCTCCGGGTCGGTCATCCAACTGTCGAGATCCAGCCAGTCCGCGTAGCCGCCGTCGTGATTGAAGAGCATTCTCGCCGATCGTGCCTCGCCCAGCCGCCCCTCGGAGACCCAACCCTTCGCCTTGCGCAGGGCGGGCACGGTTCGGAAGAAATACGCGGTGTGCAGTATCGCTTCGGCCTTCGCGGAGTGCTGCGCCACGGCCTCAGCGTCGCGGGCGCTACCGGCGAGCGGCTTCTCCGAAAAGACCGGCAGACCCGCAGACATCGCCGCTCCGATATCGGTGGCATGGTGGGCCGTCTCGCTGCATACGACTGCGCCCGCCGTTTGCAGCCCTTGAAGGGCGTCGAGCGTCGCGAGGGGCTTGGCGTCAAGCTCGGCGCAAAGCCGGTCGCGGCGGTCCGGATCGCGATCATGCACGTAGCCGACACGAAAGCCGCGCGCCTTCATCTGCTGCAGGTGGTCCGGCAGATGAACATGCGCGCCGCCAAGCAGCGCGAAGGTCGAAATGTTCATGTGGTCATCCATGGCAGCTCTCCTGTGGTCGGTCGCGGATCAGGCCGGCGACGCGCCGGTGTCAGCGGGGGAAGAAAGGAGTTCCGCGCGCATCCTCGGGAGCGCCTCGGGGTAGGCTTCCTGCAGCCACGCGATCAGCTTCTCGCGCACTTCGCAGCGCAGGTCCCAAGCCTGCGGCGAGGTGCGTGCGCTCATCAAACCGCGCAGCGCAATCGTGTCCTTGTCGGCATCGGTGACCTGAAGGTTGATCACCTGGCCGTCCCAATGCGGCGACTCGCGGACGATCTCTTCGAGCTTTTCACGCACTTCGGTCACGGGCACGGTGTAGTCGAGATACCAGTGCACGGCGCCGATGATCGACGCGCTTTCGCGGGTCCAGTTCTGGAACGGTTGCTCGATGAAATAGCTCAGCGGCACCACCATGCGTCTCCAGTCCCAGATCCGCACGATAACGTAAGTGGCGAAGATCTCTTCGATCCAGCCCCATTCGCCGTCGACGATCACCACGTCCTCCAGCCGGATCGGCTGAGTGATCGCGATCTGGATGCCCGCGATCAGGTTGGCCAGAACCGGGCGCGCCGCGAGCCCGAGGATCAGGCCCGCCGCGCCCGCCGAGGCGAACAGGCTGACGCCGTATTTCTGTACGGTCTCGAAGGTCAGCAGCACGCCCATGACGGTAAAGATGGTCAGCAGGATCGTCGCGGTGCGCCGCAGGACACGAAACTGCGTCACCAGTTTGCGCGCGGCAAGGTTGTCATCGAGGTCCATCCGCTGGCGACGGATCACCCGGTCGCTCAGGTTTCGGGTCAGCAGGATAGAGGTCCAGCCGATCAGCACGATCAGGAGGATCAGGAATATGTGCCCCAATACGTCCTGCAACCGCCACGGCAGGTCGGTGCGCGGCACCGCGATCGCCAATGCCGCGAGCAGAAATGCCAGCCGCATCGGTCTCTTTGCCTGTCGCAGCGCCGAGCCCGCCATGCCGCTGCCCGCGTCCACCCAGCGCCTAAGGGCGCGGAAAAGCAGCCAATGCAGCAGCAAGGACAGCAGCAGCGCGCCCAGAAGCACGACTGCGGGCCCGAGCCAGTCTGGCCCTCCGGCCATCGTCTGCCGGATGAAGTCGGAAATGCGACCTGCAAGCACCATGGCGTCACCCGCCTCCGCTCACAGAGCGGAGGACATCGGCCTCGCTTTTGCGCTCACGAGGGACGGGGAGCCCGAGCGTAAACCCGGCCGCGCGGGAAACGTGGCCGATCAGGCCCGGGTCGAACGTCGCATGTTCCACGCGTGTGCCTCCTGACTCATGGTGATCGATCGGAGCGTGTCCTTGCGTGCCGCGTTACGTCAGGGGATCTTCGAGATCCCCTGCCTATGCAGAGCCAACCCGCGTTCGCCGCTTCGGTTTCCCAAAAAGGTTCAATAGAGCTGAGGGCGCTTGTCGCAGCCGCATTTTCCCCGGCGGGGGCCTTCTTCGGTGAGCGATTGTCAGGGATACAATTTTACGCGTTGCCTAAAATTGCGGCAGGCGGCTTGCTGGGGTTTTGATGATGGAAGGCTTTGCAGATGGAGTCTCATTTGGAGGGGGAGCAGGCCGACCCGGTCGTGTCCCATAGAATGGTCGAGACGGCCCTGACGGGCTTGGACATGAACCGGGCCGAGGATGTGAAAATCGCAGTGGAGCGCGTGAAGGGGTTTCCGCTCGCAGATCTCTACCTCAGTTCGTCGCTCGGCGCGGAAGCACATCCCCACGAAGTCTGGATCGCGCGCATGGAAATTCATCGACAGGCAGATGAACGCCGCCGCGCGCATGAGAGGCGCCTCACTTTCGTTGCCGGGATATCGGCCGCGGTCGGTGGCGCGATCGGTAGCGCGCTGCATTTTCTCTGGTCTTGAGGGCCCGGCTCTCGGCCGCGCCGACGGACTGCGCGGGATCCGGGCGGATCGGGCGAGTCAGCCGATCCACATCCAGGTCACCACGAGGACGACAAGGACCGCGACGGCGATCGCGACGGCGGTCCACTTGCTGATCCCGCTGTTGCGTTCGGCCGGGGTCTGCTTTTCGACCTCCGCCTCGGACCCGCGACCCTCCAGACGCTGTGCCATACGTACCTGATCGGGGCTCGGAGGTGTGCCAGCCGCCTCGTCATCGGTGCCGAGAGGCGCGGCGGCGGGGTCGCTGAACCCCACCTTGTCACCCGCGCCGCCTTTGTCGATGGTCTCGCGTAGCTGGCTGGCTTCCGCCGATCCTGAACGTGCCTTGCCATCCACGTATTCTATATCTTCCTTGTTCGTCATCGAACGTCTTCCTTGGTCCTCGGGTGGGCGACGGGCCTGTCGCATGGAGCAACTGGATTTGCCTTGCGTAAAAGCCGAAACCGGCGAACGCGCCAACGCCATCCGGCAGGGGCGCGAAGCCGGTTCAGGTGACGCCGCTGCGCGAGGGCGACCGTTTCCAGTCCGGGTCCTCCCGTCTGACCTTGAACGTGTTCCAAAGGCCCGCCGGAACGCCCACCAGCAGACCGATCAGGCCTGCCACGACGAAGGCCTGCCAGTTCATCCAGTCGAATGCGAGAAAGGCGGTCACAACGGCTCCGGCAATGCAGAGCACCCAGAGCGGAATGAAAAGAAGTCTCCATCCGTATTTCATGGCGTGTCTCCTGTCTGGTTCGGGAAATCAACAAACGGCTGACCTGTTCGGTTCCTGCTTGCGCGGCCCTTGGGGTGTGACAGCAAGCCGCGAAGCTGACCTTTCTGCAACCGCGTCACCGCACAGCGCTCGATTGCCGGTCGGACCGGACAACCGCTGTCCCCGACGTTCGCGCGGGACTTATTCTGGCTTTCTGTCGGAACTTCCTGCGTTTTCGCCGCTTAGGCCCGAGCACATTTTGAACCAGACTTTTCCAGCTAGAGGGAGCCGCATTGCCGCCAACGTCTCAGCGGGTCGCTGCTCACACTTCGCTCGGCAGGAACTTCGCCCCCTCGCGTTTCATTGAGTCCTCAACGAGAAGGACAGATTGGCGTGAGCAAGGAACGCGACATTATCGAACTCATACCGGCGCTGCGCTCCTATGCTTGGGCGCTGACCAAGCGGCACGAGGACGTGGACGACCTGGTTCAGGACACGTTGGTCAAGGCGATCGACAAGGTCGACAGCTTTCAATCCGGGACCAACCTGCGCGCGTGGCTGATGACGATCATGCGCAATACCTTCCTCAACAACATCGCGAAATCGAAACGCTCGACGACAGGCAAGAAGGATTGCGTCTCGACCACCTTGTCGACGCCGGCCACGCAGGATTGGTCGGTGCGGGGCGGCGAGCTGATGCGTGCCGTCGAACGCCTGCCGCGTCATTACCGCGAGGTTCTGATCGTCGTCGTGATGCTGGGGGAAAGTTACCAGGACGCGGCAAATCTATTCGGTATCGAGATGGGAACGGTGAAGAGCCGCGCCAACCGCGCACGCGCGATGGTGGTCGAAGACCTCGAAGCCCGCGCGCCGAACGATCCCCTCGAAGATTAGAGATGAACCCTAGGTCGCGGCGGATCGCGCCGATTACTCGGGCTTGTCGCGTTCATCGAGGCGTTTGCCCAGGCGTCGTGCCAGCGACACGAGGCGTTCCGGAACGTCCTTGTTCCAGACCTCGCCTGCCTGCTGCCGGAGCGCTTCATCCAAATCCTCGCCTGGAGGCTTTTTGTCGTGCTCTTTTTCCATGCCTTGCCTCCTTATGCCTTTTACGGCGGTCGAGGCAAACCGGTTTATATTTGGCGGATGCCTCCGTCGGATAAGCGCAATCCATGGCGAGGCTTCACACCGATGGCGCACCCGGCCATTCCGGGGCGTGGCGCAGCGGCGCCCGACGGCGCCGCCGCGCTTTGCGTTTCGTTGCTGCGACAGCGTCACTCCGCCGTCCGGACACGCAGATTGTTCTGCACATGGGTGACGCCGGAGACGCTGTCGGCGCAATCTTCGGCCCGGCGTTTGGCGCGGCGGGAGTCCACGTAGCCGTCCAGCGTGATCTCCTGATCCGCGACGCTGACGGTTATCTCGCGCGCGTCCACCAGCCGATCGTCGGTGAGCCGGTCGTGAACATCTTCCTCGATCCGGGCATCCGAGCGCCGGTAACCCTTAGGGCCGCGCCCGCGATGATCCTCTTCCCGACGCGCTTCGGCGTCTTCGTCCCCCAGCCATGAAGCGACCTCGTCGCCGGCCCGGTCCATGAAGCTCCGTCCGCCGTGCGCTTCACGTCCTGCGCCGCGCCGCTGCGCTGGTCTCGCCCGCCAATAGGGGTCCGGATCATAAGGTGCTCCGCCATAGACGGGCGGGAGGAATGGCCAAGCATAGCCTCCAGCCATCGGCGCCGCTGGATAGCCGTACTGTTCGAGCCGAGATCTGCGGTCTTCCGGGTCGCCTTCGTCTGGGTGGTGCCGCCGCGACAGGGCACGGCGGGCCTCTTCTTCGGTCATATCGTCATAGTGCCGTGACATGAGCTTCTCCTCTCGTGTTTGGCAACCGCGCAAAGCAGCGTGGTCTGAGCCGGGAACAGGAGCTGGCGCGATATGTTCCTGCCTGCTGCGGAACGCAGCGCGCCGCGATTGCGCGGGCCAGGGGTGGCAGCGCGCCTTCCTCTCAAGTCGCCACCATCCTCGCGGGCCGTTCCACGACGAACCTTGCGCGCAACGACAAGGCGGCGAGGAGCGGGATCGCCGCCGTTCCGCAGAACATCGCGGCGGGCCCGAAGCTCCCGGCGACCATGCCTGCGATCGCCGGGCCGATCACGCTGCCCGCAGCGGTCGCCAGAAGCGTCGCCGTAAAGCCGAGCGCGGGGAAGGACGGGAATAGACGTTCGGACCAGAAGGCGAGCACCGCGCTCGTCATCATCACGTTGATCCCCTGCAGGGCGGCGGAAGCGACGAGCGCGACCCAATTTCCGGGCTCGAACGCTGCGAAAACAAGCGATACAGCTGCGACCACAAGAAGGATACGCACCAGCAGGCTCAGACCGACCGCATCCCGCGCCCGCTTCGTGAAGAGACCGCTCAGCCCGAAGAAGCCGAAAAAGAGGAAGAGGACGGACGGCGTCGCGTCTTCGGGAAGCCCGGGATACTCCGCCTGCGCGAAGCGGTCTGCCGCGAAGGACACGTAGACGGCGGAGGTGATGCCGAACACGAAGGCGATGGAGAAAAGGGGCAGCGCGCACCGATTGAGAAGGTCGCCCCAACTCCGATCGGGGGCCTCCTCGGGGGCCTTGTCCACCTGGCGCAGAGCTGCCCAGTTGCCAATAAGTGCCAGAGCGCTCGCCCCGGCGAAGACCGACCAGCAGATCCGCCAGTCGAACTCCATCACGACCATTGCCAGGGCCAAAGCGCCTGCGCCCATGATCCCCACGCTGGTGCCCGTGCTGACCTGCGACAGCGCGGTCGGGCGGTCCACGTCGCTGACCTTGCGGTGCACCGCGTCGTTGAAGGGGGTCCAGGCAAAGCCGGCGCTCGAAGTCGCGAGGAAGATGCCGAGCGCCAGAACGCCGACAGTCGGAGCAAGTGCGACAATCGCCATCCCGGCGGTCGCCGCGCTCAATCCGGTCAGGACCGGGAATTCCGGTCCCCGGCGGTTCAGGAAGAACTGGGCGACCAGCAGGCCGAGGAAGAACCCCACGAAGCCGATGCTGGACACCGTGCCCACCGCGGAGGGTGACATCGAGAATGTGGACGAGAATTGGGGCACGAAGAGGCCGAACCCCATGCGGCCGGGGCCGTAGCTGATTGCGGTCGCCGCGAAACCGGCGGCTGAAAGACTCCGAAAGAAAGTGATTGCTGAACCCTCCGTCCGGGCCGAATGCGGTCCGCGTCATGCGTTGCTGTTGCGCGTCGTCAGGGGGTCGATCCCGGCGAACGGGCGTTGGAACAAAGTGGGCAGCAACTTGTTCCTGGAGCCTTCGGATTGAGCGCAACCCGCCGCGTTGCCCCATTCGCGTCGGCAAGCCTCCGCCCGCCCACAAAGGCGTGAGCGTGTAATGGGCTTAACCCAACAATTGTTCGAGACAGCCGCGCCCCATGAATTCAGCGTCGATGCATCAGGAAATGGCTCGGAAAGGCAGTGACGTGACACAGATATCCCACGAGAGCGTCGAGGCCGATCGCGTCGCGGAAATCCGGCACCGGATGGCCAATAGCTTTCAGCTTCTGTCGGCACACACCCGCCGCCAACTCAGAGAGGCCGAGACCCCCGAAGCGCGCTCGCGCCTCGCGCTTGTCCTCGACCAGATATTGACGGTCTCGCAGCTTCAGACCGGTCTCTCGATCGCTGAGGACGGGGGACTGCATCGATATCTGGACGGGGTCGAGCAGCTTTGGCGGCAGATCGCATTGCCGCACAGCATCGAGATCTCGGTGCGGCGGGACGATCTCTCCGGCCTGTCGCGCCAATGCACCGGGGCGATCGCGCTCATCCTGCAGGAAGCCGTCACCAACTGCATCAAGCATGCGTATCCGGCGGCGATGAACGTCAACGGCCATATCGACATCGAGGTGACCCTGTCGTCTGCGGGCGCTGGGCGGCTGTGTGTCTCCGATGACGGCGATGGTATGCCCGACGATGCGAATTTGACGAAAAGCCAGGGGTGCGAACTCATTCGAGACCTTGCTTCGGAGATCGGCGGGAGCGCCCGCTGGACCGCAGGCGACAATGGCGGAACGGTGCTCACGGTCGAATTTCCCGCGGGTCCGCGAGATAGGACAAGGAGCCATGATGGCGGAAATCCTCACTAGGAAACTGAAGCACGGAGGCTTTCTGACCGAAGACGATTGCGACCGGCTGACGGCCGTGACCAAGGAGGCCTACTACCTCGGGCCCAGAACGGATGTGATCCGGGAGGGCGAGGGTCCCGATGCCGTGCGCCTCGTGATCGAGGGCATCGCGTGTCGCTACAAGCTGATGCCGGACGGGCGCAGGGCGATCGTCGCGCTGCTTTTGCCGGGCGATTTCTGCGATCTTCATATCTCGATGCTGAAGCGGATGGATCACAGCATCGGCACGCTCACCCAATGCAAAATCGTCGACATTCCCCGTAGCACGGTCGACGATCTCTTGGAGAATTACCCGAGAATCCAGCGCTCGCTCTGGTGGGCGACGCTCGTCGACGAGGCGATTCTGCGCGAATGGCTCGTGAACATGGGCAAACGAAGATCGGATCGGCAGATGGCGCATTTGCTGTACGAGATGCATTTCCGTCTGAAGGCGGTCGGCCTCTCGCTCGGAAGCATGTTGCCGCTGACGCAGGAGGAACTGGCCGACATTCTCGGCATCTCTCACGTGCACGCCCAACGGGTCATGGCGAGCCTTCGGGACGCGGGGCTGGTGTCGCTCCAGGGGCGAAGGATCGTGGTTACAGACTTCGAGAGGATGATCGAATTTTCCGAGTTCGATCCCGATTACCTTCATCTTGACGAGGGTTCGACGTCATAAGCGCATGGGTGAAGGAATTGTTTGATGGCATTATTTTTTTTCGACACTGACGACGGACGGATGAGTGTTCGCGATAGCACCGGGCTGGAATTGGAGGACCGGGAGGCCGCACGGCGAGAGGCCATCGCCGCACTCACCCTTATTGCCAAGGACGTGCTCCCCAATGACGACCCGTATGCGATCTCGGTCACCGTCCGAGACGACCAAAGGCAAGCGATCTTCCATGCCAGCCTGACGCTCGTCGCCGAGTGGCTCGTTTGAGGGAAAGACACCGGCAGCGGCCCTGACCTTCTGGCGAGATTATCGTCGGAATTCGGAATTCTACAGGTCAGGGAAGCTTGGAGCGGGTAGCGGGAATCGAACCCGCGCGTTCAGCTTGGGAAGCTGACAGGCTACCATTACATCATACCCGCATGGTGCGAACGCAGAGGTATTCCAGCCGAAAGCCACGGTCAAGAGGGATCGCGCGGGGCCCCGCGCCCTCCCATGAAAAAGCGCCCGGCGAGGATCAGCTCACCGGGCGCCAGGCGCCGCGCGAAAAAAGGGAGACGAGGCGCGCGGGGGGTAGTTACATCTTCGGCTGAAGCACCGTGTCGATCACGTGGACCATACCGTTCTTCTGTTTCACATCAGCGGTCTGAACCGTCGCGACATCGCCTTTCGGGTCCTTAAGCATCACCATGCCGTCCTTGACCATCGCGGTCAGATCACAGCCGCCGAGCGTCTTGATTGTGGCCATGCCGTTACCCTTCTGAACGGTCGCGATGATATTCTCGGCGGTGATCACGCCCTTGGCGACGTGGCAGGTCAGGATATGCGTCAGCATCTCCTTGTTCTCCGGCTTCACCAGCGTGTCCACGGTGCCCGCGGGCAGCTTGTCGAAGGCCGCGTTGGTCGGCGCGAAGACGGTGAACGGGCCGGGGCCCGCCAGCGTGTCGACGAGGCCCGCAGCTTTCACGGCTGCGACGAGCGTCGTGAGGTTCGGAGCGGCCGAAGCGTTCGCCGCGATCGGCTTGCTCTCATACATTTTCGCGCCACCGACCATCGGGTTCGCCAGCGCGGGCAGGGCGAGGCCCAAGGTTGCGGCTGCGGTGAGCGACGCGGCGAATGCGCGGAATTTCATGGACATAGGTTTTCCTTCCCTGTTGAGCGACGGTTGTCCCCGCCAAAGCAAGAGGGTTACGGCGCGCCGGGGGCGAGCCGATCACTTACGTCTCATCACGAAATCGTGTGCAAGCTGATCCGGCCCGAAATCGGGCCGCTCGCAGCGCTCTGAAGCGAGGCCCGCAGGCCCGCCTCAGCCGCGCCTGCGCCGTCTGCGCCCGCCATCCTCGCCCGAGCCGCCGGTGTTGAAGCTGACCTCCGGAAGCGGCGCGATCTTGCGCAGCTCGGGGAAGGGGGCGGTGGCGTGCGGTAGCGCGTTCGCGGCCACGAAATGCTCCTGGAAGCGCGGCTCGATCGCGGTCTCGACCTTGGTGATCTGATGCACCTGCGCCTCGATCTCGCGCCGCGCCTTCACCGAGCACAGCGCCATATGCGCGCCCGTACCCGCTGCGTTGCCCGCCGAGGTGACACGATCGAGCGGCGCATCCGGGATCATCCCCAGCACCATCGCGTGCTTGGGCGAGATATGCGCGCCGAACGCACCCGCGAGCACCACGCGGTCGACCGTGTCCACGCCCATCTCGTCCATCAGCAGACGCGCGCCCGCGTAGAGCGCGGATTTCGCCAGCTGGATCGCACGGATGTCGCCTTGGGTGACGGTGATGCGCGGGCCTTCCTCACCACCGTCGTAGATCACGTATTCATGGGTGCGCCCGTTTGGCTCGCAGCGCGGGGTACCGACCTGCTCGGCCGAACCGATCAGCCCTGAGGTGTCCACGATCCCGGCCATCCGCATCTCGGCCACGGCCTCGATGATGCCCGAGCCGCAGATGCCGGTGATGCGGGGCGTGCCGAATTCGGGATCGGTCGACCAGTGCTCGTTGCCGATGATCTTGAAGCGCGGCTCCTTGGTCTCCGGGTCGATCTCGATGCGCTCGATCGCGCCGGGTGCGGCGCGCTGACCGCTGGAGATTTGCGCGCCCTCGAAGGCCGGGCCGGTGGGTGAAGAACAGGCCAGAACCCGTTGTTTATTCCCGAGAATGATCTCGGCATTGGTGCCGACATCGACGATCAGCGACAGGTCGTCGCGCTTCTGCGGAGCCTCGGACAGCGCCACCGCCGCCGCATCCGCGCCGACATGGCCCGCGATCAGCGGCAGGATATAGGCCCGCGCGCCAGCGCTGGCCTCGATGCCGATCTCGCGTGCGGCGAATTCAAGGCTCTCCGAGGTCGCGAGCGCAAAGGGCGCCTGACCCAACTCCACCGGATCGATGCCCAGCAACAGGTGGTGCATCACCGGGTTGCAGACGACGACCGCCTCGACGATCTCGCCCGTCTCGACCTTCGCCTCTTCCGCCAGTTGCCGCGCCAGATCGCCCATCGCATCGCGCACGGCGTTGGTCATTTCCTGATCGCCGCCGGGGTTCATCATCACGTAGGAGACCCGGCTCATCAGGTCTTCTCCGAAGCGGATCTGCGGGTTCATCACGCCCGCGCTCGCCAGCACCCGCCCGTCATCGAGCGCGACCAGATGCCCCGCAATCGTGGTCGAGCCGAGGTCGATCGCCAGCCCATACAGCGGCACTTCGCGCACGCCGGGGAAGATGCCCGTCACGCGCGGCCCGTCGCCCGCATCGTGGATCGCGACCGTGACCTTCCAATCGGCCTTGCGAAGCGCGGGCTGCAGGATTCGCAGAACATCAAGATCGGCGCGCACGCCTTTGATCTGCCATTGCTTTTCGAGGGCCTGCGAGAGCCGCTGCAGGTCGCCCTCGGGACGGTGCATATCCGGTTCCGCGACTTCGACATAGACCGGGCGCGTCGCCGGATCCATCTCCATCACGCGTTCGGAAGCCGCCTTGCGCACGACCTGTTTGTGCACCTGACTTTCGGGCGGCACGTCGATCACCACGTCGTCGAGGATTTCGGTCTGGCAGCCCAGCCGCCGCCCCGGTTTCAACCCGCGAATCCGGTCATAGCGTTCCTCGACCGCGTTGATCGGGCTGACCGCGCCGGGCTCCACATGCAGGCCGAGTTTGGGGAAATCGCCGAAGGACGGCGTGCACTGGCATTTCGAGCACACGCCGCGCCCGCCGCAGACGGAATCGAGATCGACACCCAGCTTGCGCGCCGCCGCGAGCACCCTTGTGCCACGCGCCACGCGCCCCCGCTTGCCAGAGGGGGTGAAGATTACCTGCACGTCTTCGGTCATATCGCGCTCCCGTTTTCCTTGCCCCTCGTTCTAGGGCCCATGCGGGGCAGAGCAAAGCCCGCAACCGACGCGCCTGCATGAGAAATCGTCATCATCATCATGCAGCCGATGCGCGCCGACCATTGCTCTCGCTGGCGCCGCGCTCTATCTAATCGGGCCATGAAGATACTCTTTCTAGGCGATGTGATGGGCCGCGCGGGCCGCGCCGCGATCACCGAAACCCTGCCGAAGCTTCGCGAGGAGTGGCGCCTCGATTTCGTCGTGGTCAATGGCGAGAACGCCTCGGGTGGCATGGGGCTGACCGGCGATCACGCGAAGCTTCTGCTGGATGCGGGCGCGGATGTGGTGACGCTGGGCGATCACGCCTTCGATCAGAAGGACATGTTGCGCTTCATCGAGAGCGAGCCGCGCATCATCCGCCCCGTGAACTACGCCAAGGAAGCGCCGGGCAAGGGCGCGCGGGTGTTCCAGGACCGGCGCGGGCGCAAGGTGCTGGTGGCGCAGGTGCTGGGCAACGTGTTCATGAAACGCGCCTTCGACGATCCCTTCTCGGCCATCGAGGCGGAACTGAAACGCTACCCGCTGGGCGGGGCGGTGCAGGCCGCGCTGGTGGATGTGCATTGCGAGGCGACCTCGGAGAAGATGGCGATGGGCCATTGGTGCGACGGGCGTGCGAGCGTCGTCGTGGGCACCCATACCCATGTCCCCACGGGCGATGCGCAGATCCTAGAGAAGGGCACGGCTTATCTCAGCGATGCGGGAATGTGCGGCGATTACGACTCCGTCATCGGCATGGCCAAGGCCGAACCGATGCGGCGCTTCGTGACCGGCATGTCGAAGGAACGCTTCTCGCCGGCGCGCGGTCCGGTGACGCTCTGCGGCTTCTATGTCGAGACCGACGACAAGACCGGCCGCGCCACCCGCTGCGAAGCGGTGCGCACCGGCGGCAGGCTCGCGCAATCGGTGCCGCTCTGAGCGCCGTTCGCGTCCCGATTTGCCCGAACCTCATGCCGTTGCGTGCAAATTTCCTTTGCTGCGGGCAGAGCGCGCTTGCTCGTGCATCGCGTGTCGATAGTATCGGCCCGATGCGCCTTCGCGAGAGCCTGAGATGATCCAACTGCCCTTCACCGGCACCGAGACGGCAGTCGCGGCCCTTCTCGTCGTGGGCTGGATGTTCGCGATGTTCGTCCGCGAGACTTGGCCGCCAGAGGTCACCGCGATCGCGGGCGCGGCGCTGATGCTGATCTTCGGCTTCGTCCCCTACGAGAACGCGGCCGCCATCCTGTCGAACCCGGCGCCCTGGACCATCGCCTTCATGTTCCTGATCGTGGGGGCCTTGGTGCGCACCGGCGCGCTCGACGCGATGACGCGCTACGCGGAATCGCGGATCGACCTGAACCCGAAGCTCACCGTGCTTCTGATGTTCGCGATCACCATGTTCGCCAGCGCGGTGATGAACAACACGCCGGTCGTTGCGGTGATGATCCCGGTCTTCATTCAGGTCGCGCGCAAGCTGAACCTCTCGCCGTCGCGCCTGCTGATGCCACTGAGCTACGTCACGGTGATGGGGGGCATGATCACCCTGATCGGTACCTCGACCAACATCCTCGTCGACGGCGTCGTGCGCGGCCGCGGCATGGAGCCCTTCACCATCTTCGAGATCGCGCCGTTGGGCTTCGCGATCTGCCTCGTCGGCGGGGCGTTCCTGATGATCTTCGCGCCGAAACTGATCCCCGAGCGGCAATCGCTGTCGTTCATGCTCGGCGATCGGCCGAAGATGAAATATTTCACCGAGGTCGCGATCCCGGAGGAGAGCGGCTTGATCGGCGAGAAAGTGCAGGAGGCCGACACTTTCAAGCGCGAGGGCGTACGGGTGATCGACGTGCTGCGCGGCGATGCCTCGCTGCGCCGAGATCTGGCCTCGGTCGAGCTGATGGCGGGCGACCGCGTCGTGCTGCGCTCCGAGATGGAAGAACTGCTCGGGATGCAGAAGAACCGCGACCTTCGCATGGTCGACAAGCTGTCCTCGGTGCAGACCGAGACGGTGGAAGTGCTGATCTCGCCCGGCTGCCGGATGATCGGGCAGCGTCTGGGCGACATGCGCCTGCGCCGCCGCTATGGCGTCTACACGCTGGCCGCGCACCGCCGGAACCAGAATATCGGTCGCCAGCTCGACGATCTGATCGTGGTGGTGGGCGATACGCTGCTGCTTGAAGGCGCGCCCGAGGATATTGCGCGTCTGGCCTCTGATATGGACCTTGTGGACGTGTCGAAACCGCAGGCGCGCGCCTATCGCCGCTCGCATCTGCCGCTCGCGATGGGTGCTTTGAGTGCGGTGGTTATCTTCGCGGCGCTTGGCGTGGCCCCAATCCTCGCGCTCGCGATGGTGGCGGTGGCGGGCATCCTCGTCAGCCGCTGCATCGATACCGACGAGGCCTTCACCTTCATCGAGGGCCGCCTGCTCGCACTGATCTTCGCGATGCTCGTGGTCGGCGCGGGGCTCGAGCATTCCGGCGCAGTCGAACTGATCGTCTCGGGCGTGGCGCCCTTGCTGAAGATGCTGCCGCCGCAGCTTGCGCTGTTCGTGGTCTATTTCCTCGGCCTGTTCATGACAGAGCTGCTGTCGAACAACGCCGTGGCGGTGATCTACACCCCGATCGCGATCTCGCTGGCCGCCGCTCTCGGGCTCGATCCGCGGCCCTTCGCCGTGGCTGTGATGTTCTCCGCCTCGGTGGCTTTCGCGACCCCGATAGGATATCAGACCCATATGATGATCTATGGCCCAGGTGGCTATAAGTTCACCGATTTCCTGCGCGTCGGCATCCCGATGGATATCGTGACCGGGGTGACCGCCTGCCTGCTGATCCCGCTGATCTGGCCCTTCTGAGGAGGTTCCCCCATGCGCTTTGCCGCTCGTCTCGCCGCCCTGTCGCTTCTCGCGCCGCTCGCGCTCGCCGCATGCGTGCCGGGGCCGGGGACCCGCGCACCGTCCTGGCCGGACAAGATCAGCTTCCGGGGCACGGTGATGCAGGTGTCGTTCAATGACGGCACAAACTGCCAAGCCAATATCTCGGACCAGTATACCGGCGACCTTGTGGATTGCCCCTATCCGATGCGCTACCAAGTGACCCGCTTCGAGCCGAGCTATCTCGCGGGCAGCGGGGTGGGGGACCTGTTCCAGCCCTATGCCGAGGTGACGCTGAAAGACGCGGCCGGTCGGCGCTGGCACTTCAAGACGCCTCGTGACGTGCCGCCGCATGCCCGCGGCGAGGGCCAGATCCAGCTGCCGCAGTAACCTCGCCCCGGTGGGCACGGAGCCGGCCCGCATCCATCGATCTTGAATCATCCCCCCGTTGCGCACTATACGGGGTCGATTTCGCGACTATTCCGAACGGAGATACCCATGGCAGGCCACTCAAAATGGGCCAACATCCAGCACCGCAAGGGCAAGCAGGATGCGGCGCGCTCGAAGATGTTTTCCAAGCTCTCGAAAGAGATCACGGTTGCCGCGAAGATGGGCGACCCCGATCCCGAGAAGAACCCGCGCCTGCGCCTCGCCGTGAAAGCGGCCAAATCCCAGTCGATGCCGAAAGACGTGATCGACCGCGCGATCAAGAAATCTCAGGCGGGCGACGGCGATGAATATACCGAAATCCGCTACGAGGGCTACGGCCCCGAGGGCATCGCGGTGATCGTCGAGGCGATGACCGACAACCTCAACCGCACCGCGTCGAACGTGCGCTCCACCTTCACCAAGAACGGCGGCAATCTGGGCACCACCGGTTCGGTGTCCTTCATGTTCGACCGTATGGGCGAGATCATCTATCCCGCGTCCGTGGGCGATGCCGAGACCGTGCTGATGGCCGCGATCGAGGCGGGCGCCGAAGACGTCGAGAGCGACGAGGAAGGCCACTGGATCTACTGCGCGATGGAAGACCTCTCGGATGTCTCCGACGCGCTGGAGAAGGAACTGGGCGAGGCCGAGGAGGCCAAGTTGATCTGGAAGCCCCAGAACCGCACCGAGGTCGATCTCGAGACCGCCCAGAAGCTGATGAAGCTGATCGACACGCTCGAAGACGATGACGACGTGCAATCCGTCACCGCCAATTTCGACGTGCCCGAAGATGTTGCAGCGCAGCTGTAACGCGTTTCGCCGGAAAAATAGGAAAAAGCGCCCTCCGGGGCGCTTTTTGCATGAAAAACGCGTGAAATTGCGCCTTTTCCCGTGCCCCGGTTTACATTCCGGGCCATAACCCCCACGTTGTCGCGTGACGCTCCGAGCACCCGCGAACCCCCGCGGCCTCGGCAAATTCATCTGCCCGCGAAAGGATATCACCATGACCCAGGCAAAGGCTGGCGACACCCTGCATCTGCATTACACCGGCAAGCTCGATGACGGCTCCGTCTTCGACAGCTCGCAAGGCCGCGAGCCGCTCTCCTTCACGCTCGGCTCGGGGCAGATCATTCCCGGCCTCGACAAGGGCGTGACCGGCATGGAAGAGGGCGAAAAGCGCACCGTGCGTGTCGAGCCCGAAGAAGCCTATGGCGAGCACCACCCCGAGCGCATGCAGGCCGTCGACCGCGCGAACATTCCCGACGACATCCCGACCGAGCCGGGCACTCAGCTTCAGGTTCAGACCCAGGACGGCCAGACCGTGAACGTGACCGTCGCCGAGGCGAACGAGAAGGAACTCGTCCTCGACGCGAACCACCCGCTCGCCGGCAAGGCGCTGACCTTCGACGTGGAGCTCGTCAAGATCGACGCGTAAGTCGGCACGCACCTGGCGTGACTTCAACGGCGGCTGTGCCTTCCCGGCGCGGCCGCCGTTAATTTTATCCGGAGCAGGGCGGACGGTCGCTCCGGCCACGATATGTCCCTTGCGACAGGCAATTCGCTGCGGGCGCATCCTGCGCCGGAACCAAACCCTCTCCGCCCCCCCCCCCCCCTTTTCCCATCGACGTGTCTCTGTTACGCGGCGCGCTCCATCCCAGTGACACCACCTGAAACCCGAGAGAAGGAGCCGCCATGCGCATTTCCGTCGACGTGCAGATGCAATACCAGTTCCCGCAGCCCAATACGGTCGCGCTGGTGCTCGAAGCGGCGCATGCTCCGGGGCAGGAGATCGTCAGCGCGTCGATGAATCTCGGCGATGCGACCGTCGACCGGATCGCGGGCGATTGCGGCGTGGGCGAGCGGATCTGGGCCCGGGTCGGCACGCAGATGACGCTGCATTATCAGGCGCTGATCGACATCACGCGCCCGGCGATCGACCTCAGCCAGATGCGAGCCGCGCAGTTGCACGAACTGCCCGCCGAGGCCGCCCCCTATATCCGCCCCTCGCGCTACGTGCAGTCCGACAAGTTCGTCTCCTTCGTGGGCAAGCGCTTCGGCGATCTGCAGGGCGGCGCGAAAGTGGCCGCGATCCGCGACTGGATCGAGAAGAACCTCTCCTACGTGCCCGGCGCGTCGGACAGCGACACCAATGTGCTCGAGACTTTCGCGGGCCGGGCAGGGGTTTGCCGCGACTACGCGCATCTGTTCTGCGCGATGGTGCGTGCGGCGCAGATCCCGGCGCGGATGGCTTCGTCCTACGGGCCGGACGTGAGGCCGCAGGATTTCCACGCCGTGGCCGAGGTCTGGCTCGATGGCGCGTGGCATATGGTCGATGCGACCGGCATGTGCGGGGCCGAGAACATGGCGCTGGTCGCGGTGGGGCGCGACGCCTATGACGTGGCCTTCATGGAATCGCAGGCGCCCGCAACGCTGATCAACCAGAGCGTCTCCGTAATCCGGGTCTGAGCGCGTTCCTTCAGCGCTTCAACGGATAGCGATCGGCCTCTTCGAAGACGTCGATCACTTTCGTTCCGGCCTTGAGCCGCGCGGAATGTTCCGCGCCCGAAGGGATGTTGTAGGTCTCGCCGGGGCGATAGACCCGGGTCTCGCCTGCGATGGTCAGCTCCGCCTCGCCTTCGATCACGGTGCCCCACTGGCCCTTGTGGGAATGGGCCGGAAGGTCGAAATCGGTGAGGAAGTGCAGAAACACCACCAGCCCCGCCTCCGAGCGGACCGCGTGGCTGCGCACCTGATCTTCGGGAAACGGCAGATCGAGGGCGGGGAAGGCCTGAATGAAATCGGGTAGCTCCATGGGTGTCTCTCCTCCTGACGGGCCTGCGGGACATGCGTCACTATGCGCGCCGCGCAGGCCGCGGGCAATGCGCGCTCAGCCCGGGGAGCCGCTCAGACCGGAACAAGCCGTGCGCGACGCCCTGTTCCCGCCCCCTTACACCAACACCACCTTCGCCGCCTTCCGCAACGCTTTGGTCAGCGGCGCGAGCGGGGCTTTCAGCCGCCTTGCGCTTTGCCAGTAGAGCGGCACGTCGATCGGCGCCGGGCCCAGCCGTTCCAGCGCGCCGCTTTCCAGATGCGCCTGCACCAGCACCTCGGGGTTCAGCCCCCAGCCCATGCCGCGCAGACAGGCCTCTACGAAGCCTTCGGTCGAGCCGATACGATGCGCCCGCAACCCCATCGGCATGCCCGCGATCATCGAGGCCCAGCGATCCTGCAAGCGATCCTTCGCGTTGAACTGCAGGGCCGGGGCCGCGCGCAAACTGTGCCGGTCGATCCGGTTCGGAAAATACCGCGCGACGAAGTCCGGACTCGCCGTCGCGATATAGCGCAGCCGCCCGAGGCTCACGCCGTCGCAGCCCGCGATCGGCCCCGCGTCGGCGGTGATCGCCCCCACGACCTCGCCCCGTCGCAACAGCCCCGCCGAATGGTCCTGATCGTCGATCACCAGATCGAAACGCACGCCCTCCACCTCGGCCAGCCCGGGCAGCACCCATGTCGCGAGACTGTCGGCATTGACGGCGATACGCAGAACCGGCGGGGTCTCGGAGGGCGCCAGCTCGGTTTCGAGAAGCGCCACCTCGCGCAGATGGGCGATCAGCCGCGCCCCATCCTCGGTCGCGCGGCAGGGCGTGGCGCGGATCACCAGAACGGCGCCCATGCGTTCCTCCAACTGGCGGACGCGTTGCGAGACGGCCGATTGCGACACCCCTAGCCGTGCGCTCGCGGCCTCGAAGCTTCCGGTCTCGATCACGGTGGCGAGCGCATCCAGCGCGGCATAGTCGAACATAAGTTTTACTTATACAGAGTTAGTTTAATTAAGTTGAACTTATATGCGCGCCCCGGCACTGAGAAGCGTCTCCGAGCAGACTGGGGGTGAGGCGGATGGAATTGGCGGCATTCTGGGCAGGGCTGAAACTGGGCCTCGGGCTGATCGTGGCGATCGGCGCGCAAAACGCTTTCGTGCTGCGTCAGGGGCTGCGGCGCGAGCATGTCTTCGCGGTGGCGCTGTTCTGCGCGCTTTCCGACGCGGTGCTGATCGCCATTGGCGTGTCGGGCTTTGCCGCCGCGTCCACCGCACTGCCATGGCTGGCCGAGGCGCTGCGCTGGGGCGGTGTCGCCTTTCTTAGCTGGTATGCGATCCGTTCCGCTTTGGCGGCGATCCGGGGCGGCGAGCATCTCGACCCGAGCGCGGGCAGCGCGCCGTCCTTGCGCGCGGTCCTCGTGACGGTGGCCGCTTTCACATGGGCGAACCCCCATGTCTGGCTCGATACGGTGGTGCTTCTGGGCGCGGTCTCGGCGCAGTTCGCAGGCGCGCGGATCGGCTTCGCCACCGGCGCGATCGTGGCCTCCTTCGTGTTCTTCTTCGCGCTGGCCTATGGCGCGCGGCTGCTGGCGCCGCTTTTCGCCAAGGAGAGCGCCTGGCGCGTGCTTGATGCGCTGATTGGGCTGCTGATGGGTTCGATCGCCTGGAAGCTCGCCGCGGGCGGATTATAACCGACACAAAACCGCCCCTTGCGCGCGGTGCCGATCCAGCGTCCAAGAGAGCCATGACCGCGCAAGACAAACCTAACAAACCGCTGATCGGCATCCTGTGGATGCTCGCCACCACCGCCTGTTTCGTCATGGTGAATATCATCGTCCACTGGCTGGGCGATCAGGTGCCCGCCGCGCAATCGGCCTTCGTGCGCTTCACCTGGGGGCTGATCTTCTTCGCCCCCGCACTGGCCCGCATCCTGCGCCAGAACTTCCCGCCGCAGGTCTGGGCGCTGTTCGGTGTGCGCGGGGCGTTGCATGCGGTGGCGGTGGGGCTGTGGTTCTTCGCGATGAGCAATATCCCGATCGCCGATGTCACCGCGATCAACTACCTCAACCCGATCGTGGTGACGGTGGGCGGTGCGCTCCTGTTGGGCGAGGGGCTGGCGTGGCGGCGCGTGACGGCGGTGATCGTCGCGCTGATCGGGGCGCTGATCATCCTGCGCCCGGGGATGCGCGCGATCGAGCCCGGCCATATCGCCCAGCTTGGCGCGGCGCTGTTCTTTGGCGGCGCCTATCTCGCGGCGAAGCGGCTGACCGATTACGTGCCCGCGGGCACGGTGGTCGCGATGATGACGCTGGTAGTGACCGTCGCGCTCGCTCCGGTGGCGATCTGGAAATGGGAGCCGATCACGCTGTCCGAGACGCTCTGGCTGGGCGCGGTGGCGGTCTTCGCCACCGGCGGGCATTACTGCATGACGCGGGCCTTCGCCGCGGCGCCCGTGACGGTGACGCAGCCGGTGATCTTCCTGCAACTGGTCTGGGCGGCGATTGCGGGCTGGACGATCTTCGACGAGCGTCCCGACCCCTACGTGATCCTCGGCGGTGCAATCATCATCGGCGCGGTGAGCTACATGACCATCCGCGAGGCGCAGCTCAAACGCCGGGTGACGCCGCCTCCGCCGGCCACCAAGATCTGACAGCGCCGCACTTTTCTGCAAATGTCGGATGCCTCCGGCGGGGATATTTGAGCCAAGCCGAAGGGGCGCGCGCGCCCCTTCGGCTTGGTCAAAATATCCTCCGCGAAGCGTCCCTCAGCTCGCCTCGGCGCTGCGCTGGGGGTCGATGAGCCGCGTGATGACGCCTTCGCGGGTCACGACGCGGCCATCGGTGAGCGGGACGGCGGGCTCGTGGCGCAGCCGCTCCATCACGTCGCGCACGGGGGCGTCGGCGGGCATCGGTTCACCCGTGGCATCGCCGGTCGGCGTGCCGACGGGATCGGCGATATCCTCGGCGGTCAGCACGCCGAGCGGGTTCATATGGGCCACGAAATCGGCCACATAGCCGTTCGCCGGTTTGGCGATGATGTCGCGTGCCGTGCCGCATTGCACGATCCGCCCGCCTTCCATCAGCGCGATCCGGTTGCCGATCTTGAACGCCTCGTCGAGGTCGTGGCTGACGAAGATGATCGTGCGCTTGAGCTTGGTCTGCAGCTCCAGCAACTCGTCCTGCAGCTTGGTGCGGATCAGCGGGTCGAGCGCCGAGAAGGGCTCGTCCATCAGCAGGATCGGCGCGTCGGTGGCGAACGCCCGGGCAAGACCCACGCGCTGCTGCATGCCGCCCGAAAGCTCTGCCACCTGACGGTCGGCCCAGTCCGACAGACCCACCAGTTCCAACTGGGTGTCGACCTTCTTGCGGCGTTCCGCCTTGCTCATGCCGGCGAGTTCGAGGCCGAGGCCGACATTCTCGCGCACGGTACGCCAGGGCAGCAGGCCAAATTGCTGGAAGACCATCGCGATCTTGTTGAGGCGCATTTTGCGCAAGGTCGCGGGGTCGGCGTGGGTGACATCGACGAGACGCTCGCCGTCATGCACCTCGACCTGACCGCGCACGACGGGGTTGAGACCGTTCACCGCGCGCAACAGCGTCGATTTGCCGGAGCCCGAGAGGCCCATCAGCACGAGAATCTCGCCCTCGGGTACCTCGACCGAGCAGTCATGCACGCCCAGAACCTGATCGGTGCGCTCCTGAATCTCGGGGCGCGAGAGCCCTTCGTCCATCAAGGGCAGGGCCTCTTGCGGGCGATCGCCGAAGACGATGGAGACATTGTCGAATTTGACGGCGGTTTTGGCTTTGGTCTGGGTCATTTCGAACCTCCGCGGCGCAGCATGCGGTCAAGGATGATGGCGACGACGACGATCACGAAGCCGGATTCGAAGCCGAGTGCCGTGTTCACGGTGTTCAGTGCGCGCACGACCGGCACGCCAAGCCCGTCAGCGCCGACGAGCGCGGCCACCACGACCATCGAGAGTGAGAGCATGATCGTCTGGTTCAGACCCGCCATGATCTGCGGCGTGGCGTAGGGCAGTTCGACCTTCCACAAAAGCTGGCTCTTGGTCGCGCCGAAGGATTGCGCGGCCTCGGTCAGCGTGTCGGGGGTGGAGGAAACGCCCAGATGGGTAAGACGGATCGGCGCGGGCAGAACGAAGATCACGGTCGCGATCAGGCCGGGCACCATGCCGATGCCGAAGAAGACGATGGCCGGGATCAGGTAGACGAAGGCCGGCAGCGTCTGCATCAGGTCCAAGACCGGTTGCAGTACTGAATACAGCCGTGGGCGATGGGCGGCGGCGATGCCGATCGGCACCCCGATCCCCATGCAGACCACGCAGGCGGCGATCACGAGGGTGAGGCTCTCGGTCGTCTCTTCCCAGTAGTCCTGATTGAGGATGAACAGGAAGCCCACGATCACCAGCAGGGAAATCTTCCAGCTGCGCTGCAGCAGGTAGGCGATCACCGCGAAGGCGAGGATCACGAGAAGGGGCGGGGGGCCTTGCAGCACCCAGAGCGTTGCGTCGATCAGCGCTTTCAGCGCGACGGAGAGGGCGTCGAAGAGCGGCGCTGCATGGTCCTGCAGCCAGTCGATCACGATCTTGGCCGTCTTGCCCACGGGGATTTTGGTTTCGGTCAACCAGTTCATAACTGTCCTTGCGAGTTGTTATTTCTGGCGCGTTTCGATGCGGTCGAAGGCGACTTGCGATTGCGCCTTGCCGGTTTCGGGGTCGAGCTTGGTCACGCGCAGGACCAGCCCGGCCTTGGGAGAAAATTCCTTGAGGAAGGCGGTGCGCAGCTTGCCCATCGCGATCCGTTCGACGACCTGCCAGACATCGTAGCGGCACGCGCCGATCAGCACCGAGCCGGGGCCGCGATAGGCGTAGGAGATGGTGCCGCGATCCTTGGTCTCGCCGTCGACTTTCAGCGTCACCGGAGTGCGCCAGTTGCCCAGCTGCGGCAGTTGGTCGAGCCGCGCGGGGTCCTCGTCATAGATGAGCGCGAAACTGCGTCCGTCCATTTCCTGCAGGCTCACCGCCAGCGGATGGTCGTAGCGCTCGCGCTTGGGCGGGCGGCCGAGCTCGGGATCGTCGACCCGGTAGGAGGTCAGCGTGCCGTTTTCGTAGCGATAGGCCTGCGCCATTTTCGGGGCGTTGCGGGTGAGCGTGACGCCCGCCGCGTGCAGGGCCTCGGCCTCCGGGCAATCCGCGGCGCGTGCCGGGGTGAGGGGCGCGGCTATCATCCCCGCGAAGAGAAGGGCCGCGCCGGTGAGGGCGCGGACCGAGGGGAAGCGGGGGCGGAGGGCCATGCCCTGCCGCCCGCGCGAATATTGCGCCCGAAGGCTCACGAGTTCAGCGCTTTCTCGACCGCTGCCTGCGCGTCGCCGCCGTCCTTCGTGGTCACACCGTCGAGCCAGGGCTTCCAGCTGTCCGGGTTGGCCTTGAGCCATTCCTTCGCGGCCGCCTTGGGATCCTCGCCATCGTCGAGGATCTTGCCCATGATCTCGTTTTCCATCGCGAGGGTGAACTTCAGGTTGGAGACGAACTTGCCCGGGTTCGGGCACTCGTCGACATAGCCCGCGCGGACGTTGGTCATGACCGTCGCACCGCCGTAATCGGGGCCGAAGAAGTCATCGCCGCCCGACAGGTAGGTGATGTCGAAGTTGGAGTTCATCGGGTGGGGTTCCCACGCGAGGAAGATGATCGGCTTGTCGGCTTTGTCGGCACGCGCGACCTGCGCGAGCATGCCCTGCTCGGAGCTTTCCTTCAGGTCGAAGTTCTTCAGGCCGAACGCGTCCTTGTCGATCATGTCGAGGATCAGCGCGTTGCCGTCATTGCCCGGCTCGATGCCGTAGATCTGGTTGTCCAGCTCGTCGGCGTGCTTGGCGATGTCGGAGAAGTCCTTGATGCCGAGCTTGGCGCCAGCGGGGTTGGTCGCCAGCGTGTATTTCGCGCCGGTCAGGTTGGTGCCGAGCGTCTCGACGGTGCCGTCCTTGGTGTAGGGATCGACGTTGGCGGCCATCGAGGGCATCCAGTTGCCCAGGAACACGTCGACGTCGCCTTTCGACAGCGCCTCGTAGGTCACCGGAACCGAGAGAACCTTGGTGTCGGTCTCGTAGCCGAGCGCTTCGAGGATGGTGGTCGCGACCGCGGTGGTCGAGGTGATGTCGGTCCAGCCAACATCGGAGAAGGTCACTTTCGAGCAATCGGCGGCCTGAGCGGGCGCGGTGCCTGCCAGTCCGAACGAGAGCGCGGCCCCCAGTGCGAGGAGCGTGGAACGAAGTTTCATGCTTTTTCTCCCTGTGCAGCGTTAAGAAAAACCGCGGGATGCGGTTGTTGATTGACGAGTCAATAAACATGTTCTAGCTCGACATGCAAGCAAGCCACCCGGAAGGAGGCCGATCACATGCCGAAGCTTGGAGCAGAGCCTATACGGCGCGCAGCCTTGGTCAAAGCGACTATTGAGACAGTGGGCGAGGCGGGGTCGCTCGACGTGACGGTCGCGCAGATCGCCCGGCGCGCGGGCATGTCCTCGGCGCTGGCGCACCATTATTTCGGGTCGAAAGACCGGATTTTCCTCGCCGCGATGCGCTCGATCCTTTCGATTTACGGGGCCGAAGTGCGCGGTGCGATGGCGATGGCGCATTCCCCGCACGAGCGTGTTCGCGCAGTTGTGATGGGCTCTTTCGCGGCGGGCTCGTTCCGTCACGAGGCGATCGCCGCGTGGCTGAACTTCTACGTTCTCGCGCAGTCGAGCGCCGAAGCGCGGCGCCTGCTGCATATCTATCAGCGCCGTCTGCGCTCCAACCTCATGCACGGGCTGCGGCCGCTGGTCGGCGATCGCGCGGGCTCCGTGGCCGAGGGTTTGGGCGCGATGATCGACGGCGTCTACATCCGCGCGGCGCTTGTCGCGGGCGAGCCCGACCGCGAGGCCGCCTGCGAACTGGTGCTGGCGCATCTGGAAAAGGAATTGGAGGTCCACCAATGAGGGCACAGCCGAAAGCAAGCCATTTCGTCAATGGCGACTGGATGGAAGATACGGACGGCGACGAGCTGATCGTCACCTATCCCGGCACCGGCGAGGTGATCGCCAAGCTGCATGCGGCGACCCCTGCGGTGATCGACGCCGCGATTTCGGGGGCGGTTGAGGCGCAGAAGAACTGGGCCGCGCTGCGCCCGGTCGAGCGGGGCCGTATCCTGACCCGTGCCGTCGCGATCATCCGCGAGCGCGGTGAGGAACTGGCGCTGCTGGAAACGCTCGACACCGGCAAGCCCATTCAGGAAACCCGCGAGGCCGACTGGCCTTCGGGCGCCGAGGCGCTGGAATATTTTGCGGGTCTCGCGCCCACGCTGACCGGAGAGACGATGCCGCTGGGCGGCGATTTCGCCTATACGATCCGCGAACCGCTGGGCGTCTGCGCAGGGATCGGCGCGTGGAACTATCCCAGCCAGATCGCCTGCTGGAAATCCGCGCCTGCGCTGTCGACCGGCAACGCGATGGTGTTCAAACCCTCCGAGATGACGCCGCTGGGCGCGCTGAAGCTCGCCGAGATCTTCATCGAAGCCGGGATGCCCGCGGGTATCTTCAACGTGGTGCAGGGCTTCGGCCCGGTAGGGGCGGCGCTCTCGACCGATCCGCGTATCGCGAAAGTCTCGCTGACCGGGTCGGTCCCGACGGGTCAGAAGGTCTATCAGGCGGCATCGGCGGGCATGAAGCACGTCACGATGGAGCTTGGCGGCAAATCCCCGATGATCGTTTTTGATGATGCCGATATCGAAAGCGCAATCGGCGCGGCGATGCTAGGGAATTTCTATTCCTCGGGTCAGATCTGCTCGAACGGGACGCGAGTCTTCGTGCAGAAGGGCATCAAGGAGAAATTCCTCGCCCGTCTGAAAGAGCGCGCGGAAACCATTGTCGCGGGCGATCCGCTGGACGAGGCGACGCAATTCGGTCCGCTGATCTCGAAGGCGCAGTTCGACAAGGTCATGTCCTATGTCGAGAGCGCGAAATCCGAAGGCGCGCGACTGGTCTGCGGCGGCTCGGCAGGCAATGAGGGGCCGCTTTTCGTGCAGCCCACCGTTTTCGCCGATGTCACCGACGATATGACCATCGCGCGGGAAGAAATCTTCGGCCCGGTCATGTCCGTGCTGGATTTCGAGACCGAGGAAGAGGCGATCGCGCGGGCCAATGACACGCAGTTCGGCCTCGCCGCGGGTGTGTTCACCGGCGATCTGGCGCGCGGCCACCGTGTCGTGAGCCAGCTGCAGGCGGGTACGACCTGGATCAACGCCTACAACCTGACGCCGGTGGAAATGCCCTTCGGCGCGGTGAAGCAATCGGGCTTCGGGCGCGAGAATTCGCGCGCGGCGGTGGAGCACTATACGCAGCTCAAATCCGTCTATGTCGGCATGGGGCCGGTCGAGAGCCCGTACTGAATTTGAATTTGGGGAGGCTGGGGGCGCTGCCCGTCGCCGGTTGGTCCTCGGACCGATGGCGCACCAACCGGCGCCCCCCGGGATTTTCCGCCAAGGGGAAGATATGAGTGTTTCGGCAGAATATGTGATCGTAGGCGCAGGCTCGGGTGGCTCGGCGCTGGCTTACCGGCTCGTGGAAGCGGGCCGCGACGTGGTCGTGATCGAGCACGGCGGCTCGGATGCCGGGCCGTTCATCCAGATGCCCGGCGCGTTGAGCTATCCGATGAATATGGGGATCTACGACTGGGGCTTTCAGTCGGAACCCGAAGAGCATCTGGGCGGACGCCGTCTGGCGACCCCGCGCGGCAAGGTGCTGGGCGGCTCGTCGAGCATTAACGGCATGGTCTATGTCCGGGGCCACGCGCGCGATTTCGACCATTGGGAAGAAAGCGGCGCGCGCGGCTGGGGCTACGCCGATGTGCTGCCCTATTACAAGCGGATGGAGCATTGGCACGGCGGCGAAGAGACCGAATGGCGTGGCCGCTCGGGGCCGCTGCATGTGACCCGCGGGCCGCGCTCCAACCCGCTGTTCGATGCCTTCGTCGCTGCGGGCGCGGCGGCGGGCTATCCGGTGACCGAGGATTACAATGGCCGGCAGCAGGAAGGCTTCGGGCCGATGGAGGCCACGATCTACAAGGGGCGTCGCTGGTCGGCGGCCAATGCCTATCTGCGCCCCGCGCTCAAGACCGGCAAGTTGCGGATCGTGCGCGGTCTGGCGCGGCGCGTCGTCTTCGAAGGCAAGAAGGCCGTCGGCGTCGAGATCAAGCGCAAGGGGCAGATCGAGGTGGTCCGCGCGACTTCCGAGGTCGTGCTGGCGGCAAGCTCGATCAATACGCCGAAGCTTCTGATGCTCTCGGGTGTCGGCCCGGCAGAGCATCTGCGTGCGCATGGCATCGAGGTGCTGGCGGATCGTCCCGGCGTCGGCGGCAACCTGCAGGATCACCTTGAGATCTATATGCAATTCGCCGCGAAACAACCGGTCACGCTGTTCAAATACTGGAACCTCTACGGCAAGGCCCGTGTGGGCGCGCAATGGCTTTTCACCAAAAGCGGGCTCGGCGCGTCGAACCAGTTCGAAAGCTGCGCCTTCATCCGGTCGGAGGCCGGGATCGACTACCCGGACATCCAGTATCACTTCCTGCCGATCGCGGTGCGCTATGACGGCAAGGCCGCCGCCGAGGGGCATGGCTTTCAGGCGCATGTCGGGCCGATGCGTTCGAAATCGCGTGGCCATATCCGGCTGCGCTCGGGCGATCCCGAGGCCAAGCCCGAGATCAAGTTCAACTACATGAGCCATCCCGACGACTGGGCCGAATTCCGCAAATGCGTGCGGCTGACCCGGGAAATTTTTGCGCAAGCGCCGATGGCCGCCCATGTGAAGCACGAGATCCAGCCGGGGGCCGACGTGGAGACGGATGAGCAGATCGACGCCTTCATCCGCGAACATGCCGAGAGCGCCTATCATCCCTGTGGCACTGCGAAGATGGGGGCGGCGGACGATCCTAGCGCCGTCGTCGATCCGGAAGGCCGCGTGATCGGGGTCGAGGGGCTGCGGGTCGCCGACAGCTCTGTCTTCCCGCGCATTACCAACGGCAACCTGAACGCGCCCTCGATCATGGTGGGCGAGAAGATGGCCGATCACCTGCTGGGCCGGGCACCGCTCGCACGCGAGAACCTCGAGCCGTGGGTGGCGCCGAACTGGCAGGTGGCGCAGCGCTGAGTTAGCGGCCTTCGCGGCGCGGGAGGCTGAGGGCATAGCGCCCCGGCCCCTGCGCCGCGAGGATCAAGAGCCCGCCCGCGATCGCCCAGTTCTTCACGAAGATCGTCACCTGCCACGGGTCGGCGCGCAGCTGCCAGTGAAACCAGCTGGTGAAGATGCAATAGGCGGCGAGGATGAGTGCCCAGGCCCGCACCTTCGGGCCGAAGATCAGGCCAAGCGCCGCGATCAGGTTGAACAGCGCGACGGGCCAGACCAGCCAGCCGGGCAGGCCAAGCCAGCCGATCATTTCCTGCACCATCCGCGGGTCGCTGACTTTCTGCGCCGCGCCGCCGAGGAACAGCAGCGCGATCAGGATGCGGCCGATCAAGTTGAGCGCGTCGGACATGCGGGGCTCCCAAGTTTCGGTTTACCTTTCAGCTACGAAATCTGTTGCGTGCGAGATCAGTCCCACCGATATCTAGGGAATGTTAAGGCTTTGTTCACTTCTGGTTCTCATCGCCTCGCCCGTTTTCGCGGCGACGGTCACGGGCATTCCACGCGTCGTCGATGGCGATACGCTGGTGGTTGCGAATACGCGGGTGCGGCTGTTCGGCATCGACGCGCCGGAGGCGAAGCAAAGCTGCAAGACGACGCAAGGCGTGCGCTGGGCTTGTGGACAGGCCGCGACGGCGGAACTGCAGCGGCTCGCGGGGCGGGGAGTGCGGTGCTCGGGTCACGAGCAGGATCGCTACGGGCGGCTGATCGCTATTTGCCGCGCCGGCGGGCGCGATCTCAACGCCGAGATGGTGGCCCGCGGCGCAGCCTTCGCTTACCGAAGATACGCGCTCGATTATGTCGGGCAGGAGGAGCGCGCGCGCCGCGCGGGTCTCGGCATCTGGCAGGGCGAAGCAAGGCGCCCAGCAGCGGTCCGCGCCGCGACCAAGGTACAAACCCCGCCGGGTAATTGCGCGATCAAGGGCAATATTTCCAAGCGCGGGCGGCTCTATCATCTGCCGGGCACGGGCTCTTATGCCGCGACGCGGATCAATACCGCCAAGGGCGAGCGATGGTTTTGCACCGAGGCCGCGGCAAAAGCGGCCGGATGGCGTCGCGCAGGCGGCTGACTTGATGCGCATCAAGGTGGCGCGAGTCGCGGTGGCCTAATGTCGGTCCGACAGCAAGGAAAGGGAGCGACATGGCCAATACGCCGCACACGCTGCAAGACGAATTCCCGACGAAACTCGATCGGATCCACGAGTTGAAAATCTCCAACGCGCATTTTGCAAAGCTGTTGGACGATTACGACACGCTGAACGATCGCGTGCACCGGGCCGAGACGAATGTGGAGCCGATGGACAGCCTCGCCGAGACCGACCTGCGCAAGCAACGCGCCGCGGTGAAGGATGAGATCGCGCGGATGCTGGGTACCGCCGACGCCTGAGTTGTATGGTAACGAGTGATTTTGGTGGGACGCCTCGGGGCTTCGGCCCCGGGGCGTTTTTCTATGCGATGTCGTAGGGCAGAAGGCCGCGATGGTCGGGATCGACATGCAGGCGGCGTTCCAGCGGCGGAACCGAGCGCTGGTGGCAATCCTTACGCTCGCAGATTCGGCAGGAGATCCCGATCGGCTGGTAGGCCTTGGGATTGCCGAGCTCCATATCGTCGGCATAGACGAGCCCCTTCGCGTGGCTCACCTCGCAGCCCAGACAGATCGCGTAGCGGCGGACTGGCGCGGTGAAGCTGCCGCCCGATTTCGAGACGTCTCGCGCGAGGCAGAGATAGCGAACGCCATCGGGGGTCTCTGCGAGTTGTCGCAGGAATTTAGTCGGAGTTTCAAAGGCTTGGTGGACATTCCAGAGCGGGCAGGCGCCACCGAATCGGGCGAATTGCAGTCGCGTGGCAGAGTGGCGCTTGGTGATGGTGCCGGCTTGATCGACGCGGACGAAGAAGAAGGGAATACCCTTCGCGCCGGGGCGCTGCAGGGTCGAGAGACGGTGGGCGACCTGCTCGATCGAGGCGGTGAAGATGTCGCAGAGTCGCTCCAGATCGTGGCGGGTGTCCTGCGCCGCTTCGAGGAAGGGGCGGTAGGGCAGCAGCGCCGCGCCCGCGAAGTAGTTGGCGAGCCCGATCTTGGCGATCGCCCGGGCCGTGTCGGATTGGAAGCGCGCGAGGTCGAGCGTCGCATCCAGCAAGTCGTTCTGGGTCAGCAGCGCCACTTGGTGCAGCAATTGGAAGGCCTGCGTCGGCCGGCCCGCATGGGCGTTGATCAGAAGCCGGTTGCCGTCACGCTCGCGCAGTTGCGAAATGTCGGAGAACTGCACGTCGAGACCGCGTTTCGCGAGGGTGTCGATAGCATGAGGAATGGGCTCCAACCGCTTGCCATCACGACAGGAAAAGCGTTCGGCGGCACGATCGACGGCGTCGATGTAATTGTCGCAATAGTGAAAGAAGTCGCGGACCTCTTCCCAGGGGGAGACCACCGTCTGTGCCCCCTCGCGGCCCAGGGCTTCGTCGAGCGAGGCGAGGCGTTCATGGGTCTGGCGGTAGGCGCGGTGCAGTTCGAGGAAGGACCGGGCGAGTGCAGGGGCGTTGGAGGCCGCGAGCCGCAGATCGGCCAAGGGCGGCGCGCCGTCGGAGAAGATCGGGTCGGCCAGTGCCTCACGCATGTCCGAGACCAGCCGCTCCGCATCGCCCGCCGAGAGTTCGGTCACGTCGAGGCCGAATTCGCTCGCCAGCGCCAGCACGACCTGCGCCGAGACCGGGCGGTGGTTGTTCTCCATCTGGTTGAGATAGGGCAGCGACACGCCGAGCCGCTCGGCGAAGGCTTTCTGGGTCAGGCCGAGCCGCGTGCGGGTTTCGCGCAGTTTCACGCCGGCATAGAGTTTCTGAGTCGCCATCTGCCCCTCCTTTTTGCAAAGAGATTTTTAGCTTTGCAAAAACCCTGCGTCAAATTTTGCCGGTTCTGAGCCGGCGTCATTGGATCAATCGTGGATGGTCTGCGATCGGTAGCGGGCTTCGCAGTTATGCAATTCGCTATCGCAGGCTTGCCAATAATTTGCAAATTTTCTCGAATCCCCTTTGTAAGATTGTTGCCTTCGGAATAGGGTGCCGAGAAATTATGCGGAGGACCCTCATGAGAGACATCCTGAAGGAGCTGGAGCATCGGCGCGACGAAGCCCGCCTTGGTGGCGGCGAGAAACGCATCGAGGCGCAGCACAAGAAGGGCAAGCTGACCGCGCGCGAGCGGATCGAATTGCTGCTCGACGAGGGCTCTTTCGAAGAGTTCGACATGTTCAAGACCCATCGCTGCACCGATTTCGGGATGGAAGAGAGCAAGCCCTATGGCGACGGTGTCGTTACCGGCTGGGGTACCGTGAACGGGCGCATGGTCTATGTGTTCAGCCAGGATTTCACCGTCTTCGGTGGCTCGCTGTCGGAAACCCACGCCGAGAAGATCTGCAAGATCATGGATATGGCGGTCCAGAACGGCGCGCCGGTGATCGGCATCAACGATTCGGGCGGGGCGCGGATTCAGGAAGGCGTGGCGTCGCTTGCAGGCTATGCGGACGTGTTCCAGCGCAACATCATGGCCTCGGGCGTCGTGCCGCAGATCAGCCTCATCATGGGGCCCTGCGCCGGCGGTGCGGTCTATTCGCCCGCGATGACGGATTTCATCTTCATGGTGAAGGATACGTCTTACATGTTCGTCACCGGCCCCGACGTGGTGAAGACGGTTACGAACGAGCAGGTGACGGCCGAGGAGCTTGGCGGGGCCGCGACCCACACCAAGAAAAGCTCGGTCGCCGATGGCGCCTACGAGAACGACGTCGAGGCGCTGTTCGAGACCCGCCGCCTGATCGACTTCCTGCCGCTCTCGAACCGCGAGAAGGCGCCCGTGCGGCCCTTCTTCGACGAGGTGGACCGGATCGAGGCGTCGCTCGACACGCTGGTGCCCTCGAACGCGAACACCCCCTACGATATGAAGGAATTGATCCTGAAGATCGCCGACGAGGGCGATTTCTTCGAGATCCAGAAGGACTTCGCGGGCAACATCATCACCGGCTTCATCCGTCTGGAAGGTCAGACGGTCGGCGTGGTCGCGAACCAGCCCATGGTGCTGGCGGGCTGTCTGGATATCGATTCCAGCCGCAAGGCCGCGCGCTTCGTGCGCTTCTGCGACGCATTCGAAATCCCGATTCTGACGCTTGTCGACGTGCCGGGCTTCCTGCCGGGCACCAGCCAAGAATATAACGGCGTCATCAAGCACGGTGCGAAGCTGCTGTTCGCCTATGGCGAGGCGACCGTGCCGAAGGTCACGGTTATCACCCGCAAAGCCTATGGTGGCGCCTATGACGTCATGTCCTCCAAGCACCTGCGCGGCGATTTCAACTACGCCTGGCCGACTGCGGAAATCGCGGTGATGGGCGCGAAGGGTGCGGTCGAAATCCTCTATCGCTCGGAACTGGGTGACCAGGAGAAGATCGCCAAGCGCACCGCCGATTACGAGGACCGTTTCGCGAACCCGTTTGTGGCGGCCGAGAAGGGTTTCATCGACGAGGTGATCCAGCCGCGTTCGACGCGTCGCCGGGTGGCCCGCGCCTTCGCGGCGCTGCGCTCGAAGAAGCTGTCCAACCCGTGGAAGAAGCACGATAACATCCCGCTCTGAGGAGGCGCATGACGGGCAGGTCGAGGATCGCGACGCTCTTGCCCGGCGCTCTCGCCGGGCTGGCGCTGGCGTCTCCGGCGCCCGCCCAGGAGCTCCGGGAGGTGACGCCAGTGCCCGATTACGGTGCGG
Source organism: Thioclava sp. IC9 (assembly GCF_002213225.1). NCBI lineage: Bacteria > Pseudomonadati > Pseudomonadota > Alphaproteobacteria > Rhodobacterales > Paracoccaceae > Thioclava > Thioclava sp. IC9. The sequence goes on from NZ_NBNX01000005.1 coordinate 225,385, forward strand.
TCATGCATCCGGGCAACCTGGGGGAGGATCTGGGGCCCGGCGACGGGCCGGAGGGGACGAAGGGCGATGCGATCCCGGTACCGTCCGGGCAGAAGGTCTGGTGGGTCGACGTGATCCACAACGAGGCCGGACCGGACGGGCTGACCTATCGCTTCCGCTTCCTCGCGCCGCAGATCGGAGGGCCGAGCCCGATCTCCTCCGATATCGCGCTGAAGGATATCGAGGCGCTGTGCAACGGGTGGGTGGTGCCGCGCCTGCCGCAGCCCGGTCCGGAGCCCGCACAGGTGATGGTGAGCCTGTCGGACCAGATCGTGCCGTTCGGCGAAGCCGCCCCAGAGGTGGTGCAATATTTCGACAGCTTTTCCGTCGAGCATGGAAAATGCGTTTGGGAGTTTTTCTGATGGCCGTGGCCAGACCCGCAGATCACAGCTTGGAAGGCAGGATGCCGGAGCGCGCGTTTGTGCGGACGCTCACGGCAAGATCGCGCTTTCGTGAGCGGGATTTGCGGGCTAACCTGCCCTTGGGGAAAGCGATTTCGGTCCCCGCGTTGAAACGGGTCGTGCCGAACCTCGCCCAGATCGGGGCGCGCGCCCCCCTGGACAGGAGAACGACATGTCGAAAGCTCTCATCGCGCTTGGCCTCGTGGCCTTCGTCGCAGCCTGCGCGCCCAAGCCCGAGCCGATGCCGGTGGCCGTCACCACCGAGCCGACCTACACCGGCAAGTACAAGTGATCTGCGTGCGGGGCAGGGCGGCAGCCACCGCCTTGCCCCCACGATCCCTGCCGAGAGGGTGACGTTTTGCAATACGCCATACGGTTACCTAGCGGAAATTTCCCTTCGGGAGTACGCTCTTAGCCATTCGATAACAGAATGGGGGAGAGTGAAATGGTCCGAATTTCTCTGGGCGCCGTCGCCTGTGCGGCTCTGCTTGTGGGCTGTGCGCCCAAGCCGGAGCCTGCGCCTGTCACCGTGGAGCCGGTCTATACCGGCAAATATGGCGGTCCCGTCGCAAGCGGCAGCAGTTGCCGACCGACCGGACGGCTCGTCGACTCGCAATACCCGGCTTCCGTGCCCGACTGTCCGCTGCAATGCGGACCGTTCGAGACGGCGGTGGCAGCGACAACGCAGCGACCGGCGCAATGCGTCCCCGAGCAGCGCGGTGGCTCGAGCGAGCGCCAGCCGACGCCTAGCAGGGACCCGACCGGCGGGAACCAGACCCCTACGGGTCAATAATGAAGGCGTAACGCAGAAACTCAGCGCGCGCCGTCCCAGCAACTTCAAAGCGGAGGGCGCGTCATGCTGAAGCATCGCGGTTTCCCGTCGCGGCTACCCTCGACGGATTATCAATTCACCATTCGCCGGGCCAACAAGAAGGGCGCGACGAAGATCATTCGGCGTGAACGCTACGCCGATCGCGGTCATGCCGATCGCAAGGCCGATGCGGGCTTCATGGCCGCGCTCTGGGCGCATTTCGGCGAAGAGCCGTTCGAGCGCGGCAATCTCGATGCGGGCCGGTTGAGCTGGCTCTTCGGGCGCGAAGTCGTGCCTGCCGAGGACCCGTTCGACCCCGAAAGCTACGAGGCGCTTCTCAAGATCGACGTGAAACGCGCGGAAGCCTCCTTCCCGGAGGTCTTCGCCGATCCCGACGCCTTCACCTTCGACGATGACGAGGATGAGGATTGGGCATGATTTCGCTGATGTCCTGCGCGAAATGGCGGCATGCCGCCGAATCTCGGAATTGCAGGGATTTCGCCTTTGCAATCCGCGATATGCGCAGTCACATTGAGGGGGCAAGCCGTACTGTCCCCAACACCCGCGGCTTGTGTAATATCCCTACCCCTTCCCTATTCCTGCGGCCTGATCTTATGGTCGGGCCGCAGTTTTTTCCTTCGGAAGGTCAAGGGGCTGCCTGCAGAGATGTGAAGGGCAGTGGCGATAGCTCGCCGATGGGGTCGGACCTCGCGTTTTCGCCGTTGGCTTTTCACGGGGCCGCGATAAACTCGCGTCCAATCATAACCGCTATTGGAGGCAGTTTCCCATGCGCAAAACCCCGATCCTTCTTCTCCTTGCCGGTCTCGCCCTCGCAGGCTGCATGCAAACCGACGGTCAGCGCGCCCTCGCCGGTGCGGCCGGCGGCGCGATCATCGCGGACGCGACCGACAACAACGCGCTCACCGGTGCGGCTCTCGGCGCGCTCGCGGGCACCTATTGCGACGACGCCGGCGTCTGCCAGCGCTCCTACTAAGCACATCCGCGCGGCTCTGTCCGCGCCCGATCGCTATCCGACCGCCATCGGGGCTGCTCGCCCCGGTGGCGGTTTTTCTTTTGTCTCACATCATGAACACGACACGCGGGGCGGGGGGATGCCCCTCCCGCACCGGAAGGGAAGGGCCTGACATGTTCAAGAAAATCCTGATCGCCAACCGCGGCGAGATCGCCTGCCGCGTCATCAAGTCGGCGCAGAAGATGGGGATCAAGACGGTCGCCGTCTATTCCGATGCCGATGCGCAGGCGCTGCATGTCCAGATGGCCGACGAGGCGGTGCATATCGGTCCGCCGCCCGCGAACCAATCCTATATCGTGATCGACAAGATCATGGATGCGATCCGCCAGACCGGCGCCGAAGCGGTTCACCCGGGCTACGGCTTCCTGTCGGAGAACAAGAAATTCGCCGAGGCGCTGGAAAAAGAGGGCGTCGCCTTCATCGGCCCGCCCTCGGGCGCGATCGAGGCGATGGGCGACAAGATCACCTCGAAGAAGCTCGCGAAAGAGGCCGGCGTGTCGACCGTGCCCGGTTACATGGGGCTGATCGCGGATGCCGATGAAGCGGTGAAGATCTCCGACGAGATCGGCTACCCGGTGATGATCAAGGCCTCCGCTGGCGGCGGCGGTAAAGGCATGCGCATCGCGTGGAACGCCGAAGAAGCGCGCGAGGGCTTCCAGTCGTCGAAGAACGAGGCCGCGAACAGCTTCGGCGACGACCGCATCTTCATCGAGAAATTCGTCACCCAGCCGCGCCACATCGAGATTCAGGTGCTCGCCGACAAGCACGGCAACTGCGTTTATCTGAACGAGCGTGAATGCTCGATCCAGCGCCGCAACCAGAAAGTCATCGAAGAGGCGCCGTCGCCTTTCCTCGACCCCGAGACCCGCAAGGCGATGGGCGAGCAGGCCGTCGCCCTGTCGAAAGCGGTGGATTACTGCAGCGCGGGCACGGTGGAATTCATCGTCGATGGCGAGAAGAACTTCTACTTCCTCGAGATGAACACCCGTCTTCAGGTGGAACACCCGGTCACCGAACTGATCACCGGCATCGACCTCGTCGAGCAGATGATCCGCGTGGCCGACGGTGAGAAGCTTCCGATGAAGCAGGAAGATATCGGCATCAACGGCTGGGCGATCGAGAGCCGCCTCTATGCCGAAGATCCTTACCGCAACTTCCTGCCCTCGATCGGGCGTCTGACCCGCTATCGTCCGCCGGTGGAAGGCAAGACCGCGTCGGGCGGCATCGTGCGCAACGATACCGGCGTCTTCGAGGGCGGCGAGATTTCGATGTTCTACGATCCGATGATTGCCAAGCTCTGCACCTGGGGCGAGACCCGCGACGCGGCCATCGAAGAGATGCGCCTCGCGCTCGACAAGTTCGAGGTGGAAGGCATCGGTCACAACCTGCCGTTCTGCGCCGCGGTGATGGATCACGAGCGCTTCACCTCCGGCAACATCACCACCGCCTTCATCGAAGAGGAATATCCCGAGGGGTTCGCGGGCGTCACGCTCGACGAGGGGATGCTGCGCAAGGTCGCGGCGGCCACGGCGGCGATGGAGCGCGTGGCCGAGATTCGGCGCACGAAGATCTCCGGCACGCTCGGCAACCACGAGCGCAAGGTCGGCGTGGATTGGGCGGTCTCGCTGCAGGATGAAGATTTCAAGCTGAAGGTGAATGCGGATCGCAACGGCTCCACCATCGTCTTCGAGGATGGCGAAGAGATGCGCGTCGAGAGTGACTGGACGCCGGGCGACCCGCTGGCCGAGCTGACCGTGAACGGTGCGCCCCTGGTCCTCAAGGTCGGCAAGATCCCGATGGGCTTCCGCATCCGGGTGCGTGGTGCCGATCTGAAGGTCCATGTCCGCACGCCGCGCCAGTTCGAGCTTGCGCAACTGATGCCGGTGAAACTGCCGCCGGATACGTCGAAATTCCTGCTCTGCCCGATGCCGGGTCTCGTCGTGAAGATCTCGGTCGAGGAAGGCGCGGAAGTGCAGGAGGGTCAGCCGCTGGCCACTGTCGAGGCGATGAAGATGGAGAACATTCTGCGCGCCGAGAAGAAGGGCATCGTGAAGAAGATCAACGCCGAGGCGGGCGCGAGCCTTGCCGTCGACGACATCATCATGGAGTTCGAATAAGTGACGCCCGCGCCGTGGCATAGGGAGGCCGGGCGACCGGCTCACCCCGCCACGGCGGGGCACGGTCTATTGGCGCGCGGTGGTGTGCGGGGATGTGGTCAGAAACCGCGCTCTTCGCGGATCTCGTCGCGCCGGATCGGCATCTTGTCGATCGAGCGGATGATCTCGCGCGCATCCCACGGGGCGGGCTTGCGCAGGTTCACCGTGCCGTCCTTCGCGATGATGACGAGGGAGAACCCGCGCGGGCGCAGCTTGCGCCGCACGTCGCTCGCCGGATCGGGCGTGGTGTCGGTGATGACGACGACGTCGCGTTGGGCCAGTTCCGACCAATGCTCTTCGAGGTACCGGATCTGTTCCTTGAAGGCCGGGTCGAGGGGGCTGTCGGCGAAGACCACGATGGGCCGCTTCTGCCAGACGAGCGCATCCAGATCCGCGTCCGCCCCATCGACCGGTGCGAAGGGGGGCGTGACCTCGGGCTCTGCCACGGCAAGATTGACGGTGCTGTCCTGGGCTGCGACCGCGAAGGGCGTCAGCGCAAGAAATGCAGCGAGTCCAAGGGATAATAAGCGGGTCATGGGCTCCTCTCTCGTTCCTGATATATGCGCGGCGGACCTCTCGCACCATGGCGGGCGCTACGAATTTTCGCGAAATGCGGCCTTTAAGCGCGCCGCTAGGAACAGCGGTGCCGACTGGCGCCGGGGGGCGGGGCGTGCGGCGGGGTGCCGCTTGGGCCTGCTGTCGTGGGAAGCGGATATGCGAAACGCCGACGCACCGGAGGCGGGCGAGGCGCGCCGGATGCCTTTCGATAGGGTGCCGTGCGCGGATGGACACCCGCGATCTGGGACATATGACCGGGCTGCGCCACGCGCCGCCGGGACTGAATTTCGTGGAAATGACGGCCGAAGATGCGGGGAAGACACCCGCCGCGGCGACAGTGGAAGAAGGATTTGGCCATGATGGACAAGAAAGAGGACTGGCGCAAGCTCGCCGAGAAGGAACTGCGTGGCAGGCCGTTCGAGGACCTGACCTGGAACACGCTCGAAGGGATCGCGGTCAAGCCGCTTTACACCGAAGAGGACGTGGAGGGGCTCGACCATCTGGGCACCATGCCGGGCCTGTCGCCCTTCACGCGCGGGCCTCGTGCGACGATGTATGCGGGCCGTCCGTGGACGATCCGGCAATATGCGGGCTTCTCGACCGCCGAGGAGTCGAACGCATTCTATCGCAAGGCGCTCGCCGCCGGGCAGCAAGGCGTGTCGGTGGCCTTCGACCTGGCGACCCACCGCGGCTATGACAGCGATCACCCGCGCGTCGAGGGCGATGTCGGCAAGGCGGGTGTCGCGATCGACAGCGTCGAGGACATGAAGATCCTGTTCGACGGCATCCCGCTCGATCAGATTTCGGTCTCGATGACGATGAACGGCGCGGTGATCCCGATCCTCGCAAACTTCATCGTCACCGGCGAAGAGCAGGGCCATGACCGCAGCGTTCTGTCGGGCACGATCCAGAACGACATCCTCAAGGAGTTCATGGTCCGCAACACCTACATCTATCCGCCCGAGCCCTCGATGCGGATCATCGCGGATATCATCGAATACACCTCGAACGAGATGCCGCGGTTCAACTCGATCTCGATCTCGGGCTACCACATGCAGGAGGCCGGCGCGAACCTCGTGCAGGAGCTGGCCTACACGCTGGCCGACGGGCGCGAATATGTTCGCACGGCGATCAAGGCGGGGATGGATGTCGACAAGTTCGCAGGCCGTCTGAGCTTCTTCTTCGCGATCGGGATGAACTTCTTCATGGAGGCCGCCAAGCTGCGCGCGGCGCGCCTGCTGTGGAGCCGGATCATGGAAGAGTTCGAGCCGAAGAAGCCGCAAAGCTCGATGCTGCGTACGCACTGCCAGACTTCGGGCGTCTCGCTGGCGGAGCAGGATCCCTATAACAACGTGATCCGCACGGCGTACGAGGCGATGTCGGCAGCGCTGGGCGGCACGCAGTCGCTGCACACCAATGCGCTCGACGAGGCAATTGCGCTGCCCACCGAGTTCTCGGCCCGGATCGCGCGCAACACGCAGCTGATCCTGCAGGAAGAAACGGGGATCACCAATGTGGTCGATCCGCTGGCGGGCTCTTACTACGTCGAGAGCCTCACGGCGGAACTGGCCGAGAAGGCCTGGGAGCTGATCGAGGAAGTCGAGGAGATGGGCGGCATGACGAAGGCCGTGGCCTCGGGCATGCCCAAGCTGCGCATCGAGGAAACGGCCGCCCGGCGTCAGGCGCTGATCGACCGGGGCGAGGATGTCGTGGTCGGTGTGAACAAGTATCGCCGCGAGACCGAGGATGAGCTGGATATCCTCGACATCGACAACGCGAAAGTGCGCGACAACCAGATCGCGCGGCTCGAGAAGATGCGCGCAAGCCGCGACGAGGCAGCCTGCGAGGCGGCGCTGGCCGAGCTGACGCGCCGCGCCTCTGAAGGTGGCAACCTGCTCGAAGCGGCGGTGGAAGCTGCACGCGCCCGGGCCTCTGTGGGAGAGATTTCAATGGCGATGGAAAAGGTGTTCGGACGTCACCGCGCCGAGGTGAAGACGCTCGCAGGTGTCTATGGTGCGGCCTATGACGGCGACGAGGGCTTCGCGCAGATCCAGAAGGACGTTGAGGCCTTCGCCGAGGAAGAGGGCCGCCGCCCGCGGATGCTGGTGGTGAAGATGGGTCAGGACGGCCACGACCGCGGCGCCAAGGTGATCGCGACGGCCTTTGCCGATATCGGCTTCGACGTCGATGTGGGCCCACTGTTCCAGACGCCGGAAGAAGCCGCGCAGGATGCGATCGACAACGATGTCCACGTGGTCGGGATTTCGTCGCAGGCGGCGGGTCACAAGACCCTCGCGCCGAAGCTGATCGCGGCGCTGAAAGAGAAGGGCGCCGAGGATATCATCGTGATCTGCGGCGGCGTGATCCCGCAGCAGGATTACGACTTTCTCAAGAAGGCGGGCGTGAAGGCGATCTTCGGGCCGGGGACCAATATCCCGCTGGCCGCGCGCGAAATTCTCGACATCGTGCGGCAGGCGCGGGCCTGAGGGCGAGGGGGCTCTGCCCCCGCGCTGAAGCGCCCCCCGGGATATTTGGTCAAGCCCGAACTTCGACCTTGATAGGTCTTAAGCGGCGCGCGGGGGAACTCTGCGCGCCGCCGTTCATTCAAAATATTACAACGATTTAATCACAGGCCGGATTTGCGCGGGTGCATTTCCGCCGCAGCGCGGCTAAACTTGAACCATGGACAGGCCCATTTCTCTCTGGTCGCGCATCGCGCAAGCACTCTCCGCTCTCGGGCGGGGCGAGGCGTTGTCGACCGTTTTCGACAATCTGCGCCAGCCGCCGGAGCGTTCTGTCGCCTTCACCATCGCGGTGATCGCGCTGGGGGCGAAGATGGCAAAGGCGGATGGGCAGGTGACGCGCGACGAGGTCGCGGCGTTCCGGCGCATCTTCCAGATCCCGCCGGAAGAGGAAGCCAATGCCGCGCGCGTCTTCAACATGGCGCGCACCGATGTGGCGGGTTTCGACGCCTATGCCCGCAAGATCGCCAACATGTTTGGTCCCGGCGCGGACGTTCTGAAAGACGTGTTGGAAGGGCTGTTCTTCATCGCGCTGGCCGATGGCGATTACCACGAGGGCGAGGATGCCTTCCTGCTGGAAGTCGCGCGGATCTTCGGGCTGGAGGAATGCTGTTTCCGTGCGATGCGTTCCGCCTTCGTGGAGGATGCCGATCCCGATCCGTGGTCGGTGCTCGAGGTCGAACCGGGCACGCCGCTTCCCGAAGTGCGCAAGGTCTGGCGCAACAAGGTGCGCGAGGCCCATCCCGACCGGGCGATTGCTCGCGGCCTGCCGGAAGAGGCGGTGCAGCTGTCGCAGGCGCGGGTGATCGCGCTCAACAAGGCCTGGGAGGAAATCCGCGCCAGCCATGCGGACGCCTGATGCGGATCGCCACTTGGAATATCGAGTGGTTCAACAGCCTTTTCGATCGCAACGGGGCGCTTCTCGACGATGATCAGTGGTCGGCGCGCTACAATGTGACGCGCAGCCAGCAGACCGGGGCGATCGCGATAGTGATGAGCGCGCTGGAGGCCGATGTGCTTCTGGTGGTCGAGGCGCCCGACGACAACCACCGCCACAAGACGGTCGATATGCTCGAAGCCTTTGCGGAGCGCTTCGGGCTGCGTCAGCGGCGCGCGCTTCTAGGCTTTTCCAACGACACACAGCAGGAACTGGCGCTGCTTTATGACCCCGATGTTGTGACGGCGCGGCATGATCCGCAAAGCTCGGAGGCGTGGCCGCGTTTCGACGGCAGTCTCCGGATCGACCTCGATATCGATGCGCGGATGGATACGGTCACCTTTTCCAAGCCGCCCCTGGAAGTCGTTCTGGGGGCGCGGTCCGGGGAGGTGATGCGGATGATCGGCGTGCATGTGAAGTCGAAAGCTCCGCATGGCGCGACGAGCCTGGAGACGGCGACCCGCATGGCGATCGAGAACCGGCGCAAGCAGCTGGCACAGTCGATCTGGATCCGGGGCCGCGTGGAGGAGCATCTGGCGGCGGGCGACAGCCTGATCGTGCTCGGCGATTTCAACGACGGTCCGGGGCTCGACGAGTACGAGAAGCTGTTCGGGCGCTCGGGCGTCGAGATCGTCGCGGGCGAGGGTGGGCCCGACGCGGTGCGCCTCCGCGACCCGCATGCGCGGCTGTCGAAAGCCCATCATACGGCCGCCGCGCCCAGTTCCGCGCGGTTCTATCTCGTGGATCAGAAGAAGTATTTCTCGGCCATGCTGGATTACGTGATGCTCTCACCCGATCTGGCGGCGCGGGCGACGGCGTGGAGAATCTGGCACCCGTTCGACGATCCGCATATCTACCGCGTGCCCGAGCTGCGCGAGGCGCTGTTGCAGGCCTCCGATCATTTTCCTGTCTCGGTCGATATCGATTGAGCGAGGGGCGTGATTTTCGTCCCGCTTCCGCGTAGGATCGGAGCCATGAAACAGCCGCTCGTCATCGCTCTCTCGTTCGCCCTTCTGGCCACGCCCGTCTCCGCGCAGGATGAAGGGGCCGACGCTGGCGGCGATGTCGATCGCGGATTCTCCTTGTTGCAGGAAGGGGCGCAGACGCTGTTTCGCGGGCTGATGGGAGAGATGAAGCCGCAGCTCGACGAGATGCAGAAAGGCTTGGGGGAGGCCGCGGCCCAGTTGGGGCCGAAGCTGCGCCAGTTCCTCGCGCTGGTCGACGATATGGCGAATTACGGCGCGCCCGAGCGCCTGCCCAATGGCGATATCATCATGCGGCGCGACCCGGATGCACCGCCGCCGCCGCCCCTGATGACCGAGCCGCCGGAGGATGCGCCGCAAAAAGACGACCCGGAGCAAGGCGGGCCGATTGAGATCCCGGAGGGCGGGATCGAGCTTTAATCCGTGATGATCGGATCTGCCTTCAGCGCGCCCGCGAGCGAGCGGAAGCGCGACTCGGCGACCTCGCCCATGAGCGCCTTGCCGCGCTTGGTCAGCTTCAGCTCCAAAACGCCCTTCTTGGCGGAATATTTCAACTCGCCCGCATCGGCGGGGCTGTGGGTCGCGAACATCGCGCCGAAGCGCATCGCCTTGCCCAGAACTTCCGCCTCCTGGATCTGCTCCTCGGTCAGCAGCGGCAGGAACGGCTCCAGCCGCGAGCCGTTGCGCGAGTTCTTGTAGCGGTGCAGGAGCGCCACGCCGAGCCAGATCCGCTCGGGGTGGGACATGGCCGAATAGTTCGCTCGGGTGACGTTCTCGAAACAGGCCTCGGCGCGGTAATCGGGATGGGTGCGCCACGTCGTGTCATGCAGCAGGCAGGCCGCGCGCACGAGGCGGAATTTCTCGGGCGGGAGCGGCCCGAAGATCGGCTCGATGAAGGCGTGGAGCTTCTTGCCGAAGCCGGGCATCCGGCTCATCACGCGCTCGGTATGGCGCGCGGCCTCCACCAGCGGATCGCGGCGGCGCAGGCGTTCGGGCATCTGCTCGTAAAGCAGCCCTTCGCGGATCCCGTAGGCGGAGACGTCGATCTCCTTGGGCTGGAAGGTCGCGATCAACTCGCGCAGCACCTGGCTCGCGAGCGGGACCAGTTCCATCCGCGCGGCGGAGGTGCCGGTATTGGCGCGCAGCTTCTCGAGGTCGGACTTGCCGATCCAGTCGATCGTCTCGCCCAGCTCGTCGGGCTTCATCCGGTATTCGTGCATCACCAGCAGCGGATAGTCGCGCCGTTCCATGTCGAGACGCGCGATGGCGCGCCACGAGCCGCCGACGAGATAGATGCGTTCATGCTCGGTCCCGACCTTCTCGGCCAACTCCTGCATCGTCGCCTGAATATGCGCGGTGATGGCCTTCTTGCCGCCCGCGATCTGCTGCAGGCGGAAGGGGCCGAGCTGCGAGGTGGCACGGCGCCAGACCTTGCCGCCGCGAATCTCGGCCAATTCCATCGAGTTGCCACCGATATCGCAGACGAGGCCTTCGGCCTCGGGCCAGCCAAGTAGCACCCCTTGCGCGGAAAGGCGCGCCTCTTCGAGCCCGTCGACGATATGGACCTTGAGGCCGGTCTCTTTCTCGATCTTGCGGTGAAACTCAGGGCCGTCCTCGGCGTCGCGCATCGCGGCGGTCGCGACGCAGGTGAGCGGGCCGATCTCCATCCCTTCGGCGAGCGCGGCAAAGCGTTTGAGCGCGATCAGGCCGCGCTCGCGCCCCTCGGGGTTCAGCTGGCCAGTCTCTGCGAGACCTTGACCGAGACCCGCCATGACCTTCTCGTTGAAGAAATAGGCCGGGCTGCGCGCCGCGCCGTCGAACACCACCATCCGGATCGAGTTCGAGCCGATATCGACGACGCCGACGCGCGAGAGCGCGCGCACGGACGGATCGTCGAAGAGAGGTTGGCCGAACGGGTCCCAATCGTCGCTGTCATCGAGTGCCGGCGCCGCTTTGTCTTTGCTCATGTGCCCGTCCGTTCGAGTCGTTCGACCCCAAAGCTAGGGCTAGTCGAAGCTATGGGCAAGTTCGGGAACATCGCTTGCCCCAGCGGAACCGCGGCCCGAGAGCGAGGGGTATTCCATGAAGAACCGGTGGCAGGAGAACAGGTCCTCGCGGTCGTCGGGCAGGTGGCGGATGAACTTGCCGTCGGGCTGCAAAATCCAGCTTTGCGCCTCGTCGGCCATGTTCGCCGCCATGATCTGGCTGACGATCTGCGCCTTCACCGTGGGGTTCTTGGCCTCGACCAGCGTCTCCACCCGGCGGTTGAGGTTGCGCCCCATCCAGTCGGCGGAGGAGAAGAACACGCGCGCGTCGTTCGACGGCAGGGCATGGCCATTACCGAAGCACACGATGCGCGAGTGTTCGAGGAACCGCCCGACGATGGATTTCACGCGGATATTCTCGGACAGGCCCTTGATGCCAGGGCGGATGCCGCAGATGCCGCGGATCACGAGAGAGATTTTCACCCCCGCCTGCGAGGCCTTGTAGAGGGCGTCGATCACGTCGGATTCGATCAGCGAATTCATCTTCGCCCAGATCGCCGCGGGTTTTCCCGCCTTGGCGTGTTCGATCTCGCGGTCGATCAACTGCAGCAGGCGCGGCTTCAGCGTGATTGGCGAGATCGCGATGTTTTCGAGACCCTCGGGCTGCACATAGCCCGAGAGGTAGTTGAAGACCTTGGTCGCATCGCGCCCGAGCGCGGCATCGCAGGTAAAGAAGCTCAAATCGGTGTAAATCTTCGCCGTGATCGGGTGGTAGTTGCCGGTGCCGTAATGCGTATAGGTCACGAGATGGTCGCCCTCGCGGCGCACCACGGTCGAGATCTTGGCGTGGGTCTTGTAGTTGATGAACCCGTAGACGACATGGGCGCCTGCGCGCTCCAGCCGCCGCGACTGGCGGATATTGGCGGCCTCGTCGAACCGGGCCTTCAACTCCACGAGCGCGGTCACGGATTTGCCATTCTCCGCCGCCTCGCAGAGCGACGACACGACGGGGCTGTCTTTCGACGTCCGATAGAGCGTCTGCTTGATCGCCAGCACGTTGGGATCGTTCGCCGCCTGATCGATGAAGCGCACCACCAGATCGAAGGTCTCGTAGGGATGGTGCAGAAGGATATCCTTCTGCTTGATCGCGGCGAACATGTCGCCCTCGTGGTCCTGCACGCGTTCGGGCACGCGCGGCATGAAGGGCGGCCAGAGCAGATCGGGGCGCTCGCCGAGGATCAGTTCCTTCACATCGGCGATGCCCACGAGGCCCTTTTCCTCGACCACCTCTTCGGGATCGACATGCAACTCGCGCATCACCAGCGCCTGCAGGTCTTCCGGCGCGCCCGGCGAGACCGACATGCGGATGACCTGACCGCGGCGGCGGCGCTTCAGCGCGGTCTCGAACTCGCGCACGAGATCTTCGGCCTCGTCCTCGACTTCCAGATCGCTGTCGCGCAGCACCCGGAACGAGCACGAGCCCACATCCTTGTAGCCCGGGAAGAGCGAGCTCAGATGCAGCATCAGAAGCTGCTCGAGCGGCAGGAACCGCGCCTCGCCCGGCAGGCGCACGAAGCGGTCGATCTGGGCCGGGATCGGCAGCAGCGCCTGCAACCGGCGCTGGTCGCTTTCGCGCTCCAGTTCCAGCGCGAGGCAGAAGCCGGTATTCGGGATGAAAGGGAAAGGGTGGGCCGGGTCGATCGCCAGCGGCGAGAGCACCGGGAAGACGTTGTTGAGGAAGTGATCCGACAGGAAGTCGAGATCGCGCTTGGTCAGACGCGAGCGGGTGACGACATGGATGCCCTCGTGATCCATCTCGCGCTTGAGCGCTGACCACGTCGCCTGCTGCGTGTCCATCAACCGCCGCGCGTTGGCGTTGATCTTCTCCAGCTGCTCGGCGGGGGTGAGCCCGTCATCGGAGGGGTTCACGTTGCTCTCGCGCACAAGCTCCATCAGGCCCGCGACGCGCACGGTGTAGAATTCGTCGAGGTTGGTGGCCGAGATCGACAGGAAACGCACGCGCTCCAGCAGCGGCACACGCGGGTTGCGCGCCTCTTCCAGAACCCGCCAGTTGAACGCCAGCCAGCTCAGTTCCCGGTTGAAGAAACGACCGGGGCCGCTGATCTCCGCCTCGGGCAGCGTGATCGGCGTGGGGAAGGGGGTCTTGAGGAAATCTGCTTGGGTCATGGCGCGCTTATCGTTGGATTTTGTAATGGCTCCATGACAGTTTGCGCGGCTCAATCGAGACTGTCCAGAACCTCGGCGGCTAGTCTTTGCGTGATCGCGCGGCGCTGTGCGAGTGCCTGCCGATCGAGCGCCGCGACCAGTTTGCGCGCGGTCGCGAGAGAGCGGTCCATCCGCGTCACCAGCCAGCCGATCAGGTTTGGCGGCACGGTCAGTTGCCGGTCGGAGAACAGCTTCACCAGGACGGCCGCCAGCAGCGCGTCATCAGGCGGCGTGATGCGCACCGTCGCCGTCGCTTCCATCCGGCTGATCAGGTCGGGCAGGCTCAATCCCCAGTCGCGGGGCGGTGTGCGCGCGGTCAGAAGAAGCCGCCCGCCTTCGGCCTGCATCAGGTTGTGCAGGTGAAAGAGCGCGCGTTGCCCCGCCTCGTCGGTGCCGAGCGTTTCGGCCCGCTCGATCACGGCGGCGCCCTTGGCGACCAGCGCGGGGGCCATATCTTCGGTGAGATTGCGGGCGGGCAGAATCTCCGCGCCTTGTTCGTCGGCCCAGATCGTCGCGAGATGCGTCTTGCCCGCGCCCTCCGGCCCGATCAGGATCATCCGGCCCAGCGGCCATGTTTCGGGCGCGTCGAGGGTCGTCACGGCCAGCGCATTGGCTGGGGAGATGAAGAAGTCTTCACGCCCCTGCGCAGAACGCAGGTGAAGCGGGAAGGTCAACTGCTCGGCCATTCTCAGTTCTCGTGTTCGGTCGTCTCGGTCGCGCCCGTCACTTCCCCGGTCTCCTCGTTGATCAGGGAGACCGGCGGATGGGCTGTTGGCTCGCGCTCCGTTTGCCCTCGGTAAAGCGCCCCTTGCAGATATTGGTCGATGAAGAAGCGCGCAACCACTCCGATCACCGCAGCGACGGGAACGGCGACCAACATGCCCACAAAACCGAACAAAGTGCCGAAAGCGGACAGCGCGAAGATCAGCCAGAGCGGATGCAGCCCGACCGAATCGCCCACGAGTTTGGGAGTGACGAAATTGCCTTCGAGAAACTGGCCGAGCACGAAGATGCCTGCCACGATGCCGATATTGAACCACTCGCCCCAGAACTGGAACAGCGCGAGGCCGATGGCGAGCGTTCCGCCGATGATCGCGCCGATATAGGGGATGAAGGTCAGCGCGCCGGCGACCGACCCCACCAGCAGACCGAAATCGAGCCCCGCCGCCATCAGCGCGATCGCGTAGAAGCCGCCGAGCACGAGGCAGACCGTGACCTGGCCGCGCACGAAGCCCGAAAGTACCCGGTCGATGTCGCGCGCGATGGTGCGGATCGTCTGGACGTGATCGCGCGGCAGCCAGCCATCGATCTTGGCCACCATCCGGTCCCAGTCGAGCAGCATGTAGAAGGCCACGACCGGCACCACGACGATGAAGACGACGACGTTGACCAGCGTCATCGCCGAACTCAGCAGAGTCGCCGCCAGCTCGCCGCCCCGCGCCTTGATTGCGCCGCCGAGGCTGTTGAGCGTGTCGTTCACGACCGAGTTCTGCAGGAGGTTGGGGAACCGCTCGTTCAGGAAGGCCTGCAACGACGACAGAAGATCGGGCGCCAGCGCAACCAGCTGCGCCAGCTGACGCGCCAGCATCGGCACCACGGCCAGTGCAAGGATCACGAAGATCAGCACCGTCACCAGCCCGATGATCGCGGTGGAGGCCGCGCGGCTCAGGCCAAGCTTCTCCAGCCGGTCGGCCAGCGGGTCGAGGAAATAAGCGATCGCGCCGCCCATGATGAAGGGCAGGATGACATTTCCCAGCCACCACAGCGACAGGACCAGCACCAAGGCGGCGACGGACCAATAGGTGACTTGCTGGCGGGCAGGCAGGGCCATGCGTGGTCCTTCTCGGCGGTGCGTTCGCTCTAACGTGGCGAAATGCGGTGGGAAATCAAGACTTGGGCGCGCGTGCCCCTTCCTCTTGGCGGAAATATCCCGGGGGAGGCGCGGATGCGCCAGGGGCGGAGCCCCTCATATGCGACACCCGCGTCCGACGCCACCATCTTGCCCAACGCCCCCGTTTCCTCTAGGCCAAACGCAACGTCTGACACCAACCCTCGAAGGACCGCTCATGCGCCTGTCCCGCTATTTTCTTCCCGTTCTCAAGGAAACCCCCGCCGAGGCGCAGATCGCCTCGCATCGGCTGATGCTGCGTGCGGGTATGATCAAGCAGCAGCAGGCCGGGATCTATTCCTGGCTGCCGATGGGCTTCAAGGTGCTGCGCCGGATCGAGCAGATCGTGCACGAAGAGCAGGCGCGCGCCGGCCACCTCGCGATCCAGATGCCGACGCTGCAATCGGCCGATCTGTGGCGCGAGTCGGGCCGTTATGACGGCTATGGCGAAGAGATGCTGCGGATCACCGACCGGCAGGGCCGCGATATGCTTTACTCGCCCACGGCCGAGGAGATGGTGACCGACATCTTCCGCGCCCATGTCTCTAGCTACAAGCAGCTGCCGCTGACGCTCTATCAGATCCAGTGGAAATTCCGCGACGAGATCCGCCCGCGCTTCGGCGTGATGCGCGGCCGCGAATTCCTGATGAAGGACGGCTACAACTTCGATCTGTCGAAGGAAGACGCGCTGCACGCCTATAACCGCCACCTCGTCAGCTACCTGCGCACCTATGAGCGCATGGGCCTGCAGGCGATCCCGATGCGCGCCGATAGCGGCCCGATCGGCGGCGATTACACCCATGAATTCCTCGTGCTGGCCGAAACGGGCGAGTCGGAGGTGTTCTACGACAGCGAGATCACCGATCTGACCTTCGGCGACCGCGAAATCGATTATGACGACGTGGCGCAGTGCCAGGGCGTGCTGGAGGAGTTCACCTCGCGCTATGCCCGCACCGACGAGACCCATGACGAGGCGGTCTTCAACGAGGTCCCCGAAGAGCGTCGCCGCGTCGCGCGCGGGATCGAGGTCGGCCAGATCTTCTATTTCGGCACGCAATATTCCGAGGCATTGGGCGCAACCGTTCAGACCCCGGATGGCGCGAAGGTGCCGGTCCATATGGGCTCGCACGGGATCGGCGTGAGCCGTCTCGTCGGCGCGCTGATCGAGGCGAACCACGACGACAAGGGCATCATCTGGCCCGAGGGCGTGACGCCGTTCCATGTTGGCATCGTCAACCTCAAGCAGGGCGATGTCAGCTGCGACAGCGCCTGCGAGGCGCTCTACCGCGCGTTCCTCGACCACGGGCTCGACCCGCTCTATGACGACCGCGAAGAGCGCGCGGGCGCGAAATTTGCCACCATGGACCTGATCGGCCTGCCGTGGCGCATTACCGTCGGTCCGCGCGGGATCGCGGCCAACAAGGTTGAACTGACCTGCCGCCGCACCGGCGAGAGCGAGGAGATGCCGGCTGAAGAGGCGGTCGAGAAGATCGTGGGCATCTATGAAGGGCTTTGATCTGATCCTTGCCGCCAGCGCGGTCGCGGCGGGCTTGCTCGCCGGGCCCGCTCTGGCCGAAGGCACGGGGCAGGGCGCCGGCCAAGGTCTCGTGCCGTGGTCGAGCGATGCGCTCGGTATTTCGGCCAGGGTGCCGAAGGGCTGGACGTCGGACGAGATGCCTGGCGGCGGCATCCTGTTCTCCGCGCCCGATATCGACCCGCACAAGACCGCCCATGTCGCGCTGCGTGCCCATGCCGATGCGGGCGCGGACCTTACGGCCGCGCATGAACAACTCCTGCACACGATCCTGCTCGATGGCGATACGGTGCTGTCGGACGAGATGACCGAAGACGGGTTTGCGATCCGCTCCAAGGACGTGTTCGGCAAGGTGACGCTGCGCAAGACGCAGCGGCTCGAGTGCGCGGGCGAGGCGGTGCTTGCCTCGGTGCAGACCGATTACCCCGCCGATCTGGCCGAGGCGATGGCACCGCTTCTGGCGGATGTGCCCGGCACGCTGGGCTGCAAATAGGGGGCTCTGCCCCCGCCCGTTCCGGGCGCCCCCGGGATATTTCGACCAAGCCGAAGAGGCGCGCTCTCGCCGCTATGACCGGGCGCAGGCTTGACCTTTCGACCCCGCCGCGCCAGCTTGCGCCGAATTTTCGTGGATGGAGCCGATGGCCGCACGCACTGCCCCGTTTTCCCGTTTCGAGTTCATGATCGCATGGCGCTACCTGCGCGCGCGCCGCGCCGAAGGTGGCGTCTCGGTCATGACATGGATTTCCCTGATCGGCATCGCGCTTGGCGTGGCCGCCCTGATCGCGACGTTGGCCGTGCGCGCGGGCTTTCGCGCCGAGTTCGTCTCGACCATCGTCGGTTCGAATCCGCAGATCACCGTCTATTCCGCACCGATGGAAGTGGCGGAGGGCTCGGGTGTCTATTCCAAGCTGATCCGCGACTATGCCGAGCGCACCGATCGGATCAAGGCTATCCCGGGCGTGGTGAGCGCCGCGCCGGCGGTGCGCGGTCAGGCGATGGTCAGCTTCGGCGATCGTTCCAACGTGGCGGATGTCTACGGTCTGGCGCTTTCGGATCTGAAGAACATCCCCAATATCGCGCATTCCGAAGATGCGCAGGGCGATATCGACAATTACGGTGAAGGCATCGCGATCGGCATCGGCATGGCGCGCGATCTGGGCGTGACGGTGGGCGACACGGTCAAGGTGATTTCGCCCAATGGGGCGAAGACTCCGTCGGGCACAAGCCCGCGCGTGAACGCCTACAAGGTCTCCTATGTTTTCTCGGCCGGGCGTTACGATATCGACCAGACGCGGCTTTATATGCCCTTCAAGGAGGCGCAGAGCTTCTTCAACCGCGAGGGCGGGGTCGATGAGATCGACGTGGACGTGGCCGATCCCGAGCGCATCGCCGAATGGGAGCCCGCGATCATGGATGCGAGCGGCAAGGGCACGCTTTTGTGGACATGGAAGGACGCATCGTCGAGCTTCCTGCGCGCGCTGACGGTCGAAGACAACGTAATGTTCATCATCCTCTCGATCCTCGTGCTGATCGCGTCGATGAACATCACATCGGGACTGATCATGTTGGTGAAGAACAAGGGTCGCGACATCGGCATCCTGCGCACGATGGGGCTTAGCGAGGGTTCGATCCTGCGGGTCTTCTTCCTTTGCGGCGCGTTCACCGGGGTGATCGGGACGCTCGCGGGGCTGGCGATCGGGGTGCTGTTCTCGGTGAATATCGACCACGTCATGGGCTTCGTAAACTGGCTCAATGGCGGCGATGCATGGGATCCGTCGATCCGCGGCATCTACCATCTGCCCGCGAAATTGCAGCCCTGGGACGTGACCAAGGCGGTGACGCTGTCGCTGGCGCTGAGCTTCATCGTGACCATCTTCCCGGCGCGCCGTGCCGCGCGCATGAACCCGGTGGAGGCGCTGCGCTATGAATGACGTGCTGATCTGCGAACAGTTGGAAAAGTGCTACAACCGGGGCAAGCCGAACGAGATCACGGTGCTCAAAGGTCTGGATCTGACCATTCCGAAAGGGCAGGTCGTGGCGCTGGTCGCGCCTTCGGGGGCGGGCAAGTCGACGCTTCTGCATATCGCGGGGCTGCTGGACACGCCCGATTCCGGTCGGGTGCTGATCGATGGCGAGGATCTGACCGGCGCGCGCGACGGCAAACGCACGGCGGCGCGGCGCGAGAAGCTGGGCTTCGTCTACCAGTTTCACCACCTGCTTCCGGAGTTCTCGGCGGTGGAGAATATCGTGCTGCCGCAGCTGGCCAATGGCGTCAGCCGCAAGGCCGCGGAAGGGCGGGCGAAGGACCTCTTGAGCCGCGTCGGTATGGCGGGCCGGATGGATCACCGCCCCTCGGCGCTATCGGGTGGCGAGCAGCAACGTGTGGCGTTCTGCAGGGCGCTCGCGAACGGGCCGAGCCTGTTGCTGGCCGACGAGCCTACCGGCAACCTCGACCCGACCACCTCGGACACGGTGTTCGACGTGCTGATGGGGCTGGTGCGCGAGACGGGCCTGTCGGCGCTGATCGCGACGCATAACATGGAGCTCGCCGCCAAGATGGACCGCGTGTTGCACCTGGAGAACGGCGCGCTGGAGGAGGGGATATGATCGTTTATGGGATTTCGACCTGCGACACAGTGCGCAAGGCGCGCAAGGCCTTGGAAGCGGCCGGGCGCGACGTGGAGTTCCGCGATGTGCGGGCAGAGCCTTTGACGGCGGCTGAGGTCGCAGAATTCGAAAGCGCGTTCGGCGACAAGATCGTCAACCGTGCATCGACGACGTGGCGCAATCTGCCCGAGAGTGAGCGCGAAAAGCCTGTCGCCGTTCTGCTGGGCGAACATCCCGCGCTGATGAAGCGCCCGGTGATCCGCGAGGGCGACAAGCTGACGCTGGGCTGGGCGAAGGCCACACAGGCCGAATGGCTCTGACTGCGCCCTTGCGCACTTAACGTTGACAAAAGAAAAACGGCGCGCATCCCGTGATGCGCGCCGTTCCAAATCCTTGCCGTCCGATCGCCCGATCAGAGCAGGACCAGATCCGATGCCGAGGAGCGGCCGTCGCGACCCGACTGCAGCTCATATTGGATCTTCTGATTGTCATCGAGCCCCTTGAGACCCGCACGTTCGACAGCAGAGATGTGCACGAACACGTCCTTGCCGCCTTCGTCAGGCGCGATGAAGCCATAACCCTTGGTGGAATTGAACCATTTCACGGTGCCAGTGGCCATTACCGTCTTCTCCTTCGTAGTCTCCCGGCGCGATATTGCGTCCGGGCCGTGCAGCCAGTCTCTTTCGGGTCTTCCGGCTGCCTTTTTCAGAAGCGAGGCGGTAGGAAAGTCTGTAACACACGCGTATTCAAGTCTCTCCGAGAATTGCGAAAATGCAATGACATTCCATGAGGGGCGTAAGCCCCTCACAGGTCTGTGAAAATTCGAGATAGGCCGTTGAATTGGCGATTATTCGCGCAAATCGGGCGGCGTCGATTCGGTGATCAGCTGTGCCACGATCTCGTCGATCGCCACCGTGGAGGTGCGGGTATCGCCGAGCTTGCGGACCGAAACCGTGCGCTCCTCGACCTCTTTCATCCCGATCGCGAAGATATAGGGAACCTTGCCGAGCGAGTGCTCGCGGACCTTGTAGTTGATCTTCTCGTTGCGGGTGTCGGCCTCGGCGCGGATACCGGCGGCGCGCAGCTTCGAGGTCACTTCCAGCACGTAATCGTCGGCGTCGGATACGATCGACGCGACGACCACCTGACGCGGCGCGAGCCAGAGCGGCATCTTGCCGGCGAAGTTCTCGATCAGCATGCCGATGAAACGCTCGAACGAGCCCAGCACCGCGCGGTGCAGCATCACGGGACGGTGGCGCTCGCCATCCGAGCCCACGAATTCCGCATCCAGCCGCTCGGGCAGGTTGGTGTCGACCTGCAGCGTGCCGCATTGCCAGTCGCGCCCGATCGCGTCGGTCAGCACGAATTCCAGTTTCGGACCGTAGAACGCGCCTTCGCCTTCGAAGATCTCGTAGTCGTAACCGGCGGCCTTACAGGCGTTGCCGAGCGCGGCTTCGGTGTAATCCCAGCTCTCATCGCTGCCGATGCGCTTTTCGGGGCGCGTCGACAGCTTGATGCGCCAGTCGGTGAAGCCGAGATCGTCGTAGATCCCCGAGAGGAACTTGATGAATTTCTCGGTTTCCGCCTCGATCTGATCTTCGGTGCAGAAAATATGTGCGTCATCCTGCGTGAAACCGCGCACGCGCATGATTCCGTGCAGCGCGCCCGAAGGTTCGTAGCGCGCGCAGGAGCCGAACTCGGCCATGCGCAGCGGCAGGTCGCGATAGGATTTGACGCCCTGATTGAAAATCTGGACGTGGCACGGGCAGTTCATCGGCTTGAGCGCGTTGACCGTCTTTTCGCGTGCATGATCCTCGTCGACTTCGACGATGAACATGTTCTCCTGATAATTCTCCCAGTGGCCCGAGGCTTCCCAGAGCCTGCGGTTCACCACCTGCGGCGTGTTCACCTCGACATAGCCGTCATCGCGCTGCTTGCGGCGCATATAGTCCTGCAGCGCGGTGTAGATCGTCCAGCCGTTCGGGTGCCAGAAGATCTGGCCCGGTGCCTCTTCCTGCATGTGGAACAGGTCCATCTCGCGACCGAGCTTGCGGTGGTCGCGCTTGGCGGCCTCCTCCATCATCGTGACCCAGGCGTTTAGGTCCTTCTTGGTCTTGAAGGCCACGCCGTAGATGCGCTGCAGCATCGGGCGGCTCGAGTCACCCAGCCAATAGGCGCCGGCCACATGGGTCAGCTTGAATGCATCCGCCGGGACCTGACCCGTATGCTGCAGGTGCGGACCACGGCAGAGATCCTGCCAGTTGCCGTGCCAATACATCCGGATGTCCTCGCCTTGCGGAATCCGGTTGATCAGTTCGACCTTGTAGGGCTCATTCGTCGCCAGATAATGGTCGATCGCGTGTTTGCGGCTCCAGACCTCGGTCTTGATGGCGTCGCGCGCGTTGATGATCTCGCGCATCTTCTTTTCGATCGCGCCGAGGTCTTCGGGGGTGAAGGGCTCTTCGCGGTCGAAATCGTAGAACCAGCCATTGTCGCGGACCGGGCCGATCGTGACCTTCACACCGGGATAGAGCTCCTGCACGGCGCGGGCCATGATATGGGCGAGGTCGTGGCGGATCAGCTCCAGCGCGGGGCCGTCATCCTGCATCGTGTTGATGGCGATCTGCGCGTCTTCCTGGATCGGCCATTGCAGATCCCAATGCGCGCCATTGACCTGCGCGGAGATCGCTTTCTTCGCCAGCGAAGGTGCGATGGAGGCGGCCACTTCGGCCGGCGTCACGCCTGCGTCGTAGTCGCGCGAATTGCCATCGGGAAAGGTGAGGGAGATCTGGGACATGTCGTCCTCCTCGTCGGTTTGGCGCCCACGGAACGCCCGGTTGCGGGATATATGGTTCCAGAGCCTTTTGCGCGGGCAGGGCGCGGCTGTCAATGGGGAGGGGGTGGGGGAGACGTCGCAGGGGGGTCTGACCCCGCCCTGCGAGCCCCGGGGATATTGCGACCAAGGCGAGGACCAGAGGCGGCTGCCCCTTCGTGTTGGCGAAAATATCCCGGGGGTGAGGCGCGACGCGCCGAGGGGGCAGCGCCCCCTTGCGTGGGATAGGAAAAAGGCGCCTCTCGGGCGCCTCTCCTTACATCTTGTTGAGCTTGCTCTGCAGATCGGCGAGCTGTTTCTTGATCGCGTCCAGCTCGCCGCGATCGTCGCCACCGTCCGGCGCGGGGCCGGACGAGCCGGCGGTTCCCCAGCCCGCCATCATGTTCTGCAAGAAGGCCTGTTGCTGCGCCTGCAGCGCCTCGAAACCCGGCATCGAGCTCATCGGATTCGGCATCTTGTTCATGTTCTCGAGCATCTGCGAGTGCCCCTCGCGCAGCATCTCGAAAGACGCGGCGAGGAATTGCGGCACCACCGATTGCGCGGCGCCGGTATAGGAGCGCACCAGATCGGTCAGAACATCAACGGGCAGAACGTTCTCGCCGCGGCTCTCGTGCTCGGCCACGATCTGCAGCAGATATTGCCGTGTCAGGTCGTCGCCCGATTTCAGATCGACGATCTGCACCTCGCGCCCCTCGCGGATGAATTTCGCGATGTCTTCGAGCGTCACGTAATCGCTGGTCTCGGTATTATAGAGACGGCGGCTGGCGTAACGCTTGATCAGCAAGGGCTTTTCGTCTGCGGCCATGTGATGCGATCCTCCCCGGATTATGCGTGTGCAGCGATTGTGAGACGCCGCGCTGCCAAAATCAATAAAAGAAAAAGGGCGCGCCGCGAAGGCGCGCCCGAGATACGCAGGGCCGGCTGGGAGGAGGAGGCCGGTGCCCGCGTTGAGGTCTTATTTCGCAGCCGTTGCGGCTTTCTTCGACGCAGCGGTCATGTCGGCGGTCGCCTTCTTGACGGTGGCGGACGCTTCTTCCGACATGTCCTTGCCAGCGGCCATCATCAGCTCGACGGTGTCCATCTGAACCTTTTTCGCGATTTCAGCGAAGGCAGCCATGTTCTCGGCAGCCATCTCGGCGGAAGCCGACGCGAAGTCGCTCATCGCCTTGGCGTAATCGGCGGGCTCTTCCTTGGTCTTGGTCAGGTCGCCCATCTTGTCGAGGGTGCCCTTGGTCCATTTGGTCGAGATTTCGGTCGACTTGCCGGCAGCTTCAAGCGCCACTTTCGACATCTTCTCGCCGAGGGCAGCTTGCGATTTGAACGCATCCTGGAATTTCGAGGTGTCGACGGGGAAGGACGCCATCATGTCCTGCATGATCTTGGTGTAGTCTTGGGTCTTGGCCATGTGAGTGCTCCGTTGGGTTGGGGCCCGTGGTCTGGAACGTTGGCGGGGCCCTTTGGGTTACGCAACGTATATACATGCTGCGGCGCAGCATTTCAAGAGAAGAATTGCTGCGCCGCAGAAAATTCACAACCCAATCGGGAAGGTTATATCTTTACCATCTCTTTGACGTAAGTGCCGGGCGCGTCTGCCAAAATCGGGTGATCGGCATCGCCGGGCTGGCGTGCGGGCACCATCGCACCGGATTTCTTGGCCAGCCATTCGCCCCAGCGCGGCCACCAGCTTCCCTCGTGAAACTCGGCTTGCGCTTTCCACTCGTTGGGATTCGCGACCGGCGCTTCGGAGGTGTAGTGGCCGTATTTCTTCTTGCTGGGCGGATTGACGATTCCGGCGATGTGGCCCGATTGTGACAGGATGAAGCTCTTGTCCTTCGAACCCATCTTCGCGACCCCGTTGAAGGACGCGACCCAGGGCGCGATATGATCGGTCTCGCAGGCGATCGCCATCAGCGGCACGTTGACGTCGGAGACCTTGACCGTCTCGCCCAGCACCTCGAAGCCTTCGCGCGCGAAGCGGTCCTTCTGGCAAAGGCCGCGAAGATATTCGACCGCCATCTTGCCCGGCAGGTTCGTCGAGTCGCCGTTCCAAAACAGCAGATCGAAAGCAGGCGGGGATTCCCCCATCATGTAGCTGCGGATCGCAGGCCGATAGATCAGGTCGTTCGAGCGCAGGTAGGAGAAGGTGCGCGACATGAAATAGCTGTCGAGCACGCCGTCGGCCTTGCACTGCCGCTCGATCCCGTCGACGAAATCGTCCTGCAGGAAGACCGCGAACTCGCCCTGATCCGAGAAATCGGTGAGCGTGGTGAAGAAGGTGGCCGAGTTGATCGACTTGTCCTTGCGCTTGTTCAGCAGGCCCAGCGTCAGCGACAGCGTGGTACCCGCGATGCAATAGCCGACCGCGTTGACTTTCTTCTCGCCGGTGATCTTCTTCACCTCGTCGATCGCGGTGAGGTAGCCCTCCTGCACGTAGTCGTCCATGCCGACATCGGCATAGCTCTTGTCGGGGTTCTTCCAGCTGACCACGAAGAGGGTGAAGCCCTGATCGACGATCCAGCGGATCAGCGAGTTCTGGGGCTTCAGGTCCATGATGTAGAAGCGGTTGATCCAGGGCGGGAAGATCAGAAGCGGCGTCTTGTGTACCTTCTCGGTGGTCGGCGTATACTGGATCAGCTCGAACAGACGGTTGCGGTAGATCACCGAACCCTCGGCGGTGCCGATATTCTCGCCCACGGTGAAGGCGTCCTTGTCGGCCAGCGTCACGAGCAGGTCGCCGCGGTTCGCCTCGATGTCGCGCACGAGGTTCTCGAGCCCTTTCACGAGGCTCTCGCCCTCGGTCTCGATCGCCTTTTCCAGCGCATCAGGGTTGGTCGCGAGGAAGTTGGTCGGCGCCATCAGGTCGATGATCTGGCGCGAGAAATACTGGAGCCGCTGACGGTCCACCGGATCCAGGTCTTCGAGCTTGTCGACCGTCTCGCGCACGCCCTGCGCCGCGATCTGATATTGCTGTTTGATATAGTTGAAATAGGGATGGCTATCCCAGAGCGGATTGGCAAAACGCGGGTCGGAAGGACCCGTGTCCTCGGGTGGGCGGAACGCGCCCTTGGCGAGCGCCTCCTGCGCTTCGAGGTAATGCTTCATCGCCTGACCCCAGTAATTCACCTGGGCTTCGAGGATCTTTGACGGTTTCTCCAGCCATTCGTTCATCATGGCCGCGGAGGAGGAGAAATAGAGATCGGCGCCGGGGCCTTCGAGGGCGGGATTCACGGGGCGCTTCTGAGCGATCGCATCGACCATCCGCTCTGTCAGTTCCTCGATGCGGGCGAGGTTCTCCTGCATCTTCTGCGATGCAGCAATTTTGTCCGTCTCCTCGGTTGTCATGAACGATAATCCTCCCTATCCTCTGAACCAGCATAATATCGCCGCAGTCTTGGGGTAAAGCGGCGTTTCCGTTGCCGAGTGTGCGCGTGGCCGGCCCCGAGGAGTTGCATATGAAAACGATCATGTCCTACGACCTGATGGAAACCTTCAGGAACACGAACGAGTGGATGGGCGCCTCGGCGCGCGCCATGGCGTCCTACCCGGTCTGGGGCCTCGCCCCACATCCGATGTTCAAGATCATGTCGGCCTGGGGCCGGGTGACGGAACGCTCTTTCGCGCGGATGGTGATCAAGCCCGATTGGGGCATCCATTCGATCGCCGCCGAGGACGGGCGCGATCACCTCGTCGAGGTCGAAACGGTGCTCAACAAGCCCTTCGGCAGCCTCGTGCATTTCAACGTCCACGGCCGCGAGCCGATGGAGCGGCGCATCCTTCTGGTGGCGCCGATGTCGGGCCATTACGCGACGCTGCTGCGCTCCACCGTGGCCTCGCTGCTGCCCGACGCCGATGTCTGGGTGACCGATTGGCATAATGCGCGCGATATCCCCGTCTCCGAAGGCAAGTTCGATATCGAGGACTATACACTCTACCTTGTCGATTTCATGAAAGAGATGGGTCCTGATACCAACGTGATCGCGGTGTGTCAGCCGGCGCCGCTCGCGCTGGCCGCGACCGCCTATCTCGCCGCCGAGGATCCGGCCGCGCAGCCGCGCACTCTGACCCTGATCGGCGGGCCGATCGATCCCGACGCCGCCGCCACCGAAGTGACCGATTTCGGCCGTCGCGTCACGATGGGCCAGCTCGAGCAGATGGTGATTCAGCGCGTGGGCTTCAAATACAAGGGCGCGGGCCGCCTGGTCTATCCGGGCCTGATGCAGCTCGCTTCCTTCATCTCGATGAACATGGACAAGCACGCGCAGGCCTTCCAGGACAAGATCTGGAAAGAGGCCTCTGGCGAAGGATCGGAGCACGACAAGCATTACCGCTTCTACGACGAATACCTTGCCGTGATGGACATGACTGCCGAGTTCTACCTCTCGACGGTCGAGCGTATCTTCAAGGGCCTCGAGATCGCCAAGAACCGCTTCGAGGTCGGCGGCAAGATGGTCGATATCTCGAAGATCACCAAAGTCGCGGTGAAGACCGTTGAGGGCGAGAAGGACGACATCTCTGCTCCCGGCCAATGCGTCGCCGCGCTCGGCCTTTGCTCCGGCGTGCCGGATTCGATGAAGCAACAGCACCTCGAGCCCGGCGCAGGCCATTACGGCATCTTCGCAGGCTCGCACTGGCGCAACAACATCCGCCCGCTCGTGCTCGATTTCATCGACGAGAACGCCGACAACCCGGCGCCCGGGAAGGGCAAGCCCGCGACGGTCACCCCGATCCGGAAAAAGAAGGTGAAGACGGCCGAGGCGGGGTGAGTTTGATCGCCGTTTGGAATTAAAAAACGCCGCTCCGAGGGGGCGGCGTTTTTTGTATAATGCCGATCGCGGCGATTGGCCGTTTCGAGCCCTTTCTGACCGCGGTCTGGGAGATACGGTTCGCAGCCGCAGCGACGGTCATCGTGGGAACCGGCCCTCAAGCGCCATTCAGGTCTTGGTTTTGTGCCTTATGATATCGAACAAGACAGCTCAGGCGACGAGTCCGAGAGCTTCGTCGCTTGCGTTATCGCCATATTTGTCTCGAGGGGGCCACGGGCGGTCTCGCCAATGGGGGGTAAAGGTGAAACTTGAGACCGAACGGCCTTCGACCAATGCGCCGTTTCCGGCGCCAAGCGCGTAGTCGTAGTAGAGTTTCACGATCTCTTCCCGGGTGACCTGGCCGGTGGCCTCGTGCGACAGGCAGGCCTGCATCCAGGCGCGGACGCGGTGATATTCCGGCGTGTCCGGGAGCTGAAATCCCTCGTAGTATTCGAGGAACCAGAAGCGCATGAACATCGGCGCAAACACCGCTTCCGCCAGGCCGAAATCGTCAAATAGGTAGCGTCCGTCCGGGTTGTGCTCGAGCAGGAAGTCATTGATGTCGCGATAGATTGACAGGAGCTTGTCGGCGCAGGCGTCCCGGCGGTCGCGGTCTTGGTTCATGACAAAAAGGTAGCCCGCCATCGTGAAAGGTCCTTCGCGCGTGATCAGCATGGACTCGGTGGCGTGTTTCACCGGATCTTTGCGGCGCAGAGGCGGGCCGCCGATCACCTCGTCGAGGTAACGCAGGACAATGAGGCTTTCCTTAATGATCCGGCCATCCGGCGTCTCGAGCACCGGCAGCGCGGTGGTGCCACGTGTCTTTGCAAGCAGCGCAGGGTCACGCGGCTTGGTGATATCGATGACGCGGAACTCGATGACATCCTGTCGGCCGCGCAGGGCCAGCAGGATCTCGAGCCGCTGCGAGAACGGGCAGACCGGAATGTGGTAGACGATATGTTTCGCGCTCACGGGTTCAGTCCAGCGGAGGGCCTGTGAAGGCCAGGTTGTGACGCGCCGCGGCCTCCTCGATCGCCGGCATGTCCTCGGGGATACGGAACTGACCTGCGGCCATCTCGGCGAAGAACGCCTCAAAACCGCCGGGGGTCAGGATCACGAGATGCCGGGACGGCTCGTCGCCGACTACCTTGAAGGTGTGGTTGGTGCCGCGCGGGATGAAGACGCTTTCGCTCGGGCAGGCAATCTGTTCATCCCCGTCGATCCAGACCTTGCAGGTCCCGGTGATCATTACGAAGGTCTCGTCCTCGGTCTGGTGCACATGCCGCGGCGGCCCGCTTCCGACCGGCGACAGGCTGTCGACGATGGACATGACGCCGCCGGTCTGTTCGGGCGACAGGATGGTCTTGTAGTGGACGCCCAGCCATTCGATGGCGCTGGTGTCGGTGGTCAGGTCTTTCATCGTTCCACTCCTTGTTCCGGACTGAAACGAAAGCGCTTTCGTTGAAAGAACGATAACCGTGAATAGCGGTATCGACCAAACCGTATTGCACGATATAGGATATCGCTGAAATGAATTTCGCAACGTTTGACCTGAACCTGCTGCGCGTGCTGGACGCGATTTTCCGCGAGGGCTCGACCGTGAAAGCGGCCGCACGGCTTGGCCTGTCGCAGTCCGCCGTGTCCGGCAGCCTGTCGCGGCTACGTCATGCCCTCGGCGACCCGCTGTTCGTGCGTCAGGGAAACAGCCTGGTTGCCACCGATTACGCTGCGGGTTTGAAAGAGCCGGTCAGCCAGGAGCTGGAGCGGATCGAGGCGATGCTGTCACCGCCGACCCGTTTCGATCCTCGCACCGCCGAGGGGACCTTCCGGATTGCGGCCAGCGATTTCTTCGCCGAGATGCTGATGCCAACGCTTGGCGACTTGTTGCAGCGTGAGGCGCCGGGCATACGCGCGCAACTCATTGACCTCGTGCCGCAGGACTACGTGGCAAGTCTCGACCGGCGAAACGCCGATATCGCACTAATCCCCGACACGACGCTCCCGGACTGGGTCTGCCGGGAGGCCTTATTTCGGTCCCCCTTTCACGTCATCGCGCGTCGCGGGAACCCAGGTCTTGTCGGGCTCCTTCCCGGCGATGTGTTGCCCTACGAGGTGTTCTGCACGCTGCATCATGTCCTGTTCTCGCCCGAGGGCAACATCGCCTCCATGGGCGACGCGGCACTGGCGCGCGCCGGCCGCAAACGCCACGTGGCGATGACGGTGCCGGTATTTTCCGGCGTCTGCCGCGCCGTGCGCGAAAGCGATCTGATCGCGCTTGTTCCGGCGCAATTGGCGGCGGATGTCGCGGATACCTTCGACCTGCAAGTGTTCGAACCCCCAATGCCAATCGACCCACCGCTAATAATTGGCATCTGGCACAAGCGGTCGCAAAATACGCCACTTGCGGCTTGGATGCGGGAACTGGTCTTCGGCATCATGCGTGGCCTGAATCGGTAATGACTCCTTTGGCGCATCGAAGATCCTTGCAGGCGCTGTCATAATCGAGCACGCGCGGCGAACGACCGAAACGTCCGCATAGCGGCCCTCTGCCTCACGCCAACAATAACGGCGCCTCCAACCAGTCGCGCAGGTTCTGCGTGATCTTCTCGGGTTGCTCGAGCGGGCTCAGGTGGCCCGCGCCGAGGATCAGGCGGAACTCGGCGTGCGGCATCAGCTCGGCGAGGAATTCGTGCCGGCGGGGCGGGCAGATCTTGTCGTATTCGCCGCACATCAGCAGCGCGCGGGTTTTCGTGGCGCGCAGCGTGCGTTGCAGGTCGGGGCGGCGCATCAGGGCGCGGGATTGCGCCTCGAACGTGTTGGCGCCCAAGCCTGCCGCCATCTCCAGCAGCATCGCCTGAATTTCAGCGCGGCCTGGATCGGGGGCGAGGCTGTCGGCGGGGATTTCCTCCAGCATCATCTCGTCGAGCCGCCCGGTGAGCGCCTTCACGATCCGGGTTTCGCGCGCGGCGGCGATCTGCGGCATCTCGGGCAGGGGGGAGACGTCGAGTAATGCGACCTGGGTCACCCGGTCGGGCGCGCGGCGCAGGATTTCGATCGCGACGACCGCGCCCAGCCAATGCCCGACCAGCGCGAACTGGGGCGGCGCCTCGTCCAAAACCGCCTGTGCCATCTCCTCGATCGTCGTGCCGCGCAGCCGCGCCACCATCACCGAACGCTCGGAAGACAGCTCTTGCAGCGGGTGCCAGAACAGCCGCGCGTCGCACATGAAACCGGGAAGAAAGACCAGCGGATCGCTTGGCATCGCTCGAAACCTCAATCGCGGCGCGTTTTCGCGCTTCTCGCGTCGAGTGTGCCGCAAGGGCCGAGGTCAAGCAAATCGAAATGCCGCTAGCAGCGGATCACAGCCGGGCCAGCACCTCCGCCAGCGCGGTCTCGATCAGCGCGAGGCAATCCGGATCCGAGAAGCGGTGATCGGCGCCTTTGACCAAGGTCAGGCGCATGTCCGCGCCCTCGGCATGCTCCAGCAGCCGAATCGCGGTCTCGGTGCTCACGGCCTCGTCGGCGGTGCCTTGCAGGAAGCGTGTGGGGAAGGGCAGCGCCAGCGGGCTGCGCAGCACCAGCCGCTCGCGACCCTCGTTGATGAGGCGGCGGGTGATGACATAGGGCTCGCCGTAATCCGATGGGACCGCGATGGAGCCTTCGCTTTCCAGCTTGTGCCGGGTTTCCTTGTCGAAGCTCGCCCAATAGCCGTCCTCGGTGAAATCGGGGGCCGCGGCGATGGTGACGAGGCCCGCGACTTTCTCGGGGTGTTCGCGCGCCATCAGAAGCGAGATCCAGCCGCCCATCGAGGAGCCCACGAGGATCTGCGGGCCTTCGGTCTTGGCCATGATCACGTCGCGTGCATCCTCAAACCAGTCGCCGATCGCGCCGTCCTCGAATGCGCCGTCCGAGACGCCGTGGCCGGAATAGTCGAAGCGCAGGAAGGCGCGGCCTTCGCGCTTGGCCCAGTCCTCGAGCGCCAGCGCCTTCGTGCCTTCCATGTCGGATTTGAACCCGCCGAGGAACACCACGCCCGGCCCTTTGCCCGGCGTCAGGTTATAGGCGATGCGGCGGCCTTCTTGGGTGTCGAAATACTCGGTCATCTGCGCTCCCTGCGATCTGTTCGCGCCCAGCCTATCGGGCGGCGCGGGTGGCCTCAACCTGTCCGCTTGCGCTCAGTGTGCGGGTTTTTCCTTGCCGGTCACGGCGCGGTAGATCGGCTGGATGATCCGGGTGACGACCGGGATCAGGACCAGCCCGTAGATCAGTCCGAAGACGCCGTCGAAGAACGCGGTGACCGCCCAGCTGACGACGCCTTCCGCCGTGCCTGCCGCATGGGCGGCGGCTTCGGCCTGATGGTGAATCCAGTCGTAGGGCGCGTGCCAACCAAGCTCCGCCAGCCCGTGCAACACGATATTGCCGCCGACCCAGATCATCGCGGCGGTGCCGACGATCATCAGCAACTGCATCAATCTGGGCATCACATGCACGATGCCACGCCCGAGCGCGCGCGTCGGCCCGAGCTTGCCGTTCTCGGCAAGCCATAGCCCCGCGTCGTCGGCTTTCACGATCAATGCGACGGAGCCATAGACCACCACCGTCACGCCGATCCCGATGATGGCGAGCGCGATAGCCTCCATCCAGATCGGCTGGCCCGAGGGCAGGGCGGCGAGGCCGATGGTCATGATCTCGGCGGAGAGGATGAAATCGGTCTTCACCGCGGATTTGACGCGCTTTTCCTCGAGATGGTCGGCGGTCTCCGCCGCGACATGGCCCTCGGCATCGGGCTCATGCGGTTTGAACAGGTGATAGACCTTCTCCGCGCCTTCGAAACACAGGTACGACCCGCCGAGCATCAGCAAGGGCGTGATCAGCCACGGCGCGAAGGCAGACAGCAGAAGCGCGGCAGGCAGCAGGAAAATCAGCTTGTTCTTGATCGAGCCGAGCGCGATCTTCCCCACGATCGGCAATTCGCGGGCGGGCTTGAAGCCGTGGACATATTTCGGGGTCACCGCCGCATCGTCGATCAGCGCGCCAGCCGCCTTCGAGCCCGCCTTGGCCGCCTGACCTGCCGCATCGTCGATCGAGGTCGCCGCCACCTTGGCGATCCCCGCCACGTCATCGAGAAGCGCCAGCAAGCCACTCATCGCAAACCCTTTCCTCTTCACGCCCACGTGAGCCTAGGGCGCGTCTCCCCAAGCCACAAGCGCGAAGACTTGTTCCCGAATTCTTTCCGGGCGGGCATGAAAAAGGCGCCCGAAGGCGCCTTGATCGCACTATTTCGCTTGGCTTACAGCCCCAGCTTCTGCGCGACGATCTGGTTGACCGCCTTGGGGTTGGCCTTGCCGCCCGAAGCCTTGATCACCTGACCGACGAACCAGCCCGCCAGCTTCGGGTTGGCCTTCGCCTTCTCGACCTGCTCAGGGTTCGCGGCGATCACTTCATCCACGGCGGCCTCGATGGCGCCGGTATCGGTGACCTGGATCATGCCGCGCTCTTCCACGATCTTCTCGGGGTCGCCGCCTTCGGTGTAGACGATCTCGAAGAGGTCCTTCGCGATCTTACCCGAAATCTTGTCGGACTTGATCAGCCGGATGATAGCGCCAAGCTGCGCGGCATCGACCGGGCTCGAGGTGATGTCGTGGTCTTCCTTCTTCAGGCGACCGAACAGCTCGTTGATGACCCAGTTCGCGGCAAGCTTGCCGTCACCGGCCTCGGCCACCACGGCCTCGAAGTAATCCGCGTTCTCGACCTCTGCGGTCAGCACCGAGGCATCGTATTCCGACAGTCCCAGCTCCTTGACGAAACGCGCTTTCTTCGCGTCCGGCAGTTCGGGCATCGAGGCGCCGATATCGTCGACCCAGGCCTGCTCGATTTCCAGCGGCAGCAGGTCAGGGCAGGGGAAGTAGCGGTAATCATGCGCTTCTTCCTTCGACCGCATCGAGCGCGTCTCGCCCTTGTCGGGATCGTAAAGGCGGGTTTCCTGCACCACTTCGCCGCCGTCTTCGACGATGGCGATCTGGCGACGGGCCTCGTATTCGATGGCCTGCTGAATGAAGCGCATCGAGTTCATGTTCTTGATCTCGCAGCGCGTGCCGAGATGGCTGAAATCCTGCGTTTCCTGATACTTTTCGTAAGCGCCCGGCTTGCAGATCGAGACGTTGACGTCCGCGCGCAGGTTGCCGTTCTGCATGTTGCCGTCGCAGGTGCCCAAGTAGCGCAGGATCTGACGCAGCTTGCCGACATAGGCCGCAGCCTCTTCCGGGCCGCGGATGTCGGGGCGCGAGACGATCTCCATCAGCGCGACGCCGGTACGGTTGAGGTCCACGAAGGACATATGCGGGTCCATGTCGTGGATCGACTTGCCCGCATCCTGCTCGAGGTGGATACGCTCGATCCGGACTTTGCGGGCAACGCCCGGGCCCATATCGACGATGATTTCGCCCTCGCCCACGATGGGGTGGTAGAGTTGCGAAATCTGGTAGCCCTGCGGCAAGTCGGGGTAGAAATAGTTCTTCCGGTCGAAGGCCGAGCGCAGGTTGATGTCGGCCTTGAGGCCGAGGCCCGTGCGCACCGCCTGCGCCACGCAGAACTCGTTGATCACCGGCAGCATCCCCGGCATCGCCGCGTCGACGAAGGCCACGTTCGAGTTCGGCTCTGCGCCGAACTTGGTCGAGGCGCCCGAGAACAGCTTGGCTTTCGAGGCCACCTGCGCGTGGACTTCAAGCCCGATAACCAGCTCCCAATCCGATTTGGCACCGGCAATGACCTTGGGTTCGGGGGCTTGGAATTCGAGATGGTCGAGCATGTCCACATCCTGTCAGTAAAGGCTTGGGCAAGCTTCTAGGACAGGGCAGGGGCGGGGGCAAGAGGGCGACCGCCCCGCAGCGGACATCAGACCAGCGGCACCCCGTAGGATTCGAAAATCGCGCTGAGCCGGTCGAGCGGCGGCGTGGCCTCTCGTGGCAGGTAGGCGCGACGCCCGTCGCGCAGCGTGACCATGCATTCGTCGCCCGCAAGCTTGCGCCGCCGCAGCCGTGCCGAGTCGATCTGTGCGAGGGGGAACGTGCCCAGTTGCCGCCCGTTGCGGTAGACTTCCATTCGCGCAGGCGTGATCCGCAGCAGCCCCGAGCGGTTGCGCATCAGCTTGTACAAAGTGAGGGCGAGATAGATCCACGCGGCGACATGAATCCATGTCGTCGCGGTCAGTTTCATTGCGCCGTAGAGCAGCGCCATCCCGAAGGCGAGCGCAAGATACCCTCCCGCCCGGCGGGCCTGGTGTCGGTATTCAAATTCATTGTCGTCCATGGTCGAGCCTGTTCGCGAAACTGCCCAACGCCCGCAAGTCGCGAGCGTCCGCGTTTCGTAGCGCGAGAACCCGGCACGGATGGGCCGAGAATGCGGCCAATCCGTGGTCTTCCGGGATCGCGCGCAGGCGCCGAGCGGAAATCAGCCCAGTAGACGCTGCGTCATCTCGGACAGGTCGCGGCTGAGGCCCGGCTGGGCGGCGATCCGTTCCAACTCGCTGCGCATCTTCTCGCGCCGGCCTTCGTCATAGCGCGTCCATGTCTCGAAAGCGGTGGACATGCGGGCGGCGACCTGCGGGTTGACCGGATCGAGCTTGAGCAGCCAATCGGCATAGAAGCGATAGCTCGCCCCGTCCGCGCGGTGGAAGCCCGCGTGATTGCCCGACAGCCCCGCCATCAGCGCACGGAAGCGGTTCGGCGTCTTCCATGTGAAGAGCGGATCGCCGGTCAGCGTCTCGGCGCGCTCCAGCGCCATCTCTGGCGGGCAATTGGCGAGCTGGACGAGGAACCACTTGTCCATCACCAGCCGGTCGCCCTGCCAGCGGTCGCGGAATTCGGCCATCGCGCTCGCATCCTGTCCGGTCTGCACCAGCGCCGCGAGCGCGCCGAAGCTTTCGGTCATGTTCTCGGCCGAGGCGAACAGGGCACCCGCGCGGGCTCCGCCGTCGATGCGGTTCAAAAGCCGCAGAACGGCAAGGCGCAGCGCCCGCGGGCCAGCCTGCTCCGGGTCGGAGCTGTAGGGCGCCGTCGCTTCGGTTTTGGTGAAAATCTCGGCCAGAAGCGTCTTATGCGCAGTCGCAAGATCGCGGGCGAGCGCTTCGCGCGCCTCATGGATCGCCGCAGGATCGGGCGTCTCGCCCTGATCGTAGAGCGCCTGCGCGATGCTGTCCTCGGAGGGCAGGTTCAGACACAGCGCGCGGAAGGCCGGATCGGCGGATTCGTCGCGCAACAGCGCACCCATCGCATCGGAGAAGGATCGGTCACCCTCTTGTCCCAGAACGCGCCCGATCAGCATCTTCTGGGCCAGCGCACGCCCCGCTTCCCATCGGTTGAACGGGTCGCGGTCATTGGTCAGCAGGAAGGCAAGCTCGGACGTGTGGGCGTCGCGCTCCAGCCGCACGGGGGCGGAGAAATCGCGCAGGATCGAGGGCACCGGGCGCGTCGCGAGCCCGTCGAAGGTGAAGCTCTGCCTCGCCTCTGTCATCTCAAGAACGGTGGATGGCACGACCTCGTCGCCATTCTCGTTGAGCAGCCCGACTTCGATCGGGATGTGGCGCAACGGCTTTTCTTCCTGACCGGGCGTGGGGCGCGTTTCCTGTTCGAATTCAAGCGTGTATGCGCCGTCCTTGAAGCTGTCGCGCACCCGTAGCGTCGGCGTGCCCGCATCGGTATACCAACGCTTGAACTGGCTCAGGTCGCGGCCCGAGCTGTCCTCGAACACCTTCAGCCAGTCCTCGATCGTGCAGGCCTGCCCGTCATGGCGCTCGAAATAGAGGTCGAGCGCGGCGCGATAGCCGTCGGGCCCCAGCAGGCGGTGCAACATGCCCACGATCTCGGCGCCTTTCTCGTAGACGGTCGCGGTGTAGAAGTTGTTGATCTCGCGGTAATGATCGGGGCGCGGCGGGTGCGACAGCGGACCGCGATCCTCGCGGAACTGCCGCCCGCGCAGCGCCAGAACGTCGTCGATCCGCTTCGTCGCGTGTCCGCGCATGTCGCCGGTGAACTGCTGGTCGCGATAGACCGTCAGCCCCTCTTTCAGGCACAGCTGGAACCAGTCGCGGCAGGTGATGCGGTTGCCGGTCCAGTTGTGGAAATATTCGTGCGCGATGATGCCCTCGATACGCTCGTAATCGGCATCGGTCGCGGTCTCGGGCGAGGCGAGAACCCATTTGGAGTTGAAAATGTTCAACCCCTTGTTCTCCATCGCGCCCATATTGAAGTCATCGACGGCGACGATGTTGAAAATGTCCAGGTCGTATTCGCGACCGTAAACCTCTTCGTCCCAGCGCATCGACCGATGCAGCGCCTGCAGCGCGAAGTCGCAACGGTCTTCGTCGCCCGGACGGACCCAGATATTCGTGGCGACCTCTCGGCCCGACATCGTGGTGAATGTGCCCGAATGCGCGCGAAGGTCACCCGCGACCAGTGCGAAGAGATAGGCGGGCTTGGGCCACGGATCGACCCATTCGGCATAGCCGTCGCGGTTCGCGACCAGATCGCCATTCGACAACAGAACCGGCTGATCGCCGGTAATCGTGACGTGGAAGCGCGTCATCACGTCGGGGCGGTCCGGATAGAAGGTAATCTTGCGGAAGCCCTCGGCCTCGCATTGCGTGCAATACATGCCGTTCGACATGTAAAGCCCTTCCAGCGCGGTGTTTTTCGAGGGTGCGATCCGCGTCACGGTCTCCAGCGTGAAGTCTCGTGCCGGCAGAATATCCGCCGGGAGCGTAAGGCCGGTCTTGCTGAGTTGGTATTCGCCGGAGGCCAGCTCGCGCCCGTCCAGCGCAATCGAGACAAGCTCCAGCTCCTCCCCATCGAGATGCAGCGCCGCCACCGCTTCCCGCGGAGAGAAGGCTAGGCGCGCGCGTACTTCTGTCGCGTCCGGATCGAGCGTGAAATCGAGTCCCACGCTCTCGAGCGTGAAAGGATAGGGGCGGTAGTCGATCAGGCGCTTGGGAAGGGCTTGGGTAGCCGTCGTGTCGGCGGGCATTCTTGCGATATTCCTCGTTATTCTCGGCTTGTGTGACGTGGAGCGTTTCGGCGCGAAGGCAAGCACGCCTTCTGGGTATCGCTTCCCGTTTCGGGCGGGCGCGATCCGGTTTCGCCTCAGTCACGCAGTTCAGTGCCAAGAGTATCCGTCCCGCGCGCGGTTTTCAAAGCGGTTTCGCCGGCAGGGCCGGGCGGTTCGCTGCCGACGGGCTGAACCCGAACCGGGACGACCGCGTTACCCGAAGTGAAGGGGGCCGGATCGGTGCGCTCTGCGCCACGGCCCCGACAGGACACTATCGAAGATGGAAGGAGCAATCCGATGTCCGCACCGAATACGAATACAAATGGCGAGAAGAAGAGGCATGCCCCCGCCCTGATCGGCATGGCCATGGTCGTGATACTGGGCGTGGCGGTGATCCTCGTATGGATCGCGATGGCCGCAAATTCCCCGCAACCGACCGGGGCGGGTGCAGACCAGACAGAGGCGCCCGCCGCGACGCAGAACGCCCCGAAAACCGAAGGCGTGGTGCGCTCCGAGCCGCCATCGGCGCCGCTTGACGGGCTTGGTACCTCGACGACCCAGGCGCCCGCGACAACCGGGGTCGGCGAAGGCGGGGTCAATGGTGAGGCAACGCCGGGCGACACGATACAGCAGTAACTCCTGGGCGGCGACTGTCGCGCCACAACGGTGATATCAGCGCCGATGCCTCGGCGGGCGGGGTTCGAAAAGCCCCGCCTGCCGAGGCATGCGCGGTTCTCCTGACCGCTTTTCCGGCTTCGCGCCTTCCCGCGTGTTTTCCGTAATCCGCTGGACATTCGCGCCCAGCGGTTTCATCTAATACGCGTCTGAGAAAACGGGAGGCATCATGGCACAGCGGGTCGCGCGAAACGAACTGCAGGTGGCGGTCGAACTGGCCGCTTTCATCGAGGATCAAGCTTTGCCAGGGACCGGCGTCGCGCCGGAGCGCTTCTGGGAAGGGCTCTCGGAACTGTTGCATACGCTGGGGCCGAAGAACCGTGCGCTGCTCGAGACGCGCGAGTCGATCCAGTCCAAGCTCGACGATTGGCATTCGCATCGCCGCGCCGAAGGCTTTGATTTCGAAGACTATAAATCCTTCCTGCGCGAGATCGGTTATCTCCTGCCCGAAGGCGACGATTTCAAGATCGAGACCCCCGAGACCGATCCCGAATTCGCCACCGTCTGCGGTCCGCAGCTCGTCGTTCCGATCACCAATGCCCGCTACGCACTCAACGCCGCGAACGCCCGCTGGGGCAGCCTCTATGATGCGCTTTACGGCACCGATGCGCTTGGCGATCTGCCGCAGGGCAAGGGCTACGATCCCAAGCGCGGCGCCCGCGTGATCGAGCGTGCCAAGGCATTTCTCGACGAAGCCGTGCCGCTTGCGGGCGGAAGCTGGACCGACGTGACCGCGCTGCGCGTGGAGAACGGCGTGTTCTTCGTGGAGAACGCGGTGGGCGAGACGGGGCTTGCCGATCCGGCGCAGTTCCTCGGGTTCAACATCTCCGACGAGGGCGCGCTGTCCGAAGTTCTTTTGGAAAACAACGGGCTGCATCTCGTGATCGAGATCGACCCGACCACCGAAGTCGGTCAGGCCGATCCTGCCGATATCGCCGATGTCATCCTGGAGGCCGCGGTCAGCACGATCATGGATTGCGAGGACTCGGTGGCTTGTGTCGATGCCGAGGACAAGGTTCTCGCCTATGGCAACTGGCTGGGCCTGATGAAGGGCGATCTGCGCGAGAACGTCGTGAAGAACGGCGAGAAGACCGTGCGGCGGCTCGAGGGCGATTACCAGTTCACCGGTGGCGGTGGCGAGGTGATCACGTTGAAGGGCCGCTCGCTGATGCTGGTGCGCAATGTCGGCCACCTGATGACCACCCCCGCGATTCTGACCCGCGACGGGGAAGAAGCCTATGAGGGGCTGATGGACGCGATGGTCACCACGCTCTGCGCGATGCATGACCTCAAGAAGACCGAAGGCCCGCGCAACTCTGTCACCGGCTCGGTCTACGTGGTGAAGCCGAAGATGCACGGCCCCGAAGAGGTCGCCTTCGCGACCGAGATTTTCGACAAGGTCGAAGAGGTTCTGGGCCTGCCGCGCTACACGGTGAAGCTTGGCATCATGGACGAGGAGCGCCGTACCTCGGTCAACCTCAAGGAATGCATCCGCGCCGCGAAGAACCGTGTGGCCTTCATCAACACCGGTTTCCTCGACCGCACCGGCGACGAGATCCACACCTCGATGCAGGCCGGTCCGATGCTGAGCAAGGGCGAGATGAAGTCTCAGCCCTGGATCGAAGCCTACGAGGATCGCAACGTCGATATCGGTCTGGCCTGCGGGCTCGCCGGCAAGGCGCAGATCGGCAAGGGCATGTGGGCGATGCCCGACAAGATGGCCGATATGCTCGAGGCCAAGGTGAACCATCCGCTCGCGGGCGCGAACTGCGCCTGGGTGCCGTCGCCGACCGCTGCCACGCTGCACGCCACCCATTACCACAAGATCGACGTGAAGCGCCGCCAGCAGGAAATCGCCGCGATGAACCGTCCGGCGCGGCTCGACGATTTGCTGACGATCCCGCTCGCGCGTGGGAAGAACTACTCGGAGGAGGAAATCCGCACCGAGATCGAGAACAACGCGCAAGGCATCCTCGGCTATGTCGTGCGCTGGGTCGATCAGGGCGTGGGCTGCTCCAAGGTGCCCGACATCCATGACGTCGGCCTGATGGAAGACCGTGCGACCTGCCGGATTTCCAGCCAGGCGATCGCGAACTGGCTCGAGCATGGGCTGGTGAGCGAAGGCCAGGTGATGGAGGCGCTGCGCAAGATGGCCAAGGTCGTCGACCGTCAGAACGAGGGCGATCCCAACTACCGCCCGATGGCGCCCGGCTATGACGGCTTCGCGTTCCAGGCAGCGTGCGACCTGTGCTTCCTCGGCACGGTCCAACCCTCGGGATATACGGAACCGGTGCTGCATCAGCGCCGCCTGCAAGAGAAGGAGGAACGCGCATGATCACGCTCGAACAGGCGCAGAAGATGATCGAGACCGCGCTGGCGCAAGGCGCGGAAGACGGGCTGAAACCGCTCTCGGCGATCGTGCTGGATGCGGGCGGCCACCCGCTGGCCTTCGCGCGCGCCGATGGCGCGGCGCCGGGCCGCTTCGATATTGCGCAGGCCAAGGCTTACGGCGCGGTGATGCTTGGGATGGGCGGCAAGGCGCAGATGGCGCGGGCCGAGGCGCAGGCCTATTTCATGGCCGCGGTGAACGGCATCTATGACGGCAAGACCTGCCCCGTGCCCGGCGGCGTGCTGATCCGCGACGAGAGCGGCGCGGTGATCGGTGCGATGGGCGTCACCGGCGACACCTCGGACAATGATGCGAAAGTGGCTGTCGCCGGGATCGAGGCTGCGGGCTTCACCGCCGAGGACTGATCCTCTCGCAAGGTTTGATTTCGGGCGGTCCGGCAGGCGATGCCGGGCCGCCCGCGCCGTCTCGGTCCCCCCTTGACCCCCGCTCGGGCCATTGACGCGACCTGCGCGCTCTGGCAGGGGAGAGCGCAAATAAGGACAATGAGAATGCACCTGTTTTCCGACATCCGCGCCGCGGTGATTGCGGCACTCGATCAGATGGTTTCCGAAGGCGCGCTGCCCGAGGGGCTGGACTATGCAAACGTCGCGGTGG
Source organism: Thioclava sp. IC9 (assembly GCF_002213225.1). NCBI lineage: Bacteria > Pseudomonadati > Pseudomonadota > Alphaproteobacteria > Rhodobacterales > Paracoccaceae > Thioclava > Thioclava sp. IC9. Next base: position 266,420 of record NZ_NBNX01000005.1, read on the forward strand.
AACCCCCGCGCGATCCGCTGCATGGAGACATGGCGACCAACGCCGCGATGGTGCTGGCCAAGCCCGCCAAGTCGAAACCGCGCGACATCGCCGAGGCGCTGGCGGCCAAGCTGGCCGCAGATGACCGGATCGTGAGCGCCGATGTCGCCGGTCCCGGTTTTATCAACCTGCGCCTCGATCCGAAGGTCTGGGCTGATGTGACCCACGCCGTTCTGAAAGAGGGCGCGGATTACGGGCGCTCCGATCTGGGCCGCGGCGTGAAGGTGAACGTGGAATATGTCTCCGCGAACCCGACCGGCCCGATGCATGTCGGCCATACCCGCGGCGCCGTCTTCGGCGATGCGCTGGCAAGCCTGCTGGATTTCGCGGGCTATGACGTCACGCGGGAATATTACATCAACGATGGCGGCGCGCAGGTCGATGTGCTCGCCCGCTCCGCCTATGAGCGCTATCGCGAAGCCTGTGGCCTCGAGCCGGAAATTCGCGAGGGGCTCTATCCCGGCGATTACCTGATCCCGGTCGGTGAGGCGATCAAGGCCAAGTATGGCGAGAGCCTGCTCGACAAACCCGAGGAAGACTGGCTCGAAGATATCCGCGAATTCGCGACCGAGCAGATGATGGAGATGATCCGCGAGGACCTCGCCTGTCTCGGTGTGAAAATGGATGTCTTCTCCTCCGAGAAATCGCTCTACGGCACCGGCCAGATCGAGGCGGCGCTGAAGCGGCTCGAGGATCTGGGCCTGATCTACGAGGGTGTGCTCGACCCTCCGAAGGGCAAACTGCCCGAGGATTGGGAGGAGCGCGAGCAGACCCTGTTCCGCTCGACCGAATATGGCGATGACGTGGACCGCCCGGTGAAGAAGTCGGACGGCTCGTGGACCTATTTCGCCCCCGATATCGCCTATCACTGGACCAAGATCGATCGTGGCTACGATCTGCTGATCGACGTCTTCGGCGCCGACCATGGCGGCTATGTGAAGCGGATGAAGGCAGCCGTGGCTGCGCTGTCGGATCGCAAGGTGACGCTTGATATCAAGCTGATCCAGCTGGTGAAGCTGTTCAAGAACGGCGAGCCCTTCAAGATGTCGAAGCGCGCGGGCACTTTCGTGACGCTGCGCGACGTGGTGGAGCAGGCGGGCGCGGATGTGACCCGCTTCCACATGCTCACCCGCAAGAACGACGCGCCGCTGGATTTCGATTTCGACAAGGTGCTCGAGCAGTCCAAGGACAACCCGGTCTTCTACGTGCAATATGCCCATGCCCGGGTCTGCTCGGTGCTGCGCAAGGCGGCGGAAGCGGGCTGGGACATGTCCGATGCGCGTCTCGCCGAGGTCGATCTGTCCGGCGAGTGGCATCCGTCCGAGCTCGAACTGGTCAAGAAGATCGCCGAATGGCCGCGTCTTCTGGAGATCGCGGCGCGCGCGAACGAGCCGCACCGGGTGGCTTTCTACCTCTACGATCTCGCCTCGGATCTGCACAGCCTGTGGAACCGTGGCAATGACGAGCCGTCCCTGCGCTTCCTGCAGGAGGGCGACGAGGCCGCATCGGCGGCGAAAATCGCCCTCGCACGAGCCTGTGCCGTTGTCATTTCCGCCGGTCTTGGTATTCTTGGCGTGACCCCGGCTGAAGAGATGCGCTGAACGCACGCCGCCGGGAACAGGCAAATTCCGGGTCAACCGGGCAAGGCCGGGCAACCGGCGGCGAGGCGACGAGCATGACGACCTACGACTACCGCGAGAGTGGGGGTTACGGGCATGAACACCCGCAGCCCCATTACGCGCATCCCGAAGATCCCGTTCCAGAGCGTGCGCCGCGTGTCGTGTCGCGCTGGGTCAACGTGGCCGGGGCACTGACTTCGGTCGCGATGATCGCGGGTCTGGTGGTCTGGGGCTACAAGCTGGCGATGCGCGATCTGAACGGCGTGCCGGTGATCCGCGCGATGGACGGGCCCGCCCGGATCGCGCCCGAAGACCCGGGCGGCGAACTTGCGCGCCATACCGGTCTGGCTGTCAACGACGTGGCCGGCACGGGGCAGGCGGCACCTGCACCTGAGAAAGTGACTCTCGCGCCAAGCCCGGAAGGTTTCACCGACGAAGATAAGCCGATGGGCGAGCTGGCGGCGGAAACGCAGGTCGCGAGCGATGCGTCTGGCGCGGGTGACGGATCCAACCCAGCGTCCAACCCTGCCGTGGAGGCGGCGATTGCGGCGCTCGAGCCTGCCGCGCTCAATGCCGATCCGTCGCAGGTGAAGGATGCACCCGACATTCCCGTCGAGCCCGCATTGATGAGCCCGGCCATGCCCGAGACGCGCCCCGATGCGGTCGCACAGGACGCAGCCCCCGAGAGCGACGCAGTCAGCGGTGTGATCCCGGCCTCCGTGCCGGGCGTCTCGCGCTCGCCGCGCCCGCAGTCCAAACCGATGCGCGATCAGCTGCTGGCGGCGGCGCTGGAGCAGGCGGTGACGAAGCAGATGTCGGCCGGGCAAGCGGAGGCCGGCGTCGTCGATCTCGACCCGTCCGAACTGTCGGCGGGCACGCGCCTCGTGCAGGTCGGCGCATTCGATACGGCAGCGGCGGCGAAGGGCGAATGGGACCGGATCGCCAAGCGCTTCGACGCGCTGATGACCGACAAGAAGCGCGTGATCCAGAAGGCGAGCTCCGGCGGGCGCGATTTCTATCGCCTCCGCGTCGCGGGCTTCGACGACGTGACCGAAGCGCGCCAGTTCTGCGCGGCCCTCGTGGCCGAGCGGCAGAACTGCATCCCGACGCAGGCACGCTGATGGGCGTCGCGGCGATCTTCGGCTGCGAAGGGACCGAGCTCTCCGCGCGCGAGCGGGATTTCTTCCGCGAGGCCGATCCGTGGGGCTTCATCCTGTTCTCGCGCAATATCGATACGCCCGAGCAGGTCACGCGTCTGACCGACGCTCTGCGCGGGGCGGTGGGGCGCGATGCGCCGGTTCTGATCGATCAGGAAGGCGGGCGGGTGCAGCGGCTGCGCGGGCCCCAGTGGCGCGAATGGCTGCCGCCGCTGGAGCAGGCGAAGCAGGCAGGGGCGCAAGCACCGCGCTCCTTCTGGCTGCGCTCGCGGATCATGGCCGAGGAGCTGCGCGCGGTCGGCATTGATGTGAACTGCGCGCCCACCTGCGATATCGCGGGGCTTCTGACCCATCCCTTCCTGCAAAACCGTTGTCTGGGCAAGGATGCGGCGACGGTGATCGCCAATGCCCGCGCCACGGCCGAGGGGCTGCTGGCGGGCGGCGTGCTCCCGGTGATCAAGCATATTCCGGGCCACGGTCGGGCGATTTCGGACAGCCACAAGGATTTGCCGGTGGTCGAGGCCTCGAAGGCCGATCTGATCGCGACTGATTTCGCGCCGTTCAAGGCGCTTTCCGATCTGCCAATGGGCATGACGGCGCATATCCGCTTCACCGCGCTCGACGCGGCTCCCGCGACGCAGAGCGCGAAGATCATCAAGATGATCCGTGAGGAGATCGGCTTCGGCGGGCTCCTGATGAGCGACGATATCGGGATGGAGGCGCTGGCGGGCGGCTTCGGGACACGCACGGCTGCCGCGCTGGCGGCGGGCTGCGATCTGGTGCTCCATTGCAAGGGCGACATGCCCGCGATGGAAGAGGTGGCGATGGCCGCCCCGGCGATGAGCGAGGCCGCACAGGCCCGCGCCGAGGCCGCGCTGGACCGGCGCTTGCCGCCCGAGACAGTTGACATGGCCGCGCTCGATGCCGAACTTGAGGCACTCTTGAGCGGCGGCATGGATGAGTGACACCGAAAATCTGTTCGACTCGCAAACGGTCGCGGATCGGCTTCAGGCCGAGGCGCTGATCGTCGATGTCGACGGGTTCGAAGGCCCGCTCGACCTGCTGCTGACGCTCTCGCGCAGCCAGAAAGTCGATCTGCGCAAGATCTCCGTGCTGCAACTGGCAGAGCAATATCTGGCCTTCGTCGAACGCGCCAAGGCGCTGCGCATCGAGCTGGCCGCCGATTACCTCGTGATGGCGGCCTGGCTCGCCTTCCTGAAATCGCGGCTTCTGCTGCCGCCTGACCCCGAGGCCGAAGGCCCCTCGGCGGAGGATCTGGCCGAGCACCTCGCCTTCCAGCTGGAACGCCTGCAGGCGATGCGCGAGGCGGCGGCGCAGCTGATGGCGCGCGACCGGCTGGGGCGCGACACCTTCGCGCGCGGCATCTCGGAAGAGGTCGAGCGCGTCCGCAAGGTCACCTATTCGGCCTCGCTGATGGACCTGATGCAGGCCTATGCGCGCATCCGCACGCGCGATGAATTCCGCCCCTATGCGTTCGATCGGACTAATGTCTTCACGATGGAGGAGGCGCTGGACCGGATGCGCAGTCTGATCGGTTTCGCCGGTGGCTGGTCGGAGCTGACCACCTTCCTGCCCGACGGGTGGACCGCCGACCCCAAACGCCGACGCTCGGCCACCGCCGCGACATTCGCGGCCTCGCTGGAGATGGCCAAGCAAGGCCAGATCGAGCTGCGCCAGAGCGATACGTTCCAACCCATTTCGATCCGGAAGAAGACATGAACGACGAGCCGGAACAGACCGAAGAAAAAGAAGAAACCCTCTTTGCCGCGCCGCCCATTGCCGAGCAGGAGCGGATGGTCGAAGCGATCCTCTTCGCCTCTGCCGAACCCGTCCGCATCCGCGAGATGGAAGAACGGATGCCGCATGGTTGCGACCCCGCCGAGGCGCTCGTGCATCTGCGCAAGCGCTACGAGGGGCGCGGCGTGCGGGTGGTGAAGGTCGGCGACGCCTGGGCCGTGCGCACCGCGCCCGATCTAGCCTTCCTGATGCAGAAAGAGACGGTTGAGGAGCGCAAGCTTTCCCGCGCCGCGGTCGAGACGCTGGCGATTATCGCCTATCACCAGCCGGTCACCCGCGCCGAGATCGAAGAGATTCGCGGCGTCGCCGTTTCGCGCGGCACGATCGACCAGTTGCTGGAAATGGAATGGATCCGCTTCGGTCGGCGCCGCATGACGCCGGGCCGACCCGTCACCTTCGTCGTGACGCAGGAATTCCTCGACCATTTCAGCCTCGAGAGCGCCCGCGACCTGCCGGGTCTCAAGGAGCTGCGCGCCGCAGGCCTGCTGGACTCGCGCCCCCTTCCGGGTGCAGGCTCGGACGACGACGAGGAGGGCGAGGAGGACGAGGTCCAGACCGGCCAGTCCGAATTGTTCGAGGATTGACAGGGGGATATCCGATGAACTTCAACCAGATCATCAACATGGTCATCCGGATGTTCCTGCGCCGGGGGATCAACTGGGGGATCAACAAGGGCATCGGCATGGCTTCGAAGCGCGGCGGCAAGGGCAAGAGCGCGAGCCCGATGACGGCGCAGGAGCGCAAGCAGGCCCAAACCGCACGCGAGGCGGTCAAACGCGCGCGCAAAGCGGCGCGGATCACGCGGCGCATGTGATCTCATGGAAAAGGGCGCCGCCGGATCAACCCGCGACGCCCTTCTTCGTGCTTTCCCCTATTCACGCCTTAGCCGGGTACCGGCGCATCCTTGTGGATCAGCCCGGCCCCGCGCAGGTCCTGCCAGAACTCCGCCGGGATCGGCATGTTCATTGCCGCCACGTCGTCGATCGCCTCGTCGGGACGTCCAAGCCCCACTACCACCGTCTGCACCACATCCGGCGCTTTCGCGAATTGCAACGCGGCCGCGAGCAGATTCACCCCATGATCGAAGGCCACCTCTCTCAGGCGATCGCGCTTCTCCATCCGCTCTTTCGCGATGACACTGTTCTTGTCGCCATAATGGAAACGGTGCAGCCCCGCGAGGAAGCCCGCATTCAGCGCCGAGCCGATGACGAAGCTGTTGCCGTGCTTGCGCGCCGCCGGGAAGACCGTCTCGACCGCGTGGTCATGCTCTACCAGCGAATACTGGCTCGCCATCAGGTGCTGATCCGGATCGCTGTCTTCCATCGATTTCAGGATCGGCTCGGGTCGGTTCACGCCCATGCCCCATGCCTTGATGACCCCTTGGTCACGCAGCTCGCTCAGCGTCGCGAAACAGCCCTCGACCGCCTCGGGCCACAGCTCCAGCCAGTCCTTCGGCAGCGCGCCGTTATCGGGCGAGAGGTCGTGCACGAAGACCACGTCGAGACTGTCGAGCCCGGTGCGCTGCAACGTGTCCTCGATCGAGCGGAGCGTGCCCTCGCGGCTGTAGTCGTAGACCTCGATATTGGGCGAGGGGGAGTAGGGCATGAGCTGCTGATTGCGATGCTCGGGCCCCGCTTTCAGGAGCCGCCCGACTTTCGAGCTGAGCACGAAGCTTTCGCGCGGCTTGTGATGCAGGAACTGCCCGTAGCGGCGCTCGGCCAAGCCGACGCCGTAATGCGGCGCCACGTCGAAATAGCGGATGCCCGCTTCCCACGCGGCCTCGAGCGTGTCCGCCGCCTGCCGGTCTGTCGTGACGCGGAACTCGTTGCCAAGCGCAACGCCCCCCATGCCGATCGGGTGCGGGAGTTCGTATCTGTCGGTCATGGGGTCTCCTTTCTGGTGAGCAGGTGGGGCAACGTGAGTGGGGTGATCGGGTTCCGGGGCGCTAGCGCCCCTGCCGCCGCGCCATGAAAGCCAGTCGCTCGAACAGGTGTACGTCCTGCTCGTTCTTCAGAAGCGCCCCGTGCAGCTTCGGCAGCAGACTCGCGCCTTCGCGTTTGAGGTCTTCGGGGTTCAGGTCCTCGGCGAGCAGGAGTTTCAGCCAGTCGAGCACCTCGGAGGTCGAGGGCTTCTTCTTCAGGCCCGGTGTTTCGCGGATCTCATAGAACTGGCTAAGCGCCTCGGTCAGCAGGCGGTCCTTGATGTCGGGGAAGTGGACGGCGACGATTTCGCGCATGACCGCGGGTTCCGGGAACCGGATGTAGTGGAAGAAGCAGCGGCGCAGGAAGGCGTCGGGCAGTTCCTTCTCGTTGTTCGAGGTGATGATGACGACGGGGCGGTGCTTCGCGCGGATCGTCTCGCCGGTTTCGTAGACGTGGAACTCCATTTTATCGAGTTCCTGCAGCAGGTCGTTCGGGAACTCGATATCGGCCTTGTCGACCTCGTCGATCAGTAGCACGACCTTCCGGTCCGCCTCGAAGGCCTGCCAGAGCTTGCCCTTGCGGATGTAGTTCTTAACGTCGTTGACGCGTTCGTCGCCCAGCTGGCTGTCGCGCAGACGGCTGACGGCGTCGTATTCGTAAAGGCCCTGCTGCGCCTTGGTGGTGGATTTGATGTTCCACTCGACCATCTCCATCCCGAGGCTCTGTGCCACCTGCCGCGCGAGTTCCGTCTTGCCGGTGCCCGGCTCGCCCTTCACCAGAAGGGGGCGCTCCAGCGCCACTGCGGCATTGACCGCGACGGTGAGATCGGGCGGGGCGACATAGCTGTCGGTCGATTGGAATTGCACGGGGGATACGCTCCGGTTTCAAGATCGCTACGCAATGATCTTGCGCAAATCGTTTGCAACCTATCTGCGCCAAAATGCTGCCGCAACCCAGGCGTAAGAATTGATGAGGAAACGCGCAGTGATGGTGAATGCGGACGTGACAACCCTGTGTTCTTGGGGTATTGGAGCGCCCGAGGAGAGTTGGCCGATGGCGAATGACGATCATGGTGGCGCCCCCGGCCCGGAAGAGAGGGCAGGTATGAGAGCAGAAGTTTTCCTTCCGGATGATTATCGTCCGGCCGAGAATGAACCCTTCATGAATGACCGGCAGCTGGAATATTTCCGCAGAAAGCTTCTGGCGTGGAAGGCCGAACTTCTCGAACAATCCGCTGAAACGCTGGAAGGTCTCGCGGAATCGGCGCGCAACGTGCCCGATATTGCCGACCGCGCCTCCGAGGAAACCGATCGTGCGCTGGAACTGCGCACCCGCGACCGGCAGCGCAAGCTGGTCAGCAAGATCGACTCGGCGCTGCGCCGTATCGAGAATGGCGAATACGGTTATTGCGAAAAGACCGGGGAGCCGATCTCGCTCAAGCGTCTCGATGCGCGTCCGATCGCGACGATGACGCTGGAAGCGCAGGAGAAGCACGAGCGCCGCGAGCGGGTGCATCGCGACGATTGATCCCACGCGCGGATTGCGCGTGTCGGAGAACGAAACGCGCGTTGCCTTCGGGCGGGAAGGCGCGCAAAACATTTCGACACCGGCACCGCCAAGGTGCCGGTGTTCGCTTTTCAAGGAGGTCCCATGCTGATCGGGCGCAAGGTAACGATTCTGGGTGCGGGGATCGCGGGGCTGACAGTGGCGCGGGCCTTGGCGATGCGCGGCGCGGATGTCGAGGTGCTCGAACAGGCCGAGGCGATCCGCGAGGTCGGCGCCGGGCTGCAGGTTTCGCCCAACGGGGCGGCTGTGCTGCGCGCGCTGGGGCTGGGCGAGGCGCTGGAGGCGGCGGGGCCGCGCGCCGAGGCGGTGCGGCTCGTCGATGGCGAGACCGGGAGCCAGGTGGCCAAGCTCGACATGGCGCGGTTGCGGCCCGATGCCGATTACCATTTCGTCCACCGCGCCCGGCTGATCGAACTGCTGGCCGAAGGCGCGCGCGAGGCCGGTGTGAAGATCCGTCTTCTGCAAAAGATCGAGCGGGTGGACCTGTCGGGGCCGCATCCGGTCTTGCACACCAAGCAGGGGGCACAGATCGAGACCGACCTACTGATCGGCGCGGACGGGCTGAATTCCAAGGCGCGCGAGGCGCTCAACGGGCGGGTGGCGCCCTTCTTCACCCATCAGGTGGCGTGGCGCGCGCTGGTGCCGTGCGACGATGCCGAGCCGAAGATCGCGCAGGTCTTCATGGGCGCAGGCAAGCACCTTGTGAGCTATCCGCTGGGCCGGGGGCTGCGCAATATCGTGGCGGTCGAGGAGCGGCATCGCTGGGTCGAGGAGAGCTGGGCGCTCGAGGATGATCCGATCAATCTGCGCACCGCCTTCGAGGATTTCTGCCCGACCGTGCGCGGCTGGCTCGATCAGGCCGAGAAAGTTAACCTATGGGGCCTGTTCCGTCACCCTGTGGCCGAGCGCTGGTTCGCGCCCGGTATCGCGATTCTGGGCGACGCCGCGCATCCCACTCTGCCTTTCCTTGCGCAGGGTGCCGTGATGGCGATGGAGGATGCCTGGGTTCTGGCCGAGGCGCTTGCCAATCACAAGACCGACGAGGTGGCTTTCGCGGCCTATCAGAATGCGCGCTGGGATCGCTGTGACCGGATCGTGGCCGCGGCGAACAAGAACGCGCGGAATTATCACCTGTCAGGAGCTCCGCGCACCTTGGGTCATCTCGCTTTGCGCGCCGCCTCCCGGTTCACTCCGGAGCGGCTGGTCGGGCGTTTCGACTGGATTTATGGCCACGACGTGACGCAGCAGGCCGGGTAGGGCGGTGGTGCCTGTCTGAGGGCGCGGGGCGACCAGCCCCGGGCCGCGCCCGACCCTCAGTCGACACAGAGACGCTGCCCCGGCCCTTCGCTTGCGCTTCGGGCGTTCGCCGGGCGTCCTTCCACTGGAAGGCCGCTTTTCCCGGCTCACCCCATCCGGAAATGCTTGGCGAGCTTCAGGCCCTGACCCTGGTAGTTCGAGGCGATGTCCTTGCCGTAGAGCTGGCGCGGCTCCTCGGCCATGCGCTCATAGACGAGACGGCCCACGACTTGCCCGTGCTCGAGCGCGAATGGGGCCTCGTGGCAGCGCACCTCCAGCACCCCGCGCGACCCGGTGCCGCCCGCAGCCCCATGCCCGAAGCCGGGATCGAAGAAGCCCGCGTAATGGACGCGGAACTCGCCGACCATCGCCAGATAGGGCGCCATTTCGGCGGCGTGGTCGGGCGGGATCGTCACCGCCTCGCGGCTGACGAGGATGTAGAACGCGCCGGGGTCGAGGATGATGCGGCCATCGGAGGCGCGCACCTCTTCCCAGAAGTCGCGGGCCGGGTAATGGCCGATCTTGTCGATGTCGATCACCCCGGTGTGGGGCTTGGCGCGGTAGCCCACCAGATCGCCCTCAGAGGGCTTCAGATCGACCGAGAAGCCCAGACCCTCGTCGATCACGGCGGGGCCATCCACGAGCGGCTCCTGCTGGTGCAGGATCTTCAACTCGGCATCGCTGAGCACCGCCTGACCTGCACGGAATCGGATCTGGTTGAGGCGCATGCCGGGCCGTACCAGAACCGAGAAGCTGCGCGGGCAGATCTCGGCATAAAGCGGGCCGCTATAGCCTTGGGGGATTCGGTCGAACTCGGTGCCGTCATCGGTGATTAGCCGCGTCAGCAGATCGAGCCGTCCGGTGGAGCTTTTGGCATTGGCGACCGCCGTGACGCCCTCAGGCAGCGCGAGGCTCTCCATCAGCGGCACGAGATAGACGCAGCCCTTTTCCAGCACCACGCCGTCATCGGTCAGCGCCATGCGGTGCATCTCGAAGTCATGCAGGCGATGCGAGACCTTCTGGCCTTTGCCCGCAAGGAACGAGGCGCGCAGCCGGTAGGCCACGGTGCCAAGCCGCAGGTCGAGGCTCGCAGGTTGGATCTGTTCGGGAATGATGGCCGGATCCGCAGCGATCTCTCCGCGCGTGATCATCTCTTGCAGCATCGTGTCGGGCAGCACGCCGATGGTCATCCGATCCCTCCTCCGGATACACGAACGCCCACCCCGATGAAGAGGTGGGCGTTTGTCGAATTGGTCGGGCTGGCGAGATTCGAACTCACGACCTTCCGTCCCCCAGACGGACGCGCTAACCAGGCTGCGCCACAGCCCGACGAGGGGGATATAGTGCGAACCGGGCGGCGGGTGCAAGCAGTTAGTGAGAGAAATTTCACGCCAATTCGTCCGGGGTTGCGATCACTCATTCCGCCCGCGCGGAGCCATGCTGCGCGAGCCTCAGCTGAAGGGCCTGCGCACGCAGACGCAACATGCGCAGATCGCCTCGATCGGCAGGGCTGAGCCGCGCCGGATCGAGGGTGCGCAGCCCGTGCAACAGCTTGGCCAGATCGGCCCGCGGGGCGCTTTTCGCGGCGCGGGCCTGCCCCCCGCGATCGATCGTCATCGCCACGACAGGAGCCAACGGTTCCGGCTCGGGTTCGACATCGAGCGCCATCGGGGCCTCTGCGTCATCCTCCGACTCGTCCAGTTCGGGATATTCGCGGGAAGCGGTTTCCGACTCGTCGAAGAACGACGGCTGCGAGGCGCCGGGGAAGGGGGTGACCGAGCCGCTCTCACGCGCCTCGATCGGCGCCTCCACGGAGGCGTTGAGGTCGAGCAGTTCCTCGGGACGCTCGGGCAGCGCTTCGCTTGGCGCGCGGCTCTCGGCGGCGTCTTCAGCCGCCGCCTGCACGACGTCCTCGTGGGCCGCCGCCTCTCGCGGGGCGTCCTCCTGCGGAGAAGCGTCTGTCGCGGCCGCGTCGACCGTCTCGGGCGCAGGTTCCTGCGGCGCGGGTTCTTGCGTCTGGGTGTCCTCTTCGGGCGCCGGGCTGGGCTGGGGCGCGGAAACGGGGGCGATTGACTCCGGAGTGCTCTGCGTGGCCTCACCGGTCTCGCGCTCATCCTCGAGGCTGACTTCCGCCCGCGCGGCCACCTCGCGGATACCTTCCTCGCGCAGCAATTTCTGCACGCCGCGGATGGTCATACCCTCGTCATGCAGCAGACGCTTGATGCCGCCCAGAAGTGCGACGTCAGCGGGCCGGTAATACCGCCGCCCGCCCGCACGCTTCACCGGCTTCACTTGGGTGAACTTGCTCTCCCAGAACCGCAGAACATGGGTCGGCGTGTCGAGAAGGTCTGAAACCTCAGAGATCGTCCGAAACGCGTCGGCGGATTTACCCATCGGTAGGACCTGTCACTTGTTGTCGGGTTACTTCGAATTGCCCGCCGCCACGCGGTCCTTCATCAGATGCGAGGGACGGAAGGACAGCACGCGACGCGGCGAGATCGGAACCTCTTCGCCGGTCTTGGGATTGCGGCCCATGCGCTTGGCTTTCTCGCGCACCGAGAAGGTACCGAAAGAGCTTATCTTGACCGTTTCTCCCTCCACGAGGGCGTCGGACATATGCTGCAGCACGCTTTCGACGAGCTGCGCCGATTCATTGCGCGACAATCCAACCTCGCGGAACACCGCTTCGCTGAGATCCATGCGCGTCAGGGTCTTCGACATCCTATCCCCCCGGATAAAGAATTTCGCTAACAGTGACCGACCGTAATTCCCGAGTCAATATCAAGCACTTGGCGGACGGGCTTGATGCGCGGGCTCACGCGCGTTTGCGCGGGCGACGCTTAAAACGAATGCAGAGAGGCCGCGCTTACCAGCGCAGAACCACCGAGCCCCATGCCAGACCGCCGCCGATCGCCTCGGTGACCAGAACCTGGCCTTCCTTGATCTGGCCGCGTTGCTTGCCGACCGAGAGGGCCAGCGGGATCGAGGCCGCGGAGGTGTTGCCGTGGTCCTGAACCGTGACGATCACGCGGTCCATCGGCAGCTGCATCCGTTCGGCCGTGGCTGCGATGATGCGCAGGTTCGCCTGATGCGGCACGATCCAGTCGACGTTCTCGCCGGTGAGCCCGGCCTTATCGAGGGCTTTGTGCGCAGTCTCGGCCAGCTTGGTGACCGCGTGTTTGAAGACCGCGTTGCCCTGCATGCGCAGATGACCCGCCGTGCCGGTGGTCGATACCCCGCCGTCGACATAGAGCAGGTCCTTGTAGCGCCCGTCGGAATGCAGGTCCGACGACAGGATCCCGCGATCGGTCGACGTGCCCGTGCCCTCGGTGGCTTCGAGGATCAGCGCGCCCGCGCCATCCCCGAACAGCACGCAGGTGCCCCGGTCGGTCCAGTCCATGATCCGCGAGAAGGTCTCGGCGCCGATCACCAGCACGCGCTCGGCCTGACCCGAGAGGATCAGCCCATTCGCATTGGTCAGCGCGAAGATGAAGCCCGCGCAGACCGCCTGCACGTCATAGGCAAAGCCCGTGGTCGAGCCCAGCCCCGCCTGAACCATCGTGGCGACGGAAGGGAAAGTGCTGTCGGGCGTCGAGGTCGCGACGACGATCGCGTCGATCTGGTCGACGCTCATATTCGCGTCTTCGAGCGCGGCTTTCGCGGCCTTGATCGCGAGATCCGAAGTGTATTCCCCCTCGGCGGCGATGTGGCGGCGTTCGATCCCGGTGCGGCCGCGAATCCATTCATCCGTGGTATCGAGCGTTTTCTCGAACTCGGCGTTCTCGACAACGCGCTCGGGCAGGTAATGGCCCACGCCGCGCACCACGGATCTGATCGTCATTGGCTGCTCTCGCTTTTCTCGGCGGCAGATGGCGCGCCGGATTTGGCCTCATCCTGCCCCGAGGGAAGGGCAGTGGCAACCCGTGCGGCAAGCTTCGCGCCGAAGCCCGAGCGTGCCAGTCGGGCGGCCAGTTCGATCGCGGCGGCGAAGCTGGTGGCATCCGCCGAGCCGTGCGATTTCACGACCGTGCCGTTGAGGCCGAGGAAGACGCCGCCATTGGCGCGGCGCGGATCGGTCTTGTGCCGCAGGCGCTTGAGCGCGCCCATCGCCAGGAATGCGCCCAGCTTCGACATGACGGAAGAGGTCAGCGCCTCGCGCAGCAGTTCGGCCACGAATTTTGCCGTGCCCTCGCCGGTTTTCAGCGCGACATTGCCGGTGAAGCCGTCGGTCACGATGACGTCAGCACGGGCGCCGGCAAGCTCGTTGCCCTCGACGAAACCCGCGAAGTCGAACTGCCCCGCCTCCTGGGCGTTGCTGATCAGCTCATGGGCTTCTCGCAGCTCGGGGCGGCCCTTGTGCTCTTCGGTGCCGATATTCAACAGACCTACGCGCGGACGCTCCAGCCCCAGCGCGTTGCGCGCATAGGACGTGCCCATCAGGGCGTAGGTCAGCAGATCCTCCGCATCGGCTTTCACGTCGGCGCCCATATCGAGCATGACATTCCAGCCAGCAGGCCCACGCGACGGCCAGAAGGAGGCGATGGCAGGACGGTTCACGCCCGGCACCTTACGCAGCCGCATCATCGAGATCAGCATCAGCGCCCCGGTATTCCCGCAGGAGACCGCGACATCGGCCTCCTTGTCGCGCACCGATTCGATGGCCGACCACATGGAGGTATCCTGCCCGCTGCGCAGAACCTGCGCGGGCTTGTCCTCCATCGTGACGGTCCGTTCGGCATGGCGCAGGTCGATGCATTCGCCAAGATCATGCTTGGCGATCAGCGGTTCGAGCTGCGCGCGCGGGCCGTGGATGATGAAATGCAGATCGGGTTGGGCGTGGTGCGCCTTCGCGACACCGGCGATCGTGGCCTCGGGGCCAAGATCGCCGCCCATAGCGTCGATGGACAGAACGACAGCGCCGGCATTCGCCGGCGCTTTGCCCTTCTGGGCGGCCTGCATCTCTGCGGCCTTCATCTGCGATCCCGTCTGCGGCTGGTCTTGCGAGTCTTGCATGACGTGCGGCGCGGGTCGACGGGCTTACGCCGCGTCGTCGTCCAGGTCGACCTCTTCGGTCAGAGCGACGACCTCACGGTCGGCGTAGTGACCGCAGGACGGGCAGACGTGGTGCGGGCGCTTGAGTTCGCCGCAGCTGGGGCATTCCGCCGGGTTTGCAGCGGTAAGCGAGTCGTGGGCGCGGCGCATGTTACGGCGCGAACGCGTGACTTTATTCTGAGGGACAGCCATGTCTCAACCTCGGGGTTTCGGGGGCCAGTAGCCCGTGTTTGCGGCGTTACAGCCCTGATTTTCCTTCTGGTTTCGTCACTTGGCCGAAAGCGTCTCTCGGGGTGCGAAGCCAAACGTCGAATGAGGCCGGGAACATACTCGGATTCTTTTTCCGTGCAAGCCTTTTTTCCGGCCTTTTTTCAAGCGGTTTCGGGCGGTGCGAAACCGCGTCTTCCACTAGGCGTCGCCCTTACCGCTTTCGCCCTTGGCAAGCAAGTCGCGCAGATTGGCAAAAGGCTTCATCTGCTCGTCGCTGAGCGGCTCCGCGCCAGGCTCGGTAACCTGCGCGCCTTCCAGCTCCGCGCCTTCCGCGCGCGGATAGAGCGGCAGGGCCAGCTCCAGCGCCTCGAGCGCGACGACGCCGAGATTCACCGTCGCGGGCAGCGGCTCGGCGGTGTCATCCTCGGGCATCTCGACTTCTTCGGAGGTCGGCATCTCCATATCGGCGAGATAACGCCGTACCACTTCTTCGCGGATATCGGTCGTGACCGGGGCGAGGGTGATCACACAATCCTGAACCACGCGGGCCTCGAGGGTCGCGCGCAGCTCCCAGTCCGAGCGGCCCTTCGGCGCGAGCTCGCCTTTAAGCCGCAGCGCCTCGACGCCGCGAATATCCGCCCAGTCTGCAATCGCTTGCAGCCGCTCTCCCTTGGCCTCGATGTCGAAGCGCGTCGGCTTTCGGCTGGGCAGATCGGCCAGCCGCATCGGCTCGCTCCAGATCGTTTCGGGGGCGGCGGGCAGGTCGGGATCGACGGGGGTCTGTGTCATGTCCGGCTCCTTGTTTTGGGTCGCGCGGTGCTGTCTGGCGACCCTTTGCATGCGCCCGAGTGCCCTGTCGGCGCGCTCTAGCGCTTGAGGGCGGCGCAGTCATGATGTAAGCGTCACTAAAAGCCCGAAGTGTCAGAGGCAATAGGGGGTTGCAGGTGGGGATCGGTTCAATGATGCGCAAGGCCATGCTGTTAATCGCGTTCGGCGTGGTGCTTATCGCGGGGGCCTGCTCTCCGATCTACCGCAACCACGGGTATGTGCCGATTGACGAAGACCTCGCCCAGATCGAGGTCGGCAAGAGCACACGCGACGATGTCGCCGCCGCGATCGGGCGGCCGAGCTCCACCGGGCTGCTGGAAGGCTCGGGCTGGTATTACGTCGGTTCGCGCTGGAAAACCGTGACCTGGCACGCTCCGCAGGAAATCAGCCGCGAAGTCGTCGCCGTGTCCTTCAATGACAATGGCGTCGTCTCGAATGTCGAACGCTTCGGCCTCGAGAAGGGTCAGGTCGTGACGCTGTCGCGCCGCGTGACCGAGAGCAAGGTCAAGGGCATCGGCTTCTTGCGTCAGCTGATGGGTTCGATCGGTCGCGTCAATGCGGGTCAGGTTCTCGGAAACAACTGATCGCAGCAGGGCGGCCCCGAGGCGGGTGCCGTCATGATCTGCGAGGTCGCATGTCCCTGAGTTTCGCAAAAGGCGCCTATCAGGTCCGCGAGGCAGAGACCCCTGCGGATCGAGAGGCCGCGCTTGCACTGCGCGCGGCGGCGTTCCGGAATGGCGCCTCGGATGCCGATCGCTTCGACCCGCTTTGCCGCCACATCCTGATTTGCGACGATCACGGCCCCGCCGCCGCCGCGCGGCTTTTGCTGTTGGGGTGTGGGGCGGTGCTGCCTGAGGGCTATTGCGCGCAGTTCTACGATCTCGCGCCGCTCGCCGCATGGTCCGGGTCGATTCTCGAACTGGGACGGTTCTGCACGCGTCCGGGCCTGCGCGATCCCGATGTGCTGCGTCTGGGCTGGGCTGCGATTACACGGATTGCCGAGGAGACCGGGGCAGAGCTTCTGATTGGCTGCTCCTCCTTCACTGGAAGCGACTGGCGGACGCATCGCTCAGGGCTCGCGCATCTCGCGGCTCGCGCGCTTGGCCCAGAGGCGTTGCGTCCGCGCCCCAAAGCGTCCGAGCGTGTGGACTACCCTGCTGCCCTGGCGGGGGAGGTTGGTGACGTCAGTGCCTTGCCGCCGCTGCTGCGATCCTATCTCGGGATGGGCGGATGGGTATCGGATCACGCCGTGATCGATCGCGACCTCGACACCTGTCATGTATTCACCGCACTGGAGATCGCCGCGATCCCCGAGGCGCGGCGGCGCAGCTTGCGGGCGCTGGCCGGGTAACACGGACGTTTCGGAGGGCTGAGAAGGCAGGAGCCTCCGGCGGGGATATTTGTCCCAAGGGGAACAGGACGCCTTCGCTCATAGGGGCGGCGTTGCGCATGGCCCATTGACCTTTCGCCAAGGCCCGCTTAGCTCGCGAGCATGGCACGCGCACCGCTTTTACAGCTTTCCGACATTTCGCTCACCTTCGGCGGCAATCCCGTTTTCGAAGGGCTCTCGCTCACCGTCCAGCAAGGCGATCGCGTCGCATTGGTGGGACGCAACGGCTCGGGCAAATCCACGCTGATGAAGGTGATGGCCGGGCTGGTGGAGCCGGATTCGGGCACGCGGGTCGTGCCGCCGGGCATCTCGGTGGGTTACATGGAGCAGGAGCCGGATCTCTCGGGCTTCGCGACCTTGGGCGATTTCGCCGCCTCCGAGCTGGATCCGGCCGAGGCTTATCGCGTCGAGATGGTCGCCGAAGGGCTGAAGTTCAAACCCGAGACTCCGGTCGAGACCGCCTCGGGCGGCGAGCGGCGGCGGGCGGCGCTGGCGAAGCTTCTGGCCGAGGGGCCGGAGCTGATGCTGCTCGACGAGCCGACGAACCATCTCGATATCGAGGCGATCGCCTGGCTGGAAAACCAGCTGAAGGAGACCCGCAAGGCGTTCGTGCTGATCTCGCACGACCGCGCTTTCTTGCGCGCGCTGACGCGGGCCACGCTCTGGATCGACCGGGGCGAGGTGCGACGCAACGAGCAGGGTTTCGAGACGTTCGAGGATTGGCGCGAGAAAACCTGGGCCGAGGAAGACGAGGCCCGCCACAAGCTCAATCGCAAGATCAAGGCCGAGGCGCGTTGGGCGGTCGAAGGTATTTCGGCGCGGCGCAAGCGTAATCAGGGCCGGGTGCGTGCGCTGCAGGCGCTGCGCGCCGAGCGCGCCAGCCAGATCAAACGGCAGGGCGTCGCGGCGATGGAACTCGACTCGGGCCAGCAATCGGGCAAGCGGGTGATCGAGGCCACGGGCCTGTCCAAACGTTTCGGCGACAAGCAGATCGTGAAGGATTTCGATCTGCGCGTGCTGCGCGGGGATCGCGTGGCCTTCGTCGGCCCCAATGGCGTCGGCAAGACGACGCTTCTGAAGATGCTGACCGGCGAGGTGGAGCCCGATGAGGGCGCGGTCAAGCTGGGCACGAATCTCGAGATCGCCGTCTTCGATCAGGCGCGCGCGACGCTCAATCCCGAGCAGACTCTATGGGACGGGCTGGTGAACGACCCGGACATGGCGGTGAAGGGGCGCTCCGATCAGGTGATGGTGCGCGGCGCCCCGAAACATGTCGTGGGCTATCTGAAGGACTTCCTCTTCGACGAGCAACAGGCGCGCGGCCCGATCCGGGCGCTCTCGGGTGGCGAACGCGCTCGGCTTCTGCTGGCGCGGATAATGGCGAAACCGTCGAACCTGTTGATTCTTGACGAACCGACCAACGATCTCGACGTGGAAACGCTCGACTTGCTGCAGGATTTGCTGGGCGAATATGACGGCACGGTGCTGCTGGTCAGCCACGACCGTGATTTCATCGACCGAGTCGCCAGCACGACCATCGCGATGGAAGGCAACGGGCGTGCCACCGTCTATGCGGGCGGCTGGTCGGATTATCAGGCGCAGAAGGCTGAGGCCGCGCCGGAGGCCAAGCCTGCGCCGAAGAAGGACGCACCCAAAGCCGAGTCGAAACCCGCCGCAGCCCAGAAAGCTGCGCCGAAGAAAACCGGCCTCAGCTTTACCGAGAAACACCGGTTGGAAGAGCTGCCCGGCGTGATCGAGAAGCTCGAACATGAGATCTCGAAGATCAACGAGTTACTCGCCGATCCCGATCTCTTTACCCGCGAGCCGGTGAAATTCGCGAAGGCCACCGAGATGCTGAGCGACCGCCAGACCGCGCTCGACGCGGCCGAGGTCGAATGGCTCGAACTCGAAGAGAAGGCGCAAGAGGCCTGACCTTGGCGCTCGCCGTGAAGTCGGATGCCTCCGGCGGAGATATTTGATCCAAGCCAAAGGGGAGGGCATTCTCTTTCGGATTGGTGAAAATATCCCGGGGGCTGGCGGAGCCAGCGGGGCAGAGCCCCTCTGACGGGGCGATCAGGAGGGGCGTATGATCAAGCGAACCGGGGCCAAGGGCGCGGGGCCGCTCAGCGGGCTGCGCATTGTCGAGATTTCCGGGTTGGGGCCGACGCCGTTCGCGGCAATGTGTCTGGCCGATTTCGGGGCCGAGGTGATCCGCATCGCGCGGCCCGGCTCGGGCGGGGCGAAGAATCACGTTCTGGGGCTGGAGGTCGATGTGCTCGATCGGGGCCGCGACGTGGTGGAGGTGGATCTGAAATCCGACGCCGGGCGTGAGGCGGTGCGCACGCTGATCGCTTGCGCCGATGGGGTGATCGAAGGCATGCGCCCGGGCGTGATGGAGCGGCTGGGGCTGGGGCCGGACGATTTCCCCGATCATCCGGCGTTGGTCTATGGCCGGATGACCGGCTGGGGGCAGGAGGGGCCGCTGTCGCAGACCGCCGGGCATGACATCAATTACCTGTCTCTGACCGGCGCACTGCATGCGATGGGCGGAGAGGCGCCCGCGATCCCGCTCAACCTTCTGGGCGATTTCGGCGGCGGCGGAATTTATCTGGCCTTCGGGATGCTGGCGGCACTGTGGCGCGCACGGGAGACCGGGCAGGGTCAGGTCGTCGATTGTGCGATCACTGACGGGGTGGCACATCTGATGGCGATGATCACCGGGATGGCCGGGCAGGGGGCGTGGACGGATCGGCGGCAGGCGAATCTGCTCGATGGGGCAGCGCCGTTCTACACGGTCTATGAATGTGCCTGCGGCGGCCATATGGCGGTCGGCGCGCTCGAGCCGCAATTCTACACGGTGCTGATCGCGGGTCTGGGATTCGCGCCCGAGGCCTTGCCTGCGCGCGAGGCCCGTGCGAATTGGCCGGCCTTGCGGGATGCCTTCGCGGACCGCTTCGCGACTCGCAGCCGCGATGACTGGACTGAGGTCTTCGCAGGCAGCGATGCCTGCGCAACGCCGGTACTGTCGATCGCCGAGGCCATTGCGCATCCGCAGAACGCCGAACGCGGCGCCTATGTCGATCTCGACGGCCTCGCCCAGCCAGCCCCCGCGCCGCGGCTCTCGGCCACGCCGGGGCAGGCATGCGCGCAGGGACGGCGGATCTCTGCGGCCGAGGCGCTCGCCCGCTGGAGCGATTGCGTATAAAACCTCGATTTTCCTTGACAGACGGGGGCTGATCCCCGATATCGGCCCGACCCGGCGGAGAGTCCTCTTTCCGCCGGGCCTCGTTTTTGCAACTTCGCTCCCGTGAGGAGCGCGCAGTCCGACGGCGGGCCAACAGGTCCAACGAACTCCGATCAGGGGCCACAGGGCGCGGATGAAGAAAAGGAAAGACCCATGTTTGCGGTCCTCAAGACCGGCGGCAAGCAATACAAGGTTCAGGCGGGCGATCTGCTCCGCGTGGAACTGCTCGCAGCCGAAGCTGGCGACAAAGTCCAGTTCAACGAGATTCTGATGGTCGGCGGCGACAAGCCCCAGTTCGGCACCCCCTTCGTCGAAGGTGCGGCCGTGCAGGCGGAAGTCATCGACAACATCAAGGCCGACAAGGTCATCACCTACCACAAGCGTCGTCGTAAGCACTCGTCGCAGCGTACCCGTGGTCACCGTCAGCAGCTGACCCTGCTGCGCGTCACCGACGTCCTCGCCACCGGCGGCGACAAGTCGGGCGTGAAGGAAGCCGTGGGCACCGCGATCGCGCGTCGTGCAGCGCATGGTGGCAAAGGCGAAGCCGCTCCGGCCAAGCCCGCCAAGGCCGCTGCTGCTCCGAAAGCCGCGCCGAAGGCTGACGCCGCCGTCGCGGAAGCGGACGATCTGAAGGTCATCACCGGTCTCGGCCCGGCGGCCGAGAAGAAGCTGAACGAAGCTGGTATCACCACCTACGCCCAGCTCGCTTCGGTCGATCCCGAAACCTTTGAAGCTACCAAGGTCAAGCCCGACTGGGTCGAGCAGGCCAAAGAGCTCGCGAAATAAGGAGAGACACCCATGGCACACAAGAAAGCAGGCGGTTCATCCCGTAACGGCCGCGACTCTGCGGGTCGTCGTCTTGGCGTGAAACTGTTCGGCGGTCAGGCAGCGATCCCGGGCAACATCATCGTGCGTCAGCGCGGCACCAAGTGGTGGCCGGGTGAGGGCGTCGGCCTCGGCAAGGATCACACCATCTTTGCAACGGCTGAAGGCCGCGTCACCTTCCATAAAGGCCTCAAGGGCCGCACCTTCGTATCGGTCCTCCCGGCTGCGGAGGCCGCCGAGTAACCCGACCGACGAAAGTGTCACAAAATCGGGGGATCGGCTGAAAGGCCGGTCCCCCTTCTCGTTGCAGTGCGGCGCAAAGGTGTTTGCATTTGCAGCGAGGAAATTTACCGGGTCAGGGGATGTATCGTCATCTTGCTGTCCTATTTATTTACTAGGACCATGCGGCAGGAGGAGCCGCCGGTTCGTCCGCGTTTCGAGGAGGAGCGCCCATGTACCAGGAGACGATTTCCACCCAACCCGTGATCGAAACGGAGCGTTTCGTGCTGCGCCCGCTGCGCCGTTCGGATGCCGGTCTGATCGAGATGTATTCCGGCGACAAACGCGTCGCCGAAGGCACCCGTGCGATCCCGCATCCACTACCGCCCGGCACAGCCGAGAATTTCATCACGCGCGCACAGGCCGACGACCGCGTCGAAGACGTCTGGGCGATCGATGGATCGCGCCATGGCATGGGCGAACTTCTGGGTGTCGTCTCGCTGACCCGTCTCGACGACGATCAGTCCGAGATCGGCTATTGGGTGGGTCCGGGCTTCTGGAATACGGGTCTCGCCTCCGAGGCGGTCGCCGCCATCATCGAGGCCAATCCCCACAAATCCCGCACCCTCTTCGCCGAGGTCTTTCAGGACAATCCGGGCTCTGCCCGTGTCCTGACCAATAGTGGTTTCGAATATCTGGGCGATGCGGAAAGCTGGTCGCTCGCGCGCGGGCGCCACGTTCCGACCTGGACCTATCTGCGCAAGATGTAAGCGCGCGGCCGGAGCCGCGGACGGGAGGGCGCTGCCCTCCCGGACCCTCTCGGGATATTTGGATCAGGAAGAAGAGGCAGCCGGGGCAAATTCCGGCTTCCTCGACCTATTCACCGTATTCTCTTTGGAAATAACTCAGGTGTGTGCGGGGCGGCGCCTCACGCGGCGCTTGATCCTGCGCGCGCAGGCGTCTATTGCGGCGCCTTGATGAAAGGGGCCAAGCCATGAAATTTCTCGATCTCGCCAAGGTCTATATCCGCTCCGGCGGCGGCGGCGCGGGCTGCGTCTCGTTCCGGCGCGAGAAATATATCGAATTCGGCGGCCCCGATGGCGGCGACGGCGGCAAGGGCGGCTCGGTCTGGATCGAGGCGGTCGAAGGGCTCAATACGCTCATCGATTTCCGCTACCAGCAGCATTTCTTCGCCAAATCCGGCCAGCACGGCATGGGCAGCCAATGCACGGGCAAGGACGGCGACGACGTCGTGCTGAAAGTGCCGGTCGGCACCGAGATTCTCGACGAGGATCAGGAGACGCTGATCGCCGACATGACCGAGGTGGGGCAGCGCGTGCTGCTCGCCAAGGGCGGCAATGGCGGCTGGGGCAACCTGCATTTCAAATCCTCCACCAACCGCGCTCCGCAACGGGCGAATCCCGGTCAGGAAGGCGTCGAGCGCACGATCTGGCTGCGCCTCAAGCTGATCGCGGATGCGGGCCTTCTGGGCCTGCCCAATGCGGGCAAGTCGACCTTCTTGGCTGCGACCTCGAACGCGCGTCCCAAGATTGCGGATTATCCGTTCACGACGCTGGTTCCGAATCTCGGCGTCGTCGGCATCGACGGGCGCGAATTCGTCGTGGCCGACATTCCGGGGCTCATCGAGGGCGCCTCTGAAGGGCGGGGTCTGGGCGATCAGTTCCTGGGCCATGTCGAGCGCTGCTCGGTGCTGCTGCATCTGGTGGATGGCACGGCGGAGGACCCGGTCGAGGATTGGCGCACGATCATCGGCGAGTTGGAGGCCTATTCGGAAATCCTCGCGCAGAAGCCGCGCGTCACCGTACTCAACAAGATCGACGCGATTGACGAAGAGACGTTGGCTGAGCGTAAGGCGGAGCTGGAAGAGGCGTCGGGTGGGCCTGTCATGCTGATGTCGGGCGTGTCGAAAAAAGGCGTGCCGGATGTGCTGCGCGCGCTCTGGGCGGAAATCGCCAAGGACAAGCCGAAGCCGGAGGATGAGGGCGGAGCATGGCATCCGTGAGCGCGCCCGCTCTGGCGCAGGCGAAGCGCCTGGTGATCAAGATCGGATCGGCGCTTCTCGTCGATCAGGGCGGCTTGCGCGCGGATTGGCTGCGCTCGCTGGCTGCCGACGTGGCGGCTTTGCGCGCACGCGGCACCGGCGTCGTGATCGTGTCCTCCGGGTCCATCGCCTTGGGGCGGCGGGTGCTCGGTCTTGCGGGCGGTACGCTGCCGCTGGAGCAGAGCCAGGCCGCGGCGGCGGTGGGGCAGATCCGCCTGGCGCGGGCCTATGAGGAAGTTCTGGGCCCGCACGACGTCAGCACTGCGCAGGTTCTGGTCACGCTGGAAGATACCGCGGATCGGCGGCGCTATCTCAATTCGCGTGCCACGCTGGAGACGCTGCTGGGCCTCGGCGTCGTGCCCATCGTGAACGAAAACGACACGGTCGCGACCGACGAGATTCGTTTCGGCGACAATGACCGGCTGGCTGCCCAGATCGCAGTGACGATCGGGGCGGACCAGTTGCTGCTGCTGTCCGATGTCGACGGGCTCTATACGGCGAATCCGAAGACCGACCCGAGCGCCGAGCATCTGCCGGTAATCGAACACATCACCCCCGAGATCGAGGCGATGGCGGGCGATCCCGTGTCTGGCCTCTCGAAGGGCGGAATGAAAACGAAGCTGCTGGCGGCGAAAGTGGCGGTGGCGGGCGGCTGTGCGATGGCGATCGCGGAAGGCTTTGCCGATCACCCGGTCGGCGCACTGGAGCAAGGCGGGCGCTGCAGCTGGTTCCTCCCCGAGGGCGACCCGCAGGCCGCGCGCAAACGCTGGATCGCGGCGATGAAGCCGCGTGGCGAGCTGTTCGTCGACGAGGGCGCGGCGAACGCGCTGCGCTCGGGCAAGTCGCTGCTGCCGGCGGGCGTCACCAAGATCGTCGGCCGTTTCGGGCGCGGCGATCCAGTTACCATCGCGGGGCCGGACCGCGCTGTTCTCGGCAAGGGACTCGTGCGCTATACCGGCGACGAGGCGCGGCTGATCGCGGGGCACCGCTCGGGCGAGATCGAGGAAATCCTGGGCTATCCCGGCCGCGCGGCGCTGATCCATCGCGACGATATGGTGGTTGGCTGAGCCCGGTTACTCCGCCCAGTCCGGCTTGCGCTTCTCGATGAAGGCCTGCACGCCTTCCTCGGTGTCGCGCCAGAGCATATTCTCGACCATCACCGCCGCAGTGTGATCATAGGCTTTCGCGAGGTCCATGTTGGCCTGTTCGTAGAAGGCGCGCTTGCCGATCTTCACCGCGGCGCCGAGCTTGCCCGCGATCGTCTGTGACAGCTTTTCGGTCTCGGCGCCGAGTTCGTCATGCGGGGCGACGCGATTCACCAGCCCGACCTCACGGGCGCGGGTGGCATCGATGAACTCGCCCGTGGTCAGCATCTCGAAGGCGACCTTGCGTGGCACGTTGCGCGACAGTGCCACCATCGGGGTCGAGCAGAACAGACCGATATTCACCCCGTTCACCCCGAAGCGCGTGCCCTCGGCGGCGACCGCCAGATCGCAGGAGGCGACGAGCTGACATCCGGCGGCGGTGGCGATGCCATGCGCCTCGGCGATCACCGGCTGCGGCAGGGCCGGGATCATCTGCATCATCTCGGCGCAGCGGAAGAAGAGATCCGCGAAATAGGCGCGGCCCTTGTCCTCGGCCTCGCGCCCGCGCTGCATTTCCTTGAGGTCATGGCCCGCGCAGAACGCCTTGCCCGCGCCGCGCAGCACGACGACCTTGATGCTCGTATCCTCGGCCAGCTCCGAAAACCGGGCCTTGAGCGCCGCGAGCATCGCATCCGACAGCGCGTTCAGGCTGCCGGGGCTGTTCATCGTCAGATGCGCCACCGCGCCTTTATCCTCGCGGATCACCAGATCTGTCATTGAAACTCCTCCTCTTTGTCGAAACTCTAGGGGCGAGAGAGGGACAAGGGAAGGGGAGGGCGCATGGCGCTGGTAATGGATCGCGACGAACTCGCGGAATTTCTCGACGAGGCGTTTCCGCAGGTGAAAGGCGACTTCGCGATCGACGCGCTCGACGAGGACGAGTTGGTGGTGCGGCTGAAAGTGGAAGAGCGTCATTTACGACCCGGCGGCACTGTCTCGGGGCCGAATATGTTCGCGTTGGCCGATGTCGGGATCTACATCGCAATCCTCGCCCGGATCGGGCGCGTGGCCTTGGCGGTGACCACCAATGCGAGCATGGATTTCATGCGCAAGCCAGCGGCTGGAGCCGACCTGATCGCGAAGATCCGGGTGCTGAAACTGGGCCGCGTCCTCGCCGTTGGGGATGCGCTGATCTACTCCGAGGGCGACGACCGGCCTGTCGCGCGTGCGAGCATGACCTATTCGATCCCGCCGAGGGCGATGGGGTAGGGCGGGGCTCTCGATGCGCCTTCGCCTTGGGCCAAATATCCCGGGGGAGGCGCGGATGCGCCGGGGGCAGAGCCCCCTCCGGGTCGGAAAACCGCACGCAGTGATGGGGTATTTTGATACCTAATTTTTATCGCATTGTTTTTGCTGGTAAAATTAAGAAGCGCGCCACTTGAAAACGCTTCCGGAATCGCGCAAAAGCCCGCATCAGAATTCGAAATACCCCACAAGGGCAGATCACAGATGAAAACCTATACCGCAAAACCCGCGGAGATCGAGAAGAAATGGGTCATCATCGACGCTGAAGGCGTCGTGCTGGGCCGTCTCGCGTCGATCGTCGCAATGCGTCTGCGTGGCAAGCACAAGGCCACCTTCACGCCGCACATGGACATGGGCGACAACGTCATCGTCATCAACGCCGACAAGGTGCAGATGACCGGCAAGAAGCGCGACGACAAGACCTACTTCTGGCACACCAATCACCCCGGCGGGATCAAGTCGCGCACCGCGCGCCAGATCCTCGAGGGCGCGCATCCCGAGCGCGTGGTCATCAAGGCGGTCGAGCGCATGATCTCGCGCAACCGTCTGGGTCGTGCGCAAATGGCGAACCTGCGTGTCTACGCCGGTGCCGAGCATCCGCACGAAGCGCAACAGCCTGAAGTTCTCGACGTCAAGTCGATGAACAAGAAGAACACCCGGAGCTGATCATGGCCGACGATATCAAGACCCTCGACGATCTGAAATCGGTCGTGACCGGCTCGGACAACGCTGGCGCCACCGAAACCGAAACCACCACGCCCCGTGAGCCCGTGCGCGACGCGCAAGGCCGCTCCTATGCCACCGGCAAGCGTAAAGACGCGGTCGCCCGCGTCTGGGTCAAGCCGGGCACCGGCAAGATCGAAGTGAACGGCAAGGCGATGGACAAGTACTTCGCGCGTCCCGTGCTTCAGCTGATCGTGAACCAGCCCTTCGGCGTGGCGAACGTGGACGGCCAGTTCGACGTCTACGCGACCGTCGCAGGCGGCGGCCTCTCGGGCCAGGCCGGTGCAGTCAAGCACGGCATCTCGAAAGCGCTGCAGCTCTACGATCCCTCGCTGCGTCCGGCTCTGAAAGCCGCTGGCTTCCTGACCCGCGACTCGCGCGTTGTGGAACGTAAGAAATACGGCCGCGCGAAAGCCCGTCGTAGCTTCCAGTTCTCGAAGCGCTAAACTTCGCGAGATACGATTTGGAAAGCGGCTCCCATACGGGGGCCGCTTTTCGTTTGGGGCTTCGCCCCCGGCGCGTGCCGCGCCTCCCCCGGGATATTTCGGGCAGTTGGAAGGGTGGCGCGAGCTCTGACTTCCAACTGCGTCAAATATCCCGGGGGTGAATTCGGCGAAGCCGAAGCGGGGCGGCGCCCCCGATCTTTTGCCCGCAAAAAGAAGAAGGCGCCCCGTTTGGAGCGCCTTTGAGCCTGTCTGACCTGCGAGGGGCAGGGTTTACTCCGCCTCGTCCATCTTGGCGGCGTTGAGCAGGGCGTAATTCTGCGCGCCCACGCGGTCGTAGAGGTCGAGCTGGGTCTCGAGGAAATCGACGTGACCTTCCTCGTCGGCGATCAACTCTTCGAACAGATCCTTCGAGACGTAATCGCGCACGCTTTCGCAATGGTCGCGGGCCTCGCGGTAGAGGGTCAGCGCGTCATGCTCTCCCGCGAGGTCGCATTCGAGCGTCTCGCGCGGGCCCTCGCCGATACGCAGCGGGTCGAGCTTCTGGAGGTTCGGATGGCCTTCGAGGAACAGGATGCGCGCGATCAATTTGTCGGCGTGATGCATCTCTTCTATCGACTCCTCACGCGATTTCTTTGCCATCGCGGCAAGGCCCCAATCTTCCTGCATCCGGAAGTGCAGCCAGTATTGCGAAACGGCCGTCAATTCGCTGCGCAGAGCCGCGTTTAGATATTCGATGACCTTAGCGTCGCCCTTCATGTCGTCTTCCTTCCATTGGTGCCTGTCTCAGCCCGGTCAGTTCGACCGGCACTTTCAAATTGGTATTCTTGCGCATCGTGGAAAGAAAGAGCGGCATGCATCCGCCGCAATCGGCGCGTTTGCCGAGCGCGTGATAAATCTTGCCCGGCGTGATGATCGTGCTCGGGTCCGATTTTCGCATCCAGTCGATCGCCGCATGGATGTCGCGATCGGTAATGGTTTGGCAATGGCAAATGATCATGGTTGCGCGCCCTGATTCCGGGGGAGGTGGGTATCTGCCCCTATAGGTGAGTAGTTTTGTCAGAAAAGTCAATCCGACGGAAAGAGTCGGATATCGGGTCGCGCGGTGCCATCTCCCGCCCCCGTTTCCATCGCCGTGCAACTGGGGTAAGCACGGGCAAACAGTTCAAGAGGCCCGTATGTCCGTCTCCATGCTCTCCACCTTCGTGAAACCGATGCATCCCGAAGGGCGCAAATTCGTCGCCATCTTCGCGGGGATCGCCTTCATCCTGTTCCTGATCTGGGAGCCGCTCGGCTGGATCGGGGTCGGGCTGACGGTCTGGTGCTATTACTTCTTCCGCGACCCGCCGCGGGTGACGCCTACCCGCGAGGGGCTGATGGTATCGCCCGCCGACGGGATCGTCTCGTTGCTGGAACCGGCGGTGCCTCCGGCGGAGCTGGGGCTCGGCGACAAGCCGATGATGCGGATCTCGGTTTTCATGTCGGTCTTCAATTGCCATGTGAACCGGCTTCCCTGTGCAGGGCGTATCTCGAAGGTCGCCTACCGGCCTGGCAAATTCCTCAACGCTTCGCTCGACAAGGCCAGTTCGGACAATGAGCGCAACGGCCTTGCCGTGACCCTGCCCGATGGCCGCCAATACGGGGTGGTGCAGATCGCAGGGCTCGTCGCGCGCCGCATCATGTGCTGGTCGAAAGAGGGCCAGTCCTTGCTGACCGGCGAGCGCTTCGGTCTGATCCGGTTCGGCTCGCGCCTCGACATCTACCTGCCCGAGGGAGTGAACCCGCTGGTCTGTATCGGCCAGAACATGGTCGCGGGCGAAACCGTGATCGCCGATCTCGAGAGCACGGAACAAGCGCGCTCCGGCGGCATTCGGTAAGAGAGGCTCGGGGAGGGCGCGATGAAAGACCACGAAATCGATCCGCACGAGAAGGACCGGCTTCCGTTTCTGCAGCTGGTGCCGAACCTCGTCACGATCGCCGGGATGGGGCTGGGGCTGACCTCGATCCGTTTCGCGATGGATGACCGGTTCGAATCCGCGGTGGTGCTGATCCTGCTCGCGGCGCTGATCGACGGGATGGACGGGTTGCTCGCAAGGCGGCTCAACGCGTCCTCGGATTTCGGGGCAGAGCTCGACAGCCTGTCCGACTTCCTCTGTTTCGGGGTGGCACCCGGCCTTTTGCTGTATCGCTTCGCGCTGGGAGAGACTCATGCGTTCGGCTGGGTCTTCGTGCTGGTCTACACCGGCGCGGCCTGCCTGCGTCTCGCGCGGTTCAACGTGATGCGCGCCGAGCCCGACTCGATGCGCCATTTCACCGGGGTTCCCGCCCCGGCCGGGGCAGGGCTCGCGCTCCTGCCGATGTTCATCAGCTTCGCCGAACTGGGCGACGCGCGCGCGGTGCCGGTGGTCGTGGCCTTCTGGCTGGGCTTCGTCGGTCTGTTGATGATTTCGCGGATCAAGACCTTCTCGCCGAAAGCGATGCGCATTCCGCGTCGCGCCGTCGGTGTTCTCCTGATCGGGACGGTGATCGCGGTCGGCATGGTGTTCACGCGGATCTGGCTGCTGATGGTGATCCTTGCCGCGATCTACGCGGTGATGCTGATCCCGGCGATCTGGAAGGCACGGGGCCGGATCCTGCGCGCGTGACCCCGCAGCTTGATTGAGACGACCGAACGCCGCCCCTCCCCGGGGCGGCGTTTGCGATTCAGAACCGCTATTCAGGGGGGGACGCGAGGGCAGGGGAGCGATTCATCAGGCAGAGATGCGATTCACCCGGGCGATCGGCGTGAATTCGGGTGATTTACGCGAAACGGAATCGGGTGCCCCAAGGGCAGGCGAAGGCGATTCTACCTGCCTCTGTCGGGGACGATCCCCTCGACTTCGCTTTTTGCCGGTTTTTTGACCAACAAAATAAGGGTATCGAGAAAAAAGTGACGATCAGATGAAAAAAGCTGTTGCGGACCCCGGCGCCTATGCGTAGAACCCCCCTCACCGAAGCGGAACAAACGGAACGCAACGGGGCGCCGGAAGGGCCAGCGACGCTGACACGGAAGGCAACGAAAACTACTGAGGTTTGAGAGCGGGCTGCGCTTAAGATAAGCGCTTCCGGTTCTTTTTGGCCTCGCGCTCTTTGACATTGATAGATATCTGAAGAGATATGCGGGCGGTTTGGTCGATGATCGATGCGGACCGGAGCATA
>NZ_NBNX01000006.1:0-272262 GCF_002213225.1 Thioclava sp. IC9
AAGAGTTCGCCAAAGGCTGGGCGCTCGATCGCAACTTCGCCCCGCAGATGGACGAGGCCACACGCGAAGCCCGCTACGCCGCGTGGAAAAAGGCGGTCGAGGCCACCATCGCGGCAGTCTGACCTGCGGCGACGGGTCAGCCCCCCTTTCCCTTTCGCGTATTTTGCTCTTTCTTGTCCCGGTTCGACCCGAAGACAGGAGCCATTCGATGACCCGCTACCCCCGCGACCTGCGCGGCTACGGCCGCACGCCCCCAGATCCGCAATGGCCGGGAAAGGCGCGCGTAGCGATCTCGATGGTGCTCAACTTCGAGGAGGGCGGCGAGAACAATATCCTGCACGGCGATGCGGCGTCGGAGGCGTTCCTGTCCGATATCGCAGGCGCCGCGCAATGGCCCGGCCAGCGACACTGGAACATGGAGTCGATCTACGAATACGGTGCGCGCGCAGGCTTCTGGCGGCTGCACCGGTTGTTCACCAGGCTGAACGTACCACTCACGATCTACGGGGTCGCGACCGCGCTGGCGCGCGCGCCGGAACAGGTCGCTGCGATGAAGGAAGCGGGCTGGGAGATCGCCTCGCACGGCCTGAAATGGGTCGAGCACAAAGATATGGCGGAAGACGAAGAGCGCCGCCAGATCGCCGAGGCTATCCGCCTGCATACAGAGGTCGTCGGAGAGCGTCCGCGCGGATGGTATACCGGGCGCTGCTCGGCCAACACGGTGCGGCTGACCGCAGAAGAGGGTGGCTTCGACTGGATCTCCGACACTTATGACGACGACCTGCCCTATTGGCTGGAAGTGGGCGCGCGGGACCAACTCGTGATCCCCTACACGTTGGAAGCCAACGATATGCGCTTTGCCACGGCGCCCGGCTATATCGAGGGCGAGCAGTTCTTCCAGTACCTCAAGGACAGTTTCGACACGCTCTATGCCGAAGGGATGGACGGCGCGCCGAAGATGTTCTCGGTGGGCCTGCATAACCGCCTGATCGGGCGACCGGGAAAAGTTGCGGGGCTGAAGCGCTTCCTCGATTACGCGCTGTCGCATGAGGGCGTCTGGTTCGCGACCCGTGGAGAGATCGCCGCGCATTGGGCCGCGACCCACCCCCACACGCGCCGCGAACGCCCGAGCCAGATGAGCCGGGACCGTTTCGTCGAAGTCTTCGGCGGCATATACGAACATTCGCCCTGGATCGCCGAGCGGGCCTTCGAGCTGGAGCTGGGCCCGGCCCATGACAGCCATGAAGGGATGGCCTCGGCGCTTGTCCGCATCTTCCGCTCGGCTTCGGAGGCGGAGCGTCTCGGCGTGCTGACCGCGCACCCGGATCTCGCGGGAAAACTCGCCCAGGCCAAACGTCTAACCGCAGAAAGCACCTCGGAACAGGCGAGCGCCGGGCTCGACGCGCTGACCGACGAGGAACGCGCCACGTTCGAGGCGCTCAACGCCGCCTATACCGAAAAATTCGGTTTCCCCTTCATCATCGCCGTAAAAGACAATACCAAGGCGTCAATCCTCCACGCCTTCCGCCGCCGGCTTGACCAGGGCCGCGAGACGGAATTCCGTGAGGCCTGCAAACAGGTCGAGCGGATCGCGTGGCATCGCCTGAACGCCATGGACCTTTGATGGAATACACCTATTACGCCCCGACGGGCGGTTTGCCCGATCAGAACCAGCGCGCCCGCGAGCGCGCCCAATTCAACACCTCCTACGCCGTGATCCCGCGCGGTGTGCTCTCCGACATCACCATCTCGCTGATGCCGGGCTGGGAAAACACCCGCGCCTGGGTGCTCGCGCGGCCGCTGTCGGGCTTTGCCGAGACCTTCGCGCAGCTGATCGTCGAAGTCGCGCCGGGCGGCGGTTCGGACAATCCCGAACCCGATCCCGAGGGCCAGGGCGTGATCTTCGTGCTCGCTGGCCACATCCGCCTCGTGATCGAAGGCGTCGGCCACGAACTGGACGCCGGCGGCTACGCCTATCTCGCCCCGGGCACGCAATGGTCGGTCGCGAACGATCAGGACACGCCCGGCACCTTCGTCTGGATCCGAAAACGCTACGAGCGTGTGCCCGGCATCGACGCGCCGGAAAGCTTCGTCACCGCCGATCAGGACAAGCCGCCGCTCGAGATGCCCAACACCTCGGGCTACTGGTCGACCTCTCGCTTCGTCGATCCGAACGATCTGCGCCACGACATGCATGTCAATATCGTGACCTTCATGCCGGGCGGCACCATCCCCTTCGCGGAAACCCACGTCATGGAGCACGGCATCTACGTGCTGCAGGGCCGCGGAGTCTACCTGCTGAACCAGGACTGGATCGAGGTCGAGGAGGGAGACTTCATGTGGCTGCGGAGCTTCTGCCCGCAGGCCTGCTACGCCGCCGGTCGCCGTCCGTTCCGCTACCTGCTCTACAAGGACGTGAACCGCCACCCGAAGCTCGGCTCGCCCATCTCGAGCTGACCCTTTCGGCTTGGTCGAAATATCCCGGGGGTGAGGGGGCAGCGCCCCTTTCTTCCGCCCGAACCCGGAGGCGCCATGCAGATCAAGGCCGAACCGCTGACACCCGAGGCGTTTGCCCCGTTCGGGGATGTGCTCGAGGCGTCCGGCGCGCCCGACAAGCTTATCAATGCCGGGCTCTGCGGGCGCTACCATGATCGCGCACAGCTTGATTTCGGGGCGGAGTCCGGCGGGCGCGCCGGACTCTCGATCTTCAAGGCGGAGCCGCGAACGCTGCCCTATCTTTGTGACCTGCTGGAGCGGCACCCCGAAGGCTCGCAGGCCTTCCTCCCGATGAGCGCGGACCCGTTCCTCGTGATCGTGGCACCGGACGCAGGCGGCAAGCCCGGCACGCCGCGTGCTTTCCTGACCGACGGCGCGCAGGGCATCAACCTCCATCGCGGGACGTGGCACGGTGTACTGACGCCGCTCGCAGCGCCCGGTCTCTTCGCCGTGGTGGATCGGATTGGCGAAACCGCGAACCTCGAAGAACATCCGCTGGACGCTCCCTTCACCGTCACCGTGTGACGCATCGTCAAAGAGGCATGGACACTTCCGCCGATCTTTCCCAATCTGCGCCAAATCGATTTGGGGAGGAGCAAGAATGAAAACGCGGATCGCACTTTTGCGCGAGATGGGCAAGGCGCGCCCCTATACCGACAGCCAGCCGCTGGAGATCGTCGAGGCAGAGCTGGACGATCCCGGCCCGGGCGAGTTGCTGATCAAGATGTCCGCGGCGGGCCTGTGCCACTCGGACCTGTCCGTCATCAACGGCGACCGCCCGCGCGACATGCCTGTGGCGCTGGGTCACGAGGCGGCGGGCGTTGTCGAGGCCGTCGGTCCCCATGTCACGCGCTTCGCGCCCGGCGATCACGTGGTCCTCGTCTTCGCGCCGTCCTGTGGCCATTGCGTGCCCTGCGCCGAGGGGCGGCCCGCGCTTTGCGAGCCGGCCGCGGTCGCGGCGGGTAAGGGTAGCCTGATCACCGGATCGAAACGCATCTCGGTCGCGGGCGAGCATGTGAACCACCATATCGGCGTGTCGGCCTTCTCGGATTACGCAGTCGTCTCCGAGGCGTCCTGCGTGAAGATCGACAAATCGATCCCCCTCGACCAAGCCGCGCTGCTGGGCTGCGCGGTGCTGACCGGCGTCGGCGCGGTGCTGAATTCGGGCGGGCTGAAGACCGGGCAAAGCTGCGCGATCATCGGCCTTGGCGGCGTCGGCCTCGCGGGGCTTCTTGGCGCGGTCGCGGCAGGCGCGCGCACACTGGTCGCGGTCGATTTGGCCAAGGACAAACGCGACCTCGCTCTCAAGCTTGGCGCGACCCATGCCATCGACCCGACCGAGGAAGGCGCGGTGCAGAAACTGCGCGACCTTACCGGCGGCGGCGTCGATCTCGCGGTGGAGCTGGCTGGCGCGGCTCCGGCGCTGCAATTCGCCTATGCCATCACCCGGCGTGGCGGCACGACCGTCACGGCGGGCCTGCCGAACCCGAAGGCGGAGTTCACGATCCCGGCCGTGTCGCTGACGGCGAACGAACATGCGCTGAAGGGATCCTACATGGGCTCCTGCGTGCCGGTCCGCGACATCCCGCGTTTCGCGCAGATGATGGTGCAAGGGCAACTGCCGATCCCGGACCTGATGACCCATCGCCTAAAGCTCGAAGACATCAACGAAGGTTTCGAGCGGCTCGCCGCGGGCGAGGCGATCCGGCAGGTCATCGTCTTCGACTAAGCGCCGATCTCGGCCCGCAACCAATCGCGGAAGGCGCTG
Organism: Thioclava sp. IC9; assembly: GCF_002213225.1. NCBI lineage: Bacteria > Pseudomonadati > Pseudomonadota > Alphaproteobacteria > Rhodobacterales > Paracoccaceae > Thioclava > Thioclava sp. IC9. The sequence continues at coordinate 4,265 of NZ_NBNX01000006.1, forward strand.
ACATGCGGCGCCTCCCGCGCGCGCTCGGGCAGGATCAGCGCGTAATTCTCACCGGTGGCAAACCGGCGCGGCGTCGCCTGCACCAGTCGCCCCGAGGCCAGCGCCCCTTGCGCGATGATCGCGGGCACCAGCCCCAGCCCCATGCCCGCGCTCGCCGCATCGAGGATCATGTCGAAATGATCGAACCGCGCGCCGCGGAGGATATGCCGCGCGTCGCGCCCGCTCTCGCGGAACCAGTCGAGCCAGAGCGTCGGGCGCGTCGACTGCTGCAAGAGGGGCAGCGCCAGCAGCGCGTCGTCCTCCAATTCCGCGCGCCCCGTCATCAGGTGCGGCGCGGCCACGACGATCAATTCCTCCGCAACGAGATTTTCGACCTCTGCCCCCGCCTGTTCATGCCTGGAGCGCATGATTGCCAGGTCGAATGGCTCCCGCGCGAAATCCACCGGCAGCAGTCGCGCACTGAGATCGAGGCTCACCTCCGGCTGCGCGGCCTCGAACCCGGCCAATCGCGGGATCAGCCACGACCGCGCAAAGCTCGGCAGCACGGCCATGCGCAGCACCGCGCGCGCGCCGCCGAAGGCCATCGCCCCCATCGCGGCGCGGTCGATCTGACCAAGGATTTCTTCTGCCTGCGCAAGGAAAACATGACCTGCCGGCGACAGAGACAGCCGCTTGCGCACCCGGTCGAACAGGGCCACGCCCAGCCGTTCCTCCAATGTCCCGAGCGAGCGCGACACCGCCGATTGCGTCAGGTTCAACTCCGCTGCCGCCCGCGTCGTCGTGCCGAAGCGCGCGCAGGCTGCGAAGGCCTGCAGCTCGTTGATCGTAGGAGTGTAGCTTTTGCGCATGGTCGCGAGGGTGCTCCGCTGTGTCTTGCCGGATCATGCGCAAAACTCATCATCTTCGCAAATTTAATCGTTTGCGCCACGCGGCTCGATGCCTAGAGTTCGACGCAACGAAAGACAGATCTCGAGGACCGCCATGACCGACCGCCCCACGCTCAAAGCCAAGGATGCCCCCGATCTGGGCAAGTTCACCTGGGACGACGCGCTGCGTCTGGAAACCCAGCTGAGCGAAGAGGAGCGGATGCTGCGCGATGCGGCCCGCGCCTATGCGCAGGACAAGCTGCAACCGCGCGTGATCGAGGCCTTCGAGAACGAGACCACCGACCCCGCGATCTTCCGCGAGATGGGTGAGATGGGCCTCTTGGGCGCGACCATCCCCGACGAATATGGCGGGATCGGCGCGGGCTACGTGTCCTACGGCCTGATCGCGCGCGAGATCGAGCGCGTCGATAGCGGCTACCGCTCGATGATGTCGGTGCAATCGAGCCTCGTGATGTATCCGATCTACGCCTATGGCTCGGAGGAGCAGCGCCAGAAATACCTGCCGAAGCTGGCCTCGGGCGAGTGGATCGGCTGTTTCGGCCTGACCGAACCCGATGCGGGCTCGGACCCGGCGGGTATGAAGACCCGCGCCGAGAAGACCGAGGGCGGCTACCGCCTCACCGGCTCGAAAATGTGGATCACCAACTCGCCGATCGCCGATGTCTTCGTCGTCTGGGCGAAGTCCGAAGCCCATGGCGGCAAGATCCGCGGCTTCGTGCTGGAGAAGGGCATGAAGGGGCTGAGCGCGCCGAAGGTCGGGCAGAAGCTGTCGCTTCGCGCGTCGATCACCGGCGAGATCGTCATGGACGGCGTCGAGGTCGGGGAAGACGCGCTGCTGCCGCATGTCGAGGGGCTGAAAGGTCCGTTCGGCTGCCTCAACCGTGCGCGTTACGGTATTGCCTGGGGCGTGATGGGCTCGGCCGAGTTCTGCTGGCACGCCGCGCGCCAATACGGCCTCGATCGCAAACAGTTCAACAAGCCTCTCGCGCAGACGCAACTGTTCCAGAAGAAGCTCGCAGACATGCAGACCGAAATCACGCTGGGCCTGCACGCCGCGCTGCAGGTGGGCCGCCTGATGGACGCAGCCGATGCCGCCCCCGAGATGATCTCGCTCATCAAGCGCAACAATTGCGGCAAGGCGCTGGATATCGCGCGGATGGCCCGCGACATGCATGGCGGCAACGGCATTTCGGGCGAGTTTCAGGTGATCCGCCACATGGTCAACCTCGAGACGGTGAACACCTACGAGGGCACCCATGACGTGCACGCGCTGATCCTGGGTCGTGCGCAGACGGGCCTGCAGGCCTTCTTCTGATGGCCCCGCTGGAAGGTGTGAAAGTCGTCGAACTGGCGCGGATTCTGGCCGGTCCCTGGGCCGGTCAGGTGCTGGCCGATCTCGGCGCGGAGGTGATTAAGGTCGAAGCGCCCGAGGGCGACGATACCCGCCGCTGGGGCCCGCCCTTCATCGCGCGCGAAGGCGACGGGCCGGAGGGTCGATCGGCTGCCTATTTCCACGCCACCAATCGCGGGAAGATTTCGGTCGTGGCTGATTTCCGTACCGAAGAAGGCCAGAAGATCGTGCGCGATCTGGTCAAGGACGCGGATGTGGTGATCGAGAACTTCAAACTCGGTGGGCTGAAGAAATACGGCCTCGATTACGAGAGCCTTTCCGCGATCAATCCGCGTCTCGTCTATTGCTCGATCACCGGTTTCGGGCAGGACGGCCCTTACGCGAGCCGTGCGGGCTATGACTTCCTGATCCAGGGCATGGCTGGCTGGATGGACCTGACCGGCGACCCGCAAGGCCAGCCGCAAAAGGTGGGCGTGGCCTTCGCGGACATCTTCACCGGGCTTTACGCGGTGATCGGCATTCAGGCGGCGCTGGCCGCACGGGCGCGCACCGGGCGCGGGCAGTTGGTCGATATGGCGCTTCTGGATTGCGCGGTGGGCGTGCTCGCCAATCAGGGGATGAACTTTCTCGCCACAGGCAATGCGCCGCATCGCTTAGGCAACGCGCATCCCAATATCGCGCCCTATGAGGTTGTCAGCGCCAAGGATGGCGATCTGATCCTCGCGGTTGGTAATGACGGGCAGTTCCGGCGCCTTTGCGAGGTTCTGGCCCTCGACCTTGCGGCCAACCCGGACTTCGCCACGAACGAGGCCCGCGTCGCCAATCGCGCGGCGATGCGCGAAACGCTTCTGCCAGCGCTCGCGCAATGGCCGCGCGCCGACCTGCTCGCGGCGCTCGAGAAGGCGACCGTTCCCGCGGGCCCGATCAACTCCGTCGATCAGGTCTTCGCCGATCCGCAGGTTGAGGCGCGCGGAATGCGGGTCGAGGCCGAGGGTATCCCCGGCATCCGCACGCCGATCCGTTTTTCGGACACGCCCTTGGCGGAACCAAAACCTGCTCCGAAATTAAAGGCCGACTAGCCTCTTCCTCTTGGTGGAAATATCCCGGGGGGTGAGGCGGGATCAGCGGCCTTCCAGTGGAAGGACGCCCCGCCGAACGCCCGAAGCGCAAGCGAAGGGCCATCAGCGCGGGGGCAGCGCCCCCTCCAAGTTCACCCGCTGCAAGCCAGCGTCAGCGCGATCGGGATATTGTCCGGCCCGCCATGCACATCGGGTTGGTTGACCGAGACGTTCGGCACGCAGGTCGCGCCGTCGGCCAAGCCGCGGATCACCACCGGGTCCGATTTCACCGGCACCAGTCCAGTCAGGTTCTCGGGGTCATACATCTCGATGCGCAGATCGTTCGGGTTCTCGGCTTGGGGCAGGGCGAGCGCGAAGGCCATCGTGACGGCCCCATCCTTCACCGTCGCCTGAAAGCCGTAGATCTGGGGATCGGGCAGTTGCTCGGCCCCTTTCCAGAACCGGGTGTAGAAGAACGAGCCTTCCGAATTCTGCTTCGCCGCGTCTTGCAGCGGCGCCAGCTCGTCTCCGGTGAAGGCCCCGTCGCCATTTTTGTCGAAACTCTGGATCAGCCAGTCGGACACGGTCGGATCGAAGGTCCAACTCTCGCCGATATGGGTGACTTTGCCGCTCTCCATGCCGACAAGCAGACGGATCAGGATTTCGTCTTCCGGGTGGGCCTTCGCGAGCCCCGGCAGCAGCCCGATCAGACCGGCGAGGGTGAGAACAGTGCGGCGGATCATGGTTGGAAACCCGGTTTCTTGCTGCCGGGCGGGGCGGCGGGCGGCGGCGCGCCGAAGCTGGGGAAAACATCGGCCTCGGGCACTGCGGTTTCTGCCGCGGGCGCGTTCTCCGAAGCGGCGGTCGAAGGATCTGCATTCTTCGGCTTCAGCTTGTCGCCCATCAGTGCGGCGCCTCCGTAAAGCAGTCCGATCGCGACCAGCCAGCTGCCGACGATCCGGCCTGCTATCTCGAACCATTGCGCCTGCCAGCTGCGCAGCACCAGATAGACCGCGCCGATCAGCCAGATGCCCAGGCCGATCCCGGCGAGGAAGACCCAAGGCGCACCGCCATAGCTCGGGTCGGACAATTTCACCGAGAGCGCATACATCACCCCCAGAACAAGTCCCGCTGGCACGATCAGCACGGGCCGCGACCAGCGCCCAAGCGCCAGCGTGGCACCGATGGCGATGGCCGAGATCGGCATGGTCAGGAAGTGATGCGTGATCGCGCCGGGGAGTTGTTGCAACGTGGCCATCAGCTCGATGCGGAAGGTGAAGCCGAGCGCGATCCCGACGGCCCAGAGCAGCGCCGCGATCAGTGCAGCGCGCCGCCCGACCAAGGCCAGCGCGATCCCGAAGCCGAATAGCGGGAACAGCCGCTCGATCGCGAGCGCGTCGCGTATCAGCCACGCCCCGGTCTCGCCGCGGTCCGCAGGCGGGATCAGCGCCAGCACAATCAGAGCGGTCAGCCCGGCCAGCACCCAGAGGTGACGCAGCCAGCTAAGGCCGGAACGGTTATGCGATACGTCAATGGCCAAAGAGGCTCAGCCCACCTTGCAGGAACCCGAGCTGAGATTGCAGGTAACCCAGTGCCAGCGCAAGGAAGCCGAGCCCGACCACAGCGATGATAGCGCCCAGCCCGCGCGAGAGCTGACCACCCCGGATCGGGTCGAGGACGAGACCCACGCCGACCCCGATCACGTGGATCATCCCGGTCGCCAGCACGAAGCCGATCGCGAAATCTGCCGGGTCGGCGGCCATCGGCAGCTCTGCCCCATGTGCGTAACCGTGGTAAAGCGCGAAGACCGAGATGATCGCGAGCGCTATCCATTCGTAGGGCTTCCATGCGGTGGCGATCGCGAGGCCGAGAACTACGATCGACAGCGCGATCCCGATCTCGATGCCGGGCAGCGGCAGGCCGAGAATGCCGATCACGCCACCTACGACCATGATCAGCGGGAAGGTCACCGGCAATTGCCAGACCTGACGTCCACCCATCTGCGCGCCCCAGAGGCCCACCGCGAACATCGCGAGGAAATGGTCATAGCCCGAGAGCGGATGCTCGAACCCTGCGGTGAAACCGCCCGAGCCGGTCGCGGTGATGTGGGCGGCGGCCACCTGCGGCAGCATCAGGGCGACGAGGCCCAAGAGGACGGCAAGGCGGCGATGGATCATGCGGAGGCTCTCTGTCCCGTGACTGTCGAGCGGCATCTTCCGGATCGTCGCGCGAAACTCAAGGCGGCAAAGCGTTCACCGCGTCTCACCATCGATTGAAGGTTGCGCGAGGGCTCAGCCCGCGCCGAGGAGGGCCGAGATCTGGTAGGTCGCGAAAGCCGCGAGATAGGCCAGCGCGAACATGTAGACCACCGCGACCCACATCCACTTCGCCGAACCCGCCTCGCGCCGGATAACCGCCAGCGTGGAGATGCATTGCGGTGCGAAGATATACCATGCGAGCAACGCCAGCGCGGTGCCGAGGCTCCACTGATCGGTAAGCGTGTGGATCAGGCCGTTCTCGCCGCCCACCGCGTAGACCGTGGCTAGCCCTGCGACCGCGACTTCGCGGGCGGCCATGCCCGGCACCAGCGCCACGGCGATCTGCCAGTTGAAGCCCAAAGGCGCGAGGATCGGCGCGACGAAGTGGCCGATCATCGCGGCGAAGGAATAGTTGATCGCCGGTTGCGTAGCGCCCTCGGGGGCCATCGGGAAGGTCGACAGGAACCAGATCACCACCATCGCCCAGAAAATCACCGTGCCGGCCCGGCGCAGGAAGACCCGTGCGCGCTGGTAGAGCCCCAGCGCAATATTGCGCAGGATCGGCATCTTGTAGTCGGGCAGGTCGAGCATCAGTGGCGCCGAACGCTCTTCGCGTGCGAAGAGATGTCGCGCGACGAAGGCCACTGTGAGAACCGAGAACACGCCAGCCGCATAAAGACCGAACATGACCAGCCCCTGCAGGCTCAGCCCGCCGAGCACTTTCGTGTTGGGGATGAAGGCGGCGATGATCAGCGTGTAGACGGGAATGCGCGCCGAGCAGGTCATCAGCGGCGCGACGAGGATCGTCGTCAGCCGGTCGCGTTTATTGTCGATCACCCGCGCGGCCATGATGCCGGGGATCGCGCAGGCGAAGCTCGACAGAAGCGGGATGAAAGCGCGCCCGTTCAGCCCGGCGCGGCCCATGATCCGGTCCATCAGGAAGGCCGCCCGCGCCATGTAGCCGAAATCTTCCAGCAGCAGGATGAAGAGGAAGGTGAACAGGATCTGCGGAAGAAAGATGATGACCGAGCCGATGCCCGCGATCAAACCGTCCGAGATGAAGCTTTGCACCAGCCCTTCGGGCATCACTTGCGTCACCAGCGCGCCCAGCGAACTGAACGCCCAGTCGATCGCATCCATGAAGGGCGCGGCCCAGGAAAAGACGGCCTGAAACATCACGAAGAGGATCGCCAGAAGGATGATCGGCCCCGCGATCGGGTTCAGCACCACGCGGTCGATCTTGGCGGAAATCGTGTCCGGCTCGGGCGGGCGGATGACGTGGGTCTTCACCAGCCGTTCCGCCTCGCGCATCGAGACCCGCATGTCATGCGTACTCGGAACCGCCCAGCTCGAAGGTTGCGGGTCGTCGAGGCCGGCTTCCAGCATCGGATCCACCTTGGACCACAACTCGTCGAGCCCGCCGCGGCGGACGGCAGTGGCCGGGATCACCGGGATGCCCAGTTCCTCGCTCAGCGCGACATGGTCGATCTGCAAGCCGCGATGGCGCGCGATGTCGATCATGTTGAGGATCATCACGATCGGCAGGCCGATCTTCTTCAGTTCCGAGACCAGACGCAGCGCGCCACGCAGGTTGGTCGCATCGCCCACCGCGAGGATCATGTCGGGGACGCGCTCTCCCGGGCGCTGGCCCAGCAGCACGTCGCGGGTCACTTCCTCGTCCGGAGAACGGGCGCGCAAGCTATGGGTGCCGGGCAGGTCGATCAGCGCGAACTTGCGCCCCGCAGGCGTGGTCGCCACGCCGACTTTGCGCTCCACGGTCACGCCGGAATAATTGCCAACCTTCTGCGTCGCACCGGTCATCGCGTTGAACAGCGCCGTCTTGCCGCAATTCGGCGCTCCGACCAGCGCGGCCTCGATCGGCTGGGCGTCGGGATCGGTCTGCGGGGCTTTGGGCTGGTTTATGGCAGGAGCCGACGTCATTCCGCGAGGATGGCCATCGCCTCGGCACGCCGCAGAGCGACGGTGGTGTCGTTCACGCGCACCGCGATAGGATCGCGACCGAACGGACCTTCGTGAAGGATGTGGACCGACGCGCCCTCGATGAAGCCAAGCTCCAGCAGGCGCAGTTCCAGCTCGTCCGCGTCATAGCCATCCTTTCCGGCCAGCGGGCAGACAGAGACCAGAGTGCCCCGGAACCCGCGACGGCACTGGCCAAGCGGCAGTGCGCATTTGCAGGTTTCGTTCTCGATAGGGCTGGCCTTCATGAGGGCACCTCCGTGATGGGTCGCGAGTCGGTCTTCGCTTCCTATCGTCAGGAGATAGTCTGGAAATTGATCTCTGACAAATGAAGTCTGGTATTTTCCCGCCTTCGTGATCGATTATTTTACTCAGGAATTTAGAAGGAGTCTAAACTGTGGCGTAAGCCCATGAATTCGTTAGGCTGAAGGAGAAAGGCGCCGCGCCCTCGAGAGCGACGCCTTCACGCCGGTTTTCCGTCGGATCGACCTCTCAATGCTCGCGGAAAGCACGGTTCATCGAATCCACCACTGGTTTCGCGATGTATTGGGCGAAGGTCCGCGACGCGGTCTGGATCATCACTTCCACCGGCATCCCGGGCATCGGCGCGAAGCCCGGTACCCGGCGCAGCTCCGAGGCGGGCAGGCGGATGCGGGCGATATAGACCTCGCGGGGATGTTCGCCCGAGCGCTCCACGATCGCGTCGGCGGAGATGTAATAGACCTCCCCAATCAGGATCGGCGTCGTGCGCTGGTTGAGCGCCGAGAGCCGCACCGACGCTTCCTGTCCGACCTTGATCGCGTCGATATCGGTGCGCGCGATCATCGTCTCGATGATGAGCGGGGCTTCCGAGGGCAGGATCTCGGCGATGACCTTGCCCGCCTCGATCACGCCGCCCGCGCCGGAATAGTTCAGCCGCACCACGGTACCGGAAACCGGGCTTTCGATCACCACGCGCTTCAGGATGGAGGTCGCCTTGCGCTCTTGCTCGCGTACGGAATCGAGTTCCGCCTGCACGGTCTCCAACTCGTCGAGCGCGGCCTGCTTGTGGGTCTCGATCGTCTGCTTGGTCTGCGCCTGGTATTTCGCGCGCATCTCCTCGCTCTCGCCGATCTCCGCCTTGAGGCGGCCGATCTGCCCTTCCGCATCGGCCAGAGCGCGCAGTAGCGCGTTCAGCTCGGTTCGCCGGATCAGCCCGCTCTCGAAGAGTTTCGCCTTGCTCTCATGGTCCTCGGCCAGCAGGTCACGCTGGGCCTCCGCGGCGATCAGCTGCGCGCGGTAGCCTTCCGAACGGCTCTCCATCGCGGCGATGTTGCGCGCCAGCAGGTCCAACTCGCTTTGCACTTTCGCTTTCGTCACATCAAAGGCGAGGCGTTGGGAATCCATCATCGCGGCGATTTCCACGTCGCGCCGGGCGTCCTGCAGCCATTTCGGGAAGACCAGTTCGCGCCAGCCGTCATATTCGGCCTGTATCCGGGCCTCCATCGATTCCAGTCGCGCGCGGCGCAGGAATAGCGCGCGTTCATTGGCGAGCGCCGAGGTCTCGTCGAGGCGCAGGAGCGGTTGCCCCGCGGTGACGAAATCGCCCTCGGAGACATTGATCTCCTTGATGATCCCGCCTTCGAGGTGCTGGATCATCTTGTTGCGGCCCGTGGCCACGAAAGAGCCCGGTGCCATGACGGCGGCGGCGAGCGGGGCGCTGAAGGCCCAGACGCCGAAGCCGCCAAAGGCCATCGCGAAGATCGTCAGCCCGACGATGACCAGCGTCTTGATGCTGCGCGGGACCTCGGTCGACCAGTCGGGGGTCTCGTGGGAGTTGAGCGGGTTGGTCAGAAGGAGTGTCATGCCGGGGCTCCTTGCATCGGGGCGGTCGCGGCGACGTTCTGCGCCGCTGCGCGTTGTTGCTGCACCTGCTGGGCCTTGGCCTGCTTGCGCCGCTCCAGCTCTGCGAGCATCTGGTCGCGCCAGCCGAACATCGCGATATTGCCGTCGTTGAGCAGCATGATCTTGTCGACCGCGCTGAGCAGAGAGGGTTTCTGCGTGACCACGACCACCGTGATCCCGTTGGCCTTGGCATGACCGAGCGCGCGCACGAGGGCCGCGTCGCCTTGCGTGTCTAGGTTCGAGTTCGGCTCGTCCAGCACCACGAACTTCGGATCGCCGAAGAAGGCGCGCGCCAGACCGATCCGCTGTTTCTGTCCGCCCGATAGCGGCGAGCCGTCGGAGCTGACGACCGTCTCGTAACCCTGCGGCAGCGAGGCGATCATCTCGTGCACATCGGCGAGCGCGGCGGCGCGATGGATCGCGGCGTCGCTCGCATCCTCCCGCATCCGGGCGATGTTCTGCTTGATGGTGCCCGGGAAGAGCTGCACGTCCTGCGGCAGGTAGCCGATGCTTTCGCCGAATTGCCGCGGGTCCCAGTTGCGGATGTCCATCAGGTCGAGCCGCACAGCTCCCGAGGTCGGCAGCACCGATCCCACCAGCATCTTGCCGAGCGTCGTCTTGCCGGCGCCCGAATTGCCGATGATCGCCAGTTGGTCGCCGGGCGCGAGCGAGAAGGTCAGCGCATTCAGCACGACATGCTTGGTGCCTTGCGGAACATAGAGGAGACGCTCGATATCGAGCCGTCCTTCCACCTTGGGCAGGCGCAGCTTGTCGTTGCGGGTCTTGGCGGAGGCCAGAAGCTGGCCGACCCGATCATAGGCGCCGCGTGCCAGCAGGAAGGAGTTCCATCCCTCGATCGCGCCTTCGATCGGCGCGAGCGCACGGCCCGCGACGATCGAGGCAGCGATCACCATGCCGCCGGTGATCTGCCCATCGAGCGCGAGATAGGCGCCCCAGCCCAGCATCCCGATCTGGGTGAACAGGCGGAACATCCGCGACGCGGAGGCGGTGAAGACGTTGCGATCCTGCGCCTCCGTCTGCGCGCGCAGGGAGGCGGCGGTATCGCGACCCCAGATCGACACGGCTTCGGGGATCATCGCCATCGCGTTGATGATCTGGCTGTTGCGCGACATCGACTCAAGGTGAAGGTTCGCCCGGGTCTGCGCGATATTGGCACGGCTGAAGCCGTCCGAAGTGATCTTCTGGTTGATCCAGGCAAACAGCATAAGGATCAATGCGGTCACGACCACGATCGTGCCGAGATGCGGGTGGATCAGGAAGACCGCAAGCACGAAGATCGGCGCGAAGGGCACGTCCAGGAAGGACAGCAGCGTGCCGGAGACAAGGAAGCTCCGCAGCGCGTTGAGATCGCCCAGAACCTGATATTCGCGCCCGTTGGAATGCAGCGAAGCCTGCGCTGCAGCCGACAGGACCGGTGCGCCGAGCCGCGCGGCCACATCCACCGCCGAGCGCATCAGTACCAGCCGGCGTACCGCGTCGAGCAGCGTCTGCACGACGATCGCCCCGGCAATCACGATGGTCAGCATCACCAGCGTGTCGGTCGAGCGCGAGGTGAAGACCCGATCGGAAATCTGGAACAGGTAGATCGGCACCGCGAGGATCAGGATATTCGTGGCGCAGGTCATCAGCACGACGAAGGCCATGTTCACGCGCAGCCGCTTTTTCATGTCATGCAGCGTGCGGGTGAAATCCACCGGGCCGAGGCGCTTGTGAAAGGCTGGGGTGGAGGGTGGCGCCGGTGGGGAGCCGGAGGCATTTTGCGCGGGGACACGACCCGCCTCCTTTCGGGCGTCAGCACCACCCTCCGTCCGGGCGGCGACTGTCTCGACAGTCCCCTCCGCGCCGGTTTCGTCGGCGCGCGCTTTCGCCCCGGGACCGTCGCCCGTCGCGGTTTGCGCCTGCCGTTTGTCTGTCGGATCGGCCTGCGGCGGATCCACGTTCCGAGCCATCGCGTCATGACCATCTTGGCGGGTCGCCTGCCCCCCGGCGGCGTCGTCAGTCCTGTCTTTCATCGAAGTTCCCCTAGTGAATGAAGTTCCGCCCCTCCGTCAGGCCAGAACCGTGTGCAATGCATCGAGCGACCCGCTTCCCCCGTGGGAGCCCGGATGCACCTGGAATTCGTCATCGTCGTAAGTCGGCGCGTTCTCGATCATCCCGTCCGCGAGGAACGCCACCGCCTCCGAGGCAAGCGCCCCTTCGCTGGGGCTCGTCGGGCCGAGGGGACCGCCGCTGCCATCGTCCATCATCCCCGCCTGCCAGATCACCGCGTCGGAATAGACGCCATCGGCGGCCATGATCGTGCTGTCGACGCCCGCGACAGTCAGCGACGAGACGTTGGCGAGCGTGTTGCCGCCCGCATCGACGTCGAATTCGCCCGGACCGTCGACCGATATCAGGTCGGCATCTTCGAGAATGTTGATCTGGGTGAGGTTGTCGCGAACGATCAGGTCTCCCTCGATATAGAGTACCCGCAGTGCCATCTGGCCGCCCAAAAGCTCGTCGCCCAGCAGCCCTTCGACCGCGTCGTAGGCCGCGCCCGGCGGCATCGAATAGCCTTCGCCCGGGTTCGGATCGAGGCCGCTGTAGATTTCCGCCAGCTGGTCGAGGACGTTCTGATATTGCGGGTCCATCTCCAACTGCGTGTCGATGCCCACTTTGGTCAGATGCGCCTCATTCCACAGCAGGTTATCCTCGCTTGAGACATGGCCCACGCCGCCGTGTCCGATGCCGCCCGCGCCGCTCATCACCAGATCGTCGTCGAGCAATACGTTGATCTGCTCGAGCTGGGCGATCTCGTACATGTTGCCGCCGATCATGATCAGGTCGAACTGCGCGCCCGCTTCCAGCAGGAGCTGCAGGTTGACGGTCGAGTTGTCGCCCATCACGATCTCGGCGGAATAGGAGCCGAATTCGAAGCTCACCAGATCCCCATCGGAGACCGCGTTCACCTGCGTCATGTGGTTGTCGACAATCAGGTCACCGCGAATTTCCGTCATCGCGATCAGGCTGCCGCCGGGCGGCATCACCAGGTTAAGGAAGTTCGCGGGATTGGCCTCTTGCGTGTAGACCGCGACGTTGTGGCCTAGCGAGGCGAGCGGGTCGGCGCTGTCACCATTACCCAAGCCTTGCCCGCCCGCGCTGCTGCCTGTGCCGTGGTGGCCGAGACCGGGCTTCATATCCGCGTCGCGCAGCACGTTCACCTGCGAGATCACCGAGAGCGAGGTCACCGATCCGCCGACCGCGATCACCGGCGCATCGAGCCAGTCATGCACCACCTGTGACTGGTTCAGCAGAAGGTTGTTGCCGGTGCTGAGGCTCTGCGCGATTTCCAGTGCCATGCCCGCGGGATCGACGGGCATATCGGGGCCTTGGACCGTTCCGGCCGCCCCTTCGCCATCTCCGCCGATACCGTCGGTCTCCACCTCGATCACACCCGCGTCGAGCGGTGTATCCTCCGACTCGTCGTCCGAGGGGTCGCGTGCTTCCAGCCGAAGTTTCAATGTCTCGGGCAATTCGTCCATGAGCTGCCCGTCGAACACGACCGCGCCCGAAAACGCGGGTGGCAGGAGGGAGGCCGCCGCCTCTTCACCGTCGAGGCTTTCGCTTTGCAGCTCGGTCATGGCCTCCGGGTCGGTTGCGCCCTCCTCGAGACCGTCGTCCTCTTCCGGGTCGGTCGGCGCGGCGAAGATCGTCTCGCTGCGGAACATCGCGGCCGTCACGCCGTCGGGCACGGAATCGGGATCGAGCGCGTCGATCTGCGCCATCAGCGCCTCCGCCTGGGCTTCGACGGTCATGCCGACGGGTGCGGCACTCACCGTCAGCGCATCTGCATATTCGGCCAATGCCATCAGCTTCGACGAGGTGGCCGCCGGGCCGTACTCGTCCATCAGCTCTGCCGGCATCATGAAGGGCTTATCGTAGAGCGCGTCATGATCGCTCAGCGTGTTGATCTGCGAAGTGATGTGGAGCACCGAGGAAGGTGGCGCCATTCCGAGAAACATCTGGAGCGGTACCGGAACGGGCGGAAAATCATAGGGCGGGATTGCGAGCTGGCCGGACGGCAACCCGGGCGGTGCGATATCGCGCAGCTGGTAATCGTCGACGAAGGGAAGCCACGGCGCCTCTGGCGGAGGCACGAGCGGGAGCTTCAGCTGCAGCGACGGATCGAAATCCTCGAGCAGGTAATCCGAATTGACGCTGACATTGACGGAGAGCAGGTCCCCCGGCGAGGGCGCGGAAGCCTGCAGCGCGCGAAAGGCGTCGTATTCCTGTCGGGCGACATTGGTCTCGGTCGTCTGATTGAAGGCACCGATGAAATGGGCGATGATTTCGGTCTGCCGGTCAAGCATCTTCCTTCCCCCCTTCATGACGCTGAAAACCCGCGCTTGGATGCGGGGCGTCAGACTGTCGGTTCATCGCATCCGGCGGGGTGAACTCCGCCGCGGGCAAGGTCCGGGCGTGATGCGATGCGAAACGGCCCGAACGGAATGCGGCGCGCCTCTCGTGGAGGCACGCCGCGTGTTTGCTTACGATGCGTCGTCGTCGCCGATATAGGAGGACGACAGGTTGCCGCCGACCACGGTGGTATCCACGGCATTGCCGAGGATGTTGGCGCCCATCACGATCGACTGGTTGAACGCGGTGGTGTCGATGGCCGCGCTCGCATCGGCATAGGACTGGCCGGTGACGATACCATCGTCGCCATTGCCCGACCCCCAATTGCCGAGGCTGCCGCCATTGCCGCCGCCGCCTGCGGTGACGTCGCCGCCACCGTTACCGCCGCCGGCATAGCCGCCGGTCGCCCAGGAGCCGCCGCCCGTGGCGCTCGAGCTGGTCGTGGCCCAGGCGCTACCATCGCCGCCGTTACCGCCGTCGCCGCCGTAACCCGTGCCGGTGCCAGTACCAGTGCCGGTCGCCCGTGCATCAGCCATTGCCTGGCCGGAATCGGTCGCGCTTGCATTGCCACCGTCGCCGCCCATCTGCGGATGGTGATGCTTCATCATCATCGGCATGCCGCCGCCGCCGTCGCCGGCGTTTGCGATTGCGCCGCCTTCGTCCGCTCCAGCACCCGCCATGCCGCCGCCCATGCCGAGGCCCATACCGAAGCCGTCGCCACCGTCGCCGCCATCGTCGCCTTCACCCTCGGTTTGCGAGGCTGCGAGCGAAACGCCGCCGCCCGAGAGGGCGATACCGCCACCCGCGAGCGCCATGCCGCCCGACGAACCGACATCCTCGGCGCCGTTGCCGCCTTCGGAGGATGCGTCGATCCCGTCGTCGGAATGCGCGGTGCCACCGTTGATCGTGGGGGTCGAGTTGAACTGCGCGGCATTGGTCACGTCAGGATCACTGAGCGTGTCGTTGTCGGTGAGCGTGTTGGCCTGCGTGTTGACCATCATCACGTCATTACCCATGCCGTTGAGCATGTCGCTGAGGTTGATGTCGTCACCCGGATCGTAGTCGTAGGTATAGGTCATATCGCCATCGGCAAAGACCATGTCGCCCACGTCCGAGTTGTCGATATCCGCGAAGTCGTTGTCTTCGCCGAAGATGCCCTCATCCGGGAAATCGATCGTGATGTCGTTGCTGTTGACCGCTTTCGAGTTTGACGTCGTGTCGGTATCGACACGGTTGTGGTTCGTGTCGTCGAGGCGGTTGGTGTTGGTCGCGTCGCCGCCTTCACCATAGGCACGCGCCGCCGAGGAAGCATCCGCATCGGCATTCGCACGCGAGTCTGCATCGGCATTCGCACGCGAATCCGAATCCGAAACCGTTTTCTGATGCTGCTGTTGCTGCTGCGGATCGGGCGTCGAGTGATTATCCGACGGGTCCGAGTCGTGATCGTCGTCGTTCTCCATGTGGTTCTTCCAGTCGCCTTGGACCCAATTGTGCCGATTGTTCGCCATTTCATTTCTCCCAGTTGATCGGTCCGGGATCCGTCACTCTGTCTAAAACGGATATGGTTCGGACCATTGCTATGCAGGGCTTTCGCCCCGATGAATGTCCGCTTCCCCAACCGCTCGGCACCCCGGTCCCGATCCCCGAATCGAGCGATTCGCAGGTGGGTCACCCTTTCCGGGCGGAATGTGGAAACAGACGAGTCACAGCCCCCAGCTGCGACACCAACATCCTGCGCCCCGTGATCCGGTGGACCTAGCTAGCAAATGGGTCTAGCCGGCCGGGCACCGTTTTAACCAACTGAAAATCAGCCGTTTTCCGATGCGCTCCGCGCTGTGGCCTGCGGAATCCCGGACCATCGGAGAAATTTTCACGAAGTTGTCGCAAATGCCCAAAGCTGAACAAGGTGTAGTGGCGACTTGATCACAACCTACCATTTGTGACGCGTCCCAAGCGGCGTTGAGCGAAAAAACGTGATTCCGGACGCGATTCGCTTAGACTTACGTCGCGTAAGAGAATCCTTACCGTTGGGTAAACACTTCGGGTAACGCTGATCTCACTGGTCCGTGATATGGTGGATGCGGGCGATATGACGTGGGGTTAGTCGCCCGAACATTTGAGTTCAGGGTAGGACGAGGGGGCCACCATGAATGCGTTGCATAAGAGTGAACCTGCGGGGGCGCGCGTGATGCCGTCCTGCCGCAAACAAGACGCAGCGATCTGCTTTCTTGGCGCATCGCATGTTTTTTCCGATACTGTTTTGCGAACCGTAGATGCCGAAGTGACGCCGGCGACGTGCCTGCGTCTGAACGATTTCGAGACGCTGCTCGAGGAATTGCAGTCCGACGGACGGATCGATCATAGCGGCACGCTGTGTTCGCTGATCGTGGACGAGGATCACGCCGATGGTCTGGTCGCGCTCGCGGAACGTCGCGAGCCGTTCCTGTCGCGCGTGAAACTGATCATCGCGATCGAGGACGAGGCGTACGCGCAGGATCTGATGGCGCGCCACGGCTCTGCGATCCTGACGCATCACATCAGTCTGCTGCCGATGAACGTGAATCTGACGACTTGGCTTCTGATCCTGCGGATGATCGTCTCGGGGGGGCACTACATCCCGCCCGCGCTTCTGCACTGCCGTCCGTCAGAGCTGCCGATGCCGATGCTGAACGGCGCCACCGCGACGGAGTCTGCCAATGCAATCTGCCTGTCGGGGCTGACGCCGCGCGAAACCGAGGTTCTGGAGATGCTCGCCTCGGGCCAGCCGAACAAGATCATCGCGGGCAAGCTGAACCTGTCCGAACATACGGTTAAGCTGCATATCCACCGCATCATCGGGAAGCTAGGCGTCACCAACCGCACCGAGGCGGCGATCTGGTATCACCGTATCCGAGGTGCCTAAGGATCCGCCCGCGCCCGCGGAGGTGCGTCCGCCGGATTTCGATCGGTTCCTGATGCTGATCGGACGCATCAATTATGCCTGGACCAATACCGAGAGCCTGTTGATCCATCTGATCGCCGGGCTCGCCGGGACCGACAAGAGCGTCGCGACGATCATCCATCTGACATTGAACACCACGCGTGCGCGGCTCGATCTCGTGGATCGGCTGGCCAAGCGCGACGACTGTCCCTGCGCGCCGCGGGCCTGCGAACGGGTGCTGGCGGTGTCGGCACGGATGAAGAAAGTGTCGGGGCTGCGCAATCACTTCAACCATTGCCTCTACGCTTTCGACGAGGGCGGAGGTCCGGTGCGCGCGATCCAGATGCGTATCGCGGATCGCAAGACCAGTCTGCGGATTGGAGAGGAAAGCGTTCTGGACAGCGCGACGCTTACCGAACTGGAAGCCGCGCTTGCCGAAATGCAAGCAATCAATGCCGAGATCTGGGCCATCGCCAAGGAATACAAGATGCCGCTTTGAGGCGGGCAGGGGAGTTCGGAACTGCGCGACAGCCAACCTCAGTTGCGCAGCTGGCGTCCCAACGCCTCGGCCAGTTCCCACGGGTTCGTCGGCTTCGAGAAGACCGGGATTTCCGGCATGATCGATTGGAAGGCAAGCGGCAGCTGCTCGGCCGTGTTCACCACCAGAGGCACTTCGCGCTTCCACAGCTCGACGATCAGGGCTTCCGCCGATCCGTCCAGCAGATTCATGTCGAGGATCGCGCCATCTACGGAGACCGAGTCATCCGTAAGCGTTGCACGCGCACGTGCCAGGGTCGCGAACGGTCCCGCAACCTGACCGCCTGCTTCTTCGACCGAGAAGGCGATGTCATAGGCGATGAATAATTCATCTTCGACGACGAGGACATTGCTGCCCTCGAGGCAAGAAATACTGCTCTGTAGCATGGGCTATACTACCCTTTTATCAGGTCCATTGGCACGGTCATGCGAGCTTGGAACCCGTCGGGAACCCATTCGGTTCCATAGGTTCCCCGCAATTGGCCCTGAATCGTCAGGTCTATCAAGCGCGACCCGAAGCCGCTGTTGCTTGGTGGCACCAGTTTCCCGGGGTGGCCGCTTTCCCGCCAATCAAGCTCGAGCTGGCCGGAGATCTCGCGCCACGTCAGCACCAGACGCCCCGCATCGTGCGAAAGTGCGCCGTATTTCACAGCGTTAGTGGCCAGTTCGTGGATTACCAGCGCGAGGTTGGTGGACCCCGCATGGTTCAGCGCGAGGGCGGGACCGCCGAGGGTCAGCCGTGGATCGTCGATGCCGGTATAGGGCGAGAGCACCCCCAGCAACAATTCGCGCAGTTCGACCATGCCGCGGAAATCGCGCTCGGGTGTGGCGGTCGGATTGATCAGCTCATGGGCGCGGGCGAGCGCGCCGATCCGTTCGCGCAGGCCCCGCGCCATCTCGTCCGGCGTCGTCGCGTGGCGGGCGGTCATGCCGACCAGCCCCGACATCATCGCGAAGGCGTTCTTGACCCGGTGATTGAGCTCGCGCGTCAGCGTGTCGCGTGCCTGCGCGAGCTGGCGCTCCTCTGTCACGTCGCGCAGATAGGCGAGGATCGCGCCGCTCTCGGGATAGATGCGAGCTTCCAGAATGCGCCCGTCGCGCCCGATCTGATCGGCGACGGTCGGCGTGCCTGTGCGCCGGGCTTCTGCCAGCGCCTCCGCCAGTTTGCTCTCGCGCAGATGCGGCACGGTTTCCCAGAGCGATCGCCCGATCGCCTGCGACTCGGTAGCGGCCCCGACAGCGGCACGGATGCGTGCGCGCATGACAGAATTGGCGAAGCGGATATTGTCGTCGCGGTCGATTTCGATGATCGCGTCGGAGGTGATTTCGTGGAAATTTGCGAGACGCCGGTCAATGTCGGCCGCACGTTCGCGCGCCTCGTTCAGTTCGGAAATGTCGAGCGCGGTGGCCACGGCCACCGGCGGCTCGCTCTCGATCGGTTGCGCCGAGATCAGCAGGTTGCTTTCGCTTCCGTCGCGGCGCACGCAGCGCAGCTCCATATGGTTGATCTTTTCGCCGTGGCGTGCGGCGCGCACGATCGGAAATTCGCTGAGGCTGAGCTTGCGGCCTTCCGGCGTATAAGCGTCGAAGGCGAGCTGCTTGCCCACCTCGCCGTTCTTCACGCCGAACATCTCGATCGCGGTCGCGTTCAGATCGAGGAGCCGCCCGGTGCCCAGCTCGGCCACGCCCACGCCGACCGGCATCTGATCGAGAATGGCGCGGTAGCGGTTTTCTTCGCGGTGGGCGACGTTGATCTGGTGGCGTAGCCGGATTTCCGCCTCGACGCCCGCGGCGATGTCGGACAGAGCTTCGTACTCTTCCTCGGTCCATTGCCGCGCCTCGCGGTCGATCAGGCAGAACGCGCCGAGCGGTTGCCCCTCGATCGTGCGCAACGGCACACCGAGATAGGCGATCACGCCCAGATCGCGCACCGGGCCATTCTCGCCCAGCACCGCATCCTCGCGCGCGTCGGACACACGCAGCGGCGCATCGGTTTCCACGACATAGCGGCAAAAGGAATGGGTGAGCGGCGTCTCCGATGGAGAATGGGCGTCGAAGCGATCCAGCCCGCTTTGCGCTACGAAGACCTGACGGTTCTCGTCGACGATCGAAACCAGCGAGATAGGCACGCCGGTCACCCGCGTCGCGAGACGCGTCGCACGCGCGAAGATGTCCGCGGGAGCGCTCTCCAGCAGTCCGGTCTCGCGTAATGCCCGAAGGCGCGCCGGATCGGTGAGTCGGGACCGGGGCGCGGGGTCGGATGAGGGTGAGGGCGGTGCAGTGGTTTTCATGCGCAGGCTTTCATATTCCACCTATGCTCAGATAAATCCGTTGCGCCCAGTGTCATAAGACATGACAGCGATCACGATTTTCCCCGAAAGCGATTTTTTGCAAGGTATTTCGTACGGCAGCTGTGGTGCTTGCTAAATGCAGCGCCGAGAACTGGCGTTTCGCGAGTTCCACGGCGGTTCTTCCCTGAAATATCTAACGCTTTTTTACGGGTGCCGTAAGGTGAGGATTCGCGCAGCTTCGCGCTTCGGCAGGAAGGCGCGTAGGCGCCCCGAGACTCTCGGGACGCGCTATTCGCAAGCGCAAGAGCGCGCTTAGCAGGCTGTGGCAGGTGTCATGCTGCGCTGGTCCAGAAGGAAGTCGGTCACCATCGCACCGATCCACATGCAGAACAGCGCCAGCCACGCGGTGCCCGCGAGAACCGAGGTGCCCGTCACCCCGTTGCCGATGGCGCAACCGCCGGCGAGCATCGCGCCAAAGCCCATGAAGACAGCCCCGATCATCGAGCGCCGCATCACCGGCACCGAGTCGAAGCCCTGCCATGCGAATTGGCGCGAGAGGAGCGAGCTCAGGAACGCGCCGAGCACCACGCCCGGCACGAGGCCGACGTCGAATTCCAGCACCGAATGGCGGTCGAGGAAGAACATCAGCGTATTGGCCGAGGGGCCCGAGAAGGTGACGGAATTGACCGGCACCGGATCGAATGCGACCTGGCTCAGCATGAAGGTCAGCACCCAGCCCACCGCGACCGCGAAGCCGACGCCGGAGGCGAAGATCCACGTCTTCACACCAATCTCGTTGCGCTTGGCCAGATACATGCCTGCGATGGCGAAAACGATGCCGACGGCGAGCCCGGTCCAGTCCGGCAGATGCAGCGCGTCGAGGATATTCACGTTCTGCGCCCCGGTAATCCAGAGGCCGGCGAGTCTATCGCGCAGCGGTGCGAGGATGCCCTTGAGGCTCATCGTGGCGGTCACGGCGAAGATCAGCCCCGAGACGACCGAGCGCAGGTTGCCCGTCGCCGCGAGCACGAGAAGCCGCCCCGAACATCCGCGCGACAGCACCATGCCGACGCCGAAAATGAGGCCGCCGATGATCGCGCCCGACCATGAGCCCGGCACCGACATCATCCGGCTGTCGGCCTGCCGGAACAGGTCGAGCAACTGCGCGCTCTGCACCCAGACCAGCGCGGTCGAGAAGGTCAGAAACCAGACCGCGACCTTGCCGCCCAGCTTGCCCCGCGCGAATTCCACGGTCGCAGCCCGCAGGCAGAAGTTCGATTTCTGCGCGGCCACGCCGAAGATGAGCCCGGTGATGACCCCAAAAAGCGCCGCCGTGGGGCCTTCGCCGATCCGCTCGATGAGTGCGATGATGTCCATAGTCAGATCTCCCGTTCGCGCACGGGTTTTGCCAGAAACCGCAGAAACGCACATTGATCTGAGTCAGGTCGCACCTTTTGCAGACTTGCCGTGGACGCTGCCGTCGCGTCTAAGGAAAGCATGATGAAGTTCCGTTCCGTCCCGCTCGACGAAGCCCACGAGCTGCCCCGCTGGCGCAGACCCGAAGCGCTGCTTTACGTCATGGCCGCTGCCATGCCGATCTCCTTCGCCACCTGGTCGGCGCTCCTGAACAACTTCGTCATCGACGTGGTGAATTTCGACGGCGTCGATATCGGCTGGCTGCAAAGCTTCCGCGAAGTGCCGGGGTTCCTCGCGATCGGGGTGATCGTCGTGCTCTGGGTAATGCGCGAGCAGACGCTGGCCATCCTGTCGCTGCTGCTTCTGGGCGGGGCGACGGCGGTGACCGCCCTTTTCCCGAGCTTCGCCGGGCTCATCATCGTGACGCTGCTCTCGTCGATCGGGTTTCACTATTTCCAGACGGTGAACCAGTCGCTGCAATTGCAGTGGATCGACAAGGCAAAGGCGCCACAGACGCTGGGGCGGATCGTGGCCATCGGCTCAGGCGCGTCGCTCGCCGCCTACGCGGTGCTGGTGCTGACATGGAAGACCTTCAATCTCAGCTACGAGTTCGTCTACGCCACCGCCGGGATCGCGACGATGGTGATGATGGCGGCCGCCGCGCTGATTTATCCGCAGTTCCACACCCGCGAGCCGCAATCGAAGAAATTCGTGCTGCGTCGCCGCTACTGGCTCTATTACGCGATCACGTTCATGGCGGGTGCGCGTCGGCAGATCTTCGTGGTCTTCGCCGCCTTCATGATGGTCGAGCGCTTCGGGCTGCGGGTGGACGAGATCACCGCGCTCTTCCTGATCAATTTCGCGGTCAACATGGCCGCCGCGCCGGCGATGGGCCGCTTCGTGCATCGCTTCGGCGAGCGCCGCGCGCTGATCTTCGAATATGTCGGGCTGACGCTGCTGTTTCTTTCTTATGGCGGGATCTACTGGTTCGGCTGGGGCATCTGGCTCGCCTGCGCGCTCTATGTCGTCGATCATCTGCTGTTCGCGCTGGCTTTCGCGCAGAAGACCTATTTTCAGAAGATCTGCGACCCCGAGGATATCGCGCCCACCGCCGCCGTCGCCTTCACGATCAACCATATCGCCGCCGTCTTCCTGCCGGTGACGCTGGGCTATCTCTGGATGGTCTCGCCCGGCGCGGTTTTCGGGCTGGCGGCCTCGATGGCGGTGATCTCGCTGGGACTCGCGCTGCTGGTGCCGCGTCACCCCTCGAAAGGCTACGAGACCGTGCTGCAGGGGCTTGGCCCGGTTCCGGCGTGAACTGGAAATTTCGTCGAGCCGCGCCTATCTGAGAGGGGCGCGAAAGGGAGACTCACAATGCTGTTCGGAAAACCCGCCACCATTCCCACCAAGGCCGAGGCCCTGCCGGGCCGCGACGAGGCGATGCCTCTGGCAGAGCCGCATTTCCTCTGGGGTCGCGACCTGCGCTCGCCGGTGCCCGAAGGCATGGAAGAGGCGATGTTCGGCATGGGCTGCTTCTGGGGCGTCGAGCGTATCTTCTGGAACACCGACGGCGTCTGGCTGACCATGGTCGGTTACGCGGGCGGGCCGACGCCCAACCCGACCTATCGCGAGGTCTGCACCGGCATGACCGGCCATAACGAGGTGGTCCGCGTGATCTACGATCCGGCCAAGGTCAGTTACGACGATCTGCTCCGCATCTTCTGGGAAAACCACGATCCGACCCAGGGCATGCGTCAGGGCAATGATCGCGGCACCCAGTATCGCTCGGGCATTTACACCTATACCGCCGCGCAGAAAGAGGCGGCCGAAGCCTCGCGCGAAGCATATGCAGAGCGCCTGAGTGCGGCGGGCTACGGAACTATCACCACCGAGATCATGGACGCGCCGCCCTTCTACTATGCCGAAGATTATCACCAGCAATATCTGGAGAAGAACCCCGGCGGCTATTGCGGCATCGGGGGGACCGGCGTGACCTGCCCGATCGGGCTGAACGCGTGATCCGATGGGCGCGCGGGCCGCTTGACGGTTCGCGCCCGCGGCCCTAAGCCCGGGCGCAACCATCCCGAGGAGCGCGCCCCATGACCACCTTCACCGCCTTTACCACGCTGGCCGATCGCGAGGCCGCCGAGGCGCTGTCCGAACGTCTCGAAGAGCTCGATCCCGGCCCCTATGGCACGGGCGTGTTCGAGATCGAGGACGGGTCGGGCCGCTATGAGGTCTCGGGCTATTTCCTCGAGGCACCTGACGACGTGGCGCTCGACCTGCTGGCGATCTCGCACGGGGCGCAGCCTTTCGTCGTTTCGGAAATCCCTGAGACCGATTGGGTCGCCCATGTGCGCCGTGAACTGGCCCCGGTGCGCGCGGGCCGTTTCTTCCTCTACGGCAGCCATGACGAGGACAAGATCCCGGCCGATGCGATTGCGTTGCGGATCGACGCGGCGATGGCCTTCGGGACGGGCCATCACGGGACCACCTCGGGCTGCCTGACGGCGCTCGACGATCTGGCGAACGAGGGTCACACCTTCCACAACGTCGCCGATATAGGCTGCGGCACCGCCGTTCTGGCGATGGCAGCGGCGAAGCTCTGGCCCGAACCCGTTCTGGCCTCCGATATCGATCCAGTCGCGGTGGAAACGGCAGCGGCGAATGTCGCGGTGAATGATCTTGAGGGCCGCGTGATCTGCATCGAAGCTGCGGGCTTCGGCGACGCGCGTCTGAAAGAGGCCGCCCCCTTCGATCTGATCTTCGCCAATATCCTGAAAGGCCCGCTCGTCGCGCTTGCCCCCGAAATGGGCCGCAACTGCGCCGAATCGGGCTTTGTGATCCTCAGCGGGATTCTCAACGAACAGGCCGATGAAGTCGTCGCCGCCTATCAGGCGCAGGGCTTTGTTTCCCATTCGCGTAAGGAATTCGGCGAATGGACGACATTGGTCATGCAGCGCGCCTAATCCGCCACAAATCCGCTCTGATTGTCGTAAGGATTGCTTTACCCTGTTTTGAGAAATTGCCTTCGGGGCATCGCAGTCAACGGGGTTTGCCATGCGCGATCCACAAATAGAGTCCTTTGAAAAGCGGCTGCATCGGATCGACCAGATTCATCAGGCTGGCGGCGCATTCGAGGCGTCCGGTGCCTTGGGCCGCAGCTATTTCGACTCCATGCGTCCCAAGGTGCGGCGCCATTTTCCGTTGCGCGGTGTGGCGCTGATCTTCGCCGGTATTCTGCTGGTGAAGGGCGCCATGCTCGCCCAGGTTGGGCAGGCTAGCTACGAGGCGCGTGTCGCAAGCCTCGCCGGTGGTTCGCAATTCGAACGGGTGGGGGCCTGGATCATGCATGCCGATCCGATTACCCGGAAAATCGCCGGCTGGCTCGCACCGTTCATCGGCTAGGTACCCAAGCCTGTATCCCAAAAAGAAAGGGCTGCGCCGTTGCCGGGGCAGCCCTTTTCGCATGACCTTTCGGTCGACTTAGCGCAGACGCGCCACGTCGAGCCGGGTCAGGCCGATATCGTCCAGCGCGCGGTCGCTGAGCTTCATCAGAGCCTTGCGGGTGACGCGTGCGTCGTTCCAGTCGTGCAGGGCGGCGATCAGCGAGGTGATGACGCTCGGTCGGGCGCTGCGGCTCATGCGGGTGTTGATATCCATCGAAGCCATGGGGAGGATCCTTCGTTCACAAACTGCTCAAGTTTCGGGCATTCCATCTTCTGAGGCGCAGATAAGACTGGCAGAGCGCGAAAACAATCTCAGTTTTGGCAGCCCCGCCATGCAGGAATCGCATGTGATAGAAGGCCTGTTTCTGCATCGCCTCTGGCCGATGTTCCCTTTTCGTGCTAGTCCTTGCGAAACAACACGAGAACGAGGCAGGGCAGATGCGGGTGATCGGGATCGATCCGGGGTTGCGCAATCTCGGATGGGGCGTGATCGAGATGGACGGATCGCGGCTCAGGCACGTCGCGAACGGTATTCTCCACTCCGAAGGTAAGGATTTGGCAAAGCGCCTGCTGGTGCTGCACGAAGGGCTGAGCGCGGTCATCGCGACTCACGCGCCCGAGGCCGCGGCGGTGGAGCAGACCTTCGTCAACAAGGACGCCGTTGCGACGCTGAAACTGGGGCAGGCGCGCGGCATCGCGCTTCTGGCGCCAGCGCAGGCCGGGCTGGAGGTCGGCGAATACGCCCCGAACGCGATCAAGAAAACCGTCGTCGGCGTCGGTCATGCCGACAAGACGCAGGTGCAGCACATGGTGCGCCACCAACTGCCCGGCGTGCAGCTCGAAGGCCCGGATGCCGCCGATGCGCTCGCCATCGCGATCTGCCACGCCTTCCACCTGCAATCGGCGGCCCGGATGAACGCGGCGCGGCTCTCCCGCGAGGCCCTCGGCACGACGCAACGGAGGCGCGCATGATCGGTCGCATCGCAGGCGTCATCATCCACCGCGCGCTCGACCACGTCATGATCGACGTGCGCGGGGTGGGCTATGTCGTCCATGTCAGCCAGCGCACTGCACAATCTCTGCCGCCCGTAGGCCAGGCCTGCGCGCTCTATACCGACCTTCTGGTGCGCGAAGACCTTTTGCAACTCTTCGGCTTCCCGACGCTGCTGGAGAAGGAATGGCACCGGCTGCTGACCTCGGTACAGGGGATCGGTGCGAAAGCCTCGCTCGCGATCCTCGGCACGCTCGGCGCGGAAGGGCTGGGCCGGGCGATCGCGCTGGGCGATTGGTCAGCGGTGAAATCGGCCCCCGGCGTCGGTCCGAAACTCGCGCAACGTGTGGTGCTGGAACTGAAAGAGAAAGCACCTTCCGTCATGGCAATGGGCGCGGAATTGACCGTCGACGCCTCTCCCGAGGTGATCGAGGATGCGCCCGCGAAAAAGACCGCGAAGAAAGCCGCGCCCGCCGCCACGCCGAAGGTGAACTTCACCGCCGAGGCGATCTCTGCGCTCACCAATTTGGGCTACGCGCCCTCGGACGCAGCAGGGGCTGTGGCGCAGGCCAATGACGATCCGGAGGTCACCGATACCGCCAAGCTGATCCGCGCGGCACTTCGGCTCCTGGCCCCGAAGGATTGATCTTCTTCTTGATCTAAATATCCCGGGGTGCGGGGCAGGGCCCCGCTTGCTCCCCTCCGCCAAAGGCGCGACAGTAGATGACGATGAGCGAACCCGATCCCACGTTGCGGCCCGACCGCTTGCCCGAAGACGCCGACCGCGCTCTGCGGCCTCAGGCGCTGGAAGAATTCACCGGTCAGGCCGAGGCCCGCGCCAATCTGCGGGTCTTCATCGAGAGCGCGAAGATGCGCAGCCAGGCGATGGATCACACGCTGTTCCACGGCCCGCCCGGTCTGGGCAAGACGACGCTCGCGCAGATCATGGCGCGCGAGCTGGGCGTGAATTTCAAGATGACCTCGGGGCCGGTTCTGGCCAAGGCGGGTGATCTTGCTGCGATCCTGACCAATCTCGAAGCGCGCGACGTGCTGTTCATCGACGAGATTCACAGGATGAATCCAGCGGTCGAGGAAGTGCTCTATCCCGCGATGGAGGATTTCGAGCTTGACCTCGTGATCGGGGAAGGCCCCGCCGCGCGCACTGTGCGTATCGAATTGCAGCCTTTCACGCTGGTCGGCGCGACGACGCGGCTCGGTTTGCTGACGACGCCGCTGCGCGACCGGTTCGGCATCCCGACCCGACTGCAATTCTACACCGAGGATGAGCTGGACCTGATCGTGACGCGCGGGTCGCGGCTGCTGGGTATCCCGTCCGATCCCGAAGGCACCCGCGAGATTGCCAAGCGCGCCCGCGGCACCCCGCGCATCGCCGGCCGCCTGCTGCGCCGAGTCGTCGATTTCGCGCTGGTCGAAGGCGACGGGCGGCTGACTCGCGAGATCGCGGACCGGGCGTTGACGCGGCTGGGCGTCGACAATCTCGGTCTCGACGGCGCGGACCGGCGCTACATGATGCTGATGGCCGATCATTACGGCGGCGGCCCGGTGGGGGTGGAGACGCTTTCGGCCGCGCTCTCGGAAAGCCGCGACGCGATCGAGGAAGTCATCGAACCTTACCTGCTGCAACAGGGCCTGATCAGCCGCACCCCGCGCGGGCGGATGCTGGGCGTGCGGGCGTGGCGGCATCTGGGGCTGGAAGCTCCGAAACCTGCAACCCCGCAGACGGACCTGTTCGGCGATGGCTAATCCCCTGGCACGTTTCGAGATCACCGAGGCCGAAATCGACCGCGTCGTCGCGCGCTTCTACGAGCGCGTCCGGGAACATGCGATGCTGGGCCCGGTCTTTGCGGTGCATGTCACCGACTGGCCGACACATGAGGACAAGGTCGCACGGTTCTGGAAGAACGCGATCCTGCGCAAACCGGTCTATGACGGCTCGCCCATGCAGGTCCACCGGGCGGCGGGCAACGTGCGCCCGGGCATGTTTTCGACCTGGCTTGCAGAATTCGACAAGGTGCTGCGCGAGGAGCTCTCGCCTGAACAGGCGAAAGGTTGGTCAGCGCTCGCCCATCGCATTGGCATGAGCCTGCGCCAGGGCGTGGTCGAACGCGAGACGCTTCCGGGCGGTATTCCGAAACTGAAATGACAATGGGGGCTCTGCCCCCGCTGGCACCGCCAGCCCCCGGGATATTTAAGTCAAGAGGAAGAGGATCAGTCCCCTTTCTTCCCGAACACGCCCGTCAGCGACCGGCCGATCAGGTTGGTCACGCGCGGCTTTTGCAGTTTGCGGAAGGGCATCGGGCGGCAGACCTCCAGCGCGGCGATGCCGACGCGGGCGGTCAGCGCGCCGTTGATCACGCCTTCGCCGAAGCGGCGCGAAAGTTTCGAGACCAGATGACCGCCGGTGACGGTCTCGATCAGATCGTCGCCCGCCGCTACCGCGCCGGTCGCGACGAGATGGGTCATCACAGTCCGCGCCAGCCGAACCGAGCCGAGTGTGCCCGAGCGCCCGCCATAGATTTCCGCGATGCGCCGGATCATCCGCAGGTTTGCGGTAAGCGCGGTGAACACATCGGCCAGCGCAAGCGGCACGACGGCGGTCACCGTGGCGACGGTGCGCGACGCGGCCTCGATCTCCAGCCGGGCCGCGGCGTCGAGCGGTCCCATCAGCTCGGTCTCTGCCAGCCCCATCAGCGTGTCGGTGTCGAGCACTTCGCCCGTTTGCTCGGCCAGTCGTTTGCGCGCCCAATCCATTTCGGGCCGCGCGGCATAGAGGTCAGAGACATGGGCCGTCACCTTGCGGGCGCGGCTTAGGTCGTCGGCGCTCAACGCTTCCGAGACTTCCTTGTGGACCTTGTCGAGCCGCGCCAGCCGCGAGAAGGCGGCGATTTCGCGCGCCGTGATCAGCAGCGCGCCAAGCGCGAAGGCCGCTACCAGCGCGGTGCCAATCCAGCCGAGGATCGGATGGGTGGCGAACAGCCCGTCGATGAAGCGCCAGAGCGCGACGGAAATCAGGAAACCGACCAGCGCCACTGTCGCGCGCCAGAAGAATCGCACGATGGGCGAGGCGCGGCGTGCCCCCAGGCGGGTCGCGATCTGCATGGCGCGGCCTTCCAGCCGTTCCTCGGTCGCGCTCGGCATATCCTCGATCGGCGCGGCCTCGGCGGGCGAGGGCGCGTCCTCGATCTCGATCATCACCGGTTTTTTCATAGCTTGTCCCCGATCAGGAAATCGGCCGCGCGGTCGAGCCGGATATGCGGCGGGCCTTCGCCGGGCCTCAGGATCACCGGGGCCGGGGCGAAGTTCATGATCGAATAGTCTTCGTCAAGCCATGCGCTGGCCCCTTGGGCGGCGGGCGAGAGAAGCTGCGCCGGGTCGGCGGGCAATTCGCCGGGATAGAGCGCGACCGATTTACCGCTCTCCAAGCGGCCGCGCACGGCCTGCAACTCCGCCCCGTCATGCGAGAGGGTTTCTTCCGTCGTGCTGCGCAGGGCCGCGATCGACAGGGCCAGCGTCTTCGCTCCCGCGAAATCGGCGCGGTCCCTGGCCTCGCGCAGCAGTGCGCCGGTGATCGCGGTCAGGCGAGCGTGTTGGGTGTGATGCAGGTGATCGGCCTTGGTGGCGGCGAAGAGGATTCTCTCCACCCGTTTGCCGCCGATCAGCGAGGTCAGCCAGCTCGCGCGCCCCGGGCGGAAGGCCGCCAGGATATCCGCCATCGCCTGCCGCAGATCGTCGAGCGCGGCGGGCCCTGAATGGATCGCGCCCAGTACGTCGACCAGCACCACCTGCCGGTCGATCTTGGCGAAATGGTCGCGGAAGAAGGGGCGGACCACTTCACGCTTATAGGCGTCGTAGCGCCGCTCCATCTCTCGCCGGAGCGAGCCGCGTGGGGCGTCGCCCGCGGGCAGCGGCGCGAAGGTCAGCGCGGGCGATCCGGCCATCTCTCCGGGCAGCAGGAAGCGCCCCGGCGTGCAATCGGAGAACCCCGCATCGCGCGCCGCGACCAGATACCGGGTGAAGCCCGCCGCCAGCGCCTTGGCCTGCGGCTCGGTGAACTCCGCCGTGCCATCCGTCGCTTCGGACTGCGCCAGATACTCCGCGCCTTGCGGACGGTTCGGCAGACGCGCCAGCGCCTCGGCCGACCACTCGGCATAGCTCTTGTCCATCAGCCCGAGATCGAGCAGCCATTCGCCGGGATAATCCACGATGTCGAGATGCACGACGCGCGGCCCGCGCACCGCGCCCAGTATCCCGCGCGGCTGGATGCGGAAGGACAGGCGCAGCTCCGAGACCGCGCGCGTGCCGTCCGGCCAATGCGGTGACGGGCCAGTCAGCGCGGCAAGGTGGCTCTCGTAGTCGAAGCGCGGCACGGTGTCGTCCGGCTGCGGCTGCAGATAGGCGGCGGTGATGTCGGAGGCGGACCCCAGCGCAGGCATCCGCCCTCGGTCCAGCAGGTTCGCGACCAGCGAAGTGATGAACACGGTCTTGCCGGCGCGCGACAGCCCCGTCACGCCGAGCCGGATCACCGGTTCGAACAGCGCTTCCGAGACCGATTGGCCCATGCCTTCGATCCCGCGCGTGATGCCGTCCGCAATGTCGGAAATGCCCAAAGCCTGCCCCTCGTCCTCGTTCACGAACAAGATAAGCAGCGGTGAGTATTAATGAAAGAGAGGGCGGACACGCGGCCCGCCCTCTGAACTGTCCTTCCGCCTCGGCTCGGTCTCAGACCGCGAGGCAGATATATTTCATCTCGAGATAGTCCTCGACGCCGTGATGCGACCCCTCGCGGCCCAGACCGGATTGCTTCACGCCGCCGAAGGGCGCGACTTCGGTCGAGATCAGGCCGGTGTTCACGCCGACGATCCCGTATTCCAGACCCTCCTGCACGCGGGTGATGCGGCCCACATCGCGGGCGTAGAAATAGCTCGCGAGGCCGAAGATCGTGTCATTGGCTTTGGCGATCGCCTCCTGCTCGGTCTCGAACTTGAAGAGCGGGGCGACCGGGCCGAAGGTCTCCTCATGCGATACCTTGGCCTCCTGCGTGACCCCGGTCAGCACGGTCGGCTGGAAGAAGGTACCTCCCATCTCGTGACGCGCGCCGCCGGTGACGATCGAGCCGCCGTGGTCGAGCACGTCCTGAATGTGCTCCTGCACCTTCTTGACCGCGTCCTCGTTGATCAGCGGGCCGGCCTCGACACCTTCCTTCAGGCCATCGCCCACCTTGAGCTTCTCGACCGCCTTGGCCAGCTTCTCGGCGAAAGCGTCATAGACCCCGGACTGGACGTAGATGCGGTTGGCGCAGACGCAGGTCTGACCGTTATTGCGGAATTTCGACGCCATCGCGCCTTCGACCGCCGCATCGAGATCTGCGTCGTCGAACACGATGAAGGGCGCGTTGCCGCCCAGCTCCATCGAGCATTTCATCACCTGATCCGCCGCTTGACGCAGCAGGATACGGCCCACCTCGGTCGAGCCGGTGAAGGTCAGCTTGCGCACGGTGTGGTTCTCGCAGAATTCCTTGCCGATATCGGAGGCTTTCGCGGAGGTGATGACCGAGAGTATGCCTTTGGGCAGGCCCGCCCGTTCGCCCAGCACCGCCATCGCCAGCGCCGAGAGCGGCGTCTCCGAGGCCGGGCGGCAGACGAAGCCGCAGCCCACGGCAAGCGCCGGGCCCGCCTTGCGCGCGATCATCGCGTTGGGAAAGTTCCACGGCGTGATCGAGGCGGCGACCCCGATCGGCTGCTTGATCACGGTGATCCGCTTGTCGCGCTGATGGCCCGGGATCGTCTCGCCGTAGACGCGCTTGGCCTCTTCGCCGAACCACTCGATGAAGCCTGCGCCATAGGCGATCTCGCCCTTCGCCTCGGCCAGCGGCTTGCCCATCTCGGCGGTGAGGATCGCGCCGAGATCGTCCTGGTTCTCCATCATCAGGTCGTACCATTTGCGCATGATCTGCGCGCGTTCCTTGCCGGTGCGCGCCGCCCAGTCCTTCATCGCCTCGTCGGCGGCAGCGATGGCGCGGGCGGTTTCGGCGCGGCCCAGATCGGGCACGGTGCAGATCACGTCGCCGCGCGCCGGGTTGGTCACCTCGAAGGTGGTGCCGTCATCGGCATCGACCCATTCGCCCGCGACGAGGGCCTTGGTCACCAGAAGCGAGGGATCCTTGAGGATGGATTTGAGGTCGGTCTTGTCGTCGAGCATGATGTCCTCCGAAGGGCTGGATGGGTCGTCCGGTCAATGCGCCGGGGTGTGGGATGTTCCGTAACGGCTGCGCCAGCAGGGCTGCAGATCGCCGGGGTGTTCTTTGGCCTCATAGATGGCGCGGGCGATGGCCCGGGCAAGCACGCAAGACGCCGCATGGCCAAGCTGGTACGGGTCGCGGACCGGGTCGTGCAGGGGCTTCTCGCCGGTCGCGGCGGCGAAGATCAGATCGCCGTCCATCGGCGTGTGCGAGGGCACGATGGCCCGCGCCATGCCGTCATGGGCCGCGGTGGCCATGCGCTGCGCCTGCGCTTGGCTGAGGGCTCCATCGGTCGCGACGATGGCGATGGTGGTGGCCTCGCCCTGGCGTTTCGTCGGTTCGGGCTCGGTGGCGGGATCGTGCCGGGGCGCTGGACCGAGCCCGCCGAATTCGCCCGCGATTTCCCAAGGCGCGGCCCAGAAATGCGGCCCCTCGCCGACGGTCGCCGAGCCGAGCGCATTCACTGCTACGAGTGCCCCCACCGTGAAGCCGCTCTCCAGCACGGCCGAGGCAGAGCCAAGTCCGCCCTTCACCGTGCCGGTCATCGCCCCGAAGCCCGCCCCGGCGCTGCCGATCTCGAACCGCTCAGAAGCCGCCTGGAGCGCCGCGCGCCCGAGCCCGGGATAGGGCGTGTCGACCCAACTCTTGTCGCCACCATTGAGCAGATCGAACAGGATCGCGCCGGGCACGATCGGAACGCGCTGATCGCCCACCGCGAAACCGCGGCCTTGCGCGCGCAGCCCCGCCATCACCCCATCGCAGGCACCAAGCCCGAAGGCCGAACCGCCCGAGAGCACAAGCGCATCGACCTCCTGCACCAGCTTGTCCGGCGCAAGAAGATCGGTCTCCCGCGTCCCGGGGGCGCCGCCCATCACCTGCACCGCCGCCGTGAAGGGGCGCTCGCCGACCAGAACGCTCACGCCCGAGCGCAGGCCCGCATCTTCGGCATTGCCCACGCGCAGCCCGGCGATATCGGTGATCAGATTGTTCGGCCCTGCCTTCATCTTCCTCTTGGTCCAAATATCCTGGGGTTTTGGGGGCAACGCCCCCAAGTCAAACCGCTGTTCTCAGATACAGCGCCCGCCATCCACTTCCAGCGCGACGCCGGTGATCATGCTCGCCTCGTCCGAGCACAGGAACAGCGCTGCATTCGCCATATCTTCGGGGGTCGAAAACCGCCCGAGCGGGATGGTGGAGAGAAACTTCGCACGAATCTCCGGTGTGTCCTCACCCATGAAGCTCTTCAGGAGCGGGGTCTCTCCGGCGACCGGGTTGATCGCGTTGACCCGCACGCCGGACGGCGCCAGCTCGACCGCCATCGCGCGGGTGGCTGTGATCATCCAGCCCTTCGAGGCGTTGTACCAACTTAGATTGGGCCGCGGACTGACGCCGGCGGTGGAGGCCACGTTCAGGATCGCGCCCGCGCCGCGCGCCTTCATCTCCGGCACGATATGGCGCGCCGTCAGGTAGACCGATTTCGCGTTCACCCTCAGGATGCGATCGAATTCTTCCTCGCTCACGTCCTCCATCGGCTTCGGCAGATGAGTGGTCCCGGCGTTGTTCACCAGAATGTCGGTCTGACCGAAGGCCTCGCGTGCGGCCTCCGCCATGGCAGCAACATCCGCATCGCGGCTGACATCCACGGTGCAGGCCACGCCGCCGGTTTCGTCCGCAATGGCCTGTGCGGCCTCCGCGTTGAGATCCGCGACCAGTACACGCGCGCCCTCGGCGGCGAAGCGGCGCGCGATCCCCGCCCCGAAGCCCGAGCCCGCGCCGGTGACGATCGCGCTTTTGCCTTCCAGTCTCATCTCTCCTCCTCCTCGGGGCCTACTGTTGTCGCAGGACACATCGGGTGCAAGGGGGCTCTGCCCCGGTTCCGGCCCTTCGCTTGCGCTTCGGGCGTTCGTCGGGGCGTCCTTCCACCGGAAGGCCGCTGATCCCGCCTCACCCCCCGGGGTATTTCCGCCAAGCCGAAACCCTCAGCCATGCCAGGCGGCGACGGTTTTCAGGACGGAGAAGCCATAGAGCGCCTCGAACCCTTTCTCGCGCCCGTGGCCGGATTTGCCGACGCCACCGAAGGGAAGCTCCACGCCGCCACCTGCGCCATAATTGTTCAGGAAGACCTGTCCCGCGCGCAGGCGGCGGGCGAGCCGCATCGTCCGCCCGCCATTCTCCGACCAGACCGAGGCGACGAGCCCGTATTCTGTGCCGTTCGCGATGGCGACGGCCTCTTCCTCGTCCTCGAAGGGGATGACGATCTGCGTCGGGCCGAAGATTTCCTCCTGCGCAAGCCGATGTGCGCCGTGGCCGCCACCGATCAGGGTCGGCGCGACGTAATGGCCGCTCGCCGGGGCGTCCTCGGCGATCCGGCCTCGGGCCGCGATGGTGAGGTCGGACGCGAGCGCGAGGTAGCCCTCGACGATCTCCTTCTGCCGCGCCGAGATCAGCGGGCCGAGGTCGTGATCGCCAAGCGCGGGTCCCGCGACGAGGCTTCGATAGCGTGCGGCCATCATTTCCAGAACCTCGTCGTAGCGGCTGCGCTGTACGAGGATGCGCGACGAGGCCGAGCAGGTCTGGCCCGCGTTCTGGATGCCAGCATTCACGAGGAAGGGCAGCGCGCGGTCGAGATCGGCATCGGCGAAGACGAGCTGCGGGGATTTGCCACCGAGTTCCAGCGTGACGGGCACGACATTGGTGGCCGCCGCAGCTTGGATGCGCTGGCCCACCGCGACCGATCCGGTGAAGGAGATGTGGTCGATCCCCGGATGGGCCGAGAGCGCGGCGCCGGCTTCTTCGCCCAGACCGGGCACGATATTGAGCGCCCCGGCTGGCATTCCGGCTTCTTGCGCGATCCGTCCGAAGGCCAGCGCGGTGAGCGAGGCTTCCTCGGCGGGTTTCACGACCGCCGCGTTGCCCATCGCCAGCGCGGCCCCGACCGAGCGGCCGATGATCTGCATCGGGTAGTTCCACGGCACGATATGCGCAGTCACACCATGCGGCTCGCGCAGCGTGTAGGCGGTGTAGCCGTTGAGATAGGGGATCGTCTCGCCCATCACCTTGTCGGCGGCGCCGCCGTAGAATTCGAGATAGCGCGCGAGCGCCGCCACATCGGCCCGTGCCTGCGTCAGTGGTTTGCCGACATCGAGCGCCTCGATCACCGCGAGATCCTCGGCATGGGCCAGCACGAGCCCCGACATCTTCAGCAGGAACCGCCCGCGTTCCGCCGCGCTCAACTGCCCCCATTCGCCCGCAAGCGCGGCCTGCGCGGCCTCGACCGCCGCGTCGATCTCCTCCGAGCCGCCGCGGGCGATCTGCGCGATTTCGCGCCCATCGGACGGGCATTCCACTTGCAGGCGCGCATTGGTCTTGTGCCAGACGCCTCCGATCAGTATCTCCTCGGGATCGAACCAAAGCGGCAAACTCATGCGCGGCACCTCCTCTTGTCACGCGATTTCGCAGCACGCTCCGCTTGCACGCGCGGAAAATCAAGGGGGCAGGAATCTGCCGGAGTCGCCCTGATCACATTCATGTGAGTGTGAGTGGAGGGAACTTTCCCCTATTTAGCCCCTTGAATGACGGAACCGGGCACAAGGCCCACCGAAAAAGAGACAGGAATATTGCAAGTGACCGCGAGTTATTCGACGCTCAAACGCGCGATCCGACCGGCCATGCTCTTCGGGCTGGCTGGCATCTTGGCTGCCTGCGCGAGTGCGCCGGAACAGCGCTACGCGCAACCGACCCAGTCGACGAAGGCCGTGCCCTCGGAATATCAGGCGCGCGAAGATGACGGGAAAACCATCCCGGCGATCAACCCGAAGTATTTGGTTGAGCGCAACCGCCGTCAGATCGTGCCCTATCACGGGCCCGAGGCCGTCGGGACGATCGTCGTCGATCCTTATGCGCGCTTCCTCTACTACATCACCGAGCCGGGCAAGGCAGAGCGCTACGGCATCGCCGTGGGCCGCGATGGCAAGACTTTCTCGGGCAGCGCCACGATCGAGCGCAAGCAGGAATATCCGAGCTGGACGCCGACCCAGAACATGATCCAGGAAGATCCCGACCTCTACGGGCCGCTGAAAGACGGTCTGCCGGGCGGTCTGGACAACCCGCTGGGGGCGCGCGCGCTTTATCTTTACCAGGGCAACCGCGATACCTATTACCGGATTCACGGCACGATGGACCCGTCCTCGATCGGTCGTGCCACCTCGGCCGGCTGTATCCGCCTCTTCAACCAGGACATCATCGACCTGTTCTCGAAAGTGCCGAAGGGCACGCCGGTGAAGGTTCGCAGCCGCGCCGAAAGCCTCGAGATGGAAGGGCCCGTGGTGCAGCTGCATTCGGGCTACGTGGTCTCCGCCTATAATCAGGTGGCGATCAACGAAGACGAGGCCGCGTGGAAAGCGGGCCGGATTCCCGATCAGAAGAAAGTCGAAGAGGAACAGCACCAGGCTTCGGTCGCGATGGCCCAAGAGGTCGGCGGCTCGGGAGAGAATGCCAACTCCACTGTCGATTGCGGCTATTCCGGCACCGGCACCTGTGTCGATAGCAACAACTGATCGAACCGATCTTGGACAAGAAATTTGCGGCGCGTGGGGCAACCTCGCGCCGTTTTTCATGGGGGCTCGGTCTTTTTGCGAGCGGGGCAAAATCATGCGCGACGCGCCCGATGTCGCAGCGTTTGCGCGTTCACGTCTTTCCTTGCGGGCCGGGTGACGCTAGGACTCGCGCGCAAGCAGATCAGGAGGATGCCATGAGCGTCACCGGAACCACGCGGCAGAAGATGCCCGCAGATATTCTCGCGATGAAGGGCGGCGCGCCGATCGTTTGCCTGACCGCCTACACCACGCCGATTGCGAAGCTGGTCGACAGCCATTGCGATCTCGTGCTGGTCGGCGACTCGGTGGGCATGGTGCTCCACGGACTCCCTTCGACGCTGGGCGTCACCATGGAAATGATGATCCTCCACGGCAAGGCCGTGGCGCGCGGTCTGTCTAACGCGCTGATGGTGATCGACATGCCCTTCGGCTCCTACGAGGAAAGCCCGGCGCAGGCGTTCCGCAACGCGTCGCGGCTGATGGCCGAGACCGGCGCGGGGGCAGTGAAACTCGAAGGCGGCGCGCATATGGCCGAGACCATCGCTTTCCTGACCGCGCGCGGTATCCCGGTGCAGGCCCATATCGGGCTGACCCCGCAATCGGTGAACACGCTGGGTGGCTACAAGGTGCAGGGCCGCGGCGACAGCCGGGCGCGTCTGGTCAAGGATGCGAAGGCGGTTGCCGACGCGGGGGCATTCTCGGTGGTGCTGGAAAAAGTGCCGCAGGGGCTGGCCGATGAGATCACCGCGATGGTCGCTATCCCCACCGTCGGCATCGGCGCGGGTGCCGGCTGCGACGGGCAGGTGCTGGTGGTCGATGACATGCTGGGCCTCTTCACCGATTTCAAACCGAAATTCGTCAAGCGTTTTGGCCAGCTCGGTCAGGAAGCCGAAGCCGCCGTCGCCGATTACGCAGCCGAAGTACGTGATCGCAGCTTCCCGGCAGCCGAGCACAGCTTCGCCGATGAGGTGAAAAAATGACGCAGGTGATCCGCAAGGCCGCTGAACTGCGCGACAAGGTGGCGGCGTGGAAACGCTCGGGGATGCTGGTCGGCGTGGTGCCGACGATGGGCGCGCTGCATGACGGCCACCTCAGTCTCGCCCGCGCCGCGCGCAAGCAATCGGACCGCGTGATCGTGACGGTCTTCGTGAACCCGATGCAGTTCAACAATGCCTCGGATCTCGACAAATACCCGCGCGACGAGGCACAGGATCTGGCGCTTCTGGAAACGGAAGGGGTCGACGTGCTCTTCGCGCCCGGTGTGGACGAGGTCTATCCCGACGGGTTCTCTACCACCGTGTCCGTGTCGGGTATCACCGAGCCGCTCGAGGGCGCCTTCCGGCCGGGCCATTTCGATGGCGTGGCGACGGTCTGCTCGAAGCTCTTCGGCATGACGCAGGCGGGGCGCGCATTCTTCGGCGAGAAGGATTGGCAGCAATTGCAGGTGGTCCAGCAGCTTACCCGCGATCTCAACATGCCGATACGCATCATCGGCTGCCCGACCATCCGCGAAGAGGACGGTCTGGCAATGTCCTCGCGCAATGTGCGGCTGACGGCTCGGGAGCGAGCACTGGCGCCGCGTCTGCATAAGGTGATGCAGGAGGCGGCCGCGAAGATCCGCGACGGCGTGCCGGTCGAAGGCGCGCTCAACGATGCGAAAGCCGAGTTGAAGGAAGCGGGCTTTGGGGAACTCGATTACCTCGAGCTGCGCACGGTCGACGGGCTGAAGCCCGCGGCGGATCTGTCGCAACCGACGCGGATGCTGGCCGCGATCTGGCTCGGCGATGTGCGTCTGATCGACAATATCGCGGTCTGATATCTCGAGGGGGCGCTGCCCCCGCGACGACGTCGCCCCCCGGGATACTTGGACAAGCCCGAAGGCCGGGTGATCCTGCTTCGCCTTGGTTGAAATATCCCGGGGTGAGGCGCGGCACGCGCCGAGGGGCAGCGCCCCTAAGAACCCAGCAGTTCCGCCAGAACCAGCGCCATGACCTTCGCGCTGTCGGTCATATCCTCGATGCCGACCCATTCGTCGGGCTGATGGGCGAGTTCCAGAAGGCCCGGCCCGTAGGCGATGCAATTCTGCAGCCGGCCGATGCGGTCGATGTGTTTCTGGTCATAGGTACCGGGCGAGACGACATACGCCGCCTCGCGGCCCAGCACGGCCTCGATCGCAGCGGCGGTGGAGCGCACGATGGGCGCGCCCTTGTCGGTCATCGTGGGCTGCACCTCGAACAGGTCGCGGATTTCGTATCGGAAGCTCGGACGCTGCGCCCTCACGCGTTCCATCAGGTCCGCAATCTCGGCCTTTACCTCGGCAAGGTCTTCCTCGATCAGAAAGCGGCGGTCGATTACGATTCGGCAGCGGTCGGCGACACAAGGCGTGGGCAGGCCGGTGTAATCGGCCTCCTCTTCCGGCGCGCCGCCATGGATCGAATTGACGTTCAGCGTCGAGGCCCGCGCGCCTTCGGGGATCACGGGCATCTCGGTCTGCTTGCCCAGAAGGAGCGCGTAGAGCGTCTCCTCCATCTCGCTCAGAACAGCGCTCATATGGCGGATCGCGCTGTCGCCCAGAAACGGCATCGAGCCATGCGCGATGCGGCCATGGGTTTCGATTTCGGCCCACCAGACGCCGCGATGGCCGAGGCAGATCTGGTCCTTGTGCAGCGGCTCGGGGATGATGACATGCTGCACGCGGGCGGGATCGAAGCGGCCCTGCTCGGCCAGATAGGCCACGCCGCCATAGCCGCCCGATTCCTCGTCGGCAGTGACGGAAATCTCGATGCTGCCCCTGAAGTCGGGGCAGGTGTCGAGGAAGGCCTCTGCAGCGATCACCGAGGCCGCCAGCCCGCCCTTCATGTCGCAGGCGCCGCGGCCGTAGATGCGGTCGCCGTCGATCTCGGCGCCGAACGGATCGCGGGTCCAGCCATGGCCGATCTCGACCACGTCGTGATGTGAATTGAAATGCACGCAGTCGCCGGGGCGCGCGCCCTCGAAGCGGGCGACGAGGTTCCAGCGCGGATAGGGCTCGCTGTCGCCGGGCGCGCCACGGGCGCGGATCATCTCGGTCGCAAACCCGCGTTCGGAGAGACGCTCGGCAAGATATCCGCAGATTTCGCGGTAATTGCGCCCCGGCGGGTTCAGCGTCGGGATACGGATCAAGGCCTGCGTCAGCGCGATCAACGCGTCGCGGCGGGCATCGATGGCGGTCTTGAGGCGAGTGGCAAGGTCCATACCCAAGGCTAGCGCCGCTCGACGCGGCGGGCCAAGCGAAAACAGCTGGACTGAAAACACGTGGCTTTCGCGGACGGCGCGCGCTATTGCGGGACAAAATCCTACGGAGGGACCGGATGAACCTGTTCTTGGCCTTCGCGCTTGTGCTCTGCATCGCGGTCGGAGGGTGGCTGTCGAAATACGACTGGGCGAAGCTTCTGGCGTTGGTGCCTGTGGCGATGATCGTGCCTGCCTTCTACATGACCGGCACCGCCTGCGGCGCGGGCTTCGTGCTGCATTTCTTCTCTGACACGGCGAGCTGCTCGAACGGCTACGTGCCGCGGCAGATGTTCGCCGCGACCTACGTGATGGCGCTGATCCCGGTCGCGGCCTCCGCGATCGTGATCAAGCTGATCCGGATCGGCATGGCGCGCCGCAAAGGCTGATCTGGTCAAGCCCGCCGCTGCGGCCTAGGCTTGCGACAGCGAGGGGCAAGGAGGGCGCGCGATGCTGGCCTTCATCCGACTGGCGATATTCGGCCTGATCGTACTGACGGTCCTGTTCTGGCTGGTGCGTCTCTATGCCCGGTCGGTCCGGCGCGAGGCGCTGGAAGAGGATTGGAACGAGGCCGCAGCCGAGGGTCGGGCCGAGACCACACGCGAGGCTTACGTCGAGGCCGGGATGCGAGACTACGAGAAAAGTCTGCTGCGCAAGCTGATCTGGCTGGTCTATGTCCTGCCGATCGTCGTGGTCGGGCTGATTGTCTATCTGATGAATTACAGGTGAGGGTGCGATGCGTTACGTGAAATGGGGCTTCTGGCTGGTTGTGATCGGCTTCGCCGCGGTGTTCCTGCATTACAACCTGCCACGCCATGACATCGTGCGGATCGTCGGCACCGAGGTGCGCCGGATCGACTTCGGCGAGAACTCGATCTTCTGGGCCGCGCCCGATGTAGGCACTGCGAACGCCACGAGCCGCGATGTGCGCTTCATCAACACGGTGCGCCCGAACGGCAAGACGCTGGTCTTTCGCAACGAGGATACCGGTTGGGGGTGGCCGCCCTATTTCAAGCTCGACAGTTCGGATTTGCAGGCACAGGCCGAGTCGCTGATCTCGACCTCGGCCGATCCGATCTGGGTGTCGGTCACGCGCTATGGCTGGCGCTCGCGCTGGCTGACGATCTTTCCGAATGCGGTCGGACTGAAGGTCGTGCCCGCTCCCGATACGCGCATTATCCCTTGGACGAATATCATCATCCTGACGCTGCTCGTCATCATCGTCCTGACGATCCGCGCGATGTGGCGGCAGTTCCGTCAGCGCTCGATCGATCCGCTTTTCGAGGAGGCGGGCGAAGCCTGGGACGATGCCGAGGAAGGTGCGAAGGGTTGGTTCGACCGCTTCATCGGACGCAAGTGAGACGGAGTTTCAGGGCCGCCGGGCGGCACCCAACTCAGACCGATGCTGAAACGCGAAAGCCCCGCCACTGGCGGGGCTTTCGATAGGTCTTTGATCCGCGCTCAGGCGTTGGCGGCGCGGATTTGCTCGGCAGCTTCCTTGTTGAAGCTCACGCCCTTGGTCTCGAAGAGCTGATCCAGTTCACCCGAGAGGGTCATCTCGGTGATGATGTCGCAGCCGCCGACAAACTCGCCTTTGACGTAGAGCTGCGGGATGGTCGGCCAGTCCGAATAGTCCTTGATGCCCTGACGGATGTCCTGATCCGCCAGCACGTTGACGTCCTTGTAGGTCACGCCCATGAAGTTGAGCACGCCCGCGACGCGGCTCGAAAACCCGCATTGCGGCATGTCCTTGGTGCCCTTCATGAAGAGAACGACGTCATTCTCGGAGATTTGCTGGGCGATCTGGTCTTGCGCGTTCATCGCTTAATCCTTTCTCCGTCCCGGCTCGGGACGCGTGTGAAATCACTCGGGCGCCTTGGTGGTCAGTGCGAGCGCGTGCAGCACCCCGTTCGGCCCGTCCATCGCCCCTTTGAGCGCGGCATAGACTGCGCGCTGTTGCTGGACTCGGTTCTTGCCGCGGAAGCTCTCGTCAATGACCTCCGCTGCCCAATGATTTCCATCCCCGGCGAGATCAGTGATCGTGATCTTGGCATCGGGGAATTCGGCCCGGATCAGGGCTTCGATGTCATGGGCTTCCATTGCCATAAATAGGGCTCCTCGTCCTTTGCCGCAAACTTAAGTGGCGCGGCGGCTGGCTGCAAGGGGATGCGCGGGGCGGTGCGAGCTTATGCGGTGGCCGCTGGCGGGTGCAGCCGCGACAGGTAGAACATGAGCGCCGCGATGACGACGCTGCCGGTGAACATCGCGGCGGCTCCGGCGGCGGTCACTTGCAGGGAATGACCCGGCGCGCCGACTTCTCCGGCCAGTAGGAAACACATGTTGATGTCGATCCCCAACAGCGTGGTCCGGGGATGGGCGCGCAGTAGCGCACCGCCCGCGATGAAGGCGAAGGCGAGTATCAGGAACTCGGTCTGATCGCCGCCCGACAGGTGGGTCAGCCCGCGATAGGCGATGGCGGCGAGGACGCCAAGCGCGACGCCGGGCACCAGGAAGCGCACGGCGGGGCGCGGATTCGGCATGGAGCCCAGCACCGAGGAGAAGACGATCACCGACAATGCAGCTGCCGTCGCAGCGGGGTGGGTGAAATGGGCGTCGATCAGCGTGGCCGCGCCCGTGAGCGCCGCCACCGCCGCCATGCGCAGCCAAAGCTGCTGGATAAAATGCGGGTTCGGGCGCGGCGGCATCGGCGCGCGACGGGCGGGCGTGAAGAGCCAGTTCACCGCCGTCACCGAGATGACGCCCAGAAGCGTGCAGGCGACCCGGTCGAGTGCGAGCGGGATTGCCTCCGCCCCCATACCGAGCGCGGGCATCACCACAACGCCGACCGTGATCGCCATCAGCGTGAAGCCATAGGCCCAATGCGTCCCGATCCGGTAGGCGATCCCCACGCCCACGGCCGCCGTCAGCGCCACGGTCAGCGCGATTCCCGGCACTGGCAGCCAGCGAAGCGCGGCGATCCCGATTGCTGCCCCCACCAAGGTGCCCACAACCCGCAGCACCGCGCGCAGCGCCATGTCTTCGCGATGGGGCTGGATTACCACCCAGACCGGCATCGCCGCCCAGTAGACATTGGTCAGCCCGAGCAACCGCGCAACGGTCAGGGCGAGCGTCGCGGCGAGGAACAGCCGGGCGGCATAGGCAAGGGTGGAACTGGTCAAAGCGGGAACCTGAAATCGGTGTGTCGCGGCGATACTAGTCTGTGCGCAGGCGGCAAGAAACCGCCCGGCGTGCATGTCCGCTCTGCGTCAGATCACAGAACTCAGGCGTCGATCGCCGCTTTGAACGCGCTGCGATAGAGGGTCGACAGCTCCTCCAGCGGGGCGCTCTCCGAGCCGAAGCTAACCGTGTCCCCGCCGAAACGACCCACGGTGTAAAGCGGCACCTCGGCGCGGCGGGCGGCGACCATCAGCGCCTCGGCCTGATCGAAGGAGCAGGCCACGAGGTAACGCCCCTGATCCTCGCCGAAGAGCGTCGCGATGTCGCCAGCCTCAAGCGTGACACCCAGACCGGCTTCCTCCGCCATCTCGAAAGCCGCGAGCGCGAGGCCTCCGTCCGAGAGATCGCTTGCGCCTTTGACCAGCGCGCGGTTCTCGCGGAGGAACTCGCCATTGCGCTTCTCCACGTCGAGGTCGACTGCCGGCGCGTCACCCGACTCGATCCCGAAGGCTTCGAAGGCGAGCGCGGATTGATCGAGATGGCCCTTGGTTTCGCCGATCACCATCGCCACGTCGCCCGCCGTCGGTAGGCCCGCGATCAACTCGTCGAGCGAGCTCAGCAGACCGACCGCGCCGATGGTCGGGGTTGGCAGGATGCCGGTGCCGTCGGTCTCGTTGTAAAGTGAGACGTTGCCCGACACGATCGGCATGTCGAGTGCGCGTACGGCGGCGTCGATGCCTTTGATCGCACCCACGAACTGGCCCATGATCTCCGGCTTCTCCGGGTTGCCGAAGTTCAGGTTGTCGGTCGAGGCGAGGGGTTTCGCGCCCACGGCCGTCAGGTTGCGGTAGGCTTCGGCCACCGCCTGCTTGCCGCCCTCGAACGGGTTCGCCTTTACGTAGCGTGGGGTCACGTCGGCGGTGAAGGCCAGCGCCTTGTCGGTGCCGTGCACGCGCACGACGCCTGCGCCGAGACCCGGGCGGCGCACCGTGTCGCCCATCACCTGCGTGTCGTATTGCTCATAGACCCAAGACTTGTGCGCGTAGTTCGGCGAGCCGATCAGTTTCTTGAGCGCATCGATAGCACCGATCTCGGGCAGCGCTTCGCCCGCGGTCGCGACGGGCGTCTCGACCCAGGGACGATCGTATTCGGGCGCTTCCGAGGACAGTTTCGACAGCGGCACGTCGGCTTTCACCTCGTTGCCATGCACGATCAGGAACCGGTCTTCCGCGATGGTCTCGCCGACGATGGCGAAATCGAGATCCCACTTCTCGAAGATCTCGCGGGCGATGTCTTCCTTCTCGGGGTTGAGGACCATAAGCATCCGCTCCTGGCTCTCCGACAGCATCATCTCGTAGGCGGTCATCGCGGCTTCGCGCTGCGGCACCGCGTCGAGGTTGAGCTGTACACCGAGGCCGCCCTTGTCGCCCATCTCGACCGCAGAACAGGTCAGGCCCGCGGCCCCCATGTCCTGAATCGAGATCACCGCGCCGGTCTGCATCAGCTCGAGGCAGGCCTCCAGCAGGCATTTCTCGGTAAAGGGGTCGCCGACCTGAACGGTGGGGCGCTTTTCCTCGATCGTGTCGTCGAACTCGGCCGAGGCCATCGTCGCGCCGCCGACGCCGTCGCGACCCGTCTTCGCACCGAGGTAGACGACCGGCATGCCGATGCCGGACGCGGCGGAGTAGAAGATCTTGTCAGCATCGGCCAAGCCCGCCGCGAAGGCGTTCACGAGGCAGTTGCCGTTATAGGAGGGATGGAAACGCACTTCGCCGCCCACATTCGGAACGCCGAAGCAGTTACCGTAGCTGCCCACGCCCTCGACCACGCCTTTGACGACATGGGAGGTTTTCGGGTGGTCGGGCATACCGAAGCTCAGGCTGTCCATTGCGGCCACCGGACGCGCGCCCATGGTGAACACATCGCGCAGGATGCCGCCGACGCCAGTCGCGGCGCCTTGGTGCGGTTC
The DNA here is from genome assembly GCF_002213225.1 of Thioclava sp. IC9. NCBI lineage: Bacteria > Pseudomonadati > Pseudomonadota > Alphaproteobacteria > Rhodobacterales > Paracoccaceae > Thioclava > Thioclava sp. IC9. The sequence continues at coordinate 48,970 of NZ_NBNX01000006.1, forward strand.
GATGTAGGAGGGGTGGTTGTGGCTCTCCATTTTGAAGACCACGGCCTGCCCGTCGCCAATATCGACGACACCCGCATTCTCGCCCGGACCACAGATGACCTGATCGCCCTTGGTGTGCAGCGTGCGCAGCCATTTCTTCGACGACTTGTAGGAGCAATGCTCGTTCCACATCGCCGAGAAGATCCCGAGTTCGGTGAAAGTCGGCTCGCGTCCGATGATCTCGAGGATCCGGTCGTACTCGTCGGGTTTCAGGCCATGGGCTGCGATGAGATCAGGCGTGATCTGCGGCTCGTTCATGAGGATCCTCCGGCATCGGCTTCGCCGCCCCTATTAGGCCAATATGTGCAGGGGGAAAAGAGAGGCCGGACGTTGCGGAAAGAAAAAACGCGAGGCCCGAAGGCCCCGCGTAGCGATGCGTCTTGTTGTGGTACGTCCGGCTTACGAGCGCATGTCCACTTGCGTCTCGAGGTTGGTAAGCAGTTCCGAGACGGTCCAGCCGAGCTTGACCTCGCCGTTCGCAGCGGCGTCCTTCGGCACGTTGACCTTGAAGAGCGACACGGTGGTGTCGAGCTTCGGCGAGGTGCGGACATAGATGGTGTCGTAGCCGTCATGCGACTCGACCTTCTCGATCATGCCGATCACGTTACCATCGGCGCTCATCGCCTTGTCCTCCGCGTTGGCCGCGGTCTTCAGGCCGGTGATGCCGGCTTGATCGGTCAGCTGGCGCTGCGCGGGAATCATGTCCGACCCCATCGAGGTGTTCGCGAACTCGGCGGTGCCGGTCTTCACGTCGGTGATGCCGTATTGATCGGTCGATGCGTAGGTGTTCGACGAGGTGACGGCGGGCGGGGTGCCCATCGACGAAGTCTCTCCCGGAACGGTGCCGGTGCGATAATCGGCGATACCGTAATACTGGCCGTCGTTGTTGTTGGTGGACGGGATCTTCGTCAGGTCGAGGGCCGAAGCCGAGCCTGCGATGGTCATCGCACCCAGAAGAGCGGTCGAAGCGGCAAAGATGTTTTTCGTCGTGGTCATATCAGTATCCTTTCAACTGGTTACCAAATCCTGCGCCGTTGTCGGCGTCGGGGAGGAAACGGGGTGGAATCGTCGAAAGTTCACTGAAATAATTGTGAGTGACATCGCGGATTTTTAAATGAACCGAAGGGGATAGCTGTGCGTAGCGCGGGGCGTGCGCAGTCGCGTCAGCGTGAAATTTCGTGAGACCGAGGCTGGTGTCGGGGGGCTCTCGCGCCGTGCGTGAAAACCGCATCTAGGCGTCGGGCAAAAAAAAGGCCGAGCAAAGCTCGGCCAAAGTCCAACAGGGAGGTAGAAGGTGCTGCGCCTTTCGGCACGGCCAACCCTTCTGAGCCTCATTTATGGGCAGTTTGTTAACGCATCAAGGGAAAACATGCTGCGAATGCATCATGGCCGGTATGCGTTGCGGTAAAGTCGCGCTGCAACCCTAGGCTGAATCGCCTGCCTGGAAGCGCCGATAGTTGGTGATCTCTTCCTGAATGAAGTCGCGGAACGCGGTCACGCGGCGCGAGGAGCGCAGCTCTTCCGGGTAGGCGAGGAAGATCGGAATCTCGACCGATTCCAGATCAGGCAGCACGCGCTGCAGATCGTTGAAATCTGCGGTCAGGTAGTCGGGGAGGATGCCGATGCCGATATGGTTCAGCACGGCCTGCAATACGCCGAAGTAGTTGTTCACCGTTAGCGTCGAGCTTTGATCGAAGGCCAGCACCTGCCGCGCAAGCTGGGCACCGGCCTGTACCTGCGGTGTGCGGGGGGTCTGGCAGATCAGGCGATGCTTGCGAAGATCTTCGATCTTCTCGGGGGCACCCCATTTCGCGAGATACTCGGAGGTCGCGTAAAGCCGCATACGGATGTTCAGCAGGCGCTTGCGGATCAGGTCGGCCTGCGCGGGCTCTTTCATGCGAACGGCGACGTCGGCCTCGCGCATCGGCAGGTCGAGCACCCGCTCCTCCAGCATGAGGTCGATCTTCAGATCGGGATATTTCTCGTAAAGCTTCGTCAGGCGCGGCGCGAGCCAGAGCGTGCCGAAGCCCGTCGTGGTCGTCACGCGCAGCTCGCCGAAGACTTCTTCTTCGCTGTCACGGATGCGTGCGGAGGCGCTGTCGAGCTTTTTCGCCATCGAGGAGGTGGCCTCGAACAGCAGCTCCCCCTGCTCGGTGAGAATCAGTCCGCGGGCGTGACGGTGAAACAGAGTCGTTCCAAGCGCCTCTTCGAGCGCCCGGATCTGCCTGCTCACGGCAGATTGAGACAGGTGCAGCGCATCGCCAGCATGAGTCAAAGACCCCGCATCGGCCACTGCGTGGAAGATTCTGAGCTTGTCCCAATCCATCAAGGTCACTTTCGCTGTATCATCTGCTGTTCCGCGCAAGTTTCTTTACATTAATCTCGAGGATTTACGAAACCGCTAAGTAACAATTTTCCGCTTTCTAGGTCAGATATTATGACCTACCATGTCTTCATGCCCAGTTAGCAAGGGGAGGTGCTTAATGGGAAGGCAAGAAATATCCCTAGCGGATCGGTTCGACCTAACGAAATCTCCGGTTTTGCTGAACGGGACGCAGGCTTTGGTGCGTCTGGTTCTGGCTCAGGCCGCACGCGACAAGGCGGCGGGGCTGCATACGGCCGGCTATGTGACAGGCTATCGCGGCTCGCCGCTGGGCGCTGTCGATTTGCAGATGGCGCGCGCCAAGACCGTGCTCGAAGAGAGCGACGTTCGCTTCCAGCCGGGCCTGAACGAAGACCTCGCGGCCACCGCGCTGTGGGGCTCGCAGCAGGCGGAATTGCGTGGCGAAGGCAAGTATGACGGCGTTTTCGGCCTCTGGTACGGAAAAGGTCCGGGCGTAGATCGCTCGGGCGACGTGATGCGTCACGCCAATATGGCGGGCACGTCGAAACACGGCGGCGTCCTCATGGCGATGGGCGACGACCATACCGGTGAATCATCGACCGTGCTGCATCAGTCCGACTGGGCGATGGTCGATGCCTACATGCCGGTGCTGTCGCCCGCGGGCGTGCAGGAAATCCTCGATTTCGGGCTCTATGGCTATGCATTGAGCCGTTTTGCCGGGGTCTGGGTCGGTCTGAAAACGATGAAGGATACGGTCGAGGCGACTGCAGTCGTCGATGGCGATCCCTTCCGTCAACACTTCGTGATCCCCGAGTTCAAGATGCCCGAAGGCGGGCTGAACATTCGCTTGGGCGACACTCCGGTGGCTCAGGAAGCGCGGATGATCGACTTCAAGCGCTACGCGGCAGAGGCTTTCGCGCGCGCCAACCGCATCGACAACCGCGTCTGGGGCAAGCCCGGCGCGAAGATCGGTCTGGTCGCTGCGGGCAAGAATTGGCTCGACTTGACCCATGCGCTCTCGCTGCTGGGGATCGACGAGGCAGAGGCCGAACGGCTCGGCATTACCACCTACAAGATCGGCCAGACCTTCCCGCTCGACATGGAGAGCTTCCACGAATGGGCCGAGGGGCTGGAGCTGATCATCGTCGTCGAGGAAAAGCGCAAGCTGATCGAGGTGCAGGTCAAGGAAGCGATCTTCGACGACCGTCGTGGCCGTCGCGTCTATGGCTGGCACAAGGGCGACACATGGAAGAACGGCCGCCAGGTGGAGCTGTTCCCGACGCGCTACGCGCTCGACCCGGTGATGATCGCGCGCAAGCTGGGCGATATCTTCATTGAGGAAGGCCGCGGGACCGACGCGATCAAGGCGGGTATCGCCAAGATCGAAGCCGCCCAACGCGCCGACAACGCCCCTGAGATCGCGACCCGTACGCCATGGTATTGCTCGGGCTGCCCGCATAACAGTTCGACCAAGGTGCCCGAGGGCGAGCGCGCCTATGCCGGGATCGGCTGTCACTACATGGTGCAGTGGATGGGCAGGAACACGGAAGGTTTCACCCATATGGGCGGCGAGGGCGTGAACTGGGTCGGCGAGGCCCCGTTCTCGACGCGTGAGCATATGTTCCAGAACCTTGGCGACGGCACCTACAACCACTCGGGCGCGCAGGCGATCCGGGCGGCTTTGGCAGCCGGCACCAACATCACCTACAAGATCCTGTTCAACGATGCGGTCGCGATGACCGGGGGGCAGGAGAACGAGGGCGACCTGACCTCGCAGCAGATCGCGGCGGAAATCGTGGCGATGGGCGTGAAGCCGGTCGTGGTGGTCTATGACGAGAAGGAAGAGCTGGACCTGTCCACCTTCCCCGCTGGCGTCGAGAAGGTCGAACGGGCCGAGCTGATGAACGTCCAGAAGCGGCTGGCGAAGACGAAAGGCGTCTCGGCGCTGATCTATGTCCAGACCTGCGCCGCCGAGAAACGCCGCCGCCGCAAGCGCGGCAAGTTCCCGGATCCGGACAAGCGTGTCTTCATCAACACCGACGTCTGCGAAGGCTGCGGCGATTGCGGGGTTCAGTCGAACTGCGTCTCCATCGTGCCGGAAGAGACCGAACTGGGCACCAAACGCGCGATCGACCAGTCGTCCTGCAACAAGGACTTCCGCTGCCTCGACGGGTTCTGCCCGAGCTTCGTGACGCTGCACGGCGCGAAGGTGAAGAAGGCGGAAGCGCAGGCGCTCGACCTGCCGGACCTGCCGGAGCCCACGCTGCCCGCGATCGACGGCACCCATAACGTGGTGATCACCGGCGTCGGCGGCACGGGCGTCGTGACCATCGGCGCGGTGCTGGCGATGGCCGCCCATATCGACGGCAAGGGCGCAGGCATGATGGAGATGGCCGGTCTCGCCCAGAAGGGCGGGGCGGTGCATATCCACCTGCGCATCGCGAACAAGCCCGAGGATATCTCGGCGATCCGCGTCGCCGTGGGCGAGGCCGATTGCGTGATCGGGGGCGATCTGGTGGTCTCCGCCGGTGCCAAGACGCTGGGGCTCATGACGACGGGCCGCACCGGCGCCGTGATCAACAGCCATGAGATCGTCACCGGCGAGTTCACCCGCAACCGCGACTTCCGCCTGCCGGGCGAACAGCTTCGGCTGAGCCTCGAGGCGCGGCTGAAGGACCGGGTGGCCTTTGCCGACACGTCGGAACTGGCGCGGCATATGCTGGGCGACTCGATCTATTCGAACATGGTCGTGCTGGGTGCTGCGTGGCAGCAAGGCTACGTGCCGCTGACCCTCGAGGCGATCTTCCGGGCGATCGAGTTGAACGGCGCAAAGCCCGAGGAGAACAAGCGCGCCTTCAATCTGGGGCGCTGGGCGATGGCCTATCCGGAGGAGGCTGCGAAGGCGATGGCGGCGGAGGTCGTGCAGGCCCCGGTCGATCCGGTCGAGTTCCGGGCCAACCATCTCGTCGACTACCAGAACAAGCGGCTCGCCAAGCGTTTCCGCAAGCTGGTGGACGAGGCGCCGTCGGAGCTGCGTGAGGCCGTCGCGAAGGGCTATCACAAGCTCCTGGCCTACAAGGACGAATACGAGGTCGCGCGTCTGCATCTGTCGACGGCAGAAAAGGCGCGGGCCGAGTTCGAGGGCGATTTCGAGATGCATTTCCATCTCTCCCCGCCGATCCTGTCCAAGGAAGGTCCGGACGGACGTCCGAAGAAGCGTGAATTCGGCCCCGGCATGGAGCGTGGCTTCCGTCTTCTGGCGAAGCTGAAAGGGCTGCGCGGTACGCCGTTCGATCCTTTCGGCTATGCCGAGGAGCGCAAGATGGAGCGGGCGCTGATCAAGCAATACGAGGCCGACATGGCCGAAGTGCTACCCAAGGTCACGCCAGACACGATGGAGATCGCGCGCGAACTGGCCGAATTGCCGCTGACGATCCGCGGCTTCGGCCCGGTCAAGGCGCAGGCCGAGCAAATGGCGGCGAAGCGGCGCGAGGAACTGCTCGCCGCTTTCCGCGCAGGTGGCGCTCCGCAGAAAATGGCCGCCGAGTGAGGGCTGTCATCTGAGTGTCGTACCTTCGTGACATGGCGCTGGCAGAGTGAAGCCAGCCCATGTTGCGGAGGTACGAGATGACCGCCACCCCGATGGCCCCCCGGATGCCTGTCCGCCACGCCACACAGGAAATCTCATATGCTTGGTCCGCGCGCTCGAAAGGCGCGCGGGTGCTGATCCGCGCGATGGAGAACGCGACCGGGCGGATCGGGTTGATCCGGCGAGCACGCGGCTACGAGCATGACATCGCGCAAGGTGCGGATTTCTGGCAGGTGATGGCCGAGCGCTACGGGCTGCAGGTCGAGGTGACCCGCGGCGCGCTCGCCAATATCCCGCAGACCGGGCCGTTGGTGCTGATCGCGAACCACCCTTACGGCATTCTCGACGGGCTGATCATGGGCCTGCTGCTGTCGCGCATTCGCGGCGATTTCCGTATCCTCGCCCATAACGTCTTCAAGCGTGCCGAAGAGATCGACCGGGTCATCCTGCCGGTGGACTTCTCCGAAACCAAAGAGGCCGCGAGGGCCAACCTGCGCACCCGCGCCGAGGCGCTGCGCTACCTCGGCGACGGTGGCGCGATCGGTGTGTTTCCGGGCGGCACGGTCTCGACCGCCGCTAAGCCCTTCGGGGCGCCGATGGATCCGGGCTGGCGCAATTTCACCGCCAAGATGATCGCGAAATCCGATGCGACCGTGGTGCCGGTCTTCTTCGAGGGCCATAACAGTCGCCTGTTCCAGCTGGCGAGCCATCTGCATTACAGCCTGCGCATGGGGCTGATGATCCGCGAGTTCAAACGTCACGCCAATCGTCCAGTGCGGCTCTGCGTGGGTGAGCCGGTCCCGCAGGCCGATCTCGCACCGCTGCGTGAGCGTCCGAAACAGATGATGGATTTCCTGCGCCGTGCGACGTATGACTTGTCGCCGACTCCCTTGAAGTCCTACGGCTATGGCTTCGAGTTCGAGGCGAAATACAGAAACTGACCGGTGTCCGTGTGCGGCCCGGACGGGCAAGGGGCGCGAGCATGGCGGTAGGCGTTTTCGATTCAGGTCTGGGCGGACTGACGGTCTATGATGCCTGCGCCAGGCGGCTGCCGGATATGGCCTTTTGCTATTACGGCGATAACGCCCATGCGCCTTACGGCGTGCGCGATGCCGATGACATCTTCAACCTGACCTGCGCGGGCGTGGAGCGTTTGTGGGAAGAGGGCTGCGATCTGGTGATCCTCGCCTGTAACACGGCTTCGGCCGCCGCGCTCAAGCGGATGCAGGAGACCTGGATCCCCGAGGGCAAGCGCGTGCTGGGCGTCTTCGTGCCGATGATCGAAGCGTTGACCGAACGCAAATGGGGCGACAACTCCCCGCCGCGCGAAGTTGCGGTGAAGCACGTGGCACTGTTCGCGACGCCCGCGACGGTGGCCTCGCGCGCTTTCCAGCGCGAACTGGCCTTCCGCGCGATCGGCGTGGATGTCGAGGCGCAGCCCTGCGGCGGCGTGGTCGATGCGATCGAGACTGGCGACGAAATCCTCGCCGAGGCGCTGGTGAAATCCCATGTCGAAGCGCTCAAGCGTCGGATGCCGAAACCCGAGGCAGCGATCCTCGGCTGCACCCATTACCCGCTGATGCAAAAGACCTTCCAGGAAGCACTGGGGCCGAACGTCGACGTCTACAGCCAGGCCAACCTCGTGGCCGAGAGCCTCGCGGATTATCTGGAGCGTCGACCCGAGTTCAAAGGTTCGGGGACGGAATCGAAATTCCTGACCACCGGCGATCCGGCCTCGGTCTCGAGCCACGCGACGCAATTCCTGCGCTACGCGATCCGCTTCGAGGCCGCCTGAGGCGCCTGATCGTCGTGGCCCTCAGCCGAACCGGTTCGGCCCGCGCGTACCGCGCTGTACCATGAACACGAAGAGCGCGATGCCCCAGACCAGCATCACGATCCCCCAGATCGCGAGAAGCGCTGCGGACATGCCCGCCATGGCTGCCGGGTCCTGCACGCCGTAGGACATGACCGTCAGCCCGATCACGATGCCGCCGAACACGCTCGCTAGAAGGTAGCCGCCGACCCACCAGCCCGAGCGGTCGGTGTCGTGCAGGCGTCGAACCTGCGCCGAGATCGATGGAAGGAACGTCGCGATGGAAATCACTGCGCTGATCGCCGTGCCGTCCTCGCCCATCGAGCCTTCGGCCATGGCGCCGATGATGCTCGCCAGCATGACGAAGAGCGCGAACCACCAGTATTCCGAACGGCTCGCCCGACCCTTGAAGGTCGCGTATTTCCGGAAACAGACCTTGATCGCCTCGACGAAGCTGCGCGAGGGGGCCCCCTCGTAAAGCCCGTCCGAGCCGATCCCGCGCTGCGTCCGGTCGCGTTCGATCGAGGCGTCGGCATAGGCACGCGGATCGGCGGAGGAAAGCTTGCCCTCCTGCTGATGGCGCTGTGCGATGCGGGCGGCGTAATTCGTCGCGCCGCTATGCGGATCGGTGCCGGTTGCCGAGGTGTCGGGCGGCCGCCGGAAGAAGTGATCGCCCGCAGGCTCCCATCCCTCCATTCCGTCTTGCCAAACCATAGTTTCGGGCTTGATACGACCTCCCCGCACCATATCCATCATATGTTCCGGGGGGAACGGGCCGACGGGATCCTTCCCATCGGCGTAATACCACTGCTCTGCCACGGCCTGCCTCGTTCACTGTCGGTCGTCGACCCGTCTCACACGGAGTTTATTTGAGTGTGAGCTTAGGGTAAGGGAGAGCCGAGCGACAAGCGCGGAGGACCAAATGACCAAGAAAATCGCGATTCTGGGCGCGTCGGGCTATACCGGCGCCGAACTCGTCCGGCTGATCGCCACCCATCCGAACATGGACATCGTGGCCCTCTCGGGCGAGCGTAAGGCGGGCATGGCAATGGGTGACGTGTTCCCGCATCTGCGCCATCTGGGCCTGCCGGATCTGGTGAAAATCGAAGAGATCGACTTCTCGAATGTCGATCTGGCCTTCTGCGCACTGCCGCATGCGACTTCGCAGGCAGTCATCAAGGAGCTGCCGCGCGATCTGAAGATCGTCGACCTCTCGGCCGATTTCCGGCTGCGCGATCCTGCGGAATACGAGAAGTGGTACGGCAAGCCTCATGCTGCGGTCGAGCTGCAAAAAGAGGCGGTCTACGGGCTGACCGAGTTCTACCGCGATGCGATTCGCGAAGCGCGACTGGTGGCGGGCACGGGCTGCAATGCCGCTGCGGGCCAATTTGCGATCCGTCCGCTGATCGAAGCTGGCGTGATCGATCTCGACGACATCATCCTCGATCTGAAGAACGGTGTCTCCGGTGCGGGCCGGTCGCTGAAGGAAAACCTGCTGCACGCAGAGCTGTCGGGCGGTGTCGCGCCCTATTCGCAGGGCGGCAAGCACCGTCACTTGGGTGAATTCGATCAGGAATTCAGCGCCTTGGCGGGCCGCCCCGTGTTGGTGCAGTTCACCCCGCATCTGGCGCCGTTCAATCGCGGCATCCTTGCCTCCGCCTATGTGAAGGGCGAGCCCGAGGCCGTCTACAAGGCGCTGGCCGACCGCTATGCGGAAGAAACCTTCATCGAAATGCTACCTTTCGGCGCAGTTCCGTCCACCAGGTCTGTAACTGGCTCCAATTATGCCCATATTGGTGTATCAGGAGACAGAATTCCCGGGCGCGCGCTCGTGGTCGTCGCGATCGACAACCTCTGCAAGGGGTCGTCGGGACAGGCGATCCAGAACGCGAACCTGATGCTCGGGCTGGAGGAAAGCGAAGGGCTGATGCTCGCCCCCGTCTTCCCTTGATCCGCGTCAATGGCAAGGCCGGCGCGGTGAGGTAGACGAAACGGCATCTCAGGAGGCGAAGAGATGAAGAGTCTGAAGAAGAAACGTCGTATCCAGGTGCTCAGCGTGGCTGCGCTGGCCTTGGTGATCGCGACCGGCACGATCGGGTACTCGATGCGGAGCGGCATCAACTTCTTCCGTGCACCTTCGCAGCTTGCCACCGAACCGCCGCAGCCCGGGGAAGTCTTCCGTCTCGGCGGGCTGGTCGAGAAAGGCTCGCTCAAGCGCGGTCAGGGCGAGGTCATCGAATTCAAGGTCACCGATGGCGGCGCGACCGTCCCGGTGAAATTCGCGGGCGTCCTGCCGGACCTCTTCAAAGAGGGACAGGGCATGATCGGCACAGGGAAGATGGAAGGGGATACGTTCGTGGCCTCGGAAATCCTCGCCAAGCATGACGAGAACTACATGCCCAAGGAAGTCGTCGACGCGCTGAAGGAGCAGGGCGTCTACGAGGGCCCGTCCTCCTGATCCCCACCCCGGCGAACGCTCGCTTGCAGCACTGTTAACCGCACGGCCCGAGCCTGCCTGACGTTGTCATCAACGGAGGCAGGCCATGAAATCGGTCACCCAGATCGCGGCGGAGATCGTCGCGCGCGAAGGCGGTTACGTCGATGATCCGGACGATCCGGGCGGTGCGACCAAGCACGGCGTCACGCTCGGAACCCTGCGCCGGTTGGGGCGCGATCTGACCGGCGATGGCCGGGTGGACGAGATGGATGTCCGCGCGCTCGACCCCGCGCAGGCTGCCGAGATTTTCATCGAGCATTACTACAAGGGTCCGCGTATCGACCGGCTGCCACCCTCGGTGCAGGCCTCGGTCTTCGACATGTATGTGAATGCAGGCGGCAATGCGGTGGTGATCCTGCAGCGTCTGCTGGGCGACATGGGTCAGCGTGTCGTGGTCGACGGGATCATCGGCCCGCAGACCATCGCGGCCGCCGAACTCGCAGATGCGGCCGCGCCCGGCTATTTCGCCGATGCCTACGGGATCGCGCGGCGCAATTACTACTACCGGCTCGCCGATGCGCGCCCCGCCAGCCGCAAATACGCCACGACACGAGCGGGCGCGAAGGGCGGCTGGATCCGCCGCGCCGAGGAATTCATTTCCCCACGCTTTCACCTAACCGAGGGCGAGCATCGCAAGCGGGTGGCGAAATGGGTGTGATCGAAAAACTGCTCGGCGGTGCGGGCACGGTGATGGCAGCAGGCGAGGCCGCCAGTTCGGTGGCGGAGGTCTTCGTGCCCAATGCCACGAAGAAGCTCGAGGCTGCGCAGGCCGCCTACCTTGCGGCGCTGCAGGAACACGGCGCCGAGTTCGAATATATCCGACCCGGTCGCTTCGATCGCATCGTGAACGGCCTCAACCGTCTGCCGCGCCCGGTGCTCGCTTTCGGGATCGTGGGGCTCTTCGTCTATGCGATGCTCGACCCGGTCGGCTTCGCGCAACGGATGGTGGGCCTAGGCTACGTACCCGAGCCGCTTTGGTGGCTTTTGGGCGCGGTGGTCAGTTTCTATTTCGGCGCGCGCGAGGCGCATTATTTCCGGATGAAGAAGGTGCCGGCGGTGCCTCCCGCAGAGCTCGCGACTCCTCCGGATGAGGAAAACGCGGCGCTTTCGGCGTGGCGGTCTGGCGAGAAACAGAACGGATAGGGGGCGCTGCCCCCGCGCCCAGCGGGACCTCCCCCGGGATATTTCGAACGAGCGAAGACGAGCGCGGTGTCCGTCTTCGCTTTTGCCCAAAGATCCCGGGATGAATTCGCGAAAGCTTAGAGGGGCAGCGCCCCTGATGGCCTCAGTCGCGGGTGCCCGCGAACCGCTCCTGCCACTCTTCGCGCTCTTCATCCGTAATCTTACGGAAGAGCACCTCGGGCGTGGTGTAGGCATGGCCCGCGGGCAGCGCCTCTAGCGCGGTCTTCACATCGCCCGGCCAGTCGCGATCCTCGTCGCCCATCGCCTCGAGCATGATCTTCGCCGCATCGGGAATGAAGGGCGCCGAGAGCACCGCGTAGATCGGGATAAGGTTCAGCGCGAGCCTTGCGATGGCTGCCGCCTGATCGGGATCGGTCTTGAACACCGACCACGGTGCCGACGCCTGCAGGTATTCGTTGCCCGCGACCCAGATCCCGCGCAGCTCCATCGCCGCCTTGCGGATATCCTTCTCTTCCATATGCGTCTCGTAGGCGCGGATGCGGGTGGTCAGCTCCTCGATCAGCGCCGCTTCCTGCTCGCCCCAGCTGCCGCCTTCGGGGATCGCTTCGCCGAATTTCGAGCGGGTGAACTTGGTGATACGGCTGACGAAGTTGCCCAGCACGTCGGCAAGGTCCTTGTTCGCCGAGACCTGGAAATTCTCCCAGGTGAATTCGGCATCCGCGCTTTCGGGCGCGTGGGACAGAAGCCACCAGCGCCAGTAATCGGCGGGCAAAAGTTCCAGCGCCTGATCCATGAAGACGCCGCGACCGCGCGAGGTCGAGAACTGGCCGCCATCGTAGTTCAGGTAATTGAACGACTTGATGTAATCGACGAGCTTCCACGGCTCGCCCGAGCCGAGGATCGTCGCGGGGAACGAGAGCGTGTGGAAGGGCACGTTATCCTTGCCCATGAACTGGGTGTAGGTCACGTCCTCCGCACCCTTGTCGGTGCGCCACCAGCGCTCCCAATCGCCGCCCGTCTTCTCGGTCCATTCCTCGGTCGCGGCGATATATTCGATCGGCGCGTCGAACCAGACGTAGAAGACCTTGCCTTCCATGCCCGACCACGGCGCGCCTTGGAATTGCGCGGGCACGCCCCAGCTGAGATCGCGAGTGATGCCGCGATCCTGCAGCCCATCGCCGTCATGGAGCCATTTCTTCGCGATCGAGGTGGTCAGCACCGGCCAGTCGGTCTTGCTGTCGATCCACGCATCGAGCTGATCTTTCATCGCCGACTGGCGCAGGAAGAGGTGCTTGGTCTCGCGCATCTCCAGATCGGTCGAACCCGAGATCGTCGAATGCGGGTTGATCAGGTCGACCGGATCGAGCTGCTTGGTGCAGTTGTCGCATTGGTCGCCGCGCGCGCTCTCGAAGCCGCAATTGGGGCAGGTGCCCTCGATATAGCGATCCGGCAGGAAGCGCCCGTCGGCCTTGGAATACATCTGGGTTTCCGAGACTTCACGGATCAGCCCGGCCTCGGCCAGCTTCACGGCGAAATGCTGCGTCAGGCGATGGTTCTGCGGGCTCGACGAGCGCCCGAAGTGATCGAAGCTGAGGCGGAAGCCTTCCGCGATCTTCGCCTGCACCTCGTGCATCTCGGCGCAATACTCGGCGACCGGCTTGCCCGCTTTCGCTGCGGCCAGTTCGGCGGGGGTGCCGTGCTCGTCGGTGGCGCAGATGAACATCACCTCGTTGCCTCGCGCGCGCTGGTAGCGGGCGAAGAGATCAGCCGGCAGCTGCGAGCCCACGAGATTGCCGAGGTGCTTGATGCCGTTGATATAGGGAATGGCCGAGGTAATGAGATGGCGCGCCATGTAGGACCCTCTTGCTGTGGAGCGTTTGGGCGCGGGTTTACTAGGGAATCATGCGAAGGGCTAGGGGGGAGCGCCGAGACGCGCCCGCTTGCGGCCTTGCGATCAGTCGAGGGTGTAGACCTTGCCGATTGCGCCATCGGTTTCGCGCCATGTCTCGGTGCCGGCGCGCTGATAAAAGGCGAGTGCAAAGAGGGCGCGCGCGTCCAAGACTTGCTTTTGCGCGGGTGGCGTCGATAGTCGGGGCGAGAGTGCAAAAGCGTGGGGGGCAGGCGGTGCTGATACATGCCGGAGACGATCGGAGCGTTTCGATCGACCTCGCGCTGGCGGTCTGGCTGTCGCTGGTCGCGGGTGCGGTGAATGCGGCCGGGTTCCGGGCGCTCGGCTATTTCTCGGCCAACATGACCGGGAATGTCTCGACCGCGACCGACCTGCTCGCGCTGGGGCGGTTCGGCACGGCGATCTGGTTCCTGCTGCTGCTTCTGGCTTTCGTCTTCGGCGCCTTTGCGTCTGGCGTGCTGATCGACGTGGGGCAGCGCCGGCGGTTGCACGGGATCTACGCGCTGTCGATCCTTCTGGAAGCTGGACTGCTGATCGTGCTGACGATCCTGGACATGGTCTGGGCCGCGGCGATGAGCGAGCATCTGATGATGATCGGCCTCAGCTTCCTGATGGGGCTGCAGAACGCGGCGAGCACGAAAATCTCGGACGGGCGGGTGCGCACAAGCCATGTGTCCGGCATCGCGACCGATCTGGGGCTGGAGCTTGCGGCGCTATTGCCGGGCGCGCGCGATGCGGAAACCAGGCAGGTGCTGCGATCGCGGCTCCTGCTGCATGTCGCGACGCTGTGTTCCTTCTTCGCGGGCGGCATCGCAGGCGTGCTGGGATATGAGCGGATCGGCCCGATGGTCTTCGCGCTGGCGGCGGCGCTGCTGATCGTCATCGCCGTACCGGAACTGCGCAAGGTCTATCGCGGGGGGCGGTGACCCTCGCGGCTATGCACATGACGACACACATGAAAAAGGGCGCCCGCGAGGCGCCCTTTTCCGTAACAGTCATGCAGCTCAGGCTTAGAAGCCGAGGCCGGCATACTTGTTCTTGAACTTCGACACGCGGCCACCGGTGTCCATGAGGCGCGACGAACCGCCGTTCCACGCCGGGTGCGAGGTCGGGTCGATGTCGAGGGTGAGGGTGTCGCCCTCGGAGCCCCAGGTCGAGCGGGTCTGGTATTCGGTCCCGTCGGTCATCTTGACGGTGATCGTGTGGTAGTCGGGATGGGTTTCGGCTTTCATCGTCCCGCTCCTTATTTCGCAGCTTTGGGCTTGTAGTGGGTGTCTTCGGCGATACGAGCCGACTTACCGCGACGGGCGCGCAGGTAGTACAGCTTGGCGCGACGCACGCGGCCACGGCGGACCACTTCGATCGAGTCGATGTTGGTCGAATACAGCGGGAACACACGCTCCACGCCCTCGCCGAAGGAGATCTTGCGCACGGTGAACGAAGCCGCCAGCGTGTCGCCGCCCTTGCGCGAGATGCAGACGCCTTCATAGGCCTGCACGCGCGAACGGGTGCCTTCGGTCACTTTGTAGCCGACGCGAATGGTGTCACCGGCTTTGAAATCCGGGATGGTCTTGTTGAGCTCGGCGATTTGTTCCGCCTCGAGCTGTGCGATCAGGTTCATCGCAACGTCCTTTCACATGCTCACGGTTTGTCCCGTGAAGGTTTCGCCGCCTCAGAGCTCCGCGTCTTCATCGGGTCCGCTCGCCTTTTCAGGGTCGCGCCCGCGGGAGATTTCAGGTCGTCTTTCGCTTTTTGCGCCCTTCGCCGGTGCCGTGACGCGGACCGAAGAAGGCTCCGCTTGGCGACAGCAAAAGGGTCCGAGGGCCGATTCCGGCTCCGGACCCGCGCGTATTACGGGGAAATGGGTAACGGATCAAGGGGGAAGTGGGGGTGGCGAGGTTCGCTATGCGGACGAGGCGAACATCTGGTATCATTTGAGAACCTGAGGTTCGACGGACCTAGGCGCCTGCGAAAATCTGATTGGAAAGCAAACAAAAGCCGGGAGGAACATACAGTGCAACCAAAAGGACTTATCTTGCTTGTATGCGTGCTACCAATCGCAGCGGTCGGTTGTACGCCATCCCTGAATTCCGGCCCTGTGATAATAGGCTCGACAGCCACCGGTGATCTAATGACGCCAGAGGCGGCGGAGTTGAAATGTCAGGAAATCGGGAAAAAATCTACACTTCGGATTACACAAAGCCGGACCGATAATGTCTGTATTTAGGTCTAGATTCAAAGTGTTGAGCCAAGGGGTGCGAGGCTTCTAGGTGCGCCTTGGCCTTCAACTGGCCCTCACTCCCCACGCTTCTCCCACAAATCCGGCCGTCGTTCCTGCGTGAGTTTCTCGCTCATTTCGCGGCGCCAGTCTTCGATCTTCTTGTGGTTGCCCGAGGTCAGCACTTCGGGGATCGAGCGGCCTTCCCATTCGGCGGGGCGGGTGTATTGGGGGTGCTCCAGCAATCCGCTGGAATGGCTTTCCTCCACCGCGCTCTCGGCATTGCCCAGAACGCCCGGCAGCAGCCGCACGGTGGCGTCGATCAGCACTTGGGCGGCCACCTCGCCACCCGTCAGGACGAAATCGCCGATCGAGACTTCCTCGACGCCGAAATGTTCAAGCACGCGCTCGTCCACGCCCTCGAAGCGACCGCAGAGAAGCGTCATGCCGTCGGCCTCTGCGAAGCGGCGCGCCATCTCCTGCGTCAGCGGCTTGCCGCGCGGCGAGAGATAGACGACCGGCCAGCGCGCGCGGTCGGGCGGCGTGCCGCGGGCGGCCTGCTTGAGCGCCTCGCCCACCACATCGGCGCGCAGCACCATCCCAGCGCCGCCGCCGGCGGGCGTGTCGTCGACGTTGCGGTGCTTGCCGATGCCGAAGGGGCGTAGGTCGATCGTCTCAAGCGCCCAGAGACCCAGATCGCGGGCGCGGCCCAGAAGGCTCAGACCCAGCGTGCCGGGGAAGGCTTCGGGGAAGAGCGTGACGATCTTCGCGGTCCACGCGCCTTTCAGCCGCAGCGGCTCGTCCATCAGCGAGCTGGGCTTGCGCGTCGGCGAGATCGTCAGGCGGCCATGCGACTTGGTCGCGAGCTTGGGTTTGTCGTCACTCATCGGATTTCGCCTCTGCCTCTTCGCGCCATGCCGCTCGCAATATGGCGCGCTTTTTCTCTTTTGTGGCATCGCGCGGCAACCCTTCGGCGTTGATCGCGGCGAGTTGGTCGGCCAGCGCCGCCCGATCCACCCGCCGCGGGCGCGCGTTGGCCGTGGTCCCGACGCCAAGCGACGCGCGAATTTCGGGGGGCACGCCCATCAGATCAAGAAGCGGCGTCAGCGGGCCGTGAGGATTATCGCGGGCTTCGTCGAGCATGACCCAGTTCACCGGGAAAGGTGCCACGGCGCTTACGATCTCACGCAGAACAGGGGCGAGATCGAAGCCCGACAGTCGGGTGCGGAAGGTGTCGAGCGAGTCCGTCAGCATGCCGCTGCGCACGTGCTGCCAATGCAGGCTGTCGATCCATGCGGTCTTCTCGCGGGTGGTCAGAAACAGCTGCAACTCCAACGCGTCTTCGTATTTCGCGCGGAACATCTCGGCCAGCGCGCCCATCAGGGCTGGCGTTGCGGAATAGTCCAGCACGCCATCGCGCCCCGGCATGTGGCCTGCGAGCCCTTCGATCGAGATCACGGCTTGCCTGGTGTCTTCGGGGAGGGCATCGGCCCAACTGGCGAGCGCGGCCTGATAGAGCCCCAACTCGAACGGGTCCTGCGTCAGCGAATAGGCACGGGCGGCGGCGGCCGCGTCGGGAATGTCTTCGCGCTGCGCAATTACCCAATCGGGCAGATGGGCGCTGACTTCGCGCAGTCCGGTCTGGATCGTGGAGGTGCCGGTCTTGTGAAAGCCCGGATGGACGATCACACGCATCCGATTACAGATCCTCGGGCGGATCGACGACGATACGCTGCGCGGCGAGATCCACGGTCGGCACGATGGCCTTGGTGAAGGGCAGTAGCAGCGCCTGTTTGCGCCCGGGCGCGTAGATTTCGAGAATGTCACCCGCGCCGTGATTGTGGACCGCGCGCACGGTGCCGATCTTGGCGCCGCCGGTGTCCACCACCGTCAGCCCGATCAGGTCGGCATGATAGAATTCGTCGTCAGGAAGCGAGGGCAGCTTGTCGCGGTCGGCCCAGAGGGTCGTGCCCCGCAGCGCATCGGCCTCTTCCTTCGTGGCCACGCCCGACAGCCGTGCGCCAAGCCCGTTCTTCAGTCCCCGCGTCAGCGTCACGTCGAACTGGCGTGCGCCGTCTTCGGTATAAAGCGGGGCATAGCCTGCGATATCCTCGGGTTCGGCGCAGAAACTCTTGAGGCGCACTTCGCCCTGCACGCCGAAAGCTCCGGCAATGGCACCCACGCAGACGCGTTCGGGTTGGGTCATGATGCGATCCTCTGTGCTAGATCGGATGGGGCAGGGGCCGGGCACATATCGCGCCCGGCCCACCAGCCATCCATAGCTGCCGATTATTCTTCGGCGGGTGCTTCTTCGGCGTTCGCCTCGGCGGCCTTGGCGGCACGCTGTTCGGCGCGCTCCTGGGCTTTCTTGCCGGGAACGGCTTTCTTCATGTTGGCGCGGGTCGCCTTGCTGCGCTCGCCAGCGGCTTCGAGGAAGCGCGCGATGCGGTCGGTCGGCTGTGCGCCCTGATCGAGCCAGTACTTCACGCGCTCGATGTTCATTTTTACGCGGTCTTCGCTGTCCTTCGGGAGCAGCGGGTTGTAGGTGCCCAGCTTCTCGAGGAAGCGGCCGTCACGCGGCATGCGCGAGTCGGTAGCGACGATCGAATAGAACGGACGCTTCTTGGAGCCCCCACGGGCGAGGCGGATTTTCATAGCCATGTCAGTTGTCTCCTTTGGATGGCTGGTGATGGGCCTGATGGCCCGTCATTTCTGGAATTTCTCGTGATGCCGGATCACTTCCGAAATCACGAAATTGAGGAACTTCTTCGCGAATTCCGGGTCGAGCCCGGAATCGCTCGCCAGCTTTTCGAGCCGGGCGATCTGCTTGGCCTCCCGATCGGGATCGGAGGGCGGAAGGTCGTGCTCTGCCTTCAGCTTGCCGACGGCCTGCGTCTGGGCAAAGCGTTCGGCAAGCGTGTAGATCATCACCGCATCGAGGCGGTCGATGCTGTCGCGATGTTCTTTCAGCAACTCAGCGGCACGGGTGGTTGCATCTCTCATGCGGCGGCCTCCTTCGGGGCGGGGTGGCGCCAGACGACGATCGGCGGCTCCCCGGGATAGGCGGCCTGCGGGTCGGGGCGCGCGCCCAGACGCTCGGCCAGCGCGGTCGAACGGGTGTTGTTCGGGTCGATATAGCTGACAGCGGTGGACCATTTCAGGTCGCGGAACGCATGAGCGATCACCGCGCGCGCAGCCTCGGCCACGTAGCCCTTGCCCTCGGCCTCCTGCGACCAGACCGACCAAGCGATCTCGGCCTCGGGCCAGCTCTCTGGCATCCAGGGGCCGAGCGCCCCGAAACCCTGATCCGAGCCGCGCTCGGTCATCACGAACATGCCCCAGCCGCGCAGGACCCAATGGCCGGCGATCGCCGCGAAGCTGCGCCATGCGGCTTCGGGGGTCGGCTCTTTCACCGGACGAAACCAGTGGCTGCGCTCGGACATGTAGAAATCGCGCCATGCCGCCCAATCCGCAGCCTTCGGGGCGCGGAGCACGAGACGCTCGGTCTCGAGAACAGGCGTGGAGGACAGCGCGACGGTCATCTCGATCACTTCTTCTTGCCGAAGCCCGACAGGCCCGGCGGCAACGCGCCGCCCAGACCGGGCATGCCGCCCTTTGGCATCTTGCCGCCCATCGCCTTGGCGGCGGCTTCGACCTCGGACGGATTCATGTTTGCCAGATCCGGCGCGCCGCCGCCTTTGCCGCCCATCATCTTCATCGCCTGTTTCATCATGCCGCCCTTGCCCATCTTCGAGAGCTTCTTCATCGAGTCGGACATCTGTCGATGCATCTTCAGCAGCTTGTTGAGATCGGACACTTCGAGGCCCGCGCCCGCCGCGATCCTCTTCTTGCGGCTCGCCTGAAGGATCTGCGGGTTGGCGCGCTCCTTCTTGGTCATCGAGTTGATGAGCGCGATCTGGTGGCTGATCGTCTTGTCATTCAGCCCGGCGTCTTCCGCCTGCTTGGCGTATTTCGACATGCCCGGCATCATGCCCATGACGCCCTGCATCCCGCCCATCTTGATCATCTGCTCAAGCTGGTTCTTCATGTCGTTCATGTTGAACAGGCCCTTCTGGAAGCGCTTGGCCATGCGCTCCGCCTGTTCCTGTTCCAGCGTTTCCTGCGCGCGCTCCACGAGGGCGACGATGTCGCCCATGCCGAGGATGCGGCCCGCGATACGCTCGGCCTCGAAGGTCTCGAGCGCGTCCATTTTCTCGCCCAGACCCACGAAGCGGATCGGCTTGCCGGTGACCGCGCGCATCGAGAGCGCCGCACCACCACGACCGTCGCCGTCCATCCGGGTCAGCACGACGCCCGAGACGCCGACCTTCTCGTCGAACTCGGTCGCGACGTTCACGGCATCCTGACCGGTCAGGCCATCGACGACGAGGAGCGTCTCACGCGGGTTTGCGACATCGCGCACCGCCTGAACCTCGTCCATCAGCACTTCGTCGATATGCAGACGGCCCGCCGTGTCGAGCATGTAGACGTCATAGCCGCCGAGCGTCGCTTGCTGCTTGGCGCGCTTGGCGATCTGCACGGCGCTTTCGCCCTTCACGATCGGCAGCGTGTCGACACCGATCTGGGTGCCGAGGATCTGCAGCTGCTCCATTGCCGCCGGGCGGTTGGTGTCGAGCGACGCCATCAGCACGCGCTTGTGCTCGCGGTCCTTGAGACGCTTGGCGAGCTTGGCGGTGGTGGTGGTCTTACCAGAGCCCTGCAGACCGACCATCAGGATCGGCGCGGGCGGGTTGTCGATCTTCAGCGCATCGGCGGGCTCTTCGCCCGCGAGCATCTTGATCAGCTCGTCATGAACGATCTTGACGACCTGCTGGCCCGGCGTGACCGATTTGGTGACCGCGGCGCCGGTGGCCTTGCCCTCGACCGATTTGATGAACTGACGGGCGACCGGCAGAGAAACGTCAGCTTCGAGAAGCGCGACGCGCACTTCGCGCATGGCCGTTTTCACGTCATCGGCGGAAAGCGCACCTTGTTTGGTCAGCCGGTCGAAGACGCCGCCTAGGCGCTCGGATAGACTTTCGAACATGGGCCACCCTCCTGTGATTGGGGCCGGGACAAACGACAAGCGCACCAGTGGGCGCAACGCGCTGACTGGTGGCGATCCCGACCTCATGCCGGGACCGGAGGGATTCGTCCTCCGGGGAAATCTCGCGTGAACTATGACAAAGGCCCCGCGGAGTCAACCACGGGGCCATTCGGGGGAGGTAGGGAACGTCTTTGCAGGCTGGGGGATCAGGCTGCCAGCTCGATGATCTGGGTCTCTGCCTTGGCGATCGCCGCCGCCTCGTCGAGGTTCACGCCTTCGGCTGCGACCACGGTCACGTCGGTGATGCCGATGAAGCCCAGAACCTGCTTGATGTAGGGCGTCGCGAAATCGAAGGCGGAGCCCTGCGGCACGCCGCCCGAGGAGTAGGCGATGATGACGCGCTTCGGGCCGGCGAGGCCTTCGGGGCCGGCATCGGTGTAGCGGAAGGTCTCGCCCACGCGGCAGACCATGTCGATCCAGTGCTTGAGCGGGCCGGTGACGCCGAAATTGTAGACGCCGCAGCCAATGACGATCGTGTCGGCGGCCTTGAGTTCGGCGATCAGCTCGTCGGACAGGGCGAGCAGTTCTTTCTGCTCGTCGCTGCGCTGGTCGGCCGGGGTATAGGCTGCGCCGATCCATGCACCGTCGATGGCGGGAATGGCGGTCGCGTCGCGGGCGGTGACGTCGCCGCCGATCCGCTCGACGATCTTGTCCGTGAGGCGTTTGGAGATCGACGCGTCGCCTTTGATGGAGCTGTCGATACGAAGGGTCTTGGTCATGGGGAGGACTCCGTAAAACGTGTTCGATGTGGGGTCGTGATTTTCGTTCTGCGCCTTACTTGTCCCTTGCAATCCAGAACGCAACGGGCATGATCGAGCAGATTATGTTCACGGGCGCACAGCATGAGCTTTGACAGTTGGGATGAAATCCGTACCGCGTTTCACGTGGCGCGGATCGGCACCGTTTCGGGTGCAGCGGAGGTTTTGGGCGTTCACCACGCGACGGTGATCCGCCATGTCGACGCGTTGGAAGACAAGCTGGGCACGAAGCTGTTCCAGCGCCATCCGCGCGGCTACACGCCGACCGAAGCGGGGCAGCAACTGCTCTCCGTGGGGCAGGCGACCGAGGACCAGTTCAGCCAACTCGCTGCCCGGATCGCGGGCGCGGGCGACGAAGTCACGGGCGAGCTGATCGTGACGTCGCTGACCGCGGTTTCGGTGCTGGTGCTGCCCGCGATGGAAAAGCTTCTGGGCGAATATCCCGGGCTGCGGCTGCGCTATCTGACCGATCAGCGCGTGTTCCGGCTGGAATATGGCGAGGCGCATGTCGCGATCCGCGCCGGCAACCGCCCGACCGAGCCCGACAACGTCGTGCAGTCGCTGGGCCGGATGCAGAATGCGCTCTATGCGAGCCACGCCTATGTCGAGCGCTTCGGGATTCCGCGCTCGAAGGAAGAACTCGCAAAGCATCGCTTCGTGTCGAACGACAACCGCGACAGCCGCGCGCCGTTCTACCGCTGGCTGCGCGACAACGTCCCCGACGAGCAGGTCGTGTTCCGCGCGAATGAGCACGAGAGCCAGGTCGATGCGATCAAGGCGGGTCTGGGCTTGGGCTTCCTGACCGTGCCGATGGGTCGCGCCGATCCGACGCTCGAAGAGGTGGTGAAGCCCTATGATACCTGGGACACCAACCTGTGGCTGGTGACCCATGTCGATCTGCACCGGACGCCGAAGGTTCAGGCCGCCGTGAAGGCGATCAAGGAACAGGCGGCGCGCTCGGACGGTCTGATCCTGAACTGAGCTATTCTGCGGCGTGCAGCCGCCGGACCGGAGCGGGCGCAGGCTCTGTCTCGTCGCGGGCCTTCCGGCGCCGGGCCACAGCCTTCGCGCCGAAATTGTCGCGCCCGTAGGCAAAGGCGAATTGCAGCGCGAGCCCGCCGAAGATCAGAATGCTGTCCTGCCAGATCCCGCCCGGATGTACCTGCTTCACCGTCTGGCCCGCGATCGCCAGCACCGTGCCGAGCGCGAAGATCGGCAGCGAGTGGCGGCCCAGCATCCGGATCGGCTCCAGCACGCGCGCCTCGGCGATGCGCGGGACGATCCCCGGCAGCGACAGGATGTAGGCGAGCGCCAGCAGGTGCGACAGGCGCGGCAGCGACACGAATGTCTTGTCGAAGCCCGCGATGAAGAAGGGCACGTTCCACTGGCGCAACTGCCAGACCGCGTGGCCAAAATTCTTAAGCATCCAGTCGTTGTGAATCCACACGAAGGTCAGTGCCAGCCAGCCCGCCGCAAGCGCGATGATCCAGCCTTTCACAGGCACGAGCCGCTTGCCTTGGCGCAGCGAAAGGCCCGTCAGGATGCCGAGGCTGAACACCAGTTGCCACGCCAGCGGGTTGAAGAACCAGCCGCCTTCCATCGGGTAGTTCGGCAGGTTCAGCCGGAACAGCCCCGTCGCCGCCCAAAGCCCGACCGAGGTCGCCAGCAGCGCCAATTTGCTGCGCTGACCGATCCGGATCAGCGCGGGCGCCATCAAGAGAAGCGCCATATACATCGGCAGGATGTTCACATAGCCGAGCTGGTGACCCAGCGTCGCGATCCCGATCAGGAAGCCAAACGGGTCGGTGCCGTAGATCTTCATCGCGTTCTTGGACAGCATCGCCTCGTTGCCCCAGAACTGCACGGCGGCCGAGACGATGGCGATCGCCCAGACGGCGGTCAGGATATGCACGAGATAGAGGAGCCACGCCCGGCCCCAGAGCCGCGACGTGCCTTCCCAGCTCAGCCCCTTGGCCAGCGCCGGACCGTAAGCCAGCGCGGCGGCAAGGCCGGACATGAAGACGAAACCCTCCGCCGCATCCGAGAAGCCCAGATTGCGGGAGGTGAAGTTCTCGTAGAGATTGCCCGGGATGTGATCGATATAGATCATCACCAGCGCGAGGCCGCGGAACAGGTCGATCCGCAGGTCGCGCCCGGGTTTCATCAGCGCGATGTTACGCATGTGCGGGGCTCCGGTGAGGGGCGTCCGCGAAACCGGCGCGGTCGCCCTCGGGGGCCGGGAAAGCGTTTTCCCAGCGGGTGAAGATCGCGTCGTGCAGACGCAGGATGCGCGGCGTGTCGATCTCGCTAGGCACCAGCATCAGCTGCGAGGCCGAGGGTTGCGACGACCACGAAATCAGCCACGGCGCGGCGATCATCGGCAGACCGACCGGCAGCAGCCAGAACAGCAGGCCGGGCGCGAGCCACCACGTGACGGCGAGGCCCGCAGCACCGATCGCGACGATCCACCACGCCGCGTTGAACCCGTCGGCCACGCTCAGCCGTCCGTCGCCGCGGTTGTTGGTGGGCCAGCCTCCATCCGCACCGAACAGTACCTGAAAGACCGAGCGCGTGGCGAAGGCCAGCAGCACCGGGGCCGTGAGCGAGGAGAAGAACAACTCGCTCAGCGTCGAGGCGAAGGCGAGGTTGCCGCCGCCGAAGCCGCGCGCCGTGCCGTTCATCGCGGCGCGCGCGGCGATCAACAGTTTCGGCACCAGCAGCAGGCCGAAGATGCCGATGGCGAGGCCGATCGCCTTCGAGGCCTCCGACGGCGGGAAATAGGGGAAGGGCCAATAGGGCTCGGGGAAGTAATCCGGCGGCGGCACGAACAGCGGTGCCGCGATGGAGGCCACGAGAAAGCCCAGCCAGAACAGCGGCGCGATATAGGCCATGATGCCCTGCGCAAAGACGAACCGCGACCAGCCACGCAGCCCCGGCGCGCCGATGATGCGCGCATGTTGCAGGTTGCCCTGACACCAGCGGCGGTCGCGCTTGGCGTGGTCGACGATGTTTTCGGGGCCTTCCTCGAAGGAGCCCTCCAGATCGTCGTCGAGCCGTACAAGCCAGCCGTTGCGCGCCAGAAGTGCCGCCTCGACATAGTCGTGGCTCATCACATGCCCGCCGAAGGGCGGTTGCCCCCTCAGCGCGGGCAGGCCGCAGCTTTCGGCGAAAGCGCGGGTGCGCACGATGGCGTTGTGGCCCCAGAACGGGCCGGTCTTGCCCTGCAGCATCGCCAGGCCACGCGCGAAGACGGGTGAGAAGAAGCTGGCCGAGAATTGCATCGCCCGAGCGAAGCGTGAGCGCCCCCGCACGACTTTCGGCAGGGTCTGCAGCAGGCCAAGGCGGGGCTCGGCCTCGATCCGACGGATCATCTGCAGGATCGTCTCGCCTTCCATCAGGCTGTCGGCATCGAGGATCAGCGCGAAATCATAGGCCGCGCCGGAACGGGTAATGAAATCCTCGATATTGCCCGCCTTCTTGCCCACGTTGTTGGTGCGGCGGCGATAGAAGAACCGGCCAAGCGCGTCGCGCTCTTCCACGAGATGGGCGAAGACCTGCAGTTCGCGATGGGCGATGTCGTCCTTGCGGGTGTCCGAGAGGATCGCGAAATGGACCTCCGCGTCGTCGTCGGTCGCGGCGAGCGAGGCATCCATCGCGGCCACGCGCGAGAAGGTGGAGACCGGGTCTTCGTTATAGACCGGCACCAGCACGACCGTGCGCCCTTGGATCCGCGCATGGGGGGCCACCCGCGGCGGTGGTTCTGCACGCGAAGTGAGGCCGATCAGTGCCTGCACAGCGCCCCAGGCGAGCCAGAGCGTCGAGATCAGGATCAGCAGCGCGCGCACCACGTCGAGCGTTTGCAGCCCATCGGCCTGCCCGAACTGGATGAACAGTACGAAGGCGCCGATGCCCGCAAGCGCTGCAAGCCCGAGCGCCAGAGCGCGCAGGCCGATCAGCAATGCGCCACGGGGGCGCGCTAGCGCGGACATGTCAGGTGCCTTCCCCGACCGGGCGGCGGGTCAGCATCCGGGCGAGCCGGGTACTCAGCCGAAGATCGGGTTCGATCTGTTGCGCAGGCATGGACATCGGGGCGACCGGCAGCGCGGCGGGCCCCTCAACGAGGTCTTCGGGGGACAGTCGGCGCAGGGCGCTCGGCTGGTCGGACAGCGCCGGCACAGCCGGCAGCTTCAGGTGTGATTTCATGCTTTGGTCCACTGATAGAGCCAAGTCTCGGATAGGTTCCGTCCAAAACCGGCTAGTGTCGCAGAGAGTTCCACCGGCGCTTCGCCATCGGCGGAAATATCCAGAACGAGACGCCAGACATTGTCCTGCTCGACCTTCGACAGGGCTTGAGTCACGATCTTGCCCTTGTTCGCGTGGGTGACCGGCTTGATCTCGTCGACAGCCGATGCGGGGAGGCGCGAAATCTCTCCGCCTTTGAAATCAATGACGAATTTCCGAGTTCCCTTGGTGTTCTCGACGCCCGACACGCCGCCGGTTCCGGCCCATGTCTGGTCGACATAGGCGCGTTGATCGCTCGGATCGGGGGGAAGGTCGCCCCATTCGAGGCGATAGGCGAATTCCAGCGCATCGCCTGCTTTTGCCGGAGCTTCGGGCACCCAGAACGCGACGATATTGTCGTTCACCTCGAGTTTCGAGGGAATCTCGACCAGGCGAACCATGCCCTTGCCCCAGTCGCCCTGCGGCGTGACGCGGACCGAGGGGCGACGCTCGTAACGGGCCGAAGCGTCCTGATAGTGATCGAACTCGCGCTCGCGCTGATAGAGACCGAAGCTTTTCGGCGCGCTCTCCGCGAAATAGGAGGAGGCGAGCGTGTCGGGATTCTGCAGCGGCCGCCACAGCTTGTCGCCATCGGCCTGCTCGATCGCCAGCCCGTCGCTGTCATGCACGCGCGGGCGGTAATCGTCGAAATCGTGCCGGTTGCGCGGTCCGTAGAGGAACATCGAGGTCAACGGCGCCACGCCGAGCTGCTGGATATCCTCGCGGATGAAGAGGCGTGCGGTCACGTCGACCGCGGTCGCCTCGCCGGGCGTGATGACGAACTTGTAGGCCCCCGTCAGCGAGGCCGAATGCATCTCTGCGAAGACGGTGATCGAGTTCGCGCCCGAGGTCGGCGTCTCGACCCAGAACTGAGTGAAGCGCGGGAATTCCTCGGCGACCGAGACGCCGGTATTCACCGCCAGCCCGCGCGCGGAGAGCCCGTAGGCCGAGCCGCGCCCGAGCGCGCGGAAATAGGATGCGCCCTGAAACGCGATCAACTCGTCCATGACATCGGGGCGGTTGATCGGCGTATTCAGCCGGAAGCCCGCGATGCCCGGCAGATCGGCATGTTCGGGGACGATCTTGCGCGCTTTGCTTTGATAGATGAAATCGTCGGTCGAGAAGGTCATCGGGCGCGCTTGCCCGTTCTCGACGCTGGAGAGATGCACCGGCTCCTTGAAGAGCCAGCCCAGATGGAAGGCCTGCAACTCGAAACGCGTGTCCTCGATATTCTCGAAGCGCGACTTGTCCGGGTCGAAGCGGATCATCCGGTAGCTGTCGTAATCCAGCTTGCTCAGGAAATCGGCCGAGCTGGTTTCCGGCGGGACAGCTTCGCCCTTGGCGGCTTTCTGCATCCGCGCCGCGAGATCGTCGAAGGAAAACGGCGATTGCTGCGGTGCGGCGGGAGCCGGGGCAGGGGCGGTCGAGGGCTCGGCCGGGGCGGCGCTATCTTGCGCGAGCGCATGGTTCGGCCAGCCTCCCGTCGCGCCGAGCGCGCCAAAAGCGGAACCGGCGGCGAGGAGCTGACGGCGGGAAAGGCGGGGCACTTGCACAGTGCGGGAATGAGACATCTGTTTCCCTGCGATTACAGTCGCTTCGCACGGCCTCACAAGGGCCGTGCTGCAATTTGCATATCCACATGACTTGAAAAACTGCAAGAGGCGAAGCGAGGCCGCTGGGGCGGACAGGGCCGAGCCATGCGATTCTCGCATAACACCGCCCATCCATGCATCGAAAAGCGCAATTTCCCGCCGATTCCGCGACATTTCCGCCGCAGATTGCTGCGCCTGCAAAGGGCGCCGCGCGGGCGGGTCGCTGTCGCATTCGGGCGGCACCGGCACAATGCCTTGCGATTCTGGTCAGGAAACGTCTTCGTGAAGCTTGACAGCCATGTCCCCTGTGCGCAGGTAAAGTAAAGCTTGCGCGGGGGGAGAGTGCGGTCGCATCCATCGCCCCAAGGCCCGCCAGAGAACGGACCGGAGAGAAGATGTCGCCTGCCCTGATCGCCGCTTTGCCCTTCCTGGGCGCAGCCATGCCGTCGATCCTGATCCGCACCGGACGCACCAATGCCGCAGCGGTTTCGGCCCTTTTCACGGGGCTTGCGCTGCTTGGGTTGTTGCTCAACCTGCCGACCGTGATGGCGGGGGGTGTCGTCGAGACGAAGATCGACTGGCTGCCTTGGCTGGGCCTGAACGTGAATTTCTGGATCGACGGTCTGGGGATGCTCTTCGCGACACTGATCCTCGGGATCGGGTTGCTGATCATCCTCTACGCGCGGTTCTACCTGTCGAACAGGGACCCGGTTGGCCAGTTCTACACTTACCTGCTTCTGTTCCAGGGCGCGATGGTGGGGATCGTGCTGTCCGACAACATCCTGCTGCTGCTGATCTTCTGGGAGCTGACCTCGCTTAGCTCCTTCCTGCTCATCGGCTATTGGAAGCACCTGCCCGCGGGCCGTCAGGGCGCGCGCATGGCGCTGACCGTGACCGGCTTGGGCGGGCTCTCGATGATCGCGGGGATGCTGATCCTCGGAAATATCGCGGGCAGCTACGACATCTCCGAGATCCTGAAGCACAAGGACGCGATTCAGGCGAGCCCCTATTACATCCCGGCCCTGCTCCTGATCCTCGGCGGTGCGTTCACCAAATCCGCGCAATTTCCGTTCCATTTCTGGCTGCCGCACGCGATGGCCGCGCCGACGCCGGTCTCGGCCTATCTACATTCTGCGACGATGGTGAAGGCGGGGCTGTTCCTGATGGCGCGGATGTGGCCGGTGCTCTCGGGCACGCCGGAATGGTTCTACATCGTGGCGAGCGTGGGCCTGATCACCATGCTGATCGCCGCCAAGATCGCGATCTTCAAACATGACATGAAGGCGTTGCTGGCTTTCTCGACCGTCTCGCATCTTGGTCTGATCACCTTCATGCTGGGGCTGGGGACCGAGGCCGGTGCGCTGGCCGCCGTCTTCCACATCATCAACCACGCAACCTTCAAGGCGGCGCTTTTCATGTCGGCGGGCATCGTCGATCACGAGGCGGGCACGCGCGACCTGACCCGCGTCTCGGGGCTGCGCAAGCTGATGCCGATCACCTTCGTGATCGCGACCATCGCCGCGCTGTCCATGGCCGGGATTCCGCTGTTCAACGGCTTCTTGTCGAAAGAGATGATGCTGGAAGCCGCCGCCCATACCAAATGGCTCGAAAATGTCTGGCTGATCCCGGTTCTGGCGACCGTCGCGGCGCTGTTCTCGGCCACCTATGCCTTCCGCTTCATCAGCCACGGCTTCTTCGGCCCGCCGCCGCAGGATCTGCCGAAGACCCCGCATGATCCGCCTTTCGGCATGTGGATCAGCCCTGCCTTCCTGTCCTTTCTTGTGATCGCGATCGGCCTGTTTCCGATGGCGGTGGCGGGCGGCTATGTCCAGATGGCGACCAATGCGGTCGTCGGTGGCGGCTATCACATGCACGAGCTGAAGATCTGGCATGGCGTCACGCCGGCGTTGATCATGTCGGCCATCGCGGTCGCCGGCGGTATCGCGTTGCTTGCTGCGCATCGTCCCTTCCAGCGCCTCTGGGACACCACGCCGCGTCCCGAGGCCAAGGCGATGTTCGACTGGGTGATTGCGCGCGCGCAGGGTCTGGCGGGCTGGATCACGCAGGCGCTGCATAACGGTGCGATGGCGCGTTACCTGATGCTGTTCACGATCACCTCGGTCGGCGTCGGTCTTTACGCCTTCACGAGCGGCACGCTGGGCCCCCAGACGCGGGCGCTGACGCCGGTGAACGGAGCTGCGGTAACCTCGTGGCTGCTGTTGCTGACCGCGACGATGTGCATCGTCGCCTTCCATCACAACCGCATCCTCGCGCTGGTGCTGATCGGGATCGTCGGCCTGACCGTCTCGGTCTCCTTCATCTTCCTGTCCGCGCCCGATCTCGCGCTGACGCAGATCTCGGTGGAGGTCGTGACGACCGTGCTGATGCTTCTGGCGCTGAACTTCCTGCCGAAGATCACCTCGATCGAGTCGAGCCGGATGAAGATCAGCTTCGATGTGGTGCTCTCGGTCGTGGCGGGCGTCGCGGTTTCGGGACTGATCTACGCGCTGCTGACCCGCGATTTCGCCTTCCCGACGATGTCCGGCTACATGCTCGACAACAGCTATAACCTCGCGGGCGGGGATAACGTGGTGAACGTGATCCTCGTGGACTTCCGTGGCTACGATACGTTTGGCGAGATCACGGTGCTCGGCATCGCCGCGCTGGTGATCTTCGCGCTGACCGAGGCGCTGCTGCAGGGCGCCTCGTCGCGCAAGCTGATCGCATGGCGGCCCGACGTGCCGCGCGGCGGCGACAAGCACCCGCTGATGCTGCTGATCGTGACGCGGGTGATGATGCCGATCGCGCTGGTCGTGGGCCTGTATATCTTCCTGCGCGGCCATAACGCGCCCGGTGGTGGCTTCATCGCCGGTCTGGTGATCGCGATCGCGCTGGTCACGCAATACATGGCCTCGGGCTTTGCGTGGACGCAGGCGCGCCAAAAGGTCTATTACCACGTGCTGATCGCGTCCGGCGTGCTGGTCGCGGGGATCACCGGGGCAGGGGCCTTCTTCAACGACATGCCCTTCCTGACCTCCGATTTCGGCTACGTGAAACTGCCCGGCCTCGACAAGTTTGAGCTGGCCACGGCGGCGGGCTTCGACCTTGGCGTCTTCCTTGGCGTCGTGGGCTCGGTGATGCTGGCGCTTGGCGGTTTGTCGCGCCTCGCACGCCGTGCCGCTATGGGTGAGGAAGGCGGCGAGGACGGTGCGCATATCGCCGCCGAGAAACCTGAAGCCCGCGTGCTCGCGCCACTCTCGGCCGGGCCATATCCACCAGACGCCAAAGTGCCCCGCCGTTGGTGGAAGACCGCCCGCGCCGCGCGCGAAGCCACCCAGCACGAACGTGACATCGTGCACGAGAACAAGAAGAACCACGGGGGCGATCACTGATGGAAGTGCTCGTTGCATCGGCCATCGGCGTGCTGACCGCCGCCGGCATCTACATGATCCTGCGTCTGCGCACCTTCCCCGTGGTGGTGGGCATGTCGCTGCTGTCCTACGCGGTGAACGTCTTCCTGTTCGCCACCGGTCGTCTGGTGATCAACCAGCCGCCGATCCTGCGCGAGGGCGTGACTTCCTATACCGACCCGATCCCGCAGGCGCTGGTGCTGACCGCGATCGTGATCTCCTTCGGGATGACGGCGGTGGTCGTTATGCTCGCGCTTGGCGCCTTCATCGAGGCGGGCAATGACCGCATCGACCTCGAGCAAGAGGAGGACGGCCGATGATGGAACATTGGATCATCGCGCCTGTCCTGATCCCGGCGATGCTCGCACCGCTGATCGTGCTGTGGATGCGCTACGATCTGGTCACACAGCGCGTGGCCTCGATCCTCGGCATGTCCGCGCTGGTCGTGCTGGCGATCGTGCTCATGACCTCGGCTTCGATGAACCCGCCCGAGGTCTACCGCCTCGGTAACTGGGAGCCGCCCTACGGCATCGTGCTGGTCCTCGACCGGCTGTCGGCGCTGATGCTGCTGCTGACCTCGATCCTCGGCCTCGTGATCGTGCTCTATGCGATAGGCTCGGGCTGGGACAAGCGCGGCTGGCATTTCCACTCGCTGATGCAGTTCCAGATGATGGGGATCAACGGTGCCTTCCTGACGGGCGACGCGTTCAACCTGTTCGTCTTCTTCGAGGTTCTGCTGATTGCCTCCTACGGTCTGATGATCCATGGAGGCGGGCGCGCGCGGCTGAAATCGGGCGTGCAATATGTCGTCTATAACCTCGCGGGCTCGACGCTGTTCCTGTTCGCGCTGGGTACGATCTACGCGACGGCGGGCACGCTCAACATGGCGGATCTCGCGGTGAAGGTCGCGCAGATGCCGGTCGAGCAGACGGCGCTGATCAAGGTCGGCGCGGCGCTGCTGATGGTGGTCTTCGCGGTCAAGGCGGCGCTGGTGCCGCTGCAATTCTGGCTGCCCGCGACCTATACCAACGCGCCCGGCCCGGTGGCGGCGTTGTTCGCGATCATGACCAAGGTGGGCACCTACGCGATCGTTCGCGTCTACACGCTGATCTTTCCGATCACCGGCACCACCGGCACGCTTGCGCATGACATCCTGCTGCCCGCCGCGTTCCTGACGCTGGCGATCGGGATGATCGGTATTTTCGGGGCGCGCGATCTGGGTCGCACGGTCGCCTATGCGGTGATCGGTTCGGTCGGCACGATGATGCTGGGCTTCGCGCAGTTCACCCAAGGGGCGACCTCGGCCGGTCTCTACTACATGGTTCACTCTACGTTGGTGGCCGCGGCGATGTTCCTGATCGCCGATCTCGTGCGCGAGCGGCGCGGCCGTTGGGGGCTCGGCTATACCGATGCGCCTCTGATGAAGAACCACGGGCTGATGGCCGGGATGTTCTTCGTGGGCGCGATCGCGATGGCGGGGATGCCGCCGCTGTCGGGCTTCCTTGGCAAGCTGATGATCCTCGACGCGACGCGCGGCCAATGGGCGCTCTGGGCCACGGTTCTCGTGACCTCGCTGATCGCCATCGTGGGCTATGCCCGGGCGGGTAGCCAGGTGTTCTGGCGTTCCTACGCCGTCGAGGCCGAGGAGGACGAGCTGCCGGCCGGGCCTAAGGATGCGAGCGCGCCGGGCCTCGCCTTCACCGCGACCGGTATCCTGCTGGCGGGCTCCGTGGCGCTGACCGTGCTGGCCGGACCTGCGAGCAACTGGCTGCAGGGCACCGCCGCGCAACTCTTCACGCCGTCGCAATATATCGACGCGGTTCTCGCGGGCGCCGAAGAACGCGCGCAGGAGGCGGCGAAGGTCGGCGCGCATGAGCATGGCCATATGGAGGTGAGCGAGGAGATGCAGGCGGAGGACGGGCATCGTGGCGACACCGGTGTCGCGGACCCGCACGCTGCCGACGGTCAACCGGCCGGTCAGACCGACACCCACACCGAGACGGGGCAGGATGCCCCCGCCGCGGCGCATTGAGGGGAGCAAAGATATGATCCGCAAGATCCTTCCCCACCCCTACCTGACCGTCACGCTGGTGATGGTCTGGCTGATGCTGGCCAATAGCTACACGCTCAACTCGCTGGTCTTCGCGATCCTCGTGGGGCTCGTGATCCCGTGGATCACCGCACCCTACTGGCCCGCGCGCCCGAGTTTCGCGAAGCCGCTGAAGATCATCGAGTACATCTTCATCGTGATCTGGGATATCATCGTCGCGAATATCACGGTGGCGAAGATCGTCCTCTTCATGCCCAATTCCAAGCTGCACCCCGCCTGGGTCTCCGTGCCGCTCGACATTGTCACGCCCGAGGCGGTGACGGTGCTGGCGGGCACGATCACGATGACGCCCGGAACGCTGACGGCGGAACTGGCCGCCGACGGTCACTCGCTGCTGGTCCACGCGCTGCATGCGCCGGATGCCGATGAGGTGCGCGACGAGATCAAGTCCCGCTACGAGGCCCGCCTGAAGGAGATTTTCGAATGATCACCTATGCCCTGATCTTCGCCATCGCCTGCTATTCGATGGCGCTTCTGTTCAACCTCTTCCGGGTCGTCAAGGCGCCCGGCGTGACCGACCGGGTTCTGGCGCTCGACACGATGGCGATCAACGCGATCGCGATGATCGTGCTCTTCGGCATATGGGAGGGGACCGCGCTCTTCTTCGAGGCGTCGATCCTCTACGCGATGACGGGCTTCGTGGCGACGGTTTCCTTCGCCAAGTTCATCCTGCGCGGCGACATTATCGAGTGAGGGCGTGATGGAACTGTTCTGGAATATCCTGATTTCAGCGCTGCTCGTGATCGGTGGCATCTTTGGCCTCGTCGGCAGCTTCGGGCTGGTCAAACTGCCCGACCCGATGACCCGGCTGCATGCGCCCACCAAGGCCGCGACGCTGGGCGTGGGCGCGATCCTGATCGCCTCGATGGTCTGGTTCGCGGTGAAGCAGGGCCACGTGACCCTGCACGAGCTGATGGTCACCATCTTCATCTTCCTGACGGCCCCGATCACGGCGCATTTCATCTCGAAGGCGAATATCTTCCGCGATTGGCCGCCCGAGAAACTGCCGAAACCCGCCGGCGAGGGCGACTGGGCGGTGCATACCGCCGATGCCGATACCTCGAAAGGCGAGCTGGCGGTCGAGCGGGAAAAGAACATCCCGCACGAGAACGACTGACGCCCTGACGCCGCGAAATGCTTTGACGTGGGCGTCAGCCGTGGCAGGCTGATCTCCGGAGGAGATTTCGGGAGACTTTTGCGATGCGGATGCGACTGATGCTGTCCCATCTGTCGATCTGGGTGATGATCGCAGTCGTCGCTGCGGCGCTCTACTGGACCGCGCAGGGACCGTGGTGGCTCTGGGCGGTCGCGCTGCTCGGGATCCCGGCGCAGATGCTCAACGAATACGGGCTTCATCGCTACATCTTCCACATGACGCCCCCGAAACGGCAATGGGCCTTCAACTGGCTCTACCGGGTGCATTACGGACACCACGAATTCCCGACCTGTTGGCCGCTTCTGTTTGCGCCGCTCTCGGTGATCGTGCCGGTGCTCGTGGGCAATACCGCGCTTCTCTGGGCGGTGCTGGCGCTGATCGGCGCGCCCCATGCGTTCGACATCGCCGTGGCCGTCGTGCCGCTGGGTGGAGCCGCCACCTTCCTCGCTTATGAATGGTTCCACACCACCGCTCATGTGACGGTGAAGAAGACCGCGATCGAGCGGCATGTCTCGACGCTGCACAACCAGCACCATTTCCGCGACTTCTCGAAATGGTTCCACGTCACGGCAGGGGGCGAGGTGATCGACCGGCTGATGGGCACCGCGATTTCGCGCGATCAGCTCAAGACCCAAAGCCGCGTCGAGTTCATCCGGACCCTCGGCCTGCGCCCCGATGATCCGCGCCTGATCGCGGCACGGGAGAAATTCGCGCCGCGCTTCGGGATCACCGAGGCCGAAGTCTCGCGGGCGGGTCATGTCGGAGGGGGCGCTGCCCCCGCGCGCTGACGCGCGCCCCCCGGGATATTTGGACAAGCCCGAAAAAGCGCGCGGTCTGCCTCTTCGGGCTTGCTGAAATATCCCGGGGGAGGCCGCAAGCCGGGGGCGGAGCCCCTTACAGGTTGTCAGTCACGCGGAAGCCTTCGGGGATCGTGTCGCGCCCCTCCAGCACCAGATCGACCATCACCTCGGCCACTTTCGGCGCTATGCCGAAGCCGATCTTGAAGCCGCCATTGGCGATGAAATGGCCCGGACGGTCGGGCCAGTCACCCAGCATCGGCGCGCGCGATTTGGCGCGCGGGCGCACCCCGGCCCAACGGTCGATCACCGGGGCCTCGGCGAGGGGCGCGCAAAGCGCGCGGGCTTTCTCGATCAGCGCGTCGAGCTGCGCATCGGTCGTGTCTGGGGCGTCGAATTCGCGCTCGGAGGTCGACCCGATCGCGACCGTTCCGTCGGAATGCGGGATGATGTGGAGGCTTTCAGCGAAAAGCTGAGGCACGTCGCCAGCCGCGTATCTCAAGAGCGCCGATTGGCCCTTCACGCCGCTGCCGATGGTCTTGCCGACCACCGCGTTCAGCTCGGCCAGACCTTCGGCGCCGGTCGCGTGGATGACCGGACCAACCTCGTCGGCCTCGCCGATCACGATCTCCGCACCCATCGCTTCGAGCGCCGCGACCAGCGCGGCCCCGGCGGCGCGCGGATTGGCGCGCGCCGTGAGCGTGTCATGGATCACGAGCCCGGTGGGCGAGGGGGGCGCGAAGGCGCCGAACTCCGCAGTCTCGGCCACGCGCCATGTGGCGAAGCCCTGCCACAGCTCGGCCGCCCCCGCCGCGCGGTCCTTGGCGCGTGCGATCTGCGCCTCATCCGCCAGCGGCTGCAGCCGCCCGAGACGCGCATAGCCCGGATCGCCGCCACCGATGCGTTGCACCTCGCCCCAGAAATCCTCGGCCATTCGGAGACTCTCGAATTGAAACTGTTTCTTGGGGTTCCAGTTCTCCGGCACATGCGGGGCGAGCGCGCCGACATGGCCACCCGAGCTGCCCGCGCCGATGCGGCTGCGTTCGATGAGCCGCACCTTCGCGCCGCGCTTCGCCGCGACGAAGGCGATCGCGAGGCCGAAGATGCCGCCGCCGCGCACGGTTATGTCGTGTCTGCCGCTTGTCATTTCGCGCCTCCTGCTTCAAGGCTGGGCCGGAGACTGTGGACTATCCCCGATGAACGCCCCTGACCAGAGCAAAGCCGATCTCGATTGGCGCGATGACCTTGTGCCGGTCTCGCGGCGGTTCGACGATCCCTATTTCAGCCTTGCAGGCGGTCTGGACGAGACGCGGCACGTTTTTCTGGCAGGCAACGATCTGCCTGCGCGGCTGCAGCCTGGCTTCCATATCGCAGAACTGGGCTTCGGCACGGGGCTGAACCTGCTTGCGTTGCGGCTGGCCTGTCCCGAGGGCTGCCCGATCCGCTTCACCTCCTTCGAGGCCTATCCGATGGAGGCGGACGAGATCGCACGGGCGCTGGATGCATTTCCGGAAGTCGCGCCCGTCGCCGGTCCTTATCTGCACGCCTGGGCTGCGGGACAGCGTCAGTTTCAACTCGGTCCGGTGGCGGTGGAGATCATCGAAGGTGACGCGCGCACGGCGCTTCCCGCTTGGGACGGCGCTGCCGATGCTTGGTTCCTTGACGGGTTCTCGCCCGCGAAAAACCCCGAGCTTTGGGGCGAGGGTCTGATGGCCGAGGTCGGCGCGCATACGGTGCCGGGCGGCACATTCGCGACCTATACGGCGGCGGGCTTCGTGCGCCGCGCGCTCGAGGCCGCCGGTTTCGAGGTCAGCCGTGGCCCGGGTTTCGGGCGCAAACGCCATATGTCGCTCGGGGTGAAACATGGTTGAACAATCGACCCGCCGCGGCATTGCGCTGATGGTCGCGGTGACCTTCATCTTCGCGATCCAGGACGGCATCTCGCGCCACCTGGCCGAGACCTACAACGTCTACATGGCGCTGATGGTGCGGTTCTGGTTCTTCGCCGCCTTCGTGCTTGCGATCGCGGCGCGCAGCCCGGGCGGCATCAAGCGGGCGACGCGCTCGGGCCTGCCTTGGGCGCAGGTCTTCCGCTCGGTCGTCCTGATCACCGAGGTGATCGTGATGGTGCAGGCCTTCGTCTATCTCGGGCTCGTCCATTCTCATGCGGTATTCGCCTGCTACCCGCTTCTGGTCGCGGGTCTCTCCGGGCCGGTGCTGGGCGAGAAGGTCGGCTGGCGGCGCGTGGCGGCGATCGGGGTGGGCTTCATCGGGGTGCTTATCATCCTCAAGCCCGGTTTCGGTGTTTTCTCCCCCTATGCGCTGATCCCGCTGGCGGCGGCGACACTGTTCGCGCTCTACTCGCTGATGACGCGCTACGTGGGTCGGGTCGATCCGGCTTCGGTGTCCTTCTTCTACACCGGTGTGATCGGCGCCGTGGTAATCACCGTGGTGGGCATATGGCATTGGGAAAACATGATCCCATCCGATTGGGCGTGGATGATCGTGCTGTGCTTCACTGCCGCGACCGGGCATTTCCTGCTGATCAAGGCCTATGAGGTGGCCGAGGCCTCCGCGATCCAGCCCTTCGCCTATCTCCAGCTGGTCTTCGCCTCGACCCTGGGCGTCGTCGTCTTCGGCGAGGCCCTGGAATGGAACGTGGTGATCGGGGCTGGGGTCGTGGTCAGCGCGGGGCTCTTCACCCTCTGGCGCGCGCGCGTGGCCCAAGAGGCTTAACCGCCTCTTTCGCTTCGGTTCAAATATGCCGGGGGAGGCCGTGAGGCCGAGGGGAAGTGCGCCTCAATCTTTCACGTCACCGCGCAGGATGTCGGTGAATTTCACCTCCTCCTTGCCCAGCCGCGCGCGGTAGGGCGGGATCGCCTCGGAGACGCGCATGACGTAGTTGCGGGTCTCGGTGAAGGGGATCATCTCGACCCAGTCGATCACGTCGACAGTCCCAACGCGGGGGTCACCGCGATCCTCTATCCAGCTTCGCGGGCGGCCCGGACCGGCATTGTAGCCCGAGGCGACAAGCACCGAGGATGCGCCGAACTCGTCACGCAGTTCCGCGAGATAGGCGCCGCCCAACCTGAGGTTGTAGGTCGCATCCGTCGTCAGCCGCGCCTTCTCGTAGGGCAGGCCGGTTTTCTCCGCCATCATCTTCGCGGTGCCGGGCATCAGCTGCATCAGGCCCTGCGCGCCGACCGGAGAGCCAACGCCGACCGCGAACTGGCTTTCACGGCGGGCGACGGCGAGGACCAGTTCCTCCGGCACACCCAGGTCATGGCTCGTCAGGCCCGGGATCGGCCAGAGCGCCTGCGCAATGATCTCGCCCTTCAGTGCGGCACGTTTGCCGATGATCAGCGCGAGATAGGTGTCATCCTCTTCCAACGCGTATTGGGTCAGGGCGCCGAAATTGCCCGGGCCGAGGCTCTCCTCGAGGTGCAGCACGAAGCGCGCGCCCAGCTCGTTTTCGCCCGCCTCGTAAAGCAGTTGCGCGGCCTTGAAGACGGAAGAATGGCGCAGCTTGTAGCGTCGCCAGTCGGGCAGGTCGGGGCCCTTGGCGAAATTCGCTGGCAAGGGCAGGTTCAGCCGCTCGGCCGACAGAAGCCCGTAATAGGCGTCCTGATTTTCCGCGCCTTTGCGCCATGCGGCCTTGGCTTCGTCGCTGCGGCCCAGAACCTCGAGCGCGCGGCCTTGCCAATACCACGCGCGCGACGACGAGATCGGCCCGTCCACCGCTTTCTCGAGATTGTGAAAATGGCCGAGCGCCGTGTCGGCACGGCCCAGTTTCAAGGCGGCATAGCCCGCCACCCATTCGAGATCGGCGTAATCTGCCCCGCCCCGTTCCAAGTGGTGCGAGGAAGCCAGATCATAGGCGCGCTGGGTATTGCCCGCGCGCAGGTCCCAGCGCGACTGATAGCCGCGCAGCGTGGCCCAAAGGTCGGGATCTTCCAGATCGGTCGCGGATTTCGACCGCTCGAGGATCAGCTCTGCCGCGCCGTCTTCCAGCCCGGCGCGCCAGCGCCACATCGCGCGGTCGCGGGCAAGCCCTGCGGACCGCTCGACCATGTAGCCGGGGACGGCGGCCACGAGATCGTCCACGCCCTGCTCGCGCGCCTGCAGGGCGATCCGCGCCTCGGCGACGGCCTTGGTGCCGGGCGTGACCAGATCGATCATCCGGCGCGCATCCGACAGGTGACCGCGATCGAGCATGTTCTGCATCCGCCCGCCATGATCGGCGGAGATAAGCGAGGGATAGTCGGCCAGAAACTTCGCCTGCTCGTCTTCCTCCATTGGCAGTTGGCGCCAGGCGGTCTTGGCGACCTCGGCCGCCTGCGCCTTCTGCCCCAGGGCGAGATGCGCACCAATCAGCGCCAGCGCGCCGGTGCCGGTCTGCGGAGGGCCGAGCTTGAAATAGGCGATCACCTCGCGCGGCGGGATGCCGTCGAGCTTGGCCTCGCCTTTCTCGCGCAGCCACGGCATGCCGGGCCAATCGGCGCGACGTGTGGCGAAATCGAGATAGTCGGCGAAGTCGCCCTCGCCATCGCGCAGGCGCTTCCACTCGATGACATCGAAGCCGAGGGGGCCCACGCGACGCGCGAGATTTTCGGCCTCGTCCCAATCGCCGGAATTGGCCGCCGCGAAGGCATCGGACAGCGCGGAACTCGCAGCGCGAAGCGCGGCCGGCGAGAGCGCGAAACTCGAAGCCGCAAGCGCGGCGAGGAACTGGCGTCGGATCATCATGGCTGCTCGTGGTCGCGGGTTTGTCCCTTTGCTACGGGCCTCTCACAGATGGGGATGAATCACAAGTTGGCAACAGCCGCGCAACCGC
Source organism: Thioclava sp. IC9 (assembly GCF_002213225.1). Lineage (NCBI taxonomy): Bacteria > Pseudomonadati > Pseudomonadota > Alphaproteobacteria > Rhodobacterales > Paracoccaceae > Thioclava > Thioclava sp. IC9. Next base: position 88,567 of record NZ_NBNX01000006.1, read on the forward strand.
CTATAACCCGGCCGATTTCCGCCGGGACGACTCAACCCCCCGGCCCAACCAAAAAAGGAGCGTGTCATGTTCAAAGGGTCTCTTCCCGCACTGGTCACGCCGTTCAAGGACGGCGAGCTGGATCTGGACACGCTCAAGAAACTTGTCGAGTGGCATATCGATCAGGGCAGCCACGGCCTCGTGCCGGTCGGCACGACCGGTGAGAGCCCGACGCTGAGCCATGCCGAGCACATGACGGTCATCACTGAGGTCGTGAAAGCCGCGAAGGGCCGCATTCCGATCATCGCGGGCGCAGGCTCGAACTCGACGGCGGAAGGTGTGCGGCTGATCCAGCACGCCGGCAAGACCGGGGCCGATGCGGCGCTCGTCGTGACGCCCTACTACAACAAGCCGACGCAGCGCGGCATGATCGAGCATTACCGCGCGCTGCACGATGCCTGCGAACTGCCGATCGTGATCTACAACATTCCGGGCCGCTCGGTGGTCGACATGATCCCCGAGACGATGGGCGAACTGGCGAAGCTGCCGCGTATCGTCGGCGTGAAGGATGCGACCGGCAAACTGGAGCGCGTCTCGATGCAGCGCGCGACCTGCGGGCCCGATTTCATCCAGCTCTCGGGCGAGGACGCGACGGCGCTCGGCTTCAATGCGCATGGCGGCGTGGGCTGTATCTCGGTGACGGCGAACGTCGCGCCCAAGCTTTGCGCGGAATTCCAGGAGGCGACGCTTGCCGGCGATTACGCCAAGGCGCTGAGCTATCAGGACAAGCTGATGCCGCTGCACATGGCGATCTTCCTCGAGCCGGGCGTGGCGGGTGCGAAATACGCGATGTCGAAGCTGGGCATGTGCTCGGCCGAGGTGCGTCTGCCTCTGACCGAGTTGCTGCCCGAGACGAAGACCGCGATCGACGCGGCAATGGTCCATGCCGGTCTGATCTGAGTTTCGCCTCCACCGAATAAGAAAACGCCGGCGCGATAGGGTTCGCGCCGGCGTTTTTTGCGTCCAGAAGCTTACTGCAGAGCGCTGCGCAGGTCATCCATCGCGATCGAGCTGTATTTCTGAGGCTGATCCGACGGGGTGGCCGCCGCGGGGGTGACGAGTTCGGGCGCCGCTTGCTCGACCGCAGGGGCCGGCGGGGTCTGCTCGGCATTCGCTTCGAGACGCGGCCTCGTTGCCTCGGTCGGCGTTTTCGTGTCGGCCTCGGGCTGAATATAGGCGAGGGTGACGGTGATCCGACGGTTCGACGGATCGCGCGGATCGGCCGGCTTCAGCGGATCGGTATCCGACAGGCCCGAGACGCGGGTGACCCGTTCCGGGGCGACACCGGCGGCCACGAGCGCCCGGCGCGTCGCGTTGGCGCGGTCCGAGGACAGTTCCCAGTTCCCATAGGTACCGCCCGCTTTCTGATAGGGGACCGAGTCGGTGTGCCCCGCGATCAGCACGTCATTGGGCAGATCGGAGAGGGCGCGGCCGAGCTGATCCATCAGCGCCAGCGTGGGCCCATCGAGCTTCGCGCTGCCCGAGGCGAACATGGCTTTGCCCGCCTGATCCACGACTTCGATATTCAGCCCGTCCGGCGTGCGGCGGAATAGGACGTTCTGCTGCAGCGGACGCAGGTCCGGAACGCGCTGGATCGCCTGCGTGATCCGGGTCTGAAGTGTCTGGAAGCGGGCGTCGTCGACGGCATGCGGTGTGGCTGCAGCAGTCTTCGCGCCGGTTGTGTCGCCTGCCTCTGCCGTCGCCTGCACTGAGTCGGCGACTTTATTCGTCGTCGCGTCCGGCGTGGCCTCCTTGGAGCTGCCGGAGGCGTTGGCCAGCTCGGTCGAGGGGGCTGTCTCGCTCCCGACGCCGGGATTGGCGGGAATCGTGTCGTCGGCGCGCGAGGCGTTCAGCACCCCTTTCGGCCCGATCGTCTCGCCGGCGAGGGGGCCGGTGCCGCCGGGGGCCTGCATCGAGACTTTCGCAGGGGCGAAGTAATCGGCGATCCCGGTGAGCTGGTTCTCGTCCGAAACGGAGAGAATCCACATCAGCAGGAAGAAGGCCATCATCGCGGTCATGAAATCGGCATAGGCGACTTTCCACGCTCCGCCGTGATGCTCGGATTCGTGATCGTCATCGCTCCGCTTCACGATGATCGGCGCCTGATTCGACCGTGCCATGAGTTGCCCTTTCCCACCTCGCTGGCAGGAGCCAGCAGTCTTCTCTGGGCATGCGTTTTCTGCAGCCCTTGAGTGTGGGTTGTCGGCTTAAAAATGGGCCAAAAAAGGGCGATAATCGTTCATGATCTGGAAACAAAGATGCTGGCCGGCCGCTTTGGCATCCTGCCCAGAGCGGCGGAACTCGTGCCCGCCGACCCTTCCTCAGGCGTCGTGGAGCGATGCTTCGTAGTCGTCGCGGCTGTGTTTGCCCAATCCGACTTTCTTGGCATAGGCCGCTTTGCGGGCCGAGTAGCTCGGTGCGACGAGGGGCATGTCAGCAGGCAGATTGAACAGGGCGCGATATTCGTCTTCGCTCAGCCCGTGTTCCGAGCCCAGGTGGCGCTTGAGCATCTTGAAGCCGCGTCCGCAGCACAGGCAGAAAACCTTGTCTTCGGTGACGGCCTCTTTCACGGGCAGCGCCGGTTGCGGCCGCGCGGGACTGGAGCTAGCCGTTGGCGGCTCTGCCGCGTGATTGGCGGCCGCGTTGTACAGATCCTCGCCGAACTGCGCGGAGAGTTTCGCCACGAGGTCGACCACCTGATCCGCCGTCACATCCGAACGCGCGGCATAGGCCGCAGCAACTGTCGCGATAATGTTTGCTGCATCCGTGGGCCGGTCCTTCGACATCTGGTCTCTCCAATGCTTAAAGTTGCACTCTCCCCGGATTAGTAGAGAAAGTTACGTGCGAGGCGCGTTTCTGTCAATGAACGCGTGAATCTGTGTTTGGGTTTCCGGAGAAAACACTGTTTCTGCACAGGATTGTTTCGCTGAGTGCTTCGCCTGTCCTGTGGCTGCTCAATGGAGCTTGCCTTTTGTGCGCCATCGCTGCTTGGCGTATTGGTAGTTCGGCGCGGTCGTCGGATAATCCGGCGGAAGCCCCCATTTCGCGCGATATTCCTCGAAGGTCATTCCGAGTAGGTTTTGGAGGTGACGCTTCAACATCTTGATTGGGCGGCCCGTTTCCAGACAGATCAGTCGGTCTGGTAGGACGCTCTCCGAGATTGGCACCGCAGGGACGCGGGACGTCGCAGGCTCGCCGGACCGGTCCGGGGAATGTTGCGTCATGTCTATCCTCACATGTTTTTGTCCTACGGGAGAAAGATTGAAGGAATTCTTAAAGTTAGGTCAAAGAAATCAACTTTTCCCACGAGACGTCACGAAGGCGCGGTCCATGTCAAATGACTGGTCGGGCTTGTCAGGTGTAAACACGTAAATTAGTTGCATAATGCAGGTAAAAAAATTTGAAAACGCGAACATGCCGGGGCAGGCGGATTTACGCTCTCTCCTTCAGCTTGGCGCTGCGTTATTCAAAAAAAGGGCTGCGCGATGGGGGCGGCGCGAAACCTAAGGTTCGCGTCGACGCGCAGAGAGATACGGGGAGTTGCCTTTTGTTTGGCTCGAGCGCCATGCGGAGACAGAACGTTATCGTCGTAGCGGAAGAAAACGCGAAGCAAGCCAAGTTGGCTGCCTTCTTTCTTGCGTGCTGTGGTTGGGGTTCCTTACCGTTCGCGACGGCGGTGGAGGCGGAGCAGTATATCCTGCTGCATGGCAATCCGTGCCTGTTGATGATCAGTCTTGCGCAGCCCGAGGGCGCAGCGGATTTGATCCGCACCTCGCGTGTCAGTACGCCCGAGAGCCTCATCCTTTTCGTCGATCCCTCGAGCGACGGAGTGTTCGCCGCCGAGATGATCCTCGCTGGCGCCGATGACGTGCTCCGGGAGCCCTATTCCGACAGGGAGTTGACGGCGCGACTCTGGCTTCGGGCGGGGAGCAGATTGCCCATCACTTTCCCGGGAGAAGAGAAGCGGGTCGCGCGCCTCAAGATAGACGAGGAAAACCGGCTGACGGGCCCGGACGCGACTGAAGCTGTCCAGCTGACTCCCATGGAGCGGGAGATCATGTGCGAGCTTATCCGCAGCGGCGGTCGGATCGTGACACGCGACGCGCTCTCGCGGCGGATCGACAACACTATGTGGGTCTATGGCGACCGGAAGTTCGACGTTCACATCACCAAGATCCGCAAGAAGCTGCGCGATGCGTTCGGCGACCGATATGTCGTCGAAACGGTGCGATCCGCCGGATACTCGTTCTATGAAGTTCCCCTGCGAAAGCCCTCAGACTTTGCAACCTAAGGTTGATTCGTCGACCCTCCGAAACTGGTTTCGAGAGAGTGCCTGTCAAGCGCTGAATTGTTAACATCTCAGCGATTGATCGTGAGCACACAATTTGTAGCGGAACCGTCGACAAGCTGTGGACGATTGAAGTTGTAGCCACAACTTGTAGCGTAAGAGGCCATGAAAAATTGGGTCATCGACGCTTCTTTCGAGGTTCGCCTGAGGATAACTCGGCGCGGCGGCAAGTTGTTCTTTTGGGCAGGAACTATCCTTATTCGCCTTACAGTTTTAACAATCCTTAACCTTACGGGAAAGGGAATCGCTGGTAATCTGCAGCCACTGACTTTGGGGGACTTGGGGATTAGGGATGTCCATGAAAAGTAACAATTTGTTAGCGCAAATTTGGGAAGGCTCGGTGAAGCAAGTGTCAGCCGGAGCAGGTTCTCAGGGAAGTTTGGTGGCGGCTGCGCTTCTGCCTGCGCAGACCGTGGTGCTGCGTTCGACACACAAGGAAGCAAGTCTGCTCGTGCTGCCCGAGTCGGAAGAGCTTCTGCCGGGTATTTCGCTTGGCGACGTGCTCGTGGAAGAGCTGGGTATCGAGGTGCCTTATGGAAGCCTCGTGGTCATCGAGCCAGCGAATGCCGCGGAGGTGAAGCATGGTTTTGGGGACCGCGCGATCAACCTCCGCCTGCCGGCCATGGCGTCGCGGCCCCGGAGCGAGTTCTCGGTGCACGAAGATGCGCGCGATTGCAGCGCAACCGCGATGGGCGGCTATCTCTGAACGTGAGTACAGTGCCGAAAGCCCGGTATGAACGCGCTGCTCGGCGGGTGGGCCGTGCAGTCGCGACATCGTTGGAAATACGAAGCGCCGCCCTTGGGGCGGCGCTGCCTTTTGGGGTGTTAATCTAGGGTTAACCAGAAAACACTGCGATTAACTCGCCTTTAATCAAGTAAAGCTTTCTCCAAACAGGGCGCCGTGGTCTTCTGTTCAGCAAGAATAGAGTGAATAGAGGCGGGTAATGTTTGCATTGAGCTTTCGTGCTGCACTTGATGCGCCGTTTCTCGATGTCGAAGAAGAGCGGCAGGCGATCTCCCGGTGGCAGGAATACGGAGATCAGAACTCGCTTGAAATTCTGCTGCGGTCGCATGTCCGGCAGGCCTACGCGCAGGCGCGTCGCTGGGCGTCCAATCCGGTCGAGCTCGAAGACCTCGTGGCCGAAGGGATCATCGGTCTGATGCGCGCCGCCGAACGGTTCGATCTGACGCAGGATGTCCGGTTCTCGACCTACTCGCATTGGTGGGTGATGACTTGCGTGCTGAACGCCCTCGCCCGGATCAAAACGGTGATCGACGTGCCGGCGCGGGTCTATCTCGATGCGCGGATGGGGCGGCTCGACAATCCCGAGGCGAGCCAGCTTCTGACCGGTCTCGTCGCTTTGGACGCCAAATCCTTCGATGACAGTGACGCCGACCTGATGGAGATGATGCCCAGCCCCGATCTCACACCCGAGGAACAGACGCTGGCGTCCTCCGCCGCGCAGGCTGCACATGAGGTGCTGAGCAGTGCGCTGGATGATCTGGACGCGCCGGATCGCGAGATCGTTTTGCGGCGCAAATTGCAGACGCCGCCGGAATCGCTCGACGATCTGGCCCGCGATCTCGGGATGAGCCGGGAGCGCGCCCGGCAGGTCGAAAAGCGCGCGCTCATCCGGCTCAAGCGCTGCCTTGAAAAGCGCGGGTTCAGCCCCGCGATGCTGAACTGAAGGAGAGGACGATGGCACGTCATCTTATGATCGCAGGGCACGGGCGCGCAGGCACCACGCTATTTTACAACATGCTGCGCGAGACTCTCAAAGGTTTCGAAATCCCGCCGCGCGAGACCAGCGCGCTTTCCACGATCGGGCAGCCGGGCGACTGGGTCAGCAAGCGGCCGCTCGATATTTTCCAGGTCGCGAATGTCGCGCGGGCGAACGTCCGTAGCAAGCGGATCGATCTGATCGTGCCGCTGCGCGACCCGCGCGACATCCTCGTGAGCCGTCATTCGGCGGTGCCGGACGATTATTTCATATCTGCGGACGCGATGTATTTCATCGGCGGTCCGGATGCGCCCGCGCCGGTGATGCCGGGGTTGCTGCAGATTCACGAGGCGATCGGGACCGTGCTGAGATCCGGCGTTTTCCCGCAGGGTGTATTCCTCCTGAAATACGAAGACCTTGTTAATGATCCCGACAGGATTCAGCAGAAGTTGCGCGATGCGCTCGGTCTGCAATTCGAAGGGCATTTTTCCGATTTCGGCGCCGCCGAAATTCCCGAGGAGTTGCAAGGCCCGCTCAACGGTGTGCGCCCGGTGGAAAAGGCGCGTGCGAAGTGGCTCGACGAAGAGCATCGGGCGCGGATTTTCGATCAATTCTCGCGCTTCCCGGTGCTGTTCGACCTGCTCGAGCAGTTGGGCTACGAAAAGGATCGCGACTGGTTCGCGCCGTTCATGGCGTGGCAGGCGGCCTCGAGGCCCCGGAGCAAGCGTATGAGTTTCGTGTGACGAGGGTGATGAGATGGACGCGATAGCCGCGACATTGTTGAAGGTAACGGCGTCGGCCGCAGGCACCGGGCGCAAATCCGCGACAGAGGGGACCGGTTTCGGATCGCTCGTGCAGGGCGTGCCGGCGGATGGGCTTGCAGCTTCGGGCGTGGGGGCTGCCACGGCGGCCGCGACGCCGGAGGCTGGCGCAGGCGCAGCGTCCGCCTTGACCGACAATCCAGCGCTTCAGGCCGAGCTGGCCAGCAAGCTGCAAACGGTTCGCGACGGCGCGCTGGCAGAGCTGGCGCAGGGCAAGTCGATGAGCGAGGTGCTCGAAAAGCTGGGCGCGTCGCTGGCTACGGTCCTCGCGGAGTTTGACGCGGCGCATGGCACGAAGCTGCAGCAAGGTTTGATGCGGGCACTTGAAGGTATGCGGCTGCAAACTGACGGCGCGGGGGCAAAGCCCGCCTCGGATCATGCGAGCGACAAAAGCGACACGATCGACGCGGTCTTCGCGAGCCTTCTGGTCTCGCTCGGTCTGCAAGCGAAGCCATCTGGGACGGCATCGCCGCAAACGGGTGGTGCGCAGATCCCGTCGGTAGCGGGGCGCATGCCCGCGCACTCTGCTGGCAATCTATCCTCTCCGGCGGCACAGCCGAAGCTTGAGGCAACGCAGACGCAGTCGCAGGCGCAGGCGATCATCGCCGTTCCGCAGGGGCTTGCCGGGGTGATTCCAGCGCCGCTCACGGCGGAGATTCAGCAGAGCGACATGGACCCGCGGGTGCGCGCCGTGCTGGAAGCTGCCGCCAACGGCGCCACGAACACCGGCAAGGTCGAGGCGCAAGCCGCGGTTCTGCCTGCAGCGCAGAGCAAGGGCGACCCCAAGCCCGCCCAGTTTCTTGCCGAGGCCGCCCGTGCAGGCGTCTTGCCCGAAACCGCGGTGGCGCGGCTCACGCAGCATGACGCCAGTCACGTTGCGCGCGGCGACGCTGCTGCTCAATCGGCGCAGACGGCGGCCCAACCCTCGCCGCGCTTCGCGGCCTTCGTCGCGACGCAGCTTCGGCGCGCGGATCTGCAGGAAGGACGCACCCGCGTGGCGCTGACCCCGCGCGGGCTCGGCGATATCGAGATCGACGTGGAGCGCGACAAGCGTGGTCAGGTCAACGTGGTCGTGCGCGCCGAGAGCCCGGCGGTGCTGAGTGCGTTGCGCGGCGATCGCGAGACCTTGGCGGCGATCCTCGCCGGGCAGGGACTGCAGATGGATAGCGGCGCGCTCGATTTCGAGCAGTTCGGCGGTCACGGCGAACGGGGCGATGAGCGCGCCTCCGGCGCGCATGTTGCCGCAGATGAAGACATCCCCGTGCTGGGCGCCGACTGGCAGCCCACCATTCTCGACGGACAACTGGATATCAGGACCTGAGGAGCCACCGATGAGCATCTCTCCGACAAGCACCAATCCCGCTGCGACCGCGGCCGACGCCAAGGCGAACCCGGCGCAGTCCAAGATCTCGGCGGATTACAACAGCTTCTTGCAGCTTCTGACGGCGCAGATCCGAAATCAGGATCCGCTGAAGCCGATGGATTCCACGCAATTCGTTTCGCAACTGGCGCAGCTGAGTCAGGTCGAGCAAACGGTGCAGACCAATACCAACCTCAAGACCATCGATGCCAAGCTGAGCGCAATGGGTGCGATGTCGGATGTGGCCCTAATGGGCAAGACAGTGTCGCTCGCCTCCGACCGGATCGAGTTGCGCGACGGTCAGGCCAGCACCAGCTACGAGCTTGCCGCACCCGCCGACAAGGTGACCGCGGTCATCAAGACGGAAGACGGGACCGAACTGCGCCGGATTACTGGCCTGCCCGGACGGGCGGGCGAGAAGATCGCGCTGAAATGGGACGGGCGCGATTCTGCGGGATTGCCGGTGCCGGATGACACGTTCCGGGTCGAGATCGACGCGCAGGACGCCGATGGCAATGCGGTCTCGTATGACACCTATCCCAGCACGCAGGTGGAGCAGGTGCGCTTCTCTTCGCAGGGGCAATCGCTGGTTCTTCGCAATGGCGAGGAAGTGCCGAGTTCGCTCATCGTCGCGGTGTCGGGCTGAAACGCCTGCACCGGGCGCGATCCGTGATGGGAGGCTTCCTATCCCTGCTTGAACGGCTCGGCGCTGTTCACCTTGGCCGCTTGCAGGCCGGGTACTCGGTCCGCGAGGCCGCGCTCTAGCAGGGTGGCGAGGTCCTCGGGTTTGACCATATCGGGATCGAACATCCGGTTATCCGCGAGCTTGCTCAAAAGGTCGAGTGTCTCGTCGCGCAGCTTCGGCACCAGCGCGGGGCCATCGGGAAGCCCGTGTCCCTTCAGCACCAGTGTTGCGTCGACGCTCAAATAGCTGATCGTACCCGCCCGGTAGACCGGCACCGTGACAGGCCCCAAGGCGACGTCACGCGGCGCGGGTTCGGGCGGCGCTTCTGGGGCAGCAGGTCGCGGTGCGATCTGGCTTCCGCCCAGATAGCCCAGCCCCGCCGCGACGATCGGCACCACCACGACAAGCAGTACGAGTGTTCTCCAGCGCGGCATCGGAGACGATCAGTAGGGGAGGACGACGTCGAGCGCGTCTTCCCCGTAGCGGGGTTGTTGCACCTTGCTGATCTGGCCGCGCCCGCCATAGGAAATGCGCGCCTCGGCGATCTTCTCGTAGGGGATGGTGTTGTCCATCCGGATGTCTTCCGGACGGATGATCCCGGCCACACGCAATTCGCGCAGCTCGTGATTGACCTTCACCTCCTGGCGTCCCGCGATCACGAAATTCCCGTTCTGAAGCTTCTGGATCACGAGGGCCGCGACCTTCAGGCTGATGGTCTCGTTGCGCTTGATCGAGCCGCTGCCGTTGGAGGTCGATTGCGAGCTGAGATCGACGATGTTGCTGCCGGTGGGCAAGTCCTTCGCGCTGACGCCGGGCAGGATCTTGGCGATCTTGCCGCCATAGCCAAGGAAGGTCGGAAAACCGACGCTCTGGCTGCCGTCGCGGCTCCGCTGGGACGCGTTCTGAAGCTGCGCCTCGTCCTTGATGTTGATATCCACCGTCAGCAAATCGCCCACCTTGTCGGCACGCTGATCGCCGAAAAAGCCGGTGGAGCCGGTCTGCCAGAGCGACGCGGCCTCGGCCCGCTGCGGAATGCGCGTGGGCTCGAGCGGCGGCATCGGCACGCTCACCCGGTTCACCTCGGGGATCGTGTCGCCATCGACCACCATGTCGCTCACTTTCGGGTCGCGCTCAAAGGCCGTGCCGGAACCGCAGGCGGCCAGTGCGAGCATCGGCAGGATGTAGAACGGATGTCTCACTTCTGAATCTCCACTTTGCCGTCGGGCTTGGCGATGCCTTCGACAATCTTGTTGCTCACGAGATTGACCACGCGCACTGACTGGTCGGCATGGGCGTCGGAGATCGCCTTGCCGGGTGCGGTCAGGGACATGGCGCCTTTCGAATATTCGATCGAGACCGGGTCGCCGCGCGAGATGATGACCGGCTCGATGATCGACTGGCTCATCACCGGACGCCCGCGCGCCAAGACCCGCCGCACCTGCATCCCGGCTAGATGGTCGAGCTGTGTCACGGCATAGGCGCCGACTTGGCCATAGGGCAGGTCGACCATCTGGAAATCATCGCCCGACAGGATGGCGCCGGGGAGGATCTGCTGCGTCGGCACCGGAACGGGCACGTTCAGCAGTGCAAGCCCCCCGAGGCGGCGCACGTCGCCCGAGGCCTCGACCACATTCGCGAGAAACTGCCCCGTGGAGCGATCCATCCAGAAATCGCTGATCATCTCCGCGTCGCCGGGGGCGCTGTCTTGCAGCGTGATCTCGAAATGACCGCTCGGCGGCATCTCGAGGCCCCAGGACTGCGCTGCCTTCTCGGCGATCAGCACGCGCACGGATTCGGCGCTCGCGGGGGCGACGAGAAGCGCGGCGAAGAGCGTGGCGAGAACGGCAGTCGCAGAGGCGAATTTCGGGCTCATGGCATCACTTGATCTGGTTCGAGGTGGACATCATCTGGTCGGCCGTCTCGATGGCCTTCGAGTTCATCTCGTAAGCGCGCTGCGCCGAGATCAGATCGGTGATCTGCTGGATGATGTTGACGTTCGAGCTTTCGAGATAACCCTGACGCAGGATGCCCACGCCCGGATCGCCCGGAAGCGCCTCGGTCGGATCGCCCGACGCGGTCGTCGCCTGCAGGAGATTGTTGCCCAGCGGTTTCATCCCCGCCTCGTTGACGAAGGTCGCCATCGTCAGCTGGCCGATCTGGACCGGGGTCGGGTCCTTGCCGACATAAGCCATCACGAGGCCCTGCTGGTTGATCTCGACATTCGTGGTGTTCGCCGGGACGTTGATCCCGGGCGCGACCTCGTAGCCGTCGAGGGACACGATCTGTCCCTCGGGGCTCAGCTGGAATGTACCCGCCCGCGTATAGGCCTGGCTGCCATCGGGCATGTTGAGGGTGAAATAGCCGCCGCCGTCGATTGCAAGGTCGAGCTGGTTCTCGGTCTGGACGAGCCCGCCCTGGGTGTTGAGCCGCACCACGCCCGCGCTTTGTACACCGAGGCCGATATCCACGCCCACAGGGCGCGCTGTCCCGTCGGCAGAGGTCAGCGAGCCTTCGCGTTGCAGCGATTGGTAGACCAGATCCTGAAATGCGGCGCGGGTGCTCTTGTAGCCGGTGGTGTTCGCGTTCGCGATGTTGTTCGAGATCACGTCCACATTGGTCTGCTGGGCCAGCATCCCCGTCGCGGCAATTCCAAGTGCTCTCATGGTTCAGCTCCTTTTCGCGCCGGTCAGACTTTGCCAAGCCTGCGCAACGTTTCCTGACGAAGGTTGTTCTGTTCATCCATCAACTTCACCGCGCGCTCATAGGAGCGCTGGATGTCCATCATCCGGGTCATCTCGACCACCGGTTGGACATTGCTCTCCTCGATGAAGCCCTGAGCGACCTGCGTCGTTTCGGATGGCGTAAAGGCGGGTACGGCGCCGCCGGGCGCGGCAAAGAGGCCTCCACCCAGCCGGCTGTAGCTCTGGATGTCGGGTACGGCGAACATGCCCAGCGTGCCGATCGTGCCGCTATTCGGCCCCGAAATCGTGCCGTCGCGGGAAATGGTGATCTCCTCGCCCGGCGGGATCGCGATCGGCGCGCCGCCCCGGTCGAGTATCCGATTGCCCGACAGCGTCACGAGATTGCCTCGCGGGTCGACGGTCAGCCGGCCGTCGCGCCCGAAAGCGGTCTGGCCCGCCGGCGTCTGGTAGGCGAACCAGCCATCGCCGTTCAGCGCCACATCGAGCGGGTTCGAGGTTTTCGTGAGGGATCCCTGCCGGTCGTCGAGATAGGAGCCCTTGTCGAGCACGTAGCTCACGTCATCCTCGGCCCCGGCATTGCCCTTCGACTCGAAGCTCTCGGTCAGCGAGCGCTCCGCCTTGAAGCCGGCCGTGTTGGCATTGGCCATGTTGTTGGCGGAGATGTCGAGACTGCGCCACAGCGTCGAGGCGAGGGATAGGGAGACGTAATTTGAGCTATCCATGAATGTCCGCCCGCGCGAATAGAACTTGTGGCTTTGCTTGGACTGCTGCCGATTTCCGGTCAATAATGTTTGCTCTTCTTGGAATAATCAATACTATTCTTTAAAGAGGGAAGGAATTATGGCGCGTTTGGGCAAGAGGTGATGGAATTGCGAGGCGGTTTCCCCTTGATGGGCGGCGTTTTGGCGCTCTGTCTTCTGTGCGGCCCCGCCGCGGCGGAGGCCATACCTGCGCCGCCACCATTCGATTTCGCGCAATACACTCAGGCGGGCTTCCTTGCGGACCGCGATGTGCTCACCGCAGGTTTCGCCGCGGCCGAGCCCGGGCCGTCGCGCGCGGTCGCGCGGCTCAATCTGGCTGAATTCTATCTCGCGCATGTCATGTTGCCCGAGGGGCGGTCGGTGCTGGGCGACGAGATGCCTGACGGTCTGATCCCCGCCGAACAGGCCCACTGGCGCGCGATCGCCGCTGGGTTCGATATCATGGAAGGGGTGGGGGTGCCGTCTGGCACACTCTTGCCCAATGCGGATTGGGCGAACTGGCAGGATTATCACCTCTGGGCGGCGCTGAATGCGATCACGCAGGGCGACGCGGAGGAGCTCGAGGGGAACCTCGCGGGTGCGGCGGACCGGCTGCCCGCCTATCCGCCCGTTTTCGTGGAGGCCTGCCTGCCCGCGCTTCTGGAAGGCGCGATCGCGGTCAAGCAATGGGCGCTGGCCGAGCGACTGAGCCGGGATTTCGACAGCTATCCCGAGTTGAAGGCCCAACCGGTTTACAGCTTCCTCATCGGGCGGGTGGCAGAGCAATCGCATCATCCGGAGAAGGCCTATGCCGCCTATCGTGAAGCAGCGAAGGGGCGGGATCGATACGCTCAGCGGGCGCGGCTCGCTTTGGTCGATCTCGGCCTTGCGAAGGGTGCGCTCACGACGGACCAAGGTTTATCCATGCTCGCCGAGGCCAATCTTGCGTGGCGCGGCGACCGGTTCGATCTTCAGGCCCTCGAACAGCGCGCGCATCTGGGGGAAAAGAGCGGTCGCGATGTGGAGGCGCTGATCGCCTATGGCGAGATCCTGACCCGTTTCCCGGACCGCCCGCAGGCGCGGACGGCCGCAGAGGCGGCGGATCGGTTGCTCAAGGCGTTCTATGCGAAAGGCGCGGCGGGGAAGATCTCGCTCACCGCCTTCACCGCAGGCCATCAGCGCTTGGAGCCCTATTACGAGGCTCGCGCCGATTTCCAGGCCTATGCCGAGCAATTCGCGGATCGTCTGCTGGAGCTGGGCGCCACGACGCAAGCCTCGTCGGAATATCGCAAGATTCGAGAGGCTCTCAGCGTGCAGCGCAAAGATAACCCCGAGGCGGTGTCGCAGGACCGGATGGCCTATCTTGCGCTTCGCGAGGCGGAAGCGCTTGCCCGTGGCGGGCAATTCGCGCGTGCCGCCAAGGTGTTGGAGGCCTCCGAGCGTCCCGCCGACGCGCAGGAGCTGAACCAGTTCAACGCGCTGCAGGCCCGCGTTCTGGCCGAGGCCGGAAAGACCGATGCGGCCCTGGACACCAAGGTCACCGCGCAATCGATCGACCATCTTCGGTTGCAGGCGCAGCTCCATTGGAAGAAGGGCGACTGGTCAGCGGCGACGCGGTCCTATCGCGCATTGTGGAAGACGGCCTCTGGTGATTTTTCGGAGACCGATGCGGTCCAATTGCTGCTGGCTGCCTACCGGTCCGGCGACCTGACCACGGCCCGCAGCGTCGCAGAGGTTTTCCCCCGTCTCGCGGGGCGGGAGGACCTGAACAAGCTCGTCGCAAGCCTGCTGGCCGAGCCCGCCAAACTGACCCCGCTTATGGACGCCGCAGCGCGGGATCGGCTGCGCAACGCCGGTGACGCGATCGAGATGGTCGGGGCGGAGGCGAAGCGGGCAGGAGGCTAGGTATCTTTGCTATGCATTGGCCCCTGACGCGAGTCCAAAGAAAAACGGCGGATATTTTTAACTTCAGTGAAACATCACTCGTCTATCTCCTGGATAGGACCCCTTTCTCTTCGGACATGAGAGGATAAAACCATGAGTATTTCGAGCGCAATGCAGACCGGTGTGAGCGGCCTGAATGCGAACTCCGTCGCCGTTGGCGAGATTTCCGAGAATATCGCGAATGCGAACACCACGGGCTACAAGCGCAGCTTTGCCCAGATGGTGACCATGACGCCGACCGGCGGGCTCAACGCGCCATCCGGGGTCAATGCCGTCGTCTCCTCTGATCTGCAGAATGGCGGTGCGGTGATCCCTACCAACTCGCCCACCGATTTCGCGGTGAACGGGAACGGGTTCTTCGTCGTGTCCAGCAACGCCAATACCAGCGTGCAATCCGATTACGTCATGACGCGCGCCGGCTCGTTCCAGCCCGACGAGAACGGCAACCTCGTCAATTCGGCGGGCTACTTCCTGTCCGGCTATCCTTACACGGACGTCAAACTTGCCACGATCGACGGCAACAGCTTCAACGGTCTGAAGACGGTGAACGTCACGGACGCCACGCTGAGCGCGAAGGCGACCACCTCTATCGGGGTGCAGGGCAATCTTCCCTCGCAGGAAACCGGCAACGCGACGCCGGGCGCGCCTTTCACCTCCTCGTCGCAATATTATACGCCGCTCGGGGCGGTGAAGCGGCTCGAATATTCGTGGCAGCCGACCTCGACGCCGAACCAATGGGACATCACTGTCTCCGATGGTGACGGCGTGCCCTATGGTCAGGTGACGGTCGATTTCGCCCCCGGCGGTGCCAATGCCGGCGCGCCGATCAGCTATTCCGGAGTGACCAACCTCGCCACGGCCCCCGGCGCTTTCTCGATGGACACGACCACGGGCGTGATGAGCCTGACGATGAATGACGGCGGCACCACGCAGCCGATCGAGATCGGGCTCGGCGCATTGAACAGCTTCGACGGGATCACCCAGTTCGCTGGCGATTTCACGCCCCAGAAGTTCACTGCAGACGGCTCCTCGTCCGGCGCGCTGACCCGGATCGAAGTCGACGATACCGGCACGATGTACGGAATCTTCGACAACGGGCAGCGCCAGCCGCTCTACAAGATTCCGCTCGCCCATGTGGAGAACCCCAACGGCATGCAGGAGATCGACGGCGACGCCTATCGTCTGACCCGCGACAGCGGCGCCTACACGATCCACAAGGCGAACGAGGGTCCGGTGGGCACGATCAGTTCGGGTGCGCTCGAAGGGTCGAATGTCGATATCGCGCAGGAACTGAGCGATCTGATCCGCACCCAGCGGGCCTATTCCACCAACGCCAAGATCGTCACCACGATGGACGAGATGCTCGACGAGACCACGCGTCTCAAACGTTGATCGTCACGCTGAGAACGGAGTAAACCCATGAGCCTGACGGGCGCCCTCCAAGCGAGCACGAGCGGTCTGCGCGCGGCGCAGATGCAGTCGGAAGCGACCTCGCGCAATATCGCGAATGCGAGCACCGAGGGCTATGTGCGCAAGGAACTGCCGCAGGTCACTATCTCGGGCGGCCTCGTGCAGACCGGCGAGGCGCGGCGCGACGTCGACGCCTCGCTCAACCGCATGTATCGGCAGCATTCTTCTGCCATGGCGCGCGAGCAGGCGATCTTCGAGGCGGTGGGCGAATATACCGCGACCCTCGGCCAGCCGGGCGATGGGCTGTCGCCCGCGGATCGGCTGACCGACCTGCGCAGCTCGATGATCGCGCTGGCGAACAATCCTGGCAACAACGCGGCGCAGAACGGAGTGGCCTCCGCCGCGCAGGAGATGGTGACGTCGCTCAACCAGAGCAGCGACATGCTCGCGCGGATCGGTGGCGAGGTTGATATGGAGATCAAGTACGACGTCTCCGATTTCAACGAGACGTTGCATAAGATCACCTCGCTCAACAAGCAGATCTCGGATGCGCAGCCCGGCTCGCTCGGCGCGGCCGATCTCGGCGACCAGATGGACGTTCTGGTGGAAAAGGCGTCGAAGTTGATCGATATGCAGGTGCGCCGCTCCACCGATGGGCGGGCCACGCTCTACACCGCGGGGGGCACGCCGCTCGTCGATGGCGATCAGGCAAATTACGTCACCTATGACAAGGTGGCCGGAAAGCTGTTCGCGGGCAAGACGGAGATCACCCCGGAAACAACTGACGCGCGCGGCTTCCAGAATGGCAGCATTGCCGGGCTGTTCGCGGTGAAGAAGGATGTTCTGCCGCGCTTCCAGCTTCAGCTCGACGAGATGGCGCGCGGCCTCGTGCAAGGGTTCGAGGGGGCGGATGCCTCGCTCGCTCCGGGGCAGGCGGGTCTCTTTACTGACGCTGGTGCGGCTTACGATCCCGCGAAGCTCGACGGGCTTGCCGGACGGATCGCCGTGAGCGCAGCCGTGGACCCTGCGCAGGGCGGGCAGTTGTCGCGACTGCGCGACGGGATCGGTGCGACCACGCCGGGCGCGGCCGGGGATTCGACCCAGATCGAGGCCTTTGTGTCGATGTTCGACGCCCCGCTTTCGGCGAATCCGGACACCGGGCTGGCGGCGTCCCTGTCGTTGCGCGACTACGGCAGCAGCATGATCTCCGCGCAGGAGTTCGAGGGCACCCGCGCGCAGGAGCGTTTCGCTGCCGCCCGCACCGCCGCTGAAACCGTGAACGGTACGCGTCAGAGCATTCAGGGCGTGAATATCGATGACGAGATGCAAAAGCTGATCACGATTCAGCAAAGCTACGCCGCCAATTCGAAAATGATGACCGCCGTCATGAAGATGATGGACACGCTGCTCGCCGCCGTCTGAGGAGACTGAACGATGATCCCCCTGATCCGGAATTCGCTGTCGACCCTGCAGATGAGCATCATCTCGCGCCGCTCGGTCGACCGCACCACGGCAGAGCTGCAACGCACGAGCGACGAGGTCGCGACCGGGCGCAAATCCGATGTCTACGCGGATATGGGGGCGAAATCGGCCTTCGTCCTCGCTCTGGAAGATCGCGCGACCACAAATTCGAATTACGTCACCTCGAACAAGCTCCTCGGAAGCAAGCTCGATATGATTGCATCGAGCGCGTCGACGGCGCGCGGGGCCGCGCAGGATGTGCTCGGGCTCGCCGTCGGTAACCTCGAGCAACCCGGCGCCGCGGCGGCGACCCTGCAGCAAAGCGCCCGCGCGGCGCTCGATACCATCATGACGAGCCTGAACATCTCGCTCGACGGCGAGCACCTGTTCTCCGGCGTCGCGTCGGACAAGCCCGCGCTGCGGGGCTATGACGTGGCGAATGGT
This sequence comes from Thioclava sp. IC9, assembly GCF_002213225.1. NCBI lineage: Bacteria > Pseudomonadati > Pseudomonadota > Alphaproteobacteria > Rhodobacterales > Paracoccaceae > Thioclava > Thioclava sp. IC9. Next base: position 106,242 of record NZ_NBNX01000006.1, read on the forward strand.
GCGACGGGCCTGTCGGCAAAGGATGTCCTGGCGGGCATCGTCGGTGGTGGCCCAGCGGATGCGACCCAGGCGGCGGCGATGCTGTCGCAGATCGACAGCGTGTTCGACGACAGCAATGCCGATCCGGCCAAGCGCTTCAGTTCTACCTTCTTCAAGGGCGACGCGACGAGCGGAGCGGCGCGCAAGTCGGCGTTGATCGGGGATGGCGAGACGCTTGATTACGGGATGCAGGCGAACGATCCCGAATTCCGCAACATCATCAAGGGGCTCGCACTCTTCGCCTCGACCGACGTCTCGAAGATCACGGATCGGGATGCCTATAAAAGCTGGGTGGCGGCCGGGGTCAAAGCATTGAGCGATGGGGTAGAGGGGCTGCGCAATTCCGAGACCGCCCTGGGTGCGAAGCAGAAGCGGCTCGACATCAAGCTGACGCAGCAGCAATCGATGGATGCGGTGCTCAACAGTCGGCTGTCGGATTATGTCTCGGTCGATCCATATGAGGCCGCGACGCGGATGACGGCACTCCAGACGCAGCTCAACGCGAGCTACAGCGTTGCCGCGCAGATGTCGAAACTGTCGATCCTGAATTATCTCTGAGCCGCGCGTTTATCGCGCGGCCACCGTGCGGCGCGAGTCGGTCTGCTCGTAAGCGGCGATTTTCACGTCGCTCGTGCTGTCCAGTTCGCTGAACTTGTAGCCGCGACCGTAGACCGTCTCGATATACTGGTGGCCGCTTTCGGCCGCGTCGGCGATCTTCTTGCGCAGCTTGCAGATATAGACGTCGATCACCTTGTCGAAGGGCTGGTCGTCGCTCATCCCGTAGACCGCGTCATAGATCGCGCCCTTTGCGATCACCTTGTTCGCGTTCAGTGCCAAGTGCTGGAAGATCGCGTGTTCGCGGTTCGACAGTTTCAGCCGCACACCGGAGACAAGCGGGTCGCGCCCGTCGAAGAAGGCGGTGATTTCGCCGACGCTGATGCTCTCGGCGGCGTGGCCATAGGAACGCCGGATGATCGAGTTGATCCGCGACAGCGCCTCGATCCCCTTGATCGGGCTGACCATGACATCGTCTGCCCCGGCATCGAGCGCCTCGGAGGCGTCGCGCGAGTTCTTGAAGTCCCGCATCACCAGTACCGGGTTGCGGCAGCCGCAGCTGCGGATGGCCCGGATGTAATCGGTCACTTCGGGGCAGTCGCCGATCAGGATCGCCCGCGTGTCGACCCCCTTCTGGTTTAGCGTGCTGAGATCGGACGCGAAGAAGGACGCAGGGATGAGGACGGGCTGCAACCCAACGCTCTCCAGCTCGCCGAGCAGGCCGCGAACACGGCCATCGCGAGGCTCAAAGACGTAAATATTCATACAGGTCTCCATCCCGGGCAAGTTTCTCGCACAAGCGGCAAGCTCACGCTAAGTTGCCACAAAGGATTAGTCAAGAATAGTACCGATTTATATTGGACACTATTCGCGTTTTACTTTAATTTAATGAAATGTGTCGGTGACGTGAGGAAACTATGCTTGCTGCCTTGTGCCGAAAAAGTCGTCGGGCGTCGCTTTCTTGCGCCGGGTTTCGCGGAGCGCTCGTCGCGCTCTCCGTCTTTGCGGGGGTGCTCAGCGCGATCCCGGCCACCGCACAGGTCCGGATCAAGGACATCGCCAGTTTCGAAGGCGTGCGCGAGAACCAGCTCGTGGGCTACGGTCTCGTCGTTGGCCTGAACGGGACTGGCGACACCCTCAACGGCAGCCCGTTCACGAAGAAGTCGATCGAGGGGATGCTCGAGCGGCTCGGGGTCGGCAATCTCTCCGGCGATGCGATCAAGACGAAGAATACGGCCGCGGTGATGGTGACTGCCAAGCTGCCGCCCTTCGCCCGCCGTGGTTCGACGATCGACGTGACGATCTCCTCGCTCGGCAATGCGGACAGCCTGCGGGGGGGCACGCTGATCGTGACGCCGCTCGTCGGCGCCGACGGTGAGATCTACGCCGTGGGGCAGGGGCCGATCTCGGTTGCAGGCTACAGCGCGAAGGGCAACGCGGCGAGCATCGTGGACGGTGTGCCCACGGTCGCGCGCATGGAGAATGGCGCAATCGTCGAGAAAGAGATCGATTTCGAATTGAACTCCATGAACTCGGTGCGTCTCTCCCTGCGCGAGCCGGATTTCACGACGGCCTCCCGGGTCGCAGGGGTGATCAATGACAAGCTCGGCCACAACACCGCGCAGATGCTCGACCCCTCCACGATCGAAGTGCAGGCGAAGGGCAAATATGGTGTACCGGAGCTTCTGGCGATGATCGAGAACCTCCCCGTCACGCCCGACTCCGTGGCGAAAGTAGTGGTCGACGAGAAGTCCGGAACGATCGTGATCGGCGCCAATGTGCGGATCGATCAGGTCGCGATCAGCCAGGGCGGGCTGACCGTGAAGGTCAAGGAAAGCTACGCGGTCAGCCAGCCGAAGCCTATCTCCATCGGGCAGACGGTCGTGGTGCCCGAAACGGATGTGCAGGTCGAAGAGCGCAACACTCAGTTCAGCGTGCTCCAAGGGGGTGATGTCAGCCTTCAGGACCTCGTCGACGGTCTCAATGCGATCGGTGTCGGCGCGCGGCAAACCATCTCGATACTGCAGGCGATCAAAGCCGCCGGCGCGCTTCATGCCGATCTGGAGATTATCTGATGAACCCGCTCGGTCCGTCGAAGCCATTTCTCTCGGCTGCGTCGCTCAAGGCGCCTGCCGCCTCCGGTGCGAAGTCGCAGAACGCGAAGGAGATCGCCAAGAATTTCGAGGCGACCTTCCTGCAGCAGGCCGTGGGTGAGATGATGAAGACCGTGAAGATGGGCGGGCTGGATGGCGGCCACGCCGAGGAGATGTGGAAGTCCTTCCTCGCGCGCGGCATCGCGGATGAGATCGCCGCCTCGGGCCGGACCGGAATCGCGCAAAGCGTCGAGCGGATGATCGGCGCCTATACTTCGAACGGAGAAGATCATGGCTGAAGAAACCCCGTCGCGTTTTCGCAAGCGGATGCAAGCCCGGCGCGACGATATCTCCGCCGACGGGCCCGTCCTGACCGAGGAGGACGACGCCAACCTCGCCGCTTTCGAGGCGAATATCGATGCGACGCTCGATCTGTTGCATGAGGAAATCGCGGCGGTCGGTGCGGGGCATCTCGACCGCGTCACGGAGCTTTATGATCGCAAGGCGGACCTTCTGAAGCGGATCGAGCTGAAGATCCCTGTGATCGAGCCGTTTCTGGAGGCGTCTGAGCATGCCGCGCCCACACTTCGCGAGAAGCTCCGCCAGCTGAAGGTCGCCGTGCAGGACAATAGCGTTCTGTTGTCGCGGATGTCCGACGCGACCCGGGACATCGTGCGCGAGATCGAGAAAATCCGGAACCGGCACAGCCTCGACGGTCTCTATGGAAAGAGTGGCAAACCGGTCACAGGACAGGATGGTCCACAGATGCACATCGATAAGGAATTCTAGGTTTCGGCCAAACGTTAACCCGCGCTTAATCTTCGGTCCAAAATTCCTCTCCACGGCTCGCGCCGTTTTTCTGTCAGAAGACGAAAACAAAATATCTTTCAGAATGAGGAGTGACCAGAAATGTCGTCCATTCTTACCAATACCTCCGCGATGAATGCTCTTGCGACCCTGCGTTCGGTGAACAAAGGTCTCGAAGACACGCAAAACCGCATCTCGACCGGCAAGAAGATCAACTCGGCGAAAGACAACGCCGCGTATTTCTCGATCTCGGAATCGATGAACAGCGACAGCGGCATGTACAAGTCGATCAACGAAGGCCTGACCCTGACCAAGAACTCGGTTTCGACCGCACGTCTCGGCGCAGAGTCGGTAAAGGATCTCGCCCAGCAGTTCGTCGAGCGTGTTTCGTTCGCGCAAGGCGATGCGGTGGATCATGCTGCGGTTCAAAAGGAACTGCGCAGCATCGTTGATCAGATCGGCACCACGATCAGCCAGGCAACCTTCAACGGTGACAGCCTCGTCGACGGTTCGGCCAACGTGACGGTCGTCACCGGGATCAGCCGCGCAAGCGGTTCCTTCGCAACGACGTCGATGACCTTCCAGGCGGTCGATCTCTCATCGCTTCAGGCGACGCTGAGCGGGATCGACATCTCTGGTGGTTCGGCGGCGGTTCTGACCAGCGCGCTGACGAGCGCACAAAGCGCTCTCTCGACGGCGATCGACAACGCGACCTCGCTGGGCGTTGCGGAGAAGTCGCTGGAAGCTCAGCAGAACTTCCTTGGCAAGCTGACCGACAAACTCGACACCGGTGTCGGCAACATGGTCGATGCGGACATGGAGCAGGAGGCGGCTCGCCTGCAGTCCTACCAGGTTCAGCAGCAGCTCGCGACGCAGTCGCTCTCGATCGCGAACCAGGGTCCTCAGAACCTTCTGAGCCTGTTCCGCTAATCGGTGGCGATGAACTGAATGGAAAGGCCCCGTGCAGTGCGGGGCCTTTTCTTTTGTCGCGTCTGAGTTTTCTTTTCTCCCAAAGTTTAAAAACGCCTTTAACCGGGTTGTGCTAAGTTCGGGCAAAGAGAACAAAAGAATATCGAGAGGAGAGCTTGCATGAGCGTCGCCGCGTATAAGCGAACCATTTCCGAAACCGAGTCTCCGCGGCAGATCGAGCGTCGTATCCTGTCGCGCGTCACTGGCGAGCTTGAGGCCTTTCTCGTCGATTATGACGAGGCGCCACGGGCCGGACGGGGGGCGATCCTCGCGCAGGGGCTGCGCACCGCGCTCTGGGAAAACGAACGCATCTGGACGGCATTGCGCGATGACCTCGCGGAGCCTGCGAACCAGTTTCCCGCCGAGTTGAAGGCCGGGCTGATCTCGCTCGCGCTCTGGGTCGAGCGGCAGACGCAGATGGTGATGGGCGGCGGCGGCGCGGTTGCGCCGCTGGTCGAGGTGAACCGCAACATCATCCGTGGGCTCAGCGGCGACGCGGGCGAGCCGGTGGCTGCGGAATAAAGAGGGGCGCGGGTCATGGCATTACGACTGACGTTGAAACCGAACGAGCGGATCGTGGTCAATGGATGCGTCATCCGGAATGCCAACCGCCGACAGACGCTGCAGATCGAGAACACTGCCGACGTGATCCGGGCGGAGGATCTGTTGGATGAAAACTGCGAGCCGACCCCGGTGAAGCAGGCCTATTTCCTGATCCAGACCGCGCTGATCCGCGCCGACACGCGCGACACGCTGGTGCCGGTCATTCAGGAAAAGCTCGCCGATCTTGCCACGATCTTCAGTGCCGCCGTGGTTGGCGGTGTTTTCGAAGCCGCGAACTGGGTGTCTCAGGGTGATTATTACAAAGCGTTGAGCGCGCTGCGCCCGGTTATGCGTCGCGAAGAAGAACTGTTCGCCCGCCTGTCGGCAAACACGAGCGCGACGGCGGCGCTGGAGGGCGAAGAATGCTGACGATTTCGGGCATGAGCAGTCGGCTCGCGCTGAGCCTGATCGATCGGACGCAGGCCAAGCAACTCGATCAACTGGCGCAAGAGCCGCAGCATGCGCGCGCGATCAGCCGTTTCCGCGAGAAGATCGGGGATATCCATACCGCGGCCGACTTGGTGAAGGATTACGACGCCTATAGTTTCGTGATGAAGGCCTTCGATCTGGAAGACCAGATGTTCGGCAAGGCGATGATGCGCGAAATCCTGTCGAGCGATCCCAATGACAAAAGTTCCCTCGTCAACAGGCTCACCGATCCGCGGTTTCGCAAGCTCTACGATGCGCTCGGGTTCACCAATGGCGGCACTGCAAACGCGAATACCTCCTCGGCCTCGTGGCAGGACAAGATCGTCGATCAATATGTCAGCCAGCAGTTCATCAATGGTGAGCGCGACCAGAACGAGACCGTCGGGTCTGTGCTCGAATTCCGGCAGAAGCTCGGCGGCGTCAAAACATGGTATTCGGTCCTGAAAGACAAGAATATGGCGCAGTTCATGCGCACCGCTTTGGGGATCCCGAATGACGTGGTGAAGCTCGATGTCGAGCGGCAGAGACAGATTTTCGAGGACAAGTTCGATCTTGCGAAACTCAAAGACCCGAAAGAGGTCGATGATTTGGTCTCCCGTTTCGTCGCTGTGTCCGATGCGAATAACTTCTCAATCGGAGGGGCGGCGGGGAATGCTGCGGTGACGCTGATGCAAGGCGCGGTGCAGGGGGGCTCGGGCCAATTCGTGCCCGCGACCTTCGATTTGACTGCGATCGCTACCTTCTCGGCTTCGCGCTACCGGTAAGCTGGTCGCCGGTCACGGACGGCTTCAGTCGATAATCACGTCATCATCGTCGAGCGGAATGCGGATTTCGTCCTCGCGCGACAGCTCGAGCGCATAGTCCACAAGCGCGGATTGCGCTTCTTGCACCTCGCGCCCGCGCACCGGGCCCATCGCGGTCATTTCCTCGTTCAGCATGTCGCGCGAGCGGGCGGGCAGGGCGCTCAGGAAGTAGTCGCGTACCTCCTTCTTGGCCCCGCGCAAGGCGAGCGGAAGCGTTTGCCCTTCGACCCCGCGCATGACTTTGACGAGGCTCTGCTGGTCGAGCTTGCACAGATCGTCGAAGGTGAACATCTTCGCCTTGATCGCACCGAACGCCTCGGGAATACGCTTTTCCAGACGCTGGGTGATGTCGTCGAACAGCTTGCTATCGAGTTTGTTGAAGAGATCGGCCATGCGCTGCTGCGGGTCCGGCCCGGTATTGCGCGTCGCCGAGCTCATGAACTCTTTCTGCAACGTTTCTTCGATGTTCTGGAAGACGTAACGGGGAACGGTCTCGATGCCGATCATCCGCTCCAGCACTTCCATCATGCGCTCTTCGCCCAGAAGCGGCAGCACTTTCGAGGCGACCTCGGGTTTCACCTTGCTCAGGATCGCCGCGACCGTCTGGTCGTGCTCTTCCTTGAGATAATTTGCGATGATCTGCTCGTTAAGCGCCGAGAAGTTTTCCCAGATATTGCGTCCTACCAGTGGGCCCTGAATCTCGTTCATGATGTCGGAGACGCGCTCGTCGGGGAGGAACCCCTTGAGCATGCTCTCCGCCATCTCCATCGAGCCCACGAGGCCGCCGCCATCGCCTGCGGTTTCCATGAACTCGCTCATCACCTCTTCGACGATATCGGCGGGGATCGTACCAAGGGACGAGATCGCATGGGTGATCGAATGGATGTCGTAATCGTCGAGCCGCTGCATGAGCCCTGCGCCGTGTTTCTCCCCGAGGCAGAGGAAAAGAATCGCTGCCTTCTCTGGGCCACGCAGTTTCTTGTAATCCCGGGAGGTTCTCATCGTCGGCGCTCGATCTGTTCTGAGGTCTCGGCAAGGATAGCAGTCTATCCTTGTATTCTCAATCAAGATCGCGCGCTATTCTTTGTAGTGATGTGTTTTCTAAGGATAGGGGCGGCGCAGAGGCTTAGCCACCCCCGCCATAGGCGACGTAAGATTGCATCATGCTCCCTGCGAGCATGTACCAGCCGTCGATCAGCACGAAGAAGATGACCTTGAAAGGCAACGAGATCATCACCGGCGGCAACATCATCATGCCCGCACTCATCAGCACCGATGCGACGATGAGGTCGATCGCGATGAAAGGCAGATAGATCAGGAAGCCGATCGTGAAGGCGCGCCGCAGCTCGGAGATCATGAAGGCGGGGACGAGGGTGCGCCAGTTCGCCTCCTCCGCCGTGGCAGGCGCGGGCGTCTCGGGCGCGGGTTCGGCGTTTTGCCCCGCTTCGTTGTCGCGGACGAGATCGGCGAAGAGCTTCAGATCCTTTGGGCGCGTATTGGCGAACATGAAGGCCTTGAACGGCGCGCCGATCCCGACGAGCGCCTGTTCCTCGGTCACCGTGTTGTTCAGAAGCGGCCGCAGCCCCCCGGTCCAGGCATCGTCGAAGACCGGCTGCATCACGAAGAAGGTCATGAACAGCGCCATCGCGCTCAGCACCATGTTCGGCGGCGTCTGGTTCAGCCCCAGCGCTGAGCGCAGCATCGAGAAGACGATCACGAAGCGGGTGAAGCTGGTCATGACGACAAGGACGCCCGGCGCGATGCTGAGCACGGTCATCAGCGCGATCAGCTGAATGATCCGCCCGCTCAGGCTGGCCGATGCATCGCTGCCTGGCGCGGCATTGTTCAGCCCCTGCGCTAGGTCGCTCAGCAACCCGCCCGCCTCCTGCGCCTCTGCGCCGCTGCTGAAAGCGAGCGACGCTACGAGCGTCAGGGCGACAAGTGGCAGGCCGGGTTGCGCCGTCAGAAATCGCTTCGTGAGGTGGATCATCGTTTCGGGACGTAGTCTTTGACGATCTCGGTGAGCGTGACGCCGAGCCGGTTGTCGCCCACTTTCACCAGATCGCCCCGCGCCACCAGCCGGTCGTTGATCACCACGTCGACCGGCTCGCCAATCTTTTTCTCCAGCTCGATGACCGAGCCGCGACTCAGGTTCAGAAGCTGCGAGATCGGGATACGGCTCTGACCCAGCACGATCTGCACCGAGAGCCCGACATTGAGCATCGCGTTGACGTTCTGCCCGTCGGCATCGCTCTCGGCCTTTTTGCTGGCGAGCGTATGCAGCAGGGTCTCGGCTGCAGCGGCGCGGGCTTCGTCCTGCGTCGGCTGGGTTCCGGTTTCCGGCGTCTCAGGCGGCTGCGTGGATTCGGGCATATCGTTGTCGGACATTTACACGGCTTTCCTGATTGGTGTGGCTTGGGGAGAGATCGTCTGCCGCAGGGCGATGAGGATGCTGCGGCAGACCGTCTCGAAGCTGTAATCCATCACGCCGTCTTCCCAGTCGGCATGGATGTCGCCATCGGCAAGCGCCGGGTCCGCGACGATGTTCAGGGCGGGGCTGTTCGGCCCGGCGCTGGCCTCGATCACCGGCGTCAGCCCCGCGACATTGGCGGGGGAGAGGCGGATCGTGAGGCTTGGTTTGCGCAGCGCGATTTCCATGGCCCGACGGATCTGGGTCTCGACCCGCGCGGTCGAGCAGCTCTCGATGAATTCGGGGAAAACCTTCTCGCAAACGCGCAGCGCGAAGCCGCAAAGGTGTCGCTCCAGCGCCGCTTGATGAGCGAGCTGGTTGCCCAGAAGTGCGGTGAGCTCCGGCGAGAGCTTTTCCAGCGCCTCGGTCTGGCGTGCCTCGAGCGAGCTCGTGATCTCGGTGGTAGCCTCGTTGCGGCCTTGCGCACGGCCCGCCTCAAACCCTTGGGCGCGCGCGGCCGCCGCCGCGGCATCGAGATCGGCCTGAGTGAAGACCTTCAGGCGTTCGGCGGCGCGGCGGGCGTCTTCCGCCTGCATCTCTTCATCGAAGTCTCGCTGGAAAACCGTCATGTCATGCCTCGTTGAGCAGCCAGCCGCGCAGGACCTTGAGGGCCTCTTGCGGTTCTTCTTCGGCGATCTTCTGGATTGCCGAGACCTTGCGCTTCAGGATCGCGCCGCTGATCGCGAAGTTGGTGACGAGCTCCTCGTCCCTGGCGGGGTCGTAGCGCTCCGCACGTTGGACGGGCGCTGCGGGCTCGGCGGCCTCCTGCGTTCGGGGCGCGACGGCACTGGCGGGCGCTGCGGGCAGGTTGTTGCCCGCGGGTGCCGCTGCTTCCGCCTCGCCCTCGGGGGCTGCGAGCGCCCCGGCGCCGGTCGCCTCGCTCAGCCGCGCGCGTTCGCGGTCGGCCCGGTTCAGCAACGGGCGCAGACCGAAGACAAGCACCGCGACCACGATCAGAAGGGCAAAGACCCAGCGCAGGATCGACACGATATTGTCGGAGAGCCGCTGCATCAGCGTCGGGCCGACCGGGCCGCCGACTTCCATCGAGTAATCGATGAAGCGCAGGCTATCGACCGAGACTGTATCGCCGCGATTCTGGTCGTAGCCGATCGCCGATTTCACCAGTGCGGTGAGACGCGCGATTTCCTCGGGCGAGCGCTGTTCGTATTTCAGCGAGCCGTCGTCCTGCACGTTGTATATGCCGTTGACCAGCACGGCGACCGACACGCGCTTGACTGCACCCGCTTCGGTCGTGGTCTCGCGCCGGGTGTTGCCGATTTCGTATTGCACCGACTCGCCGTTCTTGCTGCGGCTGTCGGTCGTGCTGCTCGCGCCGGGGCCGCCAAGCGCGCCAGGGATGTTGTTCCCGGTGTTCACACCCGCATCGCCATTCTGCACACCCTTTTGCTGCTCGGCGTTGTTCTGGGTGGAGCGCACGACTTGCTGATCGGGGTTGAAGCTTTGCTGCACCACGACTTCACGCTGGTTGGACAGGTCGACATTGACCTGCACGCGGGCATTCCCCGCACCGACACGCGCCGTCAGGATCTGCTCGATCGAGCGCGCCATCCGGTCTTCGGTCGCGGCCTTGTTCGACTGGAGTGTCGCTTGCCCGGCGGCGTCGGAATTCTCCGCGAGGATCGTCTCGCCGCTGGCCGAGAGCACCGTCACCCGGTTGCCGTCGAGATTGGGCACTGCCGCCGCGATCAGGTTGCGAATCGCCAGCGCCTCCTTGCGGCTGATGCCGCGGGTGGAGGCGGCGCGCACGATGACGCTGGCGCTCGGATCGGGGCTGGTGCGCGAGAAGGCTTCGCGTTCGGGCAGAACCAGATGGACGCGGGCGCTGCGCACCCCGTCGATGGTCTGGATCGAGCGCGCCAACTCGCCCTCCATCGCGCGCAGACGGTTCACATGCTGCATGAAGGTGTTCATTCCGAAGCCGCTTGCGTTGTCGAACAGCTCCCAACCGGGTTCGCCATCCACTGGCAGGTTCTTTTCGGCCAGCGCCATGCGGGCGCGGGCCATGTCTCCCTCCGGCACCGACACCGCGCTGCCGTCTGCAGACAGTTGCGTCTTGAACCCTGCCTGTTCGAGCGCGTCGACGATTCCGGCTGCGCTGGAGGGCGAAAGCTGGCTGTAGAGCAGCTTGTAGTTCGGGGCGGTCACGACGGATAGGCCGAAGACCAGCGCGAACACGCTGACGACGCCGACGGTCCCAAGCATCAGCAGCTTGCGCCGTCCCAAGGATTGAAGATTCCGCAAGAATTGCTGCACGGCGAACACCAGTTATTCTTCATCTACGCAATAGAATCTATTCTATCTTTGTATTGCAAGTAAAGTACGGATGTATATACTTCACGACATCTAATGAAGATCGGGTTTTATCTTTAAGTTCGACGAAGAGAGGCGCGGTAGCCGATGACAGATGCGGCGGTTGATGGAGAAGAGCTTGCCGAAGCGCCTGCCGGGCGCTGGCGTGTCTTGCGTGACCACAAGCGTCTCGTGATGGCGGCGGGCGCCCTCGCGGTCGTGGCCATGTTCTGCGGTGGATTCGTCGCTTTCGGTGGCGTCTCTGCCCTCACCGGGGGCAAACCCGCAGAGTCGGCAGGCCATGGCGGTACGGGCGCGGGTGCCGCGGCTGGCGGGGACGCGCTACTGGATTTCGACGACATCGTGGTGAACATCACCGGGACGACCGCGGACGGCGCCTCCGCCGCGCGCTACCTCAAGATTCACCTAGCGCTGGTCTATCCCGAATCGCCAGAAGCCGAAGCCGCGATGGCCGAGAAGAAACCCTTCATCCGCGATACCTTCACCGGGTTCCTCCGGCAGATGACGGTCGAGGATCTGCGCGGCAGCATCGGTCTCATCAAGCTCAAGGCGGAGCTGCTCAAGCGCGCCCGCGCGGTCGTCGGGGACAATACGCCGAGCGAGGTTCTCATCAGCGATCTGGTGGTGCAGTGACGATGGCGGAGCAGGCGGACATGGCGATGGCGGCGACGACGACGGCGGAGGTCGAGGACGAGATCATCCGCATGTCGATGCTCAATTACGAGCGTCTGCCGATGCTGGACGTGATCTTCGAGCGCTTCGTTCTGTCCTTCTCCAGCTCGCTCAAGTCGCTGACGGGTTCGGTGCTGGACGTGACGCTGGGCGACGTCGAATACCTGCCCTTCGCCGACGCGATGAAAAGCCTGCCCAAGCATGGTTTGATCGCGGTCGCGCAGGCCGATCCTTGGGATGACCAGTTTATCCTTTCGCAGGATCCGGTCTTCCTGTTCTCTGCGCTCGAACTGATGCTGGGCGGGCAGCCGACGGGGCGGGCGAAGGATGCCAAGAACGGCTTCACGACGATCGAGCGCAGGATGGGAGAGCAGGTCGCCGAACGCATCCTCGCCGACATGGCGGTGGGCTTCCGTCAGATTTGCGAGGTCTCATTCCAGGTCGACCGGATGGAGAGCAATCCGCAATTCGCGAACATCGCTCAGCCCAACAGTCCCACGGTCCGCGTACCGCTCAAGGTCAGCCTCGAAGGCTACCACGGCGAGGTTCATCTGATCCTGCCTTACTCGACGCTGGAGCCGGTGCGCCCGCTGCTCACCAAGATATTCTTCGGGGATCGGCTGGGCGCGGACAGCTCGTGGCGTACGCAGCTGAAACAGAAGATCGAAGGGTCGTCGGTGGCGCTGACCGCCCAGCTGCACGAGCTTGTGGTACCGATGCGCGAGATTCTGGACTGGAAAGTGGGCGACACGCTCGACCTCGGGATCGACGACACCCAGCCGGTCCTTCTGCTCTGTGCCGGGAGTCCGGTTCTCGAAGGCGAAATGGGCAAGAAGCAGAACGGGTCGATGGCGCTGAAGGTGACCGCGAACCTCATGGGAAAGGACGAGTGGAGCAATGATGTCGATGCTGATTAACGCGATTATTCTCGTGTCTCTTGTGGGGCTGATGGCCTATGGCGTGGTGATCACGCGACGGGTCAAGAAGCTGATGCTCGTGCTCGAGGAAATGGAGCCGCTCGTCGCCGCTTTCTCCGCGGCCGTGGACAAATCGCAGCTCTCCGTCGAGGAGATGAAGGACGCGGTCGCCGAGGCGCAGAAAGCGCCCGCGCCCGAACCGGCGCCCGCGCAAGAGGCTGCGCCCGCCCTGACCTTCAACTCGCGCCGCGCCGCGCCGAAAGCGCCGATGGGGCTGACCCGTGTGACCGGCAAGGCCGAGCTGGTGAAAAGCTTCTTCGAGCAGACCCGCGTGCGCCGGGAGGCGCAGGGGCAATGGTGAAGAGCCGCCCCCTGCAGGTTCTCGTCGGTGTGCTGCTGCTTTCGGGCGGCGCGAAGCTCGCGACCAGTCTTCCCTCGGACATGATCCCGTTCCCGGACTCGCTTTTGCAAGCGGCTCTCGCAAGCGGGGCGGAAAAGCCGACCGCGGCAAAGGCTTCGTCGGCGGACGCTCCCGGCGATGCCAAGAGCAGCTGCCCCCCGACGCCGGAGGAGCTTTTGATGTCCGTGCGGCAGGAGCGCGACCTTCTTGCGGAACAGAAGAAGAAGCTCGACGCCCGCAGCGCCGAGATCGAGCTTGCCAAGCAGGGGCTCGACACCCAGTCGCAGCATCTCACCGAGTTGAAGGACAAGGTGACCAAGCTGCTCGACCAGGTCGACAAATCGCATACCGCCGACGTCGATCGCCTCGTGTCGATCTACAAGAACATGAAGCCGGCGGCGGCGGCTTCGATCATGAACGACCTCGATATAGAGGTGACGGTCATGGTGCTGGCCACGATGAATGAGCGCGACGTCGCCCCGATTATGGCCGCGATGACCCCGGTGCGCGCGCGGGCCGTCTCCAAGATCATTCTCGAACGTTCGAAGCTGCCGGGCGACCAGAAGCTGGTCAACGTCAAGCTCAACTGAAAAGCGCGGGCGTTCCGGCCCGCGCAGTTACCTGAATTTGCATCCGGTTTGGGAAAAGGGACGTTCAGCCCCTTTTCTCATTCCTCGTCAACCCGCAGGACCGACCCTTTCGGTGGCGCGCGCCGGATGTTGCGACGCAGATCCATGACATAGCCAATGATCTCCGCAACCGCCTGCCAATGCTCGACCGGCACGGTGTCATCCACTTCGATCGTCGCGTGCAGCGTACGCGCGAGGGGCTTATTCTCGACGATCGGCACCTCGTTCTCGCGCGCGATCTGCCGGATGCGGGCGGCCACGGCATCGGCCCCCTTGGCGACGCAGACCGGTGCGGCGTCGCTGCCCTGTTCGTATTTCAGCGCCACGGCATAATGCGTCGGGTTCGTCACGATCACGCTGGCGGTCGGCACGGCCTGCGCCATGCGCTGGCGGGCGCGCCTGCGTGCGATCTCCGCACGGCGGCCCTTGATCTGCGGATCGCCCTCGGAGTCCTTCATCTCGTCGCGGATTTCCTTGAGAGACATGCGCAGTTTGCGCCGCCACTCGAACCGTTTCCAGATGATGTCGCCGATGGTGATCGGCACGAGGAACACCATCGCTGCGCTCAGCAGCCATCCGGCCCAATGGGCGGCGTAGCTCGGAATGTTCTCGGGCAGGAAATTCTCGCCCTGCCAGATCCCGGTGACCGCGCGTTTCGCCACCCACAGCGCGAGCACGCCGATGACGAGAACCTTGGTGACGCTCTTGGCGAACTCGACCAGTGCGCCGGGCGAGAACATCTTCTTCAGCCCGCCGAGCGGCGAGAGCTTCGACAGTTTCGGCTTCATCCGCTCCGACGAGACCACGGTTTCGCCCTGGATCAACACGCCGAACAGCGCGGCCAGAAGCATCACGCCGAAGATCGGGGCGGCCCATCCCGCTATCTCGCCGAAGAGCATGCTGAGGATGTCGCCAATATCGCGCGCGCCTGCCGACCCTTGGCCAATCTTAACCTGGCCCGCCCCGGCGAAGACCTGACCAAGCGAGGTCATCGCCCGGCCCGCCACCAGTGGCAGGATGAACATCACGATCGTCAGCAGCGAGAAGACCGACATCATGTTGCCGGTCTCGCGCGAGGAGGGCACGTCGCCTTTCTCGCGCGCCGATTTCAGCCGCTTGTCTGTCGGCTCTTCGGTCTTGGAGGATTTATCCTGTTCGTCGCCTTCGGCCACAGCGCGCTCCTTAGGGTATGACGAAAGTGCCGAGCCAGTCGGTGAACCGGCCGAGGAAGACATGCAGCATGCTGGGCGACGCCGCCGCAAGGATCAGCAGGCCCGACGCGATCAGCGCGGGTGCTGCGACGAAGAAGACAGGCAGCGCGGGCATCATCCGGTTTGCAAGCCCCATCCCGAGATTGAAGATCAGCCCCATGACGAAGAACGGCGCCGCGATAGCCGCCCCGATATAGAGGCTGGCCGACGCGGCCTTCACGATCTGCTTCGCCATGTCGCCCAGCAGCAGGGTGCCCGGCGGAAAGACGTCGTAGGAATAGAGCAACGCGCGGATGATCACGTGATGCGTGTTCGTGACGAAAATCAGCGCGACGCCCGAGATCAGCAGGAAGCTCGCGATCATCGTGGAGCCCTCGAACGACCCGAGGCTCGGCGCGAAAGCATTGGCGAGACCCGAGACCTGCCCGGCCTGATGTCCCGCAAATTGCAGCGCGCTGAACAGCACCCGTGCAGTCAGCCCGATCCAGAGACCCGTCGTCACCTCAAACCCGAGATAGATCGCGAAAGTAACGAGATTGTCGGGCTGCATCGGCAATACTGGCGTCGCGGGATAAAGCGCGAGGCTGAACACCACTGCCATCGCCAGACGGCTGCGGGTCGGCACCTGCATCTCGCCGAAGCCCGGCATGAACATCATAGCGCTGCCCAGCCGGGCGAAGACTATGAGATAGCCGAATAGCTGCGCGTCGAGAAATGTGCTCAGCCCGCTCACCCCTCAGGCCCCGATCGTCCCGACCGTCTTCATGGCGGCCTTTCGGTGCACCTCGTTATGCGAGATCACCTGAGTCATCGGGCTCACGCGTTCGAGCATCGAGCGGACATAGCCGCGCACTTCCGGCGCAACCATCAGCGCGGGCCATTCGTCGCGTGCGGCGTGGCGCTGGATTTCCTGACGCGCCTCCAGCACGAATTCCTGCACGCGCTGCGGCGACATCAGGAAGGTCCGCTCCTTGCCGTTGATCTTCACCGCTTCGCCGAATTCATGCTCCCACGCACCCGACATTGTCAGCACCGGCACGAAGCCCGAACCATCCGCCAGCGCGCGGCAGATCTGGTTCGCAAGGCGGGCGCGGACCCGCTCGGTGATCACGGCAGGGTTGGTGCTCGATGGCGCGGCCTCGGCCACCGCCTCGATGATAAGCGGCAGGTTGCGGATCGAGATGCGCTCGGCCAGCAGCGATTGCAGCACCTGCTGCAGCAGGATTTCCGGGGCGGGGTTGGAGATGTCGCTCGCGAGTTTCTGGTAGTCCCGGTCCAGCTCGGCCAGAAGCTTCTTCACCGCGCCATAGGTGAGCAGTTCGGACATATGCTCCTTGATGATCTCGGTGAGATGGGTGGTAATCACGCTCTCGGGGTCCACGACCGTATGGCCCTGCTGTTCGGCCTCGGACGCGCGCGCCGGGTCGATCCAGACCGCGCTCAGCCCGAAGGTGGGCTCCTTGATCCGCTCGCCGGGCAGCTTCACCTGATCGCCGGACGGGTCGATCACCATCACGAGGTTGGGGCGCAGCTCGCCTTTCGCCGCTTCGACGCCCTGCACGAGGATCGAATAGCTGTTCGTCGGCAGCATCGGGTCGTCCTTGATGCGCACCGAGGGCAGGACGAAGCCGTAATCCTTCATGAAGAGATTACGCAGGCTTTTGACCTTGCCGGGCAGGGCGGCATCCATGCTCGAGATCAGCGGCACCAGCCCCGCACCGAGGCTGAGGCGCAGCTCGTCGAGCTTGAGTTGCTGCTGCGTCGTCTCGGCCGAGGTCTCTTCCATTTGCGCCGCGCGGGCTTCTGCTGCCGCCTCGTCGCTGGCGCGCAGTGCGGCCTGCTCCTGCATCACATAGCCCAGCCCGGCGAGCAGCCCGGCCAGCGCGAAAAACACCACGATCGGGAAGCCGGGCAGCAGGCCGATCCCGCCAAGAAGCACCGCCGCCATGTAGAGCGCTTTCGGGAAGTTCGACAGCTGCCCGAGGACCGCCTCGTTCGCCGCGCCCTCGGTGCCGCCTTTCGTGACGATCAGGCCCGCTGCCAGCGACACCACCAGCGCCGGGATCTGCGTCACCAGCCCGTCGCCAATCGTCAGAACGGTGTAGTTGCCCGCCGCCTGAGAGACGCTCAGCCCGTGCTGGACGACGCCGATCAGGATGCCGCCGACAACGTTGATAAGCGTGATGATGATCCCTGCCACCGCGTCGCCGCGCACGAATTTCGACGCACCGTCCATCGCGCCGAAGAAGCCGCTCTCGTCCTCCAGCTCCTTGCGGCGGCGCTTGGCCTCCACCTCGTCGATCAGTCCTGCGCCCAGATCGGCGTCGATCGCCATCTGCTTGCCCGGCATCGCATCGAGCGAGAAGCGCGCGGAAACCTCGGCGATCCGGGTCGAGCCCTTGGTGATGACGACGAAGTTGATCACCACGAGAATCGCGAAGATCACGATACCGATCACGAAATCCCCGCCCACGATGAAGCGCGAGAACCCCTCGATGACGCCGCCCGCCGCGCCGGGGCCGGTATGGCCCTGGCTGAGAATGAGCCGCGTCGAGGAGATGTTGAGCGACAGCCGCAGCATCGTCACCACGAGCAGCAGTGTCGGGAAGGAGTTGAACTCCAGCGGCTTCGGGATCCACAGCGCCACCATCAGGATCAGCACCGAGACCGACAGCGAGATCGCGAGGCCGAAATCCAGGATGATCGGTGGCAGCGGGACGAACAGCATCCCGAGGATCAGCGTCACGCCGATCGCGAAGCCGATATCGCGGTTCTTGAAGCCGAGCCCCACGAGGTTCTGGCCTAGACTGGTTTGTTTTTGGCTCATTGCGCGCTCAATTCGTTCGCATGAAATTGGGAAGCACGGGTTGCAGGTCGTTCGTCGAATAGATCGAAAGCCGCATGTCCTGATCCGCCGTCAGATCGGCCGACCAGAAGACGGGCAGCTTGCGGCGCGTGGGGCGTGGCGAGGCGGTCATGGTGGGCGCGTCCACGGAGGCGGCGCCTGCGAGCCGTACGAAATAGTCGCCCCGTTTCTGCGCCACCGCGAGATTGCGCCTGAGCGCGGTCAGATAGGTCTGGCGCGCCTCCGGGGTGAAGGAGTGATACGAGCCTGCGGCGAGCCACCAATCCCCCGTCCGCCGATGCAGATCGACCAGAAACCGCGCCGCGTAATCCACATTCGCCGCCGGATCGAAGGACTGGGCCAGCGAGTCAAACGCGTCCGGATGCCATTTGCGGTTCACCTGCATGCAGCCCGTATCGATCGAGGTGACGCCCGCTGCTTGCTTCTGGTGGACCCAAGCCATCGCCGCTTCGCGGCTGTCGAACACGCGCCCTTCGCCCGCGGCATTCACGCTCCACGGCCAGACGGTCAAGCGACCTTCATTGCGAAACCCCGCCTCCTGCAGCCCGATCGCGAGCAGCAGGTTGTCGGGGATGCCGTAGCGGTCCTGCGCCGCGAAAATCTGGCGCAGGCATTGCTGGTCATTGCCGAACTTGGAGGGGACGACTGTGGTTGCCTCGGGCACGGAGCGGCTGGAGGTGTAGAACCCCGCCCAGCCCTCGGCCCGCGCGGGGCCTGTCGCGGCGAAGCTCGCGATTGCAAGCGCCGCCAAGGCGCGAAACCACCCCGCCCGCGCCATCAGGTGGGCCCGTTCATGATGAGATCGAAGACGGTATCCGACAGGTGCGAGAGCGTCGCGTAGATGAAGGGCAGGGCGAGCACGAGGCCCACGAAGATCGCGACGATCTTCGGCACGAAGGTCAGCGTCATCTCCTGCACCTGCGTCAGTGCCTGGAAGATCGCGATGCCAAGGCCGACAAGCAGCGCGAGCGCGAGGATCGGGCCGGCCCCGAGCAGGATCGTCCAGATCGTGTCCGACATGATCGCATAGACATCGGCTTCTTCCATGACGCCCCCGCCTGCCTCAGATCGGCATCCGCATGATTTCCTGGTAGGCCTCGACCAGCTTGTCGCGCATCGCCACGGTGACCTTCACGGTGGATTCCAGCGCCATCGTCGCTTCGACGACCTGCTGCGTGCTGGCCTGTCCCGTCAGACCCGCCTGCGCGGTGGTATCGGCCGCACGCATGGTCTGGACCGCGTCTTCGGCGGCGCTCTTGAGCATGTCGCCGAAGCTTTGTCCCGCGGATTTGGCCTCCTGCGCGGAAGCAGGACCGCCACTCAGGTTGCGCGAGGCGCCATAGGCGCCCCGGATCGCTGCGTTGGAGAGGACTGGATCGCTCATGCGTCACCTATTTCAGAAGGTCGATCATCTCGCGGCGCATCTGGCGACCGGTCTCGAGCATGTTCAGGTTGGCCTCGTAGCTGCGCGCCGCTTCGCGCATGTTGCTCATCTCGATGATCGGGTTGACGTTCGGCAGTTTCACGAAACCCTCGGCATTCGCCGCCGGATGAGCCGGGTCGTATTTCAACACGAAATCAGAGGTGTCGCGACCGACTTCGGTGACATCGACCATCGAGGCGCCTGTCGCGTCATCGACCATTTCGCCGAAGGAGATGGTCTTGCGGCGATAGGGATCCGCGCCCGGCGTCGAGCCGGTCGAATCCGCGTTGGCCACGTTTTCCGAGACGACCTTCAGTCGCTCGCCCTGCGCGCGCAGCCCGCTTGCCGCGATCGCACCGATTGATTTCAGAGGGTCCATGCTCATAGTCTGCTCCGCACGTTACTCTTTGCCGCTGGCGGCGTTGATAAGCTGGTAGGCCTTTCGATAGAGGTTCGCCGCCAACCTATATTGGTCCGCATTCTCGCTCGCGATCACGGATTGTTGCTCCAGCGCCACGTCGTTGCCGTCGAGACTGCTGTCCCATGCGCCGCTGGCATTCACCGTCTCGACGGTGGTTTCGTGCGACGGGCCGCCGGTTGCGCGCGCCGCGTCGCTCTTCTCGAGGAAGCTCTGGAAGTCGGTGACGTCCCGCGCGCGGTAATTCGGCGTGTCGGCATTGGCGATGTTCTCGGCCAGCACCTTCTGGCGGGCCGCAAGCCACTGCATCCGATCCGAGGCGAGGTTAAAAAAGGATATCGTATCAAGTTTCACGTTGGATCGCTCCGTTTTCATGGATAGTATACTGGTGTGAGAATGGATTGGTAGGGTTTATCCTTGTGAATACGATTTTTTCTTCCTTGAATTATGCGGTTGACGAGGCCGATGAGGCAAGAATTGTCGGTCATGTCCATTCGGTCACGGGCCTGTCGCTGACTGTCGTCGGGCTCGAACGCGCGATGGGAATCGGCCAGCGCTGCATCGTGCACGGGCGGCGCGGTCCGGTTCTCGCCGAGGCGGTCGGTTTGAACGAGGCTGGAACCCGCGTTCTGCCGTTCGGCAGCTGGGATGGCGTCTCGGTGGGGGATCGGGTCGAACTCGACCAGCACGGCGATCTGATCCACCCCGATGAAAGCTGGATCGGTCAGGTCGTGGATGCGCTGGGCCGGCCTGTGCGCAGCGGCACTGGCTGGACCCCGGGGGAGATGGCGCGCGACCTCAAGGCCGCCCCGCCGCGCGCCTTCGACCGAAAGCGGGTCGGCGCGAAGCTCGAGACGCAAATCAAAGTATTCGACATCTTTACCCCGATCTGCCGTGGCCAGCGCATGGGTGTCTTCGCGGGCTCCGGCGTCGGGAAATCGACATTGATGGCGATGCTCGCGCGCAATACCGATACGGATGTGATCGTGATCGGGCTGGTGGGCGAGCGTGGCCGGGAGGTGCAGGACTTCATCCAGAACGACCTCGGCCCAGAGGGGATGGCGCGCGCGGTGGTCGTGGTGGCGACGGGTGATGAGCCACCTCTGCTGCGTCGTCAGGCGGCCTGGACCGCGACGGCGGTGGCCGAGCATTTCCGCGATCAGGGCAAGCAGGTGCTGCTGCTGATCGATTCCGTTACCCGCTTCGCGATGGCGCAGCGGGAGATCGGCCTCTCCGGGGGCGAGCCGCCGACGACCCGGGGCTACCCGCCCACCGTATTCGCGGAACTGCCGCATCTGCTGGAACGGGCGGGACCCGGCGTCGAAGGGACGGGCGATATCACCGGGCTCTACACGGTGCTGGTGGACGGCGACGACATGAACGAGCCCATTGCCGATACCGTGCGCGGGATCGTGGACGGGCATATCGTGCTCGACCGTCACATTGCCGAGCAGGACCGCTACCCGGCGGTGAACGTGCAGAAAAGCATCTCGCGGATGCTCCCCGACTGCCATACCGATGCCGAGTATCGCATCATGCAGGCGGCCCGGCGCGCGCTGGGGAAATATGCCGATATGGAAGACCTGATCCGGGTGGGCGCTTACCGTCCCGGCGCCGATCCCGACACAGATGCGGCGATCCGCTTCCACCAAAGCGCAACGGTTTTCCTGTCGCAGCGGAAATCGGAGCAGCTTGGATCGATGCGGGCCTTCGCGGAAACCTACAGGCTGCTACTGGAAGCGGGTTTCGACGTGCCGCTTCCCGAAGAGGTAGATGGCGAGGGCGCGTAAGCCCGCGGTCCCGAGCGCCTCTTAAAGCGCGGCGATTTCCGACAGTGGGCCGCTCCAGTCGCCGAGCTGCGCCTGGCGATGAAGTTGCAGGTTTCCATACCAACGATCCGGGCTTCCTTGACGGCCCCAATACCACATGCACGCCGCCCCTTTCGGGATCAGCACATGGGTGTCGGGATGCCCCAGCGCACCGCAGAGATGGGCGGTGGTGTTGTCGATGCTCACCACCCGGTCGAGCGCCATGATCTGCGCCGCGAACCCGTCGAGATCGGCAAGTTGGTCGATTGCGGCATCGTGGAAAAGAGTCAGGTCTGGACGGCGGCGGGCGGCTTGCGCCAGCTCCGCCTCGCGGTCGCCATATTGCAGGTTCACCACCAAGGCACCTTCGGGCAGGGCCCTCAGCATCGTTTCGAGCGCGAGCGAGCGATGCGCTCCGGTGATCGCGTCGCTGCTGTGCCATGCGACGCCGACGATTGGTCGCCCCTGCGCCATCTCGCGATAGCGGGCCCGGGTCATCTCGACCTGCACCGGATCGGCGTTCAGATACCCGCCAAGCGGTCGCGCCGCGAGCGCCTCGACGCTGAGATAGCGCACGAGGTCACCGACGAAGATCATTTCCTCCGGAGCGACGCCCATCTTGTCGACCTCGGTGGTCTCCGCGAAGGCGATCCCAAGGCCGGAACGCTCGATCAAGGGCTTCATCCGGGCCTCGCCGACGAAGGTCACCTTTGCGCCGGCGGGCAGGGGAGCGCGCCCGATGATGGGCAGCAGCGCAAGCTGGTCGCCGATCCCCTGCTCGTCGACGAGAAAGAGGCGATCGCGGGTGGCGAGCCGCTCGGGCTCGGAATTTTCATAGGGAATGCGGCGGCGGTTCGCGTCGGGCTGGCGGCCTGCGTAATAGGGGGCTCCCGCCGCGAAATCGCCTTCGCCCATCAGGAAGGTGCCGTAGGCGCGCCGCACCCAGAGCCCGCCCCCGTCAACGAGGTGAAGGGCTTCGCGAAACGCGATCCGCGCCGCGCGAAAGTCTTCCCGGTCGAGGTGGCAATTGCCGGAAAATCCCAAAACCCGCTGGAACTGCGCGGGATCTTCGAAGCGATGCGAGAGGGTTTCGAGGGCGCGCTCGGTCTCGCCGCACGCACGTAGAGCCGCCATCCGAAGGGTTACGATTTCGTCGCGATGCGTGGGGGGCAGATCGGCCTCGGCCAGCAAGGCATCGGCGCCGACGATGAGGCCCCTGTAGTTCTGGCGGAAGAGTTTCGCCTTGAGCAAGCCGATGCGGTGCGCGATCGGCGCCGGCGAAAGTCGCGCGGCTTCCTCGTAGGCGGGCGCGGCTTCGGCATTGCTTTCGCCTGTGGCGAAGGCGTCGGCCGTGATGAACCAGATCTCGGCCGTCTTCATGCGCTCAGCAATCTTGCGCAGATTTCGTCCGGCCGTGGTCGACCGGTCGAGCCGCCCCATCAGATCGGCATAGAGGCGGGCCATCGGAACGTCTTCGCTGCCACGCTCGATTGCCTGCGCAAACAGATCGATGGCCGCGAAGATGTCGGCCTTGAGAACCCGCGCCTTACCCAGCCCTGCAAGCCCCATCGGATCGGTGGGCGCGATCAGCAGGGCGCGTTCGAAGAACTTCGTCGCGGCTTCGGCCTCGCGGCGGTCGAGCGCCACGGTGCCCAGCACGAGCCACGGGTGACGGTTCGCCGGATGCGCCTGGCTGACCTCATGCGCCAGCCGCGCCGCGTGCGGGCCGTCAGCCGCAGCGAGCGCCTCATAGGCTTCGTGCATCGTCAGCGCCGCTGCGCTGTCCGCGATACCGTAATACTTCGCGGCTTTCGCGGCGCGGGCGCGCCGGTCCTTGCGTGAGAGGGTGGTCTGGGTCATGCGCGTTCCCTCGGAATGGCGAAGTAGTCGATCGAATGGACGTAGAACACGCTGTCGACCAGCACGTAGTCATGCGCGCGGCACCATTCCTGCGCGAAGGCGAGGAGGTTGTCGCGGCGGGTCTCGACCCAGATCAGCGGGCGGTCGCGCGCGATCAGCCCCTCGGCCCCGGCGAGCACGTCCAGCTCCATCCCTTCAGCGTCGATCTTGAGAAAGTCGGCGCGGGCGTCGGCCATCAGCGCATCCAGCGTCACGACCTTCAACTCGCCCGCTTCGTCAGCGATCAGTGTCGTGGCCCCGAGGTTGTTTTCCTGCGTCGTCTCTGCGCGGAAGCTGCCCTCCGCGCGGCCCACGCCGAAGCCCATGCCGCGCCGGTCGATCAGGCCGTCGATCCCGTTCGCGGCGATATTGCCTTCCAGAAGGGTCAGCGCCGCGGGGTTCGGCTCCACCGGATAGATGCGCGCCGGGTTCAGATGCTGTGCGTACCAGACGACGTGGTTGCCGATATTCGCGCCGACCTCGACGATATGCGGGTGCTTCACGCCGATCAAATCGCGCAGCTTCTCGAGCGAGCTATCCTCGAAGAACCTCCCCTGAAGGTGGGTGTTCTGGATGATGTCGAGCGGATTGGTGATTTGCATCTTCGCCGCCACGCCCCGATGTTCGAGCAGCGCCCAGAGCGGATCGCGCTCGACCGCGTCGGCCCACATCCGCTCGACCTGTCGGGCCCAATCGGCTCCGGTCGCAGAGCGCGGCCCGGTGGAGTGCTGATCGCGGCGGTTGATGAAGAAGATCTCCGGGCGTTTCGCGCAGTGCCCGTTCTGCCAGAGTTGCAGGTAAAGCTTGTAATCCTCGCCCGTATCCATCGCCTCATCGAAGCCGAAGCGCGCCGCGAGTTCGGTGCGGATGAAGGCGCCGATCTGAACCGCGAAGAAGGGTGCTGCGGCGAGAAACTCTGCATAGCTGGAAAGCTCTGCCGGCTGACCGTCGCGCAGTTGCGGCTCGCCCGCCGCGTCGAATTCGCAGATCAGCCCCCAAAGCGCATCGAGCGTGGGCTCATCGGCAAGTCGCGCGCCGAAAGCCTCGAACGCGTTAGGGGTCAGCACGTCGTCCGCATCGAGGAAGAAAATCCATTCGATGCCCGCCTCCTGCGCTTGCCGGATCGCGGTATTGCGACGTGCAGACCGGCCGTGCAGCCCTTGCATGTCATCCATCGCGTAGTGATGGACATGGTCGAACGGCCCCTTGGAAAAGCCGATCGCGGTCTCGACGGAGGGCGCGCAGCTTTCTTCGAACAACTGGCGATGGCCGGGGCCGATCGGGGTGATGATTGCGCAATCCATGGCTCAGCGCTCCTTGCCGCTTTGTTCATCCGCAAGCGACTGGAAGACGGATTCCCGGATCGTATCGAGCGAGACCTTCCGCGCCTCGCCATGGCTGAGCGCAGGCGTCAGGCCAAGTTGCAGCGCCAGCGCCGAGAAGAAGATCAACGCGGCGCCGCCCAACATCGTGCGCATCTGCGGCTTCGCGCCCTCGCGCTTTGCTGGAAACTTGCCTGGCTCCGCGCGCGCCGGGGCAGACAGGGCAGCGGCGCGCGGTTTTGCGGCTTCGGGGGCGATGAAGATGTAGTGGTCGAGCGCGGTCAGTCGTGCCGTCAGCGGCGCCTGCCGCAAGGTCGCGAGAAGCGGGGCCGGGAAGTGATCCGCCGCGGCGTGGATCTGGCCGGGCAGGGCGGTTGCCCCCTGACGCGCGAGTTCCTCCACCGGGATGGCGAAGCTGCGAAGATCGTCGCGGAAATAGACGTCTCGCACCCCGAAGCTTTGCGCATCGGCGCCGGCCTCGTCGATGGTGATCCGGACGGTGTCGGCATCGAGGCTCAATTCGCAAGTCGCCATCAGCGCCTCGGCCCGGTGCGTATCGCTCAGCCGCCGGAAGCCGGGCGGGCCGCCATCCGCGCTCACCGGGGCCGTTGTTTCCGATCGATCGGTAGGCACAGAGGCCGCGTTCCTGCTCGTCGGCGGAGCGCTCGATGTCGCGGAGTTTGTCGGGCTCAACTCCGACAGGAGCCGCTCGACCTCGCGCAACGCGGGCGACACCGAGGCGGATTTCGCATCGGTCAGCGCTTCCGGGTCGAGCCCCTCGTCGGCGGCATAGGCGAAATTGATCGCGTAATCGCGGGCGATCTCCGGAAGGTTGTCGGTGTCCTGCACGAGCGACAGAATCTTCTGCTCGTCGGAGAACAGCATCCGCCGTGTCTGGTAGCCGTCGATCTTTGGAATGACGCTGAACTCATCCGCGCGCCAGTTCATCGACCGCGCGAGTCGGGGCAGTACGCGCTCGGCCTCGCTCGCGTGGAAGACCAGCATCGCGCAGCCGCCTTCCGGGTCGAGGCCGACGGCCAGACACATGTGCTGCGGCCATTGCTGGAACAGATGGCGCAGATCCTGCTCTTCGAGCAGAAAGGCTATGGCTTCCGCACTGGCGCTCATTCGATGCCCTGAATCCAAGATCAGTGTTGGAATTATCCTATCTATTCATGAATAATCGGTCAAGTTTCCTTGTCTATAGATGACATGGTGTGTTCTGTGCTTATTCTTGTTAATGATTTTGGCATTTATACTTGACTTAACGAGAGCGTCACCGGAGATTTGCTCGAGATTTTGGGGAAACTGCGCCTGCCGGTGAAAGACTGGGGGCGCGAAGCATACGGACAAAGTATAATGACGATCATCCTTGGCCTGTTGGCCGTCGTGGGCCTCGTGTTCGGCGGCTTCCTCCTGTCCGGCGGCAGCATGGACGTTCTGATTCATGCCTTGCCGTTCGAAGGGATGATGATCGGTGGCGCCGCGCTCGGGTCGTTCCTGATCGCCAACTCGTTCGGGATGATCAAGCAATCGGGCCGGGGGCTCGTAAAGGTGCTCAAGGGCAGCAAGTGGAAGACGGCGGATTACACCGACCTCTTGAACCTGCTCTACGAGCTGTCGCGGCTCTATCGCAACAAGGGTATCATCGCGCTCGATCCTCATGTCGAAGCCCCGGAAGAGAGCGAGATCTTCAGCCGCTATCCGCGTATCCTGAAGGATCATTTCGCGATCCAGCTGATTACCGACAGCTTCCGGATGCTGGCGATGAATTTCGACGACAAGTACCAGACCGAGGACGTCATCAACCGCAAACTGAAGAAGCATCACCGCGAGGTTCTGGCCCCCGCCTCAGCGCTCCAGACCGTGTCCGACGCCTTGCCTGCCATCGGCATCATCGCCGCCGTTCTGGGCGTGATCAAAACCATGGGTGCGATCGACCAGCCGCCGGAGATCCTGGGTGGTATGATCGGCGGCGCGCTTGTCGGCACCTTCCTCGGCGTGTTCCTTGCTTATTGCTTCGTGCAGCCGATGTCTGGCCGTCTGCGCCAGATCGAGGAAGAAGATTCCGCGTTCTATGCGGTGATCCGCGACATCTTCGTTGCGCTTGTGAGCGACCACCCGCCGAATATCTGCGTCGAGATCGGGCGCGGCAGCATCCCAACCGCGCATCAGCCGGATTTCTACGCCGTCGAGCAGGCGCAGAAAGACCTGCCGCAGACGGCGTAACCGCGCCATGGCCCGCAACCGGATCGCGGCCCTGGAGGTGATCGGGCGGCTGCGGCGGCGTGAGCTCGAAGAGCAGGCCGGCGAGCTATCGAAGCTGAATGCGCAGGTCGCGCGGCTGGAAAGCGAGCGCGATACGCTGACAGCGCGCGCCCGCGCCGAGCTTCACGTCACCTCGCCTGAGACCGCGCCTTACGCCGCCGGATTCCGCGAGGCGGTGCGCGAGACGGTCTCGTGGCTCGATCAGGAGATCGGCACGCTGAACGAACGCCGCGTGCCGCTCGAAGACCGGATGCGAGAGCTGTTCCGAGAGGCGAAGACCTATGACACGCTTCTCGACCGTGCCCGCGCCGAACGCGCGGCGGAGCTGGCAAAGCGCGAGCAGGCACAGGCCGAGGAGCGCACGCTGCAGCGCTGGCTGCGCGACAGGGATGCGGTCAGAAGCTGAAAATCTCGCCGAGATTGGCGATGATCGTGACGAGCAGGACAACGCCCGCAACGAGCAGCGCGATCCACCAGACATATTGGAAGACGATCGCCGCGATTCCGAGGCTCACCGCATAGCTCGGCAGTCGCCAGTTTTCGCGGAGTGCCGCTGCGATCCCCGCGAGCACGATCGCTAGGATCCCGAGGACCGGCGCCGCGAGGCCGAGGTAGCTGGAAGCCGGGAGTGGTTGCGGCTCCACCGGCTTCGGCGCAAGGCCGAAGAAGGACCGCCAAGCCGAGCGTTTGATCTCGCCAGCGATCTCGCCAATCTGACTTCCGGCAGAGGGCTGAGGCCCGTTCGCAATACCCGAGATCTGCACGAAAACGAGAACCAACGCGGCCGCGCCCGCCAGCAACGCCCAGAAGCCCCAACTGCGAAACAGGGGGCGAAGCGGGGCGGACGGATGGCTTTCACTTTGGGTCATTCCGCGAGGTTAGCCGCGAATCTTGACGCAAATAAGAAGAATGCACGTCGCGCGTTGACGCATCACGCGCCCACCGCACCTGCCCCGCCGGATTCACGCTGGCGTGACGCGTCGTCCTGAGGCTAAGCTTCCTCGACAGCTCATCCACGAAGGGAGACGCCCGATGGAGTTCAGCGAAGCGATCCGAAAATGTTTCTCGAACTACGTGACTTTCACCGGCCGCGCGGCCCGGCCCGAATTCTGGTGGTTCGTGCTCTTCGTCTTTCTCGGGAACATCGTCTTCGGCTTGCTGGATCGCATCCTCTTCGGTCCGATGATGATGCGGGGCGGCGAAGCGTCGCTGCTGGGGGCGATCTTCTCGCTCGTCGTGTTCCTGCCGTCGCTCGCGGTGCTGGTGCGGCGGCTGCACGACCTCGACCGAACCGGCTGGTGGGCCTTGATCATGCTGATCCCGCTGATCGGGACGCTGGTCCTGCTCTTCTTCACCGTCCAGCGCGGCTCGCCGCGCGGTAACCGTTTCGGGCCGCCGCCGCTGCCGCCGCACCAGATGCCGTCCTGACCTGACATAAAAGGGCACCCAAGCGGGTGCCCTTCATTCCGTCACCGGATACGCGCCGCTCAGTCGAGCGCCGCATCGCACCGTTTGCAGGTGCCGGGATGCTCATGCGTGCCGACATCGGGCAGAATCTTCCAGCAGCGCTCGCATTTCTGACCGTCGGCCTTCTCGAAGACCACCGAGATGCCCGAAACTTCGGGCAGGCGGTACGCTTCCTGCGGAGCCGGATCGGCGGTCAGCGCGATGCCCGAGGTGATGCAGAGATCCTCGAAGGGCACCGATTTCAGCGCCGCCAGAACGTCCGCATCCTCGACATGTACGACTGGTGCGGCCTCTAGCGAGGCTCCGATCACCTTGGCCGAACGCTGCACCTCCAGCGCTGCCGTCACCACGCGACGTGCGCGGCGGATGCCATCCCATTTCGCCGCAAGGCTCGCGTCGGCCCAGGCTTCGGGCGTCTCGGGGATGTCCTGCAGGTGAACCGAGGCATCGTCGCCCGGGAAGCGCGACAGCCACACGTCTTCCATGGTGAAAACGAGGATCGGCGCGAGCCAGGTCGTCAGGCGATGGAACAGCAGATCCAGCACCGTGCGCGCCGAACGGCGGCGCAGGCTGTCCTCGGGGTCGCAATAGAGCGCATCCTTGCGGACGTCGAAATAGAAGGCCGACAGGTCCACCGTGCAGAAGTTGAACAGCTGCTGGAAAACGCCCTGGAAATCGAAGGCGTCATAGCCCTTGCGCACCTCGGTATCGAGCTGTGCCAGACGATGCAGTACCCAGCGCTCCAGCTCCGGCATCTCGGTCGGATCGACGCGCTCGGCGTCGGAGAACCCATCGAGATTGCCCAGCATGAAACGCAGCGTGTTGCGCAGACGACGATAGCTGTCGGCGGTGCCTTTCAGGATCTCCTTGCCGATGCGCAGATCGGCCGTGAAGTCCGACTGCGCAACCCAGAGCCGCAGGATATCGGCGCCGTATTGCTCGATCACCTCCTGCGGCGCGACGGTGTTGCCGAGCGATTTGGACATCTTCATGCCCTTCTCGTCGAGCGTGAAGCCATGCGTCACCACGTTGCGGTAGGGCGCGCGGCCCTTTGTGGCGCAGGCCTGCAGCAACGAGGAGTGGAACCAGCCGCGGTGCTGGTCGGTCCCCTCGAGGTAGACATCGGCGATGCCGTCCTCTGTCCCGTCCGCGCGGTCGCGCAGCACGAAGGCGTGGGTGGAGCCGGAATCGAACCAGACGTCGAGCACGTCGAAG
This sequence comes from Thioclava sp. IC9, assembly GCF_002213225.1. NCBI lineage: Bacteria > Pseudomonadati > Pseudomonadota > Alphaproteobacteria > Rhodobacterales > Paracoccaceae > Thioclava > Thioclava sp. IC9. Next base: position 135,856 of record NZ_NBNX01000006.1, read on the forward strand.
ATCTGCTCGTACTCGTCGGGGTTCACGACGCCTTCCAGAACCTTCGCCTTGAAGCCGTCCTCGTACCACGCGTCCGCGCCCTCGGTCTCGAAGGCGGCGGTGATGCGCGCGTTGACCTCGGCGTTGCGCAGCAGGAAGTCTTCGTCGGTGGGCTTGGCGCCTTTCTTGACGAAGCAGGTGAGCGGCACGCCCCAGGCGCGCTGACGGCTCAGCACCCAGTCGGGACGGTTCTCGATCATCGAATGCAGGCGGTTCTTGCCCTTCTCGGGCGTGAAGGTCACCAGCTCCTCGATCGAGGTCAGCGCGCGGGCGCGGATCGTGTCGCCATACTCGTTCATGCCGTCACTCAGCGTGTGGTCGATCGCGGCGAACCATTGCGGCGTGTTGCGATAGATCAGCGGGGCCTTGGAACGCCAGCTATGCGGATAGGAGTGCTTGATCTTGCCCTTGGCGAGAAGCGCCCCGGCCCAGGCCAGTTGCTTGATGTTCGACACATTTGCCGGCCCGTCCTTGCCATCAGCCGAGACGATCGCCTCGCCGCCGAACAGCGGCAGGTCCTTGCGGTAGCTGCCGTCGGGCTCGACGTTATAGGTCATCTGCAGCCCGTATTTCAGGCCCATCTGATAGTCGTCGTCGCCGTGGCTCGGTGCGGTGTGAACGAAGCCCGTCCCGGCCTCGTCGGTGACGTGGTCGCCGGGCAGGACCGGGACGTCGTAATCCCACTCGCCATTCGCGCCCTCGACGCCGGCATAGGGATGCGAGAGCGTCAGCCCCTCAAGCTCTGCCGCGCTGACATTGCGCACGCGGGTGAAGCTCTCGACTTTCGCCTGATCCATCACCGATTGCACCAGCGCATCGGCCATCAGCAGCAGTTCGCCTTCCTCGGCGGTCGATTTCTCGCCCAGCGTGTCGACGCGGTAGAGCCCGTAGGCGATGCCCGGATTGAAGGATACGGCGCGGTTTTGCGGGATCGTCCACGGGGTCGTGGTCCAGATCACGACGCTCGCCGCGTGCAGCTGATCGGCCAGCAGCGCCTGATCCGCGGCGTCATATTCGACCGCATCCTCGGTCGGCATGTCGGCATTGCCGCCCCGGCGGACCTTGAAGCGCACCCAGATCGTGTGGCTGGTGTGGTCGTGATACTCGACCTCTGCCTCGGCCAGCGCGGTCTTCTCGACCGGCGACCACATCACGGGCTTGGAGCCTTGGTAGAGCGTGCCGTTCATCAGGAACTTCATGAACTCCTCGGCGATCACCGCCTCGGCATGGTAGTTCATCGTCAGATAGGGATCGGCCCAGTTGCCATAGACACCCAGACGCTTGAATTCCTCGCGCTGGATGTCGACCCAGTTCTCGGCAAAGGCGCGGCATTCGCGGCGGAACGCCACCACGTCGACAGCGTCCTTGTCGAGACCCTTGGCGCGGTACTGCTCTTCGATCTTCCACTCGATCGGAAGGCCGTGGCAGTCCCAGCCAGGCACGTAGCGCGCATCGCGGCCCATCATCTGCTGAGAGCGAGTGATGAAATCCTTCAGGATCTTGTTGAGCGCGTGACCGATATGGAGATGGCCGTTCGCATAGGGAGGGCCGTCATGGAGCACGAAGCCGGGGCGCGTCTCCTTCGCGGCCTTCTCGCGCAGGCGATCGTAGACGCCGATCTTCTCCCAGCGCGCCAGCCAGTCGGGCTCACGCGCAGGCAGGCCCGCGCGCATCGGAAAATCGGTTTTCGGCAGGAAGACGGTGCCGCGATAGTCGGGGGCGGTCGTCTCGGTGGTCTGGTCGGAACTCATGGATAGGTCGTCCTTGGGAAAGGGAAGGGCGTGCGCGCGCACGCCGCGAGGCTTGGCGCAATATCCCGGCTACCCTGACGCGTCAGAGCGCCGGGCAAATAATTCGCGGATATGCAGCCAGCAAGAACATGCCGCCCTTATAGGCGTGAGGTGCAAGCGCGGCAAGCGCAGATCAGGGAGGGCTGCCGCCCGTCACCGTGGGTTCGCAATCGCCGAAGAGGAGGGGGCGCTGCCCCCACGCCCGGTCGGGCGCTCCCCCGGGATATTTGTGCCAAGCCGAAACGTCGTTGCAGGCAAAAGCCGGGGATGCGCGGCCGATCGGGCTGGCCCCCTTCCCCCCTCGGTCGCGATCTCTTAGGGTCGGGGCGAAGCGAGGGAGGCAGCATGGCGGAACAGGCAGAAATCACGGGCGAAATGGTGGAGCAGCTCTTCCGGCGCTCTTCCGACGAATATCTATTCGCACGTTGGGGGCGCCCCGTCGTTCCCGTCGTGTTCGGGGTCGAGGCGGCGACGCTTGCGACGGTGAAGGGCGCGGTCGAGGCGGTGGTGGCGCTTGCAGGGCACAAGATGGCCGAGACCGATCCCGAGCTGGGCGCGAACCTGATGATCTTCTTCTTCCGCGACTGGCAGGAATTGCTCGAGGTGCCCAATCTCGATCACCTGATCGACGGGTTGCAGGATCTGGTGATCCGGCTCGACGATCAGGGGGCGAACCAGTATCGCGTCTTCCGCTTCGACAAGGAGGGCGCGATCCGCGCCTGTTTCGCCTTCGTGCGGATGGATGCGGGGCTCGATGAGGTGCCCGCCGAGGTAATCGCGCTCAGCCAGGCGGTGCAGATGATCCTGCTTTGGTCCGACAAGGCCTTCGTGAAACGCTCGCCGCTTGCGGTGGCGCGCAGGGTGACCGTGCTGCGTCCCGAGATCGCTGCGGTGATTGCAGCTGCCTACGACCCGACGATGCCGGCTGTGGCGAAAGATCCGAGCCACGCGCTGCGTCTCGCGGCCCGCGCCGGCCTGCGTCAGGGCGAGGCCGCAGAGGCGGTACGGGAATTGTCGCGCGAAGTGGGCGAGGCGGAGCCGGACGATCGGGAGAACGAGCATGGCGCATGAGTTTCCGATCCGGGTCTATTACGAGGATACCGACCTCGCGGGGATCGTCTATTACGCCAATTACCTGAAGTTCATCGAGCGCGGGCGGTCTGAATTCGTCCGCGCGCTGGGCGTAGATCAGGTCGCCATGAAGGCCGATTACGGGGTGGTCTTCGCGGTGCGCCGCGTCGAGGCCGATTACCTGCGTCCCGCGAAATTCGACGACGAACTGGTGGTGACGACCGACCTCGTCACCGAAACGGGCGCGCGCTTGGTGATGGAGCAGACCGTGCAGCGCGACGGCGAGGTGCTGTTCACCGCGCAGGTCACCATCGTCTGTCTCAACGAGGCGGGCGCGGCTCAGCGGCTTCCCGCCGATATTCGCCGGAAACTGGCCCCGAAACTGCATTGAAAAGCGGCGGGGTTTCGCCGGTTACATTGTTGTTATGGCGTTCCCCTTACTGCTGATATAGAATCGCTGGTAATCAGAGGCCCGATAACGTGGCCCCAACCGGCGAGCAGTACCTATGGACCATTCTTCGCTTGCGATGGCGCAGGAGATCGATTTCTCCCTGCTGGCGCTCTTTCTGCGCGCATCGCTGACCGTCAAACTCGTGATGATCATCCTCGTCGTGGCCAGCTTCTGGTCCTGGGCGATCATCATCCGCAAATTCATCGCCTATCGCGCGGCGCGCTCCGAGGCGGAAGCCTTCGACCGGGCCTTCTGGTCCGGCGAGCCGCTCGACGAGCTGTTCGACCAGATCGGCCCCGCGCCCGAAGGCGCGAGCCAGAAGATCTTCGCCGCCGGCATGTTGGAATGGCGCCGGTCGCATCGTCAGGACGGGGCGCTGATCACCGGCGCGCAAGCGCGGATCGAACGCTCGATGGATGTCGCGATCCAGAAGGCGACCGAAAACCTCAATTACGGGCTGACCTTCCTTGCGACCGTGGGCTCGATCTCGCCCTTCGTGGGCCTGTTCGGTACGGTCTGGGGGATCAAGGTCGCCTTCGAGGAGATCGCGATCTCGCAGAATACCTCGCTCGCCGTCGTGGCGCCCGGCATTTCGGAAGCGCTGGTGGCGACCGCGCTGGGTCTTCTCGCGGCAATTCCGGCGGTGATCTTCTACAACAAGCTGTCGTCCGATGCCGATCGCATTGCGGGCAACTATGAGGCCTTCGCGGACGAATTCTCGACCATCCTGTCGCGCCAGTTGGATAGCTGATCATGGGGGCGGGTGTTGCAAAACGCGGATCGGGCGGATCGCGGCGCCGCAGGAGCGGGCGCGGGCGTCACGCCGCGATGAGCGAGATCAACGTCACGCCGATGGTCGACGTGATGCTGGTGCTGCTGGTGATCTTCATGGTCGCCGCGCCGATGATGACGGTGGGCGTGCCGCTCGAGTTGCCGAAGACGGCGGCCAAGGCCGTACCGACCGAGCAGGAAGTGCCGCTGACGGTGTCGATCCAGGCGGACGGGAAGGTCTCGCTGATGAACTCGGAAGTGCCGCAGGATCAGCTGATCGACCGCCTCAAGGCGATCGCGGCCGAGCGCAAGAGCGACAAGGTCTTCCTGCGTGCGGATGGCAAGATTTCCTATTCTCAGGTGGTGCAGGTGATGGGCGCGCTCAACGGCGCGGGGTTCTCGAACATCACGCTCGTCACCGATACCGGGGGGCCGCAATTGACGGCGCCTGCGGGGAACTGAGCCCAGGGGGCATCGCATGAACCGTGCGGACAAGATCGGTTACGGCCTGTCGGGCGCGCTGCATCTGGGCGTGCTCTTCTGGGTCATTGCCGGGGGCCAGTGGTTCTTCCCGAAACCGAATAAGCCGGTGGTGATCTCTCAGGTCGCGGTGATGTCCGAGAAGGACTTCAACACGATGATGGCCTCGGCGCCGAAGGACGCGCCGCAGCCCACGCCGGATCCGGTCGCGCCCACGGCGCCCGATACGCCAACCGAGACGGCCCCGCCGCCCAAGCCGCCCGCGCCGGAGCCGCAGGCCAAGCCCGAGCCGGAACCGCAGGCGATGCAGCAGCCCGACCCCGTACCGGATGCGCAGCCCGATGTGTCGGCCCTGCAAGAGCCGACGCCGCCTGCCGAAGTTAGCGACACGCCGCCGGAGATCGTGCCGCCGGTCGAGGAGCCTTCGCCGACGGTCACGCCCGATATCTCGCCCGTGCCGAAGCCGAAACAGGCGCCGCGCGTTGCTCCCACGCCTGCGCCCGAGCCGCCGCCCGAGGCGAAGGTCGACCCGCAGGCTCAGCCGCAAGAGGCCCCCAAACCCGCCGACACGCCCGATCAGCCCACCGAGAAGCCGAAGGAGGCGACGGCGCCGCCCGAAGCCTCCACCGAAATCGTGACCGAGGCGAACAAGACCAAGGACAAGCCGGAAAGCTCCGCGCCGCTGGCCTCGCCGCGGCCGAGCTCCAAGCCGAAACCGCCCGCGCCGAAAGAGACGCAGACGGCTGCGTCCCCGGCAGAGAAGAAGCCTGAAGCGCCCAAGCCCGCCGAGAAGAAACCGGCTGAGCCGAAACAGGCTGAGAAAAAGCCCGCGCCGAGCGAGCCGAAGAAAGTCGACAGCGCCTCGGTCAACGATGCGCTTGCGGCTGCCTTGGGCGGTGAAGGCACGGGTGGCACCGGCTCTGCGCCGACGGGTCCGCCGATCACCGCGGGCGAGAAAGACGCGCTGATCGTCGATATCAAGCAGTGCTGGAACACCGGCGCGCTCAGCTCGGATGCGCTGCGCACCACAGTGACGCTGTCGGTCGACATGCAGCCCGACGGCCACCCGATCATCTCCTCGATCAAGCTGGTCGGGGCGACGGGCGGCACCGGCAACGCGGTCGATCAGGCCTTCGAGGCCGGGCGACGCGCCATCGTTCTGTGCGGTTCGGACGGGTTCCCGCTGCCGCCGGAGAAATATGACCGCTGGAAAACGATCACCATCGACTTCAATCCCGAAAAAATGAGGATGAAATGATGGCTGATCGGCGAATTTCCGCGCGGTGTCATGGGGTTGTGATGCACGATCGTGCCGCAGCGCGTTACAAACCGGGCAAGACCCGGAAAGGGAGTGTGTGACATGATGCGTTTCGTTCTAAGTTTGCTGGCCGCTGTGATGCTGGCACCCATCGCCGCAATCGCGCAGGATTCCGAGCCGCTGCATATCGAGATCACCGATGGTGTGATCGAGCCGATGCCGTTCGCAATCGCGGGTTTCATCCCCGAGACCCCCGACGCTGGCCAAATGGCGAGCCAGATCACGCAGGTGATCTCGAGCGATCTGACCGGGACCGGGCTGTTCCGCGAAATTCCGAAATCCGCCTATATCCAGAACGTGTCGAGCTTCGACACGCCGGTGAAATATTCCGACTGGCAGGCGATCAACGCACAAGCGCTGGTCGTGGGATCGGTCGGGATGCAGGGCGGCAAGGTGGTCGTGAAGTTCCGCCTGTTCGACGTGTTCTCCGGACAGCAGATGGGCGACGGGCAGCAACTTGCGGCCTCGCCGGCAAGCTGGCGGCGTCTGGCACATAAGGTCTCGGACGTGATCTATTCGCGCATCACGGGCGAGGGGCCGTATTTCGACAGCCGCGTTGTTTTCGTCTCGGAAAGCGGGCCGAAGGACAACCGCCAGAAGCGCCTCGCGGTGATGGATTACGATGGCGCGAATGTGACCTATCTCACCGATGCCTCGACCATCGTGCTCGCACCGCGTTTCTCGCGCGACGGGACGAAAGTGCTCTTCACCACCTTCGAGACCGGTTTCCCGCGCATCAAGATGCTCGACGTGGCGACCGCCTCGGCGAGGCTGCTGCCTGAAGTGCCCGGGACGATGACATTCGCGCCGCGCTTCTCGCCCGATGGGCAGAAGATCGTCTACTCGATGGAGCAGAACGGCAATACCGACCTCTGGATGATGAATGTCAGCACGGGCCAGACCCAACGGTTGACGACCTCGCCCGCGATCGAGACTTCGCCCAGCTTCTCGCCCGACGGCTCGCGGATCGTGTTCGAGTCCGATCGCTCGGGTACCCAGCAGCTCTACATCATGCCGGTCGGCGGCGGCGAGGCGACGCGGATCAGCTTTGGCGACGGGCGCTATTCGACGCCGGTCTGGTCGCCGCGCGGCGATATGATCGCCTTTACCAAGCAGAACCAAGGCCGGTTCCATATCGGCGTGATGCGCACCGATGGCTCGGAAGAGCGGCTGCTGACCTCGTCCTTCCTCGACGAGGGCCCAACCTGGTCGCCCAATGGCCGCGTAATCATGTTCACCCGGGAGAGCCCCGGCGCCGAAGGCTCGGCCTCGCTCTATTCGGTCGACATCTCCGGGCGCAACCTGAAGAAAGTCTCCACGCCGGGCGCCGCGTCGGACCCGGCCTGGTCGCCGCTTCTGCCGTGAGGGCGGATTAACAAGCGTTAGAGAAACTGGTAGGCTCGCCCGCAATGGGCAGATCAACAAAGGCGGAACCAATGAAATTTGCAGTGAAGGCCGTGTTGGCCATCTCGATGCTGGGCCTCGCGGCCTGTTCGAACCCCGATCAATACGGCTCCGGTGCGACCGGTCCCGGCGGCGCGCTCGGCCCGGGCGGCGCTGGCATGGGCGACGTCAGCCAAGGCGGGATCAACGATCCGAACTCGCCGGCCTATTTCAGCCAGACCATCGGCGACATGGTGCATTTCCAGGTCGACCAGTCGACGCTGACCGACACCGCGCGCGGCATCCTGAGCCAGCAGGCGAGCTGGCTGGTGAGCCACCCGAGCTACACCGCGATCATCGAAGGCCATGCCGACGAGCAGGGCACCCGCGAATATAACCTCGCGCTTGGGGCGCGTCGTGCCTCTGCGGTTCAGGAATACCTGATCAGCCAAGGCGTGGCCGGCAACCGTCTGCGCACGGTCTCCTACGGTAAAGAACGTCCGCTGGCAGTCTGCTCGACCGAAGAGTGCTACCAGAAGAACCGTCGCGCCGTGACGGTGATCTCGCAATCGGCGGTCGGGAGCTGATCGCGATGCTGAGAGCTTTGCTTCTCGGTGCGGCTGTTCTGGCAGCCGCGCCCGCGCTGGCTCAGGACGCGAACCGCGCCCAGACGCTGGCTGACATCAAGACCGAACTGGGACAGCTTCAGACCGAGATCGGTAGCCTGCGCCAGGAACTGAAATCCTCTGGTCAAGCCGGTCTGCAGAAGGCGGGCGGCGATTCCGCTCTGCAGCGGATGGATTCGATGGAGCTGTCGCTGTCGCATATGACCGACCGCGTCGAGGAGCTGGAAAACAAGATCAACCGCGTCGTCGCCGACGGCACGAAGCGGATCGGCGATCTGAACTTCCGGGTCTGCGAGATGGAAGAGAATTGCGACATTTCGAAGCTTGGCAAGACAGAGCCGCTGGGAGGCGAAGCGCCGAACACCGGTGCGTCGGTCACGGGTCCGGCTCCGGATTCCACGCCCGGACCCGATCTTGCGATCAACGAGAAATCGGATTTCGAGGCGGGCAAGAAGGCCTATGAGGATGGCGATTACGCCTCTGCGGCCGATCTTCTCACGACCTTCCGGCAGACCTATCCCGGTTCCCCGCTGACCAGCGACGCGATGTATTATCGCGGTCTTGCACTGCAAAAGCAGGGTGATGAGGCGGGCGCTGCGCGGGCATGGCTCGACGGGTTCTCCGCCGACCCGAAAGGCTCGCGCGCCGCGGACAACCTGTTGTCGCTCGGCAAGGCGCTGGGGCAGCTCGGACAGCAGAGCGAGGCCTGCACTACGCTGGGTCAGGTGAGCGCACGCTTCCCGGGTTCGTCGGCGGCGGGCGAGGCGCAGAACGCGCAGCAATCGCTGGGATGCCAGTGAGCGTTCTCCGGTGACGCTGGACGACATCGCAAGACACGGTTTTGACCCCGATGCGCCCCGGCGCGTCGGGGTTGCCGTTTCCGGGGGCTCGGATTCGATGGCGACGCTGGCGCTGTTGGCTGCGCATTTCGAGGTCGCCGCGGTGACGGTGGATCACGGGCTGCGCGCCGAGGCTGCCGAGGAAGCCGCATTTGTCGGGCGGTTCTGCGCAGATCGGGGTATTCCGCACACGATCCTGCGCTGGGACGGAGCCAGCGCCGAAGGTAACCTGATGGACGCCGCGCGCCGGGCGCGCCTTGGGCTGATCGGCGCATGGGCGGGCTCGACCGGGATCGGTCATGTCGCGCTTGGGCATACTGCCGACGATCAGGCAGAGACCTTTCTGATGCGGCTCGCGCGCGAGGCGGGGCTGGAGGGGCTGTCAGGCATGCGCCCACGCTTCGAGGCCGAGGGGGTGACATGGCACCGCCCGTTTCTGGCCCAGACACGAGAGGCGTTGCGCGATTACCTGCGCAGGCAGGGCATCGCATGGGTCGACGATCCGTCCAACGAAAATGAACGCTTCGACCGGGTGAAGGCGCGACAGGCGCTTGGCACGCTGAAATCTTTGGGTGTCGATGCGCAGGCGATTGCCGGGGTGACGACAAACCTTGCGTCGGCCAACGCTGCGCTGCATCGACTGCTGATGGCGGAGGTCGAGCGCCATGTCTCCGAGCAATCGGGAGATCTGCTGATCGACGCGACGGGCTTTTCCGTGATGGATCCGGAGTTGCAACGTCGCCTGATCGTGGCAGCGCTGCGCTGGATCTCTGGCGCGGATTACGCGCCACGCGCCGCGAAGGTGCAGACCCTGCTGGCGGAGTTGCCCCGGCAAGGCGACCGCACCCTGCACGGTTGCCGTATCACCTCCGCCAAGGGCGCGCTACGCATCACCCGCGAGGCGCAGGCGGTGGCCGATCTGCGCGTGACCCTCGAAGATGGCGCCGCGACCTGGGACCGCTGGGAGGTCACCGGGCCCGCCATGGACGCCACGGAAGTCGCGGCGCTGGGGGAGGCGGGATTACGCCAATGCCCCGATTGGCGCGAAACGGGCCTTCCACGTGCCTCGCTTGCCGCAAGCCCGGCCATATGGCGGGGCGAAACGCTTGTCGCGGCACCGCTCGCAGGCTTCGGGACCGGCTGGCAGGCGCGGATTTGCCGCGACGCATTCGACACTTGGCTAATTCGACGTTGAACCCGGGCGCGTAATGCCTATTTTCACTGAGGAAGAGGCGGCGACCGCAGGTCAGCCGCCCGATACGATTGGAGGATATTCCTTGGGTAATGCGCGCAATCTGGCCTTTTGGGCGGTGCTGTTCCTGCTGATTTTGGCCCTGTTCAACCTTTTCGGTGATGGGCAATCTTCGATGAACTCGTCCCAAGCGACCTATTCGGAGTTCATGGACGCCGTCAACAAAGGCGAGGTGAAGAACGTCCGCCTCGATGGCGAAGAGGTGCGCTACCAGCTCGCCGACGGCACGAGCTTCACCACCGTCAAGCCTCTGGAAGATCAGATCGCAGAGAAGCTGATCGACAAGGGCATCGCGGTGAGCGTCGTCAAGCAACAGCAATCCGGCTTCATGTCGCTGCTGGGCGTCTGGCTCCCGTTCCTCGTGCTGATCGGCATCTGGATCTTCTTCATGAACCGGATGCAGGGCGGCGGCAAAGGCGGCGCGATGGGCTTCGGCAAGTCCAAGGCGAAACTGCTGACCGAGAAACATGGCCGCGTGACCTTCGACGACGTGGCTGGCATCGACGAGGCCAAGGAAGAACTCGAAGAGATCGTCGAATTCCTGCGCAACCCGCAAAAATTCTCGCGCCTTGGCGGCAAGATCCCGAAAGGCGCGCTTCTGGTGGGCCCTCCGGGCACCGGTAAGACGCTTCTGGCCCGCGCGATTGCGGGCGAGGCGGGTGTGCCGTTCTTCACCATCTCGGGCTCCGACTTCGTCGAGATGTTCGTCGGTGTCGGTGCATCGCGTGTCCGCGACATGTTCGAACAGGCCAAGAAGAACGCGCCCTGTATCGTCTTCATCGACGAGATCGACGCGGTGGGCCGTGCTCGTGGCGTCGGCATCGGCGGCGGCAATGACGAGCGCGAACAGACCCTCAACCAGCTGCTGGTCGAGATGGACGGGTTCGAGGCAAACGAAGGCATCATCATCATCGCGGCGACGAACCGGAAAGACGTGCTTGACCCCGCGCTGCTGCGTCCGGGCCGCTTCGATCGCCAGATCCACGTGCCGAACCCCGACATCAAGGGCCGCGAGAAGATCCTGACGGTTCACTCGCGCAAAGTGCCGGTTGGGCCCGATGTCGACCTGCGCACCATCGCGCGCGGCACGCCGGGCTTCTCGGGCGCCGACCTGATGAACCTCGTCAATGAGGCCGCTCTGATGGCGGCGCGCGTCGGGCGTCGTTTCGTCTCGATGGAAGATTTCGAGAACGCGAAGGACAAGGTGATGCTGGGTGTCGAGCGCCGCTCGATGGTCCTCACCCCCGAGCAGAAGGAAATGACCGCCTATCACGAGGCCGGTCACGCCATCGTCGGACTGTCGCTGCCGAAATGCGATCCGGTCTACAAGGCCACGATCATTCCGCGCGGTCAGGCCTTGGGTATGGTCGTCTCGCTGCCCGAGATGGACAAGCTCAACTACCACAAGGACGAGGCCAAGCAGAAAATCACCATGACGATGGCGGGCAAGGCTGCCGAGATCATCAAATGGGGCGAGGAACATGTCTCGAACGGCCCGGCCGGTGACATTCAGCAGGCGTCGGCCATCGCCCGCGCGATGGTGATGCGCTGGGGCATGTCCGACAAGGTCGGCAATATCGACTACGCCGAGGCGCATGAGGGCTATCAGGGCAACACCGCTGGCTTCTCGGTCTCGACCAAGACGAAAGAGCTGATCGAGGAAGAGGTGCGCGGCCTGATCGAAGAGGGCTATCAGGAGGCCCGACGCATCCTCACCGAGCGGATCGAGGATTGGGAACGTCTGGCGCAGGGTCTTCTGGAATACGAGACCCTCACGGGCGACGAGATCAAGAAGGTCCTCTCCGGAGAGCCGCTGGGCGGTGACGACGATGACAGCTCCTCGGGAAGCCTGCCGTCGGTGACCGCGCTGCCCAAGACGTCCAAGAAAAAGGATCAGGGCGACGGCGGGGCGGAAACCACCCCCGAGCCTTCGGCCTGATCGCGCAGGTTCGCGAGAATGGTCACGCGTGACGCTTCAGTGCCGGGCGCAGCCGATTGGGATCCCGACGCTTATGCGCGGTTCCGCAATCTGAGGCTGCGCCCGGCACTCGACCTTCTGGCGCGGGTTCCGCATCTGCCAGAGCGCGGCAAGATCATCGATCTGGGCTGCGGCAATGGCGCGGTGGGCGAGACGCTGAACCACCAGTACCCCAAGCGTAAGATTGTGGGCGTCGACAATTCCGAGGCGATGCTCAAGCGCGCTGCGGCGACCGGCGCCTATCATCGCTGCGATCTGGTCGATATTTCCGAATGGACGCCCAACAAGCCACCCGCGATGATCTTCTCCAACGCTGCACTGCATTGGCTGCCCGATCACGCGAAGCTGTTCCCGCGTCTGGCCGGAGAGCTGCGCGAGGGCGGCGTTCTGGCGGTGCAGATGCCCGCCCAGCATGGCGCGCCGTCGCATCGCATCCTGCGCGACCTGTCGCAGGAGATGTTTCCCGACCGCTTCAACTTCGCTGGCTGGGTGCCGCCCGTGGCCCCGGCGGTGGATTACGCGAAAATGCTCAGCCCCCTCGGCGAGGTCGACATCTGGCACACCGAATATCTGCAGGAACTGGAGCCCACGCCGGGCGCGCATCCGGTCCGCCGCTTTACGGAAAGCACGGTGATGCGACCTTTCCTGCGGCTCTTGGGCGACACTGAAGCGCAGGTTCTCATCGAACGCTATGAAACCGCGCTGGAGACGGTTTATCCTTTGCGGGACGACGGTAGCGTCTTTTTCCCGTTCCGTCGTCTGTTTGTCGTCTTGTCAAAGAGGGGCTGATGGCCGCGCTGAAACCCACGCAATATCAAGGGGAGGTCGTCTGGCTCGGGCTGGTGACCACCGAGGGACAGCTGACCTCGACCCCGGTCGAAGAGATCGAATTCACCTTCGACGGTCCCGTGGGAGAACTGCATGGCGGACGCACGCGTCCCTCTTGTTCGCGGGTCACAGATCAGCATCCCAAGGGCACCGAGATCGCCAATGTCCGCCAGCTGACGATCCTGTCGGCCGAGGAGCTCGCGGAGACCTCTTTCGCGATGGGCGTGCCGGAAATCGATCCGTCCTGGGTCGGCGCGACGATCGTGCTGCGCGGCTTGCCGGATCTGACCCATATCCCGCCCTCGGCGCGGCTTCAGAACGAGACCGGGCTGACCCTCGTCGTCGATATGGAAAACCGCCCCTGCGTCCTGCCGGGCCGGGTGATCGAAGAGCACTATCCAGATAAAGGCAAGCGCTACAAACCCGCAGCGCACGGACGGCGCGGCGTCACCGCATGGGTCGAACGTCCGGGCCGTCTGGTGGTCGGTGAGACGCTGCGGCTGCACATCCCCGATCAGCGCGCCTGGGAGCTGATGGACGAGGTCCGCTGAGGCGATTTATTCCCGCAACGGTCGCTTCTTTCCCTTTCGCCGCGTCGTCAAATGGTTACCCTCCGTCAGCAGGAGGACCAGATGACCAGTGATCTCGATATTGCCCGTGCCGCCACGCTGCGCCCGATGCCGGAGATCGCAGCGAAACTGGACATTCCTGAAGACGCCCTGATCCCCTATGGTCGCGACAAGGCGAAGCTGGAGGCGGAGTTTGTCGCTGGGCTGGATGGGCGCGAAACCGGCAAGCTGATCCTCGTCACAGCGATCTCGCCGACCCCCGCGGGTGAGGGCAAGACGACGACGACCGTGGGCTTGGGCGACGGGCTGTCCCGGATCGGAAAGCGCGCCGCGATCTGCCTGCGCGAAGCCTCGCTCGGCCCGAATTTCGGGATGAAGGGTGGGGCCGCAGGGGGCGGTTACGCGCAGGTCGTGCCGATGGAGTCGATGAACCTCCATTTCACTGGCGATTTCCACGCGGTCGGCGCGGCGCATAACCTGCTCGCGGCGATGATCGACAATCACATCCATTGGGGCAACGCGCTCGAGATCGACGCGCGCCGGATCACGTGGCGGCGTGTGCTCGACATGAACGACCGGGCGCTGCGCGACATCGTCGTCAGCCTCGGCGGCGTCGCGAACGGCTTCCCACGCCAGACCGGCTTCGACATCACCGTCGCCTCCGAGGTCATGGCCTGCCTCTGCCTGAGCCGCGACCTGACGGATTTGCAAGAGAGGCTCGGTCGAATCGTCGTGGCCTATCGGCGCGACCGCTCGCCGGTGACCTGCGCCGAGATCGGCGCGGATGGTGCGATGGTGGTGCTGCTGAAAGACGCGCTGCAGCCCAATCTCGTGCAGACGCTGGAGGGCACTCCCGCTTTCGTCCATGGCGGGCCCTTCGCCAATATCGCGCATGGCTGCAACTCGGTGATCGCGACGCAAAGCGCGCTGAAGCTGGCCGATTACGTCGTGACCGAAGCGGGGTTCGGCGCCGATCTGGGTGCTGAGAAATTCTTCGACATCAAATGCCGTAAGGCCGGACTGACGCCGAGTGCTGCTGTGGTCGTGGCGACGGTTAGAGCGCTGAAGATGAATGGCGGTGTCGCTAAAGCGGATCTTGGCGCGGAGGATGTTGCCGCGGTCGAGGCGGGCTGCGCTAATCTCAACCGTCACATCGCGAATATGAAGAAATTCGGCGTACCGGTCGTGGTCGCGATCAACCGCTTCACTGCCGATACCGAGGACGAGATCGCAGCGGTGCGCGCCGCCGCCGAGGCGCAGGGCGTGGAGGCGGTTCTATGCACACACTGGTCGGAAGGCGGCGCCGGAGCCGAGGCGCTGGCCGAGAAGATCGTCGCGCTTACCGAGCGCCCTTCGCAATTCGCGCCGCTCTATCCCGATGACATGCCGCTGATCGAGAAGATCGAGACCATTGCCACGCGCATCTACCACGCGAGCGACGTCTATGCCGATCAGAAGATTCTCAACCAGCTGCGTGATTGGGAAGCCGCGGGCTATGGAAACCTGCCGATCTGCGTGGCCAAGACGCAGTATTCGTTCAGCGCGGACCCGACGCTGCGCGGGGCGCCCTCGGGCCATACGCTGCCGATCCGCGAGGTGAGGCTCTCGGCCGGGGCGGGGTTCGTCGTGGTGATCTGCGGTGAAATCATGACCATGCCGGGCCTCCCCCGGCACCCGGCTGCGGAGACGATCGGCCTCGATGCCGACTGCCGCATCACGGGTTTGTTCTAGGCGCGCGGTCTTGAGCTTGTTGGGCCAAGCTGCGATAGGGGGCGCAAGTGTTCCGGGAGCCTTGTCGATGAAAACCCCGTCCGAACTACACTCGATGGAAGAGCTGCGCGTCGCGATCGATGCGCTCGACCGGGAGCTGGTCGAAATGCTCGCCGCGCGCACCCGGCTGATCGCCCGTGCGACGGAACTCAAACAGGAAAATGGCTGGCCCGCACGCATCCCCGACCGGGTCGAGGACGTGGTCTCGAAGGTGCGCGCCGCAGCGGAGCCTGCCGGGCTCGATCCCGATCTCGCCGACCGCCTCTGGCGCGAGATGATCGAGCATTTCATCGGGCAGGAAGAACAGGTTCTGGGCAAGGGAGATCCCGATGAGCGCCACGATCATTGACGGCAAGGCGTTTGCGCAGGGCAAGCTGGACGAGACCTATGCCGAGGCGCAGCGGCTCTCGGAGGCAGGCTGGGCGCCGTGCCTCGTCTCGATCTCGGTAGGTGACGTCGCCGCCGCCGAACTCTATGTGCGCAACCAGAGGAAATATGCCGAGAAAGCTGGCGTGGACTTCGAGGTGCGCAACTACCCCGAGACGATCAGCCTCGAACAGCTTCAGGGCGTGCTGGCCGGGCTGAACGCCGATCCGCGCGTCAACGGCATCATCATCCAGCGCCCGCTGCCCGCACATATCCCGGTCAAGGCGCTGCAAAAGGCGGTGCATCCGCTCAAGGATGTGGAGGGGATGCATCCGTCCTCGATCGGCAACATCGTCTATAACGAGCTGGAGCTCGGCCCCTGTACCGCCGTCGCGGCGGTGGAGATCCTGAAATCCCTGCCGCTCCAGACCGAAGGGCTCAATGTCTGCGTGATCGGCCACTCCGAGATCGTCGGCAAGCCGATCGCCTTCCTGATGATGGGGCTCGGCGCCACCGTCACCGTGTGTCACCACATGACGCGGCAGGTCTCGGTGCATTCGCGCGCCGCGGACGCCGTTTGCGTCGCTGTGGGCAAGCCGGGGCTGGTGCACGGCGAAATGCTCAAGCCCGGCGCGGCCCTGATCGATATCGGCATCAACCGGGTCGAGGGGCGCACCGTGGGCGACGCCGATTTCGACAGCTGCGCAGAGGTGGCGGGCTGGATCACGCCCGTGCCTGGCGGGGTGGGGCCGGTCACGGTCTCTACGCTGATGAACAACGCGGTCCGCGCGACCCGCATGCAGATGGACCATTACCGCGCGACCTTCGCGGCGGCGGAGTGACGGAGGAATGAAATGACGGCGACGATCATCGACGGGAAGGCCTTCGCAGCGAGCGTGCGCGAGAAAGTGGCCGAGCATGTCACTCGGCTGCAGGAGGAACACGGCATCACGCCGGGCCTCGCAGTGGTTCTGGTGGGCGAAGACCCGGCCAGTCAGGTCTATGTCCGAAACAAGGGCAAGCAGACCCTTGAAGCCGGGATGAAGTCCTACGAGCACAAGCTGCCAGTCGAGACCTCCGAGGCCGATCTGCTGGCTCTGGTCGAGAAGCTGAACGCCGATCCGGCGGTGCATGGCATCCTCGTGCAGCTACCGCTGCCCGATCACATCGACGAGGAGAAGGTGATCAATTCGATCACCCCCGCGAAGGATGTCGACGGCTTCCATATCCTCAATGTGGGCCTTCTCGGCACTGGGCAGAAATCGATGGTACCCTGCACGCCGCTGGGCTGCCTGATGATGCTGCGCGATCAACTGGGTAGCCTCTCGGGGCTGAACGCCGTCGTGGTGGGGCGCTCCAACATCGTCGGCAAGCCGATGGCGCAACTGCTGCTGCGCGACAGCTGCACCGTCACCATCGCCCATAGCCGCACCAAGAACCTCGCGGATGTCTGTCGCGGCGCCGATATCCTTGTCGCGGCCGTGGGCCGTCCACGCATGATCCCGGGCGACTGGGTGAAGCCCGGCGCGACCGTGATCGATGTCGGCATAAACCGGATCGACGCGCCCGAGAAGGGCGAGGGCAAGACGCGGCTGGTCGGCGATGTCGATTTCGACAGCGCCAAGGAGGTCGCCGGCGCGATCACCCCGGTGCCAGGCGGCGTCGGTCCGATGACCATCGCCTGCCTGCTTGCCAACACGGTCACTGCCTGCTGCCGCGCGAACAATCTGCCCGAACCCGAGGGTTTGACTGCCTGACGAAAGTAGGTAAGGATTTCCGCAGGTTGGACAGGAGAAAACGGCCTTTGCCGTTGTCGGACCTGTGATGCTTGCGTTACCCAAGCGTCAATTGAGGCGTGGCGGCTATGGCAGGATTCTGGAAGACATATTGGCGGGCGTTGAAGATTCCGGCTCTGCCGGTGATCTGGATCGTCGCATCGCTTTTCGGCGTCGCCGCCGGTCCGTTCAACTCTCTCGAATCCATGTCCTTCGGCGCACGCTTGGTTTTCTGGCCGACCAGTATCGCCGTGGGCATTCTGATAGGCGCGGCAATCCGCATTTTCGTGCGGCGCAAGTTGGGTTTACGCTGTTTCCGATACGAGGCTCCGACCCTCGCGGGTCTCTCGGCTCTCGTGCTGACCGCGCCGCTTTACCTGCTCGTCCTGCTGCTTGCGGAGAAGCCGAATTTCGGCGGGTTCGAGATATTCCACATGGCCGCATATATCTTTGGCCTCTCGATGGCGGGATCGATCCTGCGGCACTGGATGGCGCCCGAGCAGGGGCGCCGGACGCGGTCGCGTGAGATCCATGCCGCTGCCTATACGACAGAAGCGCCGAGCGGGGCCGATCCGTCCGCCGAGAAAGCTCTGACACGGCCCGCGCCACGTCTGCTCTATCGGCTCGAGCCGGACTTGCGCGCGCCGTTGATCCGGCTTGCGGTGAATGACCACTATGTCGACGTGGTCACCGAGGCCGGGCAGACCAGTCTGCTGATCCGGCTTGCCGATGCGATCGCCGAGACCGAGGGCGCGCCAGGCCTGCAGGTCCATCGCTCGCATTGGGTGGCGCGCGAAGCGGTGCGCGCGATGCGCAAGGAGAAGGGGCGGGTCTTTCTGGAGATGTCCGACGGCGAAGAGGTGCCTGTCTCGCGCACCTACCAGCCGCGCGTCGAGGCTGCGGGCTTCCCGCCTTCCGGAGCGGAGCGGATGGCCGCGCAGTAGCGCCGTCAGTGGACGATCACCTCGTCTTTCACGAACATGTTGTCCCAGGCGCGATCCACTAGCTCCGGTGTCATCTGATAGGGGATGCCCTCGAATTCGCAGATCGAGATCATCTGGTCGATCAAGAAGATCGGCTGATAATTGGCGTAGACATTGTCGATGGTGGGATATTTCACCTTGAGCAAGTGCAGCAGCGCTTTCTCATCCAGTGGCATCTGCCGCTTCTTCGCCACCATCTGGAAGATCTTGAGATAGTCGGATTGGTTCGGCCCGTCGATCTTGATCTTGAAGAAGATACGACGCAGCGCCGCCTTGTCGAAGATATCGTTCGGGTGGAAGTTGGTCGAGAAGATCACCAGCGTGTCGAAGGGCACCTCGAACTTCTCGCCCGACTGAAGCGAGAGGATATCGCGGTTCTCTTCCAGCGGCACGATCCAGCGGTTCACCAGCTTCTGCGGCGGCTCTGCCTGACGGCCAAGGTCGTCCACGATGAAGACGCCGCCCGCCGATTTGAACTGCAGCGGCGCGGTATAGGTGCGCGCGGTCGCGTTGTATTTCAGATCGAGCATGTCGAGCGACAGTTCACCACCGGTGATCACGGTCGGGCGCTCGCAATAGACGTAGCGCTGATCGAACTGCATCCCGCGCTTGCGCAGGGCGGTGGGATCGTCCTCCTCGACGGGGACGGGGGTATGTACGATCGGGTCGTAGACAGTGATGATCTGACCGGCATATTCGATGGCGCGAGGAATGAAGATATTGTCGCCGATCGCGTCGCGGATACCGTTCGAGATCGAGGATTTGCCATTGCCGGGCGGACCGTACATCAGGATCGAGCGCCCCGAGGAGACCGCCGGACCAAGCTGGCCGATCAGGTCGGGCGGCAGGATCAGGTGGCCCATCGCGCCCAGAAGCTGCTGGCGGGTCAGCTGGATGTTGCGGATCGACTGGCGCTTGACCTGCTCGCGATAGATCGTCAGCGGGACAGGCATCGCGCCGTAATATTCCGACTGTGCGAGCGCATCGAGCGCGCGGGCCTTGCCGCTATCGGACAGCTGGAATCCCATCTCGCCGCCGGAATTGGCGTGCAGCGTGCCCATCGCCTCCAGCAGACCGTGCTTGCGGCACATGTCGATCAATTCCTGCACCATGGTAATCGGCAGGCAGACCAGCTTCGACAGCGCGGAGGCCGTGTCCGTATTGGTGCGGAACATCGTCTTCAGGAGGATGTCGCGCATCACCACGACATTTAGCCCCGTTTCCTCCAGCGCGCGCGGCGGGACAGGGGCGATGACATTCGCGGTCATCATGTTCATCTGGCGCATCCTCTCGGCTATACGTCCCGTCTGATCAAAAACGGGGCGAAGATCGGTCCGGGCCAATCTTGCTGGCGATTGTGGCCAAAAGTTGGAAAAACAGGGTAATCGTCGCGATACCTGGTCGGCGGGCCGAACAATCAGCCAAGGGCCGCGAGCAGCAGATACGCCCAGAGCGTGCCGACCAGCGCCAAGCCCATCGGGAAGTCCTTGCGCTTCCAGCTGACCCAGTCGGGGGTCGCGTTCACCACTGCCGGGATTGCACGAAAGATGCGATGCGCAGCGAAGGCGGCCAACAGGAAGGCGCAGAGCAGGAACATCGTCAGTTGCACGTCGAACAGGTCATGCGAGAAGAATGGCGCGGCGACGGCTGCGAATTTCGCGTCTCCCGCGCCGAAATGCGCGATCTGGTTCAGGATATAGCCGATCGCGAAGACGACGAGCGCATGGGTCCAACGCCATCCATAGACGTCGAGCGGCAGCAGGAGCGGCCCCGCCACCGCAAAGATCAACAGCAGCGCCAGTACCGCCTTGTTGCGGATCTTCATGTATTTGAGGTCGGTAAAGACCACCCAGGCGCAAACCGGGGTAATCAGCACCAGAAAGATCAGCGCCGACAGAGGCGGAGCAAGACCGAGCATTCCGTCAGCCCTTCAGCGCGCTCGAGGATCCCTGATCGAGCGCCTTCAGCGCCCGGTCGGCCTCCGCGAAATATTGCGGATTGGTGTCGATCGCGTCTTGCAGAAGCGTCTTGCCGATATTGACGTCGCCGCGCTTCACCGCCGCGAGACCCGCCGTATAGAGCAATTGCGCCCTCTCGGTCTGGGTCATGTCGATCACGGGCAGGTCGTATTTGCCTTGGCTCGCACGGGCGAGTACGAGGTTGTTCTTCGTGGTGAAGCGCGTCGGGTCGTAGGTGAGCGCTTCCTTGAACAGTTTCTCGGCCCCCGCCGCATCGCCGCGGCTGAGCTTGGAAAAGCCCCAGTTGTTGTAGATGCCCGCGGGCTTCGTGGTCAGGCCCGCCGCGGTCTCGTAGAAGCTGTCGGCCTTCTTCCACTTTTTCTCGCTATCGGCGACCATCGCCTCAAGCCGGTAGCGGTCGTAGGTCTCGTGGGTCGGCGGCACGGTGTCCAGCGTCGCCTTCGCTCCGGACCAGTCATTGGAGCGGATCTGCGCCTCGGCCATCGACACGCGGTCGTCATTGGTCGCGCCCGGCATGGCGATGACCTCCTGCCAGACCTTCACGGCCTGCACCGGCTTCTGAGCGCGCACGAGCGATTTCGCGAGGCCGCGCTTGGCGTCGATCCGGTCGGGGTTGTCGTTGGACAGCCGGGTGAAATAGGTTACGGCCTCGTTCGGGTCGGCGACCGTCAGCATGATGTCGGTGAGGTTGGTCTCGTCGACGGCATTCACGCTTTTCATCGCGCGTGCGACTTCGGCGTCGCTGTTATTGCCCATACAGCCAGAGAGAGTCATCGCACAGCCAGCCAAGGCTGCCAGAAAGATCGGGTGGCGCATGTTACCTGCGTCCTTTTTGCTCGAGCCTCAGTGCTTCGTCAGCAGCAGGTAGTCACCGACCCCTTTCCTGACGAGCGTGAACTGCTTGTCCTGTGGCGCAGCGTAACCCGGCTCCTCGATTTTTGCGAGCGCCCGCGTGAGGTTTTGCTTGATCGCGTCCGATTGGCCACTGTCCAGCGCGAAGGCCAGTTTGAAGACGCGGGCGGCTTCGGCGTATTTGCCGCGCTCCATCAGAACGACGCCGAGGTTGTTCCACGCCGGCACGAAGGTCCGATCGGCCTCGGTCGCCCGGCGCAGCATCTGTTCCGCCTGGTTGAGACGCCCGAGCTTCAGGTCGGCCGAGCCCACGCCCGAGAGGATTTCCGCCGTGGCGCCATGCTGGCCTGCCGCGCGGTAATAGGCTTTCAGGGCAAGCTCGTATTCGCCCGCTTCCATCAGCCGATGGCCGACCAGAAGCCCGTCGACCGCCTCCGCTCCGGGTTTGGTGCTGGGGGCGAACGCGCCGCGTTTCTCAGCCGAAAGGCCGCCCGGGTTACAGGCGGCCAATGTGCTCAGGGTAAGCGCGGCCAGTATCAGGTCGCGGCGCTTTGGGATCATGCCGTCAAATGCCTATATTCTTGAAGGTCTCAAGCATATCATGGATCGACGGGCCGACAAGAATGATCAGAAGCGGCGGCACGGTGAACATCATTGTGCCCAGCGTCATCTTGGTGGGAATCTTGTTGGCGGCTTCCTCGGCACGCATGATCCGCTTGTCGCGCATGTCGGCGGCATAGAGGCGCAGGGCCTCTGCGATCGAGGTGCCGAATTGCTGCGACTGAATCATCACGGTCACAAAACTCGCGATATCCGGCACGCCCGAGCGTTCGCCGAAATTGCGCAGCACGGTCGCCTTGTCGAGACCGGCCTTGATCTCGTGCGCGACCATCGCGAATTCTTCCGACAGTGCTGGGTAGGATTTGTTCAGCTCTTTCGAGACGCGGATGATCCCCTGATCGAGGGACTGGCCCGCCTCGACGCAGACGAGGAGCATGTCGAGTGCGTCGGGGAAGCCGTTCTGCATCTCGTCGGTGCGCGCTGCCACGCGCTTGTTTACCCAGTATTTCGGGCCGTAATAGCCCACGCCGCCGGGCCCGAGCACCCAGAGCACGGTGCCCAGCATCCCCATCGCCTGCCCTTCGGGCGCGCTGGAGTTGTAGAGCACGACATAGAGCGAGCCGAGCGCGAGCAGGCCGATGCCAGCCGCGAACTGAACCGCGTGGAAGGTGCGCACTGCATTCGGACCGCGATAGCCGGCCGATTGCAGCCATTTGCGCGACTCCGACAGTTCCTCGGCATTTTGCGGTTCGAGGAAGGCCGCGTATTTCTGCAGTTTGTCGTTTTGCGTGTCGCGCAGCTTCTGGCTGGGGCTGTCGTTGTTCGTGCTGGGTGCCTGACGCGGCGGGCGCGGGGCATTGCCACGGATCTTGTCAAAGGGGTCTTCGCGCTTCTTCAGGAGCGCGGGGACTGCAGCGAGCACGAGAAGCCCGCCAAGTCCTGCGAGCGCCATCATCGGACCCATCGGCCCGAGCGCATCGATCAGCATCTGGTTGATGGCAGCGAAATCCATTGGGCTCTCCTCAGACCTTGATGGTTGTCATGACCTTCATGAAGATCACGTTGGCGCCGAGCAGCAGGAACACCACGATCGCGGCCGGAATGAAGGCGGCGGTCGTTTTGACCTCGTCGTAATAGTCGGGCGAGACGACCTGAATGATCACCATCACCACGACGGGGAAGGCCGAGAGGAAGATGCCCGACCAGCGCGGCTCCGCGGTAATCGCTTTCACCCTGCGGAACAGCCGGAAGCGTGAGCGGATCACCTTGGACAGACCGTCGAGAACCTCTGCGAGGTTCCCGCCCGAGGTCTGCTGGATCGACACGGCGACCGCGAGGAAGCGCAGATCCTGCATGTCGAGCCGTTCAGCCATTTCCGAGATCGCCTCGGCCACGTTGCGACCGTAGGCCGCCTCGTCGGCGATGATGCCGAATTCGGTGCCCAGCGGATCGGGGATCTCGCGCGCGACCGCCTGGATCGCGGAGGGCAGGGGGTGGCCGACGCGAAGCGAGCGCACCATCAGTTCCACCGCGTCGGGTAGCTGCTCCTCCATCAGGGCCATGCGTTTCTTGGCCTTCGAGTTGACCCAGAAATAAACGCCGCCCACGCCCATGAACAGCGCGAGGAAGATGCGGATGAAGATGCCGGCATCCGAGCTCAGCGTGAGTGCCATGAAAGCGGCGAAGCAGGCGAAGGCCATGATGCCGATCAGCGCCATCGGCGAGAACGCGATGTTGCCCTTCTGCGCCTTGTCTGCCAGCAGCGAATAGAGCGGGATCGAGCGCGCGTCGCTATGCTGCGACGCTTCCTTGCGCAGACGCTCCAGCACCTCTTCGCGCCGTTCGCCCTTGTTGAGCATCTCGAGGCGGCGATTGACCCGCTTGTTGAGCGAGATCGATTTGCCGAAGACCAGCAGGTAGACGCCTTCGACGAGCAGCAGAACCGCGACGAAGATCAGCAGGTAGATAATGGGGGTCGCCATGGCGGAGTGTCCTTAGTCCTGCACGGGTTCGTAGATCGACGCCGGCAGGTCGTAGCCCCATTGCCGGAACCGATCGGAATAATGAGAGCGCACGCCGGTCGCGGTGAAGCGGCCGATGATCTTGCCGTCGGGGGCAAGCCCGAGACGCTCGTAGCGGAAGACTTCCTGCATCGAGATCACGTCGCCTTCCATGCCGGTGATTTCGGTGACCGAAACCATGCGGCGCGAGCCGTCCTGCAGACGCGAGGCCTGCACGATCAGGTTCACAGCCGAAGCGATCTGGCTGCGCATCGCCTTCATCGGCATCTCGATGCCCGACATCGAGATCATGTTCTCCAGACGCGCCACGCCATCGCGGGCGGAGTTCGCGTGAATTGTGGTCATCGAGCCGTCGTGGCCCGTGTTCATGGCCTGCAGCATGTCGATGACTTCCTCGCCGCGCGTTTCGCCGACGATGATCCGGTCGGGACGCATCCGCAGCGCGTTCCTGAGACAGTCGCGCTGGGTGACCGCACCCTTGCCTTCGACGTTCGGCGGGCGGCTTTCCATCCGGCCCACATGGGTCTGTTGCAGCTGAAGTTCCGCCGTATCCTCGATCGTCAGGATGCGCTCGGAGTTGTCGATGAATGAGGAAAGCGCGTTCAGGGTCGTCGTTTTACCTGAACCCGTCCCGCCCGAGACGATCACGTTGAGACGGGTCGCGACGGCGGCTTGCAGATAGGCCGCGATTTCCTCGGTGAAGGCGCCGTAACTAACGAGATCGTCAATCCCCAGCTTGTCCTTCTTGAACTTACGAATGGAGACGAGCGAGCCGTCCACCGCGATCGGCGGCACCATCGCGTTGAAGCGCGAGCCATCGGCGAGACGCGCGTCCACATAAGGGTTCGATTCATCGACGCGACGGCCCACTGCCGACACGATCTTGTCGATGATGCGCAGCAGGTGGCGTTCGTCCTTGAAGGTGATGTCGCTCAGTTCGAGCTTGCCATTGCGCTCGATGAAGATCTGCTGCGGGCCGTTCACGAGAATATCGTTGACGGTGTCGTCCTTCAGAAGCGGCTCGAGCGGGCCGAGCCCCATGACCTCATCGTAAAGCTCTTGTTGCAGCGCCTGGCGGTCCTGCGCGTTCAGCGCGACCGAAAGCTCGGTCATCGCCTCGGCGGTGATGTCGGCGATCTCGGCGCGCAGCTCGCGTTCGGAGGCGTGCTCAAGTGCGGCGAGGTTCAGGTTCTCCAGCAGCCGCTTGTGCAGCTCCACCTTGAGTTCCTGAAGGCGCTGTTTGCGTTTCTTTTCCTTGTCGACGGCCACCGGGTCGGCAGCAACCTTCGCGGGGCCCATCTTGCGATGGACCACCTGCGTCTTCGGCGCAGCGTCGATCGGCGGCGGCTTGGCGGCACCGGGCGCGGGCGGCGGGGGGGCGGCCTTGCCGTTGGTGGGCTTTGCCCCGTCTTTCTTGTAGCGCGAAAACATCTGGACGTGTCCTTTCGGGTCAGGCGGCTGCTTCGACGGCTTCGTTCAGCTCCACCAGCGAGCCGGCGAGCTTCTGGAATTCCTTGCGTAGCGGCACTTTCGGTGCCGAGAGCGCCAGTGGCAGCCCGTGATCGTTGGCCTGAGTGATCTGCTTGCCGCCATCGCTCATCAGCAGCTCGAGCGAGATATCGAGGCTCTCGGCCAGTCGCTTCACGCGGGCCTTGCCGTTGAGATCGGTGAATTTCGGCGCGCGATTGAGCACGTAACGCAGCTTCTCGGTCGGCAGCCCCTCGGACTTCAGCGCCCGCTGCATCCGCAGCACGTTCTGGGCCGAGCGCATGTCCAGCTCGATCAGCGCGAAGTAGAGATGGGCCTTGTTCAGCACCGTCTCGGTCCAGCTGACCACGGTCGAGGGCATGTCGATCACGACGAAATCGTAATGTGCCCGCGCCATGTCGATCAGGCGCTCCAGATCGTCGCCGCTCAGAAGGTCCAGCGGCAGCATGTCGGTCGGCGCGGTCAGCACGTCGAGCTTGTCGTTGAAGCTGAGCATCGCCTGTCGGAAGGTCTCTTTGTCCATATGCTCGGTATCGGCGAGCATTTCGTAGATCACCTCGCGGCGCGGCAGGTCGAGATAGGTCGCGGCGGCGCCGAATTGCAGGTCGAGATCGAGCAGGCAGACTTTCGGCGAGGTCGACGGGGCTTTCTTCTTCTTTTTACCGTCGTGGATCGTCGCCATTTCCCAGGCGAGGTTCACCGCGAAGGTGCTTGCACCGACGCCACCGGACAGGCCGTGAACCGGGAGGACGACACCATCGTGGTTGCCGGTCGCCGCAAAGGTCGGCGCGTGGACGGGGGGCGCGGCTTCGACCGGCGGGGCGGCTTGGCCAAGACGCTCGATCGCGTCGTGCAGCGCGCCTTCGGGAAGCGGGTAGGGGACGAAATCATCCGCGCCGAGCCGCAACAGTTGATGCAGCGCGATTGGGCTCACCTCATCGGCGATCAGGATAACGCGGATGTTGCGGTCCTTCGCCTCGGTGATGATGCCGGAAATCTTGGTCAGCTCGTCCTCGTCTTCGCCATTCACGGCGATCGCGATGAACTCGAGCTGTTCCGCGTCGGGCTGGCCGAGGAAGATGACCGCTTCATCGAAGGTCAGATCGCCCCAGCTTTCGCCGAGCTCGGTTTCCATATCCTCGATCAGCAGATCGAAATTCGACACATCGCGGGACACGGTGCACGCCTGGATCGGGGCCGGCTCCGAAGTCATGATAGCTGCTGCAGTCATTGCCTCTGTCCTCTTTTTCGTGACCCGTGGCGCGGTTCGGTTAACTCTGTTCATACGCCGCGGACCGGACGCGACTCGCTGGACGCGCCTATTCCGTCGAGGCTCAATCTCGTTTCTAATCTGGGCGACATTGGGGCCAGACTGTTTCAATTGTGGGATATTGAGAGACGATAAAGAAAAACGGCGGGCTTTGTTGAAAGCGCCCGCCGTCTATGGGTCTCATTTGCCGAAATGTTGCGACAAGGTTAGCGAATTCAGTGGCTTAGTTGCCGCCGCCGCTATTGTTGTTGCCGCCGCCGGCTGTCGCCGAGGCGATATAGTCGCGATAGATTACCGCCGCGTATTTTCCGTCGAGCAGCATAGGCCGGCCCTTGGTCACGAAGCCGGAGACCTCGGTGACGGTGCGGCGATTCTGCGCGTTCGGAGCCTGCGTGTAGACAAGCGGATGCGTTTCGCCGAAGGAAACGACCGCCTCCAGCCGCGCGCGGGATATGCCTTGCGACACGAGGAAATTCACCACGGCGCGGGCGCGCCGCATCCCCAAGGCCTTGTTATAGGCGTCGGAGCCTACGAGGTCGGTATGCCCATAGACCCGGAAGCGTACTTCCGGGTTCTGTCGGATCCAGTTCGCCTGCATCAGCAGCGCATTGCGCGCCTGCGCATCGAGCACCGAGGAGTTGAAGGCGAAATGCACTGTGTTCGGCACGTCGGCGGCGAATTTGCGTGTCATGTTGATGACGTAGCTTTGATTGCCGCTCATCATCGCCTGGTTCTGCGCGATCGCGGAGCCGAATCCGAGGGAGCCTTCCGTGGTCGAGCCGACCTCGGAGTTGAAGACCTTGGTGCCTTCGGAACAGCCCGCCAGCAGAGCCAGAGTTCCGATGGTGATCGCGAGGGTGCGCAGTTTCATGTTCCCAGCCATCTCGCTCACTCCATCACATAGCCATAGGACCCGGAGAAGTCCTGCTTGGCGACTTCCGCGGCAGGACCCTTCTGCGGTGCTCGACCGCCCGAGGTTCTGCCGTTGAGGAACAGCTCGGACTCGGTTGGCGGCTTCAGGCGATCCGTAGGCAGCACCAGCGTGTCGCCCTTCACGGGCGAGACCAGATGCGGCGTGACGATGATCACCAGTTCGGACTGCTTGCGTTCGAACTCGGTCGAACGGAACAGCGCGCCGAGCACCGGCACATCGCCGAGCCACGGGATCTGCCCCACGGAATCGTTGAAGTCGTCCTGCAGCAGGCCCGCGATCGCGAAACTCTCGCCATCACGCATCTCGACGGTGGTCGAGGTCGAGCGCTTCTTGAAGGCGCTGACGTTGAAGGTCCCGCTCGTGTAACCGTTCGCCGTGTCGATCGAGGAGACAGAGGCGGCGATTTCGAGGTTGATAACGTCACCATCGACGACGCGCGGGGTGAAGGACATCTCGACGCCGAAGGGCTTGTACTGGATCGAGACGTCACCGTTGTTGAGCACCGGGATCGGGTATTCGCCACCGGCGAGGAAGTCTGCGGACTGGCCGGAAAGCGCCGTCAGGTTCGGTTCGGCGAGGGTACGAACGACGCCTTTGTTCTCAAGCGCCTGGATGAGAACGCCCAGCTGGAAGGTCCCTCGGGTCAGGCCGATGCCGATCCCGTTCTCGTAGCTCTGCGAGGCAGCGTTCGAGGCAGTCGTTGTGGTGCCTCCGAAGCCAGCCCCCGCGCCCAAGCCTCCGTTCGGACCGAGGCTGGCATTGATCGAGGAGCTGAGGCTTTTCGCGACCGAGCGCTGCATCTCTGCGAAGCGCACTTTCAGCATCACCTGCTGCGTACCGCCCACCATCATCAGGTTCGACACCCGGTCGGGCGCGTAGCGATTGGCCAGTTCCAACGCGCGGCTGAGTTTCTGTGCCGAGGAAACAGTGCCCGACAGCACGATACCGTCATTCGCGGTGCGGACCTGGATGTTTTCGCCGGGCAGGATCTGCTTGAGGCGTTCCTTGAACTCCGCGAGGTCCGGGGTCACCTGAACGTCGACATTGGAGATCAGCTTGCCGTCAGCGCCGAGGATCGTCAGCGTCGTCCGGCCCGGAACCTTGCCGAGCACATAGATCGAGCGGTCCGAAAGGGTCTGGATGTCCGCGATGCCAGGGTTGGCGATCGAGAGTTCCGAGAACGGCGTGTCGCTTTCCACGACCACCGCACGGTTGAGCGGAACGGTCAGCGGCGCTTGAGTGGCGCCGGACATGATCCGCAACGTGTCTGCCTGCACCGGGCCCATCGCCGCGATGCTCAACGCCATGCCACATAGGCAGGCCTGCATCAAAGTTCTAAATTTCATCTGTGACCCTGCCTCTCCGATCACGCCACTCGCAAATCTTCTGCCTGCTTAGGGACTGTTATGGTCCATTATTGCGGGAAAGAATGCGGCAAGACCTGTTTTTTTGCAAGAATCAATGGATTGAGCGTCGTTCTTGATGTGGAAAACGTGTCACATATGAAAGCGGGGCCCCGTAGAGCCCCGCGCAAGCGACTGATATTTGTCATTTATTTAATTCGTGCAGGGGATCGGCGTCTCGATGACTTCCGTGCCCTTGCGGGTCTTGATCGTGCAAACCTGCGCTTTTTCGACCTGTTTGACTTCTTCTCTCTTGATGCCAAGCAGCTCATCGCGGTTGATTTCGATCTGGCCGAGTTGCGCGCTGTTCTCCAAACCGACGAGCGAAAGGGTCAGGCGACCGGTGTTCTGTGCGAGCGTCAGGGCCGCGACCTGCTCGGGGCTGACTTCTGCCGTGACCGAGCGCGCGATCTGGGTCGCGCTGGTGCGGTCGGGATCGGTGCTCTGGTCGATCGCGATCAGTTTCAGGTTGCTGTCGATCAGCTTCGTGACGGGTTCCCCGTTGATTGAGCCGGACCAGTAGACATCGACAAAATCTCCCGGACGCAGGAAGCCCGAAACTGCCGAAGTCGACGAAACTTGGATCGTGAACGCGCGACGACCGTCCGGGAGGCTCGCCATGATGCCCGCGTTCTCGCCCGGTTGGGTGACACGCGAGGCGAGCAGCATTTCTCCGGGAGTAAGCGCGCGCATCGACGCCCGATCACGGGTTTCTCCCTCCAGGAACGCAGCACGTGCGGCTTCCGGCGTGCCTTGCTTCGCGGTGATTACAGTAAAGGCGTTTTTCGGCACCGCGTTGGCTTGCATCTTGATGGTGGCGAGGTCTTTGGGGCCAAAATGCTCACCGTATTTCAGCTCTTTCCGCACAACGACGACATCGGCGAGCTTCGGTGCATCCTTCTGCATAGCGACCAACTGGTCCCGTTCGGCCTGGAACTGCGCGATTTGACCTTGCGCCATCATGACCGCCACGCCTGCGAGGCCGACGCCAGCAACAAGGAAGAGAACGAAGATCAGTCGCATTGGTTCATCCTTCTGTTTTCATTTCGACGACAACGCTGCGGCGAGAGTCGCTTTGTTGCAGGCAAAGATGGCGAAACGTTGGCGTGGGTCGGGCCCAAGATTGAAAGCTGGTTCTATTTGCCCAGCTCGCTATCTGTGAATGTCGTGGCAAGCTCTTGCGTTCTGATGTAGTTCGCAATTTTGCGCGAGGCTCCGCCAGTTTCATCCCAGATGAAAGATGCTGCGATAAATCCGAGCGAAACGACCGAGGCGGTGAGAACAACCCAGTCGACAGTGACAGCGCCATCTTCCGCTTCAAGTATGTCGAATATTTTTTTCCGGAACATGAAGCATCCTCGTTTTCTTCCGGCGATCGCCGGAGGGCGACGCGAAGCAAGGCTCCGAAACGAGAGAAGTTGGAGCGCCTTGCCGAATAGGCTTGCTTTAAGATGTTAAGCCGCTCTCTCGAGCGGCTTAACATTGTGTGCCGTTCAAACTCGCTTACGGAGTGGTCGTCTTGGTGGCGCCGGCGGTGATCTCATCGGTCGAGAAAGAGTCTGCAACCTGCGCGCCGTTCAGGTAGGTGGCGATACGATCCGACAGGCCAGCGGTCTGGGTGCGGACCAGGGCCAGCGCGGCGGCGCCAAGGCCGACGACGGCAGCGGTCAGCACAACCCAGTCAACGGTCACAGCGCCGTCTTCTTCGTCGTGGAACTTCTTGAGCTTGAAGAATTTCATCATGGTGTCTCTCCTAAGGTTTTGTCTCTGCCCCGCGGTCCCGGTTGGCGTCCGTGCCGGTTTCCGTCTCGCGGTATGGGGACATATGGCCTCCGGAACGTGGCGCGATTTGGGCGCATCGCAGGCGATTTCGCGAAAATGGAAATTCAGGCTGACGCGAAATCTAACCCATTGTGAAATAAGGAAATAAAAATCCAAATTTTTTGGAACATTTGCATTTTGCGTCAGGATTCCGGTCATCACACCGCGATTCGCGGGACTGAAAGGGGCGGATTTTCTGGAATTTTTCCAGGTTTTCAGGGATAGTCGGGCCAAAGCGGCCCTCGAGAGCCGCGCGAGGCAGTGAGCAGGTGGCGCAGATGCGCAAGGTTTTCGCAGGGATTCTCTGCAGTGCGATGGTGGCCGTGGTCGCGCCCGTGGGGGCCGAGCCCGCAGCCCCCCTCTTCAAGAGCGTGAAGCCCAAGACGGTCAAACCGCCCGCGCCGGGCACCAAACGCTTCATCACCATCCAGATCGACCCTGAGGAACAGAAGCGCCAGCTTGCCGCGATGGCGAAGCAGCCCTGGGAGCCGGAAACGGCGCCTCCCGCGGACGACAGCGCAACGGGCGAGGCTCCGGCCTCTACGCCGACGCCGCGCGTGCCCGCGCATTACGCGTGGTACTGGAACAAGGTCTCGCCGCGTCTGGGCGAGCGAGCGGGGCGGTTCGATCAGGCGATTTCCGCTCTGTCGCAAGGGCCGAAAGGTACGCGGGTGCGCGAGCCGCGGCTCAACGATCTGGCGAAGATCGCACGGGCGCATGGCACCGATATCCTGCGTTCGACCATCGGGACCGAGGTCTCGCCAGCGCTGGTGCTGGCGATGATCGCGGTGGAATCGGGCGGGCGGCATGACGCGCAAAGCCATGCAGGGGCCGTGGGGCTGATGCAGCTGATCCCAGCGACCGCAGAGCGGTTCGAAGTCGAAGACAGCAAGGACCCGGCGCAGAACATCGCGGGCGGGGTGAGCTATCTCGACTGGCTGATGAAGGAATTCGACCGCGATCCGCTGATGGTCATCGCCGCCTACAACGCGGGCGAGAACGCGGTGAAGCGCAATGACGGCGTGCCGCCCTATGCGGAGACGCGCGACTACGTGCCCAAGGTGCTGGCGGCGTGGAACGTGGCGCGGGGGCTCTGTGCGACGCGCCCGCAGCTGGTGAGCGACGGTTGCGTTTTCCGGGTCACCCAAATGGCAAAGAGCGGCCCCTGAAGGCCGCTCTTTCCGTAACTAACCTATGGAGGCGATCAGTTGACGATCGTCGCCTCGGTCGCTTCGCGGATCTCGTCCTCGGTGACGCCCTCGGCGCATTCGACGATCTTCAGCCCGCCCTCGACCACATCGAGGACACCGAGATTGGTGATGATGCGGTTGACGACGCCGGTGCCGGTCAGCGGCAGGGTGCATTCCTTCAGCAGTTTGCTGTCGCCATGCTTGTTGGTGTGATCCATTACGACGATGACGCGCTTCACGCCCGCCACGAGGTCCATCGCGCCGCCCATGCCCTTCACCAGCTTGCCGGGGATCATCCAGTTCGCCAGATCGCCATTCTCGGCCACTTCCATCGCGCCGAGGATCGCCATCGCGATCTTGCCGCCACGGATCATCCCAAAGCTCATCGCGCTGTCGAAATAGACCGTGTTGGGCAGTTCGGTGATCGTCTGCTTGCCAGCGTTGATCAGGTCGGGATCCTCTTCGCCCTCATAGGGGAAGGGGCCCATGCCCAGCATGCCGTTCTCCGATTGCAGCGTGACGTGCACGCCCTCGGGGATGAAGTTCGGGACCAGCGTCGGGATGCCGATGCCGAGGTTCACATAGGTGCCGTCTTCAAGCTCCTGCGCCGCGCGGGCGGCCATCTGATTTCTATCCCATGCCATGGGTCAGGCCTCCTTCTTTTCGCGGGTGGTGACTTTCTCGATGCGCTTCTCATGTTCCCCCTGGATCAGGCGGTGCACGTAGATGCCGGGCAGGTGGATGCAGTCAGGGTCGAGCGAGCCCACGGGCACGATCTCTTCGACTTCCATCACGCAGACCTTGCCGCACATCGCCGCCGGTGGGTTGAAGTTGCGGGCCGTCTTGCGGAACACAGCGTTGCCAGTCTCATCCGCTTTCCACGCCTTCACAATGGAGACGTCAGCGAAGATGCCCTCTTCGAGGATGTAGTGCTCGCCGTTGAACACCTTCACCTCTTTGCCTTCGGCGATCTGGGTGCCGTAGCCGGTCTTGGTGTAGAAGCCGGGGATGCCGTGGCCGGCGGCGCGCATGCGCTCTGCCAGAGTGCCCTGCGGGTTGAATTCCAGCTCGAGTTCGCCGCTCAGATACTGGCGCATGAACTCGGCGTTCTCGCCCACGTAAGACGACATCATCTTCTTGATCTGCTTCGTGTCGAGCAGCTTGCCGAGGCCGAACCCGTCCACGCCGCAATTGTTCGACGCGACGGTGATGTCCTTGACCTTGCTCTCGACCAGCGCGTCGATCAGCATTTCAGGGATGCCGCAGAGGCCGAAGCCGCCTGCCGCGATCAGCATTCCGTCGAAGAGAAGCCCGTCGAGAGCCTCCTTCGCGGAACCGTAAATCTTGTTCATGGATATCCTCCGCTCATATGCGCGTGAAGATGACGCCGGGGCGGAGGGGAGTCAATTGCTGCGATGCGGCGAGGGTGGTGTGTTGGGGTCAACTTCGCGCGCGAGCGCGCCGGGAGGGGGCTCTGCCCCCGCGCTGTCGCGCTTCCCCGGGATATTTTCATCAAGACGACGTGGGCGAGGGCGCCTCACTCCTCGTCAGTCTTCTTGGCCGCCGTCTTTTTCGCCGCGGGTTTCTTCGCGGCGGTCTTCTTGGCGGTCGGTTTCTTGGCCGCAGGCTTCTTCGCGGTCGTTTTTTTAGGTGCGGCTTTCTTCTTCGTGCCGCCCTTCTTGGCCGCCTTCGCCTCGATCAGCGGAAGCGCGTCTTCAAGCGTGACGGCTTCCGGTTCAAGCTCTTTCGGCAGGGTCGCGTTGATCTTGCCCCATTTGACGTACGGCCCGTAGCGCCCCGGCATGACCGCGATCGGGCCGCCCTCGGGGTGTTCGCCCAGCTCCTTGAGAGGTTTCGCGGCGGCACCGCGCCCGCCTTTGGCGGCTTTCTGGGCGATCACTTCCACGGCGCGGTTCATGCCGATGGTGAACACCTCGTCCACTTCCGGCAGGTTCGCGTAGATCCGGCCCTTCTTGACGTAGGGCCCGTAGCGGCCGATCCCGGCTTCGACCAACTCGCCGTCCTCGGGGTGCGGGCCGATCTCCCGCGGCAGGCTCAAGAGCAGCAGCGCCTTTTCGAGGTCGATTTCCTCGGGTTTCCAGCCCTTGGGCAGCGAAGCGCGAGGGGGTTTCGGCACATCCTCGGTCGGTTCGCCCTTCTGGACGTAAGGGCCGAAACGACCCACACGCAGCGTGATCGCCTGCTCCTCGTCATAGCCCAGCACCTTGCCGTCGAGCGCCTGAACCTCATCGTCGCCATCGGGCGCCGACAGAGGCCGGGTGAAACGACATTCGGGATAGTTGCCGCAGCCGATGAAGGCCCCGCCGGAACGCGCGGTCTTCAGGTGCAGCTTGCCACTGCCGCAAAGCGGGCAGATGCGCGGGTCCGACCCGTCGGGGCGCGGCGGATAGAGATGCGGCGCCAGAACCTCGTCGATCTTGTCGAGCACTTCCGAGATCCGCAGCTCCGACGTCTCTTCCAACGCTGCCGAGAAATCGCGCCAGAAGCGCTTGAGCACTTCCTTATAGTCGCGATCGCCTGCGGAGATATCGTCGAGCTGATCTTCCAGATCGGCGGTGAAATCGTATTCCACGTAGCGCTTGAAGTAGTTCGACAGGAAGGCCGTCACCAAGCGCCCGGTATCTTCCGGGATCAGGCGGTTCTTGTCCTTGCGGACATAGCCGCGATCCTGAATCGTCGTGACAATCGAGGCATAGGTGGAGGGGCGCCCGATGCCGAGCTCTTCCATCCGCTTGACCAAGGTCGCCTCGGTGTAGCGCGGCGGCGGTTGGGTGAAGTGCTGCTCGGGCGTGATGTCGCCCTTCTTCGCCTCTTCGCCCTCGTGGATCTGCGGCAGACGGTTGCTGTCCTCGCCCTCATCGTCGTCGCGGCCCTGATCGTAGACTTTCAGGAAGCCGTCGAACACAACGACGGAGCCGGTCGCGCGCAGTTCCACCTGTTCGTCGCCGGAGCCGACGAGAACGGTCGTCCGCTCGAACCGGGCCGCTTCCATCTGCGACGCGATCGTGCGTTTCCAGATCAGATCATAAAGCTTCCACTGATCGTCGGAGAGCTTCAGCTTGTCGGGCGATTTCGACATATCCGTGGGGCGGATACATTCGTGCGCTTCCTGCGCGTTCTTCGCCTTGTTCTTGTACATGCGCGGGCTTTTCGGGACGTAGCTGTCGCCGAACTTGTCCTTGATCGCATCGCGCGCCTGCATCACCGCCTCGGGGGCCATGTCGATGCCGTCGGTCCGCATATAGGTGATGTGCCCCGCCTCGTAGAGACGCTGCGCCGCCGACATCGTGGCGCGCGCACCGAAGCCGAACTTGCGGCTGGCTTCCTGCTGCAGCGTCGAGGTCATGAAGGGCGGGTAGGGGTTGCGGTTGGCGGGCTTCGCCTCGACCGAGGTCACGCTGAGATCGCGCGAGGTGATCGCCTGCACCGCCATCTCGGCTGCGGTCTCGTTCTCGAGGTCATATTTCTCGAGCTTCTTGCCGCCGAGAACCGACAGGCGCGCTTCGTATTCCTGACCGCGCGGCGTCGTCAGGATCACCTTCACCGTCCAGTATTCGCGCGGTTTGAAGGCTTCGATCTCCATCTCGCGCTCGACGATGAGGCGCAGGCAAACCGACTGGACACGGCCCGCCGATTTCGCGCCAGGCAGCTTGCGCCAGAGAACCGGCGAGAGGTTGAAGCCCACGAGGTAATCGAGTGCGCGGCGGGCGAGATAGGCCTCCACCAGCGGGGCATCGACATCGCGCGGATGCTTCATCGCTTCTTGGATTGCGGTCTTGGTGATCGCGTTGAAGGTGACGCGGGAGACGTTCTTGCCCTTGAGCTTCTTCTCCAGCGCTTCCTGCAGGTGCCACGAGATGGCTTCGCCTTCGCGATCGGGGTCGGTTGCGAGGATCAGCGTGTCGTCATCTTTCAGCGCGTCGGTGATCGCCTTGATGTGCTTTTTCGAGTCGCTCGCGACTTCCCATTTCATCTCGAAATCGTGCTCGGGATCGACCGAACCGTCTTTCGGAGGCAGATCGCGGACGTGACCGAAGGAGGCGAGAACGGTGTAATCGGACCCTAGATACTTGTTGATCGTCTTGGCCTTGGCAGGGGATTCGACGACGACAACGGCCATAAGGTCCTCACTATTCAGCGCTAAAGGGTCTGGGCGCGGAACATGTGGGGGTTTGGTGGGGATTGTCAATGCACCCTGGCGCTGAGGAAATCCCGCAGGCCTTAAACCGGGCGGCTGATCAGCCCGCCGCGATGGCGCTCTATTCGGCCCTCGATTTCGAGTGCGGTGAGGGCCTGTGAAAAGGCCGCCGCCGGCACGTCGAGATCGCGGATCACCTGATCCTCGGCGGTGGGGGAGGGGCCGAGCCGTTCGAGGATCTTCGTGCCCAGATCGGCGGGTTCCGGAGCCGGCTTTCCGGAGGAACGCCGGGGGCTGAGTTCGGGTGCGGTCCGGGCAACGGTCGCTCTCCGCGCATTGAGCGCGGCCAGCACGTCCTCGGGCCCGCGCACCAATGTCGCGCCGTCGCGGAGCAGCGCGTTGCAGCCGCCCGCGCGCCCGTCCATCGGGTGTCCCGGGACGGCCATTACCTCGCGCCCCTGATCGAGCGCATCGCGCGCAGTGATCAGGCTGCCGGATTTCAGGGCCGCTTCGACCACGACGACACCGGCGCTGAGCCCCGAGATAATCCGGTTGCGCGCAGGGAAGTGGCGCGCCTGCGGCTGCGTGCCGGGCGGGGCTTCGGTCAGCCGCAGCCCGGTCTCCGCGATCTGTCGGGCAAGCGTCGTGTTCTCCTGCGGGTAGATCACGTCGATTCCACCCGCCTGCACCGCGATCGTCCCGGTGGGCAGGGCGGCCTCATGGGCGGCGGCATCGATCCCGCGCGCCAGCCCGGAGACCACGCAGATGCCCGCCTCGCCCAGCCCTTCGCTCAACCGCTTCGCCATGCGCAGCCCCAGCGAGGATGCGTTGCGCGCACCGACTAGCGCGATCATCGGGCGGGCGAGCAGCTCCGGCTGGCCAAGCGCCCAGAGCACGGGTGGCGCATCGTCGATCTGCGCAAGCGCGGGGGGATAGTCAGGCCCTCCATGAATCAGGAGCAGCGCCCCTGCGGCCTTGCCCGCCTTGATCTCGGCGCGGGCCTGTTTCTCGGGGAAAGGGGTGTAATCGGTGACGCCCGCCGCGCGTGCGACCTCTGGCAGGGCCGCGAGCGCTGCCGTCGCGGAGTCATGTTCGCCGATCAATCTGTGGAAAGTTGTGGGCCCGACACGTCGGGAGCGAATGAGGCGAAGAGCAGATAGTTCGTCTTCTTCCGTGGTGGGTGGGGTGAAGGGGGTGGGGTAAGAAAACAAATCTGTTTCCATCCGGCCCTCCGCCTCAATCGCCCACCCTTCTTGCCGTGTTATTCTTAATAAGTTGTTACCAAAACTCGGTGTGCGCGGCGTTTGGAAGGAATTTTCTGCGTTTTGACTGCAAATTTTCGGCGTCGCCGATTTGCAGCTGGTGATCGCGCGGGCGAAGCGGTCTTCATGGACCGTCCCGCCCGTATTTGTCGGAAACGATTACGCCGCCGAGCCGCCCACCGTGAGGCCGCCGATCATCAGGGTCGGCTGGCCGACGCCGACCGGTACCCATTGCCCCGCCTTGCCGCAATTGCCGATGCCGGGGTCGAGGGCGAGGTCGTTGCCGATGGCGCGGATATGCTGCATCGCGGTCGGCCCGTCGCCGATCAGCGTCGCACCTCTTACTGGTGCGCCTACGACACCGTTCTTCACTCGATAGGCTTCGGTGCAGTTGAAGACGAACTTGCCATTGGTGATGTCGACCTGACCGCCGCCGAAGCCGACCGCATAGATGCCGTCCTTCAGATCGGCGAGGATCTCGCCCGGATCGGCATCGCCGCCGAGCATATAAGTGTTGGTCATCCGCGGCATCGGGGCATGGGCGAAGCTCTCGCGCCGCCCGTTGCCGGTGGCCTCGACGCCCATCAGCCGCGCGTTCTGGCGGTCCTGCATGTAGCCTACGAGCACGCCGTCCTCGATCAGCACGTTCTTGCCCGAGGGCGTGCCCTCGTCGTCGATCGTGATCGAACCGCGCCGATCGGGGATCGTGCCGTCATCAAGCACGGTGACACCTTTCGCGGCGACCTGCTGGCCCATCAGCCCGGCGAAGGCCGAAGATTTCTTGCGGTTGAAGTCGCCTTCCAACCCGTGCCCGACTGCTTCGTGCAACAGCACACCCGGCCAGCCCGGGCCAAGCACCACATCCATAACGCCCGCTGGCGCTGGTTCTGCGCGCAGGTTCACCAGCGCAATCCGCAGCGCCTCACGCGCGACGGGTTGCCAATGCGCGGGTTCGATCAGGCCCGACAGTCCGAAGCGTCCGCCGCCACCATGACCGCCGGACTCGCGCCGCCCGTTCTCTTCCACGATCACCGAGATGTTGATCCGCGCCATCGGGCGGATATCCGAGACCAACCCGCCCTCGGGCCGAAGAATGAAGACCTCCTGCAGGCTCGCCGCCATCGAGGCCGAGACCTGCACGACGCGCGGGTCGAGGTCGCGGGCGAAGGCGTCGATCTCGCGCAGTATGTCGATCTTCGCCGCGAAGGGCGTGTCGGAGACCGGATCGGTATCACTATATAGATGCAGGTTCGTGCCTTTGGGCGGGGGCGCCATCGTGCCGCCGCCGTCGCCCACGGCCAGCCGCGCAGTTTCGGTCGCCCGTTTCAGCGCGGCTTCGGAAATCTCGGTCGAATGGGCATAGCCCGCGACATCGCCCTTCACCGCCCGCAGGCCGAATCCTTCGGAGGCGTCGTAAGAGGCGGTCTTGACCCGCCCGTCATCGAACACGAGCGCCTCGGACCGACGCTGTTCGAGAAACAACTCGCCATCCTCGGCCCCCGCGGTCGCCTCGCGCAGCAATTGCAGGGCGCGGTCCTTGTCGAGCTTGTCCTCGAATGGCGCGAAACGGTCGGGCTGGGTCATCGTCTCTCCTCGGATAGCGATCAAAATTGCCAAAATGTCGCAGCTTTTGCTTGCGCCATCCTCCCAATATGATTTTAAAGTGAGAACACGCAACGGTGAACGGTTTGGGAGAGCCGGACGCCGTCGGGCGGCAGGGAGAAACGCCGCCAAAAGGGAGACATGGGACTTATGCGCTTTGCAAGCAAGGGCCGCGGTATCGCGGCCGCTGTCACGTCGGCTGTTCTGTCGACGCTCGTCGCCGGGCAGGCCTCGGCTCAGGACATGATCAAGGGGCTGCCGGTAATCGGTAAGCCGCATCTGGGCGGGACGGGGTTCCAGCCAGCGTCGTCCAACCTCGCGGAAGACCAGCAATGGCTCGACCATATGCTTTTGGTCATCATCGCCGCGATCTGCGTTCTGGTCTTCGCCCTGATCATCTATTCGCTGCTGCGCTTCAACAGCCGCGCCAACCCGACGCCGCGCAGCTTCACCCATAACACGCCTCTCGAGATCACCTGGACCTTCGTGCCGATCGTGATCCTCGTGGCGATCGGGGCCTTCTCGTTGCCCGCGCTGTGGAACCAGCAGGAAATTCCCGAGGGCGACATCACCGTGAAGGTGACCGGTTACCAGTGGTACTGGGGCTACGAATACCCCGATGAGGGCATTTCGTTCGATTCGCTTCTGCTCGCGAAGGAAGACCTCGAAGAGCATGGCTATGCACCTGACGAATACCTGCTGGCAGCTGACAACGCGATGGTGGTGCCGAAAGGCAAGACGATCGTCGTGCAAGTCACTGGCGCGGACGTGATTCACAGCTGGACCGTGCCGGCCTTCGCGGTGAAGCAGGACGCCGTGCCGGGCCGGATCGCGCAATTGTGGTTTAAGGCCGATCAAGAAGGTGTGTATTTCGGCCAGTGTTCGGAGCTTTGCGGCACCAACCACGCTTACATGCCCATTGTGGTCAAAGTTGTCTCACCGGAAGTTTACGCTAACTGGCTCGAGCGTGCGAAGAATGACTTCGCCTCGGTCGAGACGGATGGGGCGGTTCGGGTCGCACAGAACTGAATACATCGTGCGATAACACCCGAGGAACGCTTTCATGAGTGACATCAGCTATATTCGCCAACAGGACAACGAGGCGCGGCTCGGCGACTACATCGCGCTTCTGAAGCCGCGCGTGATGTCGCTGGTGGTCTTCACCGCTTTCGTCGGTCTCGTGGTGGCGCCGAATCCGGTGCATCCCTTCGTGGGCTTCGTCGCGATCCTGTTCATCGCGCTGGGCGGTGGCGCCTCGGGCGCGCTGAATATGTGGTATGACGCGGATATCGACCGGATCATGCGCCGCACTCGCGGTCGTCCCATCCCGGCGGGCCGCATCTCTGAGCGCGAGGCGCTGGGCTTCGGGCTGGCGCTCTCGGGCATCTCCTGCGTGATGCTGGCGCTGGCCACGAATATCTTCTCGGGCCTGTTCCTTGCTTTCACCATCTTCTTCTATGTCGTCGTCTACACGATGTGGCTGAAGCGCGCGACGCCGCAGAACATCGTGATCGGTGGCGCTGCGGGCGCCTTCCCTCCGATGATCGGCTGGGCCGTGTCGACGGGTGGCATCTCGATCGAATCCGTGGCGATGTTCCTGCTGGTCTTCCTCTGGACGCCGCCGCATTTCTGGTCGCTCGCGCTGTTCATGAAGTCCGATTACGACGAGGCGAAAGTGCCGATGCTGACCTCGACCCACGGTCGGGTGGTGACGCGCAAGAACATCCTGTTCTACGCCTTCATTCTCGCCCCCATCGCTGTCGGCATCGGTTTCACCTCGATCGGCGGCCCGGTCTATTTCGCGACGGCGCTGATCATGAATGCGCTCTTCATCAAGGGCGCGATCGAGATTCACGCCCGCACCGAGGCGCAGGCGGAGGCCGACAAATACGCGGTCGAAAAGCGCTTCTTCTATTTCTCGCTCATCTACCTCTTCGCGCATTTCGCGGCTTTGCTGGCCGAAGCGGGGCTGAGCTATATCGGTTTGGGAGCTTGGTAAGCGATGGCAATCACCCGGGACAGTGACCTCCATATCCGCCGGTTCACCCGCAATGTGGGGCTTGGAGCGGTTCTTCTCGGGTTCGTCGCGATCGTCTTCGGCCTGACCGTGGTCAAGGTCGAGAACGGCTCGAAGATGGAAGCCTACGACCACCAGCCGCGCGCCTCGGTGCTGCCGGCGGAGGGCGCCTCGAAATGACCCAGCGCCCCACAGATCGGTCGAATACGCGCGTGCTGCTCTCGCTGCTCGCGGTGATCGTCGTGATGGGGGCAGGGGCTTGGGCTGCGGTGCCGTTCTACAACTGGTTCTGCAAGACCACCGGATATGGCGGCACGACCAACACTGCCGAGGTGCTGCCCGACAAGGTTCTCGACCGCGAGATTCTCGTGCGTTTCGACGCCAACGTGGCACCGGGCATGCCGTGGAAATTCAAGCCGGTCCAGACCGAGATGAAGCTGAAGATCGGCCAGAACGGGCTGGCCTTCTACGAGGCCTACAACCCGACCGATCACGTCATCGCGGGCACGGCGAGCTACAACGTCTCGCCCGATGTGGCCGGCTACTATTTCGACAAGATCCAGTGCTTCTGCTTCACCGAACAGGTGCTGCAACCCGGGGAGAGGGTACAGATGCCGGTGAGCTTCTTCGTCGATCCCGGCATCGTCGATGATGCGGATGCGAAGCGGATTCACGCGATCACGTTGAGCTACACTTTCTATCAAACCGACCTTCCCGAGCCGGAAGACACCGCCTCGGTCCGTCAAAGGGAGACGGAGACGGTC
This sequence comes from Thioclava sp. IC9, assembly GCF_002213225.1. Lineage (NCBI taxonomy): Bacteria > Pseudomonadati > Pseudomonadota > Alphaproteobacteria > Rhodobacterales > Paracoccaceae > Thioclava > Thioclava sp. IC9. The sequence goes on from NZ_NBNX01000006.1 coordinate 177,468, forward strand.
AACTAGCCATCGGAGGGAGACGCATGGCCCACGCAAAGAACCACGACTACCACATCCTACCGCCCTCGATCTGGCCCTTCCTCGGTGCCGTTGGTGGCTTCATCATGCTCTTCGGGGCGGTGCTCTGGATGCAGAGCATCACCCATTACGTCTTCTTCGGCGGCTTGCTCGTGGTGCTTTATACCATGTATGGCTGGTGGTCGGACGTAGTCCACGAAGGCGAGACCGGCGATCACACGCCCGTCGTCCGGATCGGCCTGCGCTATGGATTCATCCTGTTCATCATGTCCGAAGTGATGTTCTTCGCGGCCTGGTTCTGGAGCTTCTTCAAGCACGCCATGTACCCGATGGGCCCGATGAGCCCGCTCAAGGATGGCGTCTGGCCGCCCGAGGGCATCGTTACCTTCGATCCGTGGCACCTGCCGCTGATCAACACCGTAATCCTGCTGCTTTCGGGCGTGACGCTAACCTGGGCGCACCACGCTCTGGTCCATGAGAACGACCGCAGCCAGGTCAAGCAGGGGCTGATCCTCACGGTGATCCTCGGCGCGTCCTTCACGGTGCTGCAGGCCTACGAATACAGCCACGCGGCCTTCGGTTTGGCGGGCAATATCTATGGCGCCAACTTCTTCATGGCGACGGGCTTCCACGGCGCGCACGTGATCATCGGGACGATCTTCCTGCTGGTCTGCCTGCTGCGTATCGTGCGCGGCCAGATGACCCAGAACGAGCATGTCGGTTTCGAGGCCGCCGCCTGGTACTGGCACTTCGTCGATGTTGTCTGGCTCTTCCTGTTCGCGTCGATCTATATCTGGGGCAGCGCGTAAGCGCCCCCGGCCATCACACGCAAAATGCGCAGATCGGCGCGGGGGGCGACCCTCGCGCCGCTTTCTTGGAGGCTTGATGAAACGCTTTATCTTTCCGCTGCTGCTGGGCGTCGTCGGCTGCGCGATCCTGATCTCGCTCGGCATCTGGCAGGTGCAGCGCCTTGGCTGGAAAGAGGCGATGCTGGCCGAGATTTCCGCCAAGATCGAAGGCCAGCCGCAGGCGCTGCCGCCTGAAGGCACCGACACCAAGCCGCTGAAATACGAACCCGTCACGGTAAGCGGGCGCACGACGGGGCAGGAGATTCTCGTGCTTTCGGGCCAGAAGGGCGTCGGCGCGGGCTACCGGGTCATCGACGCTTTCGAGACCGATAAGGGCCGCAAGATCCTGCTCGATCGCGGCTTCATCCCTGAGGGCGAGAAAGGCACCGACCGCCCCGCAACGGATCTGACCGTCACCGGAAACCTGCACTGGCCCGAAGAAGCCGACAGCTACACGCCCAAGCCCGACGCGAAGTCTGGCATCTGGTTCGCCCGCGACGTGCCTGCGATGGCCGCGAAGCTCGGCACCGAGCCGATCCTGATCGTCGCCCGCACCGTCCAAGGCGCGGCGCAGGGCATAACGCCGGTCCCCGTCACGATCACCGGCATCCCCAACGATCACCTCGGCTACGCGATCACCTGGTTTTTGCTCGCAATCGTCTGGGCCGGGATGACAATCTTTCTTCTCTGGCGTATCAGGCGGCAACAGGCCTGAGGATTGACGATGCGTTATGTTTCCACTCGGGGCAAAGCCCCGGTTCTGAATTTCGGCGATGCGATGCTGACGGGGCTTGCCCGTGACGGCGGGCTCTACGTGCCCGAGACCGTGCCGCAGTTTTCCGCCGACGAGATCGCCGCGCTCGCAGGGCAGCCCTACGAGGAAATCGCCTTCCGCGTGATGAAGCCCTTCGTCTCCGAGACCTTCTCGGACGAGGAGCTGCGCGGCGCCATTTCCCGCGCCTATTCCGGCTTCGGCCATGTCGCCCGCGCGCCGATGGTGCAGCTGGCGCCGAACCATTTCCTGCTGGAGCTGTTCCACGGCCCCACGCTCGCGTTCAAGGATTTCGCGATGCAGGTGATCGGACAGCTGTTCCAGATCGAACTGCAAAAGCGCAATCAGAAGATCACCATCGTCGGCGCCACCTCGGGCGATACCGGCTCGGCCGCGATCGAGGCGTTCCGCGGGCTCGACAATGTCGACGTGTTCATCCTCTTCCCGCATGGCCGGGTGTCCGAAGTGCAGCGCCGCCAGATGACGACGCCCGTCGAGGGCAACGTCCACGCGCTCGCGCTCGATGGCGATTTCGACGATTGTCAGGCGAACCTGAAGGACATGTTCAACGACTTCGACTTCCGCGACGAGGTCGGTCTGGCGGGCGTGAACTCGATCAACTTCGCCCGCGTGCTGGCGCAGATCGTGTATTTCTTCTCCTCGGCCGTGGCGCTCGGTGCGCCGCACCGCAAGGTGTCCTTCACCGTGCCCACCGGCAATTTCGGTGATATCTTCGCGGGCTTTCTCGCAAAGGAAATGGGTTTGCCGGTCGAGCGTCTGGTGATCGCGACGAACCAGAACGACATCCTGCATCGCTGCCTCGAGAAGGGCGATTACACCAAGCAGGGCGTCACGCCCTCGATCTCGCCGTCGATGGATATCGAGGTGAGTTCGAACTTCGAGCGCGCACTGTTCTGGGCCTACGGCAAGGACGGGGCCGCGATCGAGAAGCTGATGGACGAGCTGAAAACCGAAGGCTCCTTCACCGTCTCCGAAAACGCCATCGGTGCGCTGCGCGATATCTACGACAGCGGCTCGGTCGGCGAGGCGCGCACGATGGAAGAGATCGGCGATACGCTCAAGGAAACCGGCGAATTGCTTTGCCCGCATTCGGCGGTCGGCGTGAACGTGGGCAAAGCTGCCGTCGCGCGTGACCCGGCCACGCCGATGATCACGCTCGCGACCGCGCATCCCGCGAAGTTCCCCGATGCCGTAGAAGAGGCGACGGGCATCCGCCCCGATCTGCCGCCGCGCATGGCCGACCTGTTCACCCGCGAGGAGCGTGTGACCCGGGTGCCGAACGACCTCGCCGACCTTGAAGCGCTGATCCGGGAGCGTCGCCGCACATGATCGAAATGACCACCCTGAAGAACGGCTTGCGTATCATCACCGAGACGATGCCGGGCCTTGCCTCCGCCGCGATCGGCGTCTGGATCACTGCCGGTGGCCGCCACGAACGCCCCGAGCAGAACGGCATCGCACATTTCCTCGAACATATGGCGTTCAAGGGCACCAAGACCCGCTCGGCGCTGCAGATCGCGGAAGCGATCGAGGATGTGGGCGGCTATATCAACGCCTATACTTCGCGCGAGATGACCGCCTATTACGCCCGCGTGCTGGCCGAAGACGTGCCGCTCGCACTCGACGTTATTTCGGACATACTGCTTAACCCGGTCTTCGATCAGCGTGAGATCGAGGTGGAGCGCGGCGTGATCCTGCAAGAGATCGGCCAATCGCTCGACACGCCCGACGACGTGATTTTCGACTGGCTGCAAGAGGCAGCTTACCCTGATCAGCCGATGGGCCGCACCATCCTCGGCCCGGCGGAGAAGGTCCGCAGCTTCGCGCGCGACGATCTGTCCGGCTTCGTGTCCGAGCATTACGGCCCGGATCAGATGATCCTCTCGGCGGCCGGTAATGTCGATCACGCGGAGATCGTGAAACGCGCCGAGGATATCTTCGGTGACCTGCGCCCCGCGCTGAACCCCGCGCCTTATCCGGCGAAATGGGTTGGCAACGAGCGGCGCGAGATCAAACAGCTCGAACAGGCGCATTTCGCGCTTGGCATCGAAGCGCCCAGCTATCGCGACGCCGATCTATATACCGCGCAAGTCTATTCGGTCGCGATGGGGGGAGGCATGTCCTCGCGCCTGTTCCAGAAGATCCGCGAAGAACGGGGCCTGTGCTACACGATCTTCTCGCAGGCCGGCGCCTACGAGGACACCGGCATGTTCACCGTCTACGCGGGCACGTCGGGCGACGAGATTCGCGGTCTGGCCGAGCTGACCATCGACGAGTTGAAACGCGCGGCCGAAGACATGACCGAGGTCGAGATCGCCCGCGCCCGCGCCCAGATCAAGGCGGGGCTGCTGATGGGGCTGGAAAGCGCTTCGGCGCGCGCAGAACGCATGGCGCGCAGCCTCTATATCTGGGGCCGGGTGCCCGGGATCGACGAGGCCTCGGCCCGGATCGACAGCGTCACCCGTGACGCGGTGCGCGATTTCGGGGAACGGCTCGCGATCGGTGGTCGCACCGCGATGGCGCTTTACGGTCCGGTCAAGGATGCTCCCGAACTGGGCGCATTGCGGGAAAGGCTCGCCGCCTGATGTTCGCGCGCCGTCGTCAGCTGCGGATCGATACGGATCGGATGATCCTTCGTCCGCCGCAGCATGGGGATTATCGCCCGTGGGCCAGCCTGCGTGAGGACAGCCGCGCCTTCCTGACCCCGTGGGAGCCGAGCTGGTCCTCCGACCATCTCGGGCGCAAGGCCTTCTCCAACCGGGTCTACTGGGCCGCGCGCGCGATCGCGAATGGCACCGCGGTCCCCGTCTTCCTGTTCTCGCGCCGCGACGAGACGTTCCTCGGGGCGATCACGCTCGACAATATCCGGCGCGGACCGGCGCAGGCGGGCACGCTGGGCTATTGGATCGGCCAGCGTCACGCGCGTCAGGGTTACATGCGCGAGGCGATCGAGGCCGTCGTGCATTACGCCTTCACCAAGCTCGACCTCAGCCGGATCGAGGCGGCCTGCCTGCCCGAGAATGCGGCCTCGCGCGGGGTTCTGGAGAAATCCGGTTTCAAATACGAGGGAGTCGCGCAGAGCTACCTGCAGATCAACGGGCGCTGGCGCAATCACGTCCTCTATTCCAACCTGCGCTCGGATCGCCGGGGACGGACGGATGTCCGATAGGGGCGCCTGCGCTCGCGCGACATGTTGCGGGGCGAACGGCAGAGGGGGCGCTGCCCCCGCTGGCGCAGCCAGCCCCCCGGGATACTTAAGCCAAGCCGAAGGAGTCAGAGATGCGTACCGCCGCTGATGAAAGTTTCGTCGAGACGCTGCGGGAAGCGGTGCCGGGCCTGAGCCTCGGCGCGCCGGGGGCGTCCTTTCTCGAAGAGCCGCGCGGGCGCTATCACGGTATCGGCGGGGTGCTGGTGAAGCCGACGTCGACCGAAGAGGTCGCGGCGGTGCTGAGGCACTGCCACGCGGCGGGCGTCGCTGTGATGCCCTATGGCGGCGGCACCGGGCTGGTCGGCGGCCAGATCACCGAGGACGGCCCCGCGCCGGTGATCCTGAGCCTCGAGAAAATGAACGCGGTTCGCGCGGTCAGCGGCCATGTGCTGGAGATCGAAGCAGGCGCGACACTGCTTGAGGCGCAGCAGGCGGCGGAAGGCGTGGAGCGGCTGTTTCCGCTGACCATCGCGAGCCAGGGCTCCGCCCGGATCGGCGGTGTGCTGGCGACCAATGCGGGCGGGGTGAACGTACTGCGCTATGGCAACGCGCGCGAGCTGTGTCTGGGCGTCGAGGCGGTGCTGGCCGATGGCACGGTGATCTCCGGCCTCAAGCATCTGCGCAAGGACAATACCGGCTACGATCTGAAGGACCTGCTGATCGGGTCCGAGGGCACGCTCGGGATGATCACGGCCGCGACGCTGCGGCTCTTCCCGCGCCCGGCGGCGGTCGGCACGGCGATGATGGCTGTTGAAAGCCCCGCCGCAGCGCTGGAACTTCTGGAACTGGCCGAGGCCCGGATGCCGGGCTGTGTCTCGGCCTTCGAGTTGATCTCGGGGCAGGGGCTGCGTTTCCTCGACGAGGTCGGACCGGAGGTACATCAACCTTTCGAGGTGCGCCCCGACTGGTCGGTGCTGATCGAGATCGGTCTGCCCGAGGGGCTCACCCCGGAAGAGGCGCTTGCGGAGCTGTTCGAGGCCGCCGAGGGGCTGGTCAGCGACGGGGTGATCGCAAGCTCCGAGAGCCAGCGCGCCCAGATGTGGTCGCTGCGCGAGAGCCTGCCGGAAGCGAACAAGCGGATCGGGTCGATATCGAGCCACGACATCTCGCTGCCGCTGCCGAAGCTGGCCGCTTTCATCGAAGAGGCGCGTGGCGCTCTTCTCGACCTCGGCAATATCCGGATCAACTGCTTCGGCCATGTCGGCGACGGCAATCTGCATTTCAACGCCTTCCCCGCCGAGGGGCGCGACCGCAAGGAATACGAGAACCTGCGCCGTGCGATCCCCGAGACGGTCTACGATCTGGTCGACCGTTTCGGCGGCTCGATCTCGGCCGAGCATGGGATCGGGCGGCTCAAGGTGGGCGATCTGGAGCGCTACGGCGATCCGGGCAAGCTGGCCGCGATGCGCGCGATCAAGGCGGCGCTTGATCCCAAGGGCATCCTGAACCCCGGCGCGGTGCTGGCGGAGCGCTGAGGGCCAAGAGAAACGCGCCGCCAGGAGAGCAGGCGGAGCGCGGCGTTCTGGTTCACGTGTCATTGCAAGCAGCCGAACCATCTGGCCCGGTCAGGTTAGGTCGATTTGCGTAAGAAAGACGTTAACGCGGCCCCAGCGCGGCGGCCTGCCGCGCGATCCGTGCTACATCACGGCTTAGGGGAAAGTCGTTCTCCATCCGGTCGACATCGACCCAGCGCGCATCCAGAGCGTCATCGGCGGCGATCGGCTCTCCGGTCTGCCACTGACATTCGACCGCGATCAGCACGAAGTGATGCTCCAGCGCGCCCGCATCGTCATGGGCAAGCACATCGAGCGCATTGAAGGCATGGGTGGCCCGCGCCTGCACGCCGGTTTCCTCCAGCAATTCGCGCTCTGCCGCCGCGAGAAGCGTTTCGCCAAGCTCGACCTTGCCGCCGGGAAAGCCCCATAGCCCGGCATCGGGCGGGTTGGCCCGTTGCACCAGCAGGGCCTGTCCGTCGCGGATCACGACGGCGAGAATGGCGGGGACCGGACGGGGGCTCACGCCCCCTCGAATTCGCAGAGCACGCTTACATTCATGCCGCGGTCTTCGAGCAGTTTGCGCCCGCCCAGTTCCGGCAGGTCGACGATGAAGGAGAGGCCCACGATCTCGCCGCCCACGCGTTCGATCAGCTGGATGCCCGCTTGCGCCGTGCCGCCGGTGGCCAGAAGGTCGTCGACGACCAGAACCTTCTCGCCGGGCTTGATCGCATCCTCATGCATCTCCATCACCGCCTCGCCATATTCCAGCTGGTAAGCCTGCGAAATCGTCTGGCCGGGCAGCTTGCCCTTCTTGCGGATCGGCACGAAGCCTTTCGACAGCTGATGCGCGATCGCGCCGCCGATGATGAAGCCGCGCGCCTCCAGCCCCACGACCTTGTCGATCTGCTGGCCCGCCCACGGGTGAAGCATCTGGTCGATCGCCATGCGGAAGCCGCGCGGATCGGCGAAAAGCGTGGTCACATCGCGGAACATGATCCCTTCATGCGGGAAGTCGGCGATGGTGCGGATATAGTCTTTGACGTTCATGGGATCCTCAGAGCTCGAGCACGCGGCCCGCGATGGTCTTCAGTTTGCGCGCCATCTCGGGGTCGCGCTTGTCGGGGGCGGTCATGATTGCGCTGTCGAGGGCACGGGTACAGCCGGTGGCGCAATCGCCCGCGGCCCCGTTCAGCAGACCCGGGAGGGCCGCGACCAGAGCGCGCGCCTTATCGGCATTTTTCATCGCGACGGCAACGACCTGCGCTACGTCCACGGCATCGTGATCGGGGTGCCAGCAGTCGTAATCGGTGATCATCGCGACGCAGGCGTAATGCAGTTCCGCCTCGCGGGCGAGCTTGGCCTCGGGCATGCCGGTCATGCCGATCACATCAGCGCCCCATTGGCGGTAAAGCTCGCTCTCGGCTTTGGTGGAGAATTGCGGGCCTTCCATCGCGACATAGGTGCCCCCCTCGTGGACGGTGACGCCGGTCTTGCGCGCGGCCTCGGCGCAGGCGGTCGAAAGCTCCGCACAGACGGGATGGGCCACCGAGACATGACCGACCATGCCGGGACCGAAGAAGGTCTTTTCGCGGGCGAAGGTGCGGTCGATATACTGGTCCACGATCAGGAAATCGCCCGGCGCATAGGCCTCTTTCAGCGAACCCACGGCGGAGACGGCGACGAGATCGGTCACGCCCAGCTGTTTCATCGCGGCGATATTGGCGCGGTAGGGGACGGTGGTCGGCGTCTCGACATGGCCGCGGCCGTGGCGGGGCAGGAAAGCCATCTTCACGCCATCGAGGCTGCCGGTCAGTACCTGATCGGAGGGCGCGCCGAAAGGTGTCTCGACGGTGACCCACTCGGCCGCCTCCAGTCCGTTGATCTGATAGACGCCCGAGCCGCCGATCACCCCGATCATCCTGTCCATTCCGCGCATCCTCCGCCTGTCTTTTCCGCGTCGCAGCGAGCCTAAGGCCCGGGCGCGCGGGAGGAAAGAGGGATTGCAGCCACTTGCCGCGCGGTCTATCGCCGATGAGCGAGGGAAATGGGAGCCCTCACGGGAGAGAATTTATGGAAAACCTGCGCGGCTCGGTGCTGATGGTCATAGCGATGGCGGCCTTCGCGATGGAAGACATGTTCGTCAAATCCGCCTCGACCCATCTCGCGGTGGGCGTGGTGCTGATGCTGTTCGGCCTCGGCGGGATGGCGGTCTTCGGCGTACTTATCACCGCGCGCGGTCAGCGGCTGCTGCACCCGGCGCTCGCCTCGAAGCCGCTGCTGATCAAGCTCGCGCTCGAAGTGATCGGGCGTCTCGGCTATACGCTGGGGATCGCGCTGACGCCGCTCTCGAACGCCTCCGCCATCCTGCAGGCGACACCGCTCGTCGTCGTCGCGGGCGCGGCGGTGGTGTTTTCCGAGCGTGTCGGCATCCGGCGCTGGGTCGCGGTGGGGATCGGGTTCATCGGCGTGCTGATCGTGCTGCGCCCCGGCCTCGACGGTTTCGTTCCGGCTGCCCTTTGGACCGTTCTGGGCATGCTGGGCTTTGCGGGGCGCGATCTGGCGACGCGCGCCTGCCCGCCGGTCCTGTCGAATTTCCAGCTCAGCTTCTACGGCTTCATGATGCTGATCCCGACCGGCGTACTGATCCTTCTGATCTTCGGCGGCGTCACGACGCCCGATCTTGTTTCGCTGCGCGATGTGGCCGGCGCGGTGGCCTTCGGCAGCCTCGCCTATTGGTCGCTGACGAAAGCGATGCGTATGGGCGAGGTTTCGGTCATCACGCCCTTCCGCTACACCCGCCTGATCTTCGCGCTGATCCTCGGGGCGGTCGTGTTCGGCGAGCGGCCTGACACCGCCATGATCTTCGGCGCGGCGCTGATCGTGGCGAGCGGCCTCTACACGTTGGTCGAAGGCCGCCGCAGCCGGATCCGCGCGCGGGTCAGAGCTTAGGCCGCAGCATCTCGAAGGTTTCCGACACGGCCGCGTAATCGCCGCGATTGCCGAGCCGCACCAGACGGTCGGGCGGCGAATAGAGCCCGTCCTTCAGGCAATCATCGGCGATATGGATGCCGGTCACTTCGCCATGAACGAGGTAATTACCCTCGCCCAAGAGCTTGATGACCTGCACGACGCGACATTCGAGCGAGGCGGGCGCCGCCGCCACGCGCGGGCAGTCGATGGTCTCGCATTCCGCTTTCTCGATCCCGCATTCGGCGAATTCGTCGGTGCCCGCGGGATAGTTGGCGCAGGAGGCGTTCATCTGGTCCTTCAGCGCATAGGTCACGAGATTGGCGCAGAACACCCCCGCCTCGCGCAGTTGCGAGACGCTGTCCTTCGTGCCGTCGCGATCGGGCTTCACCCCGGTCGAGGCGAAGATCACCTGCGGCGGCGTGTAGGCGACCGCGTTGAAGAAGGAATAGGGCGCGAGATTGTCGCCCATCTCGCTGCGCGTCGAAATCCAGCCGATCGGGCGTGGGGCGACGATGGAGTTGAACGGGTTATGCGCGAGCGGGTGGCCATCCGAGGTGCGATAGAACATGCTTTCTCCTGTTTGATCCCGAACTTAGCGCATGCTACCGCGCAGGAAAGGGGCAGCCTGAAAGGGGCAGCGATGCACGAGCTCGCGCAAGAGACGGCAGAGGACTGGTGGGAGGTCGAGGCGCTCTACGACCTCTGCTTCGCGCCGGGCCGCACGGCGCTGTCCTCCTATCGCCTTCGCGACGGCGTCGAACCGGTCCGGGAGCTTTGCCTCACGCTGCGTCAGGACGGCATCCTTGCCGCCGTAATCCGCTACTGGCCGGTGCGGGTCGGCTACAAGCGCGTCCTGCTGCTCGGGCCGATCGCGGTCCACCCGACGCGGCAGGGCGAAGGCCTGGGCGGAATTCTGATGCACGAAAGCCTCTCGCGCGCCGCCGATCTCGGCTGGGAGCGTGTGCTGCTGGTGGGCGACGCGCCCTATTACCAGCGCTTTGGCTTTTCAAAGCTCGACGAAGTCGAGATGCCGCCGCCAACCAATCCCGACCGCGTTCTGGGGCTCGAACTGGTGCCCGGTGCCTGGGAGGGCGTGCACGGTCAGGTCGAGAAAGACGACTGATTGCCGAAGCGCTCCCGCCGCCCCATATCTGGAAAAGGCAAGGAGGCGATGATGGCAGATATTCTTCCCCCCGTAAGCGACCCTGCGATTCTGGGCCAGCTCGACACCCTCGCGAAACGCCACCGCGCAGCGGGCGGCGTGGTGATGCAGCTGATCGGCTATGTCGGAGGTTCCGCCGAAGGGCTTCTGAGCAAATTGCCGGGGCCCGTGCGCAACGGTCTGGATGGGGCGACCGAGCGCGCGCTTTCGGGCGCGATGACAGCCGCCGAGCGCTCGCGCGGAATCGTCGCGGACCGGCCCGACTGGATGAACCGCACGCTGACCACCGCAATGGGGGCCGCAGGCGGCGTCGGCGGTCTGGGCAGTTCGCTCGCCGAGTTGCCCTTCACGGTCACGATGCTACTGCGCGCCATACAGGGCATCGCCGCCGAACACGGCTTTGACCCGGCCTCCGAGGAAGTGCGGCTCGAATGTCTGCGGGTCTTCGCATCTGCCGGGCCGCTCGAGGATGATGACGGGATGGATCTGAGCTTCCTCGCCGCGCGCGCGACGATCACCGGGTCGAGCATGAAGTCGCTGATCGCAAAGGTCGCGCCTCGCCTGTCGATCGTGCTGGGTCAGAAACTCGCCGCCCAGGCCGCGCCGCTTCTGGGCGCAGTCGCGGGCGCTGCGGTGAATTACGCCTTCACCAGCTATTATCAGGAAATCGCCCGCGTCCATTTTGGGCTGAAGCGCCTTGCCCGGGACACCGGCACCGATGAGGGCGTTCTGCGCGAGGAGCTTGTCGCCCGCATCGCCAAGTGATCGCGACGCCGCGCCCCTGTTTTCCGTCGAATGCCTCCGGCGGGGATATTTAGACCAAGAGGAAGGTAGCTTCGCTTCCTCTTGTCGAAAATATCCCGGGGGGCTCCGAAGGAGCGGGGGCAGCGCCCCCCTACGTACCACTAGGCGAGAGCAGCTTCTCAGCCCTTCGCGTCCTCCAGGATCATCTGCGCCGCCTTTTCGGCGATCATCATCGTCGGTGCGTTGGTGTTGCCCGAGGTGATCGTCGGCATCACCGAGGCATCCGCGATGCGCAGCCCTTTCAGCGCTTTCAGCCGTAGCCGCGGATCGACCACGGCACCGTCATCAGGCCCCATCCGGCAAGTGCCGACGGGATGGAAGATCGTGGTGCCGATATCGCCCGCGGCTTTCACCAGCTCAGCTTCGGTCTGATAGTCCGGGCCGGGCTTATATTCCTCGGGCTTGTATTTCGCGAAGGCCGGTTGCGAGGCGACACGGCGGACCTGCCGGATCGCTTCGGCGGCGACGCGGCGGTCGCCCTCGGTCGAGAGGTAATTCGGCGCGATTTCGGGATGGGCGCGGAAATCGGGCGAGGTGATATGCACATGGCCGCGGCTCTCGGGGCGCAGGTTGCACACGCTCGCCGTCATGCCGGGGAAAGCGTGGACCGCGTCGCCGAACTTGTCGAGGCTGACCGGCTGGACGTGATACTCCAGATCGGGCGTCTCCTTCTCGGGGAAGCTGCGGGTGAAGATGCCCACCTGCGACGGCGACATCGACATCGGCCCCGAGCGGAACAGCGCATATTCCATCCCGATCTTCGCCTTGCCCCAGAGGGTCGAGGCCATGGTGTTGAGACTCTTGACGCCCGAGACCTTGTAGATCACGCGCAGTTGCAGGTGGTCCTGCAGGTTCTCGCCCACACCGTTCACTTCGGCCACCGGGGTGATGCCGTGCTGAGACAGCACGTCGCCGCGCCCGATTCCCGAGAGCTCGAGGATCTGGACCGAGCCGATCGAGCCCGCCGAGAGCACCGTCTCGCCCGCCTTCACATCGTGGCTCTGTCCGTTCTGGTTGTAGCGGATGCCGATTACGCGCCCCTCTTCGATCAGGAGCTTCTCGACCTGCGCGTTGGTCTCGATCCGCAGGTTCTGGCGTTGCATCGCGGGTTTCAGGAAGGCTTTCACCGCGCTCCAGCGCCAGCCGGATTTCTGAGTGACGTGGAAATAGCCGCCGCCCTCATTGGTGCCGGTGTTGAAATCGTCGGTGCGTGGGAACCCGGCCTCTTCGGCGGCCTCGAGAAAAGTATCGAGCATCTCCCAGCGCACGCGGGCCTCTTCGACCCGCAATTCGCCGCCAGCGCCATGCAGGTCGCTCTCGCCGCGATAGAAATCTTCCTGCTTCTTGAACAGCGGCAGCACGTCGTCCCAGCCCCAGCCGGGATTACCCGCCTGCGCCCACATGTCGTAATCGCGGGCCTGGCCGCGCATGTAGATCATGCCGTTGATCGAGGAGCAGCCGCCGAGGATGCGCCCGCGTGGATAGAGCAGTTCGCGCCCGTTCAGTCCGGCTTCGGCTTTCGACTTGAAACCCCAGTCGGTGCGCGGGTTGCCGATGCAATAGAGATAACCGACGGGGATGTGGACCCAGTGGTAGTTGTCACGCCCGCCGGCCTCCAGCAGCAGCACCTTGTGCTTGGGGTTCTCCGACAGTCGGTTGGCCAGAACGCAGCCTGCGCTGCCGCCCCCGACCACGATGTAATCGTATTGCTCCATAAGCCCCTCCCGAACTGCGCCTCCGGGCAGGACTTTCGCAAGCTGCCGTCCGGGAAACAAGGCCATGGACCGTTCATTCGCGCAAAGTCGCTTTGCGAAAACGCAAGGAGGGGCTTGCCTGTGAGGGGGGTGATCCGTTCTATGGCGCAAATCTCGCCGGAGCCTTTCATGGTCCTTTACCGCCTTCTCGTCAGTATCGCGAGCCTGCCTGTTCTGGCGGCGTTGCTCTGGCGCGTTCTGCGCGGACGCGAAAGCCGGGTCGCTTTGTTGGAGCGGTTGGGCGGTGGGGAGGCCGCGCCGGGGCGATTGTGGCTGCACGCGGCCTCGAATGGTGAACTGACCTCCGCCAAGCCTTTGATCGAAGCGCTGCTGGCCGCCGATCCTGCGTTGCGGCTGTTGGTGACGGTGAACACGGTGACGGCGCGCGCGCTGGGGCAGGGCTGGAACGATGCCCGCATCGCGATCCGTATGGCGCCGCTCGACCATCGTGCGGTGCTGCGGCGGTTCCTGTCGCGCCATGCCCCCCGCGCGCTGGTCGTGATCGAGAACGAGCTGTGGCCGAACCGCATGGCGCTGATGGCCGATGCACAGCGTTCGATCTTTGTGATCGGTGCCCGGATGTCGGCCCGCTCGGCGGCGCGCTGGGCGAAGATTGGCATCGCGCAGCCGATGATGTCGCAGATCACCGCGCTCTCGGCGCAGGATGCGGGGTCCGAGGCGCGGTTCCTCGACCTTGGCCTGCCGCAAGAGCGGCTGATGCCCCCCGCCAACCTCAAGACCTCGATAACCGTCGCACCGGGCGTGCCGCTCGACTGGCCGCGCAGCGACACGGTGTTGGCCGCGTCGACCCATGAGGGGGAAGACGCGACGATCCTCGCCGCCTTTGCGAAGGCGCGCACGCACCGACCGGGCCTGCGCCTGATCCTCGCTCCGCGCCATCCCCGCCGTGCGCCCCAGATCGCAGCTCTGATCGCCAAGGCCGGGCTGCGTCATACCACCCGCTCGAAGGACGGACCCCCGACCGCGGAGGTCTATCTGGCCGATACGCTGGGCGAAATGGGCCGCTGGTATGCGAGCGCGGGCCTGTGCTTCGTGGGCGGCTCGCTTGTCGAAAAGGGCGGTCATACCCCCTATGAACCGGCGAGCTTCGACTGCGCTTTGCTGCATGGTCCGGATGTCGCGAATTTCGCCGCAGCCTATGCCGCACTCGACGCGGCAGGCGGCGCGCGGCTTTGCGCGACCGAGTCGGATCTCGCCGCTGCGTTCGCCACGCTCGACGCCGACGAACAGGCGGAAATGGCGCGCGCCGCGCGGGCGGCGCTTGGGCCGCCAGCCGATGTCGAAAGCATCGCAACCGCGCTCATCGCGCGTCTATGACCTGCGCCAATATGCTTGCATCGCGGGTTAAATAGCCTATTTGCTTACCCATTCGGGAGATGCAGAGATGATCCGTTATACGCTGCAATGCGAGAATGAGCACCGCTTCGACAGTTGGTTTCCCTCGGCCTCCGGGTTCGAGGCGCTCAAATCGGCAGGCCAGCTGGAATGTGCAGTTTGCGGCTCGAAAAACGTCGAGAAATCGCTGATGGCGCCGCCCGTCGCGCAGACACGCAAAACGCAGGAGGGCGTGCCTGAACGCCCCCTCTCGCAGCCGCATTCCGAGGCCGAGCAGGCTCTTGCCGCGATGCGTCGCGAGATCGAGAAGAACTCCGATTACGTCGGCATGAACTTCGCTACCGAAGCGCGCGCGATGCACGAGGGCACCGCCAAGAAACGCGCGATCCACGGAGAAGCGAAACTCGACGACGCGCGCAAGATGCTCGAGGACGGGCTCCCGGTTCTGCCGCTGCCCTTCCTGTCGACTCGCAAGACGAACTGACCCTTTTCGCTCTTTCCAAATATCCCGGGGTGAGTTCGCGAACGCGAAGAGGGGCAGCGCCCCCGAGCCGATCTGCAGGCCCGGAAACGCCAAATCTCTTGCGTGCCCCAACGGCTTGAGCTAGCAGAGGCGCGACTCTGCCCAAGGGGGATTTCCATGCCCATTCTGGTGATGAAATTCGGCGGCACTTCCGTCGCCGATCTCGACCGGATCGCAAACGCCGCCGAAAAGGTGAAGCGTGAAGTCGAGCGCGGTTACGATGTCATCGTGATCGTCTCCGCGATGTCGGGCAAGACCAACGAACTCGTCAACTGGGTCGAGACCACGTCGCCGCTCTACGATGCGCGCGAATACGACGCTGTGGTCTCCTCGGGTGAGAATATCACCGCCGGCCTGATGTCGCTGCGCCTGCAGGAGATGGGCGTCTCCGCGCGCAGCTGGCAGGGCTGGCAGGTGCCGATCAACACGACCTCTGCGCATGGCGCGGCGCGCTTCGTGTCGATCCCGCGCGAAAATCTTGACCAGAAATTCTCCGAAGGCTTCAAGGTCGCGGTAATCGCCGGCTTCCAGGGGCTGTCGCCGGAGAACCGGATCACGACGCTCGGCCGGGGCGGCTCGGACACGACCGCTGTGGCTTTCGCCGCTGCGTTCGGCGCGGAGCGATGCGACATCTACACCGATGTCGACGGCATTTACACCACCGACCCGCGCGTCTCCTCGAAGGCGCGCAAGCTCGACCGCATCGCCTTCGAGGAGATGCTGGAACTCGCGAGCCTCGGGGCGAAGGTTCTGCAAACCCGCTCGGTCGAGCTCGCGATGCGCTACAAGGTGCCGCTGCGCGTGCTAAGCTCCTTCGAGGAAACCACGGAGAATTCGGGCACTCTGGTCTGCGACGAGGATAAAATCATGGAATCGAAAGTTGTCTCCGGCGTCGCCTTTTCCCGCGACGAAGCGAAAATGACCCTCGTGACGGTCGAAGACCGCCCCGGTATCGCCAGCGCGATCTTCGGGCCGCTCGCGGATGCCGG
Source organism: Thioclava sp. IC9 (assembly GCF_002213225.1). Taxonomy (NCBI): domain Bacteria; kingdom Pseudomonadati; phylum Pseudomonadota; class Alphaproteobacteria; order Rhodobacterales; family Paracoccaceae; genus Thioclava; species Thioclava sp. IC9. The sequence continues at coordinate 193,389 of NZ_NBNX01000006.1, forward strand.
TGTGAATGTCGACATGATCGTCCAGAACATCTCCGAGCGTCAGGCCGAGCATGAGGTCAAGGTCACCGACATGACCTTCTCCTGCCCGGTCAATCAGGTGGCCCGCGCCCGCAAGGCGATGGAAGACGCTCGCGACGCCGGTCTGATCCAGTTCGACGAGCTGGTCGCAGACGAGGACGTGGCGAAAATCTCCGTCGTCGGGATCGGCATGCGTTCCCACGCGGGGGTCGCCGCGAAGATGTTCAAGGCGCTGGCCGCCGAAAACGTCAACATCAAGGTTATCTCCACGTCGGAAATCAAGATTTCGGTGCTGGTCGACCGCAAATATCTGGAACTGGCGGTTCAGGCCCTGCATGATGCCTTCGAACTCGACAAGGCCTGAGTAACCCGAAGGGCCGCAGCAACAGGGACGACCTGCGCGGATGGTGGAACTGAGCGAAAGTGATAGTCGCACGCTGTTGCGACGCCTGCGCGATACGCTGGCCACGGAGGGCGACGGGCAGGACCGGCTCAACCACATCACCCAGATCATCGCGGATTCGATGGGCACCGAAGTGTGCTCCATCTATCTGTTCCGCGATCCCGAAACGCTAGAGCTTTGCGCAACCGAAGGTCTGAAGGCAGAGGCTGTCCACCACACGCGGATGCGTCTGGGCGAAGGTCTCGTGGGGCGCGTGGCGCGGTCGGGCCGCCCGATCAACTCCGCCGATGCGCCCTCCGAGCCGGGCTTCCGCTACATGCCGGAGACAGGCGAAGAGATTTACTCCAGCTTCGTCGGCGTGCCGATCCAGCGCGTGGGCGAAAAGCTGGGCGTTCTGGTCGTGCAGTCGAAGGACGAGCGCAGCTTCTCGGATGACGAACTTTATGGGCTCGAGGTGGTCGCGATGGTGCTGGCCGAAATGACCGAGCTTGGCGCTTTCACCGGCGGCGAGAATTCCGAGATCGGTGCGACTCACCGCTTCCCGGTCATGTTCCGCGGTGCGACCGGTCAGGAAGGCGCCGCCGAGGGGCGCGTCTGGCTGCACGAGCCGCGCGTCGTCGTGACGAACCCGGTCGCCGAAGATCCCGAGGCCGAGGCCGCGCGCCTCGAGGAGGCCATCACCGAACTGCGCGGCAAGATCGACGAGATGCTCGCCAGCCCGACCCTGATCGACAAGGATCAGCGGCAGGTGCTGGAAACCTTCAAGATGCTCGCCGCCTCCAAGGGCTGGAAGCGGCGGATGCTCGAAGACATCGCAGCGGGCCTCTCTGCCGAAGCTGCGGTCGAGAAGGAGCAGAACGCCGCGCGCGACCGGATGCGCAAGGCGCCCGATCCGTACCTGCGCGAACGGCTCAACGATCTCGACGACCTGTCGAACCGCCTGCTGCGGCAGCTGACGGGGCAGGGCAGCGATACCGGTGCCGAGATGCCCGAAAACCCGGTGCTCGTGGCGCGCAATATCGGCCCGGCGGAACTTCTCGACTATGATCGCAAACTCAAGGGCGTGGTGCTGGAGGAAGGTTCCGTCGGCTCGCATGCCGCGATCGTCACCCGCGCGCTCTCGATTCCGCTGGTGATCCATGCGGGCCGGATTACGGCGGAGGCACTGAACGGTGACCCGATCCTCGTCGACGGCGATCAGGGTGTGGTGCACCTGCGGCCAGAGGAAAGTGTAGCGCATGCATTCCGCGACAAGATCGCGATGCAGGCCGAGGCGCAGAAACGCTATGCCTCGCTGCGCGACCAACCTGCGGTCGATCGATCGGGCCAGATTGTCTCGCTGATGATGAATGCTGGGCTGATGGCGGATCTGCCCTCCCTGAAGGGCTCCGGCGCTGATGGGGTGGGGCTGTTCCGCACCGAACTGCAATTCCTGACCCGCACAAAGGTGCCACGCCGCGACGAGTTGGTTCAGCTCTACAAGCGGGTGATGGACGCGGCCGACGGCCGACGGGTGAATTTCCGCACGCTTGATATCGGCTCCGACAAGGTGGTTCCCTACATGAAACCGCAGGACGAGCCGAACCCGGCGATGGGCTGGCGCGCGCTGCGGGTGGGGCTCGACAAGCCGGGTATCCTGCGAATGCAGCTGCAGGCGCTCTTGCGCGCAGCCGACGGACGCCCGACGTCGATCATGTTTCCCTTCATCGCGCTCCCCGAGGAATTCTACGCCGCGCGCGATACCTTGCTGCGGGTCCGCGATCGCGAGGCCCAGTTGGGCCGCACCGTGCCCGAAGAGTTGCGCATCGGCGCGATGCTGGAAACCCCGAGCCTCGGCTTCGCGCCGGACAGCTTCTATCGCGATTGCGATTTCATCTCGATCGGCGGCAACGATCTGAAGCAGTTCTTCTTCGCCGCCGACCGCGAGAACGAACGGGTGCGTCGCCGCTACGATACGCTCGACGGGTCCTTCCTGAACTTCCTTGAGCGGATCATCGCACGCTGCGCGGTTTCGAACACGAGCCTCAGCTTCTGCGGCGAGGATGCGGGGCGCCCGATCGAGGCGCTGACCTTCGCGGCGCTCGGCATTCGTACGCTTTCGATGCGACCCGCTTCGATCGGTCCGGTCAAACATCTGATCCGCCGCGCCGATCTGGGGGAACTGCGGCAGGTGATCCAGCAGGCGCGCAATGCAGGGCAATCCACTGTGCGCCCCGCGGTAACGAGCTACCTCGCGCATCTCTGACAGGCGCGGGGGCCTCTGAGGTCGCAATAAAAAAGGGGCGCCGCCCCCTCTGTCCTTCGGAAATTCACCCCGGGATATTTACGCCAAGGCGAAAGAGGTAAGCCTTCGCCTTGGCACACATTTTCCGCGGGGGGCTGGGGGCGCGAAGCCCCCAGACTTTGCCTTCCGTCTCAGCCGGCGGCCAGACGTTTTTCCTCGGCCGCTTTGTAGGCTTTGTCCGAAGGCGCGATGAAAGTGTAGAACATCGGCACCACGAACAGCGTGAACATCGTCCCGATCAGGATCCCCGAAAAGATCACGAGGCCCATCGCCTTGCGTGCCTCTGCGCCCGCGCCTTGCGCGAGGATCAGCGGCACCACCGCCAGCGCCATTGCGGCGGTGGTCATCAGGATCGGACGAAGACGGGTCTGCGCGGCCTTCACGATCGCCTGCCGGCGGGTGAGGCCCGATTGCTCGCGCTGCTGGTTGGCAAACTCGACCATCAGGATCCCGTGTTTCGTGATCAGCCCCACCAGCGTGATCAGCCCCACCTCGGAATAGATGTTGAGCGTGCCCAAGCCGAGGTTCAGCGGCAGCACCGCGCCGAAGATCGTCAGCGGCACCGTCATCATGATGATGAAGGGGTCGCGGAAGCTCTCGAACTGGGCGGCGAGCACCAGATAGATCACCAGCACGGCCGCCGCGAAGGCGATCACGATGGTATTGCCTTGCTGAGTCTCGATCCGAGATTGGCCCGAATAGTTCACGAAGAAGCCGTCGGGCATCACCTGATTGGCGATGTCCACGATCGTCTGCACGCCCTCGCCGGTGGAGCCGCCGGGCAGGGGGAGCGCCGTGATCGTCGCCGCGTTCAACTGGTCGAACTGTTCGATCGAGGCGGCGTTCACGCCGGTGTCGATCTTCACGAGCGATGACAGCGGGATCATCGCACCCGAGGCGGAGCGGACGAAGTAGCGGCCCAGCTCCTCGGGATTCGCGCGGAATTCCTGAGGCACCTGCGGGATGATGTCGTAGCTGTTGGAGTCGCGGTCGAACTGCGCCACCGACGCTTCGCCGACCAACAGCCCCAGCGTCGAACCGATATCCGAGACCGGCACGTTCAGCGCCGCCGCCCGGTCGCGGTCGATCGTGACATTGACCTGCGGGCTGTCGAAGTTGAGTGAGTTCTGTACGACGATGAACTTGCCCGTGGCCTGCGCCTTGTTCTTGATCTCCTCGGCCACCTCGGCGACGCGTTTTGCGGAGTGGATCGACTGGATCACCACCGATATCGGCAGGCCGCCCCCGGTGCCCGGCAGCGACGGCGGCGCAAAAGCGAAGCCCTTCAGGCCGGTCGATTTGCCCAGATCGCTCTGGATCTCCTGCTGGATTTCCTTCTGGCTGCGGGTGCGATCCGCCCAGTCCTTGAGCGCCCAGATATAGATACCCTGAGAGCTGTCGCCGCCGAAGCCCGCGATCGAGAAATCGGTGCGCACTTCGGGGATGTCGGCGGTGTCGCGTCCGACCTGGTCGATATATTTCTGCGTGTAGTCGCTGGTCGCGTAGCGTGGCCCGTTCAGGATCGCGAAGAGCGCGCCGTTATCCTCGTCCGGGGCAAGCTCGGAATTGGTGTTCATCAGCATGAACCCGGTCACGCCCACGAGCGAAACGACGATGAGCAGCGTGATCCCGCGCAGGTCGAGCGAGCCGTCGACACGCCGCCCGTACCAGCCCGAGAGCCGATCGAAATTGCGGTCGACGAACGCCTGGAAGCCCTTGGACTCGCCATGTTTCAGCAGGCGGCCCGACATCATCGGCGTGATCGTCAGCGCGATGATCCCTGACAGGATCACCGACCCCGCGAGTGCGAAGGCGAATTCACGGAACAGCTGTCCGGTCAACCCGCCGGTGAAGCCCAGAGGCGCGAGCACTGCGGCCAGCGTGATCGTCATCGCGATGACCGGCCCGGTGATCTCCTTCATGCCCCGCACGGCGGCGGGGATCGGTTTCATCCCCTCTTCGATATGTCGGTGGATATTCTCCACCACCACGATCGCGTCATCGACGACGAGGCCGATCGCCAGCACCATTGCCAGCAGTGTGAGAAGGTTGATCGAGTATCCCAGCGCCAGAAGCACTGCGAGCACCCCGATCAGCGAGAGCGGAATGGTCACGATGGGCATCGCCACGGAGCGCAGCGAGCCGAGGAACAGAAGGATCACCACGGTCACGATCGCGACCGCCTCGCCGATGGTCTTGAACACCTCGTGGATCGAGGCCGAGATCGTCTCGGTCGAGTCGTAGACCAGCTCGATCTTCATGCCTTCGGGAAGCGTTGCGTTGATATCGGGCAGCGCCTTGCGCACCGCCGCCGCCGTATCGAGCGGGTTGGCAGCCGGCGTCGGGTAGACGCCGAGGAACGTGCCCTCCTTGCCTTCGAAGGTGACGATCTCGTTCTCGGAGGCCTTGGCGAGCTCGATCTTCGCGACATCGCGGAGGCGCACCACGTCATCGCCCTTGCCGGTGATCGGCAGCTTGCCGAAGGCTTCGGGCGTCTGCAGCGTGGATTGCAACGTGATCGACTGGGCGACGTATTCGTTTTTCGTCTTGCCCGGGGCCGAGAGGAAGTTCGACGCCTGAATGGCGCCCACCACTTCCGACGCCGTGACGCCGCGCGCAGCCAGCTTGTCCGGATCGATCCAGACCCGCATCGCGTAATCGGAGGCGCCGATGATCTGGGTCTGCGCGACGCCCGGAATCGTGGACATGCGCGGACGGATCACCCGGCGCAGATATTCGGTCAGCTGCTCGGGGGTCATGTTGGGGTTGAGCGCCGCGAGATACATCAGCGCGAAGGTCTGGCCGGTGCCCTTCTGGATTACCGGGTCCTTCGCGGCCGAGGGCAGTTGGCCCTTCACCTGCTGCACTTTCGAGAGCACCTCGGTCATCGCCGCGTCGGAATTGGACCCGAGCTTCATATGCACCGAGATAACCGAGGCCGACGGCCGCGACTGGGTGGTGACGTAATCGACGTTTTCAGTGGTCGCCACGGCAGCAGCGAGCGGCGAGGTGATGAAGCCCTGGATCAGTTCGGGCGAGGCGCCGGGATAGGCGGTGGTGATGGTGACCACCGTTTCCTCGACTTCCGGATATTGGCGGACGGGCAGGTTAAAATAGGCCTGCGCCCCCAGCAGGAGCATGAACGCGCCCAGAACCATCGAGAGGACGGGGCGGCGGATGAAGATCTCGGAGATATTCATGGGCTTGGCCTTACTGCGCCTTCGCGCCGTCTGAGGTCGTGTCCGATGAGGCGTCCGACGTGGTGTCCGAGTCCCCCTCCGCGCTGGCGCTCGAGTTGCCGTCCGAAGACGTCTCGGAGTTTGCCGCGGCGTTGCCCTCCATGCCGAGGGCTTTCATCACCTCTTCGGTCGAGGGCGCATCGGGATCGGGCGAAATCGCGTTGTCGATGCTCACCGTCGCGCCGGAGTTCAGCTTGTTCTGACCCGCGTTGACGACCATGTCGCCCGCTTTGAGACCCTTGGTGACTTCGATAAGTTGGCCGGAGCGGCGTCCGAGCGTGATGAAGACCTGCTTGGCGACCAACTGCGGCTTATCCGCGCCTTCGGGGGTCTCCTTGCGCACCACGTAGACGGAATCGCCGTAGAGGTTGGAGCTGACCACGGTCTGCGGCAGGGCGATCACGTTATCCTCTGCGGGCAGCACGACAGTGACATGCACGAACTGGCCGGGCGTCAGCTTGCCTTCGCCATTGGGAACCTCGGCGCGCAGCGTCACGAGGCGCGAATTCGGGTCGATCTTGGGCTCGATCCCGGTGATCTCGCCTTTCAGGTCGACGGAGCCGTCCTCGGTTTGCACCTTGACGGTCTGACCCGCTTCGGCCAGCCGCGCCTGCTGCTCGGACAGTGTGAAGTCGACCCGCATATGATCGCGATCCTGCAGCGTCGCATAAGTGGTGCCGGTTCCGACATATTGGCCGACCTCCACCCGCGGAATGCCGATGATGCCCGCAAACGGCGCTGTCAGGCGCTTCTTCTCGAGCAAGGCCTGGAGCTTCGCGACGCTTGCGCGCGCTTCCTGTGCGCTTGCTTCGGCCTGATCGAGATTGGAGGTGGCGGACACGCCCCGGTCGGCAAGCTGACGCGCGCGCTTGAGATTGGTCTCGGCGAGGTCCTGAGCGGCCTTGGCCGAGGCCAGATCGGCGCGCTCGGAGCTGTCGTCGATCTGCAAGAGCACCTCGCCCTTCTCGACCTTGTCGTTCGCTTCGAAATGAATCGCCTGCACCGTGCCGCCCATTTCGACGGCAAGTTCGGTCCCTTGCACGGCGGCGGCGGTCCCGATCGCCTCGAGGCCCGGCTCCCAGGTGATGGGCTTCACCTCGCTGACCGAAACCGCCACGGGGGGCTGCTTCATATTCGCGAAGAACTGCGCGATCATCTTGGAGCGGAAAAGATTGTAGCCGACGACGCCACCCACCACGAGGATGAGGGCGACGAGAGCGATGAGGAGGCGTTTGATCATTTGGATGTCCCGTCAAAATCCCTGTTTGCGCATGGTTTCGGCCCCGCCGACCGACCCGCGCGCGATTTTTGAACCATTTGGTTCACGTCTGCGCCCTGTCAATACGCGAGCGACGCTAAAAGGATGGGTCACAGTGCCGTGAAGGCAAGGTGGAAAACCGGTGCGGCCAAGCAATACTTGGCGTTTTGTAACGTCAAGATCGCGGAAATCTGATTTTTTCCGCCTCGACCGCCAAGAAACGTGCATTATCTTTACTTGTACCTGCGATCCTGACGGCCCCGCGTCGCTTTGCAGCGGTGTCTGGTTCTAGGAGTTTGCATGGATCCCCTTTCTTTTTTGCGCATCGGTTTCGAGGCCGCGCGGATCGGCGTCGAGGCGCAAGCGGTGATCTCGATGCGAGTCGCGGGGATGATGGGGCTTTGGGATGTTTCCCCGCTCGAATCGTTCCAGATGATGCAGGAAAAGCCAGTGGCGGTTGCGGCGGCGGCAGAGGCTGCAGCTTTCGCGCTGATGCGCGGACAGACGGCAGATCGGGCGATTTCGGCTTCGATGACGCAGATCGGAAACCACACCAGCGCCAACATGATACGATTGTCGCGCCGCGGACCCAGCTGGTTCTGATGGGTTGAGCCGGGCAGGGCCGCCACGCTGGCGCGGCGGCCCCGTAGTCTTCAGGCGGCGCTGTCTTCCTCGACCGCGTCATCGCCTTCTTCGACGCTTGCGGGCGTGACCATGGCCGTCAGGATCGTCGGCATGTCGACCACGCCGATCGGCTTGTTCGCCTTGTCGACAACAGTCGCCATGCGCACCTCGGCATCGGCCATCCGGCGCGCGATCTTCTCGAGCACCGAGCTGGCTTTTACCTTCATCTTCGGCAGCTCGCCTTCCGGCAATGGCATCGCGATGGTCTCCGCCCGGATCACGCGACCCCGGTTCACCTCGCGGACGAACTCGGCGATGTATTCATTCGCCGGGCGCAGCACGATTTCCTGCCCAGTGCCCACCTGATTTAGCGCACCGTCGCGCAGGATCGCGATCTTGTCTCCCAGCCGCAGCGCCTCGTCGAGGTCGTGGGTGATGAAGACGATCGTCTTCTTCAGCTCCGCCTGCAGGTCAAGAAGCACCTTCTGCATGTCCATCCGGATCAACGGATCGAGCGCGGAGAACGCCTCATCCATCAACAGGATGTCGGCATCGTTGGCCAGCGCGCGGGCTAGACCCACCCGCTGTTGCATGCCGCCCGAGAGTTGGTTCGGGTAGTTGTCCTCGTAGCCCGCAAGACCAACGCGCGCGATCCATTTCTTCGCGATCGGCTCGGACTCCTTGCGGTCGATGCCCTGGATATCGAGGCCGTAGCAGGTGTTTTCCAGCACGGTCCGGTGCGGCAGAAGCGCGAATTTCTGGAACACCATCGCGGTCTCGTGACGGCGGAATTCACGAAGCTCCTCTTCGTTCATCTTTACCACATCGCGGCCATTATAGAGGATTTCCCCGGCCGTGGGCATGATCAGCCCGTTGATATGGCGGATGAGCGTCGACTTGCCCGAGCCCGAGAGGCCCATGATCACCGAGATCTTGCCCGGCGGCAGGTCGAGGTTGATGTTCTGCAGACCGAGCACATGGTTGTGCTTGTCGTTGAGCTCTTCCTTGCCCATGCCGCCCTGCACGACCTCCACGTAATCTTTGGGTCGCGCCCCGAAGATCTTGTAGAGATTGCGGATTTCGATGCCCGAGCGGGTCTCGTCCGCTGCGTTTGTCGTCGCATCAGTCATGGCCAGCCTCCGAATGTTTCTGCAGCCGCTTGCCGAACGCCTGGCTTGCGCGGTCGAAGATGATCGCGATCGCGACGAGCGCGAAGCCGTTCAGGAAGCCGATGGTGAAGAACTGGTTGTTGATCGCCTGCAGCACGTTTTTACCGAGGCCGCCGACACCGACCATCGAGGCCACGACGACCATCGCCAGCGCCATCATGATGGTCTGGTTGACGCCCGCCATGATCGTCGGCAGCGACAGCGGAAGCTGGACGCCCCAGAGTTTCTGACGCGGGTTGGCGCCGAAGGCGTCCGCGGCTTCGATGACTTCCTTGTCCACGAGGCGGATGCCCAGATTGGTCAGACGGATCATCGGCGGGATCGCGTAGATCACCACCGCGATCACGCCGGGCACCTTGCCGATCCCGAAGATCACGACGACCGGGATCAGATAGACGAAGGATGGCATGGTCTGCATGACGTCGAGCACCGGCGTCAGGATTTGCTGCATCCGGTCCGAGCGTGCCATCAGGATGCCGATCGGCAGTCCGAGGATGATCGCGATCAGCGTCGCCACGGTGACCATCGCGAGGGTGGTCATGGTGTCCTCCCACAGGCCGAAAATGCCGATGAAGGCAAGGCCCATGGCCGAGCCCATCACGATCTTCGGATTGCGCGAGGCGAACCACACCACGACGAGGATCAGCGCGAAGATGATGAACCACGGCGTGTCCACGAAGGCGTGTTCGAGAGTGTTGAGAAACCATTGAAGCGGCCGCGTGGCCGCGTCGATTTGATCGGAATAGGCGCGGACGATGCCGCGGAACCCGTCGTCGATGCCCATGCGCATGTGGCGCAGGGTGGAGTTGGGAAGGGAAGGGAACTCACAGAGCAGTTCCGGCAAGCCCCAGCATGAAGATGCCATCTTGTTATGTCCTCCGGTCGATTATTTGCGCCGGTTAAAAGAAAGCGCGCGCAAGGCTCCCCTTACGCGCGCCAAAATCTCGGTTCGCCCGCTCAGAGCGCGTCCTCGACCTTCTTGATCACGTCGTCGGAAAGCCACGCTTTCCAGACATCCGGATAGTTCTCGAGGAAGTAGTAAGCGGTGTCCTCATTGGTGCCTTGGTTGTCGGCCTGCCAAGCGAGGAACTCGCCCACGATCTTGTTCGACCATTCACGCTTGCCAAGGTAGTCCATGGCCACCGCGTTGTTCTGGGCGAACTCCTTGGTCACGACCGTAAACACGTCCGAGGTCGGGTAGGCGTTGGGCTTGGGATCGACGCAATCGGCCTGCGAGTTGCACTCGTCCCAGGCTTTCTTGTCGTTCGGAACACCTGCGTCGAGCTTGACCATCGGGTATTTGCCGAGGATCGCCGTCGGTGCCCAGTAGTAACCCAGCCAGCCCTTTTTGGACTCGTAGGCATTGGCGATCGAGCCGTCGAGGCCCGCAGCCGAACCGGTGTCGACCAGCTTGAAGCCCTTCTCTTCGGCCTTGTGGGCCTTGAAGCGGTTCGCGGTCGAGATCTGGCAGTTCCATCCCGACGGGCAGTTGTAGACGCCACCGATCGACGGCTCTTCGGGATCGGGGAACAGCTCGGGATGCTTCAGCGCATCGTCGACCGTCTTGATCTCGGGGTGCTCGTCGGCGACGTATTTCGGAATCCACCAGCCTTCTTCGCCGCCATCCTTGAGGATTTCGGCGGCGATCACGAGGCGGTCCTCGCTGACGGCCTTGTCGAGCGCGACCTTCACCGCGTTCACCCAAAGCTCGGGCGCGATATCGGGCTCGCCCTTCTCGTTCATCGAGGTGAAGGTGGGCATCGTGTCGCCGGTCACCAGCGTCACGTCACAGCCGTAGCCGTTTTCGAGAATGATCTTGTCGACCCAAGCGGCGACACCGGCCGAAGCCCAGTTCATTTCCGCTTCGGTGACGGAACCACATTCGCCGTCGGCGGCGAAGGCAGGCGCCGAGAAGGTCGCCAGCGGCAGCGCCGTCAGTAGCGCGGCAAGCGCTTTCTTGTTCATACAGGTCCTCCTGTTGTGGCAGCTTTGATTTGAAGCGATCCGCGCGGGCTGCCGCCGTGATACCGGTCGCGATAAGTCCCGGATTTTCCCGGGTTGGAATCCTCATGAAGTCACGCTCACGTGAGAACGCGCGCAGGACTTGCCAAATTCCGACACTTCTATGTCGTAAATAACCAAGTCGAGGCGCGCAACCTTTTCACGGACCTTTCCGGCTCCGTGCGGCGTTACAGCCGCACGAAGAGGTGAAAGCATGACAACCGAGCCCAAGGACTCCGTTTCGTCGGAGAATAACACGGGGTTTTCCGCCACAGTGACCCCCGGTGCGGATTCCGCGCTTCCGTCCGGTATAAGTCACGGGAAAAACGTCGGAAATTCCGATGCTGACCCCGATTCCGGTGCCCCGCCGCAGCCGAGCGCCGCGCTGCGTCGCGAAGCGGTCGCGCTGATTGCGAACCCCTCTTCGGGGGGCAATGCCAAGGACGAGGAAGCGATCAGCCGCGCGATGGAGGCGCTTGGTGACGGTGCGTCGCTTTATCGATGGTCGCCGGAAAGCGACATCGTGGCGACCGTGCGTAAAGCGCTCGACGAGGGCGCGGAGATGATCGTGGCGGCGGGTGGTGACGGCACCGCGATGGCTGTCGCGGGTGCGCTGTTAGGGCAGGATGTGCCGATGGCCGTACTGCCGCTCGGCACCTTCAACTTCTTCGCCCGAGGCCTGCGTCTCTCCGAGGATCCGGAAGAGGCGGCGCGCGCGATCCGCGAAGGCAAAGCGCACTCGATCCGCGTCGGCGAAGTGAACGGGCAGGTGTTTCTGAACAATGCCTCGCTCGGCATCTACCCGTCGATCTTGAAGGCGCGCGAGGACATCTATGCGCGCTGGGGGCGCCGCCGGATCGTCGCGCATTGGTCGGTGTTCAAGACCTTCCTTCGGTTCCAGCGCCCGATGCAGCTGAAGATTACGGCTGACGGAAAAAAGCTGAGTCGACGCACGGCGCTCGTCTTCATCGCCCGCTCCGCCTATCAGCTCGATTTCTTCGGGCTCGACGGGGCGACCGTGATCAGCGACGACGCCTTCGCGGTGCTCGTGGCAAAGGCGCAGACCCGCCGGGATCTCTTCCGTCTCTCCATGCGCCTTGTGCGCCGCAAGACAAAGCAGGGCGAGGATTACGAGTTGATCCGGGCGAAGTCCTTCGAGATCGAAACCGCGCGCCGGCGAGGCCTTCTGGCCTATGACGGTGAGAAATGCCGCGCTGAGAGCCCATTCCGCTTCAAGATGTCCGACGAGCCGCTCTGGATCGTGCTGCCCGCGACGCATGGCGAGACCGAACCCCAAGACGCAACTGCATGACACGTATCGTTCACCTTTCCGACCTGCATTTCGGGCGCAGCCTGCCCGAACTCGAGATGCCGCTTCTTACGGCACTGAACCAGCTCGAACCCGATCTGACGGTGATCTCGGGGGATTTCACGCAGCGCGCCCGGCGCGGTCAGTTCATGCAAGCTCGGATGTTCCTCGAGCAGATCGAGAGTGAGACGCTATCGGTGCCCGGCAATCACGACACGCCACTCGACAATATCGTTCTTCGGATGCTCAAGCCCTTCGGGCGCTACAAATCCGCTATCAATCACGATCTCGAACCAGTCTACGAGACCGACGGCTTCAAGGTGGTGGGCGTGAACACGGTCAACCGCTTCGCGTGGCAGCGCGGGAAGGTGCCCGACCGCACGATCTCCCGTCTGTGTCAGGAATTCGAAGAAGCGGGCGAGAGATTGCGAGTCGCAGTGATGCACCATCCGCTCGAACACGGCCCCGAGGTCGACAAGGCTCTCATGGAGGGGGCAGGGGACGCGCTGCAGGGCATGTCGGAATGCGGTGCGGATCTCGTGCTGTCGGGGCATCTGCACACCGGGTTGGTGGCCCCCTTCTCGGCTGTGCCGGGCATACTGTTCGTGCAGGCGGGGACGGGCCTGTCCTCGCGCCTGCGCGGCGAGCCGAATACGTTCAACGTGATCGAAGGGGGGCGCGACGCTCTGTCGATCACGCTTTACGGGGCGCGGGACATGAGCTTCGAGCCGATCGAGAACGAGAGGTTCATCCGCGCCCCGGACGGGACGTGGATCCGGGCCTGATCAGTTCGGCTTGCCGGAAATGTCGCCCCAATCCAGAACGGGGGCGGCGTCGATCTCATGCGCGTCGAGCATCGAGGCGACGCGCTCGAGCGAGGCGATGATCTGAGCCTGCTCCCAATCTTCCAGTGCCTCGAATCGGCGGACGAAGATTTGCTGCAGGGCGTCGGGCGCCTCGTCGATCGCACTCGCGCCGAGCTCCGTAATCACGATGTCGGTCTGACGGCGGTCCCGTTCGGAGCGCTGACGGGTCACCATGCCCTTGCGCTCGAGCTTGTCGATCAGCGCTGTCATCGTCGCCTGGCTCACGCCCATGCGCTGTGCGATGGCCTTGGGGGTCGACCAGCCTTTTTCGGAAATCACCTGAAGCACGCGGAACTGCGCAGGCGTCAGTCCGGCAGCCTTCGCCAGGTCGCGACCGAACATTTCGGTCGCGCGCAGGATTCTACGCAAAGCGATCAGGCTCGTATCGACACGCTCCATCAGCCGGCGGGCCCCTTTTTTATCAAGACGACCCAGTATCGCAGAGAGTTCCGTGTTCTGCAATTGCTTGGCTTTGCTAAGCTTATTTCGTTCGCTTCTACTCATTTGCTTTGTCATACTAACGGTATTTAGGGCTTATAAGCAAGAATATAAGGCTGTAAGCGGAACTTTTCCGGGTTCCATTAGTTAGGTGGTTGAAATTTTCGACTACATGAACTACTTAGGCTACCGAAGCAAACGAGAGGAAAGAGCTGTGCCGCAAGTCGAGTCGATCAAGAAGGGTTCTGAACTGGTCTTCCGTAAGCCGGAGTCCGAAGACGGCAGCGAAATCTGGAAGCTGATCCGCCGCTGCAAGCCGCTTGATGAAAATTCGATGTATTGCAACCTTCTGCAGTGCGATCACTTCGGGGACACCTGTGTCCTCGTGGAGCGCGAAGGCGAGGTCGTCGGCTGGATTTCGGGCTACATCGCCCCGTCCGAGCCGGACACGTTCTTCGTGTGGCAAGTGGCTGTTTCCCCCGACGCGCGGGGGCTGGGTCTTGGCAAGCGTATGCTGCGCCACCTCATCCAGCGCGACGTCGCCGAAGACTGCACCAAGTTGAAGACGACCATCACCAAGAGCAACGAAGCCAGCTGGGCGCTCTTCCGTTCCTTCGCCCGTTCGATGGGCGGCGAGCTGACCGATGAGGCGCACTTCCACGAAGAAGACCATTTCGACGGCCACGCCTCGACCGAACATATGGTCACCATCACCTTCCCCGAGGAGGCGCGTGCTGCCGCCTGATCTCAGGCCGCGCACCCTCCTCTTTCCCCAATTCTACGGAGTCCCCCATGACCGTTCATTCGACGGATAAGACGATCTTTACCCAACGCGAATCTGAAGCCCGCTCCTACTGCCGCGGCTTCGATACCGTTTTCACCAGCGCGCAAGGCTCGGAGCTGACCGACGCCGAGGGCAACACCTATATTGACTTCCTCGCCGGTTGCTCGTCGCTGAACTACGGCCACAACGACCCGGACATGAAGCAGGCGCTGATCGAGCACCTGACCGAGAACAAGATGGGCCACGCGCTCGACCTGCACACCGACAGCAAGGGCAAGTTCCTGCGCGCCTTCGAGGAGCATATCCTCGCGCCGCGCGGCATGGACCACAAGCTGATGTTCGTCGGTCCGACCGGTGCGAACGCCGTCGAAGCCGCGATGAAGATCGCGCGCAAGGCGACTGGCCGCACCAACATCATCACCTTTACCAACGGCTTCCATGGCGTGACCATGGGCGCTCTGGCGGCGACCGGTAACGGTTATCACCGTGGCGGCGCCGGTATGGACACGCATGGCGTGACCCGCATGCCCTATGACGCCTATGCCGATGGCGTCGATTCGGTCGCGTTGCTCGACCAGATGCTCTCGGACGCCTCGGGCGGGATCGACGCTCCGGCGGCGATCATGCTGGAGACGGTTCAGGGCGAGGGCGGCCTCAACGCCGCAAGCCCGGAATTCGTGAAAGGCGTCGAACAAGTCGCCCGCAAGCACGGTGCGCTGTTCATCATCGACGACATTCAGGCAGGCTGCGGCCGCACCGGCACCTTCTTCTCCTTCGAGGAGATGGACGTGATGCCGGACGTCGTGACCCAAGCGAAGTCGATCTCCGGCTTCGGCATGCCGATGGCGCTGGTTCTGGTGCGTCCCGACTACGACGTGTTCGGCCCGGCCGAGCATAACGGTACCTTCCGCGGCAACACCCATGCCTTCGTGACCGCCACCGTGGCGATCGAGAAGTTCTGGGCCGACGACAAGTTCCAGAAGGAACTGGCCGTGAAATCGGACGTCCTGCGTGAAGGTCTGGCCGCCGTGGCCGATCTCGTGCCGGGTGCCTTCCTCAAGGGCCGGGGCCTGATGCAGGGTGTCGATGTCGGCACTGGCGAGCTTGCCTCGGCGATCTGCGGTCGCTGCTTCGAGAAGGGTCTCGTGATCGAAACCTCGGGCAATGACGACCAGGTCGTGAAGGTGCTCGCACCGCTGACCACGCCGATGGAACAATTCCGCAAGGGGCTGGAAATCCTGCGTGAAGCCGCCACCGAGGTGACCGGCGAACGCACGGACATCGCGGCGGAATAATCCGCCCCCTCCCCGGCGATCCAACAAATTCAAGTACGGAGAAACGATCATGATCGTTCGTGATTTCAACAAGCTCAAGAACACAGACCGCGACGTGTCCGATGCCGACTGGAGCAGCGTGCGCATGCTGCTGGCCGACGACAAGATGGGCTTCAGCTTTCACATCACCACGCTGAAGGCCGGTTCGGATCACACGTTCCACTACAAGCACCATTTCGAGAGCGTCTACTGCATCTCGGGCAACGGCCACATCACCGAGCTCGACAACGGCACGCGCCACGAAATCAAACCGGGCGTGATGTATGCGCTTAACCTGCATGACCATCACCGCCTCGTCGCGGGGGACGAAGACCTCGTCATGGCTTGCTGCTTCAACCCGCCGGTGACCGGTAACGAGGTTCACCGTGAAGACGGGTCGTACGCGCCGGCCGAAGAACTGGAAAATTCGTAAGGGGGCCAAATTGACCCACCAGAATCACACGGTCGAAAAGATTGGCGGCACCTCCATGAGCCGCGTGGACGAGTTGCTCGACACGCTGTTCATCGGAGACCGCAAGGGCGCCGATCTCTATAACCGCATTTTCGTCGTCTCGGCGTTCGGTGGCATCACCGATCTGCTGCTCGAACACAAGAAATCGGGCGAGGCGGGTGTCTATGCGCAATTCGCAAAGGCCGACAGCGAACATGGCTGGCACGAGGCGCTGAGCCGCGTGTCCACCGCGATGATCGAAGCCCATGAGAATGTGCTCAAGCATCCCGGCGACATCGCGCAGGCGACCGAGTTCGTCCGCGAGCGTACCGAAGGCGCGCGCAACTGCCTGATCGACCTGCAGCGTCTGTGCTCCTACGGGCACTTCCGGCTCTCGCAGCATATGCTGCAGATCCGCGAATTGCTGTCGGGTCTGGGCGAGGCGCACTCCGCTTTCGTCACGACGCTCCTGTTGCAGCGCAACGGCGTGAACGCACGTCTCGTCGACCTGTCCGGTTGGCGCGACGAGACCGATCACGACCTAGAAGGCCGGATCATGGGTGCGATGAAGGACATCGATCCGAAATCCGAGCTTCCGATCGTGACGGGCTATGCGCAATGTGCCGAAGGCCTGATGCGGGAATTCGACCGTGGCTACTCCGAAGTGACCTTCTCCAAGCTCGCAGCCCTCACCGGCGCGCGCGAGGCGATCATTCACAAGGAATTCCACCTGTCTTCCGCCGACCCGAAGCTGGTGGGCGAGGGCAAGGTGCGCAAGCTGGGTCACACGAACTACGACGTGGCCGACCAGATGTCGAACATGGGCATGGAGGCGATCCACCCGAAGGCCGCCAAGACCCTGCGCCAGGCGGACGTTCCGCTGCGTGTCACCAACGCGTTCGACCCGGGCGATCCGGGCACGCTGATCGACGACAAGCCCGCCAAGGAAGCGGCGGTCGAAATGGTGACCGGCCTCGATATCATCGCGCTCGAAGTGTTCGAACAGGACATGGTCGGCGTGAAGGGCTACGACGCCAAAATCCTCGAGGTGCTGACGCGCCACGACGTTCGTATCGTGTCCAAGGCCTCGAATGCGAACACGATCACCCATTACGTCGATGCCCCGATCCGTGTGCTGCAGCGCGTCGAGAAGGATCTCTGCGAGATTTATCCCTCGGCGGAAATCTCGGCCCGGATGCTCTCGATGGCCTCGGTCATCGGGCGTGACCTGAGCGGTCTCTCGGTACTGACCCGTGGCCTGCAGGCGATCGCGAAAGCGGATATGGAAAGCCTCGGCGCCACCCAGGGGCCGCGGAATGTGGACGTGCAATTCGTCCTCGAACGGGACGATCTAAAACCCGTGATCAAGGCGCTCCACGAGGAGTTCATCCCGGAAGAAAGCGCCCTCAAGCAAGTTGCGTGAAAGACGTGACGCCAACTTTGTATAAAGCCCGTGCGGAACTCCGCGCGGGCTTTTTTCATTGAGCCTGCGACATCCCGCCACGCTGCGACGTTTGAACCATGGCCCGGCGGTTGCCGTACCCTCGGGTAAGTCTAGTTCTTATCACGTAACGTGCAGAAACGCGGACGACCATGAGCATATTCGACATACCGACACTCGATCTGGCGCGGGCGCAATTCGCCTTCGTCGTCGCGGCACACATCGTCTTCCCGGCCTTCTCGATCGGCACGGCGAGCTACCTGATGGTGCTGGAAGCCCTGCGGATGATCACCGGCAAACAGGTCTACCAGCGAATTTTCGAGTTCTGGAAACACATCTTCGCGGTGGTCTTCGGGATGGGTGTCGTCTCGGGCGTCGTGATGTCCTACGAGTTCGGTCTGAACTTCGCGCATTTTTCCGACAAGGCGGGCCCGGTGATCGGGCCGCTGATGGGCTACGAGGTGATGACGGCCTTCTTCCTCGAGGCCGGTTTCCTCGGGATCATGCTGTTTGGCCGCAACCGGGTGAACAAGTGGATCTACATGTTCGCGGTCACGATGGTCGCGGTCGGCACCTTGATCTCGGCCTTCTGGATTCTCTCTGTGAACAGCTGGATGCAGACGCCGCAGGGCTTCAAGATCAACGATGTCGGCCAATTCATTCCGACCAGCTGGTTCGAGGTGATCTTCAATCCCTCGCTGCCCTATCGTTTCGTTCACATGGTGCTGGCGGCCTATCTCACGACCGCGCTCGTCGTGGCGGGTGTCGGCGCGTGGCATCACATCCGGGGCAATGCGGACGATGCCGTGCGCACCATGTTCCGCATGGCGATCGGGATGATCCTCGTGACCGCACCGATCCAGATCTTTGCCGGCGACCAGCACGGGCTCAATACGCTCGAACATCAGCCTGCCAAGATCGCGGCGATGGAAGGGCATTGGGAGACCAGCAAGGGTGCCGGGCTGATCCTCTTCGGCATCCCGAACCCGAGCAAGGAGCGCACCGATTACAAGATCGAGGTGCCCTATGCGTCCTCGCTGATCCTGACCCACTCGCTCGATGGCGAGGTGCCGGGCCTCGGGGACTTCCCGCCGAATGAGCGCCCGCCGATGACGATCGTCTTCTTCACCTTCCGGATCATGGTGGGGCTCGGCTTCGCCTTCGCCGCGATCGGGCTCTGGGGCGGCTGGCTGATGTGGCGCAAGCGCCTGCACGAGCCGGGCCTGTTCCACAAGGTGGCGCTGGTCTTCGCGCCGGGCGGCTTCCTCGCGATCATCATGGGCTGGTTCACCACCGAATTCGGCCGCCAGCCCTACACCATCTACGGTCACTTCACGACGGCGGAGTCCGTGTCCTCGCTGACGGCGGGGCAGGCCTGGGCCGCGCTGATCGGGTTCGTCGTGGTCTATGCCTTCCTCTTCGGTTCGGGCACCTTCTACCTGCTGCGGCTGATGCGGCGCGGACCGGAAGGTGCCGAGCCGGTGGAGAACACGCCGCAGCGCGCAGGCGGCGTGGCGGGCGCGATGCTCGCCAATGATGTGACGACCGAGAAAGAGGGGGCCCACGCATGACCGGCTTTGCGCATTACCTGCCCGACATCTGGGCCGCGATCATCGCCTTCGCGATCCTGACCTACGTGGTGCTCGACGGGTTCGATCTCGGCATCGGCATCCTGTTTCCGTTCCTCGGCTCCGAGGAGAACCGCACCCGCGCGATGAACTCGGTCGCCCCGGTCTGGGACGGCAACGAGACATGGCTGGTGATGGGCGGCGGCGGTCTGCTTGCCGTCTTTCCGCTGGCCTACGGGATCATCCTGAACGCGCTTTATATCCCCATCGTCATAATGCTGCTCGCTCTCGCGTTCCGGGGTGTGGCCTTCGAGTTTCGTGGCAAGACCCGGCGCTGGCAGCGGCTGTGGGACCGGGCGTTCTTCGGCGGCTCGCTCGTCGCGACGCTGGCGCAGGGCGCGATCCTCGGCGGGCTGCTGCGCGGCCCCGAAGTGACCGCCCGGACCTTTACCGGCGGCCCGTTCGACTGGGTGAGCTTCTTCTCGCTCGGCACCGCGCTGGCGCTGGTGGCGGGCTACGTGATGCTGGGGGCGGCCTGGCTGGTCATCAAGACTTCGCACGGGCTCTATGATCTGGCGCGCCGGATCGGGGAGCGCGCGCTGATCGCGACGCTGGGGTTCATCGGCCTCGCTTCGCTCGCCACCCCGTTCCTGCATCCGGAATATTATCACCGCTGGTTCCAATGGCCGGGCGTGATCTGGAGCGCGGTGGTGCCGCTTCTGCTGCTCGTGGCGGGCTTCGGCTACTGGACGGCGATCCGCTCGGACCGAGGCGTCGTCGCCTACCTGTCGGGGATCGCTATCTTCGTGCTGTGTTTCGCGGGACTGGGACTGTCGATCTTCCCCTATATCGTGCCCGCCTCAATCACCATCCGCGAGGCCTCCACACCGGCGATGTCGCAGGGCTTCATCCTCGTCGGCGCGGCGATTTTCCTGCCGATCATCCTTGCTTATACGGCCTATGCCTACTGGGTGTTCCGCGGCAAGACGTCCGAGCATGAACATCACTACTGAGTGAAGCGCGAGAACCGCTGGAACCGGGGGCGCAGACGCTTGGTTGGGTCTGCGTGATCCATATCCCGCGTACAGATTTCATGCCCGACGTTTTCCATATGTCGCCTTCAGCCGGTAAGTCCGGCCTACGCGCGTCCCTCGGGGCGCGCGTGCTCGTATCTGCGCGGACCAAAACCGGAGGAGCTGCGCGCCATGTCTGACAAGCTAGATAAACTTCCCGAAGAAAGCGGCCCGTCGGGCGGGTGGGGCTCGTTGAAGGGTATCGCCCGGATCTTCGGTGAATCCTGGCCTTCTTCGCCTGACGTGCTGCGCGAACTCGAGCGGCAGAACAAGCCGGGCGGCTTCATGTGCGCCTCCTGCGCCTTCCCGAAACCTGCCAATTACCACCCGTTCGAATTCTGCGAAAACGGGGCGAAGGCGACGCTCTGGGAGATGACGAAATCGCGCCACACGCCCGAGTTCTGGGATGATCATACGGTTGCGGAACTCAAGGACTGGCCCGATCACGAGCTGGAAAAGACCGGCCGCCTGACCGCGCCGATGCGCTACGATCGCGCCTCCGACCGCTATGTCGAGGTCAGCTGGGACGAGGCTTTCTCAGAGATCGGTTCGATCGTGAAGGGGCTGCCGAAGAAAGAGGTCGTATTCTATTCCTCGGGCCATGCCGGGCTGGAAGCGAGCTATCTCTGGGCTCTGATGGCGCGCGCCTACGGCAACAACAACCTGCCGCAAAGCTCCAATATGTGCCACGAGACGACTTCGGTCGGCCTCAAGAAGGTGATCGGCTCGCCGGTCGGCACCATTCTCTGGGAAGATCTCGAAGAGACCGACTGCTTCTTCTTCTTCGGTCAGAACCCCGGCACCAACTCGCCGCGTTTCCTGCATCCGCTGAAGGCGGCGAAGGATCGTGGGGCGAAGATCGTCACTTTCAATCCGGTGAAGGAACAGGGGCTCGTCAGCTTCGTCGATCCGCAGAACCTCTACGATATGGCGCGGGGCCACGAAACCAAGATCTCCGACCAGTATCACCAGTTGAAGGCAGGCTCGGACATCGCGGCGCTGACTGGCCTGTGCAAGGCGGTGCTCGAAGAGGACGAGAAAGCCCAGGCGCAGGGTCGCCCAGAGGTCGTCGACTGGGAGTTCCTGAAAGAGCACGCGATCAATTACGACGAGTTCCTGACCTTCTGCCGCACGACGTCGTGGGAACAAATCACCGAGGAATGCGGGCTGTCCGAGGCCGAGCTGCGGCAGGCGGCGGATGTCTACATCCACGCCCAGAAGGTCATTGGCGTCTATGGCATGGGGCTTACTCAGCACGCGCATGGGGCGACCAATATAGGGATGCTGGTGAACTTCCTCGCGCTGCGCGGCAATATCGGGCGCAAGGGCGCGGGGTGCTGCCCGGTGCGCGGCCACTCCAACGTTCAGGGCCAGCGTACGGTGGGCATCGCCGAAAAGGCGAAGCTGATCCCGATGGACAAGCTGCGCGAGCTCTACGATTTCGAGCCGCCGCAGGAAGACGGTTTCCACATCGTCGACGCCGCGCAGGCGATGCTGGAGGGCAAGGTCTCGGCTACCTTCTCGCTCGGCGGCAACTTGGTTCGCGCGCTACCCGATAGCGACCGGATAGAAGAAGCGTGGCCGAAGCAGAAGCTCACGGTGATGATCTCGACGAAGCTCAACCGTTCCCATCTCTATCCGGGCGAGGTGGCTTATATCCTCCCCTGTCTGAGCCGGTCGGAAAAGGACGAGCAGGAAACGGGTAACCAATACGTCTCGGTCGAGGACAGCTTTTCGATGATCCATGGCTCTCTCGGCAAGGGTGCGCCCGCGTCGGACAAGCTGAAATCCGAGCTGGCGATCACCTGTAGCATCGCGAAGGCGATCTGCGAGCCTAACCCGAAGCTGAAATGGGACGAGTGGGTGAAGGACTACTCCCAGGTCCGCGACCTGATCGAGGCGACCTACCCGGACGATTTCCGCGGCTTCAACGAGCGGCTGAACGAGCCGGGCGGGTTCTGGCGCGGCAATCCGGCGCATGATCGCATCTGGAAGACCGAGAGTGGCAAGCTGGAGTTCACGACGCCGTCCAAGCTCAACGCGCTGGGGTTCGACGACAAACCGGGCCGCTACCGGATGATCACGATGCGCTCCAACGACCAGTTCAACACCACGATCTACGGCTATTCGGACCGCTTCCGCGGGATCGAGGGGACGCGTGACGTGCTCTTGATGAACAAGATCGACATGGCCGATCTGGGGCTCGAGCACGGCGACCCTGTGGTTGTCCATGGCGACATGGATGATGGGGTCGCACGCAGCAAGACCGGGCTGAAGGTCGTCACGTTCGAGCTGCCGCGCGGCACGGTCGGGGGCTATTACCCCGAGTGCAACGTGCTGGTGCCGGTGGGGCTCAATGACGAGCTGTCGAAGACGCCCGGCTCCAAGGGCGTCCCGGTGCGTATCGAGAAAGCCTAAGCGGGAACGGCGGCGGGGCGACGGCTGTCGATCCACGCGATGGCAAGGAAGACAAGCCCCGCCGCTGCCAGCCCCGCACCGACATAACCTGTGGCGGTCCAGCCATAGCCTTCCGCCAGCGCGATCCCGGCAAGAAACGGCCCGATCGCGTTGGCGAGATTGAAGGCCGCGTGATTGAGGGCAGCGGCGAGCGTCTGAGCCTCGCCCGCGACTTCCATCAGCCGCATCTGCATCGGGATCACCATCCCGGCGGTCGAGCCAAGCGCGACCATCGCCACCGACATCGCGACCCAGTTGCCGATGGTGAAGGTGTAGAGGATCGACATCACCATCATCCCGCAAAGCAGGATCACCCCCGCGCCGAAGCGCGACCAATCAGAGAGCTTGCCCGAAATCCAGTTGCCCAGCGTGCCGCCCACCCCGAAGGCGGACAGTGCCACAGGGATCGTCCAGGCGGGGCCTGCCTGCGTGTCGATCATCGCCGCTGACAAGTAGGAATAGACCGCGAAGATGCCGCCGAAGCCGATCGAGCCTACAAGAAGCGTCAGCCAGACCGAGCGATTGGCCAGAGCACCGAGCTCGCGCATCGGGCTGGCGTTCGGATCGCGCGGTGTCGCAGGGGCGACGCGCGCGATCATCAGGGCCGAAGCCGCGCAGATCACCGCCACGATGGCAAAGCCCCAGCGCCAGCCGAAATTCTGGCCGATCGCCCCCGCCAGCGGCACGCCCACGATATTCGCGATCGTCAGGCCGGAGATCACCATCGCGATGCCCTGCGCGCGTTTGCCTACGGGCATCAGGTCAGCGGCGAACAGCATCGCCATCCCGAAATAGGCCCCATGCGGCAGGCCCGAGGCGAAGCGCGCCGCCATGAAGCTATCCATATTCGGTGCGAACCCGGCCAGCAGGTTCGCCACCGCATAGAACCCCATCAGCCCGATCAGGAACTGCTTGCGCGGGATTTTCGCGCCGATCACCGCCAGAAGCGGCGCGCCGATCACGACGCCAAGCGCATAGGCCGAGATCGCATGACCGGCCCGCGCCTCGGTGATCCCGAAATCGGCCGCGTAATAGGGCAGCAGCCCCATGGACGCGAATTCGATCACGCCGATACCGAAAGTGCCAAGGGCCAGCGACAGGATCACGGCCCGCGCGTGGCGGGGTTCGAGCGTCATGGTAGTCTCCGAAAATAGGCGTGTAGCGCGAGTATCAGCCCCGTGACTTAGGCGATTGCTGCGCTGCGGCAAGGGGCGGCCCGGTTATTTCCCGTAATAGTCGCGGAACCACGCCACGAATTTCGCGATCCCCTCGCGGACATTCGTCTGCGGCCGGTATCCGGTAAGGCTTTGCAGAAGCGAGGCATCGGCCCATGTCGCGGGCACGTCGCCTTTCTGCATCTCCATGTAATTGCGCTTTGCGGGGCGGCCCAGCTCGGTCTCCAGCGCATCGACGAAATCCAGAAGCTTCACCTTGTCGGAATTGCCGATATTGACGATCCGGTAGGGGGCCACGGGCGAAAGGCTGTCGCCCTCGGCGATCTCGTCGCGCGAGGCGGGGCGCTCGGGGACTGCATCGATCAACAGGCGGATGCCGCGCACGAGGTCTTCGACATAGGTGAAGTCGCGATACATCTCGCCATGGTTATAGATGTCGATCGGGCGGTCGTTCAGGATCGCATCGGTGAACTTGAACAGCGCCATATCGGGACGGCCCCACGGCCCGTAGACCGTGAAGAAGCGGAACATGGTCGTCGGCAGGTTCCACAGATGAGCATAGGAATGGCCCATCGACTCGGTCGCCTTCTTCGTCGCCGCATAGATCGTCAGCTGCGTGTCTGCCTTGTCGGTCTCGGCATAGGGCATGTCCTCGTTCGCGCCGTAGACCGACGAGGTCGAGGCCATCAGCAGGTGCTTAACCTCGTGGCGGCGCGCGGCCTCCATCACGTTGAAGGTGCCCACGATATTCGCCTCGATATAGGCGCGGGGCTGTTCGAGGCTGTAGCGCACGCCGGCTTGAGCTGCGAGATGGACGATGATCTCGGGTTTGAACTCATCCGCCATCGCGTCGAAGGTCTCGAGGTCTTCGAGCATCCCCTCGGTCGCGGAGAAATTCGGGTTCTGCAGCAACATCGCATGGCGGCGCTGTTTGAGGGCGACATCATAATAGTCGGTCATCCCGTCATAGCCATGCACCCGGTAACCTTCGTCGAGCAGCAGCTTCGCCAGATGGTAACCGATGAAGCCCGCGGTGCCGGTGATCAGGATGCGCGTCATGAATGTCCCTCGCAAATACTGCATCTGCAGTAGCGAGAGGGGGGTGGGAAGGTCAAGCGAGGCGGAGAAAATGTCCCCGGGCAGACGAGGGGGAACGGCAGCCCAAGCCACTGCTCGAAGCGCGAACGCGGGAGTTGCGTGCGCGGGGCAAACGCACTATACGCCCCCGGTGGCCCGACGGCCGCATCAGAATCAACGCAAAAAGCCGTGTCCCTTCCGCACTCGCTTCGGGAAGGTGTTCCGGCAAGGAGAAGCGATATGAAACTCAATGAACTGCGCGACAACGAAGGCGCGGCCCAGAAGAAAAAGCGCGTCGCCCGCGGTCCCGGCTCGGGCAAGGGCAAGATGGCTGGCCGTGGTATCAAAGGTCAGAAGTCGCGTTCGGGTGTGGCCCTGAACGGTTACGAAGGCGGCCAGATGCCGCTCTATCGTCGTCTTCCGAAGCGTGGCTTCACCAAGCCGAACGCGAAGAAGTTCAACGTCGTGAACCTCGGCCAGATCGAGAAATTCATCGAAGCCGGCAAGCTCGACGCGAAATCGGACATCACCGAAGACGCTCTGGTCGCGGCCGGTGTCGTGCGCCGCAAGCTCGATGGCGTGCGTGTTCTCGCCAAGGGCGACATCAAGTCGAAAGTGGCTCTGAAGGTCACCGGCGCTTCGAAATCGGCCATCGAGGCTGTCGAGAAGGCTGGCGGCTCGGTCACGGTGGCGCAGGCCGCTGAATAAGCTGTTGTGAGCGGGCCCCGGCCCGATTACATAGGCGAAGGTTTTCTAGGCGCCGCCGACCGGGAACCGGTTGGGCGGCGCTTTACATGAAAGAGACGAGCATATGGCATCTGCTGCAGAGCAAATGGCGGCGAACCTCAGCTGGGACGCCCTGGGCAAAGCCACCGAGCTGCGCCAGCGCATCTTCTTCACCATTGGTTTGCTGATCATCTACCGCCTTGGCACCTATATTCCGGTTCCGGGCATCGACGCGCAGGCACTGCGCGAATTCATGCAAAGCGCGGGCTCCGGCCTTGGCGGCGTGTTGTCGATGTTCACGGGCGGCGCGCTCGGTCGGATGGGTGTCTTCGCACTCGGCATCATGCCCTATATCTCGGCCTCGATCATCATCCAGCTTCTGACCGCTCTGGTGCCCGCACTCGAGCAGATGAAGAAGGAAGGCGAACAGGGCCGCAAGAAGATCAACCAGATCACGCGCTATGCGACCGTGGCCCTGGCGACCTTCCAGGCATGGGGGCTGGCCGTCTCGCTCGAGAAGGGCGATCTGGCACACGATCCGGGCCTGTTCTTCGTCGCAGCCGTGGTCATCACGCTCGTCGGCGGCACAATGTTCCTGATGTGGCTGGGTGAGCAGATCACCGCACGCGGCATCGGCAACGGCATCTCGCTCATCATCTTCGTCGGTATCGTCGCGGAAATCCCGGCGGCTCTGGCCCGCTTCCTCGAGCAGGGGCGTGCGGGTGCGATCTCCACTCCGGTGATCCTCGGGGTGATCCTGATGATCGCGATCGTGATCACCTTCGTCGTCTTCATGGAACGCGCGCTGCGCAAGATCCATATCCAGTATCCGCGCCGTCAGGTGGGGATGAAGGTCTATGACGGCGGCTCCAGCCACCTGCCGATCAAGGTGAACCCGGCGGGCGTCATCCCGGCGATCTTCGCCTCGTCGCTCCTGCTGCTGCCGACCACCATCGCGACTTTCTCGGGCCAGAACACCGGTCCCGTGATGTCGACGATCCTCGCCTATTTCGGCCCGGGGCAGCCGCTGTATCTGCTGTTCTACGTCGCGATGATCGTGTTCTTCGCCTATTTCTACACCGCGAACGTGTCGTTCAAATCGGACGAGGTCGCGGATAACCTGAAAAATCAGGGCGGCTTCGTGCCCGGCATCCGTCCCGGCAAGAAGACCGAGGAATATCTCGACTACGTTGTCAGCCGCGTTCTGGTGATCGGCTCTGCCTATCTCGCTGCGGTCTGCCTTCTGCCCGAGATCCTGCGTTCGCAGCTGTCCATCCCGTTCTACTTCGGCGGCACCTCGGTTCTGATCGTGGTCACCGTTTCGATGGACACCATCAACCAAATTCAGTCGCATCTTCTGGCCCACCAATACGAGGGTCTGATCGAGCGTTCGCAGCTTCGCGGCCGTTCGGGCAAGAAGAAGAAGGGGCCGCGCAAGCCGCCCGCGCGCCGCTAAATCCGCCAAGCGTTTTCAGGGGGAGCCGACATGGCAAATATTATTCTTCTCGGCCCGCCTGGCGCGGGCAAGGGCACCCAGGCCCGCCGTCTCGTCGAAGAGCGCGGCATGGTCCAGCTCTCGACCGGCGACATGCTGCGAGAGGCGAAGGACTCCGGCACCGAGATGGGCAATGTCGTCGCCGAGGTGATGGCCAAAGGCCAGCTGGTGACCGACGAGATCGTCATCGGTCTGATCGAGGAAAAGCTCGCCGCCGGTGGCGAAGGCTTCATTTTCGACGGCTTCCCGCGGACGCTGGGCCAGGCCGACGCCCTGGGCAAGCTGCTCGCCAAGATGGGCACCAAGCTCGACGCGGTGATTGAGATGCAGGTCGATGACGAGGCGCTTGTCGCCCGCATCACCGGCCGCTCGACCTGCGGTGGTTGCGGCGAGGTCTATCATGATCAGACCAAGCCCTGGCCCGCGGATGGCAAATGCGAGAAGTGCGGCGGCACCGACGTGAAGCGTCGTGCGGATGACAACGAAGAAAGCCTGCGCACCCGGTTGATGGAGTATTACAAGAAGACCTCTCCACTGATCGGCTACTACTACCACGCGGGCGATCTGTTCACGATCGACGGGCTGGCCGAAATCGAGACCGTAGCGACCTCGATCGCGCGGATTCTCGACCAGCAAGGGTAATCGTAAAAGAAGCCTTGACCCGGAGGGCGTTTACCTCTAGGTCACGGCGTCTCCGATGAGAATCGTTTCCGAAAAGGGAGAGATTCCCTCGGGGATTAATCGTGGGGTCCGAAGCGCCAGTTTCGGGCCTCGTGTTGTGAAAAAAGGGCCTGGGGTTACGGGCTCGCAACGAAAGGATACACGCTTTGGCTCGTATTGCTGGCGTCAACATTCCGACCGGGAAACGCGTCCCGATCGCACTTACCTACATCACCGGGATCGGTCCCCATTCGGCTAAGCAGATTTGCGAAGCCACGGGTATCGACGTGACCCGTCGCGTCAACGAGCTTTCGGACTCCGAAGTGCTCGCGATCCGCGAACATATCGACGCCAACTACACCGTCGAGGGCGACCTGCGCCGTGAAGTTCAGATGAACGTCAAGCGCCTGATGGATCTCGGCTGCTACCGTGGCCTGCGTCATCGTCGCAACCTGCCCGTGCGCGGTCAGCGCACCCATACGAATGCGCGCACGCGCAAAGGCCCGGCGAAACCCATCGCTGGCAAGAAGAAGTAAGGGGAGGCAGGACAAATGGCTCGTGATAAGGTTCGCGCTAAGCGCAAGGAACGCAAGAACATCGCCGCTGGCGTCGTTCATGTGAACTCCTCGTTCAACAACACCAAAATCCTGATCTCTGACGTGCAGGGCAACGCGATCTCGTGGTCGTCGGCTGGCACGATGGGCTTCAAGGGCTCGCGCAAGTCGACCCCCTACGCCGCTCAGATGGCTGCGGAAGACGCGGCCAAGAAGGCTCAGGAACACGGTCTGCGCACCGTGGACGTCGAAGTTCAGGGTCCGGGTTCGGGTCGTGAATCGGCGCTGCGCGCGCTGGCTGCGGTCGGTCTGACCGTCACCTCGATCCGTGACGTGACCCCGATCGCCCATAACGGCTGCCGCCCGCCGAAGCGTCGCCGCGTCTAATCTAGATTACGACGGTCGGGCCGTGCGGGATTCCCGTGCGGCCCGCCCGCATTTTTCGGTTTTATCCTCGGGCGTCCCCGACTTTGGGCATGGGTCTGGGACAGGTATGGAGGCAAACGCATGATCCACAAGAATTGGGCTGAACTCATCAAGCCGACGCAGCTTGAAATCAAGCCCGGCAACGACCCGCTGCGTCAGGCGACGATCGTCGCCGAACCGCTCGAGCGTGGCTTTGGCCTGACGCTCGGCAACGCGCTGCGCCGCGTACTGCTCTCGTCGCTTCAGGGCGCCGCGATCACCAGCGTCCAGATCGACAACGTGCTGCACGAGTTCTCGTCGGTCGCGGGCGTTCGTGAAGACGTGACCGATATCGTCCTGAACCTCAAGGGCGTGGCTCTGCGTATGGACGTTGAAGGTCCGAAGCGCCTCTCGATCTCGGCCAAGGGCCCGGGCGTCGTGACCGCTGGCGACATTACCGAGACCGCGGGCATCGAGGTCCTGAACAAGGATCACGTGATCTGCCACCTCGACGATGGCGCCGACCTGTTCATGGAATTGACCGTTAACACCGGCAAGGGCTACGTCGCCGCCGACAAGAACCGTCCCGAGGATGCGCCCATCGGCCTGATCCCCGTCGACGCGATCTATTCGCCGGTCAAGAAAGTCGCCTACGAAGTGCAGCCGACCCGTGAAGGTCAGGTTCTGGACTATGACAAGCTGACCATGAAGGTCGAGACCGACGGTTCGCTGTCGGCCGAGGACGCGGTGGCCTTCGCTGCCCGCATCCTGCAGGACCAGCTTTCGATCTTCGTCAACTTCGAAGAGCCGGAATCGGCTGGCAAGCAGGACCAGGACGACGGTCTCGAGTTCAACCCGCTTCTGCTGAAGAAAGTGGACGAGCTGGAACTGTCCGTGCGTTCGGCGAACTGCCTGAAGAACGACAACATCGTCTATATCGGCGACCTGATCCAGAAAACCGAAGCCGAGATGCTCCGCACCCCGAACTTCGGCCGCAAGTCGCTGAACGAGATCAAGGAAGTGCTCTCGGGCATGGGCCTGCATCTCGGGATGGAAGTCGAAGATTGGCCGCCGGAGAACATCGAAGATCTGGCCAAGCGTTTCGAAGACCAGTTCTGATTGACGAATTGAGGGGCGTTGGCTAAACGCCCCTCCAATGCCCGGACTGCCGGGGACTATCTGGGTCACAAGACCCCAAGGTGAGTCGGTGACACGCATCGCCGGCCTGACAAAGCAAAACGCAAGATTGGAGAATGACAATGCGTCACGCACGTGGCTACCGCCGCCTCAACCGTACCCATGAGCACCGCAAGGCGCTCTTCGCCAACATGGCTGGCTCGCTGATCGAGCACGAGCAGATCAAGACGACCCTGCCGAAGGCGAAAGAACTGCGCCCGGTCATCGAGAAGCTGGTCACGCTCGCCAAGCGCGGCGATCTGCACGCTCGCCGTCAGGCGGCCTCGCAGCTCAAGCAGGACCAGTATGTCGCGAAGCTGTTCGACATCCTCGGCCCGCGCTACAAGGAGCGTCAGGGCGGCTACGTTCGCATTTTGAAAGCCGGTTTCCGTTACGGCGACATGGCGCCGATGGCGATCATCGAATTCGTCGACCGCGATCTGGACGCCAAAGGTGCTGCAGATAAAGCACGCGTCGAAGCCGAAGAGGCTGCAGAGGATTGATCCTCGCAGATGATTTCCCTTCGAAATCAACGAGTACTGGGAAATCCCGCCTTTTGGGCGGGATTTTCTTATTTCCGCCTGCATTTTCACGCAATTCTCGCGCAAAAGGTTATTGCGCAGGTGTGAAGCTTTCGCGAGTGTAAACGCGAGGGCGAGTGGGGACGTAAAGCCACTGTCGGAGCGAACTCCGCAGGGCGCGAACACTTTTAAGTTGACCGGGTTAATTCCAAACTGTCTAAAAAGATATGTCGATACAGAGCAGAATCGATTTGAAACTCCGTGACTTGGATCGTTTAGCTCCAGGTGGTTATTTTGTTGGACTGCATATTCGTTTTACGGCGCCGCTGATGACGTTCCAGACTTACGACAAGGCTTGGCTCGATCATTACACCGCAAACGGCTATGTGCTCCGCGACCCAATGACTGCTTGGGGGTTTAGCGAGACCGGCGCAATCCGGTGGAGCGACCCGCGGCTACCCGATCCTTTCCGTCTCTTCGATGAGGCCAAGAAATACGGTCTTATTTACGGGGCGACAGTCTCATGCGGCCCGATCCGGTCCCGTACTATCGCAAGCATGGCGCGCGATGATCGGGAATTCGACCTTACCGAGATCGAGACCTTCGAGCTTATCGTGCGTGAAATGCACGATATGACTCAACCGCCTGAGGAACTCACGCGAGCTCAGATCGAAGCCCTGCGCTGTGTTGCTGGGGGTGACCGACACGCGGCGGCGGCCGCGAAACTTGGAATTTCGGAAAGCGCGCTCAAGGCGCGGCTGAATTCTGCGCGCGCAAGACTGATGGCTCGGACGACCGCCGAAGCTATTCAGCGCGCAAAGGATTTCCGCCTGTTATAGTGTTGTTGACCCTCCGCACGGCTGTACTGTGTTAAACCTGCAGGAGGAAGACATGCAGACCACTACGCTTTCGTTCACCAATTTCCATAATCATGGTGAGCTATTCGCAAACATGCTGCGCGCACGTCGCGAGCTCTTCATCGTCCAGAACAAATGGGACCTCCCTGAAGCGATGGGCATGGAATATGATCAGTATGACACCCCGGCGAGCCGCTGGGTGGTGGTCCATGACGAACTGGGCAAGGTGCTGGCAGGCAACCGTCTCACGCCCACGACGGCAACCTGCGGGATCTACAGCTACATGATCCGCGACGCGCAGCGTGGGCTACTCGCGACGATCCCGTCCGATCTTCTTTATGACGAAGCTCCGGTCAGCGAGACCGTGTGGGAAAGCTCGCGTCTTTTCGTGTCGCATGACGTTCCGATGGCGCTGCGCCGCAAGGTCCATGCGCGTCTCGTGCAGGAAATCGGCAATTCCGCCCGGCAACTCGGCGCAAGCTCCGCCCTTACCCTTCTGAACGCGAATTGGCCGCGTTGGGCGGGTCGGGTTGGAGTGGACATGACGGCGATGGGGCCGGTCATGGAGATCGACGGGATCAAGAACCAGGTCGTGTCGATGGACTTTTCCCAGAACCTTCATTGAAAGCGTGGGGGAGATCAGAGCTCCCGTGCGACCCCACACGCACGGGGGCTTTTCGTGAGCCGAGCTAATCACTAGGTTCACGCCATCATGGCCGACCTATTCGACACGCCCCCCGATCCCTCCGCGCCTGCGCCCGAAGCGCCGCGCCCGCTCGCCGATCGCATCCGTCCCAAAACGCTGGGTGAGGTGATCGGTCAGGAGCAGGTGCTTGGCCCCGATGGGCCGCTGGGTGCGATGCTGGCCGCGGGCTCGCTTGGCTCGCTGATCCTTTGGGGGCCGCCCGGCGTCGGCAAAACCACCATCGCGCGACTGCTGGCCGATGCCTCCGACCGCGCCTTCGTACAGATTTCCGCAATCTTCACCGGCGTGCCGGAACTGCGCAAAGTTTTCGAAGCTGCCAAGCTTCGGCGCGGGCAGGGCAGGGGCACGCTCCTCTTCGTCGACGAGATTCACCGTTTCAACAAGGCGCAGCAGGACAGCTTCCTGCCGCATATGGAAGACGGCACGATCATGCTGGTGGGGGCCACCACCGAGAATCCGAGCTTCGAGTTGAACGCCGCTGTGCTGAGCCGGGCGCAGGTCATGGTACTCGAGCGGCTCGACCTCGCCGACCTGGAACGCCTCGCGCAGCGCGCCGAGAAGGCGCTCGGCCGTCCCCTGCCGCTGACCGGCAAGGCGCGCGAGGCGCTGCTGGAGATGGCCGATGGCGACGGGCGCGCGCTTCTGAACCTGATCGAGCAGGTCGCTGCGTGGAGAGTGACCGGCAATCTCGACACGGACGCGCTCTCGACCCGACTGATGCGCCGCGCGGCGAAATACGACAAATCGGGCGACGAGCATTACAACCTGATCTCGGCGCTCCATAAATCCGTGCGCGGATCGGACCCGGATGCCGCGCTCTATTGGTTCGCGCGGATGCTGGAGGGCGGCGAGGATCCGCGCTACCTCGCGCGGCGCTTCGTGCGCATGGCGGTGGAGGATATCGGGCTCGCCGATCCGCAGGCCCAGACCCATGCGCTGCACGCGTGGGAAATCTACGAGCGCATCGGCTCGCCCGAGGGGGAGCTGGCGCTGGCGCAGACGGTGATCTATCTCGCACTCGCGCCAAAATCCAACGCGGGCTACGTCGCCTACAAGGGGGCGCGGGCGCAGGCGCAGAAGACCGGCTCGGAGCCGCCGCCGAAGCATATTCTGAACGCCCCGACCAAGCTGATGTCGGAACAGGGCTACGGCGCGGGCTACGCCTATGACCACGACGCCGAGGACGGGTTCTCGGGGCAGAACTACTTCCCCGACACGATGAAGCGCCCGGTCCTCTACCAGCCGGTCGAGCGTGGCTTCGAGCGCGAGTTGAAAAAGCGGGTCGACTGGTTTGCCAAGCTGCGCGAACAGCGCAAATCTTGACATTCAGGCCCGTGACCGCTCTTACGGCGCCAAAGGAGACAGCGATGCTTTCTACGATCTTGCAGGTCGCGCTTGGCGGCGCGATGGGCGCATCGGGGCGGTACCTCGTGGGCGTCGGGATGATGCGCAGCTTCGGCCCGCAGCCCTTCCCGCTGGGCGTGATCACGGTGAACATCCTCGGCTCGTTCCTGATGGGCGCGCTCGTGGTATTCCTTGGTGACAAGCAGCTGACCCATTGGAACGCCTTCCTCGCGACCGGCTTCCTCGGGGGCTTTACGACCTTCTCCTCCTTCTCGCTCGAAGCCTATCGCTTGATCGAGAAGGGCGACGTCACATTGGCAGTCAGCTATATCGGACTGTCGGTCGGCGCGGGGCTTCTAGGCCTCGTCGCGGGCATTCTACTTATGAGGGCCATGCTATGAGCGGCGTCCAGCATATCACCGTCACCGAGGAAGAGGGCGAACAGCGCCTCGACCGGTTCCTGAAAAAGCGGTTTCCGCATCTGTCCCAAGGCATGATCGAGAAGTTTTGCCGCAAGGGCGACCTGCGCGTGGACAAGGGCCGGGTAAAGGCCAATTCGCGCGTCGCGCCGGGGCAGGAAATCCGCGTGCCGCCGATCCCCGATTCCGCGCCCGCGCCGAAGACCGAGGGCATCTCGGAGGCGGATGCGAAATTCATCCAGAGCTGCGTGCTGTGGAAGGATGAACACATCATCGCGCTCAACAAACCGCCGGGGCTGCCCTCGCAGGGCGGCTCGGGGCAGGGCAACCGTCATGTCGACGGGCTGAGCGAGGCGCTGAAGTTCGGCTACAAGGACAAGCCGAAGCTGGTGCATCGCTTGGACAAGGACACCTCCGGCGTTCTGCTGCTCGCGCGCACCGACCGCGTCGCGCGCCGCCTGTCAGAGGCGTTCCGCGGTAAGACCACCCGCAAGATCTATTGGGCGGCCGTCGCAGGCGCACCCGAACCGAAGACCGGAACGATCCGCTTCGGCCTCGTGAAGGCGCCGGGTCATGGCCGAGGTGGCGAGGGCGAGAAGATGATCTGCGTGCATCCCGCGAAGGTCGACAAGACCGAGGGCGCCAAGCGCGCGACTACCGATTATTTCACGCTGCACATCCTCGGGCAGCGGGTCAGCTGGGTCGCGCTGGTGCCGATCACCGGGCGCACCCACCAGCTGCGCGCACATATGGCCGAGATCGGCAACCCGATCATCGGTGACGGCAAATACGGCGGCTCGGGTCAGGAGAATCTCGGCGATGGCTGGGGCGCGCAGCTGGGAGGAGAAATCTCCCGCAAGCTGCATTTGCACGCGCGCCAGATCAGCTTCGATCATCCGATCAGCGGCAAGCGGATCACCCTGACCGCGCCGCTGCCCGAACATATGAAACGGACATGGGACCTGCTGGACTGGCACGAGAAAGACGTGCCCGCCGACCCGTTCGAGGATCTAGCATGAAACTTGCGATCTTCGACGTCGACGGCACGATCTCGGACAGCCAGAATCATATCACCCACGCGATGACGCTCGGGTTCGAGGCGGCAGGCCTTCCCGCGCCGGCCGCGTCCGAAGTGCTCCAGATCGTGGGCCTGTCGCTGCCGCTCGCGGTGGCACGGCTCGCGCCCGAGCACGATGCCGAGACGCAGGC
This sequence comes from Thioclava sp. IC9, assembly GCF_002213225.1. Classification (NCBI taxonomy): domain Bacteria; kingdom Pseudomonadati; phylum Pseudomonadota; class Alphaproteobacteria; order Rhodobacterales; family Paracoccaceae; genus Thioclava; species Thioclava sp. IC9. The sequence goes on from NZ_NBNX01000006.1 coordinate 228,409, forward strand.
GCGCATCGTTGAGGGCTACAAGCAAAGTTACATGACCACCCGCGCCGCCTCTCCCGCACCGCTCTATCCCGGGGCGGAGGCGCTCCTGCGCAAGCTCGCCGCGCGCGATGACATGCTGCTGGCGGTCGCCACCGGGAAATCCCGCCGCGGGTTGCGCGCGCTGATCGAGCATCACGGGCTGGAAGGGCTGTTCGTCAGCCTGCAGACGGCGGACGATCACCCCTCCAAGCCGCACCCGTCGATGATCGGCGCGGCGCTGAGCGAGACCGGCGTGGACGCACGCGACGCGGTGATGATCGGCGATACAAGCTTCGACATGGCGATGGGCCGCAGCGCGGGCGTCGCGACGATCGGCGTGCGCTGGGGCTACCATGCGCCACAGCTGCTAGAAGCGGCGGGCGCGCATTGGATGGTCGATGATTTCGACTCGCTGCAAACGACACTTCTGGACCTGTGGGAGATGAGCGCATGAGCGAATGGGCGGCGAAACGGTTCTGGAAAGAAACCACCGTCACCGAGCGTCCGGAAGGGTTCGGCGTGGCGCTTGACGGGCGTGCGGTGAAGACGCCGGCGAAAGCCGCGCTGACCGTGCCGACCCGTGCCTATGCCGAGGCGATCGCCGCCGAATGGGACGCGCAAGACGGCGCGATCCAGCCCCACAAGATGCCGGTCACCCGTTCGGCCAACGCCGCGATCGACAAGGTCGCGCGCCAGCATTCCGAGGTGGTCGCCCATGTCTGCGAATTCGGCGGCACCGATCTTCTGTGCTACCGCGCCGAGGCGCCGGCGGAGCTGGTCGATCTTCAGGCCGAGAAATGGGATCCGCTGTTGGAGTGGGCCGCGCAGACCTATGGCGCAGCGCTCAAGGTCACGACGGGTATCCTGCCGGTCGATCAGCCTGCGGACCATCTGGCTCGGCTGGAAGCGGAAGTCGCAGCCCTCGATCCGTTCGCGCTCGCGGCGCTCCACGATCTCGTGGGAATCACCGGCTCGCTCGTTCTGGGGCTGGCGGTAGCCCGCGGTCGGCTCTCGGCGGAAGAGGCGTGGGCGCTCTCGCGGCTCGACGAGGATTGGCAGATCGCGCAATGGGGGGAGGACGAAGAGGCGGCCGAGATCGCCGCACACAAGCGCGAGGCGCTGTGTGACGCGGCTCGAATCTGGTCGCTCGCCGAAAGGTGACCGCCCGGGATTCTTACGCCGCTTACGGACCTGCCAAAAGCATCATCACTTGCCGATGATTTGCGCAGCTACCCTCACGAAATCCGGAAACTAGCCTTGACCTTCTTTGATCGGATGGACCAAACTTTCGTTACTCCGTGTCATGGGACACGATCGACCAGGTCCGTGAGGGACCAAGAACCGCTCTGTCAGAGCGGCGACAACAGGAAGAGGTAAAAATGAAGAAATCCGTCTTTTTCGGCGCGCTGACGGCTGCGACGCTGACTGCCGGTCTGGCTGGCGCGGCCACGCTCGATGACGTGAAATCGCGCGGAGAGCTGATCTGCGGCGTGAACACCGGTCTCGTCGGCTTCGCCGCGCCGGATGCCAACGGTAACTGGTCCGGCTTCGACGTCGCGGTCTGCCAGGCCGTCGCCGCCGCTGTGCTGGGCGACCCCTCGAAGGTTAAGTATGTTCCCACCTCGGGCCAGACGCGCTTCACCGCGCTCGGTTCGGGCGAAGTGGACCTGCTGGCACGTAACACCACCTGGACCTTCTCGCGCGACACCGACCTCAAGCTCCAGTTCACCGCGACCAACTACTACGACGGTCAGGGCTTCATGGTGCGCAAGGACTCGGGCGTGACCTCGGCCAAGGAACTCGACGGCGCGTCGATCTGTATCCAGACCGGCACCACGACCGAGCTGAACCTTGCCGACTACTTTAAGGCCAACAACATGTCCTATCAGCCGATCACGGTTGATTCGAATGCCGAAGGCGAACAACAGTTCCTCGCTGGCGCTTGTGACGCCTACACGACCGACGCGTCCGGCCTCGCTGCCACCCGCGCCGCTTTCGCGAACCCGTCGGATTACGTGATCCTGCCGGAAATCATCTCGAAAGAGCCGCTGGCTCCCGCCGTCCGTCAGGGCGACGATCAGTGGACCGACATCGTCCGCTGGACCGTCTTCGCGCTGATCGCGGCCGAAGAATACGGCGTGACCTCGGCCAATATCGACGAGCTGGCCAAGGGCACCGACAACCCGGAAGTCAACCGCCTGCTCGGCACCGAGGGTGACCTCGGCGCGATGATCGGCCTCGACAAGACCTGGGCCGTCAACGCCATCAAGGCCAACGGCAACTACGGCGAGATCTTCGCAGCGACCATCGGCGAGCAGACCCCGATCGGTCTGGCCCGTGGCCTGAACGCACAATGGACCCAGGGCGGTCTGATGTACGCTCCTCCTTTCCGCTAAGGAGGGCCCGGCAGGGGCGCGGTTCAATCCGCGCCCCTGATCCGTTTTCAAGAGACCGTGCGTAGGGGAGACATCCCCGCAAGGGCCCGTAAGAATGGCCTGACAAAAACAGCGACGCGGCAACAGGGGAAATAAGAATGACAAGCGCGCCCGACGCGCCGGAGCAGGGCTTCCGGCTCAGCCAGCTTATCTATGACACGCGTTATCGCTCCCTGACGATCCAGGTGGTCGTCTTCATCCTCGTGATGGGCGGCGCGGCATGGCTGGTGGACAATGTGATCCAGAACCTCAACGATCTCGGGAAGGATTTCAATTTCTCCTTCCTCGGGCAGAGGGCCGGTTACGATATCGGCAATGCCATCATCCCGTATAACAACGACATGAGCCACGGCCGCGCGCTGCTGGTCGGTCTGATCAACACGCTCTGGGTGTCCTTCCTAGGCTGCGTCGCCGCGACGATCATCGGGATCTTCGTGGGCGTGCTGCGCCTCTCGAAGAACTGGCTCGTGGCGCGGCTGATGACTGTCTATGTCGAAGTCTTCCGCAACATCCCGGTGCTGCTCTGGATCCTCGTGGCGATCGCGCTGCTGACCGATGTGGCCCCGTCGCCCAACGCCTACAAGGTGAACCAGCAGACCGGCGAGGCGCAGGCGTCGATGATCCTCGACTCCGTCGCCTTCACCAACCGCTATACCGCGATCCCCGCGGTGCATTTCGACCGCTCGCTTGGATCGCTCGACACGGCGCTCGCGCCGATCTCGCTCGACTTCCTCGCGCTCGTGATCGTGCTGATCGCCTCGATCTGGGTGAACAAGCGGCTTATGACCCATGCCGCCAAAGTACAGGAGGCGACCGGGAAGAGGCCGACCACGTGGTGGAAGAGCATCCTCATCATCCTCGGGCCGGTGCTGATCCTCGCAATCGCGCTCGGCATCAATCCCGAAGAGCCGCAGATCAAAGGCTTCAACTTTACCGGCGGCACGAACGTGTCGAACTCCTTCGTGGCGCTCTGGCTGGGCCTGTCGCTCTATACGGCGGCCTTCATCGCCGAGATCGTTCGCGCCGGTATTCTCGCCATCTCGAAAGGCCAGACCGAGGCCGCCTTTGCGCTGGGTCTGCGGGCCAATCGCACGATGAGCCTCGTGATCCTGCCGCAGGCGCTGCGGGTCATCATCCCGCCGCTGATCTCGCAATATCTGAACCTGACGAAGAACTCCTCGCTCGCGATCGCCGTGGGCTACCTGGAACTGCGCGGCACGTTGGGCGGCATCACCCTGAACCAGACCGGGCGCGAACTCGAGGCGATCACGCTGATGATGCTGATCTACCTCGCGATCTCGCTGACGATCTCGGGCGTGATGAACGTCTACAACAATCGCGTGAAGCTGAAGGAGCGGTGAGATGAGCGATACCGAAGCCCATTCCGTCGCCTATGTCCGCGACTCGATGCTGCCGCAGCAGCCAGCCCCCGCGGGGCAGTCCGGCGCGGTCCAATGGCTGCGCGAGAACCTGTTCTCGGGCTGGCTGAATACGCTGCTGACCCTTGTGGGCGTGGCGGTGATCTACACGCTGGTGATGCATTTCCTGCCGTGGTTCCTGCATGGCGTCTGGGACGCCAACTCGATCAAGGAGTGCCGCACGATCATCACCGACCGTTACGGCGAAGGCGCGACCGGCGCCTGCTGGGCGGTGATCCGCGAGCGGTGGCACCAGTTCATCTTCGGCTTCTACCCGCCGGAGCTCTACTGGCGTCCGATTCTCGCCTTCCTGCTGCTCTTCGTGGCGGTCGGCCCGCTTCTCTTCACTTGGGTGCCGCGTGCGCTGGCGTGGTTCACGCCGGTCTACCCGTTCCTCGCCGTCTGGCTGCTCTGGGGCGGCACCGGCTGGGCCCCGGTCATGGTGTTCGCGGGTTTCTTGCTGGGCGGGGCGATCTTGATGCTGCTCGCGTCGCGCATCGGCTCCATCGCGGCCTTCTCGGTCGGTGCTTTCGTGACGATCCTCTATTTCCTCTTCGTGGTGGGCCCGCTGATCGGCGGTCTGCAGGCGATCCTCCCCTGGGGAATCGAGCCGGTGGAATCCGCCAAGTTCGGGGGCTTCCTGCTGGCGATCACGCTGGGCGTGGGCGGCATCATGATGTCGCTGCCGCTGGGGATCATCCTTGCACTCGGGCGTCAGTCGGACATGCCGCTGGTCAAGGCCTTCTCGGTGATCTTCATCGAGTTCATCCGCGGCGTGCCGCTGATCACGCTGCTGTTCGTAGCCTCGCTGCTGCTGAACTACTTCCTGCCGCCGGGCACGAATTTCGACATCATCCTGCGGGTGATGATCCTCGTGACCTTCTTCGCCGCGGCCTATATCGCCGAGGTGATCCGCGGCGGTCTCGCGGCGCTTCCGCGGGGCCAATACGAAGCGGCGGATGCGCTGGGGCTCGACTACTGGAAGGCGCAGCGGCTGATCATCCTGCCGCAGGCGCTGAAGATATCGATCCCGGGCATCGTCTCGACCTTCATCGGCATGTTCAAGGATACGACGCTGGTCGTGTTCGTGGGTCTCTTCGACCCGCTCAAGGGCATCCCGGACTTCATCCGCGCCGACTTCAACTGGAAAGGCATCTACTGGGAGCCCTTCATCTTCGTCGGTGCCATCTTCTTTATCCTGAACTTCGCAATGTCGCGCTACTCGATGTCTCTCGAGCGTCGACTGCAGCGTGATAACCATTAATCGGGGACTAGACACAATGACCGAACCGCATTTCGAACGTCAGGTCGACCGCAGCCACATGCAGGTCTCCGACGAGGTTGCGATCCAGATCGAGAACATGAACAAGTGGTATGGCCAGTTTCACGTGCTGCGCGACATCGATCTGACCGTGCAGCGCGGCGAGCGCATCGTCATCGCCGGGCCCTCCGGCTCGGGGAAATCGACGCTGATCCGCTGCATCAACCGGCTCGAGGAACACCAGCAGGGCAAGATCATCGTCGACGGAATCGAACTGACCAACGACCTGAAGAACATCGACAAGATCCGCCGGGAAGTCGGCATGGTGTTCCAGCACTTCAACCTCTTCCCGCATCTCACGATCCTCGAGAACCTGACGCTGGCCCCGATCTGGGTGCGCAAGACGCCCAAGAAGGAAGCCGAAGCGACGGCGATGCATTACCTCGAGAAGGTGAAAATCCCCGAACAGGCGGACAAGTATCCCGGCCAGCTCTCGGGCGGCCAGCAGCAGCGTGTGGCGATCGCGCGTTCGCTGTGCATGAAGCCGCGCATCATGCTCTTCGACGAACCGACCTCGGCACTCGATCCGGAGATGATCAAGGAAGTGCTCGATACGATGATCGAGCTGGCCGAAGAGGGGATGACCATGCTCTGCGTGACCCACGAGATGGGCTTCGCGCAGGCGGTGGCGAACCGGGTGATTTTCATGGCCGACGGTCAGATCGTCGAGCAGAACAACCCGCATGACTTCTTCAACAACCCGAAATCCGAGCGGACCCAGCAGTTCCTGAGCCAGATCCTCGGGCACTGAGCCAAGGCTGCGGGCAGAGGCTGGGGGGGGGCATACCCCCAGACCCCCGTGGGATATTTCCGCCAAGGCGAAGAATTAAAAAGGGGGCGGCGCGAATAATCGTGCCGCCCCTGTTCTATATTCGGGTCTGATTTAAAGCAGGTCGGAAACCGCTTCGCGCTCTTCTTCCAGTTCGCCGACGGTGCGTGCCATCATCTCTTTCTGGAAGTCGTTGAACTCGAGCCCTTCGACGCGCTCGTAATGGCCATCCTTGCAGATCACCGGCAGACCGACCATCAGCCCCTCGGGGATGCCGTAGAGGCCGGTCGACGGCACGGCCATCGACACCCATTTGCCATCGGTGCCGTGGATCCAGTCATGCATGTGATCGATCGCGGCATTCGCGGCGGAGGCGGCCGAGGAGGCGCCGCGCGCTTCAATGATCGCCGCGCCACGGGTGGCGACCTGCGGGATCAGCGTTTCGCGATACCAGGTCTCGTCGCCGATAATCTCGGAGAGCTTGCGGCCCTTCGCTTCGGCTTCGGTCCAATCGGCGAACATCGTGGGCGAGTGGTTGCCCCAGACCACGAAGCGCTCGATGTCGTCGACATGCAGATCGGCTTTCGACGCGAACTGGGTCAGCGCGCGGTTATGGTCGAGCCGGATCATCGCCGTGATGTTCTCGGTGGGGAAGTTCGGCGCGTTGGCCGCGAGGATCATCGCGTTGGTGTTGGCCGGATTGCCGACGACCACGCATTTCGCGTCGCGCTTGGCAGCCTTGTCGAGCGCTTCACCCTGCACGCGGAAGATCTCGGCATTGGCCGACAGCAGGTCGCGGCGCTCCATGCCTTTGGTGCGGGGGCGCGAGCCCACGAAGAACGCGGCATCGATATCGGTGAAGGCGGTCACCGGGTCATCGGTCACGACTGTCCCTGCGAGCAGCGGGAAAGCGCAGTCTTCCAGTTCCATCACGACGCCGCGCACCGCGTCGAGCGCCTGCGGCAGGTCGAGAAGCTGCAAGATCACCGGTTGATCGGGACCGTAGACATCCCCCTTGGCGATGCGAAACAGCAGCGCGTAGCAGATCTGACCGGCAGCCCCGGTGACGGCGATGCGTTTCGGCGTTTGAGCGGACATGGAAACCCTCCTGTGATGATTACGCCCGAGAGATAGGGCACCGGCGCGCGACTGGCCACAGAAAACCGTGTCCCGACGTCACGATCATGGGAGAGAAATGCCGCGATCAGCCGCGCCGGGTCGGCGTGAAGAAATCGAGCACCGATCCCTGTCCCGGCTGCACCTCGTCCCAGCTGTCGATCTGGAAATCGACGATCAGCGTGGCACAGGTGGGGAAACGGCGGAAATCGGGGTCGTGCAGGGCGCGCGCGGGCAGGCGGTGGGCGAATTCCGCGATGCCCGGGTTGTGGCCCAGCATCATCACCGTCGGCGCGGAGGCGGTGCGCAGTACCTGCAGCATCATCTCGGGGGCGGCGTGGTAGAGGTCTTCGACATAGCTCACCTGCGGCCGCGTCTCGATCACCGCGCGTTCGACCCGGTCCCACGTCTCGCGGGTGCGGGTGGCCGAGGAGCAGAGCACCTCTTCCGGCTCCAACCCGCGCGAGGCGAGGAAATCGCCGAGTTCCAGCGCGGCGGCTCGGCCACGCCCATTCAGCGGGCGGTCACGATCCTCCATCGCCGGGTCATCCCAGCTGGATTTCGCATGACGGGTCAGGATCAGGCGGCGATAGCCGAGCGGGGTCATGGGTGAAACTGCCTCATATGCCATGCGGATTGCTGGGGCAGCCTGCCATAGCTTTCACCTGCCGGGCAAGCGCGTCTTGCAAGGCAGCCGAGATCGCGACAGGTCGCACCCTCGGGGCGGTCGAGATGCGCGTGACAGCTTGCCGTGTCGTAACCGTCCGCCGTGAGCGCGTCGACCGGGCAGGCGGTGGCGCAGGGCGCGGGGCAACCGAGGCAGGGATTGGCTGCGGCTGCGGGCAGCGGAAGCAAGCCGGGCAGGGCCAGCGCGCCCCGTACCGAGGCCCAGAGGCCCATATGGGTATGGCACATCAGGTGGACCGGCGAGGCGAAGCTCTGTCCGCCTTTCAAGGCCCAGCTTATGAATGGCTGCCAGGGCGGACCGGTGAAGGGGAAAAGCGCGCGGGCTTCAAATTGCCGTGCGATGGCGCCGATCACCCGTGCCGACCAGCGATCCAGAGGATCGAGAACGTCCTCGGCGAATTCCGGCTGAGCGGTAACATGCGCCCAAAACCCCGGCTCGTCGGGGGAGATCAGCGCGATCGTCTCGCTGCCCTCATGCAGCAGCCCCGATACGAACAGCCGATGCGGGGCGAGCGCCTCCGCGAGCGGCTCGATCGCCGGAAAAGTCACCGGCGGCGTCTCACTCACCGCGCGGTTTCACGCGCGGCTCGGTCGAGCGGATCATCGAGCCCGCCCCATGTTCGGTGAAGAGTTCCAGCAGGCAGGCATTGGCAACGCGCCCGTCGACGATGACAACCGCGCGCACGCCCTCTTCGACCGCTTTCAGCGCGGTCTCGACCTTGGGGATCATGCCGCCCGCGATGGTGCCATCGGCGATCATCGCTGTGACGTCTTCCGGCGTCAGCTGCGTCACCACTTCGCCGGCCTTGTTCTTGACGCCCGCTACGTCGGTCAGCAGGAGCAGGCGATCGGCGCGCAGCGCGCCCGCGATGGCGCCAGCCGCAGTGTCGCCATTGACATTGAATGTCTCGTTATCGGCCATACCGGTCGCGACCGGGGCGATCACCGGGATCATGCCCGCGTTGTAGAGGTCGCGGATCACCTGCACGTTCATCTCGACCGGACGACCGACGAAACCGAGTTCCGGGTCGTCCGCCTCGCAGACCATCAGGTCGTCGTCCTTGCCCGAGATACCGACGGCACGACCGCCCTGATCGTTGATCGCCTGCACGATGCGCTTGTTGACGAGGCCCGAGAGGATCATCTCGACCACCTCGACGGTCGCCTTGTCGGTGACGCGCTTGCCGCGGACCCACTGGCTCTCGATGCCGAGCTTGCCCAGCATCTCGTTGATCATCGGCCCGCCGCCATGCACCACGACCGGGAAGATGCCGACCTGGCGCATCAGCACGATATCGCGGGCGAAATCGGCCATCGCCTCTTCGTCGCCCATCGCGTTTCCGCCGAATTTCACCACGACCACGGCGCCGGAATAGCGTTGCAGGTAGGGCAGGGCTTCGGAGAGGGTGCGGGCGGTGGCAATCCAGTCACGATCCATGGTCTGCTTTCTCATCTGGCTGGTCCTCGGGCAGGGTGATCCCATCTTGCTAGACCGTTCGCGCCGGGTTTGGAAGGGTGCAATCGGGGCCGTTGCGCTCGGACCAAAACCGACTAGGGTCGGGAACGCGCTGACGGGGAGTTCGAGTGATGGACGATCGCAAAGTAATGCTGCTGACAGGGGCGAGCCGCGGGATCGGCCACGCCACGGTGAAACGTTTCGCAGCCGAGGGGTGGCGCGTGATTACCTGTTCGCGCCAACCGTTTCCCGAGCAATGCCCGTGGGGCGGCGGCCGCGAAGACCACATTCAGGTCGATCTCTCGAAGCCCGACGAGGTGATCGACGCGATCGCAGATATTCGCAGCCGGATCGACGGGCGGCTGCATGCCTTGGTGAACAATGCCGGGATTTCGCCCAAAGGGCCCGAGGGCGAGCGGCTCAATACGCTCGACACCGATCTGCGTACCTGGGGGCAGGTGTTCCACGTCAATTTCTTCGCCTCCATCGTGCTTGCGCGCGGGTTGGTCGAGGAACTGTCGGCGGCGCAGGGGGCTGTGGTCAACGTGACCTCCATCGCCGGGCTGCGGGTGCATCCTTTCGCGGGGGCGGCCTATTCCACGTCGAAGGCGGCACTGAAGGCGCTGACGCGCGAAATGGCGCATGATTTCGGGCCGCTCGGCGTGCGCGTGAACGCGATCGCGCCGGGCGAGATCGAAACCTCGATCCTCAGCCCCGGCACCGAGAAGATCGTCGAGAACCTGCCGTTGCGAAGGCTCGGCCAACCGTCGGAAGTGGCGGATGTGATCTGGTTCCTGTGCTCGGACGCGTCGAGCTACGTCACCGGCACCGAGATCGAGGTGAACGCGGGCCAGCACGTCTGAGGTGGCTCAGGTCTTCTTGCCGATCTTCGGCTCCGTGCCCATTGCAAGGCGTGCGATATTGGTGCGGTGGCGCCAGAAGATCAGCACCGACAGGCCCGCCGCCAGCATCATCAATTCGCGATAGCCGAGGAAATAGGCCAACGGTACCGTCGCCGCCGCCGAAACAAGTGCTGCGAGCGAGGAAATCCGCGTTACCACCGCGGTCACCAGCCAGACGGCGCATGTCGCGAGACCCACAGGCCAGGCCAGCGCGATCATCGTGCCGAGGAAGGTCGCGACCCCTTTGCCGCCCTGAAAGCGCAGCCAGACCGGGTAGATATGACCGATGAAGGCCGCAGCGCCCGCCACCTGTGCGGCGGTTTCTCCCAGCACATAGCGCGCGATGAGAACCGCGATCGCGCCTTTGCCGCTGTCGAGGAGCAGGGTCGCGAGCGCCGCGCTCTTGCTTCCGGTGCGCAGGACGTTCGTCGCGCCGATATTCCCGGAGCCGATCTTGCGCAGGTCGCCCAGTTTGAAAAGCTTGGTGATAACGAGCCCAAAGGGCACGGATCCGAGCAGGTAGCCCAGTGCAGCCACCAGCCCGAGCCATGCGGACCCGTTCTCAATTCCCGGCATGTGCCTGCCCTCGCCTCATTTATGAGTCGTTATTGTTGTTATAAACCTGCACCCCTGCGACGAATGTGGCAAGCGTTTTGCCTTCCATTCGAGCAGTATCGAAGGGGGTATTCTTCGATTTTGAGCGCAATTTAAACCTGTCGAGCACGAACGGCGCGTCCGGATCGAAGAGCACGAGGTCTGCCGGAGCTCCCTCGGAAAGCCGCCCCTGCGGCAGTCCGAGCCGCATCGCCGGGTTCAGCGACATCGCCCGGAAGAGCTGCGGCAGGGTCAGCTGACCGGCATGATACAGGCGCATCGCAGCAGGCAGGATCGTCTCTAGCCCGACCGCGCCAGAGGCCGCTTCCTCGAAGGGCAGGCGCTTGGATTCCTCGTCGGCGGGCGTGTGGAGCGAGCAGATCACGTCGATCGTTCCGTCCGCCACCGCCTCGATCACCGCGAGCCGGTCTTCCTCGTCGCGCAGCGGCGGCGTCAGTTTGAAAAAGGTTCGGTAATCGCCCACGTCGAGCGCGTTCAGCGTCAGGTGGTGGATCGAGACCCCGGCGGTGACATCAAGCCCCGCCGCCTTCGCACGGCTCAGCGCGGGCAGGGCCTTCGCGGTGGTGATCTGGTCGGCGTGATAGGCGAGGCCCGTCATCTCCACCAGCGCCAGATCGCGGTCGAGCCCCATCCGCTCCGCCATCGGGGACACGCCGGGAAGACCGCGCAGTGAGGCGAATTTGCCCGAGGTGACGGCGGCGCCTTTCGACAGGACCGGTTCCTGCGGATGGCCGATCACCAGAGCGCCCAGATGGGCCGCATAGGTGAAGGCGCGTTGCAGCACCTTGGTCTGATCCGAGACGCGCGTAACATCGGTGAAAGCCACGGCGCCGGCATCTTTCAGAAAGCCGATCTCGGTCATTTCCTGCCCGCCGCGGCCCTTGGTCAGCGCCGCCATATGGAGGATACGCACCGGCGCATCCGCTGCACGGCGGGTGACGAATTCCAGCGTCTCGGGATTATCGATGGCAGGCTGCGTGTCGGGACGGGCGATGATGGTGGTCACGCCCCCGGCTGCGGCCGCCAGCGCCGCCGTGCGGAAGCTTTCCATGTGGCGCTCGCCCGGCTCACCGATCTTCACACCCAGATCGACGATCCCCGGCGCGAGGCATTTGCCGCGGCAATCGATCACCTCGGCATCGGCGGGCGCGGACATGTCGCCGATCGCCGCGATCCGGTCGCCGTCGATCACCACGTTTCCGGTAGTTTCGGTCAGTGCCTCGGGGTCGATCAGGCGGGCGTTTTCGAGGAAAAGGGTCATGCTTCGTGCCTCACTTCGCCACCAGTTTGCGCGCGGCCCGCGCGCTCTCGATTTCGCGCACCACCGGGCCTGCATCGGCGAGGTGGCGGATCAGATGCTTGTCGCCGCTTTTCGTCACGACCTGCACGTCGCCCATCAGCGAGCGCACCGCGTCAATCTGCAGCAGCATCACCTGTTTGCCCTGTGGTCCGATCAGGCGGCGGTCGGTCAATTGCCAGCGCCGCGCGAAGGCCTCCGAGCGGAAATAGAGCCCGCGGGCAGCCATGCCGACCACGATGGCGAAGCTCGCGATCACCACCTGATCGGGTTTGCCGAGCCAGAACAGCACCGCCGAGACCAGCACCGCACCGATCACCGCCAGAACCGCATGGTCGGTCCAGTAGCGTTTCTTGTCCGCCGTGAAGACGGCCAGAACTTTCTCGCCCTCTTCCAGCGGCAATTCGCTTTCGGGGCCGGGGCGGTAGTTGAGAACCTCGTCGCGCTTGATCTCAGACATAGGTACCCTCCGTCAAAGCGCGCCCGCGCTCTGCCCGCAGGTTGCGCGCCAAGAGGTCCATCACCGCCATGCGCACCGCCACGCCCATCTCGACCTGTTCCTGAATGACCGAGCGGTTGATGTCGTCGGCGATGGTGCCGTCGATCTCCACGCCGCGGTTCATCGGGCCCGGATGCATGACGATCGCGTCTTCCTTGGCATAGGCGAGCTTTTCGGCATCCAGCCCGTAGCGGTGGAAATATTCGCGCTCCGACGGGATGAAGCCGCCATCCATCCGCTCTTTCTGAAGCCGCAGCATCATCACCACATCGGCGTCGCGCAGGCCTTCGCGCATGTCGTGATAGACTTCGCAGCCGAATTCGCCCACGCCCGAGGGCATCAGCGTCGGCGGCGCCACGAGGCGTACGCGGTTCTCCATCTTGCCCAAGAGGATCAGGTTGGAGCGCGCCACCCGGCTATGAGCGACATCGCCGCAGATCGCGACCGTGAGGCGCTTGATCCGGCCCTTCTCGCGCCGGATCGTCAGCGCGTCGAGAAGCGCTTGCGTGGGGTGTTCATGCTTGCCGTCGCCCGCATTGATCACCGCGCATTCGACCTTCTGCGCCAACAGATCGACCGCGCCGGACGAGCCGTGCCGCACCACCAGCAGATCGGGATGCATCGCGTTCAGCGTCAGTGCGGTGTCGATCAGGGTCTCGCCCTTCTTTACCGAAGAGGTCTGCATCGACATGTTCATCACGTCCGCTCCGAGCCGCTTGCCCGCAAGCTCGAAACTGGATTGGGTCCGCGTCGAATTCTCGAAGAACATGTTGATCGCGGTCATCCCGGCCAACGCGTCGGTCTTTTTCACCGTGCGACGGTTCAGATCCACATATTGTTCGGCTAGGTCGAGAACGGTGAGGATATCCTCGGGGCTCAGATGTTCGATCCCCAGCAGGTGCCTTGGGCGAAAAGCCATTGCGCGATGCTCCGGTTAGACTGCGACGCTTATGGCAAACGGGGGGGCGGGCGTCCAGCCGCTTTACCGTCGCAGCGCCCATGGGGTAGGGTCGCGCAATGGAGACTCAGCCGACCCCGGAAATCGACTATCACGCTGCTCTGGCCGCCCTCGAATGGCAGCTGGAAATGGGCGTCGACACCGTCATCGGTGACACGCCGGTCGACTGCTATGCGCTGCCCGATAAATCCGCGCAGGCCAAGGCGAAGACGCCCGAGGCTGCGCCCGTGGCGGACCGGGATTTGCCGCCGGTGGCGCAGATGGCAAAGATCGAGGGCCCCGATCCGGTCGTGGTCGCGCGTGATGCGGCGGGCAAGGCCGAGACGCTCGAAGCTCTGCGGGCCGCAATCGACGCCTATGAGATGTGCGATCTGAAGCTCGGCGCGCGCAACACGGTCTTTGCCGACGGCAAGCCTGCCGCGCGGGTTATGATCATCGGCGAGGCGCCGGGGCGCGAAGAGGACCAGAAGGGCCTGCCCTTCGTAGGCCGTGCCGGTCAACTGCTCGACAAGATGTTCGGCGCGATCGGTCTCTCGCGGCAATCGCCCGATGCCGAGGCGGCGCTCTATATTACCAATGTCCTGCCTTGGCGTCCGCCGGGCAATCGCGACCCCGCGCCTGCCGAGATCGCGCAGATGCTGCCATTCCTCGCCCGCCATGTCGATCTGGCCGATCCTGACCTGATCGTTCTGATGGGCAATGCGTCCTGTGCGGCGGCGCTGGGCAAACGCGGCATTCTGCGGCTGCGGGGCACATGGGCCGAGGCCTTCGGGCGGCCTGCGCTGCCGATGGCCCACCCGGCCTACCTGCTGCGCAATCCGGCGGCGAAGCGCGAGGCATGGGCGGATCTGCTGCAAATCCGCGCCCGTCTCGATCAGGTGTAAACCGCGCCAAACGGTCGCGCTTTCGTGAAAAAGTGACGGACGCGGCCCCGTGACGCGTAGAGATAACCATTCCCTGCGCCTATTTCGGCAAGGTAACATGGAAATCGCGCGACCGTGGGCAATCGCGAGCGCCCGCGCCACTGATGACTGATCGGAGATGCCATGCGCTTTCTCACCCGCTCCCTGATGGGGCTGTTTCTTTTGGCGCTGACCGTAGGCCTGCTGGCGATGGGCGGCTTCTCGATCTTTCAGGCGATGCAGGCCCGCAATGCCGAGAGCGGGCGTGCGCCCACTGCGCGCGAAAGGATTTTTGCTGCCAATGTGATCCCGGTCACCTTCAAGACGATGTCGCCCGTGCTGACCGCCTATGGCGAGGTGCGCTCGATCCGCGAGCTGGAACTGCGCGCCTCGGCGGCAGGCACGATCGTCGAGCTTGCCCCCGATTTCGAGGATGGTGCGGAGGTTGAGAAGGGCGCGCTTCTGGTCAAGCTGGACCCGGCGGAGGCGCAGGCGGCGCGCGACAGCGCGGCTGCGACCGTGGCCGAGGCCGAAGCCGCGCTTGCGCAGGCCGAGCGCGCTTTGACCATCGCGAGGGACGACGTGACGGCGGCGCAGCGGCAAGCCGATCTGCGGCTCAAGGCGCTCGACCGGCAGCGCTCGCTGTCTGAGCGCGGGGTGGGCTCTGCTGCCAATCTGGAGACTTCGGAACTGGCGGCCTCGGCGGCCGATCAGGCGGTGTTGAACCGCCGCTCGGCATTGTCGACTGCGCAGGCGCAGCTCGATACCGCGCGCACCTCGCTGACCCGCGCCAAGATCGGCCTGACCGAAGCCGACCGGAAACTGACCGATACCGAGATTCGCGCCGAATTTTCCGGGCGACTGGCCGAGGTGAACGCGGTCGCTGGTGGGCTGGTGTCGAATAACGAGATGCTGGGCAAGCTGATCGACCCCAACGCGCTGGAAATCGCCTTCCGCGTCTCCACCGCGCAGTTTGCGCGCCTGATCGACGCGCGGGGCGCGCTGCGCGATCTACCCGCGGGGGTGGAGCTGGTCGCGGGCGAGGAGACGCTGACCGCCAAGGCAGAGCTTTCGCGCGTGTCGGCGGCGGTCGATGACGGGGTGACGGGGCGCCTGCTGTTCGCGCGTCTCACCGACGGTCTGGGCAATCTGCGTCCGGGCGATTTCGTGACCGTCCGTCTGGAGGAGCCCGCGCTCGAGAATGTCGCCGAGATTCCCGCCGCGGCGGTCGATGCGGATGGCACGGTTCTCGTGCTCGGCCCGGAAGACCGTCTGGAAACCGCCGATGTCACCGTGCTGCGCCGGCAGGGCGACGCCGTCATCATCCGCGCTGAATTCGCGCCCGGCACCGAGATCGTCGCCGAGCGCACGCCGCTTCTGGGCCGTGGAATCAAGCTGCGTCCGATGCGCCCCAGTCAGTCGCAGGCGGCCTCCGGACCGGAGACGATCAATCTCGATCCCGAGCGCCGCGCCAAGCTGGTAAGCTTCGTCGAAACCAACAAAGTTATGCCTGATACTGCCAAGCAGCGGTTCCTTGCCGAGCTGAAGCAGGACGAGGTGCCCGTCGCCACCGTCGAGAAGCTCGAATCCCGGATCGGAGGCTGAGATGCGCTCCGACCTCGATCCACGCGAATTGCCGCCCGCCCGCGGGCTGATCGGCCTCTTCACCCGCCACGCGACGCTGGCGAATATCGTGCTGGTCGTGATGATCTGCGCGGGGCTCGTTGCCCTGCCGCGGATGCGCGCGCAGTTCTTCCCGGACTCGGTCGAGGAATCGATCACCGTCTCGGTGAAATGGGACGGCGCTGGCGCGGAGGAGGTCGACCGGGCCATCGTCCAGGTGCTGGAGCCGTCACTGATCTCGGTCGAGGGGGTGGAAGCCTCGGACAGCCGAGCCTCGGAAGGCTCGGCGCGGATCAGTCTCGATTTCGAACCCGGCTGGGACATGTCCCGCGCGGTGAACGATGTCGAGAACGCGTTGGCCTCGGCAGGCGATCTGCCCGAGGGGGCCGAAGACCCGGAAGTCGCACGCGGCGTCTGGCGCGAAACGGTGACCGACATGGTGATCACCGGGCCGCTCTCCCCCGAGCAGTTGGGCCGGCTGGGCGACGAGGCGGTCGTGCGGCTCTACCAGCAGGGGGTCACGCGCACCTCGCTCGCCGGGATCGCTGCGCCCGAGACGGTGGTCGAAGTGCCGACCGTGTCGATGATGGCCCATGACGTGACGCTGACGCAGATCATCGATGTGATCTCCGCCGAGGCGAATACCGATCCGGCGGGCGAAGTGGCGGGCGGTGCCACGCGGGTGCGCACGGGCGAAGAGCGCCGCTCCGCCCCCGAGATCGAGAACCTGGTGATCCGCACCGAACCGGACGGTTCGCAGCTGACCGTGGGCGACGTCGCAAATATCCGGGTCGAGGGCGGGGACCGCAATCAGGCCTATTTCGTCGGCGACAATCCGGCGGTGGTGATCAATGTCGCGCGCTCTGCGGCGGGCGATGCGATCGCGATCCAGCGCAAGGTCGAAGGCGTGATCGACCAGATGCAGCCGACGCTGCCGGCGGGCACCTCGATGGATCTGGTGCGCACGCGCTCCGACGCGATCACGCAGCGCCTCGATCTGCTGGTGGGCAACGGGGTACTGGGGCTGGGCCTCGTGCTGGTGCTGCTGTTTCTGTTCCTCAATGCGCGCACGGCCTTCTGGGTGGCGATGGGGATCCCGACCTCGATGGCTGCGGCTCTGGCGGTGATGTATTTCACCGGGATGACGCTCAACATGATCTCGATCTTTGCGCTCATCCTGACGCTGGGGATTGTCGTCGACGATGCGATCGTGGTGGGCGAGCATGCCGATTTCCGCGCCCGCCATCTGGGAGAGCATCCCACGCTCGCCGCCGAGAATGGCGCGCGGCGCATGGCCGCCCCGGTCTTCGCCTCGACCTTGACCACGGTGATCGCCTTCGCTGGGCTGACCGTGATCGGCGGGCGCATGGGTAATATGATCGTCGATATTCCCTACACGGTGATCGCGGTGCTTGCTGCCTCGTTGATCGAGTGCTTCGTGATCCTGCCCAACCATATGAGCCACGCGCTGCGCCACACCTCCGAGGGCAAATGGTACGACTGGCCTTCGCGGCAGGCGAACCGAGGCCTCGACTGGTTCCGCCGCGTGGTGATGAAGCCGTTGACCCGCCTCATCGTCATCGGGCGCTACCCGGTGATCGCGGCGGCGATTGCGCTTCTGCTGTGGCAGGTCAGCTTCGTGATGTCGGGCAAGGTTCAGTGGCGCTTCTTCAACCCGCCGGAACAATCGACGGTGAACGGCGCCTTCTCGATGGTCGAGGGCGCGACGCGGGCCGACACCGAAGAGATGATGCGCGCGATGCAGGCGACCGTCACCAAGGTCGCGAAGAAGTTCGAGGATGAGTACGGGGTGAACCCGGTCGAATACGCGCTGGGACAGATCGGTGGCGCGTCGGGGCGCGGGTTGGCCTCTGCCGATACCAAGGATGCCGATCTTCTCGGCTCGATCTCCATCGAGGTGATCGACCCCGATTACCGGCCCTATTCCAGCTTCGACTTCGTCTCGCGACTGCAGGCCGAAACGCCGCGCATGCCGCTGGTCGAGGAGATCAGCTTCCGCCGATTCCGCTCCGGCGGGGCAGGGGACGGTATCGCGGTCCAGTTCTCGGGTAGCGAGACGCGCATCCTGAAGGAGGCCGCCGAAGACCTGAAGACGCAGCTTGCGCAATTCCCCGAAGTCTCGGCGGTGGAGGACAACCTCGCCTATGACAAGCAGGAGTTGATCCTTGATCTCACACCACAGGGCGAGGCGCTGGGCTTCGATATCGCGACGCTGAGCCGAGAATTGCGCGCGCGCCTGAACGGCACCGAGGCTGCGAGCTTCCCCGACGGGGTGCGCTCGGCCACGATCCGGGTGGAGCTTCCCGAGCAGGAACTAGCTGCGGATTTCATCGACCGGATGCAGTTGCGCGCACCGGGCGGCGAATGGGTGCCGCTGGCCGATATCGTCTCGGTGCGCAGCCAGACGGGCTTCTCGACGATCCGGCGCGAGGATGGCGTGCGGCAGGTCTCTGTCACCGGCGATGTCTCCGAGGACGACCCGGCGCGGGCCAACGAGATCATGGCGCGGATCAGCGACGACATCCTGCCCCGCATCGCCGAGGAGCGCGGCGTGGCCTATACGCTCACCGGGCAGGCCGAGCAGGAGCGCGACTTCCTGAGCGACGCCATGATGGGCCTGATCATGTGCCTGATCGGCATCTACATCGTGCTGGCGTGGATCTTCGCGAGCTGGACCCGGCCGATCGTGGTGATGTCGGTGATCCCCTTCGGCGCGGTCGGCGCGATCTGGGGTCACTACATCTGGAACCTGCCGATGTCGATGTTCGCCGTTGTAGGCGGAATCGGCATGGTGGGGATCATCATCAACGACGCGATCGTGTTGATCTCAACGGTGGACGAATATGCCGAACGACGCGGCATGGTGCCCGCGATCGTCGACGCGGTCTCGGATCGTCTGCGCCCGGTGCTGCTGACGACGCTGACGACGGTTCTGGGCCTCGCGCCGCTACTTTACGAACAGTCGAGTTCGGCGCTGTTCCTGAAATCCACCGTCATCACGCTGGTCTACGGTCTGGGCTTCGGGATGGTGATCGTGTTGCTGGTCGTGCCTGCGGTGCTGGCGGTGCAGCTCGATTTCGGGCGGCAGGTACAGGCGGTGCGTCACGGCGTGCGGGTCGTACGGCTGCGCGGCGTTCTGGCCGGGGTCGCCGCGCTGATGGCGGTGGGCTTCGCGCTCACGCTGGGCCGCGCGATGTGGGAGGGGGAGGCGCTGATGCCCGCCTTCGGAGGCTTCGCGCTGATCGCGGCGATGGTGGCGATGGGGGCGGGGCTGATCGCGCCGCGGCTTTTGCGCGGCCATATCCGCCACAGGCCGCCGCCCGAAGTCTGAGAAGCCCGACGCCTGACGGGGTGATTACTCGGTGCAGCCCATGATCTCGACCGCGCCGCGATCGGAGAGCACGGTGATGCGTATATCGCTCGGATCGAGGTCGAAGGGCTTCGCGTCGGGCGGCACGAAGTCGGCGCTCGTCACGAGGGTGTCGCCCTCGCGGTGGCTGTCGGCCTCGGACACCCAGACCGGGCGCGAGGCCAGTTCCAGAAGGGTATTTTCCTTGCCGATCGCGGGCGGCAGGTCGATCCGCGCCGTGAGTCGCACCCCGTCCTTCTTCGGCTCCGTCTCGCAGCGCGTCGGCGGGTCGATCTGGCGTGGTTCGCGTGCAAGCGCCGCCTGAATCTTCGGATCGGTGATGCCGTCGGCGGTGACCTCCGTTTCCAGCTGCAGGCTGACCGGCACGCAGATATTCTCGCAGATCCCGATCATCACATCGGCTTTCAACTGCACCGGCTTGTCCGGGGCTTTCGGCGTCACCGAGATCGGCAGCACGACGCCGTCGTGATAGCCGACGGTGCGCATCCCGGAGGACACGAACACTTCCGGTGCGGGCCAGTGGACTACGGCGGAGGCGAGATTGCTCGACCCGGTGAACTGAATATGCGGCGGGATGCCTGCATCGCCCGGCGAGCGCCAATAGGTCTTCCAACCGGGAGCGAGCGCGATCTCCAGCGCCGCCATACGGGCGCCATTCGCGCCTTTTCCGCCTGCGCGCAGCTGCGCCTGTTCCAGCCCC
Source organism: Thioclava sp. IC9 (assembly GCF_002213225.1). NCBI lineage: Bacteria > Pseudomonadati > Pseudomonadota > Alphaproteobacteria > Rhodobacterales > Paracoccaceae > Thioclava > Thioclava sp. IC9. The sequence goes on from NZ_NBNX01000006.1 coordinate 248,516, forward strand.
GGGGGCGTCGGCAGTGCGGGCATTGATGCCTCCTGCGGCGCGACCTGCTCCTGCGCTGCGATCTGCGCAACAGCTTCCTGCGCCGCCACGCCAAGCGGGCAACAACCGAGCAGAATTCCCATCACTGGTAACAAACGTGTCATATCTTTTACCTAGTCGCTTCCCTGCACGTTCAGAAGTCACAAACGCGACAGAAGCGTGCAACATTTTGTCCAGGCGCGTCACAATACCAAACAATTCCTGCGTCCGGCTTGAATCGACGTCTTCCCCGCGCCACCTTGAATAGAGACCGGATGCATTTTGCGAAGGGGATCGAGATGGACCTGACAGGCAAGTTTCTGATCGCGATGCCCGGCATGGGCGATCCGCGATTCGAGCATTCGGTGATCGCCGTATGCGCCCATTCCGATGAGGGGGCGATGGGCTTGATCATCAACAAGCCCTTGCCTTCGCCGGCCTTCTCGGACCTTCTCGAAAGCCTCGATATCGACCGGCCCGGCGCGGATATCCGCCTCGATCAGCCGATCCTGTTCGGTGGCCCGGTCGAGACCGGGCGCGGCTTCGTGCTGCATTCGCCCGACTGGACGACCGGCGAGGGCCAGATGGAGGTCACCGATCGCCTGCGCATGACCGGCACGCGCGACATTCTCGAAGACATCGCGCGGGGGCGCGGCCCGAACCAGGCGCTGATGGCGCTGGGGTATGCGGGCTGGGGGCCGGGGCAGCTTGAAGAGGAAATCCTCGACAATGGCTGGCTCACCGCCGACAGCGATGCCGATCTCGCGCTCGATAGCGATCACGAGACGAAATGGGTGCGCGCGCTGGAAGGCATGGGGATCGACCCGCGGACGCTCTCGGCTGCTGCTGGTCATGCTTGAGGGCTGAACGGGGCTCCGCCCCCTCGGCGCGTCCGCGCCTCACCCCCGGGATATTTAAGCCAACACGAAGACGCGATCAGTCGCGCGGCGCCGCCGCGCGGCGCAGGCGGTCGTTGATCGCGCGACCGAGGCCGGTTTCCGGGACCGGGGCGAAGGCGAGCGTGTCGAGGCCGCGCGTCTTCGCCAGCGCATCGCCTTTGCGCAGCATAGCGAAAAGATTTGCGGCGGCTTCGGTCAGATCGCCTGAAGGCGACAGGTTCAGATCGGCGGTCGGGCAATCGCCGCCGAAGCCGATCCAGACCGCGTCGGGGCGCGGGGCGGTCACGTCCAGCAGCACGGCCGCGCCCGGCGCATAATGCGATTTGAGCTGCCCCGGTGCATTTGGTTTGGATGCGTCACCGCCGGTGGGCAGCGGCTGACCGATCAGTGCCTCGATCTCTTCGGCCGCGACCCCGCCGGGGCGAAGCAGCGCGGGCGGATCGAGTGCGAGGATGGTGGATTCCACCCCGACCACGCAGGGGCCGCCATCGATCACGGCCGCGATTTTGCCGTCCAGCCCGTCAATCACATGCTGCGCTGTGGTCGGGCTGATCTTGCCGGAGGGGTTCGCAGAGGGCGCGGCGAGCGGCCCGCCGAATTCGGTCAGCAGCGCGCGGGCGACCGGATGCGCGGGCAGGCGGATCGCGACCGTGTCATGCCCGGCGGTCACCAGATCGGAAAGCCCGGCATCGGGGCGCAGCGGCAGCACCAGCGTCAGCGGCCCCGGCCAGTAGCGTGCGGCGATCTCTCGAGCGGCGTCGGAGACCGTGGCGATCTCTTCGGCGGCCTCGATCGAAGGCAGATGGACGATCAGCGGATTGAATTTCGGACGTCCCTTCGCCGCGAAGATGGCCGCCACCGCGCGGTCGTTGCGCGCATCGCCTGCAAGCCCGTAGACCGTCTCAGTCGGCATCGCGACCAGCTCGCCCGCGCGCAGCAGAGCGGCTGCCTGCGCATAGCCGTCGGCATCGGCGGAAAGGAGTTTCGTGTCTTGGCTCATGCAGTCGTGACGCAGCGTTGGAGTTGAAGGGGGCTGCCCTTGCGGTAGGGTGATGGCAACCCGACAGGACATAGACGCGCGCGCGGCAATTGCCAAGCTGCCCGGAGGAGACCCATGACTTACCGTTCCCCCGTCACCGACATTCGTTTCATCCTCGATCACGTCGTGCCGCTTGCGCCCGTCGCCGCCACCGAGATGTTCGCCGAGGCGACCCCTGATATGGTCGAGGCGATCCTCACCGAAGGCGGCAAACTATGCGACGAGGTGATCGCGCCGACCAATCGCGACGGCGACCTGACGCCCGCGAAACTGGAGAACGGCGTCGTGCGCTCGTCGCCCGGTTTCAAGGAGGCCTTCGCAGCGCTTGCAGAAGGCGGCTGGATTGGCATCGCGGCGACCCCGGAACATGGCGGGATGGGCCTGCCGCAGGCGCTCAACGTCGGCTTCAACGACATGCTGTCGGGCGCGAACCTCGCGCTGCAGCTCAGCCCGCTGCTGACACAGGGCCAGATCGAGGCGCTGGAGCATCACGCCTCCGACGAAATCAAGGCGCTGTATCTGCCCAAGCTGATCTCGGGCGAATGGTCGGGCACGATGAACCTGACCGAGCCGGGGGCAGGCTCCGACGTGGGGGCGCTCAAGACCAAGGCGGTGCCGAATGACGACGGCACCTATGCGATCTCGGGCCAGAAGATCTACATCACTTGGGGCGACAATGATTGCGTCGAGAATACCTGCCACCTCGTGCTGGCGCGCCTGCCCGATGCGGCGCCCGGCACGAAGGGCATCAGCCTGTTCATGGTGCCGAAGCTGATCCCGGATGCCGATGGCAAGCCGGGCGTGGCGAACTCGCTGAAAGTGGTTTCGCTGGAGCACAAGCTGGGTATCCATGGCTCGCCGACCTGCGTGATGAGCTACGAGGGCGCGACCGGCTGGCTCGTCGGCGAAGAGAACAAGGGCATGGCCGCGATGTTCACGATGATGAACAACGCGCGTCTGAACGTCGGCGCGCAGGGCATCGGCGTGGCCGAAGCGGCCTATCAGCAGGCGCTGGCCTATGCGAAGGACCGGGTGCAATTCGCGCCGATCGTGGAGCATGCCGATGTGCGTCGGATGCTCTCGGGCATGAAGGCCGAGATCTTCGCGGCGCGGTCGATTGCGCTGGCCTGTGCGGTGGCGATCGACATGGGGCGTGCGACCGGCGATGCGAACTGGCAGGCCCGCGCGGCGCTGCTGACGCCGATCGCGAAGGCCTATGGCACCGATATGGGCATCCGCGTTGCCTCGACCGGGATCCAGATCCATGGCGGCATGGGCTTCATCGAGGAGACGGGCGCTGCCCAATATCTGCGCGACGTGCGGATCACCACGATTTACGAAGGCACCAACGGCATTCAGGCGATGGACCTCGTGGGCCGCAAAATGATGGACGAGGGCAAGGCCGCCTTCCGTCTGCTGCAGGAGATCGAGGACGAGGCGCAGGGCGCACGTGGCGATTTCCCGGTGCTGGCCGAAGACGTCTGGCAGGCCGCCGAGGAATTGCGCGAGCACACGGAATGGATGGTGCGCCAAGGCATGCAGGATCGTTTCGCGGGTGCCGTGCCCTATCTCGACGCCTTCGCGCGGGTGCTGGGGGGCTATTACCACCTGCGCGCCGCCATGGCCGAGGGCCGCGATTCCGCGCGCGGGCATCTGGCCGCCGTCTATATCCGCCGACTGATGCCGGCCTATGCGGCCTCGCTGGCCGAGGCGAAGGAGGGGGCCGAGGGGCTCTACGCGCTCAGCGTCGAAGATCTCGAGGCATGAGGGGCGAGGACACCCCCGCGTCGGCGAGCGGCATCCGCTATCCTTGGGCGGAGCCGCCAGATCCGGGCGGCGCGATCGAGGTCGCACCCGGCGTGATGTGGATCCGGCTGCCGCTGCCCATGGCGCTCGATCACGTCAATTGCTTTGCGTTGGACGAGGGCGATAGCTGGGCGCTGGTCGATCCGGGCATCGACACGCGCAAATGTCGCGCGGCGCTGCAGGCGGCGATGGACGGACCGCTGGGTGGCAAGCCGGTCACGAAGGTTCTGGTGACCCATTACCACCCCGATCATATCGGGCTGGCAGGCTGGCTGCAGGAGCAGGGCGCGGAGCTGATAACCACGCGGACCTCGTGGCTGTTTGCGCGGATGCTGCAACTCGATCCGCAGGATCGGCCCGTGGCCGAGACCCTGACCTATTACCGCCGCGCCGGGATGGACGCGGCGCTTCTGGACAAACGCGCCAATGAACGCCCCTTCAACTTCGCCGATTGCGTTCATGCGATGCCGCTCGGTTTCACCCGGATCGTGGAGGGCGACGAGATCACCCTCGGTGGGCGGCGTTGGGCGGTGAAGATGGGCGACGGTCACGCGCCCGAACACGCGACGCTGTGGAGTTTGGACGACGATCTGGTCCTGGGCGGCGATCAGCTGCTCCCCTCGATCTCGGCCAATCTCGGTGTTTACGCGACCGAACCCGAGGCCGATCCGCTGGCGGACTGGCTTACCTCCTGCGCGCGGTTTGCCGAGATCGCGGAGAATCGCCATCTCGTGCTGCCCGGCCACAAGCTGCCTTTCACCGGGCTGCCGCTGCGGCTGCGTCAGATGATCGAGAACCACGAGGGTGCGCTGAAACGTCTGCGCAAGCATCTCGACACCCCGCGCACCGCTTGCGATTGCTTCCCGCCGCTGTTCAAGCGCCAGATCGACGAGAGTACCCACGGGCTTGCGATGGTCGAAGCGATGGCGCATCTCAACCATCTTTGGCACAAAGGAGAGGTGAGCCGTACCTTGCGAGAGGACGGCGCCTGGCTCTGGAGCCTGAAATGACCGAAATACGCACCACCGCCGAAGCCCATGAGGAAGCTGCCCTTCCGAATGCGAAGGTGGTGCATACCTCGGAGAACGCGCCGAAGACCGCCGAGGTCAAACCGCTTCCGCCCGAACTGGCTCGGGCGCGGCCCGAGGACAAGAGCCCGGCGCAATGGGCCTATGAGCGAGTGTTGCTCTATATCCAGAACTTCGAAGAGCAGCTGCAGGAAGACGAAGAAGTCGTGCTTGGCCTCACCGGCGGCGAGGCGGGCGTCCTGCAGATCGAGGGGATCGGTTTTTTCGATCCCGACATCCTCACTTTCTATGGCACCGACGAATACGGTGCGCGCACGCAGCTCATCCAGCATGTGAACCAGCTCAACGTGATGCTGATCGCGCAACCGAAACCCGCCGAGGACGAGGCGCCGCGGCGGATCGGCTTCCGGCTCGCCCGTGCGCTGGAGGAAGAAATTGCGCCGGAGACCAAGAACCCGCAAGACGAGACGTGACAGCCTGTCGCAGCTCGGCTAGTTTTCCCTCTGGGAGATCAGCGCAATAGGGAGAACGCGCAATGGCCGAGTACAAACCGGGCAACATGGACATTCGTGACCAAGAGAGAACATTCAACGGATTTGTTCGCTTCGTCACGGTTTCGGTGATTGTGATCATCTGTTTTCTGGTGTTTCTCGCATTGGTGAATGGCTGACGCGACCGGCGCAGCTGAGAGACACTCAGAACGGGAGATCAGGTAGATGATGCGCCTGCTTCTTGTCTGCCTGATGCTGCCGCTTTTCCTGGCCGGCTGCGGTGCAGACCACATTTACGCCTCGGATGCCGAGGTCGCCAAATATCGCTATGTTTCCGACGAGCCGCCTTCGGTCACGCTCTATACCGTGATCTCGACCAATACCGGGTCGGGCGGGCATTCGGCATTGCTGATCAACGGGCGCGAGCGGATCATCTTCGATCCGGCGGGCACCTGGAACCATCCCTGGGCACCCGAGCGCAACGACGTGCATTTCGGCATCACCGAGAAGATGCGGAAATTCTACATCGACTATCATGCCCGCAAGAGCTGGTACGTGCGCGCGCAGAAAATGCCACTGACGATGGCGCAGGCCGATCAGTTGATGGCGCGGGTGGAGCGCAACGGCTCGGTCAACAAGATGATGTGTGCGGATTCGGTGTCGAGCGCGCTGCGCGATATGCCGTGGCTACATGATCAGATTCCCTTCACCTTCTCGCCGCTGAAGCTGTCGCGGGCGTTCGGGGAACTGCCGGGCGTCACCGAGAAGGATCATTACGACGACGATCCCGATGACAATTCGGGCGTGTTGATGATCCAGCAGCAGCCCTACAATCACGGTGAAACCCAGTTCAACGAGTGAACGGGTTACACATCACCTCGCCTGCGTGACAATGCGCGGGCGAGCGCGGGGCCCGCGACCAGAACCAGCAGGAAACGGGCGATCTGCATCGCCATCACGAAGGGCACATCGACCTGCGTGCCCGCCGCGATGATCGCCACCGAATCCGCCCCGCCGGGGCTGGTGGCGAGATAGGCGGTCACCGGCTCTATCCCGGCGAAATAGACGAGCCCCATGGCAAAAGCGGCGCAGAGTGCGATCAGCGCGATGATCGAGCCGAGGATGCGCGGCAGAAGCCGTGCGGCATGGCCCAGCACGGCACGGGTAAAGCGCATTCCGATGCCCCAGCCGACGACCGCGTAGCTGATCGCGAGCACGGTCTGGGGCAGGGTGATCTCCAGCAGGCCCGTGGCGCTGGCGATCAAGCCGAAGGCCATCGGCAGCAGCAGCCCGCCGCCCGGAATGCGCAGCCGCACCCCCAGAAAGCCCGCCCCGATTCCGAGCGCAAGCGACTCCGCCGCGCCGAGGAAGTCGGTCGGACCCTCCTGAGCCATTGCCGTGCCAACCTCGCCGCCCTGTGCCACGCCGAAGAGCTGCACGACGGCAGTTGCGGCGATCGCGCAGCAGGCGACGCGGGTATATTGCATGACGGCGACAAGGCGCATATCGGCGCCGTAATCGTCCGACATCAGCGTCATCGCCGTCGCGGCACCGGGGGAGGAACCCCATATCGCCGTCGTCCCCGGTAACCCGCCCGAACGCGCCATCACCCAGCCGAGCGCGCTCGCCCCCAGCACGGTCGAGAGTGTCCCGGCAAGAAAGATAGGCCAGTCGCGGGCGATCTCGGGCAGGATCGAGGCGGGAAGCTTCGAGGCGATCATCACCCCCACGACACCTTGCGCGGCAACGAAGCCCAGAGGCGGCAAACGCACGGCCCCGCCGCTCGCGGCGAGCGTGATCGCGGCCGCCATCGGACCCAGCAGAAACGCCGCAGAGAGATGCGCGAGGCTCAGCGCGAAAGCCAAAACTGCGGAGCTCGCAAGCAGCACGGCCCAACGCAATGCTGCGGGCCAGCGGGCGGGGGAGTATCGGAAGGGAGGCAAAGAGCGCATAGGGGCTTTGAAGAAGAAAATCATCTGTTTCCGAGCAGATAGGGCTCGTAGCGTCAAGCGCATAGCGAAATTCGAAACTTCCGCTCGGGAACCCTGATTGCGATCGAGCGCGCCGTCGTTCACGTCAAGCGGAGAATTTTCCGCTTTCTGGTTTCATCGACGTGAATTGAATTGATCCCCGCGCAAAACCCGTCACTTTGGGGCCGGTCCCGCTTTTCACTGCGGGCAATGACATATGGGAGGATTACGATGTTCCAACACATCAAGCTCGGCGCGCTCGTCGCCGGGGCGATTGCTTTGAGCGCACCCGTGGCCAAGGCCGAAAGCTTCATCAACATCCTGACCGGGGGCACCTCGGGCGTTTATTATCCGCTCGGTGTGGCTCTGTCCGAAGTCTATGGCGAGAACATGAAGGACGTGCGCGTTCAGGTGCAATCGACCAAGGCGTCGGTCGAGAACCTGAACCTGCTGCAACAGGGCCGGGGGGAGCTGGCCTTCGCACTGGGCGACTCGGTGAAGGATGCGTGGGAAGGCAATGCGGATGCGGGCTTCAAGGCCAAGCTCGGCAAGCTGCGCGCGATCGCCGCGATCTACCCGAACTACATCCAGCTCGCCGCGCTCAAGGATGCCGGCGCGACCACGATCACCGATCTCAAGGGCAAGAGCCTTTCGGTCGGCGCGGCGAAATCGGGCACCGAGCTGAATGCGCGCAAGATCTTCGACGCGGCGGGCATGAGCTATGACGATCTGGGCAAGGTCGAATACCTGCCGTTCTCGGAATCGGTCGAACTGATGAAGAACCGCCAGCTCGACGCGACTTTCCAGTCCTCGGGTCTGGGCAACGCGGCGCTGAAGGATCTGTCGACCACGCAGGACGTGACCTTCGTCGAGATCCCCGCCGACATCGCAGAAAAGCTCGGTGCGCCCTACAAGGCAGGCGTGATCCCGGCAGGTACCTATCCGGGGCAGGACGCGGATGTGCCGACGGTGGCGATCACCAACATCCTTGTCACCCGCGAAGGTGTTTCGGATGAAGAGGCCTACCAGATGACGAAGCAACTCTTCGAGCATCTCGACACGCTCAAGGCCGCGCATTCGGCCGCGAACGGCATCTCGCTCGAGGCGGCGGTGCAGGGTCTGCCGATCCCGCTGCATCCGGGTGCGGAGAAATACTACAAGGAGCAGGGCGTGCTGAAATAAGCCGCTAGAGCTCAGGTGAGGGGCGGCGCGCTTTTCGGGTCGCCCCTGATCGTTCGGGCCAATGCGCCCAAACCGGGGGAGGAGACAGGCATGGACAACAAAGAAGAAGCAGCGGTCGACGCGGCGGTGCACGATCCGCTGGCTGGCGGCTTTCCGCAATCGCGCGAGGGGCGGGCGCTGTTCTGGCTCGCGGTCGCTTTCTCGGTCTGGCAGATCGCCTTCGCCGCCCATGTCATCAACCCCTCGAGCCAGATTGCGCGGGCCGTCCATGTGGGCTTCCTGCTCGCGCTCGGCTTTCCGCTGCTTGCCATCGCCCGAGGCTTCGGTCCGGTCGGACGCTCCATCGCCTATATCCTGGCCGCAGCCGGAGTCGCTGTCGCCGCCTATCAATGGATCGAATACACGCCGCTTCTGCTGCGCGCGGGTGATCCGAACACGCTCGACCTCGTGGTCGGCTGCGTGCTTCTGATCACCGTCTTCGTCGCCGCCTGGATGCTGATGGGTCCGGCGCTGCCGATCATCGCGGGCACGTTCTTCCTCTATGCCATGTTCGGCCAACACCTGCCGTCACCGTTGAACCATCGCGGCTACGCCTTCGAGCAGGTGATCGAACAGATGAGTTTCGGCACCGAAGGCATCTACGGCATCCCGACCTATGTGTCGGCAACTTATATCTTCCTGTTCATCCTCTTCGGCGCCTTCCTCGAGAAAGCCGGGATGATCAAGCTGTTCACCGATGTCTCGCTCGGTATGGTCGGGCACAGGATGGGCGGGGCTGCGAAGGTCTCGGTCCTGTCTTCGGGGCTGATGGGCACGATCTCGGGCTCGGGCGTCGCCAATGTCGTGACCACCGGGCAGTTCACGATCCCTCTGATGAAGAGCTTCGGCTACCGCTCCGCCTTCGCGGGCGGCGTCGAGGCCACGTCTTCGATGGGCGGGCAGATCATGCCGCCGGTGATGGGCGCTGTGGCCTTCATCATGGCAGAGACGCTGGGCGTCGATTACGTCGAGGTCGTCAAGGCCGCGCTGATCCCGGCGATCCTCTATTTCGCGGGGGCGTTCTGGATGGTCCATCTGGAGGCCGGAAAGCGCGATCTGCGGGGCCTTGCGAAATGCGAACTGCCGAGCCCGCGCAAGGCGCTGAAAGAGGGGTGGTATCTGCTGCTGCCTCTGGCCGTGCTCGTCTACCTGCTGTTCACCGGCTACACGCCGCTTTTCGCGGGTACCGTGGGCCTGTCGCTCACGGGCCTCCTGATTCTCGGCGGGTCGGTCGCGCTCGGCCTGCCCAATCAGGTGCTGCGTGTGATCTTCTGGGTCGTGCTGGCGCTGGTCGCGGCGGCTTTCTTCGAATTCGGCATCTGGGCGGTGCTGCTGGCCATCGCGGTGCTGATCGCGATCAACGTCTTCTCGAAGGGCGGGCGCGAAACCTTGGCGCTCTGTCGCGACAGCCTCGCTGATGGCGCGCGGACCGCGCTTCCCGTCGGCATTGCCTGCGCGCTCGTCGGCGTGATCATCGGCGTGATGACCCTGACGGGGGCCGCGACCACTTTCGGGCAGTTCATCGTCGGCGTCGGCAAATCGAGCCTGTTCCTGTCGCTGATCCTGACCATGATCACCTGCATCGTGCTGGGCATGGGGATTCCCACGATCCCGAATTACATCATCACCTCCTCGATCGCGGGCCCGGCGCTTCTGGACCTCGGCGTGCCGCTGATCGTCAGCCACATGTTCGTCTTCTATTTCGGGATTCTCGCGGACCTGACGCCCCCCGTGGCGCTCGCCTGTTTCGCGGCGGCCCCCATTGCGAAGGAGAGCGGTCTGAAGATCAGCTTCGAAGCGATCAAGGTCGCCGCCGCAGGTTTCGTCGTGCCCTTCATGGCGGTCTACACGCCCGCGCTGATGCTGCAGGATGGTGGGCCACTCGCCGCCTCGATCGGCTATTGGCCAGCGGTCGCCTACATCGTGATCAAGGCGCTGCTGGCGCTGTCGCTCTGGGGTGTTGCGGTGATCGGCTGGCTGGGCCGCCCGCTGGCGATCTGGGAGCGCGCGCTGGCTATGGTCGCGGGCTTCACCCTGATCGCGGCGTTGCCGCTGACCGACGAGATCGGCTTCGCGCTCGTCGCCGCGTTCGGCGCGGCGCTCTGGCTGGGCCGCAAGCGGGCGATGGCATGAGCGCCTCCTGCCTGATGGTCGGCGCCGCGATGGTGGCGCTGGCGAGCGATGGTCAGTTCTCGCTCCAATGGATGCATTCGGTCGAGCATGAGGGCTGGCGCGAACATTGGCAGGTGACCGACCATGACACGCTGCGCCTCGTCGGCGCGGCGGTGAAAGGCTCGGGTGCCGGGATGGAGCCGGGTCCGGGTGGTCATTTCGAGGATGGCTGGTGGGTCTGGACGACCGATGGTCCGGATGTGCCCGCGCTGACCCTCGCGGCTTCCGGCGCCACGATCTCGGGCTGGACGCTCTGCTCGAAGAAATGCGAAACCATAGGTGCCGATCGCGAGGCCCCGATCCACATCGCCCCCTGCGACTGACCGGAGTTCCGAGTAGCGACTGGTCGGCCTCGACCGCGCCGTTTTTTTCGTGAGTTGTCGTGAATCGTACTGTGAACGGCGTCAGAAATCGGATACGAATGATTCATATATAGATGATTGTATTCATTCAGAGATTTCATGACCTATCCGTTTCAAAACGGCGCAGGGGTTAGCCAGTGCGCTGCGCTGGAGGCCGCCTGCGATATTTTTTCATCCGGGATAGTCGCCGGGCCGAATGCGCCGATGCAAACCTTCCTCAAACGAGACCTCGGCATCACCGCGCGCGAACCTCTGAGCCTGTCGATGGTCCCGGGCGGACGCCTCTTGCGCGCGCCGGTCCTCTCGGCCACCGCCCGTTGGGCGGCGCAAGCCACCGTGCTCCGGCCTCGCGTCAAGCGCCTGCCGAACCTGAGGCAACTCCCCAGAGATCAAAGCCCGGAAAAGGCATCCGTGTGAATCCGCCTGCGACGGACGCCGCAATTTCGAAGTGTCTTTCGGAAGCCGGCGACCATCGCGCTCGCTCCGGACACGTAGACACGCCGTTCGTCCAGATCGGGAACGCATTCGCGTAGTTTCGTCTCGTCCATTCGGCCCTCGACCACCGTGCCGGGGAGGGTCGAGGCGTCGCCGGGCGCTCCGGAAACCGCGTAGACAACTTTCATTCCGAGTTCGCTTCGCGCGCGCGTCAGCAGCTCTCGATATGCGACCTCGTCAGCCGACCTGTTCGCGTAGACCAGAACGATATCGCGTTTCTCGCCGCGTTCGAGGAGATCGGCGATCATGCTCCGGAACGGGGTGATTCCGATCCCTCCCGCGATGAAGAGGAGCTTCTTCTCACGTTGTCGGGGCAGGACGAAGGTGCCGGCGATCTGGGAGCCATAGATCGGGTCGCCTTCCTGCATCTCCAGGAGCCCACGCTTGAACTCGCTGCCGTCGGGGGTGAACCTGACGCCGACACGCACCGAAGACGCCCCGGGGGCGGAGGCGATGGTGAAGGTTCTGCGATTGCCGCGCGTGTCGGATTTCGGCAGTCCCAGCGTCCAGTCGAGATACTGTCCCGCGCGGAATTTCAGGGCGCGGTCCGACTGAAAAACGAACTCGTAGCAGTTCGCTGCGATCTCCTCGACACCGATCAGCTTCATCTTGAAGCGTCCCTTCGGACTCGCGGCCCAGGCGTAGATATTGGCCACGAGGAAGGCCATTTCAGGAGAGAAATATAGCGTCCCGATATGGATGTTCGAGCAGGACAACACACCGACGATGGCTGCATAGACATGCCGCGACCAACGGCCATGGGCGGCTGTCAGGGGCTCGGTGAGCATCGCGAAGCCGGCGAAGAACAGCGGCGAGTAGAGGAGCGTTTGTTGCAGCGCCATGCCCATCATGCCCGGGGGCGTCGTCGCGATGACCGCCGCGAGGTTCGACAGGATGTAGACCGCGATCATGCCGAGGCGCTCTATCTTGTAGCCGACGAGCAGCCCGCCGAGGATCACCAAAGGCAACAGTTGCGGCGTGCCGCCGACCCACCACAAGGCCGGGGTGTTGAGCCCGATCCCCGCGACGACGGCACCGAGCGCCACCGGGTTGAAGATGTGTTTGTGCCCGATCGTCAGGATGAATTTCGAGGCGATGGCTGCGACCGACGCGAGCACGATCGCGGCGAGCGTCGTCGGGTCGGCAATATCCGCTGGCGGCATGATGAGCGCGAGGATCAGGGCCGTAATATGCACGGATTCCGAATTCGTCGGCAGCTTGAGCACAATGCTGAAAAGCCGGTTCGTGACCCATGCGCTCGCGACCGCAAGCACGAGCGACAAAAGCAGACCGGCAGGGTCGAGGAATGTCGCTCCAGTCATCCCCGCGGCAAGTCCGCCGACGAACAGGAGCCCGAGATAATAGACCATCAACCGATACATGGTGACGCCATTCAACGCACGTCTGATCAGCCTCATCATGAGAAGACAAACTCCTTGAAACCGGTCGTTTGCACGGCCGTGCCATCGCGGTGGATCTGGTAGGCTTCGACGCCCTCGAGGTCTTCGATGTAGTAAATGCCCGCGTCACCCATCGCGAAGGCCGCCGTGGCATGCAGGTCCGCGACGAGGACGTCACTTCCGATTACGGTAATGCTGACGGGGCCTTCGATGCGGCGGGCGCGATCATGCGGGTCATAGATGTGATCGCCACGGATGTAGTTTCCCGAGGTCGCAACGCCTTGTCCCCTCGGCTTGACGGCTTTGACGATCTCCTGCGGCGCGAAAGGATTGCGGATACCGATCGACCATTCCTGTCGCGACGCATCGCGTCCGCCGACTTGTATATCGCCACCGGCGTCGATGCAGAAATCCGCGAACCCCTCTCGCTCGATCAATTGGGCCGCGCCGAGGATCGCCCATCCCTTCACGACACCCGAGGGATCGATGGTCCCGTCGTTGCGCCTTATGTCGAAATACCCGTCCGTGAACTTTCGCATGCGATGCGCGATTTCCAGCACGTCGCGCATCTGGGAACTGAGTGCGGAATTCCCGACCTCGCCCGCATTGAAGCGCGACACTTCGCTGTCCGGCCGGAACGGACTGAAGCGTATATCGACGTCGGTGAAGAAACCGAACACGCGCTCGTGAATGCCTGTGTGCTCTGAATTCGGGATGTCGAGCGTGATCGGCATTCCCATGATGAGCCGCGTCTCGACTGTCATGGCCGGGCTATTTCAGGGATTTCCGCAGCGCATCATGGACCGAGTTCAGAAAAGCTTGGCTCGTGAGTGTCGCGCCGGAGATGTAGGAGACGTTGGTATTCTGCGCCATGACGATCTCGCGTTCGAGCATCGGCAGGGCCTTGCTGTTGATATATCGGCTGGTCCTGCGATCCGTCGGTGCCCTCAGGATGTCGATGGAGGAAATTTTTCCGTTTTTCACATGGGCTTGGGCCTGCACATAGCCATAGTATTGACGGACGGGCGAACCAGTCCATGTGCCATCCTGATACTGCGCTCCGTCAGGCAGCGCCTGAGGCTGCGAGAAGCTCGAGAAAAAACCTGCCGATGCCGCGGTCGAACTTAGCAGCACCGCGAGAATACTGGCTGAAAGAGCATTTGGTAACTTCCAACGCGTCATTTTGGACCTCCTGACGTACCTTTCGTTTCCGGCCCGGTGAATTCGATCTGACGGTCGCTCAAGTGACCCGTGGCCTGTAGTAAAGATACGTCCTCGACCCCGATATTGAAGTCGCGCCCGTTCCCCTTTGCGTGAGGCGAACGTGCGTGAAAATGTGATGTGACATACCGACGGGCGCTGAGACGCGGCGCCTTCGATCAGGTGGTGGAAGACAAGAGGACCCTCTCGAAAACCCTCGCCCTAATGTGGGTCAGGATCGCGATGTAGCGCTCGGAACGCTAACGGAATTCGATTTTCGAAGGGGAAGTGGTGCTGCTGGAGAGACTTGAACTCTCGACCTCTCCCTTACCAAGGGAGTGCTCTACCGCTGAGCTACAGCAGCGCCGGTTTCGGTCCGTCGCTTCGACCGTGGCGGGGATTTAGACGCAATCGCGCGGGGGTGCAAGGGCAAATCTTGCTCTCTCTCGACAGGATTTCGCAGGCGGGTTAAACGGGGCGCCATGACAGGCGGTAAGAAAGACGGATCGGGCACGTCCCGCGAGGCGGGGTTGAGCCGCGAAGAGCGTCGGGCGCAGGCGCTCCGGGCGAATCTGCAGCGGCGCAAGGCGCAGGCGCGCGCGCGCAAATCCGAATCCAAGCCGCCGAATAACAACGAATCCGAGGGCAGTTGAAATGGACAGCATCGTCGTACGCGGCAACGGGCCTCTTTCCGGCCAAATCCCGATCGCGGGGGCGAAGAACGCCTGTCTCGCGCTGATGCCGGCCACGCTTCTGAGCGATGAGCCGCTGACCCTGACCAATGCGCCGCGCCTGTCGGACATCCGCACGATGACCGAATTGCTGGCCTCACTCGGCGCGGAAGTGACCGCGCTGCAGGAGGGAAAGGTGCTCGCAACCTCGTGCCATGGCGAGATCAACCCGGTCGCGGATTATGAAATCGTGCGCAAGATGCGCGCGTCGAATTTGGTGCTGGGGCCGCTGCTGGCACGTCTGGGCCATGCGGTCGTCTCGCTGCCTGGCGGTTGCGCGATTGGCGCGCGTCCGATGGATATCCATGTCGATGCGCTCGCGGCGCTCGGCGCGGAGATCGAGCTGAAGGACGGCTATCTGCATGCCGAAGCGAAGGGTGGACTGAAAGGCGCGACGCATGAGATGCGCTTCGCCTCGGTCGGCGCTACCGAGAACTTCCTGATGGCGGCCTCGCTCGCCAAGGGCACATCGGTGCTGAAGAACGCCGCGCGCGAGCCGGAGATCGTCGATCTCGCGAAATGCCTGCGGGCAATGGGGGCGCAGATCGAGGGTGACGGTACCTCGGAGATCGTGATCGAGGGCGTGGATCGGCTGCACGGCGCCACGCACCCGGTGGTCGCCGACCGGATCGAACTGGGCACCTACATGCTCGCGCCCGCGATCTGCGGCGGCGAGGTGGAATGTCTGGGGGGGCGAATCGATCTGCTGGAGAGCTTCTGCGAGAAGCTCGATGCGGCGGGTATCTCGGTCGAGCAGACCCATACCGGCCTCAAGGTCGCGCGCAAGAACGGCCGCATTCGTGCCGTCGACGTGACTACCGAGCCTTTCCCCGGCTTCCCGACGGATCTTCAGGCGCAGATGATGGCGCTTCTTTGCACCGCCGAGGGCACCAGCGTTCTGGAAGAGAAGATTTTCGAGAATCGCTTCATGCACGCGCCCGAGCTTATGCGGATGGGCGCGAATATAGAGGTCCATGGCGGCCATGCGACGGTCCATGGTGTCGACAAGCTCAAGGGCGCGCCGGTGATGGCAACCGATCTGCGGGCCTCCGTGTCGCTGATCCTCGCGGGGCTGGCCGCCGAGGGCGAGACCGTCGTCAGTCGTGTCTATCACCTCGATCGCGGCTATGAGCGCGTCGAGGAGAAGCTGGCGGGCGTCGGCGCCCATATCGAGCGCGTGAAAGCGAATTGATCGGCTGGCAATCCCCGCCATCTCCCCCATATCGAATGCAGAGGTGACCGAATGACCCGTGACGCGAAATTCGAAGAGGGTGGCGAAGGCGCGATCGCGCTGCGCGCCGAGACCAAGGACGACCTGCCCGTGATTGCGGCGCTGGTGCAGGACGCCGTGCTGCCGATCACCGAGATCGCGTGGGAGGCGAAATCCCGTCGTCTCGCGCTGCTGATCAATCGCTTCCGCTGGGAAGACAAGGAGCAGGCCGAGGCCGAGAAGCGGCCCTACGAGCGCGTGCGCTCTCTGCTGGTGATCTCGGACGTCACCCATGTCGCGAGCATGGGCATCGATCGGTCGGATCGCGACGTGGTGCTCTCGATCCTCGACGTCACCTTCGAGGAGGCGGAAGACGGGGCGGGGCGTGTGACCCTGACGCTGGCGGGCGATGGTGCGCTGGCGGCGGATGTCGAATGTCTCGATGTCGATCTGCGTGATGTGGAGCGGCCTTATCGCGCCCCCTCCGGCAAGGTGCCGCATCATCCCGAGTGAGCCGAGTTTTGCCGCCGGGGTTGCCTCCGGCGGAGATATTTTCGCCAAGTCGAATTGGAATTGCCTTTGCGGGCAGCGTCGTGCTTGCGGGGCAGGGCGGGAGTCTCTAATCCGAAAAGCGGAAAAGGAGACTGTCGATGCCGCATTTTCTGGACACGCGCGAAGATGGGTTTGAAGCCCGGTTTGTCGAACTTCTGGGGATGAAGCGCGAGGACAGTCCCGATGTGGATGCTGTCGTGGCCGAGATCATCGCAGATATCCGCAAGCGGGGCGATGCGGCGCTGATCGAGCTGACCGCGAAATTCGACCGGCTAGAGCTGGCGCCCGAGACGCTGGCTTTCTCTCCCGACGAAATCGAGGCCGAGGTCGCGAAAGTGCCTGCCGAGGAGCGCGCGGCGCTGGAACTGGCGGCCGAGCGCATCCGCGCCTATCACGAGCGTCAGATGCCGCATGACGCGCGCTGGATCGATGCGAGCGGGGCGGAGCTTGGCTGGCGCTGGGGACCGGTTTCGGCGGCGGGGCTCTATGTACCCGGCGGATTGGCGAGCTATCCCTCTTCGGTGCTGATGAACGCAATCCCGGCGAAGGTCGCGGGCGTAGAGCGGCTTGTGGTCGCCTGCCCGACGCCGGGCGGGGCGGTGAACCCGTTGGTGCTGCTGGCGGCGCAACTCGCGGGAGTCGATACGGTTTACCGGATGGGCGGCGCGCAGGCGATTGCAGCGCTGGCCTACGGGACCGAAACGGTCACGGCCGTCGACAAGATCACCGGGCCGGGCAACGCTTTCGTCGCGGCGGCAAAGCGCCGCGTGTTCGGGCGCGTGGGCATCGACATGATCGCGGGGCCGTCCGAAATCCTCGTGATCGCGGACGGCACGGGCGATCCGGACTGGATCGCGCTCGACCTGATGAGCCAGGCCGAGCATGACGAGAGCGCGCAGGCGATCCTGATCACCACCGACGAGGCCTTCGGCGAGGCGGTTGTGGCGGCGGTCGAAAAACGGCTCGAGACGCTGGAGCGCCGCGCCATCGCGGGCGCCAGCTGGCGCGATTTCGGGGCGGTGATCGTCGCGCGGGATCTGATGGAGGCAGCCGAGCTGTCGAACCGGGTAGCCCCCGAGCATCTGGAACTTTGCGTCGCCGATCCCGATTGGCTGGCGGAAGCGATCACACACGCGGGTGCCATTTTCCTTGGTGCCTACACGCCCGAAGCGATCGGCGACTATATTGGCGGGCCGAACCACGTTCTGCCCACGGCGCGCTCGGCGCGGTTTTCCTCAGGCCTCTCGGTGATGGATTTCATCAAGCGCACGACCATGGCGAAGATGACGCCCGGCGCGCTCAAAGCGATCGGCCCTTCGGCGGAGATTCTGGCGAAATCGGAAAGCCTCGAGGCGCATGGGCTGTCGGTGCGTGCGCGGCTCGATGCGCTCAATGACGAAGGGGAGGGGTGATGGCCCGGATTTCGCATATCCAGCTGGATACGAGCGGCCTTCCCGCGCCCTCGCCCGAGATCGAGCAGGAGCGCAAGGTCGCGATCTACGACCTGCTCGAGGATAACAGCTTCGACATCCCGGGTCGTGACGGCCAACCCGCGCCGGAAGGGCCGTTCACGTTGACGCTGGCAGTGCGCGACCGGCGGCTGGTCTTCGACACCGAAACCGAGAGCGGCGCGAAAGTGGCGGAGTTCCATCTGTCCTTCGGCCCGTTCCGGCAGGCGGTGAAGGACTATTTCCAGATCTGCGAGAGCTATTTCGAGGCGGTCAAGAAACTGCCGCCCAGCCAGATCGAAGCGATCGACATGGCGCGGCGCGGCATACACAACGAAGGCGCGCGCATCCTGCAGGAACGCCTTGAAGGCAAGGCCGAGATCGACATCGACACGGCGCGGCGCCTCTTCACCCTCGTTGCCGTTCTCGCCCCGAGGTAATCGGAATGGGCGAGATCCCCAACTCCGTTCTTTTTGCGTGCGATCATAACTCCACGCGCTCCCCGATGGCCGAGGGGATGATGAAGAAATTTTACGGCACCGAATGTTACGTGCAGTCAGTGGGCGTGAAGGCCGATCTGGAGATCGACGGGTTCACCATCGCGGTGATGGCGGAGATCGGCGTCAATCTGGAGCGACACCGCGCGCGCTCTTTCACCGAGTTGCAGGAATGGGGCGACGATCTGTCGGCCTTCGATCTGGTGATCGCACTTTCGCCCGCCTCGCAGCGTCAGGCGTTGGAACTGACGCGGTTTTTCCATCTCGACGTGGAATATTGGCCGATTCTCGACCCGACCGGGATTGGTGAGACGCGCGAGGCCAAACTCGCCGCCTATCGCGATACCCGCGACCAGATCCGTCGTCATCTCATCGACCGTTTCGGCCCCCCTCAGGAGTAAGACCATGCCTCGCGCCCGCGCTCTCGACACGATCACGCGTTACTACGATGCCTTCAACGAAGGCGATACAAAGGCGATGGAGCGGCTGCTGGGCGAGCCCTTTGCGCATCATGTGAACGAGGGGAAAATCCGCCACGGGATCGAGGCGTTCCGCGAATTCAACGCGCATATGAGCCGCTGCTATCGCGAGCAACTGACCGACATGGTGATCATGGCGAACGATGCCGGCACCCGCGGTGCGGCAGAGTTCATCGTGAACGGCGTCTATCTGGAGACCGATGACGGGCTGCCCGAGGCGCATGGGCAAAGCTATGTCCTGCCGGCGGGGGCGTTCTTCACGCTCGACGAGGGCAAGATCACGCGCGTGGTCACCTATTACAACCTCGCCGACTGGATCGCGCAGGTCTCGTGATGGAGGTGCGGCGGTTGACCGGAGAGGCGCTGGATGCGGCGCTTGACGACGTGGCGCGGCTGCGGATCGCGGTCTTCCGGGACTGGCCCTACATCTATGACGGCTCGCTGGAGTATGAGCGGCGTTATATCCAGAGCTACCGCGAGAGCGATGCGGCGGTGGTCGTCGGCGCGTTCGACGGGACGACATTGGTTGGAGCGGCCACGGGCACGCCGCTGGAAGATCACGCCGGTGATTTCGCGGCGCCTTTCGCGGGCACCGGGCTGAAGCTGGAAGACGTGTTCTACTGCGCTGAATCCGTGTTGCTGTCCGACTATCGCGGGCAGGGGCTGGGTCACGCCTTCTTCGATCACCGCGAGGCCCATGCGCGCGAGCTGGGGCGCGGTCATTCGGTCTTCTGCTCGGTGATCCGGCCCGACGATCATCCCTTGAAGCCCGCCGATTACCGCCCGCTCGACGGGTTTTGGCGCAAGCGGGGCTATGCGCCGATGGAGGGCGTAATCGCGCGGTTCAAATGGACCGATTTGAGTGAGGATCAGCAGACCGAGAAGGCGCTGCAATTCTGGGGACGCCCGCTGTGAGCCGCGATGTGACGATAGCCGCGGCGGCCTATCCGCTCGACTGGTTCGACGATTGGGCGGGCTACGCGGCGAAGGTTACGACTTGGGTGACCGAGGCCGCGGGGCAGGGCGCGCTGCTTCTGGTTTTTCCCGAATACGGCGCGATGGAGTTGGCCAGCCTCGGCGGTGCAGAGGTTGCGGCTGACCTGGAAGCCGCGCTGGCGCATGTCGCCGGATTACGCGCGGATATGGAGACGCTGTTCGCAAATCTCGCGGTAAAACATGGCGTGCATATCCTCGCCCCCTCCGGCACCGTCATCGAAGGGCCTAAGCGCGTGAACCGGGCGAGCCTGTTCGGTCCCGGCGGGCTGATCGGGCATCAGGATAAGGCGATCATGACGCGGTTCGAGCGCGAGATCTGGCATGTCGATGCGGGCGAGGGGCTGGTGCTTTTCGACACCGCGCTCGGCAAGATCGGGGTCACCATCTGCTACGACAGCGAATTCCCCCTGCTGGCGCGCGCGCTGGCCGAGGCGGGGGCAGAGATCATCCTCGTGCCCTCCTGCACCGACACCGTCGCGGGCTATAACCGGGTACGGATCGGCGCGATGGCGCGCGCGCTGGAAAACCAATGCGTGACCGTTCAGGCGCCGACCGTGGGCGATGCGCTTTGGTGCCCGGCGGTGGACGAGAACCGCGGCACGGCTGCGATCTTCGCACCGCCTGATGGGCTTTGGCCCGAAAGCGGGGTCGTGGCCGAAGGGGCCCCCGACTCACCCGGCTGGACCTTCGCGACGGTGGACTTGGATCGCGTCGCGCAAAGCCGGACTGCAGGAGCTGTTTTGCCCTACAAACATTGGTCCGAGCAGTCTGATGCGACCCAAATAATCCGGATCGCCTCGGAAAACCCCGCTCAGCCTTGACATTCCCCTTGAATTTCGCGGCTTACGGGCGCATTTAAACGCTCGCCCGCAGATGGCGCGGGTAACCATTTACGGAGTGACCATGGCCAAGGAAGAAATGCTCGAATTTCCCGGTGTCGTGAAGGAACTCCTGCCTAACGCGACGTTTCGGGTCGAGCTGGAAAACGGCCATGAGATCATCGCGCATATGGCAGGCAAGATGCGTAAGAACCGCATCCGCGTTCTGGCAGGCGACAAGGTTCAGGTGGAAATGAACACCTACGACCTCACGAAGGGTCGTATCAACTACCGCTTCAAGTGAAGCTGATCCTCGGCTCGGCGAGCCCGCGGCGGCGAGAGCTTCTGGCCCAGCTCGGGCTGGAGCCTTTTGACGTGCGCCCCGCCGATATCGACGAAACGCCGTTCAAAGGCGAGGCCGCGCGCGACTATGTCGCTCGCATGGCCCGCGAGAAAGCGATGGCGCTTGATGTGGCCGACGACGAGGTGCTGTTGAGCGCCGATACCACGGTGACCTGCGGGCGCCGCATCTTGGGCAAACCCGAAGACGAGAAGGAGGCGGCGGAGTTCCTCTGGCTGCTCTCCGGGCGTCGGCACCATGTGTTTACCGCCGTGGCGATCCGCACGGCGCAGGGCCTGCGCGAGCGGCTCGTCGATACGGTGGTGAAGTTCAAACCGCTTAGCGACGAGGACGTGAACGGCTATCTCGCCTCGGGCGAATGGCACGGCAAGGCGGGTGGCTACGCCATCCAGGGGCGCGGCGGCGCGTTCGTGCCGTGGATCCAGGGCTCGTTCACCGCGGTCGTGGGGTTGCCGCTCGCAGAAACCGCAACGCTGCTCGCAAGCGCGGGCATTCGAGGGGAAGTGTAATGCAGGGGCGTGTGGTTCTGCTGGACGAAATCGCCGGTCGCGAAGCGGCGGCGCTGATGGTCGACGGGCAACTCGAAGACCTGATCATCGACACTTCCGACGAGATCAGCTTTGCCCCCGGCGCGATTCTGCGCGGCACGATCGGTCGCCAGATGAAAGGGCAGGGCGGCGTCTTCGTCGATCTGCCCGAAGGCGCGCGCGGCTTTCTGAAAGAGGTGAAGGGGCTCGCCCCCGGCCAGACCGTGATCTGCATGGTCTCCGGCGGCACCGAGCCCGGCAAGGCGCTGCCTGTGACGCTGCGGGTGCTGTTCAAGTCGCGCTACGCCATCGTCACCCCCGGCGCGCCCGGCATCAACGTCTCCCGGCGGATCCATGAAGAGAATCTGCGCGCCGACCTGCAGGCAGCAGCCGAGGCGGTGATGGAAGGCTCGGATATGGGCGTGATCCTGCGCTCTGCCGCGGCCCATGTGTCGCTCGAAGAGGTGGCAGAAGATGTCGCCGCGATGCGCGAGCTGGCCGAGGCCGTGACTAACGATACTGAAGGCGGGCCGGAGTTGCTCGTCGACGCGCCCGATCCGCATGAAGAAGCCTGGCGCGACTGGGCCGAACCCCTGCCCGACGAGGTGATCGAAGGCGGGTTCGACGATCACGGCGTCACCGACGCGATCGAAGCGCTTCTGCACCCGCGGGTCGACCTGCCGGGCGGGGCGCATCTGATGATCGAGCCGACCCGTGCCTTGATCGCGGTCGACGTCAATACCGGCAACGACACGACGCCCGCCGCGGCGCTGAAGGCGAATATCGCCGCGGCCCGAGAGTTGCCGCGTCAACTGCGCTTGCGTGGCCTTGGGGGGCAGGTCGTGATCGACTTCGCCCCGATGCCCAAGCGCGACCGTCAGGCGCTGGAGCAGCAGCTGCGCCGCGCCGTAAAAGGCGAGCCAGAGACCTCGCTCGCAGGCTGGACGCCGCTGGGCAATTTCGAGATGCAACGCAAGCGCGACCGCGTGCCGCTCGCACGTCTCTTGCGGGGCCAGACGACGGAGGCGATATGAGCTGCCCAATCTGCGGCAAGGAGGCCGACCCGAAATACCGCCCCTTCTGTTCAAAGCGCTGTGCCGACGTCGATCTGGCGCGCTGGCTGAACGGCTCCTACGTCATTCCCGGCGATATCGCCGAGGAAGAAGAGCGCGCGCCGACCGGCCTCGCGGGCGATGATTTGCCCCCCGGCAAGCCGCACTGAAAACCTTTCGCAAGATCGCGGAAATTTCTGCGAAATCCCTCTGGACACCCCCCGCGCCCTCGTCTAGTAACCGCTCCACCAAGACCGAAAGGTCGAAGTGCCCGGATAGCTCAGTTGGTAGAGCAGCGGATTGAAAATCCGCGTGTCGGTGGTTCGAATCCGCCTCCGGGCACCATCCCTCATCGCCAACCCATTGATATGCCTCTGTTTTCTTAGGAATCCAGATGGGCGTAGGACATGGCGTATGACAATTCGGTCCCCTTTTCGTTCAGCAAGAGCGGCATCTACTACTTTGAACGTAGGATCCCCAAAGATCTTCAGAGGCATTACTCGACAGCAAAGATCGCTTTTTCGTTGAGGACACGGTCTGCCTCGGTGGCCGCCTCACGCGCGATGAGGGCTGCACAGCAGCTTGACGAGTACTGGTATCACCTACGAATCAAGGATGGCGATCTGCCTGGAAAGCATCTTCTCAGGATCCGGAAAGCCTCTCCGAATATCCCCGGTCCTTTGTTGCAGTCCACGGTAAATGACAGTGCATCTGTTCGCCTTTCTGAGGCAGTGGCAATCTATCTCAAGCTCAAAGGGCAGAGCCGACCGGTGACCTTTCACCGTGCGGCTGAAAGAGCTTGTGGGTATGTCATCGACGTTTGTGGCGATAAGGACTTGCTGGCCAATGACCTGCCACGGGATTTTTCCGCCACCATCGATTAGAGTCCGACCCAACTTGATCTGATCCCCGGAAACTGGACCGTTTGAAGCTGGAGTTTTCCGCTACGCTTCCTTGGCTGGAAGAGGAGTGGAA
>NZ_NBNX01000007.1:0-135071 GCF_002213225.1 Thioclava sp. IC9
TGATCAGGCAGGCGGTCGTCTCCGCCCAGGCCCCGGTCGCCATCAGACCAAGCGCCGTCGCTCCCAGAATCGCGGTTCTCTTCTTCATGTCAGGTCTCCTCCCAGAAACATGTCCAGCCGTCCTCCGATCGGCTTCGAGGTAAATCATGTGCGAACACGGGCCGACTCGTCAATAGATAAATCAAATGGATTTATTAATTGACAGAAGAGCCTCTGGAAGCCGATAAATACAAGGCGTAGTTTATGCGCGAGCAGCCTCGGAGAATGAATTTTGGCCCACCGCGTGATGGAATTGATCAAGACCGGAGCGGGGAAGATCGGCTCGGATCACTCCGCGATGCGCAACCGCAACGAGCGGCTCGTGATGTCGCTGAT
Source organism: Thioclava sp. IC9 (assembly GCF_002213225.1). Taxonomy (NCBI): domain Bacteria; kingdom Pseudomonadati; phylum Pseudomonadota; class Alphaproteobacteria; order Rhodobacterales; family Paracoccaceae; genus Thioclava; species Thioclava sp. IC9. The sequence continues at coordinate 376 of NZ_NBNX01000007.1, forward strand.
TCGCCGTCGCGGCGCCTTGGCGAAATCCGAGATCGCACGGCTCACGGGGCTCTCGGCGCAGACAGTGTCGGTCATCATGCGCGCGCTTGAGGATGAAGGCTTCCTGCTGCGCTGCGACCCGGTGCGCGGCAAGGTGGGCCAGCCCACCGTGCCGATGCGCCTGAACCCCGAGGGGGCTTATTTTCTTGGCCTGAAGGTCGGGCGTCGCCGGACCGAGGTGATCCTGATCGACATGATGGGCACCCCGGTCTCGCGCCGTGTCGCGCGCCACGACTACCCCACGGCGGCTGACACGATAGCCTTCGCCATCGACGCGATCGCCCGGATGGTGGCAGAACTCCCTGCCTCGAAGCGCGAGCGCATCGCCGGCCTCGGCATCGGGGCGCCGTTCAGGATGTGGGATTGGGGCGTGGCGCTCGGGCTCGAGGAAAGCGCGATGGCCGATTGGCGCGAACGCGATATCCGCGCCGAACTGGAGGCACTCTATCCGTTTCCCGTGGTGCTGGAAAACGATGCCTCTGCCGCCTGTTCGGCAGAGCTTTTGCTGGGCGATCAGACATTGCCCGACGATTTCCTCTATGCGTTCGTGGGCTTCTTCGTAGGTGGCGGGCTGGTGATGAGCGGCTCGCTTGTGACCGGCCCCAACAACAATGCGGGCGCGCTTGCCTCGATGCCGGTGCCCGACGGTCACGGCGGCCAGTGCCAGTTGCTCGACGTGGCCTCGCTGTCGGTCATCGAAGCCGCGATGACGGAGCGCGGGCTCGATGCGAGTTTCCTCTGGGAGCGGCGCGATGAGTGGGATCTTCCCGAAGACATCGTCGACGACTGGCTCGCGAAAGCGGCGCGGGGCCTCGCGACTGTCGCCGCGTCCTCGGCGGCGCTGTGCGACCTCGATGCGATCGTAATCGACGGCTGGATGCCCGACGATCTGCGCGCGCGGCTCGTCGCCGCGACCGAAGCGGAACTGGCGAAGATCAACCTCTCGGGCGCGGGCGTTCCGATCGTGCGCGAGGGTCAGGTGGGGCCCGATGCGCGCGCGCTGGGGGCCGCGACCCTGCCGCTGAGCCTGCGTTTCCTGACCGAGATCGATCTGCCCGATCAGGCCGACTGAGCGGACCCAACGAAGCGCAGCGACACGATCAGACCCGGATTGTTGTCGGACAGCTCCAGCTCCGCCTCATGCAACCCCGCCACCGCATGAACCAGCGCAAGGCCCAGCCCGTTGCCCGGCGTCGTGCGAGAGCGTTCCAGCCGATAGAGCCTGCGCAGAACCTTCTCGCGCTCGGCCTCGGGAATGCCGGGACCATGATCTGCGACGCTGAGCGTGATTGCACCGCGCTCGCGAGACAGGCTCACCGCGATCTTCGGCGCAGGCCCGCCATGGCGGATCGCGTTCTCGATCAGGTTCGACAGCATCTGTCCCAGGAGCCCCCGATCGCCCTGCACGATGAGCGGCGCGTCTGGCCGCTGCAGGGTCAGCGAACCGCCCGCCTCTTCGGCGCTGGCCTCGTAAAGCTCGGTGATATCGGCGGCGAGCGCGCCCAGATCGACCGTCGCGAAACGTGCCTTCGGGCTGCCGCCCTCGATTTGGGCGATCCGCAGCAACGAGTGGAACACGGCGACCGCGCGCTCGGCCTCGGTGCCTGCCTGCTCGGCCAGAGCGCGGGGCGGCGTGTCCTCGGGCAAGGCCTCTTGCAGCTCCGAGAGTAGCACCGAAATCCGCTGCATCGGCGTCTTCAGGTCATGCGCGATATCGGCGGAGACCTGACGCAGCGCCGCAACCGTCGCCTCCTGCGTCTCGGCCATCACGTTAAGCCGCGCCCCGATCCGTGCGAGGTCATCGCCGCGCCGCGCCTTCACCTCGTCGCGCGGCACCCGCGCCTCGAGCCGCCCCTCTGTAAGATCGTCCAGCGTGTTCTCGATCGCGCTCACCCGTTTGCGCGCCCGCATCCCGACCCACGCACCATAGGCGGCAGAGACCAGAAGCGAGGGTACGAAGGAGAAGACGAGAATCGCGAGGAAGGTCGAGGTCAGTTCCGCAATCGGCGCGCGACTTTCGCCGATCACCAGCAAGCCGCCCGCAAGCGGCATGGTCAGCGTGAAATATCCATGTTTCGATAGCGGCGCATATTCGGGATGACGCGAGATGACCCAGCTGTCGCCCTCGTGGGTGACCCGGACATTGCCGACCTGCCGCCCGTCCGACATCACGAAGGCGATGGCGCGCTCTGACGGATCGGACGCCCGCGCCTCCGCCGACACGATCACAGAGAGCGTCTCGGGGTTGGCGGCAACCTGAAACACCGCCGTCTGCTGCTTTAGATCGGCGCGGATCGATTCCTCGGTCGAGGAGCGCAGCGCGACATAGGCGAAGCCCAGCGTCACCAGCAGGATCGCAAAGACGATCCCCATCAGCCCGAGCGCCTGTCGCAGCGGCGTCGATGCAAGGATTTCCGCGCGATTCAGACGTGCCTTCATCAGCCCTCGATCCGGTAGCCCGCGCCGCGCACGGTGTGGATGAGATCACGGTCGAACGGCTTGTCGACCTTGTTCCGGAGCCGCGAAATATGCGTCTCCACCACATTGGTCTGCGGATCGAAATTCAGATCCCACACGCCCTCCAGCAGCATCGTCCGGGTTTGCACCCGCCCCTTGCGACGCAGAAGGAATTCCAGCAGCGAGAATTCGCGCGGCAGAAGGTCGATCTCCTGTCCGCCGCGCGTCACCTTGCGCGCGATCAGGTCCATCTTCAGATCGCCCGCCTCCAGCATTACCTGCTCCGACTGCGCTTGCGGGCGACGCGCCAGCGCCGCGAGCCGCGCCGACAACTCGCCGAAGGCAAATGGTTTCACGAGATAATCGTCGGCACCCGCGTTGAGCCCCTCGATCCGGTCGTCCACGCCGCCGATCGCGGTGAGGAAGATGATCGGCGTCGTGACCTTCGCGGCCCGGATCGCGCGGGTGATCGAGAGACCGTCCAGCTCCGGCAGCATCCGGTCGATGATCATCACGTCGTAGCTGCCGCCCAGCGCCTGGGTCAGCCCGTCGCGGCCATTCGCGAGATGGTCGACCGTGTGGCCCTCTTCGCGCAGGCCACGCAGAACGTAATCGGCGGTGGTCGCGTCGTCTTCGATCAACAGCAGTTTCATCGCACTCGCTTTCTCGGTTCGCGACATATGTGGCCGATGACACCGCACAAGTCACGCACCCCTCCCCTAAAGGTGAAAAGAATAACAACTCTGCAATCTTCCCGCAGAGTCCCTGACAGGCTAGGCCCTCACATAGGGTGCATACCTGTCAAAAAGGAGAGAAACATGCAGGACATTCGCAAAGCTCCCCTGCTGCGCACCCTCGCCACCACCGCCATGCTCGGCGCCGGCGCCGTGGCGACGAGCGGTCTGGCACTGGTCCCGAACGTGGCCGCGGCCGAAACTTTCACCAACACCGTCGACCTGGTGAAGAAGGTGATGCCCGCCGTGGTCACCATCGAGATCAAGAAGCAGGCCAACGATCAGGAAATGGCCCAGATGGGGATGCCTCAGGATTTCCCCTTCGAGTTCTTCCAGCGTCGTTTCGGCATGCCCGACATGGGCCCCAACGGTCAGGGGCAGCCGATGCAGCGTCCTGAGATCACCGGTCTCGGCACTGGCTTCATCATCCAGAAAGACGGCCATATCGTCACCAACGCCCACGTCGTCGACGGCGCCGAGAGCGTGAAGGTCACCTTCTCCGACGGCTCAACCGCGGATGCGAAAGTGATCGGCGAAGACAAGGCCACCGACATCGCGCTGATCAAGGTCGATACCAACAAGGACCTCGACACCGTGGGCTTCGGCGACAGTCAGGCCGCGCAGGTCGGCGAGCCGGTCGTGGCGATCGGCAACCCGTTCGGCCTCGGCACCTCCGTGTCGACCGGCATCGTCTCGGCCAAAGGTCGCGACTTGAAATCGGGCCCCTTCGATAACTACATCCAGACCGACGCAGCCATCAACAAAGGCAACTCGGGTGGCCCGCTCTTTGACGACCAAGGCCAGGTGATCGGCATGAACACCGCGATCCTGTCGCCCACTGGCGGTTCCGTCGGGATCGGTTTCTCGGTGCCCTCCGACACCATCAAGAGCGTCGTCGCCGACCTGCAGGACAATGGCACGGTGAAGCGCGGCTTCCTCGGCGTGCAGATCCAGCCGGTCAGCGAGGACATCGCCGCGGCGCTGGGGCTCGACCAACCGGAAGGTGTGCTCGTAGCCGACGTGTCGCCCGACACGCCCGCGAAGAAAGCTGGTCTGAAGCGCGGCGACATCATCGTCGGCGTGGATGGCAAGCCGATGAAAGCCCCCCGCGATCTGACCCGTGCGATCGGGTCCGACGAGCCGGGAACCGAAGTGCAGCTCTCGCTGCTGCGCGCGAACAAGCCGCTCACGCTCTCCGTCACTCTCGATGAGCGGCCCACCGAGAAGACCAAGTCGTAATACTTGCAGTCTATCGGTTTGAAGGCACGCCCGGAGCATCCGCTTCGGGCGTGTCTTTAGTTTGAAGTGTCAGTTCGCACTGGTGGGCGTGGCCGCAGCATCCGAAGCAGACGGCGCAATCGCCTCCGCGACCTGATAGAGCCGCCAGTCGTTTTGCCGGAAATGCCGCTCGGCGATCTGGCTCAGACCGTCGACGCCCTCGATCGGATTCGCTGCGAGAACCAGCCCGTCGGGATGCGCCGCCATCCAGCGCCCGAGATCGGCGCTGTTGCCAAGCACCGTCACCGGGTTCTCGAGCCGCGCGACGAAGGAGAACTGCCCTGCATAGCCGCGATCGGTGGTGGCCACGCCATTTTCCGAATGCGAAGCGATCAGGCTCGCGATCGGTGCCGGATCGTAGACTTTCCAGAGGATCGGCCAGACCATGATCTGAATGGCGATCAGCACCAGCGGCGCGACGAAGGCTTCGGCGAACCAGCCCTGCCGCGCTTTCAGCACGATTAGCGCGCCGCCCACGAGCATCGCCACGCCAGCGATCACGAAGAGCCACGATCCGGTGCCCTCGGGCAGTTCGGGGAACGCCCCGAAATGCACCGAAGCCGCAGCAATCGCTGTCGCCACGCCGGGCAGAAGCCACAGCAGGCGCAGCCAGCGCATCCGGCGCTCCGCCGTGGGCAGCAATCCCGACAGGATCAGCGCCAGCGCGGGCATTTCCGGCACAAGGTAATGCGCCTGCTTGCCCGAGATCAGCGAGAAGGCGACGAAGGCGGCGACGAACCAGACCGTCACCATGCGCGTGCCCGCATCCTCCCAGAGCCGCGACGGCCTGAACGTAGCCAGCCCCGCGCGGCTCCAGCCCCACGGCCAGAGGAAGAACGGCAGCAACGCCACGAAGAACCAGACGGGGCGACCATGGGCGAAGCTTTCCACCATCCGCCCGGCGCTCTGCTTCCACAGAATCTGCTCGCGATATTCCGCACCGCCGAAGATGATCGCGGGGCCGAGCCATAGCAGGACGATGCCGAAACCGATCAGAAAACCGATTCCGATCCGCGCATACCACTGCTTGAGAGCGGGCCGCTCCGCCCCGGTCGCCCAAAGCGGCATCAAAAGCGCGGTCGGCAGCACATGCACCAGGATCACCGGCCCCTTGGCGAAGACGCCGAAGGCAAGCGCGATGCCAAGCCCGATCACCGGGGCGAAGCGCTCCGTGTCGCGCATCGCCCAGACTGCGAGCATTCCCGTCAGCGTCGCCGCCGTGAGCATCGTGTCGAACATCGTTGTCGAGCCGAAGAGCAGAAACACGCCGCTCGTCCCAAGGATCAGTGCGGCGAGTCCGGCGCGCTCCGGTTCCTCCGGCCAGAGCTTGCGCGCGAGCATCGCGACCAGTCCGACCGACAGCAGCCCGAAGGCGGGCGCCACCAGCCGCGCCGCCCATTCGCTGGGGCCCGTCACGCTCCAGACGATATTGATGAGCCAGAACAGAAGCGGCGGCTTGTCGGAATAGATCGCCCCGTTGAGATGCGGCACCAGCTTGGAGCCACCCTGCCACATTTCCCAGGCGACGGTGACATAGCGCGTCTCGTCGATCGCCATCAGCGGGCGCATGATCATCAACACCACCGCGCTCAATGCGAAAAGGAAAAGCGCTCCGATCAGGGGAACGCGCCAGGCGGTCGAACTCATAGGCGGGTCTTTCTGTCGTATGTCTCGAGATGTCTTTCTTTGCTTGACCCCCGAATGACCGCGCATGTCAAGCCGCTGGGTCATCACGGCTCCAGAATAGATGCTCAAAACTAATTAAGAAAAACTTGGAACTGCCCGGAGAGGGGCGACGTTGGATGTCCGAAGACACAGAAGGGAGACACGTACCATGAAGAAGATGTTCCTGATCCTGCCGCTCAGCGCCACCGTTGCCGTCGCAGGCTGCCAGATGTCGCAACAGGACCGCGCTGCCGCGACCGGCGGTGTTGCCGGTGCCGCGATCGGCGCTGCCGTTTCGGATGATGGCGACCGCGTTCAAAACGCCGCGATCGGCGGCGCAGTCGGCACCGTTGCCGGCGCCCTGATCGGTAAAGCCAACCAGCCGGGTCAGTGCCGCTATCGTGACTCGTATGGCCGCGAGTACATCGCGCCCTGCTAAGGCCCCGCCACAGGTAACCTCGAAAACCGTTCGGACCCTCATCCGAACGGTTTTTTCATGTCGGCATGAAGGTTCGTACCGCAGACGTGACAAGCGCGGATTGTCGCACTCCATTGTCGCAGCCCCTCTGCCCGGCTATCTCGACAGCCAAGCGCGAAAGAGGAAAAGCCCCCAAAACCCGTATGACAGACGCCACGACCGAAGCGCCGAAGCCGAAAGCCGTTCTGACCCGCATCGCTCAGCCCGTCGCGGGCAAGTTGAAGCTCGCCGGGTGGCTCGGTGTGGCCTCGGCCCTTATCTGGCCCGCGCAGGCCGCTCTGATCGGTTTGGTACTTGGCGACCTGGTCGCACCGGGGGTGAGCCCGTCGCTCTCGCCGCTCGCCGGGGCTGCAGGCTTCGTGGTGCTGGCGCTCGTGCGGATCGTCCTCGACTGGATTTCGCAGAAGCTCTCGGCCGATGCCGCCGAGGTGGTGCTGCGTGAGAGCCGCGAGAAGCTGATCCGAAAGGCGCTGCGTCAGGCTAGCGGGGCCGCCGCGCTGTCGCCTGCGGAACTGGCTTCGCTGTCCGCGGAGAAGCTCGGCGCGCTAGGCCCATGGGCCACGCGCTATCAGCCCGCCTTCCTGCGCGCCCGGATCATCCCCCTCGCCTTCATCCTGCTCGCTGCCACGCAAAGTTGGGCGGTCGCGGGAATCCTGCTGATCGCCGGGCCGCTGATCCCGATCTTCATGGCGCTTGTCGGCATGGCCGCGCAGGACGCCTCGGAAAAGCAGATGGTCGAAATCGGTTCGCTCAACCGGCTGCTGATCGATCGGATCGCCGCGATCACCGATCTGCGACTTCTGGGCGCGGAGGCCCGCTCGCGCGCCGATCTGGAAACCAAATCCGAAGACCTGCGCGTCCGCACGATGGCGGTTCTGCGGGTTGCCTTCCTCTCCTCGACGCTTCTGGAACTGTTCGCCGCGATCGGCGTGGCCCTGGTCGCGGTCTATGTCGGCTTCTCGCTGATCGGGTGGATGAATTTCGGCACATGGGGCAGCAAGATGACCCCGGCCGAGGGGATTTTCCTGCTGATGATCGCGCCCGAGTTTTTCCAGCCGCTGCGCGATCTCGCTGCGGCATGGCATGACCGGGCCGCTGCGCTCGCCGTAGCCTCCGAGTTGGAGACGACCGAAACTGCCATCGCCAAGGCCAACACGCTGATGGGCACTGGAGGCGAAGGCACGGCACCGACGCTTGGCGCGCTGCGTTGGCACGGGCTGCAAATCCGCCCCGGCGAGGCCGCCGCTCCGCTCCCCCTGCCCGATGGCGACATCGCCCGGGGCGAGGCGGTCGCGATCACAGGACCGTCGGGCGCAGGCAAGACGACGCTTCTGACCGCGCTGGTCGGTCTGATCCATCCCGAGGCGGGGAAGATCACGCTGGGCGATACCTCCCTGACAGAGGAAAACGCCGATGACTGGCGCGCAGCCTTCGGCTGGATTCCTCAAAGCCCGCGCTTCGCCGATGCGAGCCTGCGCGAACTGATCACGCTGAACCGTCCCGGCGACCTCGATGCAGCGCTCGACGCCGCGCAGGCCACCGAGGTCGTCGCGGGCCTTCCCGGCGGGCTCGACGCCCGGCTGGGCGATATGGGCGGCGGCGTCTCGGGCGGCGAGGCGCGGCGTCTGCTGATCGCGCGGGCCCATTACGCGGGCCGCCCGATAGTGTTGGCCGACGAACCGACCGCCGATCTCGATGCCGAGACGGGCGCGAAAGTCATCGCGGCTCTTCTGGCGTTACGAACGCAGGGCACGACCTTGATCGTCGCAAGCCACGACCCTGCCCTCGTTGCCGCGATGGACCGTCAGATCGACTTGGAGGGCGCAGCATGAGAACGCTTCTGACCCTCACCGCTCGCCTGATCAGCGATCAGAAATGGGCCTTCAGTAGGGGCCTCGCGCTGTCGTTCCTCGTGCTCGCGATGGGGGCGGCGCTGCTCGGCCTGTCAGGCTGGTTCATCACCGCCTCCGCGCTGGCCGGGATCGCGGGGATGGGCCTAAACTTCAATTTCTTCACCCCCTCGGCAGGTGTCCGCGGTCTCGCGCTCAGCCGCGCGGTCTCGCGCTATGGCGAGCGGCTACTGACCCATGACGCCACACTGCGCGCGTTGGCGAAGCTGCGCATCGACCTGATGGATGGCGTCTCGCGCCGTCCGCATGAGGAACAGGCGCGGCTGCGCGGTGCGCAGGCGCTGAACCGGATCACCTCGGACGTGGATGCGCTTGATGGCGTATTGCTGCGGCTGGTCATCCCCTTCCTTGCAGGCGGCATGGTCCAGATCGCGGCGCTTCTGATGCTGGGGTGGCTCGAAGGGCTGCCGATCGGGCTCGCGGTCTTCCTGATCTACCTGCTGGGCGGTGGGCTCGGCCTGATCTGGGTCGCCCGAGCCGCCCGCCACGATGCCCGCGCCGCCGAAACGGCACTGCAGAACATTCGCCGCCGCGCGCTGGAGACGATGCGCGCGCGAGCCGATCTGGCCGTGGCCGGACAGCTGGAGGCCGCAACTGCGCAGACCCTGGCCGAGGTCGAGGCCGAAGCGCTCGCGCGGCGCAATCTCGAGGCGCTCGACCGCCGGGTGGGGGCGGTGATTTTCGCCACCACCGCGCTTGCCGGGGCGGCCGCCCTGGCGATCGCCGGACAGATGGCGCTGGCCGGGCAGATCACGCCCGCGCGCGCCGCCGTGGGCCTGTTCGTCGCGCTGGCACTGGCCGAGTCGCTGATGCTGCTGCGCCGAGGCATGGCCGAGATTGGACGCATGCAGGAGGCGGGCGCGCGGGTCATGGAGCTGACCGATACGCCCACACGCGCCCAGCCCGACGGCCACGCCCCCACCGATATGGACGCCCCGCTGCTCGAGGCGCGCCAAGTTGCCTTCACCCGCGCCAAGAGCGCCGCGCCGCTCTTTTCCGATCTGACCTTCACCCTCGCGCGCGGTCAGACCGTGATGCTTGCCGGGCCTTCGGGCGCGGGGAAATCCACCGCACTCGCCGTGCTGTCCGGCCTTCTCAAGCCGTCCGGTGGCGAGATCACGGCGATGGGCCGCGCGCTGGCCGACTGGCCGGAGGGAGACCTGCGCGATGTCCTCACAATGGTGCCGCAGCGCAGCCAGTTGATCGGCGGCACTATTGCCGAGAATCTCGCGCTCGCCCTGCCTCCCGGAACGCAACTCGATGATGATGCGGCATGGGCCGCGCTGCGCGCCGTGGCGCTGGATGAAGTGATCGTGGCGCGCGGCGGGCTCGAAGCACGGCTTGGCGAAGGCGGCACGGGATTGTCCGGCGGGCAGGCGAAACGATTGGCGCTGGCCCGTGCGGCACTGCGCCGGCCCGACATCCTTCTGCTGGACGAACCGACAGAGGGACTCGACGCCCAAACCGCCGCCGCGACGCTGGCCGGATTACGGGCGCTTCTGCCCGAGGCTGGCTTCGTTCTGGTCTCTCACCGCCAGCCCGACCAGAGCGCCGCCACGGCCACGATCGCGCTGAAATGACGCACGACCTGCGACGATAAGTCCCTAAAATCACGAGACATATTCCCGTTCACCTCTGTTCACGTCCGCGTGCGACACATCGTCAATTTGATTTGGCTCAAAGTCGCGCGCCGACCGCCTCCTCATAACCTGCATCCAGGAAAAACATTTCCGGAGAATCCGGCTTTTCACCGCGCCGGATGCAAGTAGGGAAACGGAGAACGAGAATGGATTTCGGGATCGTCGAGCTGTCACGGCTGCAATTTGCCATGACAGCGATGTATCACTTCCTCTTCGTGCCGCTGACGCTTGGTCTGTCGATCATCGTGGCGATCATGGAGACGGTCTATGTGATGACCAACCGCCCCGTCTGGCGGCAAATGACCAAGTTCTGGGCCACGCTGTTCGGCATTAACTTCGTGCTGGGCGTGGCCACGGGCCTCACGATGGAATTCCAGTTCGGCATGAACTGGAGCTATTACTCGCATTACGTCGGCGACATTTTCGGCGCACCGCTCGCGATCGAGGGCCTGATGGCCTTCTTCATGGAAGCGACTTTCGTCGGGTTGATGTTCTTCGGATGGGAGAAGCTGAGCCCGGTCAAGCACATGGTCGTCACGTGGCTCGTCGCCATCGGCTCGAACTTCTCTGCTTTGTGGATCCTGATCGCGAACGGCTGGATGCAGAACCCGGTCGGGGCGGCGTTCAACCCGCTGACGATGCGGATGGAAATGACCTCCTTCTTCGATGTCGTGTTCAACCCGGTGGCCCAGGCCAAGTTCGTGCACACGGTCTCCGCCGGCTACGTCACAGCGGCCGTCTTCGTGATGGGCGTGTCGAGCTGGTACATGCTCAAGGGGCGTCACCTCGAACTGGCACGCCGCTCCATCGCGGTCGCCGCTGCGTTCGGCCTCGCCTCGGCGCTGTCGGTTGTGATCCTCGGCGACGAGTCGGGCTACGAGACGACGCATAACCAGAAGATGAAACTCGCCGCGATGGAAGCCATGTGGGAGACCGAACCGGCCCCCGCCTCCTTCACGCTCTTCGGCATTCCCGACCAGCAAGCGCGCGAAACGAAATACGCGATCCATATCCCGTGGGTGATGGGGCTGATCGGTACCCGCTCGCTGACCGAGCAGATCACCGGGATCGACGATCTCGTCAAAGGCTCCGAGGAGCGGATCCGCAACGGCATCGTCGCCTATAATGATCTGCTGAAAATTCGCGAAGCGAAGGGGGATGTCCCCGCTGACGTCACCGCGGAATTCAACAAGAACGTCGGCGATCTCGGTTACGCCTACCTGCTCAAACGCTACGTGGACGATCCGCGTCAAGCGACCGACGCGCAGATCAAGAAGGCCGCGAACGACACGGTCCCAACGGTCTGGCCGATCTTCTGGTCCTTCCGCCTGATGGTTGCGCTAGGTTTCTCCTTCATCGCGCTGATGGTCTACTTCTTCGTCGTCTCGAACTGGAAGGGCATGAACTATCCCCGCTGGGCGCTGCGTCTGGCCGTGATCGTCATCCCCGCCCCTTGGATCGCCGCGGAACTGGGCTGGTTCACCGCCGAGTTCGGACGCCAGCCCTGGACGGTCGACGGCGTGCTGCCTACGGCGCTTTCGGTCAGCCACCTCTCGGTGGGCGACCTGCTGTTCACGCTGCTGGGCTTCGTCGCCTTCTATACCGTGCTCTTCATCGTCGAGATGGGCCTGATGCTCAAATACATCAAGAAAGGCCCGTATCAGGATGTCGAGGTCACCCAGGAGTGGCTGCAACGACATGACGATCGCCTGTCCGGTCGCGGCGGCAACCCTGTCACCATGCCTGCGGAGTAAGAACCAATGATCCTCTATGAACTTATCCCCCTCGACGTTCTACGCGTCATCTGGTGGCTGCTGCTGGGCGTCCTGCTGATCGGCTTCGCGCTGACCGACGGCTTCGACATGGGCGTGGGCGCACTGCTGCCCTTCGTCGGCAAGACCGATAGCGAGCGCCGCGTGGCGATCAACACGATCGGCCCGGTCTGGGAAGGCAACCAGGTTTGGTTCATCCTCGGCGGGGGCGCGATCTTCGCGGCCTGGCCACCCCTCTATGCGGTAAGCTTCTCGGGGTTCTACCTCGCGATGTTCCTCGTGCTCGCGGCGCTGATCCTGCGCCCGGTCGGCTTCAAGTATCGCTCGAAGCGCGACTCGGCTGCGTGGCGCAATGGCTGGGACTGGGCGCTCTTCGTGGGCGGCGCGGTTCCGGCACTGATCTTCGGCGTGGCCGTGGGCAACGTTCTGCAAGGCGTGCCCTTCGAGCTCAACGACATGCTGATGCCGCTCTATCCGGGCAACTTCATCATGAAGCTGCTGGGCCTTCTGAACCCCTACGCGCTGCTTGCAGGCGTGGTGTCGCTGTCGATGCTGATGATGCATGGCGCGGCGTGGCTCTCGGTGAAGACCGAAGGCGCGGTGAAGGTCCGCGCGACCGAGATCGGCTCTGTTGCGGGCATGGTGGCCTTCGTTGCCTATATCGTCGCTGGCATCTGGCTCGCCTTCGGGATCAAGGGCTACCACGTCACCTCGGTCGTGCCGGCGAATGGCCCCTCCAACCCGCTTTTCTCGACGGTCGAGCATGGCGGGAGCTGGATGCAGGCCTATGCGGACCGCCCGTGGATCGCGATGGCGCCGATCCTCGGCCTCGCGGGGATCGCCATGGCGGTGCGGGGGCTGCGCGCCGGCCGCGAAGTCTCGACGCTGCTGTGGTCGAAACTTGGCATCTTCGGCGTGATCTCCTCGGTCGGCCTGACGATGTTCCCCTTCATCCTGCCGAGCTCGAAAATGCCCGACGCCTCGCTGACGGTCTGGGACGCCTCGTCCTCCCACCAGACGCTCTTCATCATGCTCATCGCCGCGTTGATCTTCATGCCGCTCATCCTCGCCTATACCGCATGGGTCTATAAGGTTCTGTGGGGCAAGGTGACGGTCGCAGATGTCGAGCGCGACAGCCATACAGCTTATTAAGGAGACAGACAGATGTGGTACTTCGCATGGATTCTCGGACTTCCGCTGGCCGCTCTGGTCGCCGTCGCCAACGCGATGTGGCTCGAGATGCAGAACGACGCGCGGATCGCCGGTGAGCGGCGCCAGGACTGAGCTCGCAGCCGGAAAGCCAAATCAAGGAAAGGCCGCCCCCCGGGGCGGCCTTTTTGCCATCGGCGAGACGGTACCGGGGCGACGCAACGGCAATGGGCCCCGACCGCTAGCGCAAACAGTCGAAAAGACGTGACGTTTCAGGGCCAAAACGAGGCGTTTTCCCCCTGTCCCTTCGCCCCGTGCTCTTGTAACAAAATTGCCGAATGAATCCGTTCGCCGCAATTTGGCGGACCAGACAAGGGAGACACGCATGAAGGTCCTGGTACCCGTCAAACGCGTGATCGACTATAACGTGAAAGCTCGCGTGAAAGCGGACGGAAGCGGTGTCGATCTCGCCAATGTCAAAATGTCGATGAACCCGTTCGACGAAATCGCTGTCGAAGAGGCGATCCGTCTGAAGGAGAAGGGCGCCGTCGAAGAGATCGTCGCGGTCTCCATCGGCGTGAAGCAGGCGCAGGAAACGCTGCGCACCGCGCTCGCGATGGGTGCGGACCGTGCGATCCTCGTGGTCGCCGCCGATGATGTGCAGACCGATATCGAGCCGCTGGCCGTCGCCAAGATCCTCGCCAAGGTCGTCGAGGAAGAGCAGCCCGGCATGGTGATCCTCGGCAAGCAGGCGATCGACAACGACATGAACGCGACCGGCCAGATGCTGGCCGCACTTCTGGGCTGGGGTCAGGCGACCTTCGCCTCGGAAGTCGTGGTCGAGGGCGAGGCCGCGAAGGTAACCCGCGAAGTCGACGGCGGTCTGCAGACCATCGAGGTCAAGCTGCCCGCGATCGTCACCACCGACCTGCGCCTCAACGAGCCGCGCTACGCGTCGCTGCCGAACATCATGAAGGCGAAGAAGAAGCCGCTCGACGAGAAAACCGCCGAGGATTACGGCGTCGACGTCTCGCCGCGTCTCGAAGTGGTGAAGGTCACCGAGCCCGAAGCGCGTCAGGCTGGCGAAATGGTGCCGGATGTCGACACGCTGGTTGCGAAACTCAAAGAGAAGGGGGTCGTGTGATGGCCGTTCTGCTGCTGGGTGAAGTGAATGATGGCGAACTGTCGGTCGACGCGACCGCCAAGGCCGTCTCCGCCGCAAAATCGCTGGGCGATGTGACCGTGCTCTGCGCGGGTGCCTCTGCTGCCGCGGCCGGTGAAGCCGCCGCCAAGATCGACGGTGTCGCGAAGGTGCTCGTGGCCGAGGACCCGTCGCTGAGCCACCGTCTGGCGGAGCCGACCGCCGCGCTGATCGTGTCGCTCGCGGGCGATTACTCGCATATCGTGGCGCCTGCCACGACCGATGCGAAGAACGTGATGCCGCGTGTCGCAGCCCTTCTCGACGTGATGGTGATCTCGGATGTCTCCGGCGTCGTCGATGCCGACACGTTCGAGCGCCCGATCTACGCGGGCAACGCGATCCAGACCGTGAAATCGAAGGACGAGAAGAAGGTCATCACCTTCCGCACCTCGACCTTCGACGCCGCCGGCGAAGGCGGTTCGGCTTCGGTCGAGACCGTCGCCATGTCGGACGCGCCCGCTCTGTCGAGCTGGATCGAGGACAAGGTCGCCGAGAGCGATCGTCCGGAGCTGACCTCGGCGAAGATCGTCGTCTCGGGCGGCCGTGGCGTCGGCTCGGAAGAGGACTTCAAGGTGATCGAAGCGCTGGCCGACAAGCTCGGCGCGGCTGTGGGTGCCTCGCGCGCCGCCGTCGACTCGGGCTTCGCGCCGAACGACTGGCAGGTCGGTCAGACTGGCAAGGTCGTGGCGCCCGAGCTCTACATCGCCTGCGGCATCTCGGGGGCTATCCAGCACCTCGCCGGCATGAAGGACTCGAAGATCATCGTCGCGATCAACAAGGACGAAGAAGCACCGATCTTCCAGGTCGCCGATTACGGCCTGGTCGCGGACCTCTTCGACGCCGTTCCGGCGCTGACCGAAAAGCTCTGATCCGCGGAAGGGGCGCTGCCCCCCGCGATAGTGGAACCAAATCGAAAGGGCGGGGAAATCCCCCGCCCTTTCCTGTTAGAGCAATGGCTTCAGAGCAGACGCGAGCGCCGCTGCGATCTCCTCATGCACCAGCGGCCCCGGCACCATTTCCGCGGCTGGTTCCTCAAGCGGCGTGAAGTGCATCCCCGCCGTGCCCGCGCTACGTGCCGCCGCCGAAGGCTTGACCCGGACCACGTCCGACACGAGCGAGCGCAGCGCCTCCACCATGGGTTCGGTGACCATCAACGGCTCGGGCCCAAGATCGTCGCTCCGGGCGGAGTCGTTGAACGCCCCGAGCCACAGCAGCAGCTTGCGCCCCTTGATCTTGGCCAGAAGCGCGGTCATCCGCTGCAGCCACGCCTCCTGCAATTCGGCCTCGAGCAGCGTGAATTTCTCGGGCTCGCGTTCTTTCAATGCGCTCAGCATGTGACGCGTGAAATTGAACTCCGTGAAGTCCACGCCGCGGAAGATCGAGCGCATCAGGCTCGACGCGCGCAGGAACCGGTCATTGCGCCGCGGATGCACCGCATAGAAGCGGTTCGACATATTCTGCGCGCCAAGCAACTGGATCACCGTGACCTTCGCGGCATCCGATGCGGCGGCCAGTTGCGGCTCGTGCAGGAACACGTCGACACCGGCATTCAGATAGCCGAAATTCACCACCGGCATCTCCAGCCGCGCCTCGAGCAGCGCGGGCCAAGGAAGCTCCACGAACTTGCCATAGGTCTCCGTCCCGCCCATCGCGGCGATGAAATCGCCTTGCAGCGCACGGCGCGGCCCGCGGAACAGCAGTTTGGATTTCCCGTATCTGCACGGAAAGTAATCGAGGGCGCCATCGCCCGTATATTCGAAAGCCATTTTCCCACCTCAGTCTGTGTTCGACTCGCCCGAGGCCAGAATGCGCCCGAAGTCTTGCGAAACAGCTAATGTTAAAATGATCTCAGCCCTGCGTTTCGCTTGCATGGACCGAGCGGAGAACTATGGTCAGGGCGCAAAGCGTGAGAGGGAAAATTATGGCGATCGAGAAAGTGGGCATCGTGGGTGCAGGGCAGATGGGCAACGGGATCGCCCATGTCTTCGCGCTGGCCGGATATGACGTTCTGCTGAACGACATCAGCGACGAGGCGCTGACGAAGGCGATCGCCACGATCACCAAGAACCTCGATCGGCAGGTGTCGCGCGGGAAAATCTCGGAAGACGAGAAGAACACCGCGCTGAAGCGGATCACCACGACCACGAAACTGAGCGAACTGGGCCCGACCGATCTGGTCATCGAGGCCGCAACCGAGCGCGAGACCGTCAAGCAGGCGATCTTCGAAGACCTGCTGCCGCATCTCAAGCCGACGACGATCCTGACCTCGAACACCTCGTCGATCTCGATCACCCGGCTTGCCTCGCGCACCGACCGCCCCGAGAAGTTCATGGGCTTCCACTTCATGAACCCGGTGCCGGTGATGCAGTTGGTCGAACTGATCCGCGGCATTGCGACCGATCAGGAGACCTACAAGACGCTGCACGAGGTCGTCGAAAAACTCGGCAAGACCGCCGCGTCTGCCGAAGATTTCCCGGCCTTCATCGTGAACCGCATCCTGATGCCGATGATCAACGAGGCAGTCTATACGCTCTATGAAGGCGTCGGGAACGTGCGCTCGATCGACGAGTCGATGAAGCTCGGCGCGAACCATCCGATGGGGCCACTGGAGCTGGCCGATTTCATCGGGCTCGACACCTGCCTCGCGATCATGAACGTGCTGCATGACGGGCTGGCCGACACCAAGTACCGCCCCTGCCCGCTTCTGACGAAATACGTCGAAGCCGGCTGGCTCGGCCGCAAGACCGGGCGCGGCTTCTACGACTATCGCGGTGAGGAGCCGGTGCCGACGCGCTGAGGCGACGGGATCGAGGAGCGCTGCCCCTCGCTCGCGACTTCGTCGCTCCCCCCGGGATATTTGGGGCAGCTGGAAAGCCGCTCAGGCTTTCTTTACCCCGCTCCACTTAAATGGTCTCGCGGAACAGGCGGGACGCCGATCCCCGCGCAGTTGGAAGCGCCCGGCTTGCCCTGACCTAAGAGGCATAGCCGGGCGTTCTTCTTTCCAATTGGGTCGAATATCCCGGGGAACGGCGGAACCGCGGGGCCAGAGCCCTCGCCGTCAGCCGTCTTACAGCGCCAGGGTTTCCGCCCGCAGATCCGCAAGGAACTTGCGCGGGTTCTTCAGGGCCTCGGCAATCTCTTCGGGCCGCTTTGCCGGGCCGATCGCGGGGTTCTGCGGCTTGTTCAGCGCGCGTTTGATCTCGTACAGCAGAAGCCCCTGACGCACCGTCGCGCTCAGCTTGTTGGCGATCTGATAGGCGCGCGAATTCTGCCCCGGGAAGTGGATCGGCAGCACCGAGGCGTTCGACCGGGCGAGCATCTTCGCGGTGAAGGGATTCCATTCCTGCTCGATCACCGGGCCCATCAGCGTCTCGGAATGGGCAACCTGCCCCGCAGGGAATAGCACCACAACGCCACCGCGCTTGAGCTGCGCCATGCAGGCCGCGCGCATCTTGAGACTGTCTTCGCGGGCATTGGGCTCGTGCGGGAAGGGCACGGGCAGCATGTATTGCTCGACCTCGGGAATCCCGGTCAGCAGCGAGCGGGTAAGGATCAGGAAATCGTCGCGCACTTGGCCGATCAGGTAGGCCAGCACCATCCCGTCCACCAGCCCATGCGGGTGGTTGGCGACGACCACCAGCGGGCCCTCTTTAGGAATATGGGCGATCTGTTCTGGTGGCGTCTTGACCTCGATCCCCATCACGTCGAGCGCTTGCGGCCAGAACTCGGCCCCGACCGGGGCGCCGCGTTTCTCGAACTTGCGGATCAGGTGCAGAAGCTGCGCCTTCGCCGTCATCCATTCCAGAGTGCGGATCGTGCCGACCTTGAACGGGTTGGAAAACGTTCCCGCATAGGACAGGCGACGCTTATCATACGGCTTCGATACGGCTTGCGCGGCTTCGATTGCGATGTCGCTCTCTTGGTTCATTGGTCGAACCCCCTCGCTGGGTGCGGAGCGCGTCACATACCTTCGCCGAATTTGTCGGCCACCAATGCCTGAAGCGCATCGGCGAGCTTTTCGGCTTCGGCCCCGCTTGTCGTCACTTCAATAGTGGTTCCACGCGAAGCTGCCAACATCAAAAGCCCCATGATCGAGTCGCCCGAGACCGACTGGCCGTCCTTCGCCACCGTGGCGCGGGCGTCGTGATCCTCGACAACCTCGACGAAACGGGCGGAGGCGCGCGCATGCAGGCCTTTCTCGTTCACGATCTCCAATTCGCGGGTCACGGACATTTCACCACTCCCGCTTGGGCGTTGTAACTGTTGATGTATTTGCGCCCGGCATCGAGCGCGGCCTCGACCGCGGCATGCACGGCGAGGCTGCGCGATTTCGCCAGTTTGATCAGAAGCGGCAGGTTCGCGCCGTAGATGATTTCGCGGTCGCGCGCCTCGCAGGCCATCAGCGACAAGTTGGAAGGCGAGCCGCCGAACATGTCGGTCACAACCACGACACCCGTGCCGTCATCGACCGCATCGGCGGCGGCGCGAATCTCCGCCTGCTTGCCCGCGCGGTCGTGATCATCCTCGATCGTGATGGCACGAATGCCGCGCTGCGGGCCCACGACATGCTCTATAGCGGCGAGATATTCGCGCGCCAGACCACCATGTGCCACGATCACGATACCGATCACGCGCCCGACCTCACCTTCGTTTCTTCGTTCTCGGCATGGCCGAGACGCTCCAATTCCCTATGACGTTTAGACACGCGCCACCCTGCTTCCGCAAGCGCTTTGGCGATGCTCTCGGTCATTGCGACCGAGCGGTGTTGCCCCCCGGTACACCCGAAGCCGACCGAGAGATAGGCCTTGCCCTCCGCGACATAGGCGGGGAGCAGGAACAGAAGCAGATCGAGAACGCGCTGGTGGAACTCGGCAAAGCGGGGATCGGCGGCGACATACTCCGCGACCGCCGCGTCGCGCCCGTCGCGCGCGCGCAACCCCGGTTCCCAATGGGGATTGGCGAGGAAGCGGCAATCGAACATCAGATCGAGCCCGCGCTGCACCCCGCGCTTATAGCTGAAGGAATTCACTGTGACCGAGAGCGGCTCGGTGCGGCCCGTGTCGAAGAAACGCCCGACCTCGGCGCGCAGATCATGCGGGCTCATCTCGGAGGTATCGATCAGGACATCGGCTCGCATCCGGATCGGCGAGAGAAGATCCATCTCCTGCGCGATACCGGCGCCGGGGTCTTGCTCGGGCGAAAGCGGATGACGGCGGCGGGTCTCCGAATAGCGCCGTTCGAGCACCTCGGGACGCGCGTCGAGATAGAGCAAGTCGAGATCCAGATCCGGCCGTTTGGTCAGCATATCGACCAGTTCGATCAGCGTCGCAGCCGAGAAATCGCGCCCGCGCACATCGACGCCAAGCGCGACCGGGCCGGTCAGATGGCCCTTGAGAAGGCGCGGTACGAGATTCAGCGGCAGGTTGACGATCGGCTCGTAGCCCAGATCTTCCAGGGCGCCGATTGCGGTGGTGCGGCCCGCACCTGAGGGGCCGGTCACCAGCACGACGCGCTGGCCAGCCTGTGCCCATACCGGATCGGATCGGGTCACGCCCATCGGCCCCCTTTCAGCCATTGCAGAATTGCCACATCAAGATGACGATGCTGCACGCGCAGCACAAGGGGCAGACTGACCCCCAACACACTGTCTTTTCGACAGGTTGGGAGGCGCGCGGTCTCTTCCCGGTCGAGGTCGACGAGGAGGATGATGCGGGCATGCGACAGGGGATCGGCCCTCAGGATACCGACGCCGCGCGCCTCAATCCGGCCCGCGATCATCTCCGGCGCGCTGGCGATCAGCTCCCCGTTCTCGGCCCGCAGGTCAACCCGGTCATCGGCTACGAGCGACGCCCCCAGCGCCATCAACCGCAGCGCGAGGAGAGACTTGCCGCTGCCCGACGCGCCGCGAATGAGAACGCCGCGCTCGGGGTCGAGCGCGACGGCACTGGCATGGAGATTGGTCGAGAGGTCGTCCGACCCGGTCATTCAGCTTACCGGCAGGCCCACGACGAAACGCGCGCCCAGAGGATCGGAGGTCCGGTCGGCATCAGTCGGGCGGATATTCTCGGCCCAGATCACGCCGCCATGCGCTTCGACGATCTGCTTGGAGATCGCAAGGCCGAGGCCGGAATGGTCGCCGAACTGCCCCTCGGGACGTTCCGAGTAGAAGCGCTTGAACACTTTGGTGAGCGCCTCTTCGGGAATGCCCGGCCCGGTATCCTCGACCACGACCAGCACGCGGTTGTCGCGCTGGCGTGCCCAGACCCGCACCGCGTCCCCCTCTTCGCAGAACGAGGTCGCATTGGTGATCAGGTTCACGAAGACCTGGGCCAGACGCGCTTCCAGCCCCGAGATGATCACGGACTGCGACGGCAGATCGGTGATGAAGTCGACACCCTTCTCGCGCGCCTGCTGACCGAGGAACTCGCTGAGGTTCGACACCATCTTGATCAGGTCGAACTGCTCTTCCTCTTCCTTCACCAGCTCGGAATCGAGCCGCGACGCATTGGAGATGTCACTCACCAGACGATCCAGTCTGCGCACGTCGTGATCGATGACTTCGAGAAGACGCGTGCGCTGTTCGTCCTTCTTGACCATATGCAGCGAGGCCACGGCAGAGCGCAGGCTGGCCAGCGGATTCTTGATTTCATGGGCAACGTCGGCGGCGAATTGTTCGTTCGCGTCGATGCGTTCGTAAAGCGCGCCGACCATGCCGCGCATCGCGCCCGACAGCCGCCCGATCTCGTCGGGTCGGGCGGTGAGGTCGGGGATGCGCACCCGGGCGGGCGCCATCTTGCGCGCATTCTTGTCGCGCCCGATTTCGGCCGCCGCCGCGAGATCGGAGAGTGGATTTGCGATGGTCGAGGCCAGCACCAGCGACAGGCCGATCGAGACGATGATCGCGATCACGAACATCTGCAGCACCTGCTCGCGCTCGACGCGGACCAGCGCATCGATCTGCCCCGCGACCGAGATCAGGCCCACGACGCCAACGACGCGATCCCCCTGCCGGATCGGCGTGGCGACGGCGAATATTGTCGAGCCCGCCGCGTTCTTCTGCGACGAGATCTTCGTGCGCCCTTCCAGCGCGGAGGGCACCAGATCGCGCACCATATCGAGCGCGCTATCGGCTGCGGTGCCGCCGCCCCGCTCGAACAGGCCGGCGACCGAGTCCCAGATCTGGCCCAGAAAATCGCTGAGCACGGTCGAGCGTTTGTCGAAATTGAGCCCATCGACCTCTTCGACCGGCGCGCGGTCGCCCGTGGTCGTAGTGCCGAGCAATGCAGCACTTGGGTCGAACAGGTAGAGATCGGCGCCCTCGGGCAGCTCCATCCCGCGGATCGTCGCAAGCGGATCGAGCCCGTCGCCCGCCGCCAGATTGACCGGAGCACCCGCGGGCAGCTGCGCCTCGAACACGTCGGCAGCCAGTTGCGCCTCGTTCACGAGCCCGCTTTCGCGTTGCAGCACGAGGCTGTCGCGAAACGGATTGAGATAAAGCACGCCTGTCACCAGCACGATCATCGCCAACAGGTTGAAGGTGATGATCTTGCGCGCCAGCGGCGAGCGGTTGAGCGAGAACATGGACCGCCGCGCCCGCCCCTTGCGCAGATCGTCATCGACGATATCGGCTGGGCCGACCCAATCCTCGCCGAGCACGACATCCGTTTCCGGCGCGCGACGGGCGAAGTTTGAGGAGCGCTTTCGAGCCAATCCGATCTTCCCGGCAATACTCATCGACGTGGGATCACTCTTCGTTATACCGGTACCCGATGCCGTAGAGTGTCTCGATCGCCGAGAAATCATCGTCGACGCTGCGCATCTTCTTGCGCAGGCGCTTGATGTGGCTGTCGATCGTGCGGTCGTCGACATAGACCTGATCGTCGTAGGCCACGTCCATAAGCTGATCGCGCGACTTCACGAAACCGGGCCGTTGGGCCAACGCCTGAAGCAGCAGGAATTCGGTCACGGTCAGCGTGACATCCTTGCCCTTCCAGGTCACCGCGTGGCGCAGCGGATCCATCTCGAGCGAGCCGCGCACCATCACCTTGGTGTCCTCGGTCGAGGCGACCTCGCCGGTCGAGATCGCTTCCTGCCGGCGCAGCAGCGCGCGGATGCGTTCGACCAGAAGACGCTGCGAGAACGGCTTCTTGACGTAGTCGTCCGCACCCATGCGAAGACCAAGAACCTCGTCGATCTCATCGTCCTTGGAGGTCAGAAAGATCACCGGCATCGCGGTCTTCTGCCGGAGCCGCTGAAGCAGCTCCATGCCGTCCATCCGCGGCATCTTTATATCCAGAACCGCCATGTCGGGAAGGCGTTTGGTAAACGCGTCGAATGCAGCCTGTCCATCGTTATACGTTTCGACATCGTAACCTTCCGCCTCGAGCGTCATCGAGACCGAGGTCAGAATATTGCGGTCGTCATCGACCAGCGCGATTCTCGACATGTCGGAATACCCCTTCACTGCTACTTTATAGTTATTACGCACTTATTCCGCGTTTACGCACATATTCCGCGTTCACTGCCTTCAAATCAACAAAAAGCTGCGAATCACCAAGTTTTCGCGAATCAATAGAGCCAGAATTTCCCAACCTTTGACTAATTTGCCTCACCTTTCCGCGACATTTCGCCGTGATTGCGCTAAACCTCCGGATGGTTGCGCTAACTGCACCCTACCATTCTGTTCCATTGCAAAAATGTCATGCTATAGGCGATCCATCCGGGTAAGATTGTTGCTTGGATCGGCGCTTCGAGGCCCCGACGCGCCGGGAATAACCCTGTGAACGCCGCGCGACGGCATCGGGAGCATCAGATGGACATTGGACGCGTTAACCCCGCGAAACGACTGGAAGATCAAGGCATCGAAGGTCTCGGGAATGTCTATTACAACCTGCTGGAACCGGCGCTGATCCAAGAAGCGATCAAGCGCGACGAAGGCATCCTCGGCAAGGGCGGCGCCTTCTACTGCACGACCGGCAAGCACACTGGCCGGTCGCCCAAAGACAAGTTCGTCGTGCGCACCACCTCCGTCGAGGACACCATCTGGTGGGAGAACAACACCCCGATGGAGCCCGACGCCTTTGATCGCCTCCACGCCGACATGCTGGAGCACATGAAGGGCAAGGATTACTTCGTCGAGGACCTCTTCGGCGGCGCCGATCCGGAGCACCGTCTCGACGTGCGCCTGGTGGCCGAGCTTGCATGGCACGGCCTGTTCCTGCGCACCATGCTGCGCCGCCCCGAGCGCGAGGAGCTCGACGCGTTCGATCCGGAATGGACGATCATCAATTGCCCCAGCTTCAAGGCCGACCCCGCGAAGCACGGCTGCCGCTCGGAAACCGTGATCGCGCTGAACTTCGACAAGAAGACGATCCTGATCGGCAACACCGCCTACGCGGGCGAGAACAAGAAGGGCGTCTTCACGCTTCTCAACTACATTCTGCCCGGCGAAGGCGTCATGGCGATGCACTGCTCGGCCAACCACGCGATCGACGACCCCGACGACGCGGCGGTCTTCTTCGGCCTCTCGGGCACGGGCAAGACGACGCTCTCGGCCGACCCCTCGCGCATCCTCGTGGGCGATGACGAACATGGCTGGTCCGACAACGGCATCTTCAACTTCGAGGGCGGTTGCTACGCCAAGACGATCAACCTCTCGAAAGAGGCGGAGCCGGAGATCTACGATACGTGCTCGATGTTCGGCACGGTCATCGAGAACATGGTCTTCGACGAGGAGACGCTGGAGCTGGACTTCAACGACAACTCGATCACCGACAACATGCGCTGCGCCTATCCGCTGCATTACATTCCGAACGCCTCGGATACCGCGATGGCGGGCCAGCCCAAGAACGTGATCATGCTGACCTGCGACGCGTTCGGTGTGCTGCCGCCGATCGCGCGACTGACCCCGGCGCAGGCAATGTATCACTTCCTGTCGGGCTTCACCTCGAAGACGCCGGGCACCGAGGTGGGCGTGGTCGAGCCGATCCCGACCTTCTCGACCTGCTTCGGCGCGCCGTTCATGCCGCGCCGCCCCGAGGTCTACGGCAAGCTGCTGCAGGAGAAGATCCGCGACGTTGGCGCATCCTGCTGGCTGGTCAATACCGGCTGGACCGGCGGCGCCTTCGGCACCGGCTCGCGGATGCCGATCCGGGCGACCCGTGCGCTTCTGAAAGCCGCGCTCGACGGCTCGCTCCACAACGTGCAGTTCCGCAAGGATCCCAACTTCGGCTTCGAGGTTCCGGTCTCGGTCCCGAACGTCTCGGACGTGCTCCTCGATCCGCGCCGCACCTGGGACGACAAGGCCGCCTATGACGCGCAGGCGCAGAAACTGGTCGAGATGTTCTCGGACAATTTCGCGCAATACGTGCCCTACATCGACGACGATGTGAAAGCCGCCGCGATCGGTTGATGCGCTGAACCGCGAACACGAAATATTTAAAGGGGCCGGCGATCACGCCGGCCTTTTTCATGCGCGAAGCCCACTTTCCTAAACCCTTGAACCGCCTACATGATGCCAGCCATGAAACTGGAACTGCTTCATATTCTGGGCTTCGCCCTGCTCGCTGGCCTCATCGCCCTGGCCGGCCTGACTCTGATCGTCGCGAGGCTGTCGCATCGGCGACCGAAAGGGCCCTTCCCCGAGTCGAAGATGCAGGTCGCCCCCGAAACCGGCCGCTTTGCCACCGCGCTGCAGGACCGGCTTGCGGGGCTCGAAACGAAAAACGCGGTCCAGCTGCTCGCCGATCCGCTCGATGCGCTTGCGGCGCGACTGGAACTCATCGAAGCGGCGGAGGTCTCTCTCGATCTGCAATATTACATTTGGCAGAACGATACTGCGGGCGCGATCATGCTCGGCGCGCTGCGCAGGGCGGCCGGACGCGGAGTCCATGTCCGGCTTCTGATCGACGACAACGGCACCGCCGGGATGGACCGTACGCTGGCCGCGCTCGACGAATTGCCCAATGTCGAGGTGCGCCTCTTCAACCCCTTCCCGATCCGGACCGCGCGGGTTCTCGGCTACCTCTCCGATTTTCGTCGTCTGAACCGCCGGATGCACAACAAGGCGATGATCGCGGATGGAAGGATGGCGATCCTCGGCGGGCGCAATATCGGCGACGACTACTTCAACAGCCTCTCCGAGAGCGGGCTCTACATGGATCTCGACGTCGCCGTCGCAGGGCCCGTTCTGGCGCAGATCGGAAAGCAGTTCGACCTTTACTGGAACGCCCCGCCCGCGATCCCAGCGGAGAAAATGCTGGGTGGCTGCAAGGCAGCGGAAGCCGAAGACATCATCAAGAATGAGGAGGTTCGTCTCTCCGAGCCAGAGGCGAAGCGCTATGCCGCGGACCTGCGGCATCCCGACCGGCTCTCGCGGCTGCTGTCGGGCAAGGCGCCCGTGATCTTCGCCGAGGCGCAGCTGATCTACGACCACCCGTCGAAGATTCACGGGCTTTTGCAGGGGCGCAAGCTGCTCTGGCAATATCTGGTGCGTGCCCTCGGCCAGCCGCTGCAGGAACTGGTGCTGATCACGCCCTATCTCGTGCCGACGCGGACCGGCGTGCGCTATCTAAAGCGGATCGCGAAATCGGGGGCGAAGATCAAGGTGCTGACGAACTCCTATGCCGCGACCGATGTGGCGCTCGTGCATTCGGGCTATGCCCATCGCCGCAAAGGGTTGTTGCGCGCCGGGATCGAGCTTTACGAATACGCCGCCGATGCCGAAGATCGCCGCCCGAACGAGCGTAACCGGCGCGAACGGCTGCTTGGCTCCGACATTCGCGGCACCTCGCCGTTTTCGCGCAACAAGCTGCACGCCAAGGTCTTCGCGGTGGATCGCGCGCGGGTTTTCATCGGCTCGTTCAATTTCGATCCGCGCTCGATGCGGTTGAATACCGAGTTGGGGATCGTGATCGCTGCGCCCGAGATCGCGAGCGAGATCTCCGAGACGTTCAAGGAGTTCATCCCCACCCGCGCATGGCGGCTGCGCCTGACCCGTGCGCAGCAATTGCGCTGGTCGCGGCCCGGTCACGGCGTCCGCAAGCGCGAGCCGGGCGTGCCCTTCTCGCATCGCATCTTCCTGTGGGTGGCGCAGCGTCTGCCGATCGAGTGGATGCTCTAAGGCCTCAGCTCTTGCGCGTACGTTTCACCTTGCGCGCGACAGCCTTCTTCTTGGCAGCGTCGCGGGCCGGTTTGCGCGGTCCCTTGCCGGGCCCTTTGCGCGGCGGGCGGGTGCCGGGACGACGTCCTTTGCGGCGCTTGCCGTCGCCCGAGGGCATCCCCTGCCCTTCGACTTCCAGCAGCTCCAGCATCAGCCCGCCGGTGATCGGCACGGCCTCCGACAGCCGCACCCGGACGCGCTGCCCAATCGTGATAACCATGCCGGTATCGGAGCCCACCAGCTCCTGCGCCTCGCGATCGAAATGGAAGAACTCGCGCCCGATCTCGCGGATCGGGATCAGCCCGTCCGCGCCGGTCTCGTCGAGCTTTACGAAAGCGCCGAATTTCTGCACGCCCGAAATGCGGCCGGTGAACTCGCTGCCCACGCGGTCCGACAGGTAAGCGGCCAGATAGCGGTCGGTCGTGTCGCGTTCGGCCACCATCGAACGGCGCTCGGTATCGGAAATCTGCTTTGCCGTGTCCTCGAGGTTCTCGATATCCCACGCGCTCAGCCCGTCCTTGCCCCAGCCATGGCCGAGGATCAGCGCGCGGTGCACGATCAGGTCGGAATAGCGCCGGATCGGCGAGGTGAAATGCGCGTAGGACCGCAGCGCGAGGCCGAAATGGCCATAATTCGTCGGCGCGTAATAGGCCTGTGTCATCGAGCGCAACGTCGAAATGTTGATCAACTCGTCGAACTCGGAGCCCTCGGACTGGCTCAGCAGGTTGTTCAGATGCGCGGTCTGCAGCACCTGCCCCTTCGCCAGCGTGAAGCCCGACGCCTGCGCCACTTCACGCAGGCTCTCGATCTTCTCGAGGCTGGGTTCTTCGTGGACACGATACAGCAGCGGACGGCGCAACTTCTCCAGTTCCTCGGCGGCGGCCACGTTGGCCAGTACCATGAACTCCTCGATCAGCTTATGCGCATCGAGCCGTTCCTTGAACCGGATCGAGGCGACATGACCATCGTCTCCGATCACGATCTGCCGCTCGGGCAGGTCCAGTTCCAGCGGCTGACGGATCGCACGAGCATGCTTGAGCGCCTCGTAAGCCTCGTAGATCGGGTCGATGATCTCCTCGACCATATCCTCGGTCTTCTCGTCCGGGTTGCCGTCGCGCGCGGATTGCACCTGCCCGTATTCCAGCGAGCCGACCGAACGGATCATCCCGCGCGTGAAGCGATGCGAGACCTTCCGCCCCTGCGCGTCGATCTTCATCCGCACCGCCAATACCGCACGGTCCACGTTCTCGTGCAGCGAGCACAGATCGCCCGACAGACGATCCGGCAGCATCGGTACGACGCGGTCGGGGAAATAGGTGGAGTTGCCGCGCTTGCGCGCCTCGCGGTCCAGCTCGGAGCCCGGCGTCACGTAATGCGCCACGTCGGCGATCGCCACCCAGATCAGGAAGCCGCCCTCGTTCTTCGGATCGTCATCGCGGATCACCAGTACGGCGTCGTCGCGGTCGCGGGCATCCGCCGGGTCGATCGTGACGAAAGACAGCTTGCGCAGGTCTTCGCGCTCGCCCAGAGGCGCAGGCTCGGCGGCATCGGCCTCGGCCACGACCGCATCGGGAAAATCGTCGGGGATGCCATGCTGATGGATCGCGATGAGCGAGACCGCCTTCGGCGCGGACGGATCGCCCAGCACCTCGATCACGCGCGCCTTCGGCAGGCCCATGCGCCCGCGCGGCCCGGTCTGTTCAGCCTCGACCAGCTCGCCATCCTTGGCGCCCTGCGTGACCGCCGCCGGCACCTGCCATTCGTTGCCGACCCCCTTGTCGATCGGCATGATCCGCCCGCCCTCGGCATTCTTGCGGAAGATGCCGACGATGCGATGCGAGGCCTGGCCGATCTTGCGGATCAGCCGCGCCTCGTAGCCGTAATCCTCATCCTCGACCGGGGTCAGGCGACCGAGGATACGGTCGCCCTCGGCCAGCGTAGGATCGCCGTCCTTCGGAACGAAGAGAACCAAGGGCGCAGGCCCCTCGCCACTCCATTCCGCAGGTTCGGCCCATTGATCGCCCTGACTATCCTCGCGCATTACCCGCAGTACCGACACCGGCGGCAGCACATTGGGGTCGCGGAAGTTGCGGCGGCGCTTCTCGATCAGGCCTTCGTCGGCCATGTCCTTGAGAATGCGCTTCAGCTCGATCTTCGCCTGCCCCTTCACACCGAAAGCCCGCGCGATGTCGCGCTTGGCCCCTTGGTCGGGGTTGTCGTTCAGCCAGTCGAGGATCTGCTGGCGCGAGGGGATGGGGGCGGGTTTGCTCATGGGTTTGCCTAACATGGGGCGTGAGGGGCGTCACTCAAAGAGTGTGGCGCGAATGAGTGGTGTCGAGGGGCTCTGCCCCCGCGCTGACGCGCCCTCCGGGATATTTTCGCCAAGAGGAAGCTCAGAGCGGCTTTTCCATATCGCGATGCGGGATGCCCGCGTCGTCGTAATCCGCGCCATAGGGCACGAAGCCGAGCTTTTCATAGAACGGGATCGCGTAGCTCTGGGCCGAGAGATAGGCGCGGGTACAGCCCATCTCCTCGAACCGCGCGCAGGCGTCGCGCACCAGCGCCGCGCCAAGCCCGGTGCCGCGCGCGGATTTCGCGACGCAGATGCGACCGATCTTGCCGGTCTCACCCTTGCGGATCAGCCGCGCGGTGCCGAGCGGCGTGCCGTTGTCCGTGGCCAGCAGATGGATCGCCTGATCGTCGAGATCGTCCCATTCCTCGGGCTCCGGGATGCCCTGTTCTTCGATGAACACGGCCCGGCGCAGCGCGTGGCAGGGGGTATAATCGGTGACCGGCTCGATCTTGATCATGCGAAATAGTCTTTCAATATGCGCGCATAGATGCGCTGGAGCGTGACGATCTGATCAACCGGGACACGCTCGTCCACTTGATGCATCGTCGCGCCGACGAGGCCGAATTCTACGACCGGGCAGTGATCCTTCACGAAGCGCGCATCCGAGGTGCCGCCCGAGGTGGACAGCTCCGGCGCGCGGCCCGTTTCCGCCTCGACCGATTTCGCGACGAGGTCGACGAAAGGTCCGGGCGGCGTGACGAAGCTTTCGCCCGAGATGTCGGGGTTGAGCGCGATGCGGATGCCGGTCTCGGCGGCGATCCCGGAGGCTATCGCCTCGGCCCAGGCAATCAGCCCCTCGCCGGTATGGGCGTCGTTGAAGCGGATATTCACGGTCGCGCGCGCCTTGGCCGGGATCACGTTATTGGCCGGGTTGCCGCAATCGATGGTGGTGATCTGCAGGCTCGAGGGCTGAAAATGATCTGTGCCATGATCGAGCGGCTCTGCGGTCATCCGGCCCAGCAGATCGACCAGCGCATGCAGCGGGTTCTTCGCGCGATGCGGATAGGCGGCATGGCCCTGCACGCCCTCGGCCTCGATATAGAAGCTGAGCGAGCCACGCCGCCCGATCTTCATCATCTCGCCCATCTCATTGGGGCAGGTCGGCTCGCCCACGAGGCAGACCGACATCGCCTCGCCCTCGGCCTTCATCCAATCCAGAAGCGCCCGCGTGCCGTCGCGGCCCGGACCTTCCTCGTCGCCGGTGATGGCGAGGATCACCGCGCCTTCGGGCGGCGTCTCGGTCACGAAATCGACCGCTGCCGCGGCGAAGGCCGCAACGGCGGTCTTCATGTCGGTCGCTCCGCGCCCCCACATCACGCCGTCGACGATCTCGGCGCCGAAGGGATCGTGCGTCCAGGCAGCCGCATCTCCCACCGGCACGACATCCGTGTGCCCGTTGAAGCCGAAGCTCTTCGCCGCCCCCTTCGCGCCCCAGCGCGCGTAGAGGTTCGGCGTGCCGTTGCGATCGACGCGCGTGCAGGTGAAGCCCGCCCCGCTCAGCAGATCTTCGAGCAAGACGAGCGCGCCGCCCTCCTCCGGGGTCACCGAGGGGCAGCGGATCAGATCGGCGCTCAGGCGGATGGGGTCGGTCGTCATGGGCACTCCTTTTCAGCGCTACAGGCTTAGAGTGCCGAAGCCCTAGGGGCAATGGCTGTTGCAGGCCCGCCACCGGGCGCATGTGACGCAGAGACAAGCACTACCCAAGGGCCTGTTGCGGTGCCATGATATGTCAAAAGCAAAAGCCCGGAATCGGGCGTATCGAGCAGGGCAAAGCCCGGATTCAGACGCAGCAGACCCACGCGCGGCCCTCTCGGGCGGCGTACGTTTTCCGTGTCGGCTTCCCCGGGCGCGGAGACAGGCATGGGATCAAGGCAGCATTCGGAGCGTCGCAGATGAGGGCGCAACAGGGCTGGATCGGTGCGCAGATGGCACATCGCGGCGCGGTCATGTTCGACGAGCGCAGACTGCCGGAGTTGCTCGCACGGGGCAGCCTGATGCTGGAATTCACCCTGATGCGCGGCGAGCAATCGCCCCTGCCGTTGATCCATCTGCATCAGCGCGAAGGCTGGCGGAATTTCCTCTCGCTCAATCTCGATGTCGACGGGCGGATCGTGCTGGCGCAGCGGCGCGGCGCGGCGGTCCATGCGATCTCCATCGACGCCACGCAGGAGCGGCTGACCGGCGGGCGGATGCGGCTCATTTGGCGCTGGGACGGGCCGGGACGCGAGAGCCTGCTGACGCTGGAGGCGCTCGACCAGCGCACGATCCGACAGCAGGCCGGCGTGGCGCCACTGCCGCTGACCCGTGACGAGGCCGCGGCCCTGCTCGATCCGGCGGGGCCCGCGCGGATCGGGCCGCGCGTCGATTGGCTGGCGCTTGGCGATCATCTGCAACCGATGGGACCGGCGGGCTGCTTCGCCCCCGCGACCCCAATCCAGACGCCGGAGGGCGTGGTGCCTGCCGCGCGGCTGCGCGCGGGCGACCTGGTCGAGACCATCGATGCCGGACCGCAGCCGGTCCTCTGGTCGGGCCGGGTCAGCCTGCCTGCGATCGGGCACCTGCGTCCGGTGAAACTCTGTGCGCCGGTCTTCTCGGCGCGTCAGGACCTCTGGGTCATGCCCCAACACCGCGTGGCGCTGAGCGGGCCGTCGGTGGATTTCATCTTCGGCGAGGACGAGGTGCTGATCGAGGCGCGGTCGCTGGCCGATGGCTGCGCCGCGCTGCAACCCGATTGCCCCGGCGTGCTGGAGTGGCACGGGCTGTTGCTGGGCGGTCATCACCTGCTGATGGCGGATGGCTGCAAGCTGGAGAGCCTGCATATCGGGCGGCTCGCCCGGCAACCGCTTCTGGCGGCGACCACGGCCTTTGCGGGGCTAGTCCGCGAAGGCGGGCTACCGCTCCATCGCAAGCCGGTGCGCAAGATCGTCTCGGGCTATGAGGCGAAGACGCTGGCCTCCGCCCGCCGTCAGGGTCTGCGCCCCTTCGTGGCTTAACCCATCAGCGCGCGGCGCAGCAGGTTCAATCCGGCCACGCCCAACAGGATCAGCGTCCACCACCGGAACCGCACCGGATCGAGCTGGTCCTGCGCCTTGAAGCCCAGTTTCATCCCCGCCAGCGCGGGCAGGATCATCAACAGCGACAGCGGTATGGTCTGCGCGTTCAGCACGCCCGAAACCAGATGCGAGCCGGTCAGGATAATCGCCCCGGTCAGGAAGACGACGCCGAGGATGCGCACCGCTTCCTGTTTCGGCGCGTCGATCGAGATCAGGTAGATGATCAGCGGCGGCCCCCAGATGCCGGAAATCCCACCATAGAGTCCCGCGATCACGCCCAAGCCCGTCTCGGTCACCGCGCGATGGCGCGTGGGCATCGGAATTTGCCGTCCCGAGATCTGCCAGATCGAGAAGCCGAGGATCGGCGCCCCCAGAAGCGCGTACATCACCGGCTGCGGGATTACATCGACGAGGGTCGCGCTGATCGGAATGAAAACGATGATCATCGCGATGAACAGTCGGTAATTCTTGATCGAGCCCACCGCCGCGCCGACCCCCTGACGGAAAGCCTGCATCACGTTGGTCACCAGCGTCGGCAGGATCAGAAGCGCCAGCGCCTGATGCGGAGGCAGGAACGACGCGAAGCTCGACAGCATGATCATCGGCATCGCGAAGCCGACCGCGCCTTTCACGAAACCCGCGAAAAGCGTGACGCCAAGCGCCGCGAATATCTGCCAAACTTCCATCCCGAACATGCGCACTCCCCTTCGTGTCCCGCATCGCTTCTATCGGGTTACGCGGTGGGATACAGCCGGGAAGCGACGTGAAATCAGGCGGATACACTACGACGCCAACTATCACTGCGACATTTTACGTCGCGGTGGCGGCCATTTTCGAATTTTTATTGCGCTGCGGTTGCGAAGTATCTACACAGGCTGCAACTGCAGAATAGGGAGCCGACTCATGGCACATGACGGGGCCGATATGCCGACGACGATCATTCTGGATGACCTCCTGAGCCTTGCGGAAGCGAGCCTGCCCGAGCTGGAGACGCTGGTCTCCGACGCGACCGCAAGCCTGCGCAACGCGACGGAGAGAGACGGTCGCATTTCCGGCGCAGCGCTCGAAGCGAACCAATATCGGGCTCATGGGCTTGCTTGGCTGACGACCTATCAGCAGGCGCTCAAACAGCTGCACGGCTGGGCGGCGCGCCTGACCGAGGACGGCAAGCTGGGCGAGATGGAGCAACTGATCCTGCAGATCGGGTTCGGCGAATATCTCGCGCAGATCGCGGGCGGCATCCAGATGAACCAGGGCGAGATGGTGCGCCTGACCGATATGGGCGTCAGCTGGACGCCCTCGGACGCGGCCGCGAAGTTGATTGCCGCGGGCAATTCCAACGCCGCCCGGATGCGTCTGGTCGAGCTGATGCGCGACGTTCAGGGGCGCTCGATCTTCGG
The DNA here is from genome assembly GCF_002213225.1 of Thioclava sp. IC9. Lineage (NCBI taxonomy): Bacteria > Pseudomonadati > Pseudomonadota > Alphaproteobacteria > Rhodobacterales > Paracoccaceae > Thioclava > Thioclava sp. IC9. Next base: position 33,665 of record NZ_NBNX01000007.1, read on the forward strand.
GCAGCCCGGTCTCGATGAAGATCTCGAGATGATCCGCGAGCAGTTCTACCGCTACGCCGAAGATCGCGTGAAGCCGAACGCGCATGAATGGCACCTCAAGGACGAGCTGATCCCGATGGAAATCATTGAGGAACTCGCCGAACTGGGCGTCTTCGGCCTGACCATCCCCGAGGAATATGGCGGGTTGGGCCTGTCGAAAGCCTCGATGGTCGTCGTGACCGAGGAGCTTTCGCGCGGCTATATCGGTGTCGGCTCGCTCGGCACGCGTTCCGAGATCGCGGCAGAGCTGATCATCTGCGGCGGCACCGAGGAGCAGAAGCAGAAATGGCTTCCGGGCCTGTCCTCTGGCGAGATCCTGTCCACCGCCGTTTTCACCGAACCCAATACCGGCTCGGATCTGGGCTCGTTGCGCACCCGCGCGGTCAAGGATGGCGATGACTGGCTGATTACCGGCAACAAGACCTGGATCACCCATGCGCAGCGCACCCATGTGATGACGCTGCTCGCGCGCACCGACCCGGCTACCGACAATTACAAAGGCCTGTCGATGTTCCTGGCCGAGAAGACGCCGGGCACCGACGACAACCCCTTCCCCACCGAGGGAATGACCGGCGGCGAGATCGAAGTGCTCGGCTATCGCGGGATGAAGGAATACGAGCTCGGTTTCGACAATTTCCGCGTGAAGGGCGAGAACCTTCTGGGCGGCGAAGAGGGCAAAGGCTTCAAGCAGCTCATGGAGACGTTCGAATCCGCCCGCATCCAGACCGCCGCCCGCGCCGTGGGCGTGGCGCAATCGGCGCTGGAGATCGGGATGCAATATGCGATCGACCGCAAGCAATTCGGCAAGTCGCTGATCGAATTCCCGCGCGTATCCTCGAAACTCGCGATGATGGCGGTGGAGACGATGATCGCCCGCCAGCTGACCTATTTCTCGGCCTGGGAAAAAGATCACGGCCATCGCTGCGATCTGGAAGCCGGCATGGCGAAACTGCTGGGTGCCCGAGTTGCTTGGGCGGCCGCGGATAACGCGCTGCAGATCCATGGCGGCAACGGCTTCGCGCTGGAATACCAGATCAGCCGTATCCTCTGCGATGCGCGCATCCTGAACATCTTCGAGGGGGCCGCCGAGATTCAGGCGCAGGTGATTGCGCGCAGGCTTTTGGGGTGAGTGCCGTCTCGGAGAGGCTCCAGTTGAGCCTCTCAGGCACGAACGCGCCGCGCGTCGCGGCGCCGGGGGCACACTGAAAAACACGGGGCGATGCGGGCGATCCTCGCATCGCCCCGTTCTCGTTTGACTCCCGCCCGCAGCCCTCGCAAGCTGAACGAAAGAGTTCAAAGCAGAGAGGCGCGAATGGCCCGCACAATTCTGGTCACCGGCATCACCGGTTTCATCGCCAAACGCATCGCCTATGACCTGCTCACGCAGGGCGAAAAGGTGCGCGGCACGCTGCGCAAGGCCAGCCGGGGCGAAGAGGTGAAAGCGGCGCTGCGCGACCTCGGCCCCGAGGCGCTGGAGCGGCTGAGCTTCGTCGAGGCCGATCTGATGGCGGATGAGGGCTGGGACGCGGCGATGACCGGGGTCGATGCCGTGATCCACACCGCCTCCCCTTTCCCGCTCAGCAAGCCCAAGAACGAGGCCGAGGTGATCCAGCCCGCGGTCGAGGGCACCAAGCGGGTGCTGAGCGCAGCGCAGGCCGCCGGCGTGACCCGCGTGATCCAGACCTCCTCGATGGAGGCGGTGATGCATGGCGTGACCTCCGACCCGATTACGGAAGCCGACTGGTCGAACCCGCGCGCGCCGACCTGCAGCGCCTATACGCGCTCGAAGATATTCGCCGAGGAAGCGGCGTGGGAATTCATTGAGGATCACCACGAGATGCAGCTGACGGTGATCAATCCCGGCCTCGTCTGCGGCACGCCGATGGATCGCCATACCGGCTCGTCGGTCGCGGTGATCGAGCGGTTGATGGCGGGCAAGGACCCGATGGCGCCGGAGTTCGACATTCCGGTGGTCGATGTGGCCGATGTCGCCGCCTGCCATGTCGCGGCGCTCGACCGGTCCGAGAGCATCGGTCGCCGCTACATCTGTGCGGCAAGCTTCATGTCCTTCCTAGAGATGGCGAAGGTACTGAAGGCCGAATTCCCCGACCGCAAGATCCCGACCCGGAAGGCGCCGAACTGGATCGTCTCGATCCTCGCGCTGTTCGACGAACAGATCGCGCTGATCAAGCCGATGCTCGGGATGACGATGCGGCTCAGCAACGAGGCCGCGACGCGCGATCTGGGCGTGGAATTCGTGCCCGCCGCCGAGGCCGTACGCCGCACCGGACATTTCATCGCGCAGAAATAGCGTTGCGCTCGCCCGGTTTCGCGGCCAAATCTGGCGCGACGAACTGGAGGGGCACAGATGATCCGCGACGCAAAGGCCGAAGACGCAGAGGCGATCACCGAGATTTACAATGACGCGGTGCGCAACACGACCGCGATCTGGAACGAGATCGAAGTCGGCCCCGAGAACCGCCGCGCCTATATCGCGGATCGGCAGGCGGCGGGTTATCCCGTTCTGGTCTGGGAAGAGAACGGGCGCGCCGTGGGCTATGCGAGCTTCGGCCCGTTCCGCCCCCATGACGGCTATCACCTGAGCGTCGAGCATTCCGTATATGTCCATCGCGACCACCGCGCGGGCGGCAAGGGTGCGAAGCTGATGGCGGCACTGATCGAACGTGCCAAAGAGGGCGGGTTTCACGTCATGGTCGGCGCGATCGATGCCGCAAACGACGGGTCGATCCGGCTGCACGAGCGGCTGGGCTTCACTCAGGTTGGCCTGATGCCGCAGGTTGGCAAGAAGTTCGGACGCTGGCTGGATCTGGCGCTGCTGACGCTGTTGCTGGACGATCGCGAGCGGCCTTGAGCTTGAGGTGAGGGGCGCGCCCGACCCTTGGGTGGGCGCTGTGCTCCGCCAGTGGCTTGGCGTTTTATCTCGCAAGCCCGCATGCCGGATGTGCCCGCGATGACATCACCAATGCGCCCTCCCGGGGGAGGGTCGGGCGCGGCCCGGGGCTCGTCGCCCCGCGCCACGCTCCATTAGCTACCGCGCGCTCCGCCCCAGCAAATCCACGAACCGTTGCCGCGCCTCGGGCAAGGGCCGGTCTCCCAGATCCGGCGCCATCCGCTCGCCCAGGAAGAACCCGGTCAGCCGCAGCCCCTGCACGATCTCGCCCAGACTCGCGGGCCCCTGCCCCAGCAGGCAGAGCGGCAGCGGCACCAGTTTCGGCGCCCATTCCCCGGCCCCCTGACGGCTCACCGCACGCCCCGAGCGCGGGCTGACATAGGCGAGATCGTCGCGCGACCCGGTCACCGCGCAGCGCGACAGGTCGAGCCCGTATCCCATCTCCTCCAGCAGTCCCAACTCCCAGCGCAGATAGGTCGGCAGCCAGTCGCCGCCCTCGGCCATCGCGTCGAACAGCGCCTCGGAAGCCAGAAACAGCGCGTCATGTGCCTCGCGCTCGGGCAGCGTGAACCGCAGCAGCGCCGTCGCCGCGTTCAGCCCGGCCAAGGCCTGCCTGTCCGACAGGATCACCGCCCGGCTTTGCAGCGGCTCGATCGTATAACTGCCAAGGTGATCTTCCAGCCGCGCGCGCCACGTCGCCGTGACCCGGTTTCCCGGCTGCAGGATCCCCGCCATCTTCCGCGACGCCCCGCCGCGCACCACGCCCGCGTGACGCCCATGCGCCGAGGTGAACAGCTCGACGATCATCGAGCTTTCGCCATGCGGTCGTGCCGAGAGGATCGTGCCGAGGTCTTGCCAGTCCATGGCTGCGACTATCCTTTCCGTGACGTTGCGGCGCAAGCGGCTTCGTGAGTTGCGCAAACGCCCCGCGCCGCACTAGCGTTTGTCGCATGACACGCGCCTCGACCCTTTTCGCCGCCCTGATCGCCCTCGTCGAGTTGACGGCGTTCGGCGCAAGCTTCCTCGACAACATGGCCGAACATCCGCGGGCCGCCGTGCCGCTGGGCATCCTGTGGCTGATGTTTCGCTATTTCACGATCTGGACGAATACGCTGGCGGGGCTCGCCTTCGGCTGGATGGCATGGCGCAAGCGGGCGCTGGCCAAACCGTTCCTTGCCGCTCTGGTGCTGTGGATGCTGATCGTCGGCGTGGTCTATCACCTACTGCTGGCTGGCGACACGCCATTGCACGGGCTCGATTACGTCTCGAACCTGCTTTATCACACCGCAGCCCCGATACTCGTTCCGGTCTGGTGGCTGGCCTTCGCGCCGAAAGGTGGGCTGACGAGCCATCACGCAGTGATCTGGCTGGCCTGGCCGCTGATCTATTTGGTCTATGCGGTGATCCGGGGGCTGGAAACCGGGTTCTACCCGTATTTCTTCCTCAACCTCGACAAGCTCGGCTGGGGCGGGCTGGGACTATGGTGCGTGAAGTTCCTCGTCGCCTTCTGGATCGGCGGGCTGGTGATCGTGACCTTGGGCCGCGGTCTCAACCGGCTCGGGATCAGCCGCTGAGGCCGTCCTCTTCCAGCAACGTTTGCCCGTCGCGGCTCTCGATCTCGATCACCCAGAGGTCGGGGTCGAAACTGCGCTGCTTGCGGATGCTGGCATCGACCTCGGCCTCGGGCCCGTCATGCAACAGCATCCACGCGCTCTCTCCGGTCATCAGATCCGCGCGCCGCTCGTAGCTTTGCGCGGTCCCGTCGAGGCGGGCACATTTCACCAGAACGGCACCGGAAGATGCCTGCCCATGCGCAGTGACATAGGCCGGAATATTCGCGAGCTCCAGCCGCTTGAGATAGGCGCGGACCCAGAAATCCGTGGTCAGACGCGCCTCGGCCATCACTTCGAGTCCTTGAAATCGAGACCCATTTCGGAATAGCGCTCGGCCTCTTCGAGCCAGTTCGGGCGCACCTTCACCTGCAGGAACAGATGCACGGGCCGGTCGAGAAACTCGATCAGTTCCTCGCGCGCGGCCTTGGAAATCGCCTTGATCGTCTCGCCGCCCTTGCCAAGGATGATCCCCTTGTGGCCGTCCCGGGCGACATAGATCACCTGATCGATCCGCGCGGAGCCGTCCTTGCGCTCCTCCCAGCTCTCGGTTTCGACCGTCAGCTGGTAGGGCAGTTCCTCGTGCAGGCGCAGGGTCAGCTTCTCGCGGGTGATCTCGGCTGCGATCATGCGCATCGGCAGGTCGGCGATCTGGTCTTCCGGATAGAGCCACGGCCCCTCGGGCATCTCACCCGCAAGCCATTCCTTGAGATCCTGCACGCCGTAGCCACGCTCTGCGGAAATCATGAAGGTCTTGGTGAACTCGAACGCTTCGTTGAGCTTCGCGGTCAGGCCCAGAAGCTCCTCGGATTTCACCTTGTCGATCTTGTTGATCGCAAGCGCCACCGGCTGCTGCTTGCCTTCGCGACCGCGCAGGGCCTCGAGAATGCTTTCGACACCCGGGGTAAGGCCGCGATGCGCCTCGACCAGGAGGACGATCATGTCGGCATCGGCCGCCCCGCCCCAAGCGGCATTGACCATTGCGCGGTCCAGACGACGGCGCGGACGGAAGATGCCGGGCGTGTCGACGAAGACGATCTGGCTCTGGCCTTCCATCGCGACGCCACGGATGCGGGCGCGGGTGGTCTGCACCTTGTGGGTGACGATCGAGACCTTCGCGCCAACCATCGCGTTGAGCAGCGTGGATTTGCCCGCATTGGGCTCTCCGATCAGGGCGACGAAACCGGCGCGTGTGGTCATGTGGATTCCTTTTTGGCGATACGCGAAAGCGATACGGGGCGCGGGGTAGCTTATAACGGCGCGTGTTGCCAGTCATCTTGTCATATGGCGGAGGGTAGCGTCTGACCGCCGGGTGGGCGTGATACCTTCGTGGCCTGCGCTTAATCGGGCAAAATCCGCAAGAGCTGTCAGCGCGCAATGGTGTCGAAAGCGCCCGCTCGAGAGGGCGGTCGAGCGCTGCCCGGGCCGCTTCGTGGCTGATCCTGGCCTTGGCTCAGCCCTCGGCGTCGTCTTCCAGACGTTTCAGCAGCGTCTTCGCCGCCGTCATCTCGCCCTGACGCTTCGATCCGGCCTTGGCCGTTTCGCGCGCGCCGTTCTCCAGACTCACCTCGATGGTGAAATTGGGGGCGTGATCGGGACCGTCGCGATGGGTGATCTCGTAGCGCGGTGGCGGCAGACCGCGAGCCTGCGCCCATTCCTGCAGCGCGGTTTTCGGGTCGCGGGCGTCCTCCTCGACGCTGTCGAGCCGGTCTTCCCAGAGCCGCAGGATCAGCTCTTTCGCCGCCTCGAACCCGCCATCGAGATAGACGGCGGCGATCACCGCCTCCATCGCGTCGCCCAGCAGCGCCAGCTTGCGCCGCCCGCCGGTCATCATCTCGGATCGGCCGAGCTTGAGCACCGCGCCAAGGTCGATCTTGCGGGCGATATCGGCGCAGGCTTCCTTGCGCACGAGCGCGTTGAAGCGCGGCGCCATCTGCCCCTCGGAAGCGGCACGGTCGCCTAGGAACAGCGCCTCGGCCATCACGAGGCCTAGAACGCGGTCGCCCAGAAATTCCAGCCGCTGGTTGTCGGGCCGGGTCGGCGTGGAGATCGAGCTATGCGTCAGCGCGCGCGCGAGCAGCTCGGGCCGTTTGAACTTGTGCCCGAGGCGCTTCTCGAATGCCTTGATCTCCGCGCTCAGCTTCAATTGATCGCCTTGAAGAACCGATCCGGACGCCAGGTCCAGAAGTAGAATAGCGAGCGACCCGCCGAGGAGAACATCACCCGGTCGGCCCGGCCGATCAGGTTCTCTTTCGGGACGAAGCCGAGACCGCCCACCGATTGCGGGAAGCGGCTGTCCTCGGAATTGTCGCGGTTGTCGCCCATGAAGAAATACATGCCCTCGGGCACGGTGTAGACGGGCGTGTTGTCCACGGGACCGTCATTGTTGATCTGCAGAATGTCATGCGTGACGCCGTTGGGCAGCGTCTCGGCATAGCGTTTCTTGATGCAGGTATCGCCCATGCCGACCGGCGAATTCGAGCAGCGCGGCAACAGCCCCTGCGGACCCTGCGGTTGCATGACTTCTTCGAAATCGGGCTCGGGCTTCATCTCGACCGCTTTGCCGTTGATCTGCAGCACGCCGTTGATCATCTGGATCTTGTCGCCCGGCAGGCCGATCAGACGCTTGATGAAATCGACGTTCTTCGTCGGATGGCGGAACACCACCACGTCGCCGCGTTTGGGGTCGCGGGCCAGCAGGCGTCCGTCGAAGGGACAGGCCGAGAACGGGCAGGAATAGCGCGAATAGCCATAGGCCATCTTGTTCACGAAGAGGAAGTCGCCGATCAGCAGCGTGTCCTTCATCGAGCCGGAGGGAATCCAGAAGGGCTGGAAGAACAGCGTGCGGAACACCCCCGCGATCACCAGTGCCCAGACAATCGTCTTGATCGTGTCGAGGATACCGCCCTCGGCCTTGTTCTTCGCCATTATCTCTTACCCTGCCTCAAAATTCCTTGGCCTCAATACGCGGCCTCGCGCCCGAGTCAAGAAAGCTTGCGGGCCTCTATCACGACAAAGGCTTGCGCCCAGGGGTGGTCATCCGTCAGCGTCACATGGATGACGGCCTCGTAACCCTCTGGTGTCATTTCCTTAAGCCGGTCCGCCGCCCAGCCCGTGACCTGCATCACCGGCTGTCCCGTTGGCAGATTCGTGACCGCCATATCCTTCCACGCGATGCCCATCCGCAACCCGGTCCCAAGCGCTTTGGAACAAGCTTCTTTCGCCGCCCACCGTTTGGCATAGGTGCCCGCCACATCCTTGCGGCGCTCGGCCTTGCGCTGCTCGATTTCGGTGAAGACGCGGTTGCGGAAACGGTCGCCGAAGCGTTCGAGCGTGCGCTCGATCCTCTCGATATTCGCGAGATCGGTGCCGATGCCGAGGATCATGCCGCCTCAGCCCCGCGCCGCGTCCATCAGCTTGCGCATATGCACGATCGCGGGGCCGAGCCCCACGAAGATCGCCTCGGAGATCAGGAAATGGCCGATGTTCAACTCGCGGATCTGCTTCATCTCGGCGATCGGCTCGACCGTCTCGTAGGTCAGACCGTGGCCCGCATGGACCTCCAGCCCGAGACTGTCGGCATAGGCTGCACCCGCTTTCAGCGCCTCCAGTTCGGCATCACGCGCGGCGAAATCGCCCGCGTAATGCATGTCGCAGAAATGGCCGGTATGCAGCTCGATCACCTGCGCGCCGATCTTGGCGGAGGCTTCGATCTGCGCCGGATCATGACCGATGAACATCGACACGCGGATGCCCGCCTCGACGAGCGGCCCCACGTAATCGGTCAGCCGCGAGACATCGCCCCCGACGTCCAGACCGCCTTCGGTCGTCACCTCTTCGCGCTTTTCCGGCACGATGCAGCAGGCATGGGGCAAATGGCGCAGCGCGATCTTCTGCATCTCGGACGTTGCGGCCATCTCGAAATTCAGCGGGATATCGATGCCGCCGCGCAGCGCGTCGATATCGGCGTCGCGGATATGGCGGCGGTCTTCGCGCAAATGCGCGGTGATCCCGTCGGCTCCGGCCTGCTCGGCCAGACGCGCGGCGCGCAGCGGGTCAGGATAGGCCGAGCCGCGGGCATTCCGCACGGTGGCGACGTGATCGATATTCACACCAAGGCGCAAGGGTTTGGACATCGGGCTCTCCGCAATAGGTCTCGCAGGAGTATGCCTGCGCGCGCAGGCGGGGAAAAGACCTGCGATTGTATCGGTTTCAGAACGGGACCGGCGCGGTGAAGGTCATATGCATCCCGCCATCGGGATGGCGAAAGCGCAGCGTCTCGGCGTGGAGCATCAGACGCTCGAACTCCTGCGCCTCTCCTTCCGCATAAAGCGGATCGCCGAGGATCGGATGGCCCAGTTCGGCCATATGCACCCGCAGCTGATGGCTGCGCCCGGTCACCGGCATCAGCCGCACCCGCGTCGTGCCATCCTCATGCCGGATAACCCGCCAGTCGGTCTGCGCGGGACGGCCGTTCTGGTGATCGACATGCTGGCGCGGGCGGTTCGGCCAGTCGACACAAAGCGGCAGATCAACCCGGCCTTCCTTATCGGCCAGTTCCCCCCAGAGCCGCGCCTGATAGGCTTTCTTCGTCTGGCGCTTTTCGAATTGCAGACCGAGATGGCGCTGCGCATGGGGCGTCAGCGCGAAGACCATCACACCCGAGGTATCGGTATCGAGCCGATGGACCAGCAGCACCTCGGGGTAAATCCCCCGCAGCCGCGCAATGAGGCAATCGGCCTTGTCCGGCCCCTTGCCCGGCACCGAGAGAAGCCCCGCCTGCTTGTCGACCACGAGGATTTCGTGATCGGCATGAAGGATGCGCGGAACCTCCTGTGGCGGGTCATAGACATAACTCATGGACTGCGAGATGCACTGCGCCGCCTGTCGGGTCAAGCCTCAGGGCGATTGGGGCGGCCCCGGCTCTATTTCGTAGTAATCGCCCTTGTTCCCCACGAAGATATGCTCCGCCATCGAAAGCCCGGTCGGCAGGTCAAGCGTGCCCGCCGCGATCGAGATCCGCCCCTCCCCATCCAGACGCCAGAACAGCGAGCTGCCGCAGACCGCGCAAAAGCCCCGCTCCGCCGTCTCCGAGGAGCGATACCAGCGCAGCCCGTCGCGGTTGATCAGCACGAGCTGATGGGCATCGACCTGCGACGAGGCCCAGACATGGCCGGAGGTCTTGCGGCACTGGGAGCAATGACACGCCACCACGGGCTGCATCTCTCCCTCGACCTCGTAGCTGACCGCCCCGCACAGGCACGCGCCGGTATGTTTCATCGCTTCCTCACAAATGGCCGAACACGTTTTTCAGGATCGCTTCCAGCGCCGCGGCATCCGCCTCGGTGAAGGCGTCGGGCTGGTCGCTGTCGATATCCAGCACCGCGATGAGGCCCCGCTGCGCATAGACCGGGATCACCAGTTCCGAACGGGTGGAGCTGGCGCAGGCGATATGGCCCGGGAAAGCCTCGACATCCGGCACCAGTTGCGTGCGCCCCTCGCGGGCCGCCGCCCCGCAGACCCCGCGCGAGAACGGGATCACGAGACAGCCATGCCCCCCCTGATAGGGGCCGATCTTCAGTAGTTCCGGCTCGGTGACCCGGTAGAAGCCGGTCCAGTCGAAGCGGTCATCCGCGTGGTGGATTTCGCAGGCGAGCGTCGCCATCAGCGCGACCTCGTCGGTCTCGCCCTCGGTCAGCGCCGCGATGCGTTTCGTCAGGTCTTGGTAATCCACGTTCATACCCGTTCAATCGCGATGGCCGTGCCCTCGCCCCCACCGATGCAGATCGCGGCCACGCCGCGCTTGAGACCGGCCTTTTCCAGCGCATTGAGCAGCGTCACGATGATCCGCGCACCCGACGCGCCGATCGGATGGCCAAGCGCACAGGCGCCGCCATTCACGTTTACCTTGTCATGCGAAATGCCCAGCTTGTGCATGAAGGCCATTGGCACGACCGCGAAGGCCTCGTTGACCTCCCAAAGATCGACATCCTCGATCGTCCAGCCCAGCTTCTTCAGCAGCTTTTCCGCCGCCGGCACCGGAGCCGTCGGGAAATCGGCCGGCGCCTGCGCATGGCTCGCATGGCCCAGAATGCGTGCGCGGATCGGCAGCCCCTCGGCCTTCGCCGCAGACTCCGAGGCCAGCACCAGCGCCGCCGCCCCGTCCGAGATCGAGGACGAATTCGCCGCCGTCACCGTGCCGTCCTTGCGGAAGGCGGGCTTGAGTTGGGGGATTTTGTCGGGGCGCGCATTACCCGGCTGCTCGTCGATCGCGACCACGGTCTCGCCTTTGCGGCCCTTCACCGTCACGGGCGCGATCTCACCCGCGAAGGCCCCGGATTTCTCCGCGGCAACGGCACGGTTCAGCGACGCCATCGCGTAATCGTCCTGCGCCTCGCGGGTAAACTGGAACGCCTGCGCGCAATCCTCCGCGAAGGTGCCCATCAGGCGCCCCTTGTCATAGGCGTCCTCCAGCCCGTCGAGGAACATGTGATCGAGCGCCTGCGCATGGCCGAGCCGCGCCCCTGCGCGCATCTTCGGCAGCATGTAAGGCGCGTTGGTCATGCTCTCCATGCCGCCCGCGACCATCACCCCGGTCTGGCCAAGCGCGATCTGGTCATAGGCCACCATTGCCGCTTTCATGCCCGAGCCGCACATCTTGTTCAGCGTCGTCGCGGGCACCTCTTCGCCGAGGCCCGCCGCGAAACCCGCCTGCCGCGCGGGCGCCTGCCCCTGACCTGCGGGCAGCACGCAGCCCATCAGCACTTCCTCGATGCGCGCAGGCGCGACACCCGCACCGTCCATCGCCGCCTTGATGGCGACACCGCCCAGTTCGGACGCAGACACACCTGCGAAGACGCCCTGCATCCCACCCATCGGCGTGCGCGACGCTCCGACGATCACCACGTTTTCCATGATATCCTCCAAAATCCTGTTCCACGGATACCGAATGGTAAGCATTGCCGTCTAGCCTTCCCGTCAGATCAACCGCGGGAGGCGTACATGAACCTTACTGCCGAAGCGCTGAAAGGCGCGCTTGTCGTCCATCTGGCCGAGGCGCGGCTGGACGCTGCGATCGCCCTCAGGTTCAAGGAACGGATGCGCGATGTGACGATGCAGCCCGCGCCGCGGGTACTGCTCGACCTTTCGAAGGTGGAGTTTCTCGACAGTTCCGGCCTCGGCGCGGTGGTGGCGGTGATGAAATCGCTCGCCCCCGACCGACAGCTGGAGCTTTGCGGGCTGACACCGAATGTGGTGAAAGTTTTCCGCCTCACCCGCATGAATTCGGTCCTGCCGATCCATGCCGATCTCGCAACCGCCTTGGGGAAGGACCGGAGATATGCGTGAGCGTCTGAATGCAAGAGCCCCCGCCACGACTGCGCGCCCAGACCCCCGCCCGGATGGGGGCGAGGTGCGCGTCTTCAACCTCAGCTTCCCGGCGACACCGATCGCGGTGCGTGATGCCCTGCGGGCTGCGGTGGCGCGTTTCATCCGTCTGATGACCGAGGAAGAGGCCGGAACACTGGAACTGATCCTCGCGGAAATCCTCAACAACATCGTCGAACACAGCTACGGCGAAAGCGAGGAGGGCGTGATCGCGTTATCCATCGTCCGCGACCGAAAAGGGCTCAACTGTTCGGTCAGCGATGACGGGATCCCTCTGCCCCCGGCCTGCCTCGACCTTCGGGACCGCGACCCGGAGCGGCCCGACCCGAGCAGCCTGCCCGAAGGCGGCTTCGGCTGGTTCCTGATCCGCGACCTCGCGACCGATCTTGGTTATCACCGGCAGGACGGGCGCAATCTGCTGGCCTTCCGGATGCCGCTGGAACCGGTCGAGATACTCCAAGAGGGATAAGCCGGCGCCGAACCCGCAGGGTCGTTCAGTTCATCTGGAATTGCAGCCGATAGGAGCCGTTTCCGAACTCACCGAACAGATCATCGAGATCGGGATGGCTCACCGGCTCGCCGGAGAAATCCGCGACGAGATTCTGCTCGGACACATAGGCCACATAGTAGCTTTCGTCGTTCTCCGCGAGCAGGTGGTAATAGGGCTGATCCTTGGACGGGCGCGACTCCTCGGGGATCGCGTCGTACCATTCCTGCGAGTTGGAGAAGATTGCATCGACGTCGAAGACCACCCCCCGGAACGGGTGGTTGCGATGTCGCACCACTTGGCCGATGTGATATTTCGCGTGCGTGGTATGCATGTCTATCCTCATACCTAATACCTAAATCGTGAAACCGCTCAGGTCCACGTTTTCGCCTCATTTCCGCCGGAAACAGATTGTCCGATTCGTCGCGACAGTCCGCTGACGTCGTGCGTTTCCCGGTTTTCGAACGGGCCAATTACGCATAGGATGACAAAAAACAAGGCCGTCAGAGCAAAGAAGAGCAGCTATGAAGAAATACCTCGCCCTCGGCGTATTGCTTGCGGTGGCCGCCTGCGGAGGCGGACCGTCCAAGCCCCCGCGCAACCTTGATGACGCCTGCGCGATCATCAAGGAGCGTCCGCAATATTTCAACGCCATGCGCCGGACGGAGGCCCGATGGGGCGTTCCGGTCGCGGTTCAGATGGCCACGATCCACCAGGAAAGCAAGTTCGACGGCAACGCGAAGACACCGCAGCGCTTCGCGCTCGGGATCATCCCGCTGGGCCGCCAGAGCTCTGCCTACGGCTACAGCCAAGCCCTCGACGGCACCTGGGACGAGTATCGCGAAGATACCCGTCGCTTCGGTGCCCGGCGCAACCGCATCTCGGATGCCACCGACTTCATGGGTTGGTACATGGATGGCACGCAGAAGAAGCTCGGCATCTCCAAGGCCGACGCGCGCAACCAGTATCTCGCCTATCACGAAGGGCGCGGCGGCTATTCGCGCGGGTCACACCGGTCGAAATCCTGGCTTCTCGCCGTGGCCGACCGAGTCGCATCCCGCGCGCAGATGTACGAGATCCAGCTTCAAGCCTGCCGGCGCTGAGCAATCAGCGCCGCTGGGCCAACGCCTGGTCGATCGAGAACATCGAGGTGGCAAAGTTGCCGCCTTTTTGGAGGTTGTTGAGGATCGTCGTGGTCTTCTCGCCTGACTGGTTGGTGATCACCCATTGGCGCAGCTCAACCGGCCCGTCAGTGAAGATGAGCTGAATATTCCCGTATTCAGGATGCTGCGGGTCCTGCGCGGTGACGATCGTCTTCGGCCCGTCCGTCGTGTAGCCCACGACCATACCGTTACGATTCAGGTCGATATTGCGCCCGAGGATCAGGTTCAGCGGCGTCTTCACCAGCGGGTATTGCTCCGGTGGCTGGTTCGATTTCGGATCGAACACAGCGACGCGGTTAGCCGAGGCCAGCACCAAAGTCTTGTCGTTATTGTATTGGAAGCGCGCCCGGCCGGGCCGCTTGATGAACAGCTTGCCGGTCGAGATCGACCCGTCCGAGTTGACCTGCGTGAAATCCGCCGAAGCGGAGGTCAGCGAGTTCAGATAGGACGATATCTGATTCAGCGAGACTTTCCCGGCCGAGGCCGGAAGGGCGAGCGCCAGCGTGAAGATCGCGGCGAGCAGGATGCGGATCTGTTTCATGACCATAGATTTAGGCACTCCTTGCGAAAGCGGAAGTCCCGCCGTAACGCGCCAATCGCGCTGCGGGTCCGTCTTGAGCGCATTTGCGCCGAACCGGGGATGTCATTCAATAACATCTCCCCCAGTATCGGATGACAGCACACCGGGTGCGGATAGCCCGTGCGGCCCGATGCAAAACGCCCCGAGGTCTCCCCCGGGGCGCTCTGCATCTCAGATTGTGACCGGCTTATTGCTGTTCGGGCACGAGGATTTCGCGTTTGCCGACATGGTTGGCCGAGGACACGACGCCCTGATCCTCCATCTGCTCCACGAGGCGCGCGGCCTTGTTGTAGCCGATGCCCAGCTTGCGCTGGATGTAGGAGGTCGAGCATTTGCGATCCTTTATCACGATGCCCACCGCCTGATCATAGAGCGCATCCTCGCCGCCGGTATTACCGCCAGTGTTGAGGCCCAGCACCTGATCGATATCGGAAGCCACCTCGTCATCGGGGCCCTCGACGACGCCCGACATGTAGGCCGGCGGACCGAAGCTCTTGAGGTGGTTGACGATTTCCTCGACTTCCTCGTCGGACACGAAGGGCCCGTGGCAACGGGTAATCTTGCCGCCGCCCGCCATGTAGAGCATGTCGCCCATGCCCAGAAGCTGCTCGGCGCCCTGCTCGCCCAGAATGGTGCGGCTGTCGATCTTCGACGTCACCTGGAAGGAGATCCGGGTCGGGAAGTTCGCCTTGATCGTGCCGGTGATGACATCGACCGAGGGGCGCTGCGTCGCCATGATCAGGTGGATGCCCGAGGCCCGCGCCATCTGCGCCAGACGCTGGATGCAGGCTTCGATTTCTTTGCCCGCGACCATCATCAGGTCCGCCATCTCGTCGACGATCACGACGATATAGGGGAAGGGTTCGGGCTGGAATTCATCCGTCTCGAAGATCGGCTCGCCGGTCTCCTCGTCGAAGCCGGTCTGCACGGTGCGCTTGAACATCTCGCCTTTCTCAAGGCTCTCCTTCACGCGGCCGTTGTAGCCCTCGATGTTGCGCACGCCCATCTTGGACATCTTGCGATAGCGCTCTTCCATCTCGGAGACGACCCATTTCAGGGCGACGACAGCTTTCTTCGGATCGGTCACGACGGGGCTGAGCAGATGCGGGATGCCGTCATAAACGGAGAGTTCGAGCATCTTCGGGTCGATCATGATCAGGCGGCACTCTTCCGGCGTCAGACGGTAGAGGAGCGACAGGATCATCGTGTTGATCGCGACGGATTTACCCGAACCGGTCGTCCCCGCGATCAGCAGGTGGGGCATCTTGGCGAGGTTGGTCACGATAGGCTCGCCACCGATCGTCTTACCCAGAGCCAGCGGCAGCTTGATGTTCTTGTCGTCGAAGTCGCGCGCCGAGAGAATCTCGCGCAGCACCACCTTCTCGCGGTGATCGTTCGGCAGTTCGATGCCGATCACCGAACGGCCCGGCACGGTCGAAACGCGTGCCGACAGCGCCGACATCGAGCGGGCGATATCGTCGGCCAGACCGATCACGCGGCTGGCTTTGAGACCCGGCGCGGGCTCGAGTTCATACATCGTGACAACCGGGCCCGGGCGGACCGAGACGATCTCGCCCTTCACGCCGTAATCGTCGAGCACGGTCTCGAGCATCCGTGCGTTCTCCTCCAGCGCCTCATCCGAGAGCTGGTGGCGCTGGATCGTCGTGGGATTGGTCAGCAGCGACAGCGGCGGCATTTCGAAGGGCGCAGTCTGCGGCTTCTCAAAAGTCATCTTGGGCTGCGCCTCTTCGATCGCACGACGCGACGGGGCCGCGGGTTTCGCCGCGGGCTGCACCACGCGCTTCGGCTCGGGCTGTTTGATGACCTGACGGTCGAGGCCACGCGCCGAGGCCGGGATTTCCGGCACCACGTCTTCCTCGATCCATTGCGCATTGCCGGTCTCGTCGAAGGAATGTGGCTCGCCGGCATAGAAATGCTCGGTGCGCATATCGCGGAGATCGGGTTCGAAGCCTTCGTAATCCGGGTGGGTCCAGTCGCGGCTCTCTTCGCCTGCGTATTCGCGTTCCTGTGCGACCTGCTCGGCAGCCGTCATATGCGGCTCTTCGACCTCGGCATAGGTCGCCATTTCGGACGCGCGCTCCGGGGCGGTTGCGGCCGGTGCGCCGAAGCCCGGCATGAAACGCGGCTTGGCCCGAAGCGGCGGCTCGGCGCGCAGTTGCGGCTCGGCCCGCAGCGGCGGTTCCTGATGCACGACCTGCGGCTGGCGCGGGCCGCGCGCGAGACGCTTGGCGACTGCGGCGAGCACCGAGGCCGAAGGGCGCGGCGGCTCCGGCTCGGGCTCGGCGAAGGTTTCGGGCATATCGTGATGCAGCGGCGCTCCGGCAGGCTCGGGCGCGTAATCGGTGGCGACCGGTGCGGCCTTGCGGTTCTGCACCGCCTGGCTGATGCGCGCACGGATCCGATCTTCGGTGGGCGCGGCCGGCGGCTGGTCGTCCCAATAGGGCTCGGTCTCGAACAGCTCCGGCGAGGCATCATAAGGATCGTAGTCCGGCTCCACCGGGCGACGGATGCGAGACAGGAAGGACGGGCGCGCGGCCGGGGCGGCTTCGACCTCCGGGGCCCAATGCTGCGCGGCGAGCGCCTGCTGCTCTTCCCAAGCCGCCTGCTCAGCGGCACGTTCGGCGGCTTCGGCGCGACGCTGGCGCGCACGCTCCGCCGCCGAGCGCGCCCCCATGACCGAAGCCGAGGCCCCGCGACCCAGAACGTTCATCACACCGACATAGACCGCGACCGTGCCCAGCCACATGAAACGCGTGATCGCGCGCAACTCGGGCTTGGTGAAGCCGAGAACGAAGGTCGCCATCGCCAGCATCGCCGCGGCGAGGACCAGCGAAAGAAGCTTCAGCCCGACCACGCCGGAAATCGGGACGATCCCCAGCATCGCACCCGCGATCATATCGCCGAAATGCCCACCAAGGCCAAAGGCCTGACCCCATTGATCGCCCGGCACCAGAAGCGCTGCATAGACGGAGGCGACGGCCACGGCGATTGGGAAGAAGATCATCCGCGACACGAGGCGCTCTTCGCCGCGATGGGTGATCATGCGCAGGCCCCAGGCCACCAGCGCCGCAGGCAGCAACCACGCGCCGTGACCCACGATCACGAACAACGGCGAGGCGATCCCGGCGCCGATCCGGCCGAGCCAGTTCTGCACCGGCTCATCCGAGGCTGCCATCCAGCTTGGATCTTCGGGATGATAGGAGAAAAGCATCATCGCGGCGAGCAGGCCGAAGACGACCAGCAGCCCCCCTACCAATTCCTTGCCACGCCGTTCCAGAACGGCTTGCGTGTCCTGATCGAAAAGCGGATCGCGCTGTCGAACCTGATAAGATGCCATAACCTACCGTCCTCAACCGTATAGGCAGTCGCGAAGCTGCGTAAGCCCGCGCTGCGTTTCTGCTTTTGGGGCGACCAGAGCCACCCTAATATATTTCTGGCCGGGGTTTTCCCCGTTCACCTCGCGCGCGAGATAGGCGCCCGGCAGCACGCGAATGCCGGTCTCTGTCCAAAGCTTGAGCGCCGCTGCCTCCCCGTCTTCGACGGGAAGCCAGAGGAAGAAACCGCCCTGCGGCAGCTGGAAGCCATCGACGCCGTCGAAGATCTGTCCCGCGATCTCGTATTTCTCGGCGTAAAGGCGACGATTTTCCGTGACATGAGCCTCATCCGCCCAGGCCCGCTCTGCCACGCGCTGCAGCGGTTGCGGCAGCGGTGACCCCGCATAGGCGCGCAGGCGACGGATATGTTTAATGCTTTGCGGCCCGGCGGCGAGGAAGCCCGAGCGCAGACCCGGCAGGTTCGACCGCTTCGAGAGCGAATGGAAAATCACCACGCGCTCGGGGTCGATGCCTTCCTCGGCGGCGACCTGTGCCGCACCGGGCGGCGGGGCCTCGCGCCAGATCTCGGAATAGCACTCGTCAGCGAAAACCATGAAGTCGTGCTTCTCGGCCAGATGCAGCAGATCGGCCAGATATTCGCGGCTCGCGACTGCGCCCTGCGGGTTCGAGGGCGAGCACAGATAGGCGACGGTGACGCGGTCCAGCACCTCCGCCGGAAGTGCCGAATAATTAGGCAAAAACCCGGTCTCGGCGCCTGCGGGCACGAAAACCGGCTCCGCGCCGACCGCTGCCGCGGCCACCGCGTAGACCTGATAGAACGGGTTCGGGATCGCGATCACGGGCGTCTTGCCGCGTTTCTGTTCGGGCGAAAGCGCCATCGCGGCGTTATAAAGACCCTCGCGGGTGCCGTTGAGCGCCATGATCCGCTCGGGTCCGATATCGACCGAATAGCGCCGCTTCAGCCAGCCAGAGATCGCATCCAGCAATTCGGGCGTGCCGTCGTTGGCGGGATATTTCCCAAACTCTCCAAGGCTTTGCGCAATGACATCACCCACGAACTCGGGCATCGGATGGCGCGGCTCACCGATGGACATGGCCAAGACGTCGCCGCCCGGTTCATGCGAATCGAGCAGCGCGCGCAAACGCGGAAATGCGTATTCGGGCAGGTTCGAAAACCGCTCGGGAAAGTCCATCTGTGCCTCATCGAATGGGGTCTATGTCGCCCCTTATTACCGACGAGGTTACAAAAGCTCCGCCGTTTCGTCCAGAAAAAGACAAGCTCCAGAGCGGGTTGACCACAAGAAATGTGTTTTTCAGGCCAGCGCCGATTCGGCGCACATGCCCAAACGCAGCAATCGATCCTCCGTCATGGGCGGCGCCATCAGCGAAATACCACAGCTTGGGATTCCCGTCGGAAGGTTCAGCGCGCACAGCCCCAGCACGTTGCCGATCCGGGTGTTGCGCAGGGCGAGCACGTTTTCCTCTTGGAAATAGCGCTTGTCGCTGAGAAGGCGGCGGACATCGGGCGGCAGGATCGGCGATGTCGGCACCAGAACGGCGTCATATTCCGCAGTCGCCTCCAGATAGGCGGCGCGATAGCCTTCCAGCGCGTGCCACCCCTTGGCGTAATCCGAGGCCAGTGCGTCGCGCCCGCTGCGGAACCGCTCGAGGATCGCTGCGAACATCTTCTCGGGCGCGGCTTCGATCTCGTGCTTCCATTCGCCATAGGCCTCGGGCGCGAAGAGAACGCCGGAAAGGTCCATCGCCGGGCGCACCATCGGCAAGCCCCGCCGCTCGATCACCGCACCCGCCTTAGCGAAGGCCTCAACGGCCCGCTCAAAGCCTTGCACCGGCTTTTCGCGGGTGCCCTCGAACGGCAGCCCTTCGAGCACCAGCAGCCGTTTGCCCCTGAGGCTTGCGTCGCGCAGATCCGGCGCGGCACGCCCTTCGAGCAGCGCCAGCACATGGGCCGCGTCCTCGACGTTGCGTGTCAACGGACCGATTGTGTCGAAGCTCCTACACAGCGGCACGACACCCTTGGTCGTGATCCGGCCATGCGTGGTCTTCAGCCCCACCAGATCGTTCCATGCCGCAGGAATGCGCACCGACCCGCCCGTGTCCGATCCGACGGCCGCCGCGGCCAAGCCGCGCGCCACCGACAGCGCCGCTCCGGAGGAAGACCCGCCCGGCGCGAGTTCGGGATCATGGATGTTCGGCGGCGTCGCCGTCATCGGGTTCACGCCCAGCCCGGAGAAAGCCAGTTCGGTCATATGCGTCTTGCCCAGACAGACCGAGCCGCCCAGCGTGGCCTCGATCAGCACATCGGCGTCGCGCTCGGGCACGCGCCCGGCCAGCAACCGCGTGCCCGCTTCCGTCGCCACGCCCGCGGTGTCGAACAGATCCTTCCACGACAGCGCAACGCCATCGAGCATCCCGCGCCGACGGCCCTGCTTGGCGCGCTGATGCGCGGCCATCGCCTCGTCGCGGGCGCGCTGCGGCGTAAGGCGTGCATAGATGTCTTCCGACGCTTCAGCCGCTGCGAGATAGGCCTCGGTCTGCTCCACCGGATCGAGCTGCCCGGCGGCGATCGCCCGCCCTTGCTCTGCAGCCCCTGCCAGACGCCATTCCATACCCCACCTCCTTCGTTCTTTCCGCCACGCTAGCGACAGTCCCGCGCATGGACAATCCCGCTTCCAGCGCCATAGTAAGCGCCATGAAACACGATTCAGACGTCATCATCGCGGGCGGCGGGCTCAACGGCCCCGCCTTGGCGCTTGCACTGGCCTCCGCCGGCCTTTCCGTGACCCTTGTCGACGCCGCACCGGCACGCCAGCGCGCGACCGACACGTTCGACGGCCGCGCCTATGCGCTGGCCATCGCGTCGCAGAAATTGCTGCGCGCGATTGGCGTCTGGGACGGGCTGGCCGATCAGGCGCAGCCGATGATGGAAGTGAAAGCCGCCGACGGTCACGCAGGCGAAGGGGCAGCCCCTTTCTTCCTGCATTTCGACGCGCGCGAGCTGGATCAGGCGCCGGTCGGGTACATGCTGGAGGATCGCTACCTCTATCGCGCGTTCCTCGATGCGATGGAGGCGAGCGACAAAATCACGCTACTGCATGAGACGCAGGTCACGGGACAGCAGGTCGTGCCCGGCGGGGTCGAGGTGAGCCTGTCCACCGGCAAGACCCTGACCGCGAAACTGCTGATCGGCGCGGACGGTCGCCGGTCGGGCGTGGCCGAACGCGCCGGGATCACCCGTGAGGGTTGGGGCTATGGTCAGACCGCGCTGGTCGCGGCGGTCGAGCACGAGAAGCCCCATAACGGCATCGCGCATCAGTTCTTCATGCCGACCGGACCGCTCGCGATCCTGCCGCTGAAAGGCAATCGGTCCTCCATCGTCTGGAGCGAGACCGAAGAAAACGCAAAGACCATTTCGGCGCTGGATGACGAGGATTTCCTCGCTGTGCTGCGCCCGCGTTTCGGGGATTTCCTCGGCGAGATCAAACTGGCCGGGCCACGGTTCTCCTACCCGCTGAATCTGACGCTTGCGAAAGCCTATGTCGCGCCGCGCGTGGCGCTGGTAGGCGATGCGGCGCATGGGGTGCATCCGATCGCGGGACAGGGCCTGAATCTCGGGTTGCGCGACGTGGCGGCACTGGCGGAAATCGTCGTGGAAGCAATGCGCCGGGGTGAGGATATCGGGGCCGAGGACGTGCTGGAGCGTTATCAGGGTTGGCGACGCTTCGACTCGACGTCGCTCGCACTCGGCATGGATACCGTGAACAAGCTGTTCTCGAACGACAATCCGCTACTGAAGGCGGGGCGCGATCTGGGAATGGGTCTGGTGCAGGCAATCCCGGGGCTGCGGCGCGGGTTCATGCAGCAAGCGGCGGGGCTTTCGGGCCCCCTGCCCCGCCTATTGCAGGGCCGCGCACTGTAAGCACCGCGCCTTATTCGTCGATCCGGCGCGCTTCGTCTTCCAAGAGGATCGGAATGCCCCCCCGGATCGGGAAGGCCAGCTTCGCGGGCTGAGAAATCAGCTCCTGTTTCTCGGCATCGTATTTTAGCACCGCATGGGTCAGCGGGCAGACGAGCGCCTCCAGCATGTGCCGGTCGAATAGCGGTTTCTCCGCAGCCGGTGCGCTCTCGGTCTCTTCGCTCATTGCAACCGCTCCTCTCCGCCGCCATGCAGCGCATATTCGATCAGGGTCACCAGGGTTTCGCGCCGGGTGGCCAGACAGGGCGCCTCCAGCAGTGCCTGCTTGTCTTCGGGCTCCAGCGGCAAAAGCATCCCGAGCGAGTTGATCAGCAACTCGTCATCGGCATCCTTCAGCGTTTGCCAATCAGTATCCAGCCCTTGGGCGTGGAAAAACTTGGACAACAGGTCGAGAAAATCGTCTCGATCGAAGCCGTTGTCATGCTCCGCCGGGCCCAGATCGCGCTCGAACCCGGCCCAGCTGACCTCGGCGCGGATATAGGGCGTGAAGCCTTCGACCTCCTGCAGGATGCGATAGCGCGAGATCCCCGACAGCGTGATCATGTAGCGTCCGTCCTCAGTCTCGGAAAACCCGGTCAGACGGCCCGCGCAGCCAATCGTGTTGAGGTGGTTCTGCCCCTCCGGCCCCTTGATCGGCTGGATCATCCCGATCAGTCGAGACTTGGTCTTCATGCAATCTTCGATCATCTGCAGATAGCGCGGCTCGAAGATGTGCAGCGGAAGCCGCGCCCGGGGCAGCAGCAGCGCACCGGGCAGCGGAAAAAGCGGAAGGATTTCGGGCAAGTCGCCTTTCTTCATCATGCGGATGAAACTAGCGCGCCCAAGTCCTCAGGCAAATATCATCGACGACAGACGACGGCGACCTTTTGCGACGATCGGATCGTTCGGCTTGAGCGCGTCGAAAATGGTGAAAAGCTGCGTCTTCGCGGCCTCGTTGTCCCATTCGCGATCCCGCCGGAACAACTCGAGAAGTTGATCCACGGCCTCTTCGGCATTCCCGGCCGCGTAGAGCGCCTGAGCATAGTCGAAGCGGGCCTGATGATCGTTCGGATCTGCCTCGACCTTGGATTTCAGATCGTCGAGCGGACCGGCCGATTGCGCCTGTTTCGCCAGATCGAGCTGCGCGCGCGCTGCCTCTACCGGGGCACTGTCGGCGAGCTTCGGCGGCACCGCGGCCAAGGCTGCACCTGCCGCATCCAGTTGATCGAGCGCGATGCGTGCGCGGATCAGGCCGCCATGCGCCTCCGCCAGCTCGCCATCTTCTTCGAGGATCGCCGCGAAGGTTTCCGCCGCATCTTCTGCCGCGCCTTCGGCCAGCATGGCTTCCGCCGCCGCGACCGCATCGCCCAGACCGTTGCCCGCCTCACCGCCGGACGCTTCGATCAGCTTGGCCACGAAGCTTTTGATCTCGGAGGGGGGCAGCGCGCCCTGGAACCCGTCGATCGGCTGGCCCTGCCAGAAAGCGTAGACGGTGGGGATCGACTGCACGCGCATCTGGCCCGCGATCATCTGGTTTTCGTCGACATTGACCTTGGCCATCACGACCGCGCCTTTCGCGGCTTCGACCTCGGCTTCCAGCGCCGGGCCGAGCTGCTTGCACGGGCCGCACCACGGCGCCCAGAAATCCACGATGACCGGCACGGTCTGCGATTTCTCGACCACCTCGGCCATGAAGTTGGCTTCGGTCACGTCCGTGACGTATTCGCTCTTGCTTGCGGCCTTGGCGCCGCCACCCAGTTCCAGCATGTCCGTCTCCCGAAATTGCGGAGGATTTGCTTTCCTATATGGCCTCGGAAGGGCCGAACGCAAACCCGTTTGACCGCGGCGCGCTGCCGCAAGCGATTACAGATCGAAAGTCGCGAAAACCGGCGCATGATCGGAGGGCTTCTCCCAGCCCCGCGCGGCACGCAGCACCCGGCTGCCATGCGCCGCGTTCGAGATGTCCGGCGTCGCCCAGATGTGATCGAGCCTGCGGCCCTTGTCGGCGGCATCCCAGTCGCGCGCCCGGTAGGACCACCACGAATAGAGAAGTCCCTCGGGAATGTCCTGCCGGGTGATGTCCACCCATTTGCCCGCCTCCATCGCGTCATGCAGATGCTCGACTTCGATCGGGGTGTGGCTGACGATCTTCAGCAGTTGCTTGTGGCTCCAGACGTCATCCTCGCGCGGGGCGATGTTCAGATCGCCGACGAGGATCGACTTCTTCGGCCCTTCCGCTTTGAAGTGATCGCGCATCTGGGTGAGGTAATCCAGCTTTTGGCCGAACTTCTCGTTCACCTCGCGATCCGGCACGTCGCCGCCTGCGGGGACATAGAAGTTGTGGATGGTGACGCCATTCTCGAGCGTACCCGCGACATGGCGTGCATGGCCGAGATCGGCAAAATCATGGGCGCTGTTCTCTTCCATCGGAATTTTCGAGAAGATCGCGACGCCGTTATAGCCCTTCTGGCCGCGCGCGATCATGTGCGTGTAGCCCAGTTCCTTGAAACCTTCGACCGGGATCTTCTCGACCGGGCTCTTGCATTCCTGAAGGCAGAGCACGTCGGGCGCCTCTTCCTCCATCAGCTTGCGCACCAGCCCCTCGCGCAGCCGCACCGAGTTGATGTTCCAGGTCGCCAGCGTGAAGCTCATCTCATTCTCCCGTTCCAAAAGCCGCGCGATCATGTCGAAGGGCGGCCGCTTGCGCAACCGCCCCTGTTCTTCTCAATAAAAATATCGGCAGGTGAAATGGCCGATAGGCCAAGAGGGGCAGCGCCCCTTATTCCGCCCAGCCGGAGATCGACTTCACGTCGCAGAATTCCTCGATGCCCCAACGGCCACCCTCGCGCGCCCGGCCCGAGGAGCCGACGCCGCCGAACGGTGCCCCCGCCCCGCGGTCCTGACCGTTCATCTCGACCATGCCCGAGCGCAACTGACGCGCCAGCCGGTTGCGTCGCGCGCCGTCGCCCGATTGCAGGTAATTGGTCAGACCGTATGGCGTGGCGTTGGCCACCTCGATCGCCTGCTCCTCGCTGTCGAAGGGCATGATCGACAGGACTGGGCCGAAGATTTCCTCGTTCATGATCGTCATCGAGGGATCGCAGTCGGCGAAGACCGTCGGACGGACATAGAAGCCGCGATTGAGATGTTCGGGCCGTCCGGGACCGCCCGCGACGAGTTTCGCGCCTTCCGCGATGCCTGTCTCGATCAGGCCCTGGATCTTGTCGAACTGCGCCTTGTTGATGACCGGACCGATATGCTTGCCCTCCTCGCGAGGGCTGGCGACCTGCGTGGCTTCGGCGGTCTGCCGCGCGACCTCGACCGCGCGGTCATAGGCCGAACGCTCGACCAGCATCCGCGTCGGCGCGTTACAGCTTTGCCCCGAATTCTGGAAGCAATGCTTCACACCGCGCGCCACCGCATCTTCGTCCGCATCGGCGAAGATCAGGTTGGCGCCCTTGCCGCCAAGCTCCAGCGTCACGCGCTTGAGCGTATCGGCCGCCGCCTTCGAGATCGCGCGCCCGGCACGGGTCGAGCCGGTAAAGGAAATCATCTCGACATCCGGATGGGTCGAGAGCTGCGTGCCGACGCCCGCGCCGTCGCCATTCACGAGGTTGAACACGCCCTTGGGCAGCCCCGCCGCATCAAGGATTTCCGCGAAGATCAGCGAAGACAGCGGCGCTTCCTCGGACGGCTTCAACACCATCGTGCAGCCCGCGAGGATCGCCGGGATCACCTTGAGCGTCACCTGATTCATCGGCCAGTTCCACGGCGTGATCAGCCCGACGACACCCACCGGCTCATAGGCGATCATCGCGCCCGGCGTGCCGTCGCCCAAAGGATGCACCCACTCGAACGCCTTCGCCGCGTCGATGAAATTCTTGATGTGATAGGCGCCCGCGCCCCACTGGTTCTTGCGCGCGAGATCGATCGGCGCGCCCATCTCGAGGCTGATCGCCTGCGCCATGTCCTCGGCGCGCTCGGCATAGACCTTGGCGATCCGCTCGACCGCCGCGATCCGCTCTGCCGGGTCGGCCGCTTTCCAACCGGGCAGCGCCGCCTTCGCTGCCGCGACTGCCGCGTCCGTGTCGGCCTGATCGCCCAGCGAGATTACTGCACAGGGATCTTCGGTCGATGGATCAATCACCTCGTAGTCCTGCGCAGCCTTGGGTGCGACCCATTCCCCGTCGATATAGAAATTCCGCTTCTCGATCATTTCAGCCTCCCGCACACAGATATTGCGCAAGAGCGTTTCACCACTCTCGGCCCTGCGCAAGGCCTGACGATAGGTCGCAGACCCCAAGTTTGAAAAGATTCTAAACTGGCTGGAATGGACCCCGGCGAGGACTTATATCCCGCAAAGACGTAATTTTACGCAAACACAGGAGGTTTTTCATGGGCCTGCGTATCAACGACACCGCTCCCGATTTCACCGCCGACTCGACCGCTGGCGAGATCAAATTCCACGACTGGATCGGCGACGGTTACGCCATCCTGTTCTCGCACCCGAAAGACTTCACCCCGGTTTGCACCACCGAATTCGGCGCTGTGGCGCAGCTCGCCCCCGAATTCGAGAAGCGCAACACCAAGGTCATGGGCGTCTCGGTCGACAGCGTCGAAGAGCACGTGAAGTGGAAATCGGATATCGAGCAAGTCGCCGGCGCGCCCGCGAATTTCCCGATCATCGACGACACCTCGCTGGCCGTGTCGAAAGCCTATGACATGCTGCCCGCCGACGCCTACCTGCCCGACGGTCGCACCCCGGCGGACTCGGCGACCGTGCGCACCGTCTTCATCATCGGACCCGACAAGAAGGTCCGTCTGACCATGTCCTACCCGATGTCGGTCGGCCGCAACTTCGCCGAGATCATCCGCGCCCTCGATGCCGTTCAGGCCACCGACGGCAAACCCTTCGCGACCCCCGCGAACTGGGTCCCGGGCCAGGACGTCATCGTCGCCCTCTCAGTGTCGACCGAGGAAGCGAAAGAGAAATTCGGCGAAGTCGACGTCAAGCTGCCCTATCTGCGCACTGTGAAAGCGCAGGGCTGAGAGCAGTCTCGTCCGATTGCGGAAAAGCCCCGGCAACGCCCGGGGCTTTTTCATTTCCGCCCGACCCCGAAGGACCAAAAGCAAAAGGCCCCGGATCGCTCCGGGGCCTTCTTTAATCGTCTAGCGGATCAAACCGATCAGTCGGCTTTCTCTTCACGCTTTTCCGGCGCGATCTCTTCGCCGGTTTCCTGATCGACCATCTTCATGCCAAGGCGTACCTTGCCGCGATCGTCGAAGCCCAGAAGTTTTACCTTCACTTCCTGACCTTCCTTGAGCAGATCGCTCGGGTGGTTCAGGCGCTTGTTGGCGATCTGGGAGACGTGGACGAGACCGTCACGCTTGCCGAAGAAGTTCACGAAGGCGCCGAAATCGACGAGCTTCACGACCTTGCCGGTGTAGATCTGGCCTTCTTCGGGCTCAGCCACGATAGCGTGGATCATGTCATGCGCTTTCTTGATGGCCTCGGCATTGGCCGAAGCGATCTTGATCACGCCGTCGTCGTTGATGTCGACCTTGGCACCCGAGACTTCCACGATCTCGCGGATGACCTTGCCGCCCGAACCGATCACTTCGCGGATCTTGTCGGTGGGAACGGTCATCGTCTCGATGCGCGGAGCATGGGCGGAGAATTCCGAACGGCCTGCGGAGAGCGCCTTGTTCATTTCGCCAAGGATGTGCATGCGGCCAGCGCGTGCCTGCTCCAGAGCTTTCTCCATGATCTCGGCGGTGATGCCGGCGACCTTGATGTCCATCTGCAGCGAGGTGATGCCTTCCTCGGTACCTGCGACCTTGAAGTCCATGTCGCCGAGGTGATCCTCGTCGCCAAGGATGTCGGTCAGAACGGCCCAGGAGCCATCCTCTTCCAGCACCAGACCCATCGCGACACCCGCCACGGCCGACTTCAGCGGAACGCCCGCGTCCATCATTGCCAGCGAGCCACCGCAGACCGACGCCATCGAGGACGAGCCGTTCGACTCGGTGATCTCGGAGACGAGGCGGATCGTGTAGGGGAAGTCGGTCGCAGCCGGGAGAACCGCCTGAAGCGCGCGCCATGCGAGCTTGCCGTGACCGATCTCACGACGGCCGGGCGAACCGACGCGGCCCACTTCGCCGACCGAGTAGGGCGGGAAGTTGTAGTGCAGCAGGAAGTTCGAGCGCGAATTGCCGTGCAGCGCGTCGATGATCTGCTCGTCGTCGCCGGTGCCCAGCGTGGTCACGACCAGCGCCTGCGTCTCGCCGCGGGTGAACAGCGCCGAGCCGTGGGTCCGCGGCAGCAGACCGGTTTCCGCCACGATCGGGCGAACCTCGTCCAGCGCACGACCGTCGATGCGGCGACCGTTCTTCACGACGTCACCACGCAGAACAGCCGATTCCAGCTTCTTCATCGCGGTGCCGAGGGTCGGATCTTCGAGCTGCTCTTCGGTGAGCTGCGACTTGATCTCTTCCTTGGCGGCGTTGACGGCGGCCACGCGCTCCTGCTTGTCGGAGATCGCATATGCAGCACGCATCTTCTCTTCGCCCAGAGCTTTGACGGTCTCGAGCATCGCCGAGTAGTCGGGCGCCTGGAAGTCGAAGGGCTCTTTCGCGGCGGCTTCAGCGAGGTCGATGATCAGGTCGATCACCGGCTGCATCGCGTCATGGCCGAACTTGACCGCGCCCAGCATCTCCGCTTCGGACAGCTCGTAAGCTTCCGATTCCACCATCATCACGGCGTCCTTGGTGCCCGCGACGACGAGGTCCAGACGCTGCTCGGGGTTCTCCCGCAGCTTCTGCATGTCGTCGACTTCGGGGTTCAGGATGTATTCGCCATCGGCGAAACCGACGCGCGCAGCGGCGATCGGGCCCATGAACGGAACGCCCGAGATCGTCAGCGCGGCCGACGCGGCGATCATCGCGACGATGTCGGGCTCGTTGACGAGGTCGTGCGAGAGAACGGTGCACATCACGAGCACTTCGTTCTTGAAGCCTTCCGCGAAGAGCGGACGGCACGGACGGTCGATCAGGCGCGCGGTGAGCGTCTCTTTTTCGGACGGACGGGCCTCGCGCTTGAAGAAGCCGCCCGGCACTTTACCGGCGGCATAGTATTTCTCTTGGTAGTGAACCGTGAGCGGGAAGAAATCCTGACCCGGCTTCGGTTCCTTGGCGAAGGTCACGTTGGCCATGACGGAGGTTTCGCCCAGCGTGGCGATAACCGAGCCGTCAGCCTGACGTGCGACCTTGCCGGTCTCCAGCGTGAGCTCTTCTTCGCCCCACTGGATCGATTTTTTAACGGTGTTGAACATTCAGCGTATCCTTCTGGGAGCTCTCACAGGCGTATCCCGTGTCTCCCGATTTGCATGGCGGCCCCATTGCCGCCGCCCCCTTATCCTCTTGCACGCGCCCGGGGGCTCGAGGCGTCACGTCTCAGATGGGCCTGCCAATACAGGAAATGAAGGGGTTTGGGAAGCAAAGAGTCCTTGGGGAAGGAAACGGCCCGCGCCCAATTCTGGCCAGATTGGCGCGCCATCCTCAGCCCGTAGTTATTAAGATTGAACATTGTGAGACCATGAGCAAACCCACAGCCCTTTTCATCGACGGCGAGAACATCTCCGCCTGCCACGCGCCGAAGATCCTATCCTTCGCACCCGGCGCGTTCATCCGGCGCGCCTATGGCGATATCGCGCAGATCAAGAATTGGGGAGACGTGCCGTCGATCCGGCTCATACATTCGGGCACCGGCAAGAACGCGTCCGACCTGCTGCTTGCCCTCGACGCGCTGGAGATCGCTTTCGAAGGTTTGGCCGAACGTGTCGTGATCGCAAGTTCTGATGGAGACTTCACGCATCTCGCGACCCGCCTTCGCGAGAAGGGTTTTGAAGTCATCGGCATCGGCGAAAAGAAGGCGCCCGCGGGGTTTCGGAAAAGCTGCTCCGTGTTTCACGAAATCGGCCTACCGAAGAGCAAGCCGAAGGAGGTGGCCCCGCCCGAAAGCAAACCCGGCCAACTCGACCAAAAGATTCGGCAGGTCATCGCGCAGAACAGCAAGGAAGGCCGGGGAATGAAGATCAAGGACCTCGCGTGCGAGATGAAGAAGTCTCACGATGTGCTGATAAGCGAAACGCCGGAAAAGCGCTGGCGCCCCTATCTTGCCGGGCGTCCGCATCTTTACGACCTCGACCCCAAGGGCCCGGAGGCGTTCGTCCGCTACCGCGCGAAGGGCTTCGCACAGCTAGTCATCGCCGCCCAATAGTGTCCCCGCCCCGCGATCTCGGGATCAATGCGGCGCCCCTCTGGAGGGCATGCGCCGCTTGCCCTGAGGTGCTCCGGGCTACCTTAAACGGACAATCACGCCGAGAGCCGCCCCATGACCGTTCTGCAATTCGCCGCCGCCCTCATCGTGCTCGCTGGGTTGTTCGGCGTCATCAATCACTTCGTTTTGCGCCTGCCGCCGACGATCGGGATTCTGATCGTCGCTCTGATGACCTCGATCGGACTGATGATCGTCGATCGCATTTTCGGGCTGAACCTCGCGCAGCAGGTACAAGATTACGTCAAGAGCATCGACTTCTCGAAAGCGCTGCTCGACGGGATGCTGGGGCTGATGCTCTTCGCGGGGGCGCTGCATGTGAAGCTGTCGGACCTGCGGGCGGTCTGGCCGACGGTTCTGGTGATGGCGACAATCGGCGTCGTGCTGTCGACCCTCGTAGTGGGCTTCGGTTTTCACTGGCTGACCGGCGCGCCGATCATGGTCGCGCTGACCTTCGGGGCACTGATTTCGCCGACTGATCCCGTCGCCGTGCTGGGCGTACTGCGCTCGGCCAATCTGCGCCGCACGCTCGAGACCGTGATCTCGGGCGAGAGCCTGTTCAACGACGGCGTCGGCTACACGGTCTTCCTGATCCTCTCGGGCCTCGCCTTTACCAGCGGCCACTCCGAAGCCTCAAGCCTGTCCGGGGCGGGCACCCTGTTCTTCCGCGAAGCGGTGGGCGGCGCGGCGCTCGGCCTCGCGATGGGCTGGGGGCTGTTTCGCGTGATGCGCCTCATCGACGACCCCTCGTTGGAAGTACTGTTGACGCTTGGCCTCGCGTTCGGTGGCTATGAGCTGGCGCTGTTCCTGCATGTCTCCGGCCCGATCGCCGCGGTCTGCGCCGGGCTTCTGATCGGAGATGTCGGGGCGCGGTTCGGCATGTCCGAGGAGACCCGCAAGTACGTCGATGCTTTCTGGATGCTGGTGGACGAGATACTCAACGCCGTGCTTTTCCTGTTGATTGGGGTGGAGATTTTCGCGATCCGGTTCGACGCGGATATCCTGACGACGTCGGTCGCCTCGATCGGCCTAGCGCTGGTCGGCCGGCTGGTCGCGGTGGTGGTGCCGATCCTCGCGCTGCGCCCGTTCCGCAACTTCGGCCCCGGCGTGACCCGTGTGATGACATGGGGCGGGCTGAAAGGCGGCATCTCGGTCGCCCTCGCGCTGTCCCTGCCGGACTCGCAGTGGACGGATGAAATCCTCTCGGCCACCTACGTGATCGTCGTCTTCTCGATCGTGGTGCAGGGGCTGAGCGTCGGCTGGCTCGCGAGACGCGCTGCGAAGGAGTAACGCAAAAGGCCCGCCACATCGGGCGGGCCTTTCACATCTCAAGTCGCGAGGATCATTCGATCGGGCGGAACTCGCCCCGATCTTCGCTTGCGAGGCTCACCACGATGATGGCGATGAAGGCCGCGATGAAGCCCGGGATGATCTCGTAGAGGAACGAGCCCCAGCCCAGCGAAATCCAGACGATCACGGTCAGTGCGCCGACGACGAGGCCAGCCACGCCGCCGAGACCCGTCATCCGTTTCCACGTCAGCGACAGGATGATCAGCGGACCGAAGGCGGCACCGAACCCGGCCCAGGCATTCGAGACGAGGCCAAGCACTTTGCTGTCCGGGTTCGAGGCGATGATGATCGCCGCGATCCCCACGGCCAGCACCGCGAGACGACCGACATTCACCAAGGCACGGTCCGAGGCCTCCTTGTTGAAGACGATCTTGTAGAAGTCTTCGGTCAGCGACGAGGACGACACCAGGAGTTGGCTCGACACGGTCGACATGATCGCCGCCAGAAGCGCGGCATACAGGAAGCCCGTCACCAGCGGATGGAAGAGCAGGTTCGACAGGATGATGAAGATCGTCTCCGGATCCTGCACGTCGAGCCCGTTACGCTGTGCATAGGCGCGGCCGAAGATCCCGACCGAGATCGCGCCGATCAGCGAGATCGCCATCCAGCCCATGCCGATATTCCGCGCTTTCGGCACATCGGCGACCGAGCGCACGGCCATGAAGCGCACGATGATGTGCGGCTGGCCGAAATAGCCCAGCCCCCAGGCGACGGCCGAGAGCCAGCCCGCGAAGGTCAGCCCGTTCGTCATCGACAGGAAGTTCGGGTCGATATCGCTCAGTCGGCTCGCAGCCGCGTCCACGCCGTCGCCCTGACCGGTCGTGAGGATCACGATCGGCATGATGACGAGCGCGAGCATCATGATGCAGCCCTGCACGAAGTCGGTGAGCGACACGGCGAGGAAGCCGCCGATCACCGTGTAGACCAGCACGACACCAAGCGTGAGGATGACCCCGGTCATGTAGCTGCCACCGAAGGCGCTGGCAAAAAGCTTGCCGCCGCCGACGAGACCCGAGGCGGTGTAGACCGCGAAGAAGACCACGATGATCACCGCCGAAACCATCCGCAGCAATGTCGCGTGGCTCGGAAAGCGATTGGCGAGGAAGCCCGGGATCGTCAGCGCGTTGTCATAACGCTCGGTCTGCTCGCGCAGGCGCGGCGCCACGACGATCCAGTTCACGAACGCACCGACGAAAAGACCGATCCCGATCCAGCTTTGCGTCAGGCCCGACACGAAGAGCGCGCCCGGCAGACCCAGAAGCAGCCAGCCCGACATGTCCGATGCGCCTGCCGAGAGAGCTGCAACCGCGGGGGGCAGGTTGCGCCCACCCAGCATGTATTCCTCGGAACTCGACGTGGACTTGCGCCACGCGTAGACCCCAATGGCCAGCATCAGCACGAAATACAGTGCCAAGCTGATCCAGACTCCGATCTGCATTTTGTATCCTCCCTGTTACCGCATCTGCAAACTAGGGCAGATGCGCGCGTTTTCCCGTTTGGAGCGGACGATACAGGAGGACAAGAAGTCGAACCGACCAAAGTTTTTTCATTGGAAGGTCATTCGCCCAAAAATCTCGCCAATCATGGGAACAGAGCCCAATCATGTCATTTCAGGCAATTCACACGGAATTACGCAAATGAAAACGCCCGCGCGGTATGCGCGGGCGTTTCGAATTCCAATCCTAGGCGGATTAGCGACGCAGGCCGAGGCGCTCGATCAGCGACTGGTAACGTGCGACGTCTTTCGCCTTCAGGTAGTCGAGCAGCTTGCGGCGCTGCGCGACGAGCATCAGAAGACCACGACGCGAGTGGTTGTCTTTCTTGTGCTCTTTGAAGTGCTCGGTCAGGTTCGCAATGCGCTTGGTCAGGACTGCGACCTGAACTTCGGGGGAACCGGTGTCACCTTCTTTGGTGCCGTATTCCTTGATAAGCGCGTTCTTGTCTTCAACAGTGATCGACATCGGGATCTCCTTACATTGAGGGTTCGGGCGCAAGCCGGGATGTCGTCCAGCAAGGTCCATAGACTGCCCCTTTCGGAACAGATGCGCGCGTATAGACGCGAATCGGCCTGTTGAAAAGCCTTATTTCAAAGCGCCTACCGCCTGTTGCGCCGCGAATTGCTCGGGCGTGAAGAGTGCGATGTCCTGCGCGCTCAACTCCGGCGCGTCGAGCACTTCGGCCAGCCGTATCCCATCGAGCAGGATCCACGCCGCACCGGAATGAACCTCCGAGGGCTCGACACTGATCTGCGGCAAGGCCGCGCCCTGCGGATCGTAGATCACGGCCAGCCGATCCTCGCCCGCCGTGTAATCGGCGATCGTTGCGGGCGTCGCCGGGTCGATCCAGTCGCTCAGCGCAAAGCTGTCGGGATCTTCGCCACCATGCAGCCAATCGCCGGAGCCGCCAAGGAGCACATCCTCCCCTGCCCCGCCATTGAGGGTATCGGCATCGGCCGTCCCCAGATCGCGCGTCTGCAGCGTGACGCCGCGCAGCAGATCGTTTCCCGCATTGCCATTCAACTCGTCGCGCCCGGCATCCCCGGTCAGCGTGTCTGCGCCATCCGCTCCGACCAACGTATCGCCCCCAGTGCCGCCCGCAAGTGTATCGTCTCCCACGCCACCGATCAGCGTGTCGCCCCCCGCGTCACCAGAGAGCCGATCCGCCCCTGACCCACCGGAGAGGAAATCCGGATCCGCGCCACCTGCGAGCACATCCGCGCCGTCGCCGCCGATCAGCGTGTCCGCCCCCGCCTCTCCGCGCAGCGTATCGTTGCCGGCCGCCCCGAGAAGCTCGTCATCACCGCTGCCGCCAAGCAGGCTGTCATCGCCACCATATCCATCGATCTGGTCATCGCCCGCCGCCCCCGCGATCGCATCGTCGGACGCATCACCCCAGGTCATGTAATCCTCCGGGCCCGGCGCTGGGGGATCGACCGGTACCGGCGAAGCCTCTCCGGCACTGACCAAGGTAAGAAAGTTGCCCTCACTCTCCATGGACGTGCAATCCGGATCACCCTGCGGCGGCTCATCCTCCTCATTGTCGGAGGAAACCACCATGAGACCCGCCGTGGCACCCGCCATCAGCAGACCCAGCAATCCCGACAGAAACAACATTTCGAGCACCCCTGCGAAGATGCGCGGACGTTACGGTCGCGGAGAAGAAATCCCTAGGACTTAAGCGTTAAATGCTTAACGATACGCTCACCCTTCCGGGGCGAACCACAGCTCGGGCTGATGCTCGTACGCGATGTAGAGCGGATGCTTCGGCGCGCCCGCCTTGGTCAGCCCGAGATGGTGCAGCGCCCGGCCACTGGCGCGCAGCAAGTCCTCTACTGCGGCGCCCCGTTGAAGATGCGCCCCATGCGCGCCCCAGGCACAGATGATCCGGTCTTCGGGACCGCTCGCCCAATCGAGGCTCTCGCGGATCGACGCATCATTCTCCGGACCGACCGGATCTTTCTGCGCCCGCATCACCTTCGGATCGGTTGCGCGATAGGCGAAGATATTGGTCACACGGAACGCCCCGAAACCCAGCGCCCGCGCGCGGCGCTCGCAGCGCTCCACCGTGGGGTCGTTCTGCACTTCGGTCGCGGTCGAGGGGTTGAGCATGATGAAAAGCGCCCGGGGTTTGCTGTCGTCCCAGACCCGCGTCAGCAGGTAGCGGTAGTTCTCGCAATCCGAATAGACCGCGATGGAGGGGGCGTCGCCTTTAATATGCTCGCGGGTGATCATCTCTCGTCCTGACCGTTGCGTGTGTGGCAGAGGGCGGAGGCCTCCGGCGGGGATATTTGGACCAAGGGGAAGGGCGCGTCAAAGATTGAAGACGCGGCTCGGATGGACCTCGCCGGATTTGTAGATGCCGACGGCGAGCGGTTTGCCCTCATGGCTGACCCAGACTTCCTCGCCCCATTCGGCGTCACCCGGCAGCACCATGCCCGGATTGCCGTTCTTCAGCCGCACCGCGCCCTCGGGCGTGGCTTTCAGCTGCACCAGATCGTCAAGACCAAGTTCCACAGGCAGCAGTTTCGCATCGAGTTCGGGCGTCTTTGCCAGTTCGTCGATCTCCGCCAGCGTGATCCCGTCGCTCGCCTCGAAAGGCCCCGACCATTCGCGGCGCAGCCAGAGGACGTGGCCGAGACAGCCCAGCTTCTGCCCCAGATCGCGCGCGATGGAGCGCACATAGCCGCCCTTGCCGCAAACCAGTTCCAGCTCGACCGTATCGGCATCGGGCCGGCCCAGCATCACGAGGCTTTCGACATAGAGAGGCCGCGCGGCCAGTTCCATTTCCTCGCCCGCCCGGGCCAGGGCATAGGCGCGCTCGCCATCGACCTTCACCGCGGAGAATTGCGGCGGCACCTGTTCGATATCACCTTCGAAAGCGGTCAGCGCGGCGGCGATCTCTTCATCGGTGGGGCGCAGATCGGAGGTCTCGATCACCTCGCCCTCGGCATCGTCGGTCTTGGTCGCAGCCCCCAGCCGCACCTGAAACCGATAGCACTTCAGCGCATCGGTGATGAAAGGCACCGTCTTTGTGGCCTCGCCCAGCGCCACCGCCAGAACCCCGGTCGCCGCCGGGTCGAGCGTGCCCGCGTGGCCCGCCTTCTTGGCGCCCAGCGCCCAGCGCACCTTGTTCACCACCGAGGTGGAGGTGATGTCCGCGGGCTTGTCCACGATCAACCAGCCGGAAATGTCGCGACCCTTCTTGCGTGCCATGAGGCCTCCGTAGTCAACAGGGGCCGCCTGCTAGCCCAAGCGGCGCGAGCCGTCAATCTCCAGCAGCGGGGTCCGCGGGCGCGATCAGCGCCACGATCGGCCCCATCGGCAGGCCCATATCCTCGCGCCCCTGGCCGGGAATGGTCAGCCGAGATATCTTTCCGTCGAGATAGAGCGCGTTGGGCACCTGCATCTCGTCACGGAAGAAACGACCGAATTCGTGAAAGCTCACCGGCGCATCGGAGATCGCGAAATAGGCGGTCTTGCCATCGGCGGAGACACCCACCCCGTTGCG
Organism: Thioclava sp. IC9; assembly: GCF_002213225.1. NCBI lineage: Bacteria > Pseudomonadati > Pseudomonadota > Alphaproteobacteria > Rhodobacterales > Paracoccaceae > Thioclava > Thioclava sp. IC9. The sequence goes on from NZ_NBNX01000007.1 coordinate 69,865, forward strand.
GATGTTCTTCGAGGTACCGTCGGCGAGGAATTTCGGATGCAGCGCGCCGTCGATCACCAGCATCGGCCCCGATTGCGTCGCATAGGTGCAGTCCTTCGGGTCAGCGGCGAAGGCGCGCGATTCCGTCACCGAGAATGTCTCGCCGATGCAGAAGACACCATTTGGCAGCAGGCCGAAATTGCCCGGCCCTTCGGAGGTGACGATCGAATGCAGTTCCTTGCCGTTCTCGATGAACAGGCCCACCGGCTTGCGATCGGGATGGTACATCCCCGCATTCATCGCGAAGATAACGCGGTCGCCTTTGGGGACGACTTCGGAAAGCCGCTCGGGCGTTCCGATCAGATTGCCATCGGGATCGTCGAGGAACAGCTTCAGGTCCTGCCCGAGCTGCGCTTCGCAGACCGTGTAGGTCACGCCGTCGAAGCTGCGATCCGCGCAAGGAGCGTCGGCCAGCGCAGGCGTGGCCAGCAGCATCAGCGCGGCAGCATTAGTTGCGATCGTCTTCATCGTCTTCGTCATCGTCCCGCGCAGCGATATCGCGCTGCACCGTCTCGTCCGAAAACATACGGCGCGTCTCGTCCAGCCGGTCATAAGTCTCGTCCAGCCGGAAGCGCAGATCGGGGCTGTATTTCGCGGTCATTTCTTTGCCCAGCAGACGCCGCAGCTCGCCCTTGTTGCGCGCGAGCGCCGCGATCAGCTCTTTGCCGCCTTCCCCGCCCAAGGGCGTGACATAGGCGGTCGCGACCTTCAGGTCTGGAGAGCAGCGCACTTCGCCCACCGTCACCGAGAAGCGGCTGAGATCGGGATCATGCACGTCGCCGCGCATCAGGAGGTCCGACAGCGTGCGTCGGATCAACTCGCCCATGCGAAGCTGACGTTGCGATGGGCCATCGCCCGAGGAGAAACGGTTCTTTGCCATGGCGCTCACATAGGGCGTCTGCGGGTTTTGCGCAACGGGGGCTTTGCCAAGCACGCCTGCGCAAGCTAGATAGCGCGAAACCGTGAAGGAGAAAGACATGAGCGACCTGCCGGGCATCGTGATCACCGGGGCGTCGGGCCGGATGGGCCAGATGCTGATCCGCACCGTGAGCGAGAGCGACAAGGCGCGCCTTGTGGGCGCCGTCGAACGCACGGGCCACGACTGGGTCGGACAGGATCTGGGCGAGGCGATGGGCGGCGCACCGAACGGCGTGATCGTGACCGACGATCCGCTGGAGGCGTTTTCCGGGGCGCAGGCCGTGATAGACTTCACCGCGCCTGCCGCCACCCGCGAATTCGCGAAGATTGCGGCGCAGGCACGCCTGACCCATGTGATCGGCACGACCGGCATGGACGAGGACGACATCGCGGCGCTCAAGCCATGCGCGCGCCATGCCGTGATCGTGCGGGCGGGGAACATGAGCCTCGGGGTGAACCTGCTTACGCAGCTGACGAAAAAAGTCGCACAGGCGCTCGATGCCGACTGGGATATCGAGGTGATCGAGGCGCATCACAACAAGAAGGTCGATGCACCCTCTGGCACCGCGCTGATGCTGGGCGAGGCGGCGGCGGAAGGCCGTGGCGTCTCGCTCGAAGACAATCGCGAGTCGGGCCGCGACGGTATCACCGGCGCACGCCAGCATGGCGCGATCGGCTTCTCGGCCATTCGGGGCGGCGATATCGTGGGCGAGCATGACGTGCTGTTTGCCGGCACGGGCGAGCGGATCATCCTGCGCCATGTCGCGACCGATCGGGCCATCTTCGCGCGCGGCGCGCTCAAGGCCGCGCTCTGGGGGCAGGACAAACGCCCCGGCGAATACGACATGCTGGACGTGCTGGGGCTCTGAGTCACAGCAGTTTCGGATTGGCTCAAATATCCTGGGGGTGAGGCGCAACGCGCCGAGGGGGCGACGCCCCCTGCCCCGGCATCAAAGGGCGCCGCGATCAAAAGTCGATCGCGAGGCCCTTCTTCTCCCAATCGCCGTAGCGCACGGGCTCGGGACCGTCGCGACCGCCAAGCTCGGTTGGGAGTTCCGCCGCCTGCGCGTTCTTGCGGCGCTCCTCGGCTTCGGCGAGCGCGCGCAGGGCTGCGGGCGGCAAGTCGCGCTTATCTTCGGGCTGATCGGACATGGCGCGTCCTTTCTTGTCTGTGGATCGGGGCATGATATAGGCCTGCGCTTAAGCCGCAACAAGCCAGGAAGCCGCAGCCCATGTCCAGACCCGACCCCGCGCGCCGCGCAGCCCTTGGCCTGATCGTGGGCGTTCTCGAGGATCGCGAAAGCCTCTCCGAGCAAATCGGCGCGGAAGCGCTCGACGGGCTGGAGCCTGCGCAACGCGCTCGCGCCCAGCGCCTCGCGACGACGACGCTGCGCCATCTGGGCCGCGCCGACCGGATTCTCAAACCGCATCTGCGCCGTCGCACGCCGACGGACGTGATGGCGATCCTGCGGCTGGCCACGGTCGAGCTGCTGGAAGAAAAGCAAGCCCCGCATGGCGTCGTCGATGCCGCCGTAACGCTGGTGAAATCGGCCGGGCCGAAGTTGCAGAGCTTCTCGGGACTGGTGAATGCCGTGCTGCGCAAGGTCTCCGAGGAGGGTGAGAAATGGGCCACGACGCCTGCGCCCGAAATGCCGGGCTGGCTGCGCGGGCGCGTCATGTCGTCCTTCGGCAAGAAGACCGCGCAGGCGATGGAAGTCGCGCATCTGGCCGGTGCGCCGCTCGACCTGAGCGTGAAGGACGATGCCGCAGGATGGGCCGAGACGCTGGGCGCGACGCTTCTGCCCACTGGGTCGCTGCGGCTGACCGATCCGGGCAAAGTGTCCGAGCTAGCCGGTTTCGAAAACGGCGCGTGGTGGGTGCAGGATGCCGCCGCCGCGCTGCCCGCGAAGCTGCTCGCTCCGGCATCTGGTGCGCACGTCCTCGACCTTTGTGCAGCACCCGGGGGCAAAACGCTGCAACTCGCCGCGATGGGGGCCGATGTTACCGCGCTCGATATTTCCGAGGCGCGGCTGGAGCGGCTCGCGGAAAACCTCGACCGGACGCAGATGGAGGCCGAGATCGTCGCCGCCGACGCGCTCGAATGGGAGCCGGATGCGCCTTTCGACGCGATCCTGCTCGATGCGCCCTGCTCGGCCACCGGCACGATCCGCCGCCATCCCGATCTGCCCTTCATCAAGGACGGCACCTCGATCAAGCCGCTCTTCGCGCTTCAGGAACAACTCCTCGACCGCGCGCTGCAATGGCTCAAACCCGGCGGCATGCTGGTCTATGCGACCTGCTCGCTTCTGCCCGAAGAGGGTGAGGCGCAGATCAAGGCGGCGCTCACCCGGCATCCGGACCTCACCGTGATCCGCCCCGATCTGCCCGGCGTCGATCCCGCGTGGATCACCGAGGAAGGCGGGCTGCGCCTGCGGCCCGATTTCTGGCCTGATCTCGGGGGGATGGACGGATTCTACATGGCGCGACTGCAACGCTCTGCGTGAACTGGCACCGCAGGCGGTGACAGCGCGCCTGCCTCCCAGTAACGTGACCGCATTCCCCGACAGAAGGGCATGCAAGCGGCGACGGAATGGGCAAGGACAGAACCCGATCATCGGCAAAATTCGGCATGGCGCTGAACCGGCTCGCTGCTGCGCGCGCGGGCCGTGCGCAAACCGTGACCGGCTTCGTCAGCCAGCCGGAACCGCGCACGATCGGCTCTTATGCCAAGGGGCGGCAACTCGTTCAGGGCAATTTCCTGTTCGCCGGCTTCCTGATCGAAGGCCCGGGGGTCAACATCTGGGATCTGCCGATGCCTGACCCCGCGTTCGAGGATGCGCTTCACGGTTGCGGTTGGCTGGACGATCTCGCCGCGCTGGGCACCCGCGAGGCCCGGATCCGCGCGCAGGATTGGGTCTTCGGCTGGATCGACCGCTTCGGCGACGGCAAAGGGCCGGGCTGGACGCCCGATCTGACCGGGCGCCGCCTGATCCGCTGGATCAACCACGCGGTCCTGCTTCTGAACGGGCGCGAGCGCGTGGATGCCGACCGCTTCTTCCACGCCTTGGGCAAGCAGACGATCTTCCTTTCGAAGCGCTGGTCCGGCGCGGTGCAGGGGCTGCCCCGGTTCGAGGCGCTGACCGGTCTCGTCTATGCGGGACTTGCGCTGACCGGGATGGAGCGGCACGCCGCCCCCGCGCTCGAGGCGCTGTCGCGCGATTGCGCGCAGGAAATCGACGCGGAGGGCGGGATCGCCAGCCGGAACCCCGAGGAACTGCTCGAGATCCTGACGCTTCTCAACTGGGCAGCCGAGGCATTGGAAACGGCGGGGCGCACGCCGACGGGTCCGCTCCTCGATGCGATCGCTCGGATTGCGCCCACCCTACGCGCACTGCGCCACTCCGATGGGGCGCTGGCGCGGTTTCACGGCGGCGGACGCGGCCCCGAAGGACGTCTCGACGCAGCGCTTTCGGCGACCGGCATCCGCAGCGTGCGGCGCGAACCGATCGCGATGGGCTATGTGCGAATGCAGGGGGGGCGCGGCTCTCTCATCATCGACGCGGCGCGACCTCCGCAGGGCGAGGCCTCGGCCAATGCCCATGCGTCGACGCTGGCCTTCGAGCTGACCTCCGGTCGTCGCCCGCTGATCGTCAATTGCGGCTCGGGCGCGCAGTTCGGCGCGGATTGGCACCGGGCGGGCCGGGCCACCGCCAGCCATTCGACCCTCTCGATCCGCGGCTATTCCTCGTCGCGCCTCGGCCCCGAGCGCCTCTTCGGACGGGCACCGCGCGCCTTTCTCGACAAGACGCCGAAAAACGTCTGGTTCAAGCCCGACGACCTGTCCGAGACCGGGATGATCTTCGGCCATGACGGCTATGCCGAGACCCACGGCATGTCGCATATCCGCGAGCTGGACCTCTCCGTCGACGGGCGCGAATTGCGCGGGCGCGACACGCTGGGCGCGATGACGCCTCAGGATATCGAGCGCTTCGACCAGATCTTCGAGCGTGAAGGCCTGCGCGGCATTCCCTTCGACATCCGCTTTCACCTGCATCCCGATTGCGACGCGGCACTCGATCTCGGTGGCACCGCCGTTTCGGTCGCGCTGCGCACCGGGGAAATCTGGATTTTCCGCCATGACGGGGTCGCCGATCTGGCATTGGAACCCTCGGTTTACCTGGAAAAAGGGCGCATTCGCCCGCGTCCTGCACAACAGATCGTGCTTTCCAGCAAGGTTCTGGACCGGGCCTGCCAGATTGGCTGGACCTTTTCGCAAGCACGCGATAACCCCTCGGCCATCGACGCGCCCTGACCTTGGGGCAAATCCCCCAAGGATGGCCGGGCGCCCCTGACCTGAGCCTTGCGAGGAGCTGCCCGTGACCCGCCCGATCCCCCTGACCCGTGCGCTGATTTCCGTTTCCGACAAGACCGGACTGGTCGACTTCGCCCAAGCGCTCGCTGCGCGCGGTGTGGAACTGCTATCCACCGGCGGCACCGCCAAGACCCTGCGCGAAGCTGGCCTCAGCGTGCGCGACGTGGCCGATCTGACGGGCTTCCCGGAGATGATGGACGGTCGCGTTAAGACGCTCCACCCGAAAGTGCATGGCGGCCTGCTGGCGCTGCGCGACAACGAAGAACACCTCGCCGCGATGGAAGCGCACCAGATCGAGGCGATCGACCTGCTGGTGGTGAACCTCTACCCGTTCGAGGAAACGGTCGCGACGGGCGCCGATTACGACACCTGCATCGAGAATATCGATATCGGCGGCCCGGCGATGATCCGGGCTGCGGCGAAGAACCACGCGTTTGTCTCGACCGTCGTGGATGTCGAAGATTACGCCGCCGTGCTGGAAGAGCTCGACGCGAATGATGGCGCGACCTCCTACCCGTTCCGCCAGCGCCTCGCCCAGATCGCCTATGCGCGCACCGCGGCCTATGATGCCGCCGTCTCGACTTGGATGGCCGGCGCTATCGGCGAGCAGACCCCGCGCCGCCGCGCTTTCGCGGGCACGCTCGCCCAAACGCTGCGCTATGGCGAAAACCCGCACCAGTCGGCGGCCTTCTACCTCGACGGTACGAACCGCCCCGGCGTCGCGACCGCGAAGCAGCTGCAGGGCAAGGAACTGAGCTACAACAACATCAACGACACCGATGCCGCCTACGAGCTGGTCTCGGAATTCGGTACCGAGAAGCCCGCCGTCGCGATCATCAAGCACGCCAATCCCTGTGGCGTGGCGACCGGCGAGACCGTGATCGAGGCCTATAAGCGCGCCTTCGACTGCGATCGCACCTCGGCCTTCGGCGGCATCATCGCGCTGAACCAGACGCTCGACGCGGCAACCGCCGAAGAGATCACCAAGATTTTCTCCGAAGTCATCATTGCGCCATCGGTGGACAAGGCGGCGAAAGAGGTTATCGCGAAGAAGAAGAATGTGCGCCTTCTCGAAACCGGTGGCCTGCCCGACATCACCGCACCGATCACGACCTATCGTCAGGTCGCGGGCGGTTTCCTCGTACAGGACAAGGACAACGGCGTGATCTCGCTGGACGATCTGAAAGTCGTGACCGAGCGCCAGCCCTCCGAGCAGGAGCTGAAAGACCTTCTGTTCGCGTGGAAAGTCGCGAAACACGTCAAGTCGAACGCGATCATCTACGTCAAGGACGGCGCGACCGTCGGCGTGGGCGCGGGCCAGATGAGCCGCGTCGACTCGACCCGGATCGCGGCGCGCAAAGCGGAAGACATGATGGAAGCCGCTGGTCTGAGCGAGACTCCCACCAAGGGGTCAGTCGTGGCCTCGGACGCCTTCTTCCCCTTCGCCGACGGCCTGATCACCGCGGCTGAGGCAGGCGCCACCGCGATCATCCAGCCCGGGGGCTCGATGCGCGATCAGGAAGTGATCGACGCGGCGAACGAGCGTGGTCTTGCGATGGTCTTCACCGGAATGCGCCATTTCCGCCACTGATCCGCCCGTATCTTTGCGTAGCCCGGTGGATGCCGGGCTGCACCTTCTGGCATGAAGACGTGACGAGAAACAAACGAGGGCCAGATGCGGCTAGCAGCGAAAGTGACAGCGGGCGTCCTGCTCCTCGACCAGGTGTCGAAATATATCGTGGTGCAGGGGATGCATCTCGACCAGCGCGGGGCGATCGACGTGGTGCCGCCCTACCTCAACTTTCGCATGGCATGGAATCGCGGCGTCAATTTCGGCCTGTTCTCCGGCGAAACCGACTGGATGCGCTGGGTGCTGATCATCGTGGCGCTGGTGATCTCGCTCTGGGTCTGGGTCTGGATCGCGCGTGAGCCGCATTCGCGCCGGGTGAATATCTCGGCCGGGCTGCTGGTCGGTGGCGCGCTCGGAAACGTCGTCGACCGGCTCGTTTACGGCGCGGTGGCGGATTTTCTCAACATGTCGCTACCGGGTTGGGAGAACCCCTATTCTTTCAACGTGGCAGATGTGGCAATTTTCCTTGGCGCTGTCGGTCTGGTGCTGTTCAGCGGCAAGGACCATCGCGCCAACGAAGGCTAGCCTGTTTTTCGCAGGTGACGACGCTCCAATGTTGCGTTAAGACGGGGGCGGAACTGGCAAGGGAGTGGTTCATGCAGGCGAAGATCGGCACGCTCGGACTCGCGTTTACAGCGGTACTGACGCTGGCTGCCTGCGGCAATTCCCGCGACCCCAGCCTGATGAATCTGCGGTCTTCGCACCAAGGCCCGGACGAATTCGGCGTAATTCCGACGAAGCCGTTGGAGATGCCGGAGAACCTGGATGCCCTGCCGCCGCCCACGCCGGGCGGCGCGAACATCACCGATCCCACGCCCGAAGCCGATGCCGTCGCCGCCCTTGGTGGCAATCCGCGCCGCCTCGATCGGAACGGCCAGGTGCCGACGTCGGATCGGGCGCTCGTCTCCGCGGCTTCGCGTTACGGCAGCCAGGCGGGCATCCGCCAGACCCTCGCCGCCGAAGATTACCAGTGGCGCAAGGATCACGACGGTCGCCTGCTCGAACGTCTGTTCCAGGTTTCGGTCTACTACAAAGCCTACAAGCCGATGGAGCTCGACCAGTCGGCAGAGCTCGAGCGCTGGCGCCGTCTCGGCGTCGTCACCCCGGGCGCCCCGCCCTCGGGTGAAGCGCAGCAAGCGGTCAAGTAATCCGAAAAATCATCACGAGAACGTCACCGGCGTTTGCACGCGAAGCGAGAGTGCTTATCTTCGCCGAAACTGTGTCTTGTGAGGAGTTGGGCATTGCGTGCATTCCTGTTCGCCCTGCTGACATTGGCAGGTCTGAGCCCGGCGGTGGCCGGTGACGTCTCTACTTTCGAGTTGGAAAACGGTCTGAAAGGCGTCGTGATCGAAGATCACCGCGCGCCCGTCGTGGTCCATATGGTCTGGTACAAAGCCGGATCGGCCGACGAGAAGCGCGGCAAATCCGGCATCGCGCATTACCTTGAACACCTGATGTTCAAGGGCACCGACACCATGGCCCCCGGCGAGCTGTCGAAGACGGTCGCCGCCAATGGCGGTTCGGACAACGCCTTCACCAGCTTCGATTACACCGCCTATTTCCAGCGCATCGCCGCGGACCGACTGCCGCTGGTGATGAAGATGGAAGCGGACCGGATGCGCAATCTGCGTATCTCGCCCGACGACGCGAAGACCGAGCTGCAGGTGATCCTGGAAGAGCGTGCGCAGCGTACCGATTCCAACCCGCAGGCTCTGTTCAACGAACAGGAACGCGCCGCCCAGTTCCTCAACTCGCCCTATGGCACGCCGGTCATCGGCTGGCGCAAGGAAATGGAAGGCCTGACCCGGCAGGACGCGCTCAAGTGGTATCACGAATATTACGCGCCCAATAACGCGGTACTCGTGGTCGCGGGCGATGTGAAGCCCGACGAGGTGAAGGCGCTGGCCGAGAAGTATTACGGCAAGCTGAAACCGACCGAGGACCTGTCGCCCCGCGCCCGCCCGCAAGAGCCGCCGCAACGCGCCGCGCGCCACCTGACCTTCGAGGACGCCCGCGTCGCCCAGCCCTATCTGGTCCGCACCTATCTCGCCCCCGAGCGCAATCCGGGCGATCAGAAGCGCGCGGCCGCCCTGACCGTTCTGTCGGAGATTCTCGGCGGCAATCAGGCGACCTCCGTACTTGGCCGAAAGCTGATCTACGGCGACGGCACCGCGATCTACGCGTCGAGCTATTATGACGGCATGTCGATCGACCCGACGACGTTCAACCTCTCGGTCATGCCCGCCAAGGATGTGAGCCTCCCCGAGGCTGAAAAAGCACTCGACAAGGCGCTGGCGCAATTTCTGAAGGAAGGCATCGACCCGGAGCAATTTGCCCGCATCAAGACGCAGGTGAAGGCCTCCGAGATCTATTCGCGCGACAACACGCAGGGCCTCGCACGGCGCTATGGCGAAGCACTGGCCTCGGGCTTCACGGTGAAGGATGTCGAGGACTGGCCGGACGTTCTGATGTCGGTGACCGAGGAGGACGTGATGGCCGCGGCCCGCGATCTGTTCCAGAACAAGTCCTCGGTGACGGGTTATGCCAAGCGTCCCGATGACGCCCCCGCCGAGACTGCGGCCCCCGCCGCGCCGCCCGTGACCGCGCAGGAGATCACGCAATGATCCATACCCGTTTCCCGATCACCGCGCGCCTCGTGATGGCGTCGCTCTTTGCCTTCGTGCTGGCCCTGCCCGCCCGTGCGATCGACATTCAGCAGGTCACCTCGCCCGGCGGCATCAAGGCGTGGCTAGTGGAGAACCACGACATCCCCTTCACCGCGCTCGACATCGCCTTCCGGGGCGGCGCGAGCCTCGACGCCAAGGGCAAACGCGGCGCGATCAACCTGATGACCGCCACGCTCGAAGAAGGCGCGGGCGAGAAGAACTCGCAGCAATTCGCCGAGGCCGAGGAAGCACTGGCCGCACAGTTCGGCTTCGATGTGGGCGACGACTCGCTCGACATCTCGGCCCGGATGCTGACCGAGAACCGCGACAAATCCGTGGACCTTCTGCGCGAGGCGCTGGTCAATCCGCGTTTCGATCAAAGCGCAATCGAACGCGTGCGCCAGCAGGTGCTCGCCGTGATCGCGTCGAGCAAACAGGACCCGAACGACATCGCGGGCGAGAAATTCCGCGAGATCACCTATGGCGATCATCCCTATGGTAGCTCGCTCAACGGCACCACCGAGAGCGTGAAGGGCCTGACGCGCGAGGACCTGTTCGAGGCCAAGGACCGTGTGATGACCCGCGATCACATGGTGGTCTCCGCAGTGGGCGACATCACCCCGGAAGAACTCGGCCCGATGCTCGACAAGCTTCTGGGCGATCTGCCCGCCAAGGGCGCCGACATGCCACCCCCCGCGGATCCGAGCTTCAAGGGCGGCGTGACCACGGTCGATTTCGACAGCCCGCAATCGGTGGTGATGTTCGGCCAGAAGGGGATCGGGCTGAAAGACCCCGATTTCTTCGCGGCCTATGTGCTCAACCAGATCCTCGGCGCGGGCGGGTTCTCGTCGCGCCTGATGGACGAGGTGCGCGAGAAACGCGGCCTGACCTATGGCATCGCCTCCTATATCGTCGACAAGGATCTGGCGAAGACTTGGCAGGGCAGCTTTGCCTCCGCCAATGAGAAGGTCGCAGAGGCGATCTCGGTCGTGAAAGAACAGTGGAAGAAAGCGGCGACCGGCAAGGTCACCGACAAGGAGCTGGAGGACGCCAAGACCTACCTCACCGGTGCCTATCCGCTGCGTTTCGACGGCAATGGCACGATCGCGGGCATTCTCACGGGGATGCAGCTCAACGACATGGCGCCGAGCTATATCGACACCCGCAACGACAAAGTGAACGCGGTCACGAAGGAGGATATCCAGCGCGTGGCCAAGCGCATCCTGAACCCCGACAACCTGACCTTCGTCGTCGTCGGACGCCCGCAGGGCCTGAACTGATTTCGCTGGGGATAGCTGGCGCGAATCTCTTTAGATGAGCGTCGCGCCATGCTATCCCTAGTGGAATGAACCAGCACAACCGCAATATCGGCGCGTCTGAGCGTCCCGTGATCCGTCAGCTCGATGACGCTGCGGCAAACCGCATCGCGGCAGGCGAAGTGGTCGAACGCCCGGCCTCTGCCGTGAAAGAGCTGGTGGAGAACGCGCTGGATGCAGGCGCCTCGCGGGTCGCGGTGGAATATTGCGATGGCGGCAAGACGCTGATCCGCGTGACCGACGACGGCTGCGGGATGACCGCCGAGGATCTGCCGCTGGCGCTCTCGCGCCATGCCACCTCGAAGATCGACGGCTCGGATCTTCTGAACATCCACACTTTCGGCTTTCGCGGCGAGGCGTTGCCCTCGCTCGGCGCGGTCGGACGGCTGACGATCACCTCGCGCGTCGATGGTCTCGACGCCTTCCAGATCAGCGTGGCGGGCGGCCAGATCGGCCCGGTGAAACCGGCGGCGCTGAACCGGGGCACCGTGGTCGAGCTGCGCGACCTGTTCTTCGCCACGCCCGCACGTCTGAAATTCATGCGCACCGACCGTGCCGAGGCGCAGGCGATCGCCGATGTGATGAAACGGCTGGCGATGGCGGAGCCCTATGTCAGCTTCACCCTCACCGATGTGTCCAACGGCAAATCGCGCGAGATTTTCCGCGCCGATGGCGAGCAGGGCGAATTGTTCGACGCGCTCGCGGAACGACTGGCTCGGGTGATCGGGCGGGCCTTTTCGGACAACGCGGTGAAGATCGACGCTGAGCGCGAAGATATCCGTCTGACCGGTTATGCCGCGCTGCCCACCTATTCGCGCGGCGCGGCGGTGGAGCAGTTCCTCTTCGTCAATGGCCGCCCCGTGCGCGACAAGCAGCTGACCGGGGCACTGCGCGCGGCTTACATGGATTTCCTCAGCCGCGAGCGTCACCCCGCCGCCTGCCTGTTCCTGACCTGCGAGCCCGAGCGCGTCGACGTCAACGTCCACCCCGCAAAGGCCGAGGTCCGCTTCCGCGAGGCCGCGACCGTGCGCGGGCTGATCGTGACGGGGCTACGCCATGCGCTGGCGCAAGCGGGGCATCGGGCGTCCTCGACCGTCTCGGATGCGACGCTCGGCGCGATGCGCCCCGAACCGACCGCCGATCAGCCGCCGCGCATTTACCAGATGGATCGCCCGAGCCTTGGCGCGATGCGGTCGTCCTACTCCGCACAGGCGCCGCTGCCCGATCCGGCCTATCAGCCCCCATCCTACCCGCAGCCGTCCTTCCAGGAGGCCCCTGCGCCCAGCTTCGACTATGCGCCCTCAGCGCGGGCCGAGGCCCCGGCCCCCGCTGAGCCCGCGCTGACCGAAAAGCCCTTGGGGGCTGCCCGCGCGCAGGTGCATGAGAATTACATCATCGCCCAGACCGAGCGCGGCATCGTCATCGTCGATCAGCACGCGGCGCATGAGCGGCTGGTCTATGAGAAGCTGAAGGGCCAGATGGCCGAGAACGGCGTGCCCGCGCAGGCGCTGTTGATCCCCGAGATTGTGGAGCTTTCTCAAGGCGACGCCGCGCTGCTCCTGGAACATGCCGACGCGCTTTCCCGCCTTGGGCTGACCATCGAACCCTTCGGCGGCAGCGCGATTGCGGTGCGCGAGACCCCTGCCGTTCTGGGCGAAATCAATGCCGAGGGGCTGCTGCGCGACGTGCTCGACGAGTTGTCCGATCTGGGCGACAGCCAGTTGGTGCAGGCCAAGATCGAAGCGGTACTCAGCCGCATGGCGTGCCACGGCTCGATCCGCTCGGGCCGCCAGATGCGCGCCGACGAGATGAATGCGCTGCTGCGCCAGATGGAGGCCACCCCCCATTCCGGCCAATGCAACCATGGGCGTCCGACATATGTCGAACTGAAGCTCAGCGATATTGAAAGACTGTTTGGCCGCACATGATCCAGCTCGGTTCCCTCACTCTCGACCTCAACGATCCCGTGGTTCAGGCTCTGATCGGCGCAGTCGTCGTCGCGCTGATCTTCGCCGGGCTGTGGCTGTCTGCGCGCAAGCGCGCGGCGGAACTGGATGCCGATCTGGCCGCGGCCGAACCTTATCGCGAAGAGGCCCAGAACCTGCGCGAGGCGCTCGCTGCCTCTGAAGCTGCGGCAGAACGTCTGCACGAGGTCGAGGCCACGCTGGAGCGTACGCGAAACGCGCTCAACGACGAATACCGGGCGCGCGTTGCCAAGTCCGAGGCTTATGAGAGCCTGCAGCGCGAACATGCGGCGCGCCTCGAAGAATTGCGCGGCATGAAGAAGGAGATCGAGGATCGGTTCTCCTCGGTCGCCTCCGGCGTGCTGCAGAAGAACTCCGAGGCTTTCCTGTCGCTCGTCTCGGAACGGTTCAAGACCCATGAGAAGACCGCGCAGGAGGAACTCGACCGCCGCCGCGACGCGATCGAGCATCTGGTGAAGCCGCTCAACACCCGGCTCAACGAGTTCGGCGAGCAGATTCAGTCGATCGAGAAGGCCCGCAACGAGGCTTACGGCGCGATCCATGCGCAGGTGAAGACGCTGGCCCAAGGGCAAGCGCATCTGGGGCAGGAGACCCGCAAGCTTGTGCAGGCGCTGCGGGCGCCGAAGACGCGGGGGCGGTGGGGCGAAATGCAGCTGCGGCAGGTCTTCGAGATGGCGGGGATGTCCGAGAACGTGGATTTCCACCTCGAGCAGCATTTCGAGACCGATGCAGGCGCGCGCCGCCCCGATGCGATCGTCCATATCCCCGGCGGCAAGAGCATCGTGATCGACGCCAAGACCCCGCTCGAGGCTTATCTCGATGCGCTGGAGGCGGAGACCCCGGAACTGCAGAACGCGGCCATCACCCGCCACGCGCAGCAGGTGCGTCAGCATGTGAAGCTGCTGTCCTCGAAATCCTATCAGGACCAGCTGCACGAGACGCCCGATTTCGTCGTCATGTTCATCCCCGGCGAGACCTTCGTGGCCGCCGCCGCCGAGGCCGATCCGGGCCTTATCGAATACGCGTTCGAGAACAAGGTGCTGATCGCCTCGCCGACGACGCTGATGGCGCTGGTGAAAGCCATCGCCTATGGCTGGCAGCAGGAGAAGATGGCCCGCAACGCCATTGAAGTGCAGAAGACCGCCAAGGATCTCTACGAGCGGATCAAGACCTTCGGCGGCCATGTCGAATCCGTCGGCAAGGCGCTGACCCGCTCGGTCGAGAGCTACAACAAGGCGGTGGGCTCGCTGGAAAGCCGCGTGCTGCCTTCCGCCCGCCGCTTCGAACAGATGGGCGTCGTGCCCGATGGCGGCACGCTGGAGACGCCCGCGCTGGTCGACAGCCATCCGCGCGCGGTCTCCGCCCCGGCGCTCGTGCAAGAGGAAGACTGACACCTATTGCCGCTTGCGCAAGAGAGGGCGGAGGCGCAAACTCAAGCCTCAGGAGGGATACATGCTCACCATCAGCCCCGCCAAAATCGCCCATGTCATCATCCGCGCCCGCAAGTTCGACGCGGGCGTGCCCGGCTCCGGCCAAGCCCGTGAGCTGCGTGCCTTCATCGCCGCGCTGAACGAGGATGAGCAAGCAGGTCTGACTGCGGTGATGTGGGTCGGGCGCGACACTTATGACGCGTCGGAACTCGATGAGGCGATCGCCACCGCCAAGGCCGAAGCCACCGCGCCCACCGAAGATTACCTGCTGGGCAATCCGATGCTGGCCGATCATCTCGAAGACGGGCTGAATGCGCTTGGTATCTCGCTCGAAGAGGCCGAGGAAGACATCTACCCCACGGTCTGAGCCGCGCATCCCAAGCGCCGCATAAGGAAAAGGCGGCCCCCGCAGGAGCCGCCTTCCTCATTTCCAACCTTGGCGCGCGTCACGCAGCCCATGCCGCGCGAAACGCTTCAGTTCAGGCCACCAGACGATAGCCGCCCGATTCCGTCACCAGCAGGCGTGCATTCGAGGGATCGGGCTCGATCTTCTGACGCAGGCGATAGATATGCGTCTCGAGCGTGTGGGTGGTGACACCCGCATTATAGCCCCAGACCTCGTGCAGCAGCACGTCGCGCGGCACCACGCCGTCGGTCGCGCGATAGAGGAACTTGAGAATATTGGTTTCCTTCTCGGTCAGACGCACCTTGCGGTCCTTGTCGTCGACCAGCATCTTCATCGCGGGCTTGAACGTATACGGGCCGAGCTGGAAGACGGCGTCTTCGGACTGTTCATGGGTGCGAAGCTGGGCGCGCAGACGGGCCAGAAGCACCGGGAACTTGAAAGGCTTGGTGACGTAGTCGTTGGCGCCGGAGTCGAGGCCGAGGATCGTATCGGCGTCGGTGTCATGCCCGGTGAGCATCACGATCGGACATTTCACACCGCTTTTGCGCAGCTTCTTGCACAGTTCACGGCCATCGGTGTCGGGAAGGCCCACATCCAGAACGACGAGGTCGTAAAGCGTCGATTTCGCCTTATCTACAGCTTCGTGACCATTGCTGGCCTCGAACACCTCGAAATCATCGGTCGCGACGAGCTGCTCGGCGAGCGCCTCGCGCAGATCGTTGTCATCGTCAACCAAAAGGACCTTCTTCAATGATGCCATGTCCTGAGCCTCCATTTGCGTTTGACGAATAGCTGTTGCCCTTTCACAGCGATGGCAAGGGTGGTGAAACCTATCTCACGCTGACGTGTCGAATCACCGGCAGATATTTCAATTTGTTACAGTCGAGGCTATCTCAGAGCGCATGACCGGTACCTATTCCCTCGGGCCGAGCCCGGCTGAACGACTGAATCGCGCCCGCGCCGATCTGCGCATGGGGCTGCCCGTCTTGCTGTCAGATCACCTCGCGGTGGCGGTCGAAACGCTCTCGCCCGAGCGGCTAGCGGCGTTGCGCGCGCTGGGGCCGTTGACGCTGGTGCTGACCGCGCGCCGGGCCGAGACGCTGAAAGCCCGGGTCTATGACGCCGATATTGCCCGGATCGAAGTGCCTGCAGACGCCGATCTGCTCTGGCTGCGCGCGCTCGCCGATCCGGCAGACGATCTGCGCGTGCCGATGAAAGGCCCGCTCAAGGCCCTCCGCGGCGGCGATGCGGATCTCTCCCGTGCCGCTATCCGGCTGGCAAAGTCCGCCCAGCTTCTGCCCGCAGCGCTGATGGTCGCAGCGCCCGACCCCACGCCGACGGATCTGACCTGCATTACCGCCGAAGAGGCGCTCGCCGCTGCCGACATTCCGCAGGCTTTCGCCCCGGTCTCTGCCGCGCGCGTGCCGATGCGCGCCGCCGAAGCGGGGCGCCTGCATATCTTCCGCCCCGACAATGGCGCCGAGGAGCATTACGCGATCGAGATCGGTCGCCCCGATCGCTCGAAACCGGTTCTCGCGCGGCTGCATTCGGCCTGTTTCACCGGCGACGTTCTGGGCTCTCTGAAATGCGATTGCGGCCCGCAGCTGGACGCGGCGCTGACGCTGATGGGCCATGAGGGCGCGGGCATCCTGCTCTATCTCAATCAGGAGGGGCGCGGGATCGGGCTTGCCAACAAGATGCGCGCCTATTCGCTGCAAGATCAGGGATTCGACACGGTGGAGGCGAACCACCGCCTCGGCTTCGAGGATGACGAGCGCGATTTCCGGATCGGCGCGGCGCTGCTGCGCAAGCTCGGGTTTTCGCAGGTGCGGCTGCTGACCAACAACCCCGCCAAGGTTGCGATGCTGGAGGCCAACGGCATCGACGTGACCGAGCGCGTGCCGCTGAAGGTCGGCATGAGCCGCCATAACGAAATCTACCTGGCCACCAAGGCGGCGAAATCGGGGCATATCCTGTGATGCGCCTGACGCCCACGGGCCTGCTGTTTCGCGGTCGCCGTTTCCCGGTCGAGATCGGCCGCGGCGGCATCACCGGCAGCAAGCAGGAGGGCGACGGCGCGACCCCCTCGGGGCGGCTGCACATCCTGCGGATGTTCTACCGCGCGGATCGAATTGTCGCGCCTCAAGACTGGGCCGAACCGATCGGGCCGCGCGATCTGTGGTGCGACGCCTCCGAGGATTCGGCCTATAACCAATTGGTTCGCGCACCCTACCCCGCCTCGCATGAGGCGATGCGGCGCGCCGATCCGCTTTACGACATCGTACTGGTCACCGATTGGAACTATCCGCAGGCGCAGGCGGGCAAAGGCTCGGCCATCTTCCTGCATCAGCGCCGCCGCGCGGGCTACCCTACCGCAGGCTGCCTCGCCTTCCGCCGGGACCACCTGATCTGGATCGCGCGGCATGTTGCACCGGGCGAACCGCTCGACATTCCAATTCGGCTTGGAGGAAATATCCTCCGGGGGTCCGGGGGCGGAAAGCCCCCGGCGCTCGACGCCCGGGACAAAGCTTAGGAATAGTCGCGCGCACCGAAGATTGCCGAACCCACGCGCACATGGGTTGCGCCCGCCGCGATCGCTTTCTCGAAATCCGAGCTCATCCCCATCGAGAGACCGTCGAGCCCGTTGCGCCCGGCCATCTCGGCCAGCATCGCGAAATGCGGCGCAGGGTCATCGGATTCGGGCGGGATGCACATCAGGCCGACGACCGGCAGATCCTTCGCCCGCATATCCGCGACGAAAGCGTCCAGATCATCGGGCAGCACGCCCGCTTTTTGTGGCTCCTCGCCAGTATTGACCTGAATGAAAAGATCGGGAGAAGCCCCGCGCGCCTGCGCCAGATTGGCCAGCTTCATGCCCAGCGAGGGCCGGTCGAGCGTGTGAACTGCCTCGAACAGCTCCACCGCCAGCTTCGCCTTGTTCGACTGCAGCGGCCCGATCATGTGGACCTCACAGCCGGGAAATTCCTCGCGCCAGGCGGGCCATTTGCCTTGCGCTTCCTGCACGTAGTTTTCGCCGAACAACCGATGCCCTTCGCGCAGAACCGCCTCGACTCGCTCGGCGGGCTGAACTTTCGACACGGCGATCAGTTTCACCGATCCCGCATCGCGCCCTGCCGCTTGTTCCGCTTTCGCAATCCGCGCCTGAATGTCGCTCAGTCCCATCTGGCCCTCCCTCTTCAGCGCGCCCAAGAAACACCGAAGGGCCCAAAAAGAAAAGAGCGGGCGCAAGGCCCGCTCTTCCCATCGTTCTGTCCCGAAGGATTAGAACGAGAACTTCACGCCGAGGTCGGCTTGGGTGTCGGTGCCTGCGATGTCGCTGTCTGCAACACCACCGACGATCGAGGCGCCACCGCCCAGATCGTACGCAGCGCCGAGGCCGTAAGCGGTGCCTTCAGTGCCGTCGTCAGCTTTCGCGTAGTTCACGTAAGCCATGACCGAGGTCGCACCGAAGACCGAGGTCGCACCGATGCCGTAGGCTTTGTCGAGGTTATTGCTGCCGCTGCCGTCAGCATAGTAGGCTTTGACCGAGGTGTTGCCGAACTGACCAACGCCGGAGAGCGTCGCTTGCTTGGCGTTCGAACCGGTCGTCGGATCGACGATTTCGTAGCCCAGACCAACGGTGTAGTTGCCGAAGGTGTAAGCTGCGCCAACAGCGTATTCTTGGTTGTAGTTCGTCGAACCGACTTTGCCGTCCGAAAGCGAAGCGGCCACCGAGAATGCGCCGAAGGTGCCGGTGTACAGCAGGTTCGGGCCCGACGTATCGTTGGTGGTGGTGCCAGCCACAACGCTACCGCCGTTATCGCCGGTCAGGTACGGAATTTCGTTCGCACCAAGGTTCGGGCGGCCGTTGAGGCCAGCGGGAGTGGCGAGACCGGACACGTTGCCGAGGCCAGCGCCGTCGAGGTCGGTGTAGCCGACTTCCGGCAGGTCGCCGAACAGAGCTTCCGGAGCGCCGACAACGTCGCCCATCGAGAGCTTGCCGAATGCGCCCGAGATGTAGACCGAAGCAGCGGTGCCGTTGGTCGCAGCCGAAGCTTGGTCAGCGCGGACCGAGCCACCGAACTCGAGGCCACCATCGGTGGTGCCCGAAGCGGTGAACGAGACGCGGATACGGCTCGAGAAGTTCCAGTCGGAACCGTTATACATGACACCCATGCGGCCGTCACCGCCAACCGAGACCTCAGCGGCAGCGATGCCAGCCGAGAACACGAGCGCGGTCGTCGCGAAGAGAACCTTTTTCATCGTTTTCCCTCATTGTCTTACAGGTAACCCCCAACCTGGGGAATCCGAAGTTGGGTATGACGGTGTTTTCTCTCCCCACCCCCTTTATTGCAACTCAAAGCGCCCGCCCCGGCCGAATAGGGTGTTTGATGGTGCAGACATGTCACAGTAACGTCAGCCTGCCTTTGCAGCCTTTCCTTGCCACCGCCTCGCGAGAGCCCTCATGTGCGTGTATAGCGGCACAAGACCCGCGAATGGCAGCGGGTCGATCGGGCGAATTCCGGGGCGAAAAGGGAAAAACCTTGTCGGGCTTGGGGCCATGGGCTAGAGAAAAGGCAACCAATGACGCAGGCCGACGGGGACAGCTTCGCATGACTTCCAGAACCCTTTTGAAACGCACGGCAATTCTGGGCCTGTGCCTCGCGCTCGCAGGCTGCGGCAAGGGTATCTCGAGCGGCAACATCTTCTCGGGTAGCGGTGGCACCCCCGCGCAGCGCGACGCTAATCAGCTTAGCCATATGGCGGGCACCAACGAGGCCGTTGCCGACGGGCCCTCGCGCCGCGTTCAGAAGAAATCCACCGTTTGGGACCTCTTCAGCGGCAAGGGCGATCCGAACATCACCGTCGAGGTGAACAAGTATCTCTGGCAGGCTTCGCTCGAAGTGCTCGACTTCCTGCCGATTCAAGAGGTTGACCCCTTCTCCGGCGTCATCGTGACCGGCTACGGCACCCCGCCGGGCGGCGGTCGCGCCTACAAAGCCACTGTTTACGTCACCGATCCGGCGCTCGATGCGCGCTCGCTGAAAGTGTCGATCCGCACCCGGGGCGGAGCAGTTTCCGCCGATACGCAGCGCGCCGTGGAGAACGCGATTCTCACCCGCGCACGTCAGCTGCGGGTCCGCGACTCACAACTCTGATCCCGAAAGTCGACCGCAGGACGCATTCAGATCCCCGCCCGAGCCAGCCTCCGGCGGGGATATTTCTGTCCAAATGAGCGCGGCGGCTGGACCTCGCCCCCAAGGCCAGTGTAGCAAGCTCGCGCAGAATTCGACGTGATGAGGGGCCCGACATGGCACGCTACGAACCGAGCCAGAGCGAGACGAAATGGCAAGAGGCCTGGAACGAGGCGGATCTCTTCGCCGCGCGCCGTGATCCGGCCAAGCCGAAATATTACGTCCTCGAGATGTTCCCCTACCCGTCGGGCCGCATCCATATGGGCCATGTGCGCAACTACACGATGGGCGACGTCGTCGCGCGCTACAAGATGGCGAAGGGCTTTTCCGTGCTGCATCCGATGGGCTGGGATGCTTTCGGGATGCCCGCCGAGAACGCCGCGATGGACAATGGCGGTCACCCGAAGGACTGGACCTACGGCAATATCGCCGTAATGAAGGACCAGATGAAGCCGCTGGGCCTCTCGATCGACTGGTCGCGCGAATTCGCGACCTGCGACCCGGACTATTACGGCCAACAGCAGGCGATGTTCATCGACATGCTCGAGGCCGGTCTCGTCTATCGCAAGAACGCGGTGGTGAACTGGGACCCGGTCGACATGACCGTGCTTGCCAATGAACAGGTGATCGATGGCAAGGGCTGGCGCTCTGGCGCCGAGGTCGAACGCCGCGAGCTGACGCAGTGGTTCTTCAAGATTTCCGACTATGCCGAAGAACTGCTCGACGCGCTCGACAACCTGAAAGACTGGCCCGAGAAGGTGCGCCTGATGCAGGCAAACTGGATCGGGAAATCGCGCGGCCTGCAATTCGCCTTCTCGACCGTCGATGCGCCGGAAGGTTTCGACCGGCTGGAGGTCTACACGACCCGCCCCGACACGCTGCGCGGTGCTAGCTTTGCGGCGATCTCGCCCGATCATCCGCTCGCCAAACATCTGGAACGCCACGATCCCAAGGTCGCGGAATTCGTCGCGAAATGCCGCGCGGGCGGCACGACAGAAGAAGCCATCGAGACTGCCGAGAAGCTGGGGATGGATACCGGCATCAAGGTCCGCCACCCGCTCGACACGAGCTGGGAACTGCCGGTCTATATCGCGAACTTCATCCTGATGGATTACGGCACCGGCGCGATCTTCGGCTGCCCGGCGCATGACGCGCGCGACTTCGAATTCGCGACGAAATACAAGCTGCCGATCACGCCCGTTTTCGAGCCGCTCGAAGGTGACTATCCCGACGCCGAATACGTCCCGCTGAAATCGGAAAAAGTCCGCTATATCCGAGGCTTCGCGGGCGACCAAGTGCAGACCGGCGAAGAGGGCGTCGCAACCGCGATCGCCTTCTGCGAGGAAAACGGCATCGGTCAGGGCGTGACCAAGTTCCGCCTGCGCGACTGGGGCCTGAGCCGCCAGCGCTACTGGGGCTGCCCGATTCCGGTCGTGCATTGCGAGACCTGCGGTGTGGTGCCGGAGAAGAAGGAAAACCTGCCCGTCGAGCTGCCTTACGACGAGGACGGCCAGAAGATCGACTTCTCGATCCCTGGCAACCCGCTCGACCGTCATCCCAGCTGGCGCGACTGCACCTGCCCGAATTGCGGCGGGCCGGGTCAGCGCGAGACCGATACGATGGATACCTTCGTCGATTCGAGCTGGTATTACGCGCGCTTCACCTCGCCCGGTGCCGCCACGCCGACCGATCCGGCCGAGGCCGAGTATTGGATGAACGTCGACCAATATATCGGCGGCATCGAGCATGCGATTCTGCACCTGCTCTATTCGCGCTTCTATGCCCGCGCGATGCACAAGACCGGCCACCTGCCAGCGAAAGCGATCGAGCCGTTCGATGCGCTGTTCACGCAAGGCATGGTGACGCACGAGATCTACCTCACGCGCGACGCCAAGAATCGCCCCGTCTACCACCTCCCCGAAGAGGTCGAGGACGGTAAGCTGAAGGCGACCGGCGAAGCGGTCGAGACCATCCCCTCGGCCAAGATGTCGAAATCGAAGAAGAACGTCGTCGATCCGATGAACATCATCGCCGAGTTCGGGGCCGATACCGCCCGCTTCTTCGTGATGTCCGACAGCCCGCCCGAGCGGGACGTGGAGTGGACCGCCGCTGGCGCCGAAGCCACGTCGAAATTCCTCGCCCGCGTGCACCGCATTGCCGACGATATCGCCAATTCGGATGCGCCCGCGAACGAGGCCGAGGATACGGCGCTGCTTAAGGCCACCCACAAGGCGATCGACGAGGTCACCAAATCGATCGAGGGCTTCACCTTCAACAAGGCGGTCGCGACGCTCTACGGCCTGACCAACACGATGTCGAAATCGAAGGCCGGGGCCGAGACCAAGCGCGAAGCGATGAAGCTGATGGCGCAGCTGATGGCGCCGATGGTCCCGCACCTCGCCGAAGAGGTCTGGTCGATGCTGGGCGGCGAAGGTTTCGTGATCGCAGCGCCTTGGCCCGAGGCGGACCCGGCCCTGCTGGTCGAGGATTCGGTGACGCTGCCGATCCAGATCAACGGCAAGCGCCGCGCCGAGATTTCGGTGCCCAAGGACATGCCGAAGGAAGAGGTTGAAAAGCTGGTTCTGGCCGACGAAGCTGTGGTCAAGGCGCTGGCCGGTGGCCAGCCCAAGAAGCTGATCGTTGTGCCGGGGCGGATCGTCAATGTGGTCATCTGACAGACGCGGATTTCTGGGGCTCGCGGGGGCCGCTGGCCTGCTCGCGGGCTGCGGCTTCACCCCGGCCTACGGGCCTCAGGGCGGGGCTGCGAAACTGCTCGAAGGGGTCGAACCGGCTGCGCCCACGACGCGCGACGCCTTCGCCCTCGTTCAGCAGCTGAATGCCAGGCTCGGCCCGTCGCAGGCCACCCGCTACCGCCTCGATTACAAGATCGACACCGAGGCGGTCGGTCAGGGCATCTCGCCCGACAACGCGACGACGCGCTACCAGTTGAACGGCACTGTGGATTACACGCTGCGCGATGCGGCCGATAACGCCGTGCTGCTGACCGGACGCGTCACCTCCTTCACCTCGTGGTCCGCCACCGGCACCGTGGTCGCCTCACAGGCCGCGCAGGAAGACGCGCATCGCCGTCTGATGGTGATCCTTGCCGATCAGATCGTGACGCGCCTGCTGTCCCAAGCACCGAGCCTTCCGGAATGAAACTGACCGGCGTAGCAGCGACCCGCTATTTCGCCAAACCCGAGCCCGAGCGCACCGGCCTGCTGATTTTCGGGGGCGATGCGATGCGCGTGGCCCTGCGCCGTCAGGAAGTCATCGCCGCAATGATCGGCCCAAAGGGCGAAGAGGAGATGCGCCTGAGCCGGATCGCGGGCGGCGATCTGCGCAAGCAACCCTCGCTGCTGCTCGATGCGATCAAGGAGGTCGGCTTCTTCCCTGGCCCGCGCGTGGCCTTCGTCGAAGACGCGACCGACGCGGTAGCCGATGCAGTGAAAAACGCGCTCGACGCATGGCGCGAAGGCGATGCGCAGATCGTGATCACCGCAGGCTCGCTCGCCGCGAAATCGAAGCTGCGCAAAGCTTTCGAGGGTCACAACAACGCCTATTCTGTAGGGATTTACGACGACCCGCCAAGCCGCGAGGAAATCGAGGATATCCTGCGCCGCGCCGGTCTGCGCGACATCTCGAACGACGCGATGACCGATCTCGTGGCGCTGTCTCGCGCGCTCGATCCGGGCGATTTCCGCCAGACCGTCGAGAAGATCGCGCTCTACAAATTCGGTGACACTACGCCGCTTGCCCCTGCCGATGTGGCTGCCTGCGCGCCGTCTTCGGTCGAGGCAGGCGTCGATGACGTGCTCTCCATCGTGGCCGAGGGCCGCGCGCCCGAGCTTGGTCCGGTTATGCGGCGGCTGGAAAGCCAAGGGGTGCAGCCCGTGCAGCTCGCCATCGCCGCGATGCGCCATTTCCGCGCGCTGCATGCCGCGGCCTCCGACCCGCAAGGCCCCGGTGCAGGCATCGCCCGGATGCGTCCGCCGATCTTCGGCCCGCGCCGCGACCGGATGCAGCGGCAGGCGCAAAGCTGGGGCATGTTCAAGCTGGAGACCGCGCTGAAGGAACTGGTCGAGACCGACCTGACCCTGCGCTCCGCCAGCCGCGCGCCGCAGATGGCGGTGATGGAGCGCGCGCTGATGCGGCTCGCGATGCTGGCCCGGCGGTGAGCGCGGCGGCGAAATCCGCGCTCGTCATCGGTGGCGGCCCGGCGGGACTGATGGCAGCCGAGGAACTGGCGCGGGCCGGTGTCGCCGTGACATTGGCAGAGGCCAAGCCGACGCTCGCGCGCAAATTCCTGATGGCGGGAAAGTCCGGGTTGAACCTGACCAAGGATGAGCCGCTCGACGTCTTCCTGTCCCATTATTCCCACCCGCAGATCGCCGCGATCACGCGCGCGTTCGGCCCCGAGGCTACGCAGAGTTTCGCCCGCGATCTGGGTATCGAGCTGTTCACCGGCTCCACCGGTCGGGTCTTCCCGACGGTGATGAAAGCCTCGCCGATGCTGCGCGCCTGGATCGCGCGACTCGAATCTCTCGGCGTCACGATCCACACCCGCTGGCGCTGGCAGGGCTTCGATGGCGACGCACTGATCTTCGACCCGCCCGAGGGGCGCCAGAGCTTGAGCCCCGATGCCACGATTCTCGCGCTTGGCGGCGCAAGCTGGCCGCGGCTTGGCTCGGATGCGGCATGGGTGCCTTGGCTGAGCGCGAAGGGCGTAAAGATTGCCCCCTTTGCCCCCGCCAACATGGGGTTCGAGATCGACTGGTCGGCGCATATGGCAAGCCAGCTCGGCCAGCCCGTGAAAGGGGCCGCGCTGATCACGCCGACCCGGCGCACGCGCGGGGAAATCGTGATCTCGGAGCGTGGCCTTGAGGGCGGCGGCATCTATGAACTTTCCGCCGAATTGCGCGAGGGCGCGCCGCTGAGCCTCGATCTCGCCCCGGATCAGAGCGCCGAAGACCTCGCCGCGCGGCTTGCGAAGATCCCGCCCAAACAGAGCCTGACGAACCGCCTGCGCAAAGGCGCGAAGCTGGACCCGGTGAAACTCGCGCTCGCTCTGGAATGGGGACGCCCGCTACCCAAGGACCCGACGCAACTTGCGACAACGCTCAAATCCTTGCCCGTGCCTCTCGGCGCGCCGCGCCCGATCGCCGAGGCGATTTCCAGCGCGGGCGGCATCGCGTGGGACAGCCTCACCGACGATCTGGAACTGACCGCCCTGCCCGGCCTCTACGCCGCAGGCGAAATGCTCGACTGGGAGGCCCCGACGGGCGGCTATCTGCTGACCGCCTGCCTCGCCTCCGGCCGCCATGCCGGACGCGCCGCCGCGCGACAGCTCGCTTCTTCTTGATAGAAAATCCCGGGGGAGGTCCGTAGCACCGGGGGCAGAGCCCCCTTACTCGTCCCGCTTCGCCACCGCGCGCTTATAGGCGGGGCGCGCCCGCATCCGGTCGTGATATTCGCTCAGCCGATGCTCGACGATCGGGAATTTCGCCATCAGCGCCCAGTCGAGGCAATGCGTCAGGATGATATCGGGCACGGTCATTTCCTCGCCCATCACGAACTCCCCATCCCCCATTCGGTGGATGAGCGTGCGCTGCGAGCGCTCGAACTCCCAGCGCAGGGAATTCTTGATGCCCGACAGCCGCAGCTCTTCGGGCAGGACGAAACTGTGGCGCGCGGCGGTCCAGAGATTCGCATCGAACTCGTCGAGCAGGAATTGCGTCAGGCTGTCCTGCCGCGCACGCTCCAGCGTACCCGCCTCATGGGTGAACTTCCCATGCGCATCAGCAAGATAAGTGAGGATCGCGGTGGAATCGGTGATCGGCGTGCCGTCGACAACGAGCACCGGCACCTTGCCTGCCGGGTTGAAGGCCACGACATCCTCCGAGCGCGGCGCGGCCCGCACGTGCTGATACTCCGCGCCCAGCTCCTCCAGCATCCACAACACGCGCAGCGTCCGCGAGCCGACCGTTCCGATAACCGTATACATCCTGCCTCCCCTCGAAAGTCACGCCATTGGGCCATGGCTGCGGGGGAGGTTCAAGAGCGGCTCTGGGGCATTCCCGCGCGATTGTGACCGAGACAAGCTCGCGATTGACGCGCTGCAGCATCCATGGCGATATGCCGCCCGCGCGGAAGGAAGATCCGCCGGGAGACGTAGAATGACGCAAGCCAGACTGTTCACGCCGGTTCTGATCGGAGGGGCCGTGATCCTGATGCTGAGCTTCGCCATCCGGGCGAGCTTCGGCGTTTTCCAGATTCCGATCGCCAGCGAGTTTAACTGGCCACGCGCCGAATTCTCGCTCGCCATCGCGGTGCAGAACCTCGCCTGGGGCATTGGTCAGCCGATCTTCGGCGCGATTGCCGAGCGCTGGGGCGACCGGCTGGCGATCATCCTCGGTGCGCTGGTCTATGCGCTCGGCCTCGTGCTCTCGGCCTTCGCGGTGGAGCCGGGACAGCATCAACTTCTGGAAATCCTCGTGGGTTTCGGCATCGCGGGCACCGGCTTCGGCGTGATCCTCGCCGTGGTAGGCCGCGCGACCTCGGACGAGAACCGCTCGCTCGCGCTTGGCATCGCGACGGCGGCAGGCTCGGCCGGTCAGGTCTTCGGCGCGCCGATGGCGGAGCTGCTGCTAGGCCATTTCCCGTGGCAGACCGTCTTCGTGATCTTCGCCGCCGTGATCCTCGCCTCGCTGGCCTTCCTGCCGCTGATCCGCGCGCCTGAGCGCGCCAGCCGCGAAGAGATGGCCGAGAGCATGGGCAGCGTTCTGATGCGCGCCTTCCGCGATCCGTCCTACACGCTGATCTTCCTCGGCTTCTTCTCCTGCGGCTATCAGCTGGGCTTCATCACGGCGCATTTCCCCGCGATGGTCACCGAGATGTGCGGCGCGGTGCCGCCCGGATCGTTGCTGGCCGGGATCGGGATCGAGACCACCTCGGCGCTCGGCGCCGCCGCGATCTCGGTGATCGGCCTCGCCAATATCGCTGGCACGATCTATGCGGGTTGGGCGGGCAAGCGCTGGTCGAAGAAATACCTGTTGGCGGGAGTTTACCTGCTGCGCACCTTCGTCGCCGCCGCATTCATCTTAACGCCGATGACGCCCGCGACGGTGCTGATGTTCTCGCTCGCGATGGGGGCGCTCTGGCTCGCGACCGTGCCGCTGACCTCGGGGCTGGTCGCGCATATCTACGGGCTTCGTTACATGGGCACGCTCTACGGGATCGTCTTCTTCTCGCACCAGGTCGGCGCCTTCCTC
The DNA here is from genome assembly GCF_002213225.1 of Thioclava sp. IC9. Taxonomy (NCBI): domain Bacteria; kingdom Pseudomonadati; phylum Pseudomonadota; class Alphaproteobacteria; order Rhodobacterales; family Paracoccaceae; genus Thioclava; species Thioclava sp. IC9. The sequence continues at coordinate 97,093 of NZ_NBNX01000007.1, forward strand.
GGCGTCTGGCTGGGCGGCAAGCTCTACGACATCTACGGCGATTACACGCTGGTCTGGTGGGTTGGCGTGGGCGTGGGTGCGTTCTCCGCCATGGTACACCTGCCCGTGCGCGAGAAGCGGGTGGAGCTTCAGCCCGCCTGATAGAGAAGCGCACGCAGCCCTGCGCGGTAATCCGGATAGCGCAGCGTGACTCCGAGGTCGTGTTTGATCTTGTCGTTTCGCACTCGCTTGCTCTCCGCATAGAAGCTGCGCGCCATCGGGCTAAGATCGGCCTCCTCAAACGGCACCTCGGGCGGTAGCGGCAGGTCGAGCAGTTCCGCGGCATAGGCGATCACGTCCTGCGGCGGCGCGGGATCGTCGTCGCAGACATTATAGACCGCGCCCGGATCGGGACGGTCGATCGAGGCGAGCAGCACCTGCGCGATGTCCTCGACATGAATGCGCGAGAAGACCTGCCCCTCCTTGATAATCCGCCGGGCCTTGCCCTGCCGCACCTTCTCGAAGGGCCCGCGCCCGGGGCCGTAGATGCCCGCGAGCCGGAAGATATGCAGCGGCAGGTCATGGGCTGCGGCCAGCGCACCCCAAGCCGCCTCGGCCTCCACCCGCGCCTGCCCGCGCTTGGTCGAGGGGGTCAGCGGCGTTGCCTCATCTACCCAGCCGCCCGCGTGATCGCCATAGACGCCGACGGTCGAAAGATAGCCGATCCACTCCAGATGCCGCGATGCAGCAATTTCGGAATGCTGCGCAGCGAGAGCCGGATCACCCTCCTGTCCCGGGGCCACCGAAGACAGCAGATGCGTCGCTTGATCGAGCGGCAGAGGCCCACCTTCCCAGACCAGCGGCTCCACGCCTTCGCTGCGCAGCATTTCGGCCTTCTCGTCGCTGCGCGTGGTGCCGATCACGCGCCAGCCACGCGCCAGAAGAAGCGGTGCGAGTGCACGGGCGGAATAGCCGTGTCCGATGGAAAGAAGCGTCGGCATCACGGCCTCCTTTGCGTTTCTGTCATCCGTCATAGGTAGAGGCTGTGTGAAGGCATAACAACGTCTCTTGAACCTTCCCGCACGCAATGACAGGCTTGGACATGGAACAGAAGAACAAGATCAAATCCTGGCCCGAAGCCGCACCGCGATTGATTGCCGTGGCTGCCGGGCGCGAACCTGCCGACCTCCTGATCCGGGGTGGCAAATGGGTCAATGTCCACACACGAGAGGTTCTCGACGGCTACGATATTTCCGTGGCCGAGGGGAGATTTGCGGCCGTGGCCCCAGATCTCTCGGACAGCATCGGACCCGATACCGAAGTGATCGAGGCCGGAGGGCGCTATATGGTGCCGGGCCTGTGCGACGCGCATATGCATATCGAGAGCGGTATGCTCACGCCCGCCGAATTCGCCGCCGCCGTGATCCCCCACGGCACGACGAGCATGTTCACCGATCCGCATGAGATCGCGAATGTGCTGGGGCTCGACGGCGTGCGGATGATGCATGACGAGGCGCTGATGCAGCCCGTCAACATCTTCACCCAGATGCCCTCCTGCGCGCCCTCTGCGCCCGGGCTGGAAACGACGGGCTTCGAGATCACCCCCGAAGATGTGGCCGAGGCGATGACATGGCCCGGCATCATCGGTCTGGGCGAGATGATGAACTTCCCCGGCGTGATCAATGCCGACCCGAAGATGCTCGCCGAGATCGCAGCGACGCAGAACGCGCATAAGACCGTGGGCGGACATTACGCCTCCCCCGATCTGGGCGCGCCGTTCCGGGCCTATGTCGCGGGCGGGCCCGCCGACGATCACGAAGGCACCTGCGAGGCGGACGCGATCGCGCGGGTACGCAACGGGATGCGCTCGATGATGCGGCTGGGCTCGGCTTGGTATGACGTGGAGACGCAGATCACTGCCGTCACCGAGAAGGGTCTCGACCCGCGCAATTTCATTCTTTGCACCGACGACTGCCATTCCGGCACGCTGGTGAATGACGGGCATATGAACCGCGTCTTCCGCCATGCGGTGGAATGCGGGGCCGATCCGCTGGTCGCGCTGCAGATGTGCACGCTCAACACCGCGGCCCATTTCGGGCTGGAGCGCGAGCTGGGCTCGATCACGCCGGGCCGCCGGGCCGATGTGATCCTGACCTCGGATCTGGCGACCCTGCCGGTCGAGCAGGTCATCGCACGTGGGCGCACGGTGGCGAAGGATGGAAAGCTGCTGGCGGACTGCCCGCATTACGACTGGCCCGAGAGCGCTCGCAACACGGTGCATCTGGGCAAGACCCTTACCGCCGCGGATTTCGAGATTGCCGCGCCGGAGGGCGCTAACACAGTGACCGCCAAGGTGATCGGCGTGGTCGAGAACCAGGCCCCGACCAAGGCGCTGACCGCAGAGCTGGACGTGACCGACGGGCTCGCCCAGCCCGACACCTCCAAGGACATCGCCCAGATCGCGCTGGTGGAGCGCCATCAGGGCACGGGCGGCGTCACCAACGGCTTCGTCTCAGGCTTCGGCTACAAGGGCCGCATGGCGATGGGCTCGACTGTCGCTCATGACAGTCACCACATGATCGTGGTCGGCACTGATCGCGAGATGATGGCCGCCTGCGCCAATGCGCTTGGCGAGATGGGCGGCGGAGTCTCGGTCTGGAAGGACGGCGAAGAAATCGCCGCCGTCCCGCTGCCGATCGCAGGGCTGATGTCGGACGATCCGGCACAAACGGTCGCCGCGCGCGCCGCCAAGATGGTCGAGGCGATGGGCGCCTGCGGCTGCACCTTGAACAACGCTTACATGCAGCATTCGCTGCTCGCGCTCGTCGTCATTCCCGAGATCCGCATTTCGGATCTTGGCCTTGTCGACGTGACGCGTTTTGAACTGACGGATCTTTTTGAATGAATGAAACGCTAGACCTCATCACCCCTGACGCAGCCCCTGCGGAGAGCTTCACCGATGCCGCCGAGGCCGTGGCCCGGCTCGAGGCGCTCTATGACGAGGCGACCGCCTTCCTGCTCGAGAAATTCAACGAGACGTTGGAGAGCAAGACCGCGCGGAACCGCTTTCGCGCCTTCTACCCGGAAGTGCGCATCTCTGTGCCATCGCATATCAAGGCCGACAGCCGGCTGAGCTTCGGCCATGTGGCGCTGCCGGGTACCTACATGGCGACGATCACGCGCCCCGACCTGTTCCGCAACTACCTGACGCAGCAACTGGGCCTGCTTATCAAGAACCACAATATCCCGGTCACGGTCGGCCCGTCGGAAACCCCGATCCCGGTGCATTTCGCCGTGGCTGCGCATCCGGAAGTGACCGTGCCGCAGGAAGGCGTGCTCGATTTCAGCCTGCGCGACGTGTTCGACGTGCCGGACCTTGCGGGGATGAACGACGACATCGTCAACGGCATGGCCGGGCCGAACCCGGATGGCTCGGGCCATCTCGCGCCCTTCACCGCGCAGCGCGTGGATTACTCGCTGGCGCGCCTGTCGCATTACACCGCGACCAAGGCCGAGCATTTCCAGAACCACGTGCTGTTCACGAACTACCAGTTCTATGTGGACGAGTTCGAGGCCGTCGCGAGGCGCCTGCTGGGCGACAAGAACTCGGGCTATACGAGCTTCGTCGCGCCGGGCAATCAGGAGATTACCGACCCGCAGGACGAGATCCCGGGCCTCGCCAAACTGCCGCAGATGCCGGCCTATCACCTCAAGCGCGCCGATGGCGGCGGGATCACGCTAGTCAATATCGGCGTCGGCCCGTCCAATGCGAAGACCGCGACGGACCATATCGCCGTGCTGCGCCCGCATGCGTGGCTGATGGTCGGTCACTGCGCGGGGCTTCGCAATTCGCAGCAGCTGGGCGACTTCGTCCTCGCCCATGCCTATCTGCGCGAGGACCACGTGCTCGATGACGACCTTCCCGTCTGGGTGCCAATCCCGGCGCTGGCCGAGATCCAGATCGCGCTGCAGGAAGCGGTGGCAGAGGTGACGAAACTGGAAGGCTACGAGCTGAAGCGGATCATGCGCACCGGTACGGTAGCGACGATCGACAACCGCAACTGGGAGTTGAGAGACCAGTCAGGCCCGGTACATCGGCTGAGCCAGTCGCGCGCAGTTGCGCTCGATATGGAAAGCGCGACGATCGCGGCGAACGGCTTCCGCTTCCGGGTGCCCTACGGCACGCTTCTCTGCGTCTCGGACAAACCGCTGCATGGCGAGCTAAAGCTGCCCGGCATGGCGACCGAATTCTACCGCACGCAGGTGGCGAGCCATTTGCTGATCGGCATCCTCGCGATGGAGAAACTTCGCGAGATGCCTCTGGATCGTATTCACAGCCGGAAATTGCGTAGCTTCGAGGAAACAGCTTTTCTGTGACGTGGGAAAAACCCGCGCATTCTGGGAAAAGGGCTTGCCATGCTCAATAAAAACGTGTGGAACATGGCCCACCAACCGTGCAACGCGGACGAAATTGACCCTGGATTACCGGGGCGGAGAGAGGAACGAACATGTCGAAACCGATGACCAAGACCCAGCTGGTGGCAGCCCTCGCCGAGGCGATGGACGCCGACAAAAAGACGGCTTCGGCCGCGCTCGACGCAATCACCGACGTCGTCACCAAAGAAGTGTCGAACGGCGGCGCCGTTACCCTGCCGGGCATTGGCAAAGTCTACTGCCGCGAGCGCCCCGAGCGCATGGTCCGCAACCCGGCCACCGGCGAGCAGATGCAAAAGCCGGCTGACAAGCAGGTCAAAGTGACCGTGGCGAAAGCGCTCAAGGACAGCGTGAACTCCTGATCGCAGGACTCTCTCTAGAGAGGGACAGCCAAGTTTTTAGGGCGCCCGCGAGCAATCGGGGCGCCCTTTTTCAGGCCCGGAGGAAAGATGGATCTGCGCGCGATCGGAATGGGGCTCGCCTTTGCCCTGATGTGGTCTTCGGCTTTCACGTCCACGCATATCATCGTGGCGGAGGCGCCGCCCCTTGCGGCGCTGGCGTTGCGGTTCGCCCTGTCCGGCGGGATCGGCATCGCGCTTGCGCTGGCCTTCGGGCAAAGCTGGCGGCTGAGCCGGGCCCAATGGCGCGCCACGATCATTTTCGGTATTTGTCAAAACGCGCTCTACCTGGGGTTTAACTGGGTCGCGATGACGACGGTCGAAGCCTCGGTCGCGGCGATCATCGCCTCGACCATGCCGCTGATCGTCGGCGCGCTCGGATGGATCGTCTTCCGCGACCGGATTCCGCTCCTCGGTATCGCCGGGCTGATCGCGGGTTTCGCGGGCGTTGGCATCATCATGGGGGCGCGGCTGCAAGGCGGGATCGATCCGTTCGGGCTGGGTCTTTGCGTCGCGGGCGCCTTGGCACTGGCAGTGGCCACGCTGACCGTGCGCGGCGCGAGCGGCGGCGGCGGCGGCGTCTTGATGATCGTCGGGCTGCAGATGCTGGTGGGTTCCGTGAGCCTCGCCGTGGTCTCCGCCTTCACCGAGCATCTGGACGTGACCGTCACGCCGAAACTGGCGCTGGCCTTCACCTATACGGTAATCGTGCCAGGCCTGATGGCGACCTGGGTGTGGTTCCGCCTCGTGGGCCGCATCGGGGCGGTGCGCGCGGCGACGTTCCACTTCCTCACGCCGGTCTTCGGCGTCGCCATCGCCTGGGCTGTGCTGGGCGAGCATGTCGACTGGCACGACGCGCTTGGGGTGCTGGTGATCGCAGGCGGCATTCTCGCCGTGCAGATATCAAAGCAAGAGGCGCGGAGGTAAGCCCCCGCGCCCCTGCACTTCGCGTTCGCCAATTCACGAACCGCGCAGCACCTGCAGCAACTCCAGCGTAGCGTAGCCATCGGGCGGCAGACCGCGCGATTTCTGGAAGGCCACGATCGCCTTCGACGTATTCGCACCGACCTTGCCGTCCGTGCCGTCCGTATCGAAGCCCGCCGCGGTCAACCTCTCCTGCAGCTCGACCTTCTGCTTCGAATTGAGCGGCTTGCCCGTGCGGGGCCAATCCTGCACGAAGGGCCCCTTCCCTTTCAGACGATCCGACAGATGCCCGACGCCGATCACGTAGCTGTCGGCGGAGTTGTAGCGCGAGATGGCGCGGAAGTTTCCGAAGATCATGAAGGCCGGTCCCTTCGCGCCTGCGGGCACGAGGATCGACGCCGAGCCATAATTCGGCACCGTGCCGCCCGTGGCCGAGCGCACGCCAAGCGCCGCCCAATCGGCAGGGCTCTTCTTCGTGCCCTTGCCGGTGAGGCCGTAGTTGAAGCCAGAGGGCAGGATGACCTCGACGCCCCAGGGCTGCCCCTTCGACCAGCCCGAGCGCGCCAGATAGGCCGCCGTCGAGGCCAGGGCATCGGTTGGATCTTCCGACCAGATATCGCGCCGACCATCGCCGGTGAAATCAACCGCATAGGACAGATAGGAGGTCGGGATGAACTGCGTGTGGCCCATCGCCCCGGCCCAGGAGCCGGTCATGTGCCGCGCATCCACGTCGCCGGACTGGATGATCTTGAGCGCGGCGATCAGCTGCTTGGCGAAGAACTCGCCGCGTCGCCCGTCATAGGCCAGCGTCGCGAGCGCCGGGATGATCGCCGTCTTCCCACGATAGGCGCCGTAACGGCTCTCCATGCCCCAGATCGCGACGACAACTTCCTTGTCGACCCCGTATTTGCGTTCGATCGCATCCAGCTGCGGGCCATATTGGCGCAGCATCTGCTTGCCGGTGGCGACGCGCTCATCCGAGACCGCGCTGTCGAGGTAGTCCCAGATCGACTTGGTGAATTCCGATTGGTAGCGGTCGCGTTCGATCACCTTGGGATTGTAGCGCACGTCGGCCATCGCGCGGTTCCAGGTGTACTCGGTGATGCCGTTCGCCAGCGCGCGTGATTTGAAGCCCGCGAGCCAGGACTCGAAACGCGCTTCCGTTGCGGCGTCCGTCGGCGGGATCGGATCCGCCACGGGCGCGCTGCCCCGCGCCAGCGGCCGAGGCGAGGATTCGGGAGGCCCCGCACAGGCCGAGAGCGCGGAAAACGCCATGAATGTCAGTGGGATAATCTTGCCCGGAATTGCCATGTTGCCTGCTCGCTGTTTTGCCCTTTGAACCACTGTATCAACGGTTCGTGAGGTTTCAACGGGCGTCAAAAGACACTCTATGGCTTACTGCAGCGGCTTCTTGTCGTTGCCGAAAAACGGCTCCATCTGGGCGATTATCACGGAGTTCTCGTCGAGCGCCCGTTGCATCAATTCACGTTCAGCGTCGTCGATCTCGTGCCCCTGTTTTTCGCGTTCCGCGAGCGTGCCGTAACCCGTGACGTCAAGCGGCGCCATCTCGGCCTGCTTGAGGATCGCCACGGTCTCGCGCACGGCCTCTGCCTCGTCCACGCCCGATGCGTAGCAGAGCAGCCCCGCCCCGGACGCGCCTTTCGGCAGACCGTCATTGGGCGAGCGACCGACCTCGACCAGCAGGGTGAAGACCTGCTGGCGCGAGGGTTTCTTCTTCGGCTTTTCCGGCTTGTCAGTCACGCAGCAGCTCGTTGATGCCGGTCTTCGACCGGGTTTGTGCGTCGACGCGCTTCACGATCACCGCGCAGTAGAGGTTGATGCCGTTCTTGGACGGCATCGAGCCCGACACGACGACCGAATAGGGCGGCACTTCGCCATACATCACGTCGCCGGTCTCCCGATCAACGATCTTGGTCGACTTGCCGATATAGACGCCCATGCCCAGAACCGAGCCTTCGCGGACGATGCAGCCTTCGACGACTTCCGAGCGCGCGCCGATGAAGCAGTTGTCTTCGATGATGGTCGGGCCGGCCTGCATCGGCTCCAGCACCCCGCCGATGCCAACGCCGCCCGAGAGGTGAACGCCCTTGCCGATCTGCGCGCAGCTGCCGACGGTGGCCCAGGTGTCGACCATCGTGCCCTCGTCGACATAGGCGCCGAGGTTCACGAAAGAGGGCATCAGCACCACGCCCGGTGCGATGTAGGCCGATTTACGCACGATGCAGTTCGGCACGGCGCGGAAACCGCCGGCTTTCCACTCGTTGTCGCCCCAGCCCTTGAACTTGCTGTCGACCTTGTCCCACCAGTGACCGCCCTGCGGGCCGCCATCCTGCTGCTCCATGTCCTTCAGGCGGAATCCCAGCAGAACCGCCTTCTTGGCCCATTGGTTCACATGCCAATCGCCGTTCTCGCGCTTTTCGGCCACACGCAGTTCGCCGCGATCCAGCGCGTTGAGCGTGTCCTCGATCGCCTCGCGGGTCTCACCGCCGGTTGACGGGGTGATCGTGTCGCGGGCTTCCCAAGCGGCTTCGATTGCAGTTTCGAGCGCGGCGTTCGACATGGGCAAATCCTCTTTCAGGTGGCCTTTACAGCGTTCAGCCTATAGTTGGTCAGAGCCAATCGCGCAATGAGCAGGTGCCCCTATGAAGGACGACACGACGCATTCGTTCCGCCACTCGCGGGAAGACGCGCAGACCGCAAAGAACATTCCCGACACGCCACAGACCCGCGCGCCCGCCTATCGGCTGGCCTATACGGACGTGGATTTCATGCTGCGCGACGAACTGCGCCCGGTTCGGCTGCAGCTCGAATTGCTCAAGCCGCAACTGATCATGGACGAGCGCGGCATCGAGTCGACCATCGTCATGTTCGGCGGCGCACGCATCCCTGCCCCCGAAAACAAGGCGAGCGCCAAGACCGAATATCTCGCGGAACTGTCGGGTTACTACGAGGAGGCCCGCAGCTTCGCCCGCGCGATGACGGAGCGTTCGATGCAGGAATATGGCCGGGAGAACGTGATCTGCACCGGCGGTGGCCCCGGGGTGATGGAGGCTGGCAACCGCGGCGCGCATGAAGCGGGCGGACAGTCCATCGGTCTCAATATCGTGCTGCCGCACGAGCAGGCGCCGAACGAATTCGTGACGCCCGATCTGACGTTCAACTTCCACTATTTCGCGATCCGGAAGATGCATTTCCTGATGCGCGCCCGCGCGGTCTGCGTTTTCCCCGGCGGCTTCGGCACGCTCGACGAGATGTTCGAGGCGCTGACGCTGATCCAGACGGGGCGGATGTCGAAGATCCCCTTCATCCTGTTCGGGCGAAAATTCTGGGAAGAGATCATCAACTGGGATCGTCTGGCCGAGGCCGGGACGATCTCGCCCGAAGATCTCGAGCTCGTCAGCTTCGTAGAGACCGCAAAAGACGCAGTCGCGATCATCGACGGCTGGGATTACGACAACTGCTGAGGCGTGGGCTCAGACCTTCGCCTCGGCGCTGACCTCGGGAAGCTGCGCGCGATGTTCGACACCGGCGCGCGCGGCCGCCACCAGCGCCCGAAACAGCGCCCGTTGCCGGTGCGCATAGGTCAGGTATTCCGGGTGCCACTGAACGCCGAGGGCGAAAGGTTCCTCGATCCGCTCCACCGCCTGCACCATGCCCGAGCCGTCGCGCGCCGCGACCCGTAGGCCGTCGCCCAACCGATCCACCGCCTGACTGTGGAGCGCGTTGACCCGCATCGGCTCCAGGCCGGCCAGCGCACCGAGGCGGGTGCCGGGTTCGATCCGCACATCCTTTTTCGGCAAGAGCGTCGTGTGTTTGCGCGCGTTGTAATGGTCGTAGGCGTCCTGATGCAGATCACCGCCGAGCGCCACGTTGATCATCTGTGCGCCGCGGCAGATCCCCAGCACCGGCTTTCCCTGCGCCATCGCCTCCTCGACCAGACATTTCTCCAACTCGTCGCGCGCCGGATCGAGGACCGCGCTCGCGATCAGATCGCCGCCATACAGCTCTGGAGAGATGTCGTCGCCCCCGCCCACGATGACGCCATCGACATGGCGCACCTCGGCGCGTTTGCCTGCTACCCAGCGCACCGAATGCCCGCCCGCAAGCCAGACACCGAAGGCGATGAAAGGATAGACCCGCCACCCGGTGCGACGCGAGGTCGATATGCCGATCAGAGGCTTCATTTATGCCCGGCAAGCCTCAGAATTTTCTCGCAGGTTTCGAGCCATTTCCCACCCAGCAGATGAAATTCGGTTTTCGCCGTCAACCATTCGCGACACATCAGACCCAGCAGTTCAGGGTCTGCCGCGAGCGTCTCCACGAACCACCAACGCTTCCATTCGTTATCGAGCGACCATGTCTCATCGTCGATGCGGCAATCGGGCAGCCGGAAATGGAAGGCGGGACGCGGCGAAACGGTGCCACCCTTCCCTTCTTCCGGCGCGATCAGGTCGGGTCGCAGTTCGCAGAAGATCGGAAGCATGTCGAGCCCGTGGTTCCGCGACAGCGTGTGCTTGCGATAAGCCAGGATCACCGCGTCGAGCGCGGCATCCGGGCCGAGCCGCGCCAAATCTTCGATCAGCTTCTTGGGGTAAGGGGCGGTGAAGGGCAGCACTTCGCGGGTCGCCTCGATCGGCCATGTCTCCCGCATCCACTCCTCGATCAGCGCGAAGGCCAGTAGAGGGCGGACGATGTCCTCTGCGTTGCTGGACGCGATCTCCGGGTTTAGGTGAAGCCCGAAACCATAAAGCAGCGACCGACCGGTTCCTTGCGCGCCCTCGCTGCGCAGCAAGTCAAGGAAATCAGATAGCTGCAGGAGCCCTTCGCGGTCCAGCGGATCGGTCACGATCTCGACCGGAATGACCTCGCGCCCGATGCGTAGACCAAGCTCTTTGAGCGTCCCACCGGCTTGTTTGCGCAGCGAGATATCGAGATAGACCTGCAGATCGCCGAGCTTCGTACCGGTGACTTCCCAGTCCTGACCGTCGCTGCGCTGCGCCTCGCCCCCCAAGGCCCGCGCAGCGATCTGCGCGATGCGCGCCTCGGTCAGCCCCGCGAACTCGATCTCCACGCCGGTGCGGCGCGGTTTTCCCTCGGCATTGCAGGGCTTTGGCAGCGGGGCGATGGCCTCTCGCGTCATGACGTCTCCGGAAACTAGCCACACCCAGCGTCAATGCGGACCCGGCGAAGCGGGTTCCTTAAAGACCCGCCTCCGCCTGAATTTGCGCCCGCGACTTGCGCGCCCGCTCGGTCGCCGATTTCAGCTGACCGCAGGCGGCCATGATGTCCTCGCCGCGCGGCGTACGGATCGGCGAGGCATAGCCCGCTTTGTAGATGATGTCGGCGAAGCTCTCGATCCGCTCCCAGTCGCTGCGCTCGTAGGGCGCGCCCGGCCATTCGTTGAACGGGATCAGGTTGATCTTCGCGGGGATGCCGCGGATCAGCTTCACCAGGCGCCGCGCGTCCTCGTCGCTATCGTTCACCCCCTTGAGCATCACGTATTCGAACGTGATCCGCTCGGAGTTCGACAGGCGCGGATATTCCCTCAGCGCGTTCAGCAGCGTCTCGATATTCCAGCGCTTGTTGATCGGCACCAGCTTATCGCGCACTTCGTCGGTCGTGGCGTGGAAGGACACCGCCAACAGACAGCCGATCTCCTCGGCGGTCTTCGCGATCTCCGGCACCACGCCCGAAGTCGAGAGCGTGATCCGGCGGCGGCTGAGGCTCAGCCCCTCGCCATCCATCACGACCTTCATCGCGTCGCGGACATTCTCGAAGTTGTAAAGCGGCTCGCCCATGCCCATCAGAACGACGTTCGACACCAAACGGGTCTCGTTCTTCGGGCTGTTCTTCTCGGGCCATTCGCCCAGATCGTCGCGTGCGAGCATGACCTGGCCGACGATCTCGCCGGGCGTCAGGTTGCGCACGAGTTTCTGCGTGCCGGTGTGGCAGAACGAACAGGTCAGCGTGCAGCCCACCTGGCTCGAGATGCACAGCGTGCCGCGGCTTTCCTCGGGGATGTAGACCGCCTCGACTTCGTGGCCGCCCGCGATCCTCAGAAGGTATTTCCGCGTGCCGTCCTCGGAGACCTGCTTCGAGACGATCTCGGGCAGGGTAATCTCGAACGTCTCGGCCAGCATCGCCCGGTAATCCTTGGCGAGGTTGGTCATCGCCGCGAAATCGCGCACACCCCAGTAATAGATCCACTGCCAGATCTGGCCGACGCGCATCTTAGCCTGCTTCTCGGGCGTGCCCGCCTCGATCAGCGCCGCGCGCAGCTGGTCACGGGTGAGGCCGATGAGATTCACCTTGCCGCCTTCGGGCAGCTTGCGCGGGATCGTGTGCACGTCTTGCGTGATCGGAGCCTGAGACTGGGTCATCGCATGTTTCCTTGAAATGAGGCGCCTCATATAGGGGATTCGCCCCTGCATTAACAGGGGGCGTCGCGCTTTTGGCTCGAACGCGAAAACCCCGGCGCATGGCCGGGGCTCCAATGTCAGGCGCGAGGGTCGCTTACTTGCAGCGCTGCTCGGCTTCATCGGTCGCGGCGGTGAAGCCCATCAGCGAGAACGTGTCCTCGGTCTGGGTGCCGCGGCTCGAACGACCGGTCAGTTTCACGTCTGCGCCAGCCTTGAGGGCGGCGATGATCTTCGCGTCCTCTTCCGGCGATCCGGCCCAAGCGCCGCCACCGTCGGTGAAGAGGGTGTATTTCTGCCCCCCGACTTCCAGATCGACGGTCGAGCCATCCGCGAAAGGATAGCCGCCCATGAAGGAAATCTCGGGCGCCTTACCCGGACGATAGGTCACGAAGAGCAGGATATCCCCGCGGTTCACCTGTACGACCTTCCCAGCCTTGGTGTTGACCGTTTTCTTCGGCTTCGACACGCCCCAACATTCTTTCGGATCGTTATCGACGAAGACGCTCCAATCGGTATTCGCAGCGACGCGGTTGGTGCTTTCCTGCGCAATTGCGCCGTGCCCCGCCCCGATCATGAGCGCGGCGACCGCCGCGATCCGCAGACCCTTCATCATCATGCTTACAGCCTCCAGCTGTCACGTTGCCTCTGCATCGCCCGGGCTGGTCACCCTGTTTTCGGTGGCGGATGCGTTTTCCTCTCGATAACACTCATTTAACCCTAAAAAGCCTAGGGGGAAAACCCCGCGACGGCGAGATTTCGCGCATAGGAGGCAGGCGATGACGGCACCCGAGGCAATGATTGAGCTATGGCGCGGAGGGATGTGTGAATCCGTCCATCATGGCCATGCAGTGATCTTCGGCCCCGAGGGCATCGAAGCGGCTTGGGGCGATCCCGAAACAGTAATTTTTCCGAGATCGTCCGTGAAGATGATTCAGGCTTTGCCGCTGCTGGAAAGCGGGGCGGCGGAGGCGGCTGGCCTGACCACTTCCCAGTTGGCCCTGTCCTGCGCGAGCCATTCCGGCGCTCGCATGCACCGCGCCGCAGTCGAAGACTGGCTCGCGACGCTCGGGATGAAGGACGATGATCTGCGCTGCGGGGCCCATCTGCCGCGCGACAAGGCCGAGAAGAAACATCTGATCTGCGCGGACGACGCGCCTTGCCAAGCACACAACAATTGCTCGGGCAAACATGCCGGCTTCCTGACGCTGAACCGGCATCTGAGCGGCGGGCCGGACTATATCGATATCGATCACCCGGTGCAGCGCGCCGTGAAATCCGCCTTTGAAGAGGTGACCGAAGAGAGCTCTCCGCGCTATGGGATCGACGGATGCTCGGCCCCGAATTTCGCGACCAGCCTCGCTGGCCTCGCGCGTGCGATGCAATTCTTCGCGTCGGCGAAACCGGACGGCGATCTGCGGGCGCGCGCTGCCGCCCGACTGGTCGACGCGATGATGGAGTATCCTGAAATGGTCGCGGGCGAAGGGCGCGCCTGCACCGAAATCATGCGCGAGGCGAACGGGCGTGTCGCCGTCAAAACCGGTGCGGAAGGCGTCTACGTCGCCATGCTTCCGGATCAGAAGCGCGGCGTCGCCCTGAAAATCACTGATGGCGCAACCCGGGCCTCGGAAGCGGCGATAATCGCGCTGCTGATCCGCCTTGGTGCGCTCGATGCCAACGCGCCCGTGGTGCATCGCAGATTGACCGGGCCAATCACCAATTGGCGCGGCCTGAAAACGGGCGAGCTGCGCCGTGCAGCGCAGTTCCCCTAAAGCCTAGAGTCGAAGGGACAGGCCCTGCGTCCCTGTGTTCCGCAACAGGCTGAGCGCGACATTCTGCGGAGAGACGCTGGCCATGTTCGAAAGCCGCGCGCGCAGTAGATAGTCCCGCGTCAGGGCAGCCAGCTTCTCCGGCGCGGCGAGTTCAGCCGGATCGGAGGTGCCGTAGACGCGTTGCGCCTTGGACATGTAGATGTCGCGCTGCTGCTCGACATCCAAAGCGCCGACACTCGGCGGCAGGTTGAGCGCGGTCTGGAAGACCCGGCTCAAAGCGGGCGATCCGATAATCGTGTACCATTTCGCAGGCTCGGACATGTCCCTTGCCGCGAGTGCGGGCAGATCACGCTGAAGGGACATCGCCATGCGCATGTCGTTGTCGACCCCGCCGACCGCGACTTCGAATTCCCGGCTCTCGAATTGGTTCAGGATCTCATCCGCGAATGTTGAGAGCTTGGTGCGCGGAATAGCGAAATCTCCAAAACCGAATGCCTTGGTCAGTGCGAGATAGCTTTTATCCGACAGCTTATTGGCAAGCGCCGTGCGATCCAAAGACCCCTCTTCGAGTACTTTGCGGATGAAGTACTTGTTGTCGAGATCCGCATCGAGACCGAACGCGCCCAGCGCCACGCTCAAAAGGCGCCGGTCATCGACCAGTTCCTGTGCCGCATCGATGCTTCCGATCGTCTCACGGAAATAGCGATCAAGACGCTGGTTTTCCGACGACGCCGCGAAAGCCGCCTTCTGCGTTTCCATCGTGCGCGAGAGAAACCGCCACCCCGCGAACCCGGAAAAGGGAATAACGGGTTGATAAGTCATGACGCGCCCGCGGCGAGGAGACGTTCCTCCCGTGGGAGAAGCGTCCGTAGCGCCTTCAGCGCTTGGTAATGCTGGTTCTCGATCACGGCGAGCGTGGCCGCATTCAGCTGCGCCCGGCTATCGTGATCCTTGAGAACTTGGCTGAGTTGTTCGATCCCCCGAAGCAACTGCATCCTTGCCTCTTCGGGGTCGGTGTCCCCCGACAGCACGAGCTGCGCGATATAGCACACGCGCCGGACAGGCGTGTTCACCTCTTCCGGATGGATCGCGTCGCGCAGCCGCAGGATATTTGCGTTCGGCGTCATGATCGCGAGCCGCGATCGGCGATCTCCGTTTTCGATAACCGCGCCATTAATCAGCACTCTCTCCTTTGGGGCGAGTTTAAGCACGAGGCCGCTCATTGTTTGATCCCTTCTTGCCGCAACCCGCGCATGATTGCGGTGTTCACGTCGATCAAAACATCGACCGAACGCTTTTCCGAAAGGACGAGACGGCTATGCGCCTGCGTGAACTCGTTTAGAAAGAAAATGCGCGCGCGGAGGTCCTGCGGCAAGCCATTCTCGGGATCCGCCACATCCGCCGCGAGCGCGGTCCAGAGGCGGCGGTTTTCGAAGATCGCTTCTGCCAGCGCGGCAAAGGGCACGTCCTGCGAAGACACCTGTTTAAGGCGACGCGTGATGCGGGCAAATAGCTCGAATTCGAGACCGCGCGGTGTGCGCATCGGCTGGCTCGGATTGGAATAGGCCGTTTTGGCCAAAGTCGTCGCGTACACGGGAAATCCTTCCGGTGACTGAAACTGATCATGTGCGGAGGGCATGAGGGAAGCGGGGGCGCCGGATCAGGCGCCCCTACCCGAACTTTAACGGAACAGCGAAAGGATGTTCTGGGGCTGCTGATTGGCGATCGAGAGCGCCTGGATACCTAGCTGTTGCTGAGTTTGCAGAGCCTGAAGCCGTGCCGAGGCCTCTTCCATATCCGCGTCTACCATCGACCCGATACCGGCCTTGAGCGAGTCGCTGAGGCTGGAGATAAAGTCGGCTTGCGTGCCGATCCGGCCCTCGACCGAACCGAAGGAAGAAGCCGCATCGGTTGCCGTCTGGATCAGCGTCTCGATATTGGTGAGCGCAGCGGTCGCCCCCGCGTCAGTGGTCACGTCGATCGATGCGACCGCGGCGAGACCGCCCGAGCCCGCATTGAGGAATTGCGACACGATCGTCAGATCGCCGGCCAGATCGGCGCCGCCATCATTCTTGAAGGTCAGGGTCGAGTCGCTGGTGGTGCTCACACCGGCGGTGAAGTCGACTTGCAGGTTGGCGATGCCCAGCGCGTCGATCGCCGATTTCAGTCCAGCGGCGATCAAGTCGGTGCGTGCAGTGCCGGTCTGCGCCGCATCCGCTTCGGAGAGCGTGTAGCTGACCGTTTGATCTCCGAGGCTGACCTTCACGCTATCGCCCGCGGCCCAGGTAACCGTGTCATCGAGAAAGACTTTGACTCCCGTCGTATCAGCCTTGGCGAGAGTCGTGGCGGCGGTATCCTTATCGGTAGACACCCCGGCCGAACCGGTGAAGGCCGCTTTCGCAGAGTAACTGCCGACAGAGAGGTTTTGGGCGGTGACGTCGATATGGCTCGCGGAAACGGTGCCGTCCGAGGCGCGGTCGAGCGACGACAGCACTTTAACGGTCGCAGCCGAGGAGCCATCGACCAGGTTCAGGCCATTGAACTGCGCCGCCCCGACGACCGACGTCAGTTGCTCCTGAAGTGCGTCGATATCCGTCTGAATCTTGTCGCGGTCGACATTCGACTCCTGTGCCGCGACGATCTTGCTTTTCATATCGGTCAGCAGGTCAGTCACGGTTTCGGCGGCCTTACGGGCCACCGCGACAGTCGATTCCCCCAGCGCGAGGCTATCCGAAATGCCAGAGAAGCTTTTTACGTCGGACTCCATGACCTTCGAAATCGCCCATACGGCCGCGTTGTCTTTCGCCGAGCCGACCGATTTGCCGGTCGAGATTTCAGATTGGGTGGTGGCGAGGCCGGAATTGATCCCTTTCAGGGTCTGCAGCGCGATCATGGCGCCGGTATTCGTCAGAATGCTGGACATGATTTATCCTTTTAATGTCGACGCTTTGCGTCACTCGGTTGCAAAGCCGCGTGTTCGACGCGGCGCTCATGGCTTTCTGA
Source organism: Thioclava sp. IC9 (assembly GCF_002213225.1). NCBI lineage: Bacteria > Pseudomonadati > Pseudomonadota > Alphaproteobacteria > Rhodobacterales > Paracoccaceae > Thioclava > Thioclava sp. IC9. The sequence continues at coordinate 114,040 of NZ_NBNX01000007.1, forward strand.
CCAATGCGCCTCGTGAGCTTTGAAGCGCGCCATCGCTTGGATGCGGCGCCACAATGGCCGAGCAAAGGCTAACAACCTGCTAAATCCTGTCCCTAAACTCTTGAGAAATGTCTTTCATGATTAACAGCTTATGCACGCCGCTCGAAATCCGCACTACCGCGGCGAATAGGCTGCGGACGCCCTTCTCGGTCATAGGAATCGAAGCCTTTCGCCGCCGCCACAATTACCTCGAGACGGGCCTGCGCAGCGCGCACTCCTTCCAGAGCAGAGGCCAGCAGCACCTGATTCTCGCGAGCAAGCGCCTGAATCTGCTCGACCCTGCCGCGATCAGGCTTCGTCAGCGCGGCCATCGCGCGCTCCTTTCGGTCGCTCAAGGCAATGAGGTCGGAGAACTCCGCCGACCGGATTGCTTCTCGTTCGAGGCGCAGTAGCGAGATGAGCTCTTCCGCGGCATTCGTTTCAGGCATCCTGTCCTCCGTTCTTGAGCGATTCGAAGATGACTTCGGCAAGGCCGATCCCCCCTGCGTCGACCATGGCCTTCGACTGTTCGACTCTTAAGAAAGATGCGAATTGCGCTTCCCCGATGCCGCCGCCGAAAGCGCCGTCGTCAGCCTGCAGTCCGGCCTCTTTCAACATTTCCGAAAGGAAACCAGCTTCGAACGCCTTGGCTTTCGCGAAAAGTTTGGCGTCTTGCGGCGAAAGGACCGGGGCACGCGGCCCTGGTGACATGGTCGGGCGAAGCATCGAACTCTCCAATTGCGGATAATTTTCTGCACTCTGCCAGTCGGGCGTAAAGAATCGGTAAGTTCCTGGCGCGATAGTGGTTTCGACACAGACAGAGGTCGTGAGGACCATGATTCCCTTTCCGATGCCAGAAATGCCGAAAGGCTTGGGCAGCCAAATCAACTCAGCGACCGTCAATACCGGGGCGGATGAAGCGCCGAGCGGGGATTTCGCGCTCGTGGCCGAGGCAGCGGCGCCTACTACCGACGAAGCTCGTAATACGGACGCGGCCGCATCAAAGGAGAGCGGCGCAGGATCAGAGGACGATCAGTCCGCGCATGAGGAGAGAGAGGGTGCCGTTCTCCGCGCATCGGTTTCAAATGACTTGTCTGAGGTCATCGTGCTGCTTGGACGGCAGAAATCCCATCGCCAACTGCAGTCTGCTTCCACGGTCGAACGAAACCAGGTCAAAGGGACCGATATCGTGAAGCCCACGGAGAAGAACGTTGCCGCGAGAGACGGCGACGCGCGCCCTCGAGGGAGAGAGAACGGCGCCGAGACAGACAAGTCCAGCGAAACGCACCCGACAAAAGCCGCAGCAAAAGTCGCTGAGACTACCTCCGTCAACGTGATGACTTCTGCTCCAGTTTCGAGCGGAATCACGATGCAACCACATATCGAGCCCCAAAGAAACGACTCCAGACAGGATGGACTGGCACCACGATCACTGTCGAACCGGGAGCCACTCGCGGTGCCGAGCGACGCGCGAGAACAAAGAACCACCAATCCCGGGCAAACATCTGCGGTGTCCTTGCCGGCAAGAACCGGTGCGTCTGCTTCCGATAGTGTGGTCGTTCACAGTGCCGAGCATGCCCCGAAAACAACCTTCGACGTGAACGAGTCGCTCGCCCCGGCCCCCGAGAATGAGCAGCCAGTAGCTGAGCATGTTGCATCAAAGCGTCACAGGAAAAGGGACACGGGAGGCACAAAGCCTCTCCGTTCCCGTGCCTCGCCGGAAACTTTGCCCGCGGAGACCGAGGAGACGGCGCGGTCCGCGCACGCGCCTCCTGCAGAAGCCGGGACTCAGGCGCCATCTCTATCCGCAGAATCGTTTTTTCAGGGGCGGAGTAACACCGCAGCGAAAGCGAACGGGGAAGCGATCCGGGCTGTAATCCGCCATGGGCCAGAGGCAGCGCCGGCGCAAGCATCCCCGAACAGAGGCGACCACGAAGCCGCGACGCCGGTTTTCACGTCAAAACCGGCCACAAGCACCGAGGCAGCCGACGCTATGCCTCCAAGCGCGGGAGCTGCGGGGATCACAGTGCGGCGGAGCGCATCCTTGGAAACGGTCGAAACGGTCGCCGTGTCCGCAAAAGTAGTGCAGAGCGGGAAAGCATCAGACCCTCACTACGCTTTGGCGGCCAAAGCTCCGCCAGTCGACGCAGAAATTGCGCGGGCCTCTACCCGCTGGCAGCCGCCGCCACAACCACAGTTCAACACCGCGCGCCTTTTCAGCACATCAAGCGATACGTCCAAGAATGACAAAGCCGAGGCGCGCGAACCCTCGGTCCGGGTGGATCGTGATATTCTACCCATGGACGTTGCGGCCCATGCCCCGACTGCTCGCATGAGCCATGCTCAGGCTATCTATCTGGGGACAGCTGCGCTTCGGGCGGCGCAGGGGGACACGGAGAGGTCCCAGTTGCCCAGAGCGCGGTTCAGTACGGCTGAGACGCCCGAAACCTCAGCCGCGCACAGCGCACCACTGGCTGCGGGGACAGGCGGGGCGGCGCCGACAAGTTCAGCGCCGCAGCCCGCCCCGGCTTCTATCGCGCAGTCAATAGCGCATCAAATTGGTATTTCACTGCAGCGGATGCCCGATCGGCCAGTGGAAATTGCGCTTTCGCCGAAAGAATTGGGCCACGTGCGCATGATCCTCCATGCAAGCCAGCATGGCATGACGGTCGCGATACAGGCCGATCGCGCCGAAACACTCGACCTCATGCGCCGCCATATCGATACTTTCGCGCGCGAAATACACGACTTGGGTTACGGCACGCTCGATTTTCAGTTCAGCCAGCGCGAGGAGCGCCCCCAGCGGCGGCCCGATATATTCGACAGGTCAGGTACTGGCCCGGGCGTCGCCCACATTGAGACGCCGATTGACCCCAATCCGCGCCCCGCCACCCGCCTAGCCCCACACAAAGGCGGGCTCGACCTGCGCATGTAGGAGATCATCATGACCACCACCACTTCCCCCGTAACCCCGACGAACCCCAACGTCGCCGCCACGGCCGCAGCGAACAGTGGCGATTCAAAAGCCCCCTCGGCGCTCAGTTCGGATTTCGAAACCTTCCTGACGATGCTCACCGCCCAGATGAAAAATCAGGATCCGCTCAATCCGATCGAAAGCGCCGATTTCGCGGTGCAACTCGCGACATTCTCCAGCGTCGAGCAACAGGTAAAGACCAACGATCTGCTGATCGCTCTGTCAGGCCAGATTGGACTTGGCGGTTTGAGCGAACTGGCGAGCTGGGTTGGAATGCAGGCCCGCGCGGAGGCACCGAGTTACTTCGACGGCTCGACGCCGATCGACCTTGCGCCCGCGGCGCAATCGGGGGCCGACGCAGCCGTTCTGGTGATCACGGATTCGACCGAGGAACAGGTCGCGAAGAAGCTGATTTCGCCTGCGCTCGAAAGCTATGCGTGGGACGGAACCAACGAGGCCGGCCAATCGCTAGGGGCTGGGCAATACCGCTTCTCGCTGCAAAGCTACGCGGCGGGCAATCTGATCGGCACCGATCCGGTCGCGGCCTATAGCCGGGTGGTCGAGGTGCAAGCAGGCGCTAACGGCGCGATGTTGACGCTCGAAGGCGGGGCCAAAGTTCCCGCCGATACGGTCAGCGCGCTGCGGGAGGGTTAAAGCAGCTCGCCCAGGACGACGCCAAGCAGCAGAAGGGCCGTCCCGGCTGAGATCAGTGCCGCGTAGCGCCAGCGGGTCACCGTCACCGGGGGCGGTGTCGGTTCGGTCTGCTTGCGGATCGCCGCCTTCACGAGGTCAGGAAGTTGCGGCCCGAAGCGACCCAGAACCTGCACCGTCTTGCGCAGATCATTCGCGATGGCACGCGGACCGAGGCTTTCGCGAATGTATTTCTCCACGACCGGCTTCGCGACTTCCCACATGTTGATGGACGGGTGGAGCGAACGCGCCACGCCTTCAACAACGACCATCGTGCGCTGCAGCAGGATCAACTGCGTCTGGGTCTGCATCCCGAAGCGCTCCGTCACCTCGAAGAGATAGGCCAAAAGCCGCGCCATCGAGATATGGGCGGCGTCCATCCCGAAGATCGGCTCGCCCACGGCGCGCAGCGCCAGAGCGAACTCGTCGACATCGCGATCGGCGGGGACGTAACCAGCCTCGAAATGCACCTCGGCCACACGCTTGTAGTCGCGCTGGATGAAGCCCATGAGTATCTCGGCATAGACCCGGCGGGTATATTCGTCGATCTGCCCCATGATCCCGAAATCATAGGCGAGGATATCCCCGTTCCCAGCCACCTTGAGATTGCCATGATGCATGTCGGCATGGAAAAACCCGTCGCGCAGCGCATGGCTAAGGAACAGCTGCAACACGCGCTCGCCGATGGCGGCCACGTCATGTCCCGCATCGCGCAGCCCCGTCGGGTCGCCCATCGGCAGACCTTCCGCCCAGTCAAGCACCATCACCCGCTTGGCCGAGAGGTTCCAGACCGGCTGTGGCACTAGGAAGCCCGCATCACCTACGGTATTGGCGCCGAATTGCGAAGCCGAAGCCGCCTCCAGACGCAGATCCAACTCGCCCAGAACCACGGATTCGAAATGTTTGATTACCTCGCTCGGGCGCAAGCGCCGCGACGCGGGCGAAATCCGCTCGATCATCGCGGCGGCGAAATGGAAGGCGTCGAGATCGCGACGGAAAGCGCGCTCGATCCCCGGGCGCAATACCTTCACCGCGACCCGTTCACCCGTGTCCGCACGGCGCGCGGAATGGACCTGCGCGATCGAAGCGGCGGCGACGGGCTCGGAAAACTCGATGAACAGCTGATCGGCGGGCGCGCCCAGTTCGTCTTCGACCATACGCTTGGCGATAGAGGTCTCGAAGGGCGGCAGCTTGTCCTGCAGCACGCGCAGCTGATCGGCCAATTCGGCGCCGACCACGTCCGGCCGCGTCGAGAGGACCTGACCGAACTTGATATAGGCCGGGCCCAGCGCGGTGATCGCGCGCGTGACTGGCGGTAGCTCCGGATCGCCCTTGTAGCCAAGCCACGCGAAGGGCGCGCTGATCGCATAGGCCACGGCGCGCAGCCGCGGCGGCGCATCCATCGCCTCAAGCGCCTGATGCATCGCGCCCGTTCGGATGAAGGTCGCACCCGTCCGGATCAGGCGCCAGATGTTGTGGGGTCCACGCATCGGTTAAAGTTTCCAGCCCGAGTGCAGCGCCGCGATTCCCATCGACAGATTTCGGTAGGAGACATTGTCGAACCCGGCTTCACGGATCATCTGCGCGAAGGTCTCCTGCGAGGGGAACTTGCGGATCGATTCCACCAGGTACTGGTAGCTGTCGCGGTCATTTGCGACGATTTCGCCCATCTTCGGGATCACGTTGAAGGAGTAGAGATCATAGGCCTTCTGCATCAGTTCATTCGGGATCTGACTGAATTCGAGCACCATGATCCGTCCACCAGGCTTGAGCACCCGATAGGCCTCCGAGAGCGCATCCGCGATCCGCGTCACGTTCCGGATGCCAAAAGAGATCGTGTAGACGTCGAAGGAATTATCCGCGAAGGGCAGCGCCATCGCGTCGCCGACCACCCAGTCGAGACTGTCGGCCATGCTTTCGGCCTCGGCGCGCTTGCGGCCCTCGATCAGCATCGATTCGGTCATGTCACAGACCGTCGCGTGGCCCGAGCCTGCGCGTTTCAAGAAGCGGAAGGACACGTCGCCGGTCCCGCCCGCCACGTCGAGCAACTTTTGACCCGGTCGCGGCGCGAGCCAATCCATCATCGCGTCCTTCCAGACGCGGTGGATGCCCATGCTCATCAGGTCGTTCATGATGTCGTATTTCGATGCCACTCGCGAAAACACGCCGTGAACCATGCCTGCCTTGGCATCTTCGTCCACGGTCTGAAAACCGAAATGCGTGGTCTTTGATTGCTCTGCGCTCATGGGCCCTTGCCGATCCTCATTTCACCCCCTTCTTATAGGGGCCCTTTGCCCCAAGACAATGCGATGAGGAGGAACTATGCCCGAATTGCCCGAGGTCGAGACGGTTCGTCGCGGGTTGGTCCCGGCCATGGAAGGCCATCGGATCGAACGTGCCGAAGTCAATCGGCCCGACCTGCGCTGGCCCCTGCCCGAGCGGATGGCCGAGCGGTTGCAGGGGGCTCGCGTGGACCGTCTGCGGCGACGGTCGAAATACATCCTCGCGGATCTCGACAGCGGAGAAAGCCTGCTGATCCACCTCGGGATGTCGGGCCGCATGCTGGTCTCGGGCGTGGCGCTTGGCGAGTTTCACCTCGAACATCCCGCGCCTGCGAAACACGATCACGTTGTTTTGCACATGGCGGGTGGCGGACGTGTGACCTTCAATGACGCGCGTCGCTTCGGGGCGATGGATCTGGTGCTGACCGAGCGCGAGCAGGCGCATTGGCTTTTGGCGGGCCTGGGCCCCGAGCCCTTCGGTAACGACTTCCACGAAGACTATCTGGTCGAGGCGCTCAAACGCCGCGCGACCCCGATCAAGTCTGCCCTGCTCGACCAGCATGTCGTGGCGGGTCTGGGCAACATCTATGTCTGCGAGGTGCTGCACCGGGCAGGTATCGACCCGCGCCGTCAGGCGAAGCGGATTTCGAACGCACGCATCGCCTCGCTGGTACCGATCATCCGCGAGGTGCTGACCGAGGCGATCTCGGCGGGAGGGTCGTCTCTGCGCGACCATCGGCAAGCGGATGGGGAACTGGGATATTTCCAGCACAGCTTCCATGTCTACGACCGCGAGGACGCGCCCTGTAGCACTTGCGGCACGCCGATCCGGCGCATCGTTCAATCCGGACGATCCACCTTTTTCTGCCCGGCCTGCCAGAAATGACGCAGCGCTCCGGCCTCACAAGACGCTTGATCTGATTTGACGCTCTGCTAGGAGTCCCGTTCAGAGACAAGGAAAGGCAAGACCGAAATGGCCTACCAGACCCTGATCGTCGAGATCGAGGATTACGTTGCCCTGATCCGGCTCAACCGCCCCGACGCACTGAACGCCCTGAACTCCCAATTGCTGGGGGAACTGGCCGAGGCGCTGAAATCGGCGGAAGAGAATGACAAGGTGCGTTGCATCGTCATCACCGGTTCGGAAAAGGCCTTCGCGGCTGGCGCAGACATCAAGGAAATGTCGGAAAAGAGCTTCGTGGACATGTTCACGAGCGACTTCTTCGGCAAGGAAGCGGATGCCATCAACCGCATCCGCAAACCGATCATCGCTGCAGTGGCGGGCTACGCGCTCGGCGGCGGTTGCGAATTGGCGATGATGTGCGATTTCATCATCTGCGCGGAGAACGCCAAGTTCGGCCAGCCCGAGATCAATCTCGGCGTGATCGCCGGGATCGGCGGCACCCAGCGCCTGACGCGCTTCGTGGGCAAGTCCAAGGCGATGGACATGCACCTCACGGGCCGCTTCATGGATGCCGGCGAGGCCGAACGGTCGGGACTTGTCAGCCGGGTCGTCCCGAATGCCAAGTTGATCCCCGAGACGATGTCTGCGGCGCAGAAGATCGCCGAGAAGTCGATGCTTGCGACTCGCGCCGCGAAAGAAGCGGTGAACCGCTCCTACGAGACGACGATGAACGAAGGCATCCTGTTCGAGCGTCGTCTGTTCCACGGGCTCTTCGCCACCGACGACCAGAAAGAGGGCATGGCTGCCTTCCTCGAAAAGCGCGAGCCTCAATTCCGCGACAAGTGAGCCCTTTCGGGCCGCTCGCACGACACCAGATGGCGGGGCTTCGGCCCCGCTTTTCATTATTCCCTTTCCCTTTTGCGCAATTTGCCTTATGAGGCCGCCTCACATGCGCGTGGAGCCCGCTTAGGCTAGAATCATCTAGGTTCGCTGGAGCCCGGGGTCTGTCGTGCGATTGAAAGATTTGAACAGACCCGGAAAGTGGGAAGATACACATGGCTAACACGCCCCAGTCCAAGAAACGCGCCCGTCAGAACGAGCGCCGCCAAGACGTCAACAAAGCTCGTCGTTCGCGCATCCGTACCTTCATCCGCAAGGTCGAAGAAGCGATCGCTTCGGGCGACTACGAAGCGGCAACAAACGCTCTGCGCGCTGCCCAGCCCGAGCTGGCTCGCGGCGTCACCAAGGGCGTTCTGCACAAGAACACCGCATCGCGCAAAGTCTCGCGCCTTGCGTCGCGCGTGAAGGCTCTCAACGCCTGATCTGCGCCCCGAGGTCGAGCCGACTCCGGAATACGCTGGATTCCTTGAGAAAAAACGCGTCCGCCTATTTGGTGGGCGCGTTTTTTCTTGGACAATCAGTGCCTTGACACGAAACTGTTGCAGTTTTGCGCAGCCCCCTCAGATTCGTTTCGGGGAATCTCACGTCAAGCGCAAAGGTCGGTTGCCTGCTGGCTCGCCAGCTTGCTAGCTTCTACCTGCGATTCACGTCGCCTTGGGGGACATGACGCATTTATCTGGCCGTCGGGGGCAAATAAGTCTGCCACGACAAATGAAAAAGCCTGTTGGCGACCAGCGAAATGCGATTCCGATTCTCGAGGGGGTCCAACTCCTCACTTTCGGCAACTCTGCCTGAAACCGGGTTTCAATCCCGGCAGGTAGGTCGTGTCTGTTTGTAATCGAGGCCGAGCTGCCAGCCGGGCTTGCCGCAATCCCAAGGGACGAAGACGCAACTTATTTGTGTTTGGCGATGGGCGGAAAAATGACGGACGAAACTTGGGGGCAGGTCTGCAATGAGCTTCAAAAAGCTGTTGGGCAAAACAACTACACGACCTGGATCGCTCCGCTTGAGCTGATCGACCTCGAGGACGGCATCGCCTCATTCCAAGCACCGACGAAATTCATGTGCGACTGGGTCTCGCGCAACTTTGCGGAACCGATCCTGAGCGAACTGCGTCGGGCGGGCATCTCTGCAGAGCGCGTCGACATCTCGGTCCCGTCCCGTCGTCCGATGAACGGCACGGCGAATGGCGCGACCCGCCCTGCGGTTCCGGCCCCTGCCCCGGCTCCCGCTGCAGCCGCCAAGCTCCGCAAGACCCCGCGTCCCGACGAGCCGCTTCCCGGCGCGCCGCTAGATTCGCGCTTCACCTTCGACAGCTTCGTCGTCGGCAAGCCGAACGAACTGGCCCATGCCGCCGCCAAGCGCGTTGCCGAAGGCGGCCCGGTCACGTTCAACCCGCTGTTCCTCTATGGCGGCGTCGGGCTTGGTAAGACTCACCTGATGCATGCGATCGCGCATGACCTGCAGCATCAGCGTCCGGATCTGCGCGTGCTCTACCTTTCGGCCGAGCAGTTCATGTATCGCTTCGTGCAGGCGCTGCGCGAAAAGCAGATCATGGACTTCAAGGAGATGTTCCGCTCGATCGACGTTCTGATGGTCGACGATGTGCAGTTCATCGCCGGGAAAGATTCCACGCAGGAAGAGTTCTTCCACACGTTCAACGCGCTCGTGGATCAGGGCAAACAGATCGTCATTTCGGCGGATCGTGCCCCGGGCGAGATCAAGGACCTCGAAGAGCGCATCAAGTCGCGCCTGTCCTGCGGTCTCGTCGTCGACCTGCACCCGACCGATTACGAACTGCGCCTCGGTATTCTTCAGACCAAGACCGAAGCCTACAAGGTTCAGTATCCCGACCTGCAGATCGCCCCCGGCGTTCTGGAATTCGTGGCACACCGGATCACCTCGAACGTGCGTATCCTCGAAGGCGCGCTGACCCGCCTCTTCGCCTATGCCTCGCTGATCGGGCGCGAGATCACGATGGATCTGGCGCAGGAATGCCTCAAGGACCAGCTGCGTCAGTCCGAGCGCAAGGTCACCGTCGAAGAAATCCAGCGCAAGGTGGCGGAGCATTACAACGTCCGTCTCTCCGATCTCGTGGGGCCCAAGCGCCTGCGCGCCATCGCTCGTCCGCGCCAGGTGGCGATGTTCCTCGCGAAATCGCTGACCACCCGCTCGCTTCCCGATATCGGGCGCCGCTTCGGCGGGCGCGATCACACCACGATCATGCACGGCATCCGCAAGATCGAGGAACTGCGCGGCACGGATTCGCAGCTCGCCGAAGATATCGAGTTGCTCCGCCGCCTCCTTGAAAGCTGATCTGGCCCGCTGGGCTTGACGCTCCGGACAAAGCGACCGAATGTCTGCGAAAACCGTTGTGCCGGTGGCGCGAGGTGCTACCTTGCCAGCCCCGGAAAGTCGTGAGGGATCGACATGAAATTCAGCATCGAACGCGCCGCGCTGCTCAAGGCCGTCTCGCAAGCGCAATCCGTTGTGGAACGCCGCAACACGATCCCGATCCTTGCTAACGTGCTGATCGAAGCCGAAGGCGACACTGTCCAGTTCCGCGCGACCGACCTCGATATCGAGGTGGTCGACAAGGCGCCCGCGCAGGTCGAACAGGCCGGGGCCACGACGGTCTCGGCGGTCATGCTGCATGAAATCGTGCGCAAACTGCCCGATGGCGCGCTGGTCTCGATCTCGGACGACCCGGCTGCCGGGCGTCTGAACGTGCAGGCCGGTCGGTCGAGCTTCAACCTCGCCACGCTGCCGAAGGAAGACTTCCCGGTGATGGCTTCTTCGGAATACACCGCGAATTTCACGGCCAAGGCCGGGGTGCTCAAGCGCCTGTTCGACAAGTCGAAATTCGCGATCTCGACTGAAGAGACCCGCTATTACCTCAACGGCGTCTACATGCATATCGCGACCGGCGAAGACGGTCAGGTGCTGCGCTGCGTCGCCACCGACGGTCACCGTCTGGCGCGTATCGATTCCGGCCTGCCCGAAGGCGCCTCGGGTATGCCCGGCGTGATCGTGCCCCGCAAAACGGTGAACGAGCTGCGCAAGCTGCTGGAGGACGACGATCAGGAAATCGCGGTCTCGGTCTCGGAAACCAAGGTCCGTTTCGCGACCCCGGTGATCACGCTGACCTCGAAGGTCATCGACGGCACCTTCCCCGATTACACCCGCGTCATCCCGACCGGGAACACCCGCCAGCTGGAAGTCGACGCATCGGAATTCGCAAAAGCGGTGGACCGTGTGGCGACCGTCTCGTCGGAGCGGTCGCGCGCGGTGAAACTGGCTCTGGAAGCCGACAAGCTGGTACTTTCGGTCAACGCACCCGATGCCGGTGCCGCGGAAGAAGAGCTGGTCGTGGCCTATGCCGACGAGCCGCTGGAGATCGGTTTCAACGCGAAATACCTGCTCGAGATCGCGAGCCAGGTCGATCGCGAAAATGCCGTCTTCCTGTTCAATTCCTCGGGCGATCCGACCCTGATGCGCGAAGGTGGCGACACTTCGGCGGTCTATGTGGTCATGCCGATGCGCGTGTGAGGCCTGACGGAAGCCTCCGGCGGGGATATTTCCATCGAGAAGAAGAGGCGCGATGCTGCGTGAACTGAAGATATTGCAGTTCCGCTCGCATCGTCGTGCCGAAATCGCTTTCGACGGGCGGCCCGTGGCAATCTACGGGCCCAACGGCGCGGGCAAGACGAATATCCTCGAGGCGGTGTCGCTGCTCTCACCCGGGCGTGGGCTGCGCCGGGCGCAGGCCGACGAGTTGATGCGCCGCGCCGAAGCCGTTGGCTGGAAGCTGCGCGCCGTCACCGACACCCATGAGATCGAGACCTCCGCCCTGCCCGGCGAGTCCCGCCGGGTCGAGATCGATGGCAAAGCCGCGCCGCAGGTGGCACTGGCGCAGATTCTGCGGGTGCTGTGGCTGGTGCCCTCGATGGACCGGCTCTGGATCGAAGGGGCCGAAGGGCGCAGGCGGTTTCTCGACCGGATGGTGATGAGCTTCACCCCCGCCCATGCCGAGGTCACGCTGGCCTATGAAAAGGCGATGCGCGAGCGGAACCGCTTGCTCAAGGACATGGTCCGCGATCCGAACTGGTATCACGCGCTGGAGGCACAGATGGCCGAGGCGGGCGCTGCGATCCGGGCGAACCGGGCCGAAGCCCTCACGCGGATCATGCAGGCGCAGGCGGATGCGGCGACGGCGTTTCCAGCAGCGCATCTGGTCCTCGAGAACGAAGGCCCCGGGGATCTGGCCGCAGCCCTCGACGCCAATCGCCCGCGCGACATGTCAGCGGGCCGCACGCTGGAGGGGCCGCACCGGGCCGATCTGCTCGCCACATATGTCGAGAAAGATGCCCCCGCCGCGCAATGCTCTACCGGGGAGCAGAAGGCGCTGCTGATCTCGCTGATCCTCGCCAATGCGCGGGCGCTTGCGGGCGAGGATGTGGTGCTTTTGCTCGACGAGGTCGCCGCCCATCTGGACTCCGGCCGGCGCGCGGCGCTTTATGACGAAATCTGCGCGATGGGCGCGCAGGTGTTGATGACCGGCACGGGAGCTGAGCTGTTCGAAGCGCTCGGGGACCGGGGGCAATATCTCGAAGTGGTCGAGGGGCCGCAGGGCTCTGAGGTGAGGGAGGCTATGCCGTGAGCTATCCGCAGCAACGTGTGACGCTGATCACGCTGGGCGTGGCCGATCTCGACCAGTCGAAGCGCTTCTACGCAGCGCTCGGCTGGCAGCCCCATGCCGAGCAGGAGGACGTCGCCTTCTACCAGTTGCACGGGATGGCGCTGAGCCTGTTCTCCTTGCCGGCGCTGGCCGCCGATCAGGGCCTTACCCGCGCAAGGCTGGGCACAGGTGCGATGACGCTGGCGCAGAACTTCGACAGCCCCGAAGACGTGGATGCCGCTTTTGCTGCCGCCCTCAAGGCAGGCGCAACCGAATTGAAAGCCCCCGAGAAGACTTTCTGGGGCGGCTATGCGGGCTATTACGCCGATCCCGACCACCATGTATGGGAACTTGCCCATAATCCCTTCTGGCCGCTGGCCGACGACGGAAGCCTTACCCTCCCATGACCCTCACCTTATCGCAGATCGCGCTCTACACCGGCGCGCTTCTGGTTCTCTTCCTCACCCCCGGGCCGGTCTGGCTCGCCCTTCTCGCTCGCGCGATGGCCGGCGGGTTCGCCTCTGCATGGCCGCTCGCGCTTGGCGTGACGGTGGGCGACATGGTCTGGCCCGCACTCGCAATCTTGGGCGTATCGTGGCTGGTCGGCGAATTCAGCTGGTTCCTCGATGCGCTGCGCTGGGTGGCGGTCGCGATGTTCGTGGGGATGGGGGCGCTCCTGATCCGCCATGCCGAACATCAGATCAGCTCCGACAGCCGCCTGACGCGCCCGGGCATGTGGGCGGGCTTCGTCGCCGGGCTCATCGTGATCATCGGCAACCCCAAGGCGATCCTGTTCTACATGGGCATCCTGCCGGGCTTCTTTCCGATCGCCACGATGACCTGGATCGACATCGCCACGGTCAGTCTGATCTCGGCTATCGTACCGCTGACCGGCAACCTTATCCTCGCCGCCTTCGTGGGCCGCATCCGCGCCTTTGTACAAAGCCGCGGCAAGCTCGCAAAGCTCAACCGGATCGCGGGTGGGCTGATGATCCTCGTCGGCCTTCTTATCGCCGTGACGTGACCCCCTAAATCTTGTGTCTGACGCGTGACATTCCCGGGCCCAGCCGATATAAAACCGGCAACAGATAAAGGACGGGCAGGCATGACCGACGACACCCCGAAGAAGAACGCATACGGCGCCGATTCCATCAAGGTTCTCAAGGGCTTGGAGGCCGTTAGGAAACGGCCCGGCATGTATATCGGCGATACCGATGACGGCTCGGGCCTGCACCACATGGTTTACGAGGTCGTCGATAACGGCATCGACGAAGCCTTGGCGGGGCACGCCGACTACGTTGCCGTGAAAATTCACGCGGATTCTTCGGTCTCCGTGCGTGATAATGGGCGCGGGATTCCCGTCGACATTCACGCCGAAGAAGGCGTCTCCGCGGCCGAGGTCATCATGACCCAGCTGCACGCCGGCGGGAAATTCAACAACACCGACGACGACGGCAACGCCTACAAGGTGTCGGGCGGTCTGCACGGGGTTGGCGTCTCGGTGGTGAACGCGCTGTCGGACTGGCTGGAACTGACGGTTTGGCGCGACGGCAAGATCCACAAGGCGCGCTTCGAGCATGGCGAATGCGTAGAGCATGTGCATGTCGTGGGCGAGGCACCGAACGAGAGCGGCACCGAGGTGCGCTTCCTCGCGTCAAGCAAGGAAGACGATCCCGAGGGCACCTTCTCGAACCGTGAGTTCGTCTTCGCCACGCTGGAAAAGCGTCTGCGCGAACTGGCCTTCCTGAACTCCGGCGTTCGTATCATCATCGAAGACGAGCGCCCCGCCGAGCCGCTCAAGACCGAGCTGCACTATGAAGGCGGCGTTCGGGAATTTGTGAAATATCTGGATCGATCGAAAAACGCCGTGATGGAGGACCCGATCTACATGGTCGGCGAGGTGCGCGGCATCGGCGTCGAATGCGCGATGTGGTGGAACGACAGCTACCACGAAACCGTGCTGCCCTTCACCAACAACATTCCGCAGCGTGACGGCGGCACCCATATGGCGGGCCTGCGCGGGGCGCTGACCCGCACGATCACGAAATACGCGCAGGAAAGCGGCATCGCCAAGCGCGAGAAGGTCGACTTCACCGGCGACGACGCGCGCGAAGGTCTGACCTGCGTGCTCTCGGTGAAAGTGCCCGATCCTAAATTCTCCAGCCAGACCAAGGACAAGCTGGTCTCCTCCGAGGTCCGTCCGGCGGTCGAGAACCTCGTGAACGAGAAGCTCGCCGAATGGTTCGAGGAAAACCCGAACGAGGCCAAGCAGATCGTCGGCAAGATTATCGAGGCTGCGTTGGCCCGGGAAGCTGCTCGCAAGGCACGCGAACTCACGCGCCGCAAGACGGTGATGGATGTGGCCTCCCTGCCCGGCAAGCTCGCCGACTGTCAGGAGAAGGATCCGTCGCTCTCCGAAGTCTTCCTCGTCGAGGGTGACTCCGCGGGCGGTTCAGCCAAGCAGGGCCGCGAGCGCAAGAACCAGGCGGTGCTGCCGCTGCGCGGTAAGATTCTCAACGTCGAGCGCGCGCGCTTCGACCGGATGCTCAGCTCGGATCAGATCGGCACGCTGATCACCGCGCTCGGCACCGGAATCGGTCGTGACGAATTCAACATCGACAAGCTGCGCTACCACAAGATCGTCATCATGACGGATGCGGATGTCGATGGTGCGCACATCCGAACGCTTCTGCTGACCTTCTTCTTTCGCCAGATGCCCGAGATCATCGAGCACGGCTACCTCTACATCGCGCAGCCGCCGCTTTACAAAGTCGCGCGCGGCAAGTCCGAGGTCTACCTAAAGGATCAGACCGCGCTGGAGGATTACCTGATCGATATGGGCGTCGAAGGGGCGATTCTGCGGCTCAACACCGGTGAGGAGATCAGCGGTCAGGATCTCAAGCGCGTCGTGGAAGAGGCCCGCCTGATCAAGCGGATCCTCGCAACCTTCCCGACCCATTACCCGCATCACATCCTCGAACAGGCCGCGATCGCGGGCGCTATGGTGCCGGGCAAGATCGACGGAGACGCGCAGGGCGTCGCGAACTCGGTGGCCGAGCGCCTCGACCTCGTCGCTCTGGAATACGAGCGCGGCTGGCAGGGCCGTCCGACGCAGGATCACGGCATCCGCCTCGCCCGCGTTCTGCGCGGCGTGGAAGAGGTCCGCACGCTCGACGGTGCCGTGCTGCGCTCGGGCGAAGCGCGCCGTCTGGGCAGCCAGACCGAGCAGCTGCAAGAGGTCTACGACCGCCCGGCGAAGCTGGTGCGCAAAGAGCGCGAAATCCTGATCCACGGCCCGCTCGAACTGCTCGACGCGATCTTGAACGAGGGAGAAAAGGGCCTGAGCCTGCAGCGCTACAAGGGTTTGGGCGAAATGAACCCCGAGCAGCTGTGGGAAACCACGCTCGACCCCTCCGCGCGGACCCTGCTTCAGGTGCGAGTCGAGGACGTGGCCGAGGCCGAGGACATCTTCTCGAAGCTGATGGGCGACGTCGTGGAACCCCGCCGCGAGTTCATCCAACAGAACGCCCTGGCGGTGGAGAACCTCGATTTCTGATGGGTTGTAGGTTTGCGCAAAGCTTTGCGTTCTACCCAAAGGTTTGCGCAATTTGCGCATAAGTTTGCGCGGTCGGAAAATTGCTATGAATCGTCAATCGGAATTTTTTCGATTTTTTCCGTTGGCGATCAGGGAGTTTTTCCACCCCGCATCGCTCAAGGCTCAAGCGCAAGAGCTCGCGTCGATTCCGGTCGTTCATCAAGCGTGATGCGGACGCCGCGACCCTGTGTTGTCCGGAAGTTTGACGCTTTCGGCCCAGACCGGTCATTCAGTCGATGACCCAATGCTGCGTTGCAGCCCGTCGAAGCGGTCGTTCGTGCATCGCGCAGCATTTTTGAGGAATGAGAGGCGGTAAAGCGGACCTTCCAGTCATTTACGGATCTGCTCACCCCGTGGTGCAGCTTCACCAGACCGAACATTCGCCGTCCGTTGGCTCTTGTGCAGATCGTGACTGGGAGTGAGATTGATCACAAGATGATCAATGACGATGCCACGGTAAGTTTTGAACAGATGAAAGGGGCTATCGGCTCGCTGATTTTTTTATGGTCGCAGATCGAAAGAGAATTGGCATAGTCCTTGGATGCGCTGCAGATTAAAGGTTTACGTTCATCAAAGCCCGCGCACGGGATCGCCCGGAGGCTTGCCCTCTGGTCTGGCCAAATCCATCCTCGCAACGGACAGCGTGAGCTGGCTTCAAAGCTGACGGATGTTCTTGCTGCTCACCTAAGAGAAGCTCTATCCGTCAGGAACCTCGTCTGTCACGGTCTCATTGGGATCACCGCGAAGATCCATCCAGAAGGCAATGAGGCTCACCTCACTGTGGAACTTGGTGACATCAGCAAAAATCTGACCTGGACGGAGTTGCAGATAATGTTCGGGTGGATGTCGAGGGCGCACTGGTTAATTCGCGATTTGACCACTGCCTCACTTGAGCCAGATCACTTGCGTGCTGAAAACTTGCTTCTTGGATGGCAGGCATTTCCAGATCTCAGTTAAGGGCCCATACCGGCGTCCAGTTGTTCCCTACGATGTTACGCCGCGGCTCATCATTACGGACTTTCGCCTAAACTGCGTATGTTTCAGTTGCGAAGGTTTGACCTGCTCCCCTGAAATGTCCTCGTTTTGAGGTTAGCCTGTTCTCCAGACGAGGAGGCAGACGATGAAGAGAAGCCGGTTCAGCGAAGAGCAGATCATTGGCATCCTGAAGGAGCACCAGGCCGGGCTGGGCGCGAAGGAGCTGTGCCGCAATCATGGCATCAGCGACGCGACCTTCTACAAGTGGCGCTCGAGATATGGCGGCATGGAGGTGTCGGACGCCCGCCGGCTGAAGGCGCTGGAGGCCGAGAACGCGAAGCTGAAGAGTTCGCAGTGACCGTGGCCCCGGTGGGGCCGCGTAAGTGCGTAGAACGCTGGCCGAACAGATGCTCGACGTCGCGACGCTGAAGGAGATGTTGGGAATGGGAGCAGGCGAACGCCATGCGTTCGAGAGAGCCTGCGGGCGCTTCTGAGGCCCGGTTCGAGGCTGCGCGTCGTGGATGGGGCCATGAAGGAGAAGAGCTACTCGCAGCGGCGGGCCTGTGCGCTGGCCGGGATCGACCCGCGCGTGTACCGGCGGCAGCCGACCAGGCCGGAGGACCGGGAGTTGCGCGAGCGGCTGCGGGAGGTGTCGGGCGAGAGGCGGAGGTTCGGATATCGGCGTCTGCACATCCTGCTGCGGCGGGAGGGCTGGGCGTTGAACTGGAAGAAGCTCTACCGGATCTACCGGGAAGAAGGCTTAACAGTCCGTAAACGGGGCGGTCGCAAGCGGGCACTGGGAACCAGGGCGCCGATGGCGATCCCGCAGGGGCCGAACCAGCGCTGGAGCCTCGACTTCGTGTCGGACAGCCTCAGCGATGGCCGCCGCTTCCGGATCCTGTGCGTGATCGACGACTTCAGCCGGGAATGTCTGGCTGCGGTCGTCGACACCTCGCTCTCCGGCATCCGGGTCGCCCGGGAGCTGGACCGGATCGCCGAGGTCAGAGGCCATCCCTGCATGGTGGTCAGCGATAATGGGACCGAGCTGACCAGCAACGCCATCCTCAAATGGCAGGAGGAGCGCCGGGTCGAATGGCACTACATCGCGCCGGGGAAACCGATGCAGAAGGGCTTTGTCGAGAGCTTCAATGGCCGCCTCAGGAACGAATGCCTCAACGAGCACCTGTTCGCCAACCTGCGTCATGCCCGCAGTCTGATCGCGGCGTGGCGTGATGACTACAACCATCACCGCCCCCACACGAGCCTCGACGGGCTCACCCCGTGGGAGTATCACCAAAGGTCGAAAGAGGACCAAACCCTGAACAGAGCTAACCTATAAACGCGGACTCGAAGGGGAGCAGGTCAGTCTTAGTCTACGCGTTTTGGGACCGATCACGCACGGTCAAACGTTGCTAGTGCGCCACACTCTTGAACGCGCTCCGCCTGCTTCCACATTGCTTCTGCGGGGCTTAGCACAACGCAAGAGACCGCCCGAAGGCGGCTGTGAGCGTCTTGATCCGAGTTCGGTAGAAGTGGTTGCGGGAGGGCGCAACCGCCGAAGTCTACGATGTATACGTGCGCTCAATTAGTGGGCCTAATTTCGTAAGCCTGAAAAACAACTATTCAGAAGTTTTCCTCGATCCTAGGAACGAATAGTGATCGGAGTGGAGGTGCTGAAATACGCGCTCGAGCGACTGCCGGTCGCCCATTGAGCTCGTGACGCCCGAAGCGTTCACGGCCCGCCGGGGAGAATATCGTCGTTATCCTCGGACGCGACGATTTCTGCTGGCTCGAGCGCGTCTTCGACCCTTTCATCCTCATCACCCTTGGAACCCCCAAGGCGATCGAGAAGCGCTTTAATCCGCAGGTCCAACTCGTTCAGCCCACACGCCGCAAGCGTTCGTGCACGAGGGCCATCAATTCGATGACCTCCATCTCTCGTTTCTCGCGTTTCTGCGCTTCCTTGCGAAACGCTTCGATCGCGTCGCCCATCATAGTCGCGGCTTTCGCGATCTGCTGCGAGATCGCGCCGAGATCCTCGATCATCTGATCCAGTCGCTCGACCACCCCGCGCTCCTTCTCGATTGCCAGGAGCGCCTGGAGATCTGGAATGAGTTCCGCGATACGTCGGTTCGACTCGATCAAATCCAGGATGTCCTGACGTTTCACTTGGCTCGAGTTGCTTTGTGTATCGGCCATTGAGGGCCTCCAATTTTTTGCGTGGTTCGGCAAAGAGGTTTTCGGGAAGCGCGGTAACGAGGCGCGCGACGAGCCCGCCCATAAGGCGCTCGGTTACAAGACGATGGAGGAGGCCAGCGATCGGCCGCAGCCCCCTGTCCTTCTGACGAAAAGCGCGTCGCGCTGGCTTGGGCGCGGGCGCGAGGAATTCCGAGAGCCCTTCGAAGGTGTCGGGCTTCGCGAATTTATGCCGCTCGGAAACATCTTCGGCCATCTCGAGCCAGCGCGAGGCGAGCCTCTCGGGGGCGGCTCTCAATATCTTCTGGCGTTCTTCGTTCCAGCTAGGCCAGCGTGAGACGGTTTCATCGCATTCCTCGCTCATCAGTGGGCCCCGGAAGGTCACCAGCCGTTCAATCCCCTCGGAGCGAAAGACAAAGGTAGTTCCGAAATCCGAGCTTTTCCTAAACGTCAGGCCGAAGTCTTTCGCGACTGGCATGATCGCCTTTTGTAAATCCTGGCGGGTCAGAGCCCCGCGCTCGGCGAGAATACTCGATGCCTCGTTGATGACTGCGGGGATGAACCCTTCCAGGACTTCATACGGGGAGCGTCGCAGGTTTCTCCGCGCTTCAGCCAGCTGTTTGACGATATCATTCGGCAGCTTGATGAGCCGCGCATGATCCAGATTCCCCGGGTCATCGAAGCCGCAATGCGCGTTTACGGTGTCGACGAAAGCCCACCAAAGGTCATGCGCGCGCTCGCCTGGTGGGGAGGGATTGTGTGCACGCACCCGGCCATCCGCGCGGATCACGCACCGCGGGAGCGCGAAATTCAACTCGAGCTTTCCGGTGTGCGTATGTGTCGTAACGAGAGCTGCGGGCCGGCGGTCGTAGGGCACAGCGGGAAACGCGACCTCCAGAGCCAGATCGACAATGCGCCGCACCCTGTCACGCACATCCGGATCGCCCGCATTGAGCGCCCGGGCCGAGATATCGTCCTCCGTGAATGTGAGCGTGAAAGCCGACAGACGGTGCTTATGGTTCAGGGCCCCAAGCGTGGTCAGGACGTGCGCAGGAGTGCCGCGCAGCAGCTCGGGTGACGGATGCCGCCGCACCAAAATGAACGAGGTGTTCACCCGCTTTTCGGCCGTTTCTGCGGCGAAATAATTGACCAGCCGCTGATAGTCGCCGAGGGTGTGCCCCTTGAATTTCGTCCAGCCGATGATCATTGCACCGGCCCGCTTTTGCGCAGCGCGCTCTCCACCTTGATCAGCATGCCCTCGCATTGCACGAGAGCATTCAAGGCCTTCGGCTCGATCTTGCCCGTAGAGACCAATTCCCGCGCAATGCCGCGAAGGATTTCGTTGAGCTCACAGAGCGCCCATTCGACCCTGATCAGGATTGCGGCCGACGGCTTGCCGCGCGGGGAGTTGTCCGCCGCGAGAGTGCATCGACAGACATGATCGGAGATCGAGAGATCAGCCGCCGAAGCTGCGTTCTTGATCCCGGCCCATTCGGCATCCGTTGCCCGGATCTCGCGCCGCTTGCGCTTAACGTCGACCTCACATTCAACTTCTGTGTCCTTCATCTGCGCTCCTCCTTGGACATGTGATACCCGGCACGCGGGTTAACTTGATGGTGTCCTCAGTATGGAAAGCGGACCTGAAAAAACGGTCAGAGAAAATCACAGAAAGAGAAAAGCTGGGTTTTGATCCGGAAAAGCCTGCGCCGCGCCCTACCCCAGAACCCTTCACATGAACACCAAGGGCGTATTCCGTTGAAAAACTCGCGCTTGATTGCTGGGCGTGGCGCTGATTCAATTCCGACATCAGGTGGGGGGAT
>NZ_NBNX01000008.1:0-108721 GCF_002213225.1 Thioclava sp. IC9
GCCGTCGCCTTCATGACCGGCGCCAAAACCCCCGACGGCGCGACAGAGGCGGCCTGAGCGATGAGCACGACCGAGGCGCCCGGTCGGAATGGCCGGGCGTTTTCATTTGGGGTTGCGTCCTTGGCTTGGGGCGACCATCCCGGGCCTCGCCTGCCCCTTCTCCGGGAGGGCGCATTGGCGAGGACAGAGCGGACACGAGTGACCAACGGGCTTGCAAGATAAAGCGCCCGGGCACCGGCCGGACGAAGCGCCCACTCAAGGCTCTGACGCACCCGGAAGCCTCCACACCAGAACACCCGCGCCCCTCGCGAGCGCGGGTTTCTCGTGAAACATAAATGGGTCGTCAGTCGCGGCGGCCCGCTTCCAGCGCATCCTCGAAGGTGCGCAAACCGGTTCTCGGAGCCTGAACCAGCACCGCCATATTGCCCGGCTTATGCTCGTTGCGCAGCATCTTGGTATGGGCCTGCGGGATCTGATCCCACGGGAAGACTTCGGACATGCAGGGGTCCAGACGCCGCTCTACCATCAGCTTGTTGGCCGAGGCCGCCTGCTTGAGGTTAGCGAAGTGCGAGCCCTGCAGACGCTTCTGGTGCATCCACATGTAACGCACGTCGAAGGTGCAGTTGAAGCCGGAGGTGCCGGCGCAGATCACGACCATGCCGCCCTTCTTCACCACCAGCGTCGAGACCGGGAAGGTCGCCTCGCCAGGGTGTTCGAAGACCATGTCCACGTTCACGCCCTTGCCGGTGATGTCCCAGATCGCCTTGCCGAACTTGCGAGCCTCTTTCAGCCATTCGTTATATTCCGGCGTGTTGACCGTGGGCAGCTGCCCCCAGCAATTGAACTCCTTGCGGTTGATCACGCCCTTGGCGCCCTGATCCATCACGAACTGGCGCTTGCTCTCGTCCGAGATCACGCCGATCGCATTTGCGCCCGCGGTGTTCGCGAGCTGGATCGCATAGGAGCCGAGACCGCCAGAGGCACCCCAGACCAACACGTTCTGGCCGGGCTTGAGCTCATGCGGGTGGTGACCGAACAGCATCCGGTAGGCGGTGGCCAGCGTCAGCGTGTAGCAGGCGGCCTCTTCCCAGGTCAGGTGTTTCGGGCGCGGCATCAGCTGTTGCGCCTGCACGCGGGTGAATTGCGAGAACGAGCCGTCATGCGTCTCGTAGCCCCAGATCCGCTGGCTGGGCGAGAACATCGGATCGCCACCGTTGCATTCCTCGTCGTCGCCGTCGTCCTGGTTGCAGTGAATCACGACCTCGTCGCCGACCTTCCAGCGTTTGACCTTGTCGCCCACCTTCCAGACGATGCCCGAAGCGTCCGAGCCCGCGATGTGATAGGGCTGCTTGTGCCCGTCGAAGGGCGAGATCGGCACGCCGAGGCCTGCCCAGACGCCGTTATAGTTCACGCCAGCGGCCATCACGAGCACCAGCACTTCGTGGCTGTCGATCTCCCAGGTGTCGACGACTTCCTGCTGGAACGACTGCTCGGGCTCGCCATGGCGTTCGCGGCGGATCGCCCACGCGTACATTTTCGGGGGGACGTAGCCGAGGGGCGGCATCTCGCCGATCTCGTAAAGGTCCTTCTCCGGCGCGTCGTAGGGCGCGATCCCGGTTTCCTGATCAAGGGCCATGGCTCTCTCCTGTCAAAATCTCGCCGCGCCGCAGAATCGGGGCGGGTTGAGTAGGAGAGTTACGCATGGCCGAGTAACTTTGCAATAGTTGTAATGCATAGTTTTGAAATAATATGTCCCTGCCGTTTCGCGCGGCGCGGATCATAGATCAAAGTTCGGGGCAGCTGTAACTCCCGTCCTTGGCTCTTTTCGCTTTGACGAAACTGCCATCGCCGACGCTGCAGAGAAGCGCCCCGTCGGGGAAAGCTTCGCCTTCCTGGTTGCGCGCGTTCCTCACTGCGCCATAGGCTGCCTTGCCCCCTTCATAGCCAAGGTTTGTTGCTCCAACGGCGGTGTTGACCACCACCCGACCGCCGAGCTTGGCAGCATCCACGGAGTTGTCGGTGACCTGCTCTCGGGTGCAGGCGGGCAGAGTGGCAGCAAGGGCGAGGGCGGGAACGATCAGCAGTTTCAAAGGGCTCTCCTAAGGTGGTCTCCCCGTCAAAACCCCGCCCTGCTACGATGCGTTCCCTTGGGGCCGCCGCCTCGCCGCGACGCAGCGAATTGACAGGATCACAAAATTGAATTTAAACCATCCCAACGCGCAACAATATTGCGCAAGCAAGATTCGCACCCCGATGGAGGCCGCAATGACCGACACGATGCCCGCCAAAGACCGCCCCTGGCTGTTTCGCACCTATGCGGGCCATTCCACGGCTGCCGCCTCGAACGCGCTCTATCGCAACAACCTCGCCAAAGGACAGACGGGGCTCTCCGTGGCTTTCGATCTGCCGACCCAGACCGGCTACGACAGCGACCATGTCCTGTCGCGCGGCGAGGTGGGCAAGGTCGGTGTGCCGGTCTGCCATCTGGGCGACATGCGCGCGCTGTTCGATGAGATCCCTCTCGAGCAGATGAACACCTCGATGACGATCAACGCGACCGCGCCTTGGCTCTTGTCGCTCTATATCGCTGTGGCCGAGGAGCAGGGCGCGGATGTCTCGAAGCTGCAGGGCACGGTGCAGAACGATCTGGTGAAGGAATACCTGTCGCGCGGCACCTATATCTGCCCGCCGAAGCCGAGCCTCGCGATGATCACCGATGTCGCGGCCTATACCCGCGAGCACTTGCCGAAATGGAACCCGATGAATGTGTGTTCCTACCACCTGCAGGAAGCCGGGGCGACGCCGCAGCAGGAACTGGCCTTCGCGCTGGCGACGGCGATTGCAGTGCTCGACGATCTGAAAACCAAAGTACCGGAAGAGGCCTTCCCGGCGATGGTCGGCCGCATCTCCTTCTTCGTGAATGCGGGCATCCGCTTTGTCACCGAGATGTGCAAAATGCGCGCATTCACAGAGCTTTGGGACGAAATCTGCCGTGACCGCTACGGCGTCGAGGATGAGAAATTCCGCCGTTTCCGCTATGGTGTGCAGGTGAACTCCCTGGGCCTGACGGAGCAGCAGCCGGAGAACAACGTCTACCGTATCCTGATCGAGATGCTGGCCGTGACGCTGTCGAAGAACGCGCGCGCCCGCGCGGTGCAGTTGCCTGCGTGGAACGAGGCGCTGGGTCTACCGCGCCCGTGGGATCAGCAATGGTCGCTCAGGATGCAGCAGATCATGGCCTATGAGACCGACCTGCTGGAATATGGCGACCTCTTCGACGGTAATCCGGCGGTGACCGCCAAGGTCGAGGCACTGAAAGATGGCGCCCGCGCCGAACTCGAAACGCTCGACGGGATGGGCGGGGCGATCGCCGCGATCGACTACATGAAGTCGCGTCTGGTGGAATCGAACGCCGCCCGGATCAACCGCATCGAGGCCGAGGAGACCATCGTCGTCGGCGTGAACCGCTGGCAGCAGGGCGAGCCCTCTCCGCTGACCGCAGGCGATGGCGGGATCATGGTCGTCGACCCGGCGGTGGAGCAGGAGCAGATCGACCGGCTGAACGCATGGCGGGCCGAGCGCGACGAGGCTGCGGTGCAGGCTGCGCTGGCCCAGCTCAAGGCGGACGCGAAAGCCGGCAAGAACGTCATGGAAGCCTCGATTGCTGCCGCGAAAGCGGGCGCGACTACCGGCGAATGGGCGGGCGTGATGCGTGCGGTTCACGGCGAGTATCGCGGTCCGACGGGCGTCTCGCGTTCGCCCTCGAACCAGACCGAAGGGCTCGACGATATCCGCGAAGCCGTGGACGCGGTCAGCTCGCAGCTGGGCCGCCGCCTGAAATTCCTCGTCGGCAAGCCGGGCCTCGACGGCCACTCGAACGGCGCCGAGCAGATCGCCTTCCGTGCCCGCGATTGCGGTATGGACATCACCTATGACGGCATCCGCCTGACGCCGGAACAGATCGTCGCGAAAGCCATCGAGGACGAGGCGCATGTGGTGGGGCTGTCGATCCTGTCCGGCTCGCATATGCCGCTGATCGAGGAACTGATGGAGCGGATGCGCGCGGCGGGCCTCGACCATGTCCCGGTCGTCGTGGGCGGGATCATCCCGGATGAGGACGCGAAGAAGCTACTCAGCTTCGGCGTCGCCCGCGTCTACACGCCCAAAGATTTCGAGCTGAACCGGATCATGATGGATATCGTGACGCTCGCGACCCCGGCCGAGAAGGCGGCCTGAACGCGCAAGCCAATTGGGATCGGGAAGGGGCAGGCGTCTTCTTCTCGACCCAAATATCCCCGCCGGAGGCTCCCGGTGGCGGACCCCGCGAAAACCGCGCCCTTTCTCCCTTCCGCCCGCCAATATGCGCGGGTAAGGTCGCGCCATGACGACCCCCATGATCCAGTTTTCCGAGGACCAGGCCGAGGCTTGGGATGCCGTTGCTTCCGCGCTCGAGGCGGCGGGGGTCGATATTCTCGAAGGCGCGATGACGCCTGAAAGCGGCAGCAAACGCGTGCTGTCGGTGATCGGCAAGGCGGGGTCGGGCAAGACGCTGCTTCTGGCGGAACTCTACAAGGCGCTGGAGGCGGCAGGGGTCGATCTGGTCTCAGGCGATTTCGAGGGCAAGCGGCGCAAGGAGAAGCGCACGCTGGCGATCCTCGCGCCGACGAACAAGGCGGCGAGCGTGTTGCGCTCGCGCGGGGTGCCCGCGACGACGATCCACCGCATTCTCTACACCCCCGTCTACGACCCGGAATACGAACGGATCGCGGAATGGCTCACCGGTCAGGGCGAGCGTCCGAAGCCTGAATTGCTGATCGAGATGGGGCTCACCGAAGAGACGCTCGACCGGGCGAAGGCCTTCTACGATCTGCACAAATCGATCCCGGCGGCGCTGGCTTCGGCGGGGTTGCGCGGCTCGGATTTCATCAATGGCTGGAAACGTCGCGAAGACCCGCTCGATATCGGTTTTGTCGATGAAGCCTCGATGCTCGACGAGCGGCAGTTCGACGATCTGCGCGAGATTTTCCCGACGCTGGTTCTGTTCGGCGACCCGGCGCAGCTCGCTCCGGTGAACCAGTCGGGCGAGATGGTGTTCGAACGGCTGCCCGACGAGCGCAAACACATTCTGCACCGCATCCACCGGCAGGCCGAGGATAACCCGATCCTCGATCTGGCGCATATGCTGGGCGACGACAGCCTGACCTTCGAGCAGTTCGAGCGCGAGATCGAGAAGGCGGCGGCGAAGGATGACCGCGTCGTCTGGGCCGAGCGGGTGGAGAGCGATCTGATGGCGCGCTCGCCGGTACTTGTCTGGCGCAACGCGACGCGCATCCGGTTGATCCATGCCTTTCGTGCGGCCCATTCCGCGCCCGCCGACATGATGCTGCCGGGCGAGCCCTTGATCTGCGACGGGATCGAACTGCCGGTAAAGCACCGCAAGAAGCGGATTGATCTGGAAGCGCGCGGGCTGATCAAGGGCGCGCAGGTGATCTATCTCGGCCCCGGCAAGAAGCCCGGTTTCTCGCGGCTACATGTGATGGGGGCGGAAGATCCGCGGCTTTCGGCGGCCTCGATCGTGAAGATCGAGATGCCGGACGAGGAAGAGCCGTTCATTCCGTTCGCGGCCCGGATGGGCGCCACCTTCCTGCATGGGGCGGCAGTGACCATCCACAAGGCGCAAGGCTCGCAATGGGAGGATGTGCAGGTTTTCGCGCCAGATATCTACGCGGCTTACAGGGCAGGGCGCATCGAGGCGGGTATCCCGCTGTGGAAGCGGCTGGCCTATGTCGCGATCACCCGGGCGCAGCATCGCCTGCTCTGGGTGGTGCGGGCGCGGCTGGCACGGCCCTCGGCGCCGCTGACCATTGACGACCTGCCGAAAGGCGGCGGTAAGCTGGAACTGAAAGCCGAACCGCAGAACGGATAGGGCCGGAGCCTCCGGCGGGGATATTTGAGCCAAGGCGAAGGAGGGGCGAGATGGGCGTGATGGTGGTGACCGGGGCGAGTGCCGGGATCGGGCGCGCGGTGGCAGAGGCCGCGCTGGCCGAGGGCTGGCAGGTCGCCTGTCTGGCACGTTCGGAAGACAAGTTGGCGGAGGTCGCTGCGAAGGGCGACGGGCTGGCGGTGGTCTGCGACGTGAGCGATGCGGCAGCGGTGGAGCGCGCCTTCGCCGAGGTGGTCGCCAGGTTCGGCCGGATCGACGTGCTGTTCAACAATGCTGGGATGTTCCCGCCTGCGGCCTTGCCCGACGAGGTTACGCTCGAGGATTGGGATGCCTGTATCGCGGTGAACCTGACGGGGATGTTTCTCTGCGCCCGGGCCGCTTTCGCGCAGATGCGCAGGCAGGCCCCGCGCGGCGGACGGATCATCAATAACGGCTCGATCTCGGGGCAGGTGCCGCGCGCGAAATCGCTCGCCTATACGACCACGAAACACGCGATCAACGGCATGACCAAGCAGATCGCGCTGGACGGGCGCGATTTCGACATCGCCTGCGGGCAGATCGACGTGGGCAACGCGCGCACCGGGCTTCTGGCGAATATGGATGCGGCGGCGGCGAAGACGGCGGAGCCTACGATGGATGTGGCGAATGTCGCGCGCTCGGTGCTGTACATGGCGTCGCTGCCGCTGGATGCGAATGTGCTCAACATGACGGTGATGGCGAGCGGAATGCCCTTCGTCGGGCGTGGTTAACGCACGAAGCGGAAGATCGCAGCGGCGGCCCAGCCAGCGAAGACCGCAAGCGCCAGTGACAAAAGCCCGTAGAGCGGCGCGTTCTCATGGGCGAGCGAGTAGAGCCACCGCTCAAGCCCGACTTTGCGCACTTCGATCGCCGATTGGTATTTGTCCACCAGCTTGCCGCCGCGCAGTAGGAAGATGCGGGTCTTGTAATCGCCCTCGATGAGGTTCGCCGGCAGCGCGAAGTCGGCGCGGAACAGTGTGTCGTCGACGATATGCACGCCGCCCGACTCCATCTTGTAGAGGCCTTGCTGCTTGCGGATATCGACCATCGCCTCGGTGAATGGGATCGAATCCTCGACCGTGATCGGCCCGGAGAAGGCCCGCATCGCGAGCGGGATCGAGATGCGCTGCTGGATATCGGTGCGCCGCGAGAGGATGTCCTCCATCGGACCGGAGGTGGCGACGGCGTAATAACTGGGCGCGGCGGCCACGCCGACGGAGGCCGTGTTCACCCAGATGCCGAATTCGCGCGATTTGCGGCGGATCGTGACCGGGCCGAGCGGACCTTCCAGCGTCACGATCACCGCGAGTTTCTGCCCGTCGGGCTGCGGGGCCTCGCGCTTGATGGCGCCATAGATCAGGATTTGTGACCCATCGAAGGACGTTGTGATGCCGATGTTGTCACGGCTCAGCCCCGCGACGATCTGCTCGTCTGGCTCGGGGCGATTGGTGATCGGCATCCCGGGGCGCGCGGGGAGTACCTGCCGGGTCTGCGCCAAAGCGGGCAGGGCGGCTGCGCAAAGGCCGAGGACGAGAAGAGCGGCACGGATCATCATTCGCCCCCCGATGCGATGGAGTAGAGATTGGCCGGATGCAGCACGAGGTCGAGGCCGAGCTTGCCTGCGACGATGATCACGAGAAGCGCCAGCAAAATACGAAGCTGTTCCGCCTTCAGCCGCGCGCCCAGACGCGAGCCGATCTGTGCGCCGATCACGCCGCCGACGATCAGCAGCAGCGCCAGCATCACGTCGACCGTCTGATTGGTGATCGCGTGCATCAGCGTCGTGAAGGCCGAGACGAATAGAATCTGGAACAGCGAGGTGCCGATCACGACCTTGGTCGGCATGTTCAGCAGGTAGATCATCGCCGGAACCATGATGAAACCGCCGCCGACGCCCATGATCGCCGCGAGAATCCCGACCAAGGTGCCGACCAGCAGCGGCGGGATCACCGAGATATACAGGCCCGAGGCCCGGAACTTGAACTTGAAGGGCAGCTTGTGGACCCAGGTGTGCTGCACGCGTTTCTTGCGCGCGCCACCGCCCTTGCGCTGCTTTTGCAGAGTGCGGATGCCCTCCTGCAGCATAAGTAGTCCGATCAGGCCGAGAAAGACGACGTAGCAAAGCTGTACCGCGAGGTCGATCTGGCCGAGCGCGGTGAGCAGGTTGAAGACGTAGATACCGCTTGCCGAGCCAAGAAGGCCGCCCACCAGCAGCACGAGCCCCATCGGGATGTCGACCGCCTTGCGTTTGAGCTGCGCAAGAACCCCCGAGACCGAGGAGGCGACGACCTGGTTGGCGCCGGTCGCCACCGCGACGGAAGGCGGGATGCCGATGAAGAACAGAAGCGGCGTGATCAGGAAGCCGCCGCCCACGCCGAACAGGCCTGAGAGCAGCCCCACGATGCCGCCGAGCCCCAGCAGGGTGAAGATATTGACCGAGACTTCGGCGATGGGCAGGTAGATCTGCATGGACTGCACCCGCTGAGGAGGTTGCATCGTTAGTGTCCCCGAAGGACAGGCGAAGTCAAACCCCGCCGTGCCGCAGGGTTACAACTGTTGCAGATATCGTCGCAAAACTTGCTCGAGCTTGGCTGCGCCCATGGGGGCGATCGCCTTGGTCTGCTCGTGGCTGATATTCTCCTGCGCCATGCCCGCCCCCATATTGGTGATGACGGAGACGGCGGCGACGCGCAGCCCGAGGAAACGCGCAAGGATCACTTCCGGCACGGTCGACATGCCCACCGCATCGGCGCCGAAGACCTTGGCGGCGCGGATTTCGGCGGGGGTCTCGAAGGTCGGGCCGGAGAACCAGCAATAGACGCCTTCGGGCAGTTCGATCCCTTCGGCCTGGGCCGCGGCTTTGAGCCCGGCACGGATGTTCGGGTCGTGCGCCTCGGTCAGCGGCACGAAACGCGCATCCGAAGGCTCGCCGATCAGGGGGTTGTTGCCCGAGAAGTTGATATGATCGTTCAGCATCATCAGCCCGCCGGGCTGGATGTCCTCACGCAGGCTTCCGGCCGCATTGGTCAGCAGCAGGCTTTCGCAACCGAGCTCCTTGAGGATCTCTAGCGGGAGGCGCATCTCGGCGGGGTTGCCGTGTTCATAATAGTGAACCCGACCGCCGAAGACCGCGACGCGGACGCCTTCGAGCGTGCCGATCACCAGCTTCGGATTGTGGCCCGAGACGCCCGCATGGGGAAAGCCCGGAAGCTCCGAATAGGGGATCGCGACACCCTCGACCTCCTCGGCCAGATGGCCGAGGCCGGAGCCGAGGATCAGGCCGAGGCGCGGGGCCTCGTCGCCCGCGCGTTCGCGGATCAGTTGCGCGAGTTCAGCGCTCTTTGACATAGGGCTGCCCCCCTGCACGCGGCGGGATCGCCTTGCCGATGAAGCCGGCGAGGATGATCACGGTGAGGATGTAGGGCACCGCCTGCATGAACTGGATCGGCAGCGTGATGACGCCCAGATCGATGTTCGGATAGCGGTTCGAGATCGCTTCCAGCAGGCCGAAGAGCATCGTCGCGCCAAGCGCCGGAACCGGCCGCCATTTCGCGAAAATCAGAGCCGCGAGAGCGATATAGCCGCGGCCGGCGGTCATTTCCTTCACGAAGCCAGCCGCCAGACCGGTTGCCAGATAGACGCCACCCAGCCCCGCCAGAACGCCGGTGATGGCGACGGCGGTGTAGCGCATCCGGATGACCGAGATGCCCGCGGTGTCGACCGATTCCGGGTTCTCGCCCACCGCGCGCAGGCGCAGGCCGAAGCGGGTGCGGAACAGCACCCACCAGGTGATCGGCACCATCGCGAAGGCGACATAGACGAGGATCGAGTGGCCCGAGATCAGGTTCGAGTAGATCGGCCCGAAGAAGGGAACATCCTTTATCGCGTCCGCACCGGGCAGCGTGATCGGATCGAAGCGCCCGTTGCCCGAAAGCTGCGGTGTGCGACCGCCCTGCTGGAACCAGCTTTGTGCGATCAGCACGGTAAAGCCCGAGGCAAGGAAGTTTACCGCGACGCCGGAGATCAGCTGATTGCCGCGGAAGGTGATCGAGGCGAGGCCGTGCACGAAGGCGAGGCTCATCGAGCCCGCGACACCCGCCAGAAGACCGAGCCACGCATTGCCCGTCACCGCCGCGACCGCGCCGGAGAAGAAGGCGGCCATCAGCATCTTGCCTTCAAGGCCGATGTCGAAGATGCCTGCGCGTTCCGAGAACAGGCCCGCGAGGCAGGCCAGCAGCAGCGGCGTGCCGAGACGAACGGCGCTATCGAGAATTTCGATGATCGTTCCGAAATCCATCTCAGGCCTCCTTCCGGGCGTTGGCGCGCGCGACGAAGAAGCTCTCGATCGGTGCGCGCAGCATGTTGTCGAAGGCCCCGGTGAACAGGATCACCAGCGCCTGGATCACGGTGATCAGCTCGCGCGGGATCGTGGTTTCCAGCGCCAGCTCGCCGCCGCCTTGGTAGAGAAAGCCGAAGAGAAGTGCTGCAAGGAACACGCCGAACGGGTGGTTGCGGCCCATCAGCGCGACGGCGATCCCGATGAAGCCTGCGCCCTCGACCGAATTCAGCACGAGACGATGCGCTTCGCCCATCACGTTGTTGATCGCCATCAGCCCGGCGAGGCCGCCCGAGATCAGCATCGCGGCCATCACGATCTTCACCGGCGAAATGCCTGCATAGCGCGCCGCGCTTTCCGACCGCCCGAAGGCGCGAATCTCGAAGCCCAGCTTCGTGCGCCAGATCAGTACCCAGACGAGGTAGCAGGCGAGGATCGCCACGAAGAACGACACGTTCGCCGGGACCGATTTCGAGAAGAACTGCCCGACGAGCGGGAAATCATGGAAGGTCGGCAGATGCGTCGCGGGCCCGAAGCGCGCGGTGGCCGGGTCCATCGAGCCGCGCGGACGCAGCACGTTGACCAGCATGTAGTTCAGCACCGCCGCGCCGATGAAGTTGAACATGATCGTGGTGATCACGATATGGCTGCCGCGCTTGGCCTGCAGATAGGCCGGGATCGCCGCCCAAGCCGCACCGAAGATCGCGCCGCCCGCCATCGCCGCGATCAGCGCGATGCTCCAATGTGGCCACGGGAAGGCCAGCAGTACCAGCGCCACGCCAAGCCCGCCGAGCGTCGCCTGGCCCTCGCCGCCAATGTTGAACTGGCTGGCGTGATAGGCGACCGCGACGGCGAGGCCGGTGAAAATGAAGTTCGTGGCGTAATACAGCGTGTAGCCCCAGCCATAGGGCGAGCCGAGCGCGCCCGAGACCATGACCTTGATCGCCTTGATCGGGTCTTCACCGATCAGCAGCACCACGATCCCCGAGATCACGAAGGCGATCAGCAGGTTGAGGAGCGGGATCAGGGCCACGTCGACCCATTTCGGTGTCTTTTCCATTATTGGCTCTCCTCGGGCGCGGCGATGGTCCAGCCGTCCATGCCGCGCACGTCCTCGCCGCCCATGCCCGCCATCAGGCAGCCCATGCCGGTCTGCGTGGCGGTCTCGACGGGGCCGATGCCCATGATCTGCCCGTCGAACATGACCGCGACCCGGTCCGAGAGCGCCCGGATCTCGTCAAGCTCGACCGAGACCAGCAGGATCGCAGCGCCTTGGTCGCGCAGTTCGATGATGCGTTTGTGGATGAATTCGATCGCGCCGATATCGACGCCGCGGGTCGGTTGCCCCACCAGCAGCAGGGCCGGATCTCTTTCGATCTCTCGCGCCAGCACGATTTTCTGCTGGTTGCCGCCCGAGAAGCTTTTTGCCGGCAGGGTCGGGATCGGCGGGCGCACGTCGAAACGCTCCATCGCCTCGGCGGTGTGGGCGACGATCCCCGTATTGTCCATCACGAAGCGGTTCTTCTGATAGGCCGGATCCGAGTGATAGCCGAAGATCATGTTCTCCCACGCGGAGAAATCGAGGATCAGCCCGAGACTGTGGCGATCTTCGGGAACGTGCGAGATGCCCCGACGCCGCCGCGACTGGCCGTCGCTATGCTTGCCGGTGAGGTCGATCTCTTCGCCGTTGATGCGGATGTTGCCGGTGCCCTTGGCGAAACCGCCGAGGATTTCCAGCAGTTCGGATTGGCCGTTGCCCGCCACGCCCGCAATGCCGAGAATCTCGCCCGCGCGGATTTCGAGATTGATGCCCTTGAGGCGTTCGATCCCGTCTTCGTCCTTCACGCGGAGGTTCTCGATCTCCAGTACGGTCTTGCCGGGTTGGGCTGCCGTCTTGTCGACGTTCAGCAGAACCTTGCGGCCCACCATCAGCTCGGCGAGTTGCTCTGGCGAGGTCTCGGCGGTCTTCACGGTCGCCGTCATCTCGCCGCGGCGCATCACAGAAACAGTGTCGGTGATCTCCATGATCTCGCGCAGCTTGTGCGTGATCAGAATGATCGTCTTTCCTTCCTTGCGCAGGAAATCGAGAATGCGGAACAGGTGGTCGGCCTCGGCGGGCGTCAGCACCCCGGTCGGCTCGTCGAGGATCAGGATATCCGCCTGACGATACAGCGCCTTGAGGATTTCCACGCGCTGCTGGTGGCCGACGGAAAGCTCTTCGATCTTCTCGTCGGGATCGACGTTGAGCTCGTATTCCTCGGCGAGGCGCTTGAGTTCCTTGCGCGCCTTCGACAGCGAGGGGCGCAGAAGCGCGCCATCCTCGGCGCCAAGGATGATGTTCTCGAGCACGGTGAAATTCTGCACCAGCTTGAAATGCTGGAAGACCATGCCGATGCCGGCGCTGATCGCAGCCTGGCTGTCGGGGATATGAGTGTGCTTGCCCTTGATCCAGATCTCGCCCGCATCCGCCTTGTAGAAGCCGTAGAGGATCGACATCAGCGTGGATTTCCCCGCGCCGTTCTCGCCGATGATGCCGTGGATCGTGCCGGGCATGACCCGGATCGAAATGTCCTTGTTGGCCTGCACCGTGCCGAAGGCTTTCGAGATGCCTTTCAGCTCGATCGCGGGCGCGCCCGTGGGCGTTGCGGCAGCATGGGCCGCCTCGGCCGCATCGCTGGCGTTTTCAGTGGCAAGGGCGGCAGTTGCCTGCCGCCCCGCGTTGTTCGACTCTGTTCCGTTCATCACTCGACCGGGCAGCTGTCATCCGACATGTAGTCATGCACTTCGATCTTGCCCGAAGCGATGTCGGCTTTCGCCTGCTCCACCGCTTTTTCCATCTCGGGGGTGACGAGCGACTTGTTGTTGTCGTCCATTGCGACGCCAACGCCGTTATCGGCGAGACCCATCACCTTAATGCCCGGCTTCAGATCGGGACCGGCCGAGAACGCGTCATAGACGGCGTTGTCGACGCGCTTGAGCATCGAGGTCAGAACCTTGCCCGGGTGCAGATAGTTCTGGTTGCTGTCCACGCCGATCGACAGGACGTCGGCGTCGGCAGCCGCTTGCAGAACACCGATGCCGGTGCCGCCGGCAGCGGCGTAGATCACGTCGGCGCCTTGGCTGATCTGGGCCTTGGCGATCTCGCCCCCCTTCACCGGGTCGTTCCAAGCCGCCGGGGTGGTGCCGGTCATGTTCTGGATGACTTTCGCGTCCGGATTGGCCGCTTTCACGCCCTGCACGTAGCCGCAGGCGAATTTGCGGATCAGCGGGATGTCCATGCCGCCGACGAAACCGACGGTACCGGTTTTCGAGGCCATGCCAGCCATCAGGCCGACGAGATACGAGCCTTGCTCTTCCTTGAAGACGATCGACTCGACATTGGGCTGGTCGACGACCATGTCGACAATCGCGAATTTCGTGTCGGGATAGTCGGGGGCGACGGTGTTGAGCGTGTCGCCGAAGGCGAAGCCGGTCATCACGATCGGATTGGCACCCGACTCGGCGAGTTTGCGCAGGGCCTGCTCACGCTGAGCTTCCGACTGCATTTCCAGTTCCTTGTAGGAGCCGCCGGTCTCTTCCGCCCAACGCTTCGCGCCGTTGAAGGCGGCTTCGTTGAAGCTCTTGTCGAACTTGCCGCCCAGATCATAAATGATCGCGGGATCGGCCAGCGCGGCCCCGGCGCTCAGCGCGAGCGCGGTCGCGGCGCCGAGGAACTTGGTGAAATAGGTCATGGATTACTCCCGAGTCGTTATGGCCCTGTTGGAAAAGCCTGTTGGCGCGCTCTGTTCGGCGCGCGGACACAGCGATTTGGGCAGAGCTTGCCGAGGGGGTCAAGCGTCAAGTTGCGGATGACGCGAGGTCGCGAGACAAATTTGATTGAACGGTCAGCTTCCCGCTCTAGAGAGTGGCAGCGTAAGAACCAGCGCGTCGATGCGTTCGCCCTCCGGACCGCGGTAATAGCCCTTGCGACGGCCTGATTCCTTCCAGCCGGTCGCTGCGTAAAGCGCGCGTGCGGCATCATTCTCGGCGGAGACTTCTAGGAAAGCGCTCTCGGCCCCCAGCTCTGCGGCTTCTTGCGCGAAACGCTCGACCAACGCGCGTCCCGTGCCGTTGCGGCGCGCTTTCGGGTCGACGGCGAGGGTCAGAAGCTCGGCTTCGCCCGCGATGACGCGTCCCAGCAGGAAGCCTCGGTTCTCGTTCAGCAGAAAGGTGCCGGGACCGCGCATCAGATCCCGGAACTCGGCTTCGTTCCAAGGGCGTGGCGTGGTGAAACAGGCGGCGTGCAGTTCGGCGAGAGCTTCGGCGCGCATCAGTCGAGGATCCTTGGCGGCGGATCGGAGGGCGGGGCGGCATCTGCGGCACGCAGGTAGAGCGGCGCGGGCCGTTCGCCGGCAACCACTTCGCGCTTCGCCGCGATGCGTGCGATCGCTTCGGCCGGCGAAAAAGCCGCAGGCGCGACAGCGGCGCCGATCCGTTGGGCGACCGCTTCGGCTGCGGAGCCGATGCACGTCAGCCCGGGTTCGGTCAGCCCTTCGGGCAGCGCGTCGAGATCGTGCAGATCGAGCGAAACGGGCCGGGCCATGCGGAATCCTTCGAGATAGACACGCTCGCGCGGGGCTGCGACCGCCGCAAGCACCGGGCCCTTACTACCGAATTGTGTGGCCTCGGTGATCGAGACGCCCAGAGCCGGGGCCCTCAGGCTCAGTGAAAGCCCGCGTGCGGCGGATACGGCGATACGGACGCCGGTGAAATTTCCCGGTCCGATCCCGACGCCGATTCGCGTCACGTCGCGCCAGCAAACGCCCGCCTCGGCGAGGAGTTCTTCCAGAAGCGGCACAAGCCGTTCCGCCTGACCACGTCCCATCTCTTCGTGGCGGGAAGCGAGGCAGTCTTCACCCGACAGCAAAGCGGCCGCGCAATGCGCGGCCGATGTGTCGAAGCCTAACGTCAGATCAGGCATTGACCGGACGCACCTCTGAAACCTCGGGGATGTAATGTCTGAGCAGGTTCTCGATCCCCATCTTGAGCGTCAGCGTCGACGACGGGCAGCCTGCGCAGGCGCCCTGCATGTGCAGGTAGACCACGCCTCGCTCGAAGCCGTGGAAGGTGATGTCGCCACCGTCCTGCGCCACGGCCGGGCGCACGCGGGTGTCGAGCAACTCCTTGATCTGCGAGACGATCGTACCGTCCTCGCCGTCATGCTCGGCATGGCCCGAAGGCGCAGCTTCGCCTTCGATCACCGGGGCGCCGGACTGGAAATGCTCCATGATCGCGCCGAGGATCGCCGGTTTCGCATGATCCCAGCTGGTCGTGTCATCCTTCGTCACGGTCACGAAATCCGAACCGAAGAACACTCCGGTCACGCCGGGTACTGCGAAAACGCGCTTGGCCAGCGGCGATTTGGCCGCCGTCTCGGCGGAGGGGAAATCAGCGGTGCCGGTCTCCAGCACGGTCTGGCCGGGCAGGAATTTCAGCGTCGCGGGGTTCGGGGTCGTCTCGGTCTGAATAAACATCGCGTGCCTCCTTGGCTTGCCGCTGATATGCGCCTTCCGACTGAATTAATCAAGTAATCGCGGCTATGCGCTAGATGATGCGCGGCGCGATCTCGGCGGGATCGGCCACCTCCGGGCGCCAGAATGCTTCCGCTTCCGGCCCGATCCGCGCGAGAGCGGCCCCGAAGTCACGATGATTGACATGGCGCCAGAGCGCAAAGGCGGTGGCCTCGATGGCGTTATCGGGGGTCAGGTTGTGATGTGGGCGCAACGCCTGCGCTTCGCGCGTCATCTCGGTCCGGCTGCCGAACGGGCGCGGCGCTGCCATCACATCCCAGTGATACAGGAAAACCGCACGTACCACCGCAGGCAGGCAATCGGCGAAGGCGATGGCCTCGACAGGGCGCAGCCGCGCGCGGAAGGTCACGAAAACCCCCTCGATCGCCGTGTAGGTCATGTTGTCGGAATCGAGGCCCATCCGATCGCGCGCATCTGCGAGGAAAGAGGCGAACTCCTTCTGCGCATGGCGATAGGTCCAGGGCATCGGCATCGGTCAGGTGATCTGTTCGAGCTTTTCCTTCGACATCTCGCCCGGCACGATCGTCAACGGGCAGGGCAGCGTCCCCGCCTGCTTGACCATCTGCGTCACTAGCGGACCCGCGCCGCCCTTGCCTGAGCCCGCGCCGAGTACCAGAACGCCGATCTCGGGATGCTCGTCCATCACGGCGATGATCTCGGGCACCGGCTCGCCTTCGCGGATCACCAGTTCCGGCTCTACGCCCTGCCGGTCGCGCATCCATTTCGCGAAAACCTCGAAATGCGCCTCGATCCGCTCGCGGGCTTCGTCGCGCATGATCTCGGCTACGCCGATCCAATGCTGATACTCGTCGGGTGGAATCACCGAAAGGATGATCACGCCGCCGCCGGTATGGTTCGCGCGCATCGCCGCGAACCGCATCGCGTTGAGGCATTCGCGGGTATCGTCGAGCACAACCAGAAACTTGCGCATGGCTCCTCCGGGACGGGGTGTCTGCGGATCATCGCCCGGCGAGGGGCCTTTGGCAACCGCAGGGGTGTCGAGGCTCAAAGCGGCGAGCCTTGCGCCCAGTCCATATAGGCTTCGCGCGCGCGCTGTGTGCCCTTGCCGGGCGTGTAGCTGACATCGTCGAAGCCCGCGACCGGGGTGACCTTTGCGAAGTTGCCGGTCAGGAAGACCTCGTCGGCATTGCGGAAATCGTCGAGCGTCAGCACCGCTTCATGCACCGTCTCGCCGCCCTCGCGCAGAAGGCCCATGATCCGCTTGCGCGTGAGGCCTGCGAGGAAGGTGCCGTTCGGCATCGGCGTGAAATACTCGCCATCCTTTACCATCCAGACATTCGCGGTCGCGCTTTCGGCGACGTTACCCATGGCGTCCTGCACCAGCGCATTGCCGAAGCCCTTGCGCTGCGCCTCGACCAGCATTCGGGCGTTGTTCGGATAGAGGCAGCCCGCCTTCGCGTCGGTGACGTTGTCGGCAAGAACGGGACGGCGGAACTGCGTCGTGGTCAGCGTCGTCGACTTGCCGGGGTCGGGCATTGCCACCTCTTCGAGGCACAGCGCGAATCCGGTTTCGCCGGGCTTCGGTGCGACGCCCAGATCCGAGCCCGCGATCGCCCAGTACATAGGGCGCACGTAGACAGCAGCACCCTTGTCATATTTCCGTAGCCCCTCGCGCGCGATTTCGACCATCTCCTCGGGTGCGATGGTCGGCGTGATCATCAGCGCCTCGGCGGAGCGGTTGGTGCGTGCGCAATGCAGGTCTAGATCGGGCACGACCCCGTCGAAAAGTCGCGCCCCGTCAAAGACCGAGCTGCCCTGCCAAAGCCCGTGATCGGCGGCGCGCATCACGGCGATATCGCCCTCGTGCCATGCGCCTTCGAACCATGTGCGGATGTTTTTGCCGAATGCCATCGGTGCCTCCTTCGTATCGGGCGCGATCCAACCACTGGCGTCCGGCGAAGTCCATACAGCCGATTGTATCGGTGTCAGGTGCCGTGAGGTCCGGTCACATCTCGTGACCTGGCGGCGTTAACCGCATCGCAACTGGAAGAGGCATAGGCTCGCGAAGGTTTCGTTTCTTCGGTGATGATCCATAGCAGGAGAATTGGCATGACCCAGGTCCGGCGCAGGCGCAAACGTCTCTTCGATCTGACGCTGGCGATGCTCGCGCTACCCATGGTGGTGCCGCTGATCGCGCTGGTCTGGCTGGTCATCGCGATGGTGCAGGGGCGACCGTGGTTCCACGGGGGTGAACGGATGCACAGTCCCACGCGTAGCTTCCGCATGTGGAAGTTTCGCACGATGGCGGCGGATCCCGGCGATTACGGCGTCTCCGGCGGACATAAAGCCGGACGGATTACGCCGCTTGGCCGGCTGTTGCGCCGCTGCCACGCGGATGAATTGCCGCAAATATGGAACGTGCTGCGCGGCGACATGAGCTTCGTCGGACCGCGCCCGCCGCTGCGCGAGGTGGTGGAGCGATTCCCCGCGCTTTACGCACAGGTGCTTACAAGTCCGCCGGGGATCACCGGGCTTGCGAGCGTACAGTTCGCCGCGAAAGAGGCGCGGCTGATGGCATCTTGTCGTTCCGCGGAGGAGGCGCGGCGGATCTATGACCGCGTCTGCGTTCCACAGAAAGCGCGGCTTGATCTGCTGTACCAACGTCGGGCCTCGTGCTGGCTCGATCTCGCGCTGATCTGGCAAACCCTGCGCGGAGCGCGCGCATGAGTTCGGTGCTCACCGACAAGATCGCGACGCGGCTGATCGCATTGTCGCGCCCGCGAAAGGCGGCTGTCATCGCGGCGCTCGATGCGCTTCTGGCGATAGGATGCCTTGCCGCAGCAATGCATTTCGCAACCACGTCGCCGGGATGGAGCCTTGGGCTCCCTTCGCCGATCTTTCTGACGGTGGGGGGTATCGTCGCCGCATCAGTGAGCCTCGGCACCGGTCTTGCCCGCTTGCCCCTGAAGGACTTCGCAAGGGACGGGGCGGGGAAGGCATTGGGTGTCTCCTGCCTTCTGGTATTTGCCCTCTGGATCAGTCCTGGATGGCGAGGTGGCGCGATCGCATTCTTCTTCGGGGGCGCGTTCCTGTCTGGCCTCGTGGCTCAACGCTGGGCTCTTCTGGGGCTGACCGCAGTGCTGTATCGCCGCTCGTACGTCGTCTCGCGCATCGCAATCTACGGCGCGACCCCGGAGGGGCTCGCGCTGGCACGGGCGTTGCGCGATCGATCCGGTTTCTTGACCTGCGCGTTTCTCGATGACAGCCCGGTTCTGCGCGGTGCGACCTTGGACGGGGTTCCGGTTCTCGGCCACGTGACGCGCGAGGCGTTGATCCGCAAGTTCAACGTCGATCGCGTCGTTCTCGCCGACCCGCTCCTGCCCACGCCGCGCAAGGCCGCGCTGGCGCGAGACCTCTCGGCCCTCGGACTGCGCTGCGAGGCATTGCCGGATTTCGCGCTTCTGGTCGGTGGCGCCGATCTCGCCGCGCGGCTGCAGCCGGTGCGCTCCGAACGGTGGCTTGGTCGCTCAGAGATCACGGAAGACGATCCGCCCGACGCGGAGTTCTACTGCGGCAAAACCATGCTCATCTCGGGGGCGGGCGGTTCCATCGGGGCGGAGCTTTGCCACCAGATACTCGCCTGTCGTCCGGCGAAACTGGTCCTTCTCGAGCTATCGGAAACGGCGCTCTTCACAATCCTCTCCGACCTGAGCCCGCTGGCGGAGCGCGCGGGCACCGAACTTGTCACGCGGCTCGGCTCTGCAGCGGATGCGGCGCTGGTGCATGAGATATTCGCGCGCGAAACGATCGACGTCGTATTCCACGCCGCCGCCTACAAACATGTCGTTCTGGTCGAGCAGAATCCCTTCTCGGGATGCGCGAATAACGTCGCCGCCACGGTCTGTCTCGCGCGCGCCGCCCGCGCCGCGAAAGTTGCGCGTTTCGTGCTGATTTCGAGCGACAAGGCGATCGCGCCCCGCTCGGTCATGGGGGCGTCTAAACGAATGGCCGAATTGGTCGTGCAGGATCTTGCGCGCCGTGCGGGCGCGACCGTCTTCTCCATCGTGCGCTTCGGGAATGTGCTCGGCTCATCCGGGTCGGTCGTGCCGATATTCGAGCAACAGATCGCGCAGGGCGGGCCGATCACGCTCACCGATCCCGAGGCCACGCGCTACTTCATGACGATCGCCGAGGCCGCGCGGCTTGTGCTGATCGCAGGGCGTTGGGAGGGCGCAGGACGGGTCTATGCACTCGACATGGGCGCGCCGATCCGGATCGGCGATCTCGCCCGGCAGATGGTCGAAGCGCGCGGGTTGCGCCTTCGCGGACCGGACTGTCCAGAAGGCGATATCGAGCTTTTGCCTATCGGCCTGCGTCCGGGCGAGAAATTGCATGAAGCTCCGGTGACCGGCGCGCGTAGCCAAGCGACCGCACATCCGAAGATTCGAGATGTCCCCGTGCCTCATCTCTCGAGACGCGAGACCGCCATGTTTCTGCGCTATCTCGACGCTGCCTTGGGGCAGCGTTGCGCGGCGCGGCTGGATGAGATCATCTCGCGTCTGCAACGGTTGGAGGGCGACGACCCTGCTTCGCCTGTCGTTCAGGTGCCCGGAGGGCCTGACGCTGATATTCAAAAAGCGCGGAATTTCGAGATCACGCCGCGCAGGCGAAGCGGAGCAATGGCAAGCCAGGTCACGCGCGATGAAGGAAAGTCGGAGCTTCGCCCCGATGGAAAAGCGCAAGACCTCGTTTCCAACTCAGCTGCCGATGCCGCGCGCCCCGGCCGGGGGCCAGACCGTGTCAGCCGAAGGGATCGCGGGGATAGCCGACGGCGCTTAGATAGAGGCCCTGCGGCGGACAGACCGGGCCGCATGCGGCGCGGTCGCGGGCGGCGAGCGCTTCGGCGACGCGCTCGGCCGGCCAGGAGCCAGCACCGACCCGCTCCAGCGTGCCGACGATCGAACGGACCTGGTTGTGCAGGAAGCTGCGAGCGCGCAAATGAAACCGCACCTCGCGCCCATGTAGAATGTCATGTTCTTCGATCCGGATCTCGTCGAGCGTTTTGACCGGCGATTTCGATTGGCACATGGTCGAACGAAACGTCGTGAAATCATGGTGCCCGATCAGATGCGACGCGCCTTCGCGCATCGCCTCCACGTCCAGCGGGTTCTGCACGCGCCAGACCAGACCGCGGTCATGGGTCGTCGGCGCACGACGTTGCACGAGCCGGAACAGGTAGCGCCGCTCCTGCGCCGAGAACCGGGCGTGGAACTCGTCGTCGACCCTGGCACAGGCGAGTATCGCCACCGGCGCGGGGCGGAGATGATAATTCAGCGCTTCCGAAAGTCGGAACGGGTCCCAGTCCTTCTTCAGATCGGCATGGGCCACCTGCCCGGTCGCATGAACGCCCGCATCGGTGCGTCCCGCCGCGGCGATCGTGTGGGGGCCGGGTTCGAGCTTCGCCAAAGCGTCCTCGACCGCGCCTTGCACCGAAGGCTGATCGGCCTGACGTTGCCACCCGGCAAAGGGGCCCCCGTCATATTCGATTTTCAAGGCGTATCTGGGCATGGATCGCCCATAGCCCGAGTGCGCTGCGTTCCGCAATCCCTTCGCGCGCCCCTTCTTGCAACCTGGGAGTTCGGCGGACGGCACCGCTTTCCAGACCCGCGGCGGGGTTGCCGCCTTGGGACGAAGTTTCCGATTCACTGTATCATTCGGTCGCATTCCTCGCATGTCGGTTGACTCGAGAGCGCCGTAGCCCCTTCCCCAGTTTCTTCGTGCGCCCCGCGCGGAGAGAAGCCGTTGCGGCGAGGCCAGACATCTCAGCACGGTGCGAGGCCGCTTGCCCTTGTCGTGGCCCGGAGCTACCGATTGTCGGTCGGGCAGGGAAGGGCGCGGAAATGAGTTTGACGATCATGGCGGCGGTGCTGGGCGCGGCCTTTCTGCACGCCCTGTGGAACGCGCTGATCCGGCTTGGTGGCTCGAAAATCCGTGCGATGGTGATGCTGTCGATTGCCGAGGCGGTGATCGGCCTGGCGGTCGCCCTTTCGCGACCGCTGCCGGACAGTGCCGCGCTGGGCTGGATCCTCGCCGCGGGCGTCATCCATTTCGGCTACAAGTTCTTCCTCGCCCATGCCTATGAGCAGGGCGACCTGAGCCGGGTCTATCCGATCGCGCGTGGAACCGCGCCGATGATGGTGGCGGTCGTCTCCGCCGCCTTGGCGATCGACGCGATGAGCGGGCTCGAATATGCCGGGATCGCTGTGCTGGGCCTCGGCATCGCCTTGATGGCGCGCGGCGTGTTCACCGATGGCGAGAGTCGCCGTCTGCTGCCCTACGCGATGGGCTCGGCACTCGCGACTGCGGCCTACACGCTGGTCGACGGGATGGGCGCGCGCATATCGGGCGAGCCGGTGGGCTACGTCGGGTGGATCATGGTGTTGGGTGGCGTGCTCTTCGCCTCAGGTATGCTGGCGCAGCGCGGCACCGCGATGCTGCGCGCCGTGCCGCGCGAATGGGGAATCGCGACGCTCGGGGCTGCGGCGTCTTACGGGGCTTACGCGATCTCGATCTGGGCGATGACCCGCGCGCCGATCGCGCTGGTCGCGACCCTGCGCGAGACCTCGATCCTGTTCGCGGTGCTGATCGGTTGGCTCGTATTCGGCGAGAAGATGCGGGTTACGAAGGCGCTTGCCGCGCTGCTGATCGTCTCGGGCGTGGTGCTGACGCGGGTCTGAGTGCTTAG
This sequence comes from Thioclava sp. IC9, assembly GCF_002213225.1. Taxonomy (NCBI): domain Bacteria; kingdom Pseudomonadati; phylum Pseudomonadota; class Alphaproteobacteria; order Rhodobacterales; family Paracoccaceae; genus Thioclava; species Thioclava sp. IC9. The sequence goes on from NZ_NBNX01000008.1 coordinate 22,575, forward strand.
AACCGCGGCCGACCGTCGGCGTCGCAGCTTGCGGGCATGGCCTCGTCCGAAGATCGCGCCACGAGGTGCCCGTCCGTGATCTGCAGCGGCGTGAAGGGCGGTTCCTGGATCGCGGGTTGAATCTGGCGCACCACGTAACAGCCCCCGAAGCTCTCGGTCTTTCCGTCACGCGTCCGGGCGGTCACCGTCACCGCGAGAGTCGTGTAGATAGAGCCGGCCGCGCCTTCCGACGTCATGGGGCCGACCGTGACCGAGGCCTCCGCCGTGTCGGCGTAGCCTCTCGCGAAATCCGCATAATCGCCATCCTCTTCCGGATCGGCGTAATAGCTCCAGGCGCGGGCGTATTGATGCAGCGAGATCGCGTTATAGAGCGAGCGGACCAGCGCAGCGGGGGTGGAGCGGTCGTCAAGATAGTCCGGCGCGGCGATGGCCGACTGCGCCGAGAACACGACGGCAATGAGCGCGAAAGTGTGACGCATTAGGCCTCCTGAAAACTGTTGCCGCGGACCGCCGGAGCGGCCGTCGCAGGTCAACGCCGTTCAGGGACGATTTGTTGCACGATGCCGACGAGCAGCAGGTAGAACGAGGTCACGACCAGCCCCCAATGCGCCCAGCTCGCCGGGTCGAAATCGACCCATGCGGCCCAGCCCGCGAAGAAGGTCCACAGTAGCGCCACAGGCAGAGAGACCACGCGCCAGCGCTTCGTGCGCACGGGGTGGATGAACTTCAGCGGCAGGAACATCGCGATGGCAAGTGCCACGACCACCACGAGGATCGTCCAATAGCCGGGCTTCAGCGCGAACAGCACCAGCACCAGCATGTTCCACGCGCCCGGAAAACCCTGAAACGAGTTGTCCTTCGTCTTCATCCGGGTGTCGGAGAAATAGACCACGCTGCCATAGGTGATCGCGATGATCGCGAGCCAGCCCGTCCATCCCGGTAGCAGGCTCGACTGGAACAGCGCGAAGGCAGGGATGAAGACATAGGTCAGGTAGTCGATGATCAGGTCCATCAGGACACCGTCATAGAGCGGAAAATTCGCCTTCACATCGTAGCGCCGCGCGAGCGGACCATCGATCCCGTCAACGAAGAACGCGGTGACGAGCCAAAGGAACATCATCGACCATTGGCCTTCCGCAGCCGCGAGAAGCGCGAGCATCGACAACACCGCGCCGGTGGCGGTCAGAAGGTGGACGAAAAGGGCTTTGATGCGGATATCCATTTGTCCGTGATGCCGGATTTGCGACGCAGGGGCAAGCGAACTTCAGGCGCGCGGATGGCTCTTGTCGTAGATTTCCATAAGTCGCGCCGCGTCGACGGCAGTGTAAATCTGGGTGGTGCCGAGGCTCGCATGGCCCAGCAGTTCCTGAATGGCGCGCAGATCGCCGCCAGCGGCCAGCAAATGCGTGGCAAAGCTGTGGCGCATCGCATGCGGCGTCGCGGTCGAAGGCAGGCCAAGCGACATGCGCGCCCGCTCCATCGCCTTGGAAATCATCCGCGGATTGAGCGGCTTTCCGCGTGCGCCGTAGAACAAGGGGGCGTCCGGCTCGGCCGGGTAGGGGCACAGGCGTATGTATTCGGCCACCGCCTCGCGGGCGGCGGGGACGACCGGGACCAGCCGTTCTTTGTCGCCCTTGCCCCGGATGCGCAGCACCTCGGGCAGCGGGTGGGCGTCGGCGCGCAGCGCGAGCGCCTCGGATATCCGCAGCCCGCAGCCATAAAGCAGCGTCAGCACGGCGGCATCGCGCGCGGCGATCCACGGCTCCATCGCTTGCGTGTCGACCTGTTCGATCATCTCGGCGGCGGCGTTTTCGTTCAGCGGTCGCGGCAGCTTGCGTTGATATTTCGGGCTGCGGGTCGAGAGGATATGGCTCGCGTCGAACCCGTCGCGATCGGCGAGCCAGCGGATGAAGCTTTTGACCGAGGACAGAGCGCGGGCGAGCGAGCGCGACGAGACCTCGCGCGACCGCTCATGCGCCATCCATGCCCGCATGTCGGAAGGGCCGAGCTGCGCGATCCGGGCGGTGCCGAGGCTCTCGCCATGATGATTTTGCAGAAATCCTAGGAAGCCCGCCACGTCGCGCCGATAGGCGGTGATCGTATGCTCGGACGCGTCGCGTAAACCGCGCAGATGGCTCAGCCACTCGGCGAGCGCGTCTTGCAGCCCTGCGGACGGCTCCGCCATTAATCCAGCCAGCGGCGCATCGTGCGTTCGAATACGCCTGCGAAGAAGGCCAGAAGATCGGTGCCCTGCGAGGGTTTGAACTGATGCGGATCCTCGGCGGCCATGACCAGCATGCCCGGCAGCCGGCCCTCGCCCAGATCGAGCTGCATCAGCGCCTCGGAGCGCACCCAGTTCGCGGCCTCGCCGAAGATCGCCTCGGAGCCGGGAACGGTCTGGCGCAGCACGACCTGTCGCGGCTGCCCGCCGCGCCCGCCGCGCATGTATTCGGTGATGAAGCCGGGTTCGGCCACGCAAAGCACCTCGCCCAGCTGGCGAAGCGCCGGGTCGTCCTCGTTCTGGTGGCTCTCGAGCACCAGACGCACCGCATCGACGCGCAGGATCTCGGCCACTTCGGAAGCCAAATTCGACAGGAAGGACTGAAAGTCATGCGGGTCGAGCATCCGCAGAACCGCGCGGTGAATCTGGTTGGTACCTGCGAGGTTCTCATAGGCGGCGGCGATGACAGACCGATGGGTGTCTTCCAGCCGGTCGAGCCGCGCCTCCAGCCGGGACATGGCCGCGCCGCGCAGATCGACGATATTGCCGCCCATCGCCGCTTCGTTCGCGGCGATCAGCGCCCGCATCAGGTCGCGGTCCTCGAGAATCACGTCAGGGTCGGAAATGATCTTGTCGCGGAGTTGCTCCACGAGGGCCGGTTCGGTCATGCCTGTCTCGTCGCTCATCGATGCGTCATTTTTTCCGAGCATACACGATGCGCATCGCGACGCAGTCCAAAAATCAGCCCCCGCGACGAAAAAGGCCCGCCGGATAGGCGGGCCTGTGCCGTTTCGGACTCACGCCGGAAGATCAGATCTTCTGGCCGGTCGCTTCCCAATCCTTGAGGAACTGGGCCAGACCCTTGTCGGTCAGCGGATGGTTCGCCATCGACTTGATAACCGCCGGCGGGGCGGTGATCACGTCGGCGCCGATGCGCGCGGCGTCGCTGATGTGGTTCACCGAGCGGATCGAGGCGGCGAGGATCTGGGTCGAGAAATCGTAGTTGTCATAGACCGTGCGGATGTCTTCGATCAGATCCATCCCATCGAGGTTGATGTCGTCGAGGCGGCCGATGAAGGGCGAGATGAAGGTCGCGCCCGCCTTTGCGGCGAGGATCGCCTGCGCGGTCGAGAAGCACAGCGTGACATTGACCATGTGGCCTTCGGATGCGAAAGCCTTGCAAGCGGTCAGGCCGTCCCAGGTCAGCGGCACCTTGATCGCGATATTGGGGGCGATCTTGGCGAGCTTCATACCTTCTTCGATCATGTCCTTGGCTTCGGTGGCCACGACTTCGGCCGAGACCGGCCCGTGGACCATGTCGCAGATTTCCTTGGTGACTTCGAGAATGTTGCGGCCCGATTTCAGGATCAGCGACGGGTTGGTGGTCACGCCATCGACCATACCCAGATCGTTGAGTTCCTTGATCGCGGCGGTGTCAGCGGTATCGACGAAGAATTTCATGGCAGCTCTCCTTGGCGGCAGTCGCGAGCGTGTTAGCGCAAAAGCGGCGAGGGTGAAAGAGGTCGCAACGCCAGAGGGGCTCAGCCCCGCGGCTTCGCCGCTCCCGGGAATATTTAGTGCAGTTGGAAGGCATGGCGATGTCTGAACCCGGTTGGTTCGAAGAGGGCGCGCGGGTCGCGGTGCTGACAGCGGAGCCGATCGGGCGGCCGCTCGATTACCGCGCGCCGGAGGGCGGCTGCTACAACGGCGCTTTCGTCGAGGTGCCGCTGGGGCCGCGCAAGGTGCTGGGTGTGGTCTGGGGGGCGGGCGAGGGCGGTTTCGACGCGGCCAAGCTGCGCGCGGTGAACCGGGTCTTCGATGTGCCGCCGATGCGCGACGAGCTGCGCGTCTTTCTCGAGCGGATGGCGGAGTACACGATGACGCCCCTGCCGCAGGTTTTGCGCCTCGCGACGCGGGCGCCGGGCTTGGGCGATCCGCCGGGGATGCGCAAGATCTACCGCTTGGGCGATCGTGAGCCGTCGCGGATGACCGATGCGCGGGCGCGGGTGCTCGAGGTGCTGGAAGAGCATGGCGGCGCAGGGTTTTACCTGAGCGAGTTGGCGCATCTGGCGGGGGTGACGACGCAGGTGGTGAAAGGGCTGGTGAAGACCGGTGCGCTGATCGAGGCGGAGGTCCCGCGCGATCAGCCCTTCCCGCGGCTCGATCCGGCGCGGCCCGGCAAGGCGCTGTCGGAGGCGCAGACCGCCGCGGCGGCGGCGTTGCGGACAGGCTCCGGCGCGTATTCGACGACGCTGCTTAAGGGCGTGACCGGATCGGGCAAGACGGAGGTCTATCTCGAGGCCGTCGCGGAATGTCTGCGCAAGGGGCGGCAGGCCTTGGTGCTGTTGCCCGAGATCGCTCTGAGTTCCGAGTTCCTTTCGCGGGTCGAGGCGCGGTTCGGCGCGCGCCCCGGCGAGTGGCATTCCGGCGTCACGCAGAGCGAGCGGCGCAGGCTGTGGAAGGCCTGCGGCGCGGGCGAGGTGCAGCTTGTCGTCGGCGCGCGCTCGGCGCTGTTCCTGCCGTTTCGCGATCTGGGGCTGATCGTCGTCGATGAGGAGCATGACAGCTCCTACAAGCAGGAGGAGGGCGTTCTCTATAATGCGCGCGACATGGCGGTGCTGCGCGCCTCGGGTTGTTCGGCGCAGGTGGTGCTGGCCTCGGCGACGCCCAGTCTCGAGACATGGGCGAACGCGGAGGCGGGGAAGTATCAGCGGCTTGATCTGGGCGCACGGTTCGGCACGGCGGAACTGCCCGAGATGGGCACGATCGACATGCGTGACGAGGCGATCGAGAGCGCGCATTGGATCGGGCCGACGCTGGTGAAGGAGGTGCTGGCGCGGGTGGCCGAGGGGCAGCAGGCGATGCTGTTTCTCAACCGTCGCGGCTATGCGCCGGTCACGATCTGCCGCGCCTGCGGGCATCAGATCGGCTGCGATCATTGCGACGCGCGGATGGTCGAGCACCGTTTCCTGAAGCGCCTCGTCTGCCACCAATGCGGCGAGACGAAGCCGATCCCGGTGAAATGCCCGAGTTGCGAAGTGGAAGGGAAGCTCGCGCCGGTCGGGCCGGGGGTCGAGCGGCTGGCCGAGGAGGTTGCGGAGCGCTTCCCCGACGCGCGCCTGGCGGTGCTGTCTTCCGACCTGTTCGGTTCAGCCCGCGCGCTGAAGGAGAAGATCGCCGAGATCGCACAGGGCGAGGCGGATATCATCATCGGCACCCAGATCGTGGCGAAGGGGCATAACTTCCCACGGCTGACCTTGGTGGGCGTGATCGACGCCGATCTGGGCCTGCAGGGCTCGGACCTGCGCGCGGCGGAGAAGACATTCCAACTGATGCGGCAGGTGGCGGGCCGGGCGGGCCGCGCTGAGGAGAAGGGCGCGGCGCTGTTGCAGACCTATCAGCCCGAGCACCCGGTGATCCGGGCGATTCTGGGCGGCGACGAGGAGGCGTTCTGGGCGCAGGAGGCGGCCGCGCGGCAGGCCCAGGGGGTACCGCCTTACGGGCGGATGGCCGGGATCATCCTGTCGGGGCCGGATCTGCAGCCGCTTTTCGAGATCGGCAATCACCTGGCGCGCAACGACGCCGCGCTGCGCCGGATCGGCGCGCAGGTCTTCGGGCCCGCGCCTGCGCCGATCGCGCGGGTGCGCGGGCGGCATCGGGTGCGGATGCTGGTGAAGGCAGAGAAAAGCGCGCCGCTGCAGGGCGCGCTCAAGGCTTGGCTCAAGGGGCTGAAGCTGCCGACGAATGCGCGGCTCGCAGTCGATATCGATCCGCAGAGCTTCCTTTGAGCGCGCCTAGCGGCTGCCTCTTCCCTTCGCCGGTGGTTTCTGGAAGCTCCGTCACTGACTTCGTTAGCGGTTCGCTCCGGGAACCCATAACACATCATCCTTGCCATCGTCATTCGCGATCCGGGCTGCGACGAAGAACCAGTCGGACAGGCGGTTTAGATATTTCACTGCCCATTCGTTGACGCCTTCGATCGCGGCGAGGGACACGGCTTCGCGCTCGGCACGACGCGCGACGGTGCGCGACATGTGAAGGTGCGCCGCGAGCGCTGTGCCGCCCGGCAGGATGAAGCTGCGCAGCGGCTCGAGCTTCTTGTTCATCGCGTCGATCTCGGTCTCGAGCCGGGTCACTTGGGACTCGACCATGCGCAGGACCGGGTAGCCCGCCTCGTCGTCATGTTCCATGTCCGGGCGCGCCAGATCGGCGCCCAGATCGAAGAGGTCGTTCTGGATCACGGAAAGCTGCTTTTGCAGCGCCTCGTCGGCATGCAGGCGTGCGATACCCACGGTCGCGTTCAGCTCGTCCACGGTGCCATAGGCGGTCACGCGCGCGGAATGTTTGGCGACGCGCACCCCGTTCGAGAGCGCGGTTTCCCCGGCGTCGCCGGTGCGCGTGTAGATGCGATTGAGAACGACCATCAGCCACCCTTTCTGAGATAAACGAACAACAGGATCAGCGCGATCGCGACCGCCTGGGCGGCAATGCGCAACCGCATCAGCTTGTTGGCATGTTTCTTGTTGAAATCGCCCCCGCGTCCGAAGCCCGCGATGCCGATCATCAAGATCACCAGAACCGCCAGACTTGCCACGGCGACGATGTAGAATAACGGGTCGTTGCGCATGTAGTCTCTCTCCCTCTGGGCTCAAGACATAGCTGGAGATCACGAAAATGCGAAAGGATTTTCAGCCCTTGGCCAGCACCCAGTCGAGCATCCGGTCCGGCAGGAAGCGGCGCACGACACTGATCGTCTTCGTGGGCGTGGTGATCTTGTAGCGCGGCTTCGGGTTCGGGGCCTCGAGCGCCTTGAGGATCGCCTTCGTCACTTCGGAGGGCGGCAGTTCGAACGTGTCGGGCTTGCCGCGGCCTTGGTAGAGACGCTTTAGCAAGCTGCCCTCGTATTGCGCGCGGCGGGCGGAGTTCTTCCAATCCACCCATTTCTCGAAAGGCGGGATCGAATTGACCCGGATTTTCGAGGTGATAGGGCCCGGCTGGATCAGCACGATCTTGATGTCCGTATCTGCCATCTCGAGCCGCATCACGTCGGTCAGCCCTTCCAGCGCGAATTTCGTCGAGGCGTAGGCTGCGCGCCATTTCAGACCGACGAAGCCCAGCACCGAGGAGCATTGCAGGATGCGTCCTTCGCCGTTGTCGCCCTGTGCGCGCATCACCTTGATCGCGCGGGTCGTCAGGTCGTGCAGGCCAAACAGGTTGGTCTCGAAAATCTCGCGCAGCGCGCCGGGCGGAATGTCCTCGGCAGCGCCGGGGCAGGCGAAGGCGGCGTTGTTGTAGAGCGCATCAAGCCGGCCATGCCCGCGCGCGAGCGCCTCGTTGAAGCCAGCCTCGATACTTTCGGGATCGGCCACGTCGAGTTGGAACGAGACCAAGCCCTCGGAGCGCAGACGTTCGCAATCCTCTTCGCGGCGGCAGGTGGCGAAGACTTTCCAGCCCGCGGCCTTCAGCCCGTGGGCCGCGTCGTAGCCGATGCCCGAGGAGCATCCGGTGATCAGAATCGTCTTGGCCATGCGCGCGCCTTCCCTCTGATCCGGCGAGGCAAAGAAAAACCCGCCGGAGATATGCCTCCGGCGGGAATATTTTGACCCGGGTGGAAAAACAAGAATTTAGCGGTGCACCGCCTGTGAAAGCTCAGTTCGCCGGGCGCAGATATTTCTTCGAGACCCAGCCTTCGGTGCCGCCGCCTTCGATCTTCACATGCGCCCAACCGCCGCTCTCGGCCACAACGAGCACTTGATCGCCTTTGCGGACGCTGTCGATCGCGGCATTGCTGGTCGAGGGGCCCGAGCGCACGTTGAGGGCATTGGCCGAGACGCTCCAGAGCGTGCCGCCGTCGACTTCCGGCGCAGCGGTCTTGCGATGTTCGGGCGAGGGTTTGAGCTCAGGGCCCGGCATCCGCGTGTTCGGCGTGATGCGCGTGATCAGCGACGCCTTCTCGATTTTCGGCGTATCGGTCGGCGATGTGGCGGCCGCCTTCGCGACAATTTGAGGCGCTTCGCTGGCCGAAAGTTCTTGACTGTCGGTCGCGGCGCGTGACACCTGTACCGTGTCATTTGACGTAGCCGCAGAGGCCTGTTCGACGTCCCCGGGGACGTCGCGACCGGCGATGGCCATAACGGCGTAAATACCCGCCAAAGTGGTCAGCAACAACTTACCCATGTTCAACCCCCTGATTCCGAATTGGCAGCTGGGGAATCATTGAAATGTTAACACGATTCCGCCTGCTCTACGTCGGTGAAATTCCGCCGACGGGGGAAAAGTTCCTTGGAAATTCTTATTCCTGCTTTTCCCGCTGGACCGGGATCGGGCTCGGCTTTAGTAAATCGGCATGAGCAGTGACGAAGAAAATCCCCTCTCCACCAGTTCCGAACCGCTGAGCCGCGCGATTGGCGAGCGCTATCTGACCTATGCGCTCTCGACGATCATGCACCGGGCGCTGCCCGATGCGCGCGACGGGTTGAAGCCGGTGCATCGGCGCATCCTCTTCGCGATGCGCGAACTGAAGCTGTCGCCCACGGGCGGCTTTCGGAAATCCGCGAAGATCTCGGGTGACGTGATGGGGAACTACCACCCCCATGGCGACGCCGCGATCTACGACGCGATGGCGCGTCTCGCGCAGGATTTCGCGATGCGCTACAAGCTCGTCGACGGGCAGGGCAACTTCGGCAATATCGACGGCGATAACCCGGCAGCCTCGCGTTACACCGAGGCACGTCTGGCCTCACCGTCCGAGTCGCTTCTGGAAGGTCTGGCCGAGAACGCGGTCGATTACCGCCCGAACTACGACGGCACGCTGACCGAGCCGGTCGTGCTGCCCGCCGCCTTTCCGAACCTGCTGGCCAATGGCGCGAGCGGCATCGCGGTCGGCATGGCGACGAACATCCCCCCGCATAACCTCGGTGAGTTGGTCGAGGCGCTCTTGGAGATGATCAAGCGCCCCGCCATCACTGATGACGAGCTGGTCGAGCATATTCCCGGCCCCGACTTCCCGACCGGCGGCGTGCTGGTCGAGCCGCCCGAGAATATCCGCGACGCCTATCGCACCGGGCGCGGTGCGTTCCGTCTGCGGGCGCGCTGGGAGAAAGAGGATCTCGGCCGCGGTCAGTGGCAGATCGTCGTCACCGAGATTCCGTATCAGGTGCAGAAATCGAAGCTGATCGAGCGTCTGGCCGAGGTCATCCAGACCCGCAAAGTGCCCGCGCTGGCCGATGTGCGCGACGAGAGCGCCGACGATATCCGCATCGTGCTGGAGCCGAAATCGCGCACCGTCGAGCCCGAGATGCTGATGGGGATGCTGTTCAAGAACTCCGATCTTGAGGTCCGCTTCTCTCTCAACATGAACGTGCTGATCGACGGGCGGGTGCCGAAGGTCTGCTCGCTCAAGGAGGTGCTGCGCGCCTTCCTCGATCACCGGCGCGAGGTGCTGCTGCGCCGTTCGCAGCATCGGATGGACAAGATCGACGCGCGTCTGGAAGTGCTCGAAGGCTACATTATCGCCTTCCTGAACCTCGACCGGGTGATCGAGATCATTCGCTACGAGGACGAACCCAAAGCGATGCTGATGGCCGAGTTCGAGCTGTCGGACGTGCAGGCCGAAGCGATCCTAAACATGCGCCTGCGCAGTCTGCGCAAGCTCGAGGAGATGGAGCTCAAGCGCGAGCGTGATGCACTGATCGAAGAGCGCTCGGGACTGGAAGACCTTCTCGCCTCCGAAAAGCTGCAATGGAAGACGATCGGCGGTGAGCTGAAAGAGATCGACAAGAAATTCGGCCGCAACGCCGAGGGCGGCGCGCGACGCACCGGCTTCGCCGAGGCTGGTGAGGTCGAGGAAGTGCCGATCGAGGCGATGATCGAACGCGAACCGATTACCGTGATCCTGTCGAAGATGGGCTGGATCCGGGCGATGAAGGGCCACAACGCGCTCGACGCCGAGGTGAAGTTCAAGGATGGCGACGGGCCGATGTTCGCCATGCATGCCGAGACCACGGACCGGATCGTCGCGATGGGCTCCAACGGGCGCGCCTATACGGTGCTCGGGGCGAATCTGCCCGGCGGGCGCGGCATGGGCGAGCCGCTGCGGCTGATGGTCGACCTGCCCAACGAGGCGGAGGTGACGCATCTGCTGCTGCCGAAGGCGGGCGAGAAATACCTGCTGGCCTCGTCGGATGGCGACGGGTTCGTCTGCCCGGGCGAAGAGCTCGTGGCGCAGACCAAATCGGGCAAGCAGGTTCTGAACATGAAGGGGGCGGCGAAAACCACCGTCTGTTCGAAGATCGACGGCGACACGGTCGCCTGCGTCGGTCAGAACCGCAAGCTGCTGGTCTTCCCGCTGGAAGAGCTGCCCGAGATGGCGCGCGGCAAAGGCGTCCGTTTGCAGAAATACAAGGATGGTGGGCTGAGCGACGCCAAGACCTTCACCTTGGCCGATGGTCTGAGCTGGAAGGATCCGGCGGGCCGCACGCGGACCGAGACCGACCTCGCCGAATGGACCGGAAAGCGCGCCTCGGCGGGCCGCATGGCCCCGCGTGGCTTCCCGCGGGACAACAGGTTCACCTGAGGCTTTGCCTGAGGGATCGTCCGGACAGGCCCGGGCGATCCGGCAGGGGGCGCCGCCCCCTCTTGCCCTGTCGGGCAATTCACCCCCGGGATATTTTCGCCAAGGCGAAGCATGAATGTTCGCTCTCGCCCGTCACGCGCGCTCTACTGTCAGCCAGATGCCGCCCTTTGGGCGTGTGGTCAGGATCATCTCCGGCACAGGCTCGCGCCCCGGAACGGCGGTGAAGCGGAACCGGGCGAGGAGCGTGGCGAGGATGATCTGTGCTTCCTGCATCGCGAAGCCCGCGCCGATGCAAATCCGCGGCCCGGCCCCGAAGGGCAGGAAGGCGAAGCGGTCATGCGTCGGATCGGCGAAACGATCCGGGCGGAAGGCATGCGGGTCGTCCCACAGCGCGTGGTGACGGTGGAGCGCGTAGATCGGCAGCATCACCGTGTCGCCTGCGCGCACCTCGCGCCCCAGAAGCGTGTCGGGTTTGCGCGCCGTGCGCGACAGGAAGCCCGCAGGCGGGTAGAGGCGCAGGCTTTCGTTCACGATCTGCGCGACGAGGGGCATCTTTGGCAGGTCATCGACGGTCGCCGCATGCGCGCCGAGCGCGGCCTGCGCCTCGCTGCGGGCGGCCTCCTGCACCGCCGGGTCGAAGGCGCAGAGATAGAGCGCCCAGGCGAGCGTCAGGGCGGTGGTCTCATGGCCTGCGACAATGAAGGTCAGCAGGTTGTCGCGTAGCTCGGCCGGGCTCATCTCGCGGCCGGTTTCGGGGTCCTGCGCGCCGTCGAGCAGGTCCAGAAGGTCGGGCACCGCCTTCGCCTCGCTCGCGCGCCGGGCCTCGATCGCGCGGTCCGCATGGCGCTTGAGGTCGCGCACGACGCCCGAGGAGATCACCCGATGCGGGCGCGGCACCCAAGCGGGCAGCGCGAAGAGATCCAGCAGCGAGACCTTTGCCGTCTGCGCGATATAGGCGTCGATCGCCCGATGGATCGCGGCGCGGTCGAAGCCCTCGTCGCCCGAGAAGGTCACGTCCGAGATCACCTCGAAGGTCGCAGCCACCATTTCCTGATGCAGATCCACCGCGCGACCGGTATCGGCGGCGGTGCTGATGCGCGCGGCAGAGGCCTCCGCTGCGGCCCCCATGACGGGGGCGAGCGCCTCCATGTTGCGCGCGGCGAAGACCGGAGAGGCGGCGCGGCGCTGCCAGCGCCATTCGGCCCCTTCGGCGACGAATAGCCCTTCCCCCACGGCAGGGCCGAGAATGAGCTTGGTCACCACCGATTTCGGATAATCCTCGACGCGCGTCTTGAGGATGTGACGCAGGCTGTCAGGGTCCATCACCATATGCCAGCGCGCGCCTGTATTGCCCGAGATGATCGGTGCATGGGTGGCCAGTTCCGGTATTATTTCCAATAGGTTGCGCCGCGCGGCCCGGAAGCTCGCGAGGATCCCCAGCGGGTGCTCGGCAAGCGGTGCGCGGGCGGGAAGGCGGTGGGTGTCGTCTGTCGCAGCGTAATCCATGACGGGATGGTAGTGCGGAGCGGGTCGCTGCCCAAGCGAAACCGCGAACACAGACAGGGGAAACCCTGCATTCCGGGCTTGATTTTTCCCCGCCAGGGCAATAGGTAGCGCGCGATATTGACTCGGGCTCGCTGCTAGCGGCCCCCTAACCAGAGGCGCCCCGCGAGATGGCAAAGGAAAAGTTTGAACGTAACAAACCGCACGTCAACATCGGCACGATTGGCCACGTTGACCACGGCAAGACGACGCTGACGGCTGCGATCACGAAGTATTTCGGTGATTTCCGCGCGTATGACCAGATCGACGGCGCGCCGGAAGAGAAAGCCCGCGGCATCACGATCTCGACCGCGCACGTGGAGTACGAGACCGAGTCGCGTCACTACGCGCACGTCGACTGCCCCGGCCACGCCGACTACGTGAAGAACATGATCACGGGTGCCGCGCAGATGGACGGCGCGATCCTGGTCGTGAACGCAGCTGACGGCCCGATGCCGCAGACGCGCGAGCACATCCTGCTCGGCCGTCAGGTCGGCATCCCGGCGATGGTCGTGTACCTGAACAAGGTTGACCAGGTCGACGACGAGGAGCTGCTCGAGCTCGTGGAAATGGAAGTTCGTGAACTTCTGTCGTCCTACGACTTCCCCGGCGACGATATCCCGATCATCAAGGGTTCGGCTCTGGCTGCGATGGAAGGCCGTGATCCGGAAATCGGCGAGAACTCGATCCGTGCGCTGATGGAAGCTGTCGACAGCTACATCCCGACGCCGGAGCGCGCCGTGGACCAGCCCTTCCTGATGCCGATCGAAGACGTGTTCTCGATCTCGGGCCGTGGTACGGTTGTGACCGGCCGCGTCGAGCGTGGCGTGATCAACGTCGGCGACGAACTGGAAATCGTGGGTATCCGCGACACCTCGAAGACGACCTGCACGGGCGTCGAGATGTTCCGCAAGCTGCTGGACCGTGGTGAAGCTGGCGACAACATCGGCGCGCTGCTGCGCGGCATCGACCGTGACGGCGTCGAGCGTGGTCAGGTTCTGTGCAAGCCGGGTTCGGTGAAGCCGCACACGAAGTTCGAAGCTGAAGCCTACATCCTCACCAAAGAGGAAGGTGGCCGTCACACCCCGTTCTTCGCGAACTACCGTCCGCAGTTCTACTTCCGCACGACGGACGTGACCGGCACCGTGACGCTGCCCGAGGGCACCGAGATGGTGATGCCGGGCGACAACTTGAAGTTCGAAGTCGAACTGATCGCTCCGATCGCGATGGAAGACGGTCTGCGCTTCGCAATCCGCGAAGGCGGCCGCACCGTCGGCGCCGGCGTGGTGTCGAAAATCATCGAGTGATCTTCGGATCATTTGGACTTGCGAAGGGCCGCCCGCTTGGGCGGCCCTTTTGCTTTGCGTGAAAGACGCGGTGCCGGTGGTCGCAATCGCGGGTGTCTCGCACTAGATCTTCTGCGCATTGGGGGCGTGGGAGGATGCAAGACATGGTGGAGACGAACGGTGCGCGGGAGCGGCGCTGGGACGTAGACGGGCTACGGATCGCCGGGCTCGAATGGGGCTCCGAGGAGGGGCTGCCGGTCTTGGCGCTGCATGGTTGGATGGATCATGCAGCGAGCTTTGCCGAGCTCGCGCCGCGGCTGAATGGCTGCCATGTCGTCGCGCTCGATTTGAGCGGGCAGGGGCTGAGCGGGCATCGCGCGGCCCATGCGAGCTACAATATCTGGGACGACTTGCCGCAGATCCTGCGGGTGCTCGACGCTCTGGGTTGGGAGGAGTGCGTGCTGCTGGGCCATTCGCGGGGTGCCAATATCGCGGCGCTGTTGGCGGCAGCGATGCCGGAGCGGGTGCGAGGTTTCATCGCGCTCGATTCGCTGGCCCCCGAGCCGGTGGCGCAGGACTTCGTCACAACCCTGCGCGCCTATCTGACCGAGGTGCCAACGCAGGCGGCGCGGCCTCCACGCAGTTTCCCGACGCGCGAAGCCTATATCGCGCGCCGCGCGGGGCAGGGCAACGCGCGCGCGGTGGCCGAGGCGCTGGCGGAGCGTGCGCTGAAAGACGGCCCGGAGAGCTGGCATCTGCGCGGCGACCGGCGGCTGTTCGCGAGTTCTGCAGCGAAACTCGATCGCGACGATGTGGAGGCGGTGCTGCGGGCGATCCGGGCACCGGTGCTCAATATCTGGGCTGCGGACGGGATTCGGGCGCGGCGCGAGGGCACGGCGGAGTTGGCGCGATGGGGGGCCGAGCTGATCGCCGATTATGAGAGCGTGGAGATCGCAGGCGACCACCATTTCCACCTCGACCCTGACGCGGCGGAGCAGATCGCGAAGGCGATGACGGAGTGGCGCGCGCGCAAGCTGTGACCGGACGGCTGGCGCGGACCCGTCGCTTGCGCTAGACTGGACGAGCACGCAATGGAGGCGCCGATGGACAAGACCCTTTTCTGATCCCGTTTCCCTGAAACTCTGATCGAGAGAGGTCTCTCCATGTCTGCCCATCCGCTGCCGCGGCGCTTTCCTGCGCCCGATACCCGCAATCCTGTACTGCTGCCCGATGGCATGCCGCATGAACCCACCGTGTTCCTGCAGGCGGTGATCGATCATCCCAATATCGAGGTCGGGCGCTATGCTTATTACAGTCCTCTCGTTCCCGTGCCGGACGCGGCGGCGGAGCTGGCGCCGTATCTGTTTCCCGGCTGCCCCGAGCGGCTGGTGATCGGCCCCTTCGCGCAGATCGCTCATGGGGTGCGCTTCATCACCGCCTCCGCAAATCACCCGATGGGCGGGATTACGACCTATCCGTTCCGGATTTTCGACATGGAGACAGCGGGGAAATATCTCGAGGAGAACGCCGCGACTGGGGACACTGTCATCGGGCCGGATGTCTGGCTTGGCTTCAACGCGATGGTGATGCCCGGCGTGACGATCAGCGCGGGGGCGATCGTGGCGGCTGGCTCGGTCGTGGCGCAGGACGTGCCGCCCTTTGCGATTGTTGCGGGCAATCCGGCGCGCGTGGTGCGGTCCCGGTTCAACCCCGATGAGATTGCACAATTGCTCGAACTGGCGTGGTGGGACTGGCCGGTGGAGGCCATACAGGCCGCGCTTCCGGCACTGGAAGCAGGCGATGTCGCCGCACTGGCCAGACACGCACCCTAAGCGAGAAGCTTGCCGCTGCGCGCAACGACGCTAGGCTCTGGGCAACGCTACGATTTCGCCCGGAGCCCGGATGACCAACAGCCCGATCCTCTTCTCGCATATCCTCTCGGGCGCGCCCGATCCTGACGGGCCTGCCGATATCGTCGAGGCGCTACGGGACGAACGGCTCGCCTGGGCGCATCTGGACGGGACGCACCCGCGGGCGCAGCGCTGGATTCGCGAGGAGCTGGATTACCTCGACCCGCAGGCGGTGGAGGCGTTGCTAGATGTCGATACGCGCCCGCGCATGAGCCAGATCGGCGAGGGGCTTCTGGTGATCCTGCGCGCGATCAACTTCAACGAGGGCGAAGACCCCGAGGATATGGTCTCGCTGCGGATGTATCTCGACCGGCAGCGCATCCTGACGATCTCGCGCAAGCGCGTGCGCGCGATCGAGCACATGAACGTAGCGATCCGCGACGGCCAAGGGCCCAGCGACGCGGGCAGCTTCCTCGTGCAACTCACCGAGGATATCGTCGGCAATATCGGAGTGTTCCAGAGCGAATTGGACGAACGCGCCGAAACGCTAGAGGATCAGGTCTATGGCGGGCACGCCGATCACATGCGCCGCGACGTTCTCGACCTGCGGCTGCAGGTGATCGCGGCGCGGCGTTACCTCGCGCCGCAACGCGAAGCCCTGATCCGTCTGACGCAGGCGGAGAGCCCGATCATCGACGAGGTTACGCGGCGCGAGATCGAGGAAGAAGCGTTGAAGATGACGCGGATTTCGGAAGATATGGACGAGCTGCGCGATCAGGCACAGGTGCTCCGCGAGGAACTCTCGAGCCAGCTGTCGGATCGGGTGAACCGCAACACCTTCGTGCTGTCGGTGGTCTCCACGATCTTCCTGCCGCTCGGGTTTCTCACCGGACTGTTCGGGGTCAACATCGGCGGGATGCCGGGGCTGAATTCCGACAATGCGTTCAATTATCTGGTGATCGTCTGCGTGGTCATCGTCGCCGTGCAGTTGATGGTCATGGGCCTCCTGCGCCTCTATTCGAAGCGCAGGAAGCGGTAATTCACGCGATCAGGCGGCGTCGCGCATGTGGCGACCTTCCTGCACCTCCTCGATGATCTTTGCGACGAAATCGTCGAGATCCTTCGGGTTGCGCGAGGTGACGACGCCATTGTCGGAAACCACGGATTCGTTGACCCATTCGCCACCGGCGTTTTCGACATCGGTGCGCACCGAGTGATACGAGGTCATCTTGCGCCCCTTGGCGATCCCGGTTTCGATCAGAAGCCAAGGTGCGTGGCAGACCGCGGCTACAACCTTCCCCTGGTCATAGAAATTGCGCAGCAGGTCCAGCGCGCTTTTCTCGACACGAAGAAGGTCGGGGTTGATCTGACCGCCGGGTAGAACGATCGCATCGTAATTCGACGCGTCGACATCGGAGATCTTGCGCTGCACCGAAACGGTTTCGCCCCAGTCGGTTTCGTCCCAACCGCGGATATCTTCGCCGTCGAGCGAGGCGATGTCGATCTGCGCGCCTGCTTCGATCAGCTTGTCGCGCGGAACGGTCAATTCGGCCTGCTCGAAACCATCGGTGGCCATGATCAGAATGCGGGCTTCGGTAATCTTGGGCATATGCTTTCCTTTCCAGAGGCGCAGCTTGCGCGGGTTCGGAGGAAAAACGATCTGTGCTCGGCTTGCGTTCCACGGCGATTTCTTCGGCGGGGAAATGCGAGAGATCGATGGAAAGGTACTTGATTTCGGTCGCGCGAGACTTTAGCACCCACGCCACGGCCTAGGGGTATAGCTCAGTTGGTAGAGCATCGGTCTCCAAAACCGAGGGTCGCGGGTTCGAGTCCCTCTGCCCCTGCCAGCCGTTTCCTGAAAATTTACGTTTGTTCGCGTAACGTTCCGAAAGATGGCGTCACCTGACGCCGATTTTGGACGCTATCGCGAGGAATCGTTGTGCTGGGCAGAATTTTCCGGGTCTTTCAGCGATATGCCGACGCGAACCTCCGAATCTCTCGGACTGTGGGCGGTTTGGGCGCGCGCGCGGAAGCTTGGGGCCTGCATGTCACGCGATATGAGTATAGCGGAAACCGTCTTCGGCTGGAGGGGCGAATCGCCGCTCCGGAGCTGGTCTTGCGGTTGGACAGCGTGACGCAAAGATGCGCCCTTGAACCCGACGCTTCAGGGGTGGCGAAATTCGCCTTCGATCTGCCGTTTTGGCCCGGTCGGGTAGAACTGGCCATTCCCGGTAAAGGAGCTGAAGGGCAAGGAAACGAAAGCTGGACCTTGCCGCCGATCGGACGCCTTCGTCTCACTTTCGGGCAGCTGCGTATTGCGCCGATATTTCTTTGGCGGCTCGCCTCTCATGCCGGCGACATCTGGCGATGGCGAAGCCGCGGCGACAGTTCCGCGGGGATGAGGGTGAAGTCGGCACTGGGGTTTGTGGCGCAATCGCGAGGTGCGCTTCTACCATCCGACTTGTTGCGCACCGGACCGCCTGACGAACCGCCGGCTTCCCCCGCGATCGTGATTGTCTTGCCAGTTTTCAACGCGCGGAATTTGCTGCGCGAGACGCTCGATCGCATCGTTCGGCATACGGATCTCGATTGGCACATGATCGTGGTCGAAGATCGCTCGACCGATCCCGAGATGCGGCCGTTTCTGCGCGATTGGTGTAAGGTCAAAGCCAACGTGACGCTTCTGGAAAATGCAGCGAATCTGGGCTTCGTCGCCTCCGTCAATCGCGGGTATGAGGAGGTCCTGAATCGCTTCCCAGACCGTCCCGTGGTCTTGCTGAATTCGGATGTCTTCGTGCCTGCGGGCTGGGCGTCGCGGCTTGTGGAGCCGCTCGCCGACCCTGAGGTGGCAAGCGTGACGCCAATGTCGAATGACGCGCAGATATTGTCGGTGCCGTTGCCTGGTACGCGGAGCGATCTGCCGCCCGGGGCCGTCGATCAGATCGATGCCATCGCCGCGAAGTTGGAACCTTCGCAAGCGCGCGCCGATCTGCCCACCGGGATCGGTTTTTGCATGGCGCTCGCACCCCGCTTTCTTTCCCAACTCCCGCGCTTCGATCCCGGATTCGGGCGCGGCTACGGAGAAGAGACGGATTGGTGCCAGAGGGTACGGCGGCTCGGGGGGCGCCATGTCGGGATAAGCTCGCTTTTCGTCGAGCATCGGGGCAGTGCCTCCTTCGGTCCGTCGGCGCGCCAGAAACTGGTGGAACGCAATCACGCGAAGATCGAGCGGCGCTATCCGAGCTATCCGCGCGCGGTCGATCGGTTTCTTAGCCGCGACCCGCTGGCAGCTCCTCGTTTTGTGCTTGCCTTGGCGCGTGCGGGCGCATTGCAGGCCGCGCCGCTCAAAATCTGGCTCGGGCATTCCCTTGGTGGCGGCGCCGAGATTCGGCTGCGTGAGGAAATCGCCGCGGAGCTTCGCGCCGGGCGGCGCGGCGTCGTTCTACGTGTCGGCGGTACGGCTCGCTGGTCCATCGAGCTTCACGACCCGCTCGGCCTATGCATCACAGAGACGGCGGATCGGGCAGCGATCCTTTCTCTGCTGCAGGTCCTTCCAGAACGCCACGTAATCTATTCCTGCGGCGTCGGTCATTCGGCGCCGCTCGAAATCCCCGAGCTGTTAGTCGATCTGTCCCGAGGGCACCAACTCGACATTCTTTTCCACGACTATTTCCCTCTCAGTGAGGCATACACCCTCCTGGAAGAGGGGCCCAGTCTGCGCGACATCCCGGTGCGTATCGATCTGCGCCCCGGATTCCGAAAGCCGCCTCGCGCGCATTCAAGCGGCGACCGATCGGAATGGGAAGCTGCATGGGGTGCCGCAATGACCGCGGCGACGCGCTTGCGCGTTTTCTCGCACAGTTCCGCTGGCATCGTTACGTCGGTTCGCCCCGACCTTGCGGATAAGATAGACTGCAAGCCGCATGACAGGAGGCGACCTGCACCTCTGACCTATCCGCATCACAGGCACCTGGCGAACTCCGGCACCTCCTCGAATGCTGACAGATCTGCGCAGCCCGTTATTGGCGTGCTTGGCCATATCGGCCTGCACAAGGGAGCCTCGGTCGTGGAAGCCGTAGGCGATGCGTGCATCGCTGACGGGCGCGCGCGGCTCGTGCTACTGGGGACTCTCGATCCGCGGTTTCATCTTGACGCGCCGAACCACATCCATGGGCCGTTCGAGCGGTCTGACTTGCCGATACTGGTTGCGCATCACGGAATCGATCGGTGGTTTATCCCGTCGCTCTGGCCGGAGACCTTTTCGTTCACGACGCACGAGGCCCTCGGCACCGGCCTGCCGGTGACCTGTTTCGATCTCGGCGCACAGGCTGAGGCGGTCAGGGCTGCGGGCAGACAGGGATGCGTTTTGCCACTGCCACGGTATCCATCGGATGTCGACATGGGTCGCCTGCTCGGACAGCCCGACTGCGAAAGGTGGGTGGCATGACATTCGAGGACAGTCTTGCTGTCTTCCACGTCGGCGCTCCGAAATGCGGCAGTTCGGCCCTTCAATCGGCATGGAGCGTACGCCCGGACAGGGCGTCACGCACCGGACATCGCGTGCGCTATATCGGCGCGGCGAAGGTCAGGGGATTGGTGATGCCGCTGCGCGGCAGGGCCGTGTCACATGCCGCGGCGCTTTCTCCTTACGGATATGTCTCGATGCCAGATCCGGGTCGCGAGGTCGGGGCAAGACCCTTCGCCGCTTTCTTCCAGAGAGAAATGGCGCGCGCCCACAGCTGCGGCTACATCCCGTTTTTCTCGAATGAGGGATGGATTCGGCGCCCCGAAATTTTTGCGTCGCTGCTCGCCGACCTTGGCCATCCGCCCGTCACCGTGTTGGCCTTCCTGCGGCCGCCTTTGACATGGATGAATGCGGCGTTCTGGCAGTGGGGCGTCTGGAGCCGTCCCTGCTTTGACGATTGGCTGCGCGCCTGGCGGTGTCCTTATAGCTTCGGTGCCGATCTCGCGGCTTGGGTGCGTATTCCCAATGTTCGCTTGCAGGTCGCCCCAGCAGGGCATGACGCGGTCGCTTGCACCGATGCTCTCTTTCAAACATCGAGCCAGCCGTCCCGGCAGCGTCACAGAACTGGCAGCGCGGCGCAGATTGGTTTCCTACTGCGCAATCGGCGCTTCCGCCCAGATACCCATCGCGCCGAAATCGAGTTCCTGTTGCAGAGGTGTTTGGCGGCGGGGCCTATGCTTCGCCGCGCGTGGGCAATCGCGCCGCATCATGTGGAGACGCTGCAGGAGATCGCGCAGACCCAGCGCCAAAAGCTCGAGCGCGTGTTACCCGCTACCCAGGCGGAGGCCATATGCGACGATCCGTTCTGGGCTTCACCCTATCCCTATCATCCCGAAATAGAGAAAGGTCCTGCACAGCTAGACGATCTCGACGAATTGCGCGTCTTTGCGGGGCGGCTCCTCTCTGGGTCATGGCCAGCGGACGCAACGCTTGGAGAACTCGATCGGTTGATCGCAAAGCGTCTCGATACCCTTCTGCACAAGGACCGTTGTGGTCGATGGCGCGCCGCGCTGTTCGGTGCGCCTTCGCGCCGGTCCGCAACGCTCACCTTGCGAGGAGATCCCGGTAACGCGTCCTGAGCGCCAGAAGGCCGATGGCCAGCGCCACGAGTGATACGCCGATGACCCAAGGCGCGGAAAGATGATCGGGCTCGTAGGTCGGGAAGAACCCGTGCCTCAGATAGCCGATGACATGTACGAGCGGGTTGAACCACAGGACGTCTGCGGCCCACGTCGGCAGGTGATCGGTGAGGAAAAACACACCGGATATCAGGAACATAGGCCGCATCAGGATCGACCATATCTGCTGCCAGACAGGGATACGCAGGAAGAGAAAACAGTTGAGCGTTCCGATGCCGAAGGACAACAGCACGGCAAGACTCGCCGCCTCGAATATCCGCAGCGGATCAGGGCTCGCGCGGGAGTCGAAGATCAGCAGGCAGCCCTGAAGAACTAGGTAAGAGACGATGAGTTTCGTGAGTGCATTCAAAACAAGTCGCGCGATGAGTGCATCGAGAAAGCTCACCGTCGGATAGGCCAGAAGGGCGCGCGAGTAGGTGAGCGCGTTGGCGACTTTCGATTGGACCTCCGAAAACAGCATGAAGGGCAGTAGCCCTGTCGCATAGAAAAGCGCGAAACTGGCTCCGAGCGGCGGAGCATGGAAGGTCAACGAAAAGAAAAGAGTGAGCAAGGCGATGCCGCCGACCGGCTCGAGGAGAGCCCAGAGATAGCCCCCCGGCGAGCGGCCGTAGCTGGCGGACATCTCGCGCAAGATGAGCGCGCCGATCGCACGAAGAGCCGGGAAAGACCGGTTGGGGGGACTGGGCGCATGTGAGAAAAACATTTCGAGCCTCGTTTACCGGTTTTCAATTCGGATCGTGTTCGCTGGGATCCGATGCGATCAATAGTGGAGCCAATTGTGAAACACGCGGTTAACGAGCCTGCGCGGGCCGCGCCCGTTCTTGCGACGGGGGCGGGGTTGCGCGACGTCTCCCAGCCGCTACGACCAGTGCCGAGCGCTTACGCCCCGCCTGCCCGCAAGGCGCGTTGGCGGCGGCGCCATCATGCGGTGGGGTTGAGCTTCGTGGCGCTGGTGGTCGCGCCGGTCCTGGCCGCTGCCTGTTTTCTTTACGCGCAGGCTGCAGATCAGTTCGTCTCCCGCGTCGGCTTTACGGTTCAGCGCAAGGAGGCCGGCCCGGCATTCGATATTTTCGGCGGGCTATCCAGCCTGTCGGGGGCGTCTTCGGACGATACGGATATTCTGTATGAGTTTATTCAAAGCCCCAGCCTTGTCGCCGAGATCGACGATGCGCTCGATTTGAGAGCGATTTGGTCGCGCAAGCGATCAGATCCGGTGTTCGGGCTGTCGACCGACGCCAATCTGGAGGATCTTGTCGCCTATTGGCGGCGCATGGTCCATGTGCGGCACGGCGCGGGTGCCGGGCTGCTCGACATCGAGGTGCGGGCTTTCGACCCGGTCTCGGCGCAGCGGATCGCGCAGACCTTGATGGCCCGCAGCTCGACGATGATTAATCGGCTCAGCAACGCGGCGCGCGAAGACGCGATCCGCCATGCGCGCGGCGAGTTGCGGCGCGCGGAGGGGCGACTGAAGGCGGCGCGCATGGCACTCACCACCTTCCGCAATCGCCATCAACTGATCAGCCCGGAGATGGATTTGCAAAGCCAAGCTGGGGTTCTGGGATCGCTGCTCGAGCAGCAGGCGCATGTGATGATCGAGAGCGATCTACTACGCGGCACCGTGCGCAGCGGTACGGATCCGCGGTTGAAGCAGGCCGAGCGGCGGCTGGCGGTGATCGAGAAACGGATCGTGGCGGAACGGCGCAAGCTTGGCATCGAGGGCGGCACGAAGGACGAAGCCTATGCAAGCATCGTGGGCGAATTCGAGCGGCTCATGACGGAGCGCGAATTCGCAGAGCGTGCCTATGCGGCAACGCGTGCGAGCTTTGAGGCGGCGGAGGCCGAGGCGCGCCGCAAGAGCCGTTTTCTCGCGACATTCATGGCGCCGACCCTCGCTGAGAGCGCCGAATATCCACGCCGCGAAACGCTTCTTGCGCTGATCGCGGGCAGCTTGATTTTGCTTTGGGCGATTGGCGTGCTGGCGGGCTATGCGATCCGGGACCGTCGGTAACGGCGATGATCCGGCTGCAAAATCTCGGCAAGAGCTTCCGCGTTCCCGGTGGCGAGAAAATCGTGGCGCTCGATATCTGCGCGAGCTTTCCCAGCGGGCGATCCGTCGCACTGCTGGGGCGCAACGGGGCGGGGAAATCAACGCTTCTGCAAATGATAGCGGGGACCGCACGGCCCGATCGGGGCCGGGTGATCACGCGGGGCAGCGTCTCTTTTCCTGTCGGCTTCGCAGGGTCGTTTCACAATGACCTGACAGGCGCGCAGAATTGCCGCTTCATCGCGAGGATCTACGGGGTGGATACGGATGAGATGGTGGCCTTCGTGGAGGAGACTGCAGAGCTCGGGCTGCATTTCCGAATGCCGCTGCGCAGCTATTCTTCCGGGATGCGCGCGCGATTGGCCTTTGCGGCGTCGATGGCGATCAGTTTTGACACCTATCTCGTCGACGAGATCACGGCGGTCGGCGATGCGGCGTTTCGCGAGAAGAGCGCAGCCCTGTTTCGCGACCGGCTGAAAGAAGCCGGAGCGATTGTGGTCAGCCACTCGATGAACCAGTTGCGCGAGATTTGCGATTGCGGCGCGGTGCTCGAGCGTGGACGGCTTGAGTTTTTCGACGATCTCAATGCCGCGATTGCCTGCCACGAACGCAATATGCTTTGAGTTGGGCGATGTCAGCCGTTGAATTCTATTAAAATATTGAGAAAAAACCATTTTCGGGCCGCTTTCCCTCCGCGCTCTGAGCCCAGCCGCGCCTCATCCTTGAGACAGTGAGAACGTTGAAAACGGAGGTGGCTATGCCTCAATTGACGCCGGTCGCGACCGTAACGAATGGTGCGGAAAATTTCATGACGTCGATCACCGACCTGCTTCTCGTGCAGGGTGAGACGGGGCCGACGCTTTACTCGATTTCCAATGCGCCAGGCGGCATCGCGCAGCTTCCGCTGAGCGCGCAGCTGAATTCGAGCGATCTGGCTTATCTGAGCGAAAGTGCGGGACTGGATGCAGCCGGGACGCTGACCGAGATCTCGATCGACGGCAGTCCTGCCTTGATGGCGACCGGTTCGGCATCGGGCGCGTTTCAAGCGGTCTGGCTAAACCAGAATGACGGTGGAATCAGCGATGTGTTTACGCTGCCGGGGGCGGTTGCGCCGGGTGCGGTGCTTGCGATCGCGCCGCTGCAACTCGACGCGCAGAGCTTTTTCGTCGGCGCCCTGGCGCATGGGAGCGGGCTGCATGTCTGGCAGATGGGTGCCGGAGGCCGGATGACAGAGATCGCGCAGGGCACTGCGGGCGCCGCTTGGTCAGCGAATGATGTCCATACTCTCGGCACGGTCGAGATCGACGGGGCGCAATACGTTCTGGCCGCCTCGGCTACGGATAATTCGCTGACCACGCTCGCGCTCGATACGCAGGGACAGCTGAAGATCGCCAGTCAGATCGATGCGCGCGACGGCCTCTTCATCAACACCCCTAATTCGATCGAGACGGTCCATGTGGGCGGTCAGGCTTATGCGCTTCTGGGAGCGGCGGGCACAAGCTCGATCTCTGTCGTGGCGCTCGGTCCGGGCGGGCGGATGGAGGTCACCGATCAGATCAATGACGACCTCGGCACGCGGTTCGAGGGCGTGACGACGCTCGAAACCGTGACGATGGGCGATCAGGTCTATGTGCTGGCCGGAGGCGCCGATGACGGGGTCAGCCTGCTTACGCTGCTGCCCGGCGGCAAACTGGTCCAGATCGGGACCTTGGCGGACGAGATCGAAACCGCGCTGACCGATCCGGCTGCGGCGGCGATGATCGCGGATGCGACCGGGCTCGATATTTTCGTGGCGGGCGACGTGTCAGCGAGCGCGAGCGATCAGGGAATGGGGATCAGCCATATCAAGGTGGAGTTGGGCCCTGCCGGTCTGGCGCTGAAGCTTGGCGATGGCGGCGAAACCGTGAAAGGTGGGGCGGAAAACGATCAGATTTCCGGCGGCGCAGGCGATGACGAAATCCACGGCGGGGCAGGGGCGGACATCCTGCAAGACGGCGGGGGTGTGGATACGCTTTGGGGGGGCGAAGGGGAGGACGTCTTCGTGCTCGATGCGGATGGGCGCACGGATTTCATCATGGATTACGAGCCCGGCATCGATCGGCTCGACCTCTCGAGCATGGCCTGGTTCTACACCAAGGAGGCTTTGGACATTACCCCGACCGCGACGGGGGCGGATATTCGGATCGGCGACGAACGGGTGATCGTGAATACCGCGAATGGCTCAAGCCTGAGCGCCGCGGATTTCGAAACCTCGGAGCTGCGCGATCTGTGGCATTCCGCGATCAACCCGCTCGAGGTCGGCGATATCCACAAAGAAGGTACAGCGCAGGGCGATATCATAGATGGGCGCGGCGGGGACGATCTGCTGGTCGGCAATGACGGGGCGGATATCCTGCAAGGCATGGGCGGGGATGATCTGCTCAATGGAGGGCGGATCGATCGCAGCTACGATCCGTTCGCGGCACAGGTGTTCCGGGTCTATCAGGCGACGCTTGACCGGTCGCCCGATGCGAACGGTCTGCACTATTGGACGGACCTTCTGTCGAGTGGCGCGATCGATTTGCAGGAAGTCGCGGACCGATTCATCAACTCGCCGGAATTCCAGTCGAACTACGCGCAGACGAGCGACGCGGAGTTTCTGACGCTGCTTTACCAGAACGTGCTGGATCGAAACCCCGATAGCGGGGGGCTGAGCTATTGGCTCGACCAGCTCGATCGGGGGGAACGAAGCCGGGAGGAGGTTGTCTTGGGATTTTCGGAAAGCCCGGAATTTAGGAAGGCCACGGAAGTCGACACGCTTCTCCTGAGCCAGGCCAGCACTCAGACGGATTTCACCGACGACGTGTTTCGCCTGTATCAGGCGACGCTCGGGCGCGAGCCGAATCTCGGCGGGATGATGTATTGGAGCGAGATGCAGGCCGACGGAATGGAGTTTCTCGACGTGGTCTCGGGCTTCGTCAACTCGCCGGAATTTACCGCAACTTACGGCAGTCTCGACGATGCCGGTTTCGTCTCGCTGCTCTATCAGAATGTCTTTGGGCGGGCGCCGGATAGCGAAGGGCTGACATGGTGGGTCGATCAACTCGCCAGCGGGGGCTACACTCGCGAGAAGGTCGTCGCCGCCTTCGCGCAAAGCCCCGAGATGATAACCCAGACGGCGCAGTCGCAGATCGATTGGTTCCGTTCTTTCGGCTTCGAGGATCAACTCGATGGCGGCGAGGGGTACAACCTGCTCCAGGGTGGCGTGATGGCGGATCAGTTCGTGTTCCGCGCTGATGAAGACGGGCATCACGTCATCATCGATATCGAACCCTGGGATGAGCTGAGCTTCGAGGGGTTCAACTACAGCTCTGCCGCAGAGGCCCGCCACCATATGATCGAGACCGGCTCCGGCGTGACGTTCTCGGATCAGGGCGTCACGGTCGAATTCATCGACACCGATCTCGGCCTGTTCTCCGACGGGATGTTCGACCTCTCGGGCTAGGTGAGTTCCGTTCGTAGTGCGGCGAGGTAGCTTGCGACAAGGCTCTCTGCGCGCTCGGGCGTCGCGGCTTCGGCGTAGCAGCGGCATTCAGGAGCGTTGCCAGAGGGCCGCAGATGGACGATCTCGCCCGAGGGGAAGGTTAGGCGCAGACCGTCGGTCTGGTCGATCCGCTCGGCCGGGTCGAAATCGCTGAAGAATTCCGTCCGTGCGACGGGATCGGCCGCGAGGCGATCAATGAAGGCGCGCGAGCGGTCGGTCGAGACTTCGGCGACCCGGTCGGCTGCGGTGAAGCGGGCGGGCAGCTGGGCGACAAGTCCGCTGAGGGCGGTGCCGGCCTTTTTCGCTGCGACCAGCGGAGCGACGATCGGTAGCAGACAATCGCGCGTTGCGAGCGGCGCGATCTGCCCGACAGGGCCCGTTGCGGTGAAGCCAAGAAGGAAGCCGCCATTGGGCTCATAGCCTACGACCTTCGCGGCTGGATCGGCAGCGCGGGCGGCCCCCATCGCGGCGATCACGAAGGGCGATCCGATCTTAGTGCGATGAATGCTGTCGAATTCTGGCATCGCGTCGACCATCGTATTGGCGGAGACCGGGGTGCAGAGGATTTTCGCCCCGAGAAGCCGCGCGGTCAGCGCCCCCAGCACGTCGCCGGGGATCAGCGTGCCGGACTCGTCGGTCAACATCGGGCGGTCGGCATCGCCATCGGTCGAGATCACCGCATCCAGCCGTTGCTCGGTGCACCAGCCTTGCAACGTTTCGCGAGTCTCGTGGGCGATCGCCTCGGTGTCGACGGGGATGAACTCGTCCGATCGGGCGAGCGGAACAGCGGTCGCGCCCATCGCCTCGATCGCGGTGACCAGGATGTCGCGAGCGACGGAGCTGTGTTGATAGACGCCGATGCGCAGGCCCTCGAGAGCCTCCGAGCCGAAGGCGTCGACATAGCGGGTGATGTAGTGCGCCGCGGTATCTGCCCCGGGGATTTCGGAGCCGCACTTCTCGGTCACGGGATGGTCCTGACCGAGCCGGTCGAGGATGGCGGCCTCGTCCTCTTTCGCGATCTCGCCATGCGGGACGTAGAATTTCAGCCCGTTGCGATCGGCGGGGATGTGGCTGCCGGTGACCATGATCGCGGCGTTGCCCGCCCCCATCGATGCGAGCGCGAGCGCGGGGGTAGGGAGCGCGCCCTCGCGGATCGCGGTGAGTCCGGCGTCGCGGATTGCGGCGATGACGGTCTCGGCGATCGCTGGGGAGGAAGGGCGCAAGTCCCAGCCCACATGGACGGCTCCGCCCTGCGGGCAGGCAGACAGGAACGCGCGGGTGTAATCGGTGACCAGCGCGTCGGTCAGTTCGGTGACAAGGCCGCGCAGCCCGCTGGTGCCAAATTTCGGTGCCATATGTCCTCGATTGTCGCGCCGTTGCAATCGCGTCGACCCTAGGGGGAGGGGTGGGGACAGGCAAGCACCGTGCGCCGCTCTCAGATACAGTTAACGCCAGATTCCTATCGTCGGTCATCGCAACCATCGCAGGAAATCCCGATGCCCGATCATACCGCCAATCTCGCGCTGCCGCTCATCCTTGGCAGCCAGGCCCAGAAACACGTCACCCATAACGAGGCGCTGCAACGGCTCGATACGCTTCTGCAGCT
This sequence comes from Thioclava sp. IC9, assembly GCF_002213225.1. Classification (NCBI taxonomy): domain Bacteria; kingdom Pseudomonadati; phylum Pseudomonadota; class Alphaproteobacteria; order Rhodobacterales; family Paracoccaceae; genus Thioclava; species Thioclava sp. IC9. The sequence goes on from NZ_NBNX01000008.1 coordinate 50,886, forward strand.
TGCGGTGATTTCGCGCAGTGAAAGCGAACCTCCGGCCGGTCCATCCGAGGGGGCGAGGTATCTCTTGCCTGCCGGTGCGCTGGGCGCATGGGCGGGGCAGGACGGCGCGCTTGCGATCTTCTCGGCCGGGGCTTGGCAACTTCTGAGCCCGCGTGAGGGCTGGCGCGCTTTCGTGCTGGATGAGGCGGTGGAACTGGTCTTCGCAGCAGGCGCCTGGGACGTGCCGCCGTTGCCGGAGTTGAGCCAACTCGACGGTGTCGGGATCATGACTGGCTATGATGCGGTGAACCGGTTTTCGGTTGCTGCAGAGGCTTCGCTGCTGAGCCATGCCGGGGCGGGTCATCAGCTCAAGCTGAACAAGGCAGCGGCGGCGGAGACGGCGAGCCTGCTGTTCCAGTCGAACTGGTCTGGCCGGGCCGAAATGGGACTGGCGGGCAGCGACGACTTCGCGATCAAGGCGAGTGCGGATGGCGCGACATGGTTCGAGGGTCTGCGCATCGACGCGGCCACCGGGCGCGCGACGATGTCGCAAGGCGCGGTGATCGACGGAGCGCTGACAGGCAGCGGCGTCGTCGGCACGGTCGCGCAGGTCGGCGGCGTATCGACGGGTGCCGTCATCGAGCAGGGCAGCACCGCCTCGGGCGATTACATCCGCTTTGCCGATGGCACGCAGATTTGTTCGGCGCAGCTGAGCCTTAGTTACGTCGCGGATTGGGCGCTCAAGGAGGACTGGGCTTATCCGGCGCAATTCGCGCAGGCGCCCTGTCTGAGTGTCGCGCTCGATGCGGACAGCCTCGCAGCGGGTAGTGCCATTAGTGCGGGTGCGCTCTCCTTCGCGGGAGTCGAGGCCATCACGAGTTCGGGCGCGCGCGCCGTGGTCTATGCCGCGAATGGCGCGAGTTTCCTCAGCGGTGAGAGTTGCGATCTGAGCGTCACCGCGATCGGGCGCTGGGTGTGACGCTTACTCGGCGGGGCGAGCGAGCGGTTTGTGCGCCCCGTCGAGTCGGATGAAAATCTCGGACAGGCGGTCACTGTAGCGCGCGGCGATCGCATCGGCGGAGAAATGGCGGCGCACGAAGGCTTCGGCCTGCGCCGCCTTTTTCTTGCGCGCATCCGGGTGGCTGCGCGCGGCTTGTAACTGGGCGACCGCGGCGGCGTGATCGGGCTCGCCCCAGAGCATCCCCGGTTCGACATAGAGATAGTCCTGCGGCGCGACTTCGACTTCGGTCGCAGGCACAAGCCACGCGGTCTCTTCGTTGCAGAATTCCAGATTGCCGGAATAACCCGTGCATAAGACCGGCACGCCAAGCACCATCGCCTCGAGCATACCGAACCCCCAGCCCTCGGAGCGATGCAGCGACACGTAGAGGTCCGCACCGGTCATCAGCTCCAGCACTTCCGCGTGATCGAGCGTCTCGTCGAGCAAAGAGATGCGCGGGTCCGCCGCCAGGAGCCGCTCGATTTCGGACCAAAGCATGGCTTGCGCCGGATCGCAGATACGGCCGCGATTCTGCGTCTTGATCAGTAGGCGCACCTCCGCATCCTCGGCAAAGGCCGCGCGGAAGGCGTGGATGGTGCCGAGCGGGTTCTTCCGTTGTACGAACGAGAAACTGTCGAAACTGGCGAGGCAGACGAAGCATTGCTCGGGCCAATCGTTGCGTCGGCGCAGGGCGCTGCGCGCGTGGCCCCGGTCGATGGCGGGCGGTTCAGGATAGCACATCCCGACATTCACCACCGGCTTATCGGTCGCCTTGCGGTAAATTTCGGCGCAATATTCCGAGGGCACCCAGACCTCGTCGATCAGATCGAGGGCGAGGCGATGGCAGGCAGGGGCGCGGGTCAATTCCCAGTGCATATAGGCGATATTGTAGGCGTCGGAATAACAGTCGGCGTCGAAGGAGAAGGCCGGGGGGATCGCGTCTGCATTCAGGTGCAGGAGGTTGATCCGCGCGGGGCGGGATACGGCGGTCTTGGCTCCGCCTTGCGCTGGCGTCGGATTGTCGCGCGCGCTTTCCACCGCGTTGAGCGTGACGTCGCAGCGGGACAAAATGTCATGCGAGAGCCGCGTCGATTGGCCCAGTCCGGAGGCTTTCGCGAAGGGGCCAAGGACTTGAACATCGACCGGGACGCCCTTCGGGGCAGGGCGGGTGGCAGCCGCGAGACGATGGCCGCCGGGTGCGCGCAGGAACGCCATGCTGTCGAGGTCGAACCCATTCTCGCGCAGCGCCGCTGCATAGTGCGCGCGGGTGATCGGCGGGCCGGGATGCAGCCGCGCGCAGACATCCGAGAGGCGACCGCCTTCGAGAAGCATCTTCGTTTCACTTCGACGCAGGAACAGCAAGATCTCGGGCCGTTCGGCCGCGAGGATCATCGCGAGCACATGCAGCATCCGGCGGTGGCGCTCGATTTTCGGCGAAAACTGCGCGAGCGGCGGGATGGCCTCGCGCAGGGCCAGAAGGCCGCGGGTCATCGGCCAGGGGCCGGGGGTTTCCGACTGGGACAAAGACTCGATCAGGCTGTCGGGGAGGAGGCAATCGGCGACGCCGAGCGACGGGGCCCCGCGAAGTGCCCATGCGGTCGCGGTGTCGCGATCGTCCCCGGTCTTGCCGAGGATATGCATCGCTCGGCTCGGGCCGCCGGGGTGGATCTCCGTATTGAGCCAGTCGATCGCGACGCGATTCAGCGGGATTTGCTGTGCCGGGTGCTGCGCGGCGTGGCTCTCTAGATACCAGCGGAGAATGTTCGATACCGCCCTGTCGCTGCCATCAAGAGGGAGCTGCTTCGCCATCCCCGCATGATGGCGCGCGTAGTCGATGTAGGAAAAGAGCGGTGCGGGCAGCGCCTCTTCCCCCGCGCGCGAGGTGAAAAGGGGGTGCTGCGCGCTCAGATGGGGAGTGCGGGCCCGCTCTGTCCCGGCGGAGCGTAGCGTGACGATCGGGCCAAGCATATGACGCCGCAGAGCGTCTCTCTCTTTCGGACACGGTGCCGCATCGGGGTCGAAGCGCAGCGAGGCGATCGGGCCGCCGCCGGGAAGGTGCAGGCTGATCGCACCGCCTGCGGCGTCCTTCAGGGCCGGCGAGAGAGGGAGCGCGAAGCCGTGGTTGCCCGCGCCGATGCCTGCCTGCACAAGATCGGCGCGAAACATTGCCGCGCGCCCCGACCCGAGCCGCCCAGCGTTACAGTGGATCTCGAAATCGAGCGAGGCGCTGTCGCCTGTCTTCGCGAGCCAACCGATTACCCTTCCGTTCTCGAGCCGCTCGAGCGCGCCGCGATAGCCGCGCAGGCGGTGGAGGAACGAGACGGCGGACGGGGGCGGGGCGAAAGTCGACATGCCAAAATTGTCTTCGAGAAAAGTCAATTTTTGATGGATAAGCCCCTGTCCATCGCCGGCGATAATCGCAACACTCCGCGCCACCCGGAAATTGGCGGGTGACGCGGCCGGCGTCATTACGGCTGCACCATCAATTGTTCGGCCAGCGCCGCGGCGGAGCTGTCCTGCGCCGTGGCGATCTCAGTCAGGCTTTGCGTCACGGTGGCTCCCAGTTTGGCGGCGGCATCCGTTCCCGACATTCCCAGCACCGGGGCGGCCTCGGACAGCGGTGCGTCGAACAGCGCTTGGGCGATCGCGAATTGCGGCGGACCCCGGCGCGCGCCGTTCTCCGGCCCGATGACGGAGGGAAGCGCGAAGGCGAGTGCCGCGACGAGGGAGAGGGCAAGCGCCAGCGCCATCGGCGCGCGCTTCAGGTAGCAGCTCATCGGTCGCCAGTTCTTCCAGATGTGCAGTCCGAAAGGCACGATCAAAACCATCGAGAGCCATTCGTGCATCCCGTGAAACCACGCGCTGCCCCAATGGAAGAAAAGGGCGATTCCCGAGACCAGCGATACGAGAAAAAGACCGGTGATGAGCGGCGTGGCGTAGCGGTTGAGGATTGCGGGCATTGAAGGCTCCTGTGAAACTGCGACCGCGTGCGTTTGCGGACATCAACTGCCACGCGGGGCGAGCAAATTTCCGTCCTCAAAGCCGCCTTGCAGCCCGCGCATGACGCTTGCGCGGGGGCAGGAAGGCGCAACAGCCTTGAAATCCGCGAGGGGAGCAAGTATCTGGCGGCAGTTGCGCCGAAAGCGGCGCGGTTTTTTCGGCTCAAGGGCGCCGCATTGGGCGCGTAAGGAACGACGACGATGGCAAACCCACTCCAGTTTCTCCAGCAGGTGCGCTCGGAAGCGGGCAAGGTGGCTTGGCCGAGCCGCCGCGAAGTTCTCCTGACGACCGGCATGGTGCTGGCGATGGCGGCACTGACGGCAATCTTCTTCTCGCTGGTGGACTGGGTGATCCGTCTCGGCGTGACGCAGGTGATCGGGAGCTGATAGGCCCCCGGGCGCTCGCCGCCAGACCTAATTCGCAGTTGCGGCAAGGAAGTGATCGCGCTCCAGCCTTACGCTCTTGAAATCACAGGGCTCCGGCGGTAAAGGGGCGGGACTTTCCCAGAGGCGGCGTGCATCGATTCGCGTGGTGCGCGCTGTTTTTTATTCTGGGAAGCGCGGGTAATCCCGTGAAATAACAGGAATTTTCGGCGCCCCGGCGTCGGCGGCAAGAGGCAAAGAATCGGCATGGCGAAGCGTTGGTATTCGGTAAGCGTTCTCTCGAACTTCGAGAAGAAAGTGGCCGAGCAAATCCGTCAGGCCGTGATCGATCAAGGTCTGGAAGACCAGATCGAAGAGGTTCTGGTGCCGACCGAAGAAGTGATCGAGGTGCGTCGCGGCAAGAAAGTGACCTCCGAACGTCGCTTCATGCCGGGCTACGTGCTGGTGCGGATGGAGATGACCGACAAGGGTTATCACCTGATCAACTCGACGAACCGGGTCACCGGGTTCCTCGGGCCGCAGGGTCGGCCGATGCCGATGGGCGATGCGGAAGTGAACCGCATCCTCAGCCGTGTCGACGAATCGGGTGAGCAGGCGGCACCGCGCAGTCTCATCACCTTCGAGGTCGGCGAGAACGTGAATGTGACCGACGGGCCCTTCGAGGGCTTCTCGGGCATGGTCGAGGAAGTGGACGAGGCGGCGAGCCGCCTGAAAGTCACCGTCTCGATCTTCGGTCGGCCGACGCCGGTCGAACTGGAATACACGCAGGTGCAGAAAACCGCCTGAGTGGGAGCCGTGGGAGGCGAGGGGCCCTGCGCGACAGGGAGGCCCGGACCGAACCACTAAACTTCGCGACCCCCTAGGGGCGTGACAGTGATAAGGAGAGGGCCACATGGCCAAGAAAGTTGTTGGGCAGCTCAAGCTGCAAATTCCGGCAGGCGGCGCGAACCCGTCCCCGCCGGTCGGTCCGGCGCTGGGTCAGCGCGGGATCAATATCATGGAATTCTGCAAGGCGTTCAACGCCAAGACGCAGGAAATGGACAAGCAGGCGAAGATCCCGACGATCATCACCTACTACGCCGACAAGTCGTTCACCTTCGAGATCAAGCAGCCCACGGCTAGCTTCATGATCAAGCAGGCGGCCGGTCTCAAGCCGGTCGGCAAGCGTAACCGTCCGAAGGGTTCGGAAGCTCCGGGCCGCGTCACCGCCGCGACCATCACCGCCGCACAGGTGCGTGAGATCGCCGAAGCGAAGATGAAGGACCTGAACGCCAACGACATCGAAGGCGCGATGAACATCATCCTCGGCTCCGCGAAGTCGATCGGCATCGAGGTGAAAGGCTAAGTCATGGCAAAGCTCGGTAAACGCACCAAAGCCGCCCGCGAAGCCTTCGCCGGCAAGTCGAACGTCTCCGTCGAGGAAGCCGTTTCGCTGATCAAGTCGAACGCGAACGCGAAATTCGACGAGACCCTCGAGATCGCGATGAACCTCGGTGTTGACCCCCGTCACGCCGACCAGATGGTTCGTGGCGTCGTCGCTCTGCCGAACGGCACCGGCAAGACCGTCCGCGTGGCTGTCTTCGCTCGTGGCGCGAAAGCGGATGAGGCCAAGGAAGCCGGGGCCGATATCGTCGGCGCCGAGGACCTGATGGAAACCATTCAGGGCGGCACGATCGAATTCGATCGCTGCATCGCGACCCCGGACATGATGCCGATCGTCGGCCGTCTGGGTAAGGTCCTGGGCCCGCGCAACCTGATGCCGAACCCGAAGGTCGGCACCGTGACGATGGACGTGAAAGCGGCTGTCGAAGCGGCGAAAGGTGGCCAGGTTCAGTTCAAAGTCGAAAAGGCCGGCGTCATTCATGGCGGCATCGGCAAGGTCTCCTTCTCGGAGGAGCAACTGGCCGAAAACATCCGCGCCTTCGTGGATGCCGTGACCAAAGCCAAGCCCGCCGGCGCCAAGGGCACCTACATGAAGAAGGTGTCCCTGAGCTCGACGATGGGCCCGGGCGTCGCAGTCGACATCACGTCGGCGACCGGCAACTAAGAGAATTCCACCGGGGGAAACCTCGGTGGGTGGTGGGGCGGCGGCCTAAAGTCTCCGCCCTGACCTGTCCGAGACGGAGGGTGCCAGATCCCGCAAGGTGACGGCTTAATTTCCTTCCTGAGATGGGGATCGAGACCAATTCCGGGTTTGGGCCTTCGGGCCGATCTCGGGCGATCTGGCCTCGGGCCCTTCGGACCCGACCCCGGGAAACCGGGACAATGAGAGCCGGGGGGAAACCCCCATACTTGGAGTGTAACTGTGGATAGAGCCCAAAAAGAGAAAGTGGTCGAGGAACTCGGCCAGATCTTCGCAAGCTCTGGCGTCGTAGTGGTTGCTCACTACGAAGGCATGACGGTTGCTAACATGCAGGACCTCCGCGCACGCATGCGTGAAGCGGGTGGTTCGGTTCGTGTTGCCAAGAACAAGCTCGCCAAGATCGCCCTTGAAGGTCAGCCCTGCGAAAGCATCGCTGAATACCTGACGGGCATGACCGTGCTTTCCTATTCCGAGGACCCTGTCGCTGCGGCGAAAGTGGTCGTCAACTATGCCAAAGAGAACGAGAAGCTCTCGATCCTCGGCGGCGCAATGGGAGACTCGGCACTCGACATCGCTGGTGTCAAAGCTGTCGCTGACATGCCGTCGCGTGAAGAGCTCATCGCTCAGATCGTGTCGCAGATCGGCGCACCCGCTTCGAACATCGCCGGTGCCGTTGGCGCGCCTGCTTCGAACATCGCGAGCATCCTTTCCACCATCGAGGAAAAGGCTGCGTAAGCAATCGACTTGTCCCGTAGCGGCTTGAAACCGCGACGTTGGAAACCCAAATCTAGGAACTGAAAAATGGCTGATCTGAAAAAACTCGCCGAAGAAATCGTGGGTCTGACCCTCCTGGAAGCCCAGGAACTGAAAACCATCCTGAAAGACGAATACGGCATCGAGCCGGCTGCTGGTGGCGCCGTCATGATGGCTGGTCCGGCTGCTGGTGGCGAAGAAGCTGCTGAAGAGAAAGACGAATTTGACGTCGTTCTCGTCGAAGCTGGCGCTCAGAAGATCAACGTGATCAAAGAAGTCCGTGGCATCACCGGCCTGGGCCTGAAAGAAGCCAAAGAGCTCGTTGAAGCTGGCGGCAAGGTCAAGGAAGGCGCTGCGAAAGCGGAAGCCGAAGAGATCAAGAAAAAGCTCGAAGACGCTGGCGCGAAAGTCGAGCTCAAGTAAGCGAGCCGGATGCGTCCGCATCCGATCTGAAAAATGGGCTGGGTCCGGGGTTTTCCCGGGCCCAGCCGAACCTGTCTCGGAGAGGGCTTTGGCGCCCTGAAGCCCTCTCCAAGGCGGTGTTCGCGGTTCGGGAGCCTTCCGGTGGGACGGAAGGCAGGTATGGAACCGCCCCCCCCTTCATTCGCCTTGCGGCGTGCAATGGGCCCCGACATTGCATGTGCCGCGAAGAGACGAAAGGTCACGCAGAGCATGGCTCAAGCTTACGTTGGTCAGAAACGCATCCGTCGCTATTACGGCAAAATCCACGAAGTCCTCGAAATGCCGAACCTCATCGAGGTTCAGAAATCCTCCTACGATCTGTTCCTGCGCTCCGGCGAAGTGGACCAGCCCACCGATGGCGAGGGTATCCAGGGCGTTTTCCAGTCGGTCTTCCCGATCAAGGATTTCAACGACAACGCCATCCTGGAGTTCGTGAAATACGAGCTCGAAAAACCGAAATACGATGTCGACGAGTGCCAGGCTCGCGACATGACCTATTCGGCGCCGCTCAAGGTGACCCTGCGCCTCATCGTGTTCGATGTGGACGAGGAAACCGGCGCGCGCTCGGTCAAGGACATCAAGGAACAAGACGTGTTCATGGGGGATATGCCCCTCATGACCAAGAACGGTACGTTCATCGTGAACGGCACCGAGCGGGTCATCGTGAGCCAGATGCACCGCTCGCCGGGCGTTTTCTTCGACCATGACCGCGGCAAGACCCACTCCTCGGGTAAGCTGCTGTTCGCCTGCCGCATCATTCCCTATCGCGGCTCGTGGCTGGACTTCGAATTCGACGCCAAGGACCTCGTGTTCGCGCGTATCGACCGCCGCCGGAAACTGCCGGTGACGACGCTGCTTTATGCGCTGGGGCTCGACCAGGAAGGCATCATGGATGCCTATTACGAGACCGTCACCTACACCGCGAAGGGCAAGTCGGGCTGGGTCACCAAGTTCTTCCCCGACCGCGTGCGCGGCACCCGTCCGACCTTCGATCTCGTCGACGCGGCGTCGGGCGAAGTGATCCTGAAGGCGGGCGACAAGGCGACCCCGCGCATGGTCAAGAAATGGCGTGACGACAACTCGGTTCCCGAGCTGCTCGTGCCGTTCGATCACATCATGGGCCGCTTCTGCGCCAAGGACATCATCAACGAGGAAACCGGCTTCATCTACATCGAAGCCGGCGACGAGCTGACGGCGGAATACGACAAGAACGGGGAACTCTCGGGCGGTTCGATCAAGACCCTGATCGACAACGGCATCACCGAGATCCCGGTGCTCGACATCGATAACGTCAATGTCGGTCCCTACATCCGCAACACCATGGCGTCGGACAAGAACATGAACCGGGAAACCGCGCTCATGGATATCTACCGCGTCATGCGTCCGGGCGAGCCGCCGACCGTCGAGGCCGCGGAAACCCTGTTCAACAGCCTGTTCTTCGACTCCGAGCGCTACGACCTTTCGGCCGTGGGCCGCGTCAAGATGAACATGCGTCTCGACCTCGATGCGCCGGACACCCAGCGCACGCTGCGCCGCGAAGACATCATCGCCTGCATCAAGGGCCTGGTGGAGCTGCGCGACGGCAAGGGCGAGATCGACGACATCGACCACCTCGGCAACCGCCGTGTGCGTTCGGTCGGCGAACTGATGGAAAACCAGTATCGCGTCGGCCTGCTGCGCATGGAGCGCGCCATCAAGGAGCGTATGTCCTCGGTCGAGATCGACACGGTCATGCCGCAGGATCTGATCAACGCGAAACCGGCCGCGGCCGCGGTGCGTGAATTCTTCGGTTCCTCGCAGCTGTCGCAGTTCATGGACCAAACCAACCCGCTGTCGGAAGTCACGCACAAGCGTCGTCTGTCGGCGCTCGGTCCGGGCGGTCTGACCCGTGAGCGTGCCGGCTTCGAGGTGCGCGACGTTCACCCGACCCACTACGGTCGGATGTGTCCGATCGAGACGCCGGAAGGTCAGAACATCGGCCTGATCAACTCGCTGGCCACCTTCGCCCGCGTGAACAAGTATGGCTTCATCGAAACCCCGTACCGCAAGGTTACCGACGGTCAGGTCACCGACGAGGTGGTCTACATGTCCGCGACCGAGGAAATGCGTCACACCGTGGCGCAGGCGAACGCGACTCTCGATGAGAACGGCAAGTTCATCAACGATCTTGTCTCGACCCGCCAGTCGGGCGAATACGCGCTCAACCCGCCGGAAATGGTGGACCTGATCGACGTGTCGCCGAAGCAGCTGGTCTCGGTCGGTGCAGCGCTCATTCCGTTCCTCGAAAACGACGACGCCAACCGCGCTCTGATGGGTGCGAACATGCAACGTCAGGCCGTGCCGCTTCTGCGCTCGGAAGCTCCCTATGTCGGCACTGGCATGGAAGCGACCGTCGCACGCGACTCCGGCGCTGCGATCATGGCGAACCGCGGCGGCATCATCGACCAGGTCGATGCGCAGCGTATCGTTATCCGCGTGACCGACGATCTCGAAGCGGGCGATGTGGGCGTGGACATCTATCGTCTGCGCAAGTTCAAGCGTTCGAACCAGTCCTCGACCATCAACCAGCGTCCGATCGTGAAAGTGGGCGACCGGGTGGTGAAGGGGCAGATCGTCGCTGACGGTCCGTCGACCGACATGGGCGAACTGGCTATCGGTCGCAATGTGGTCGTCGCCTTCATGCCGTGGAACGGCTACAACTACGAAGACTCGATCCTGATCTCCGAGCGGATCCACCGCGACGACGTGTTCACCTCGATCCATATCGACGAATACGAAGTGGCGGCGCGCGATACCAAGCTCGGTCCGGAAGAGATCACCCGCGACATCCCGAACGTCGGCGAGGAAGCCCTGCGCAACCTCGACGAGGCCGGTATCGTCTATATCGGCGCCGAAGTGGGGCCGGGTGACATTCTCGTCGGTAAGATCACGCCGAAGGGCGAAAGCCCGATGACGCCGGAAGAGAAACTCCTCCGCGCCATCTTCGGCGAGAAGGCATCGGACGTGCGCGACACCTCGCTGCGTCTGCCGCCGGGGGCTTACGGCACGATCGTGGAAGTCCGCGTCTTCAACCGTCACGGCGTCGACAAGGACGAGCGTGCGCTGCAGATCGAGCGTGAGGAAGTCGAGCGTCTGGCCCGTGACCGGGACGACGAGCTCGCCATTCTCGAGCGCAACATCTACGCGCGTCTCAAGACCCTGATCACCGGCAAGACCGCCGTGAAGGGGCCGAAAGGCGTCAAGGCTGGTTCGACCATCGACGAAGAACTGCTGGGCACCCTGTCGAAGGGCCAGTGGTGGCAGCTCGCGCTCGAAGACGAGGGCGACGCCAAGGAAGTCGAAGCCCTCAACGACCAGTTCGAGGCGCAGAAGCGCGCGCTCGACCTGCGCTTCGAGGACAAGGTCGAGAAGGTCCGTCAGGGCGACGATCTGCCTCCGGGCGTGATGAAGATGGTCAAGGTCTTCGTGGCTGTGAAGCGCAAGCTTCAGGCTGGCGACAAGATGGCTGGCCGTCACGGCAACAAGGGCGTTGTGTCGAAAGTCGTTCCGATGGAAGACATGCCGTTCCTCGCCGATGGCACCCCTGTCGATCTCGTGCTGAACCCGCTGGGCGTGCCGTCGCGCATGAACGTCGGTCAGATTCTCGAGACGCACATGGGCTGGGCTTCGCGCGGTCTGGGCAACCAGATCGACGAGGCGCTGAAAGCCTATCGTCGTAACGGCGACCTGACCCCGGTTCGCGAGGCGATGAAGATCGGCTATGGCGACGAGACCTACGGTGAGATCATCGAAGGTATGGATGACGAAGCGTTCATCGAGAGCGCCGAAGCCGTCCGCACCGGCGTTCCGATCGCGACCCCGGTCTTCGACGGCGCCAAGGAGGCTGACATCAACGACGCGCTCAAGCGTGCGGGCTTCAACGAATCCGGTCAGTCGATCGTGTTCGATGGCCGCACCGGCGAGCAGTTCGCGCGGCAGGTCACGGTGGGTGTGAAGTACTTCCTGAAGCTTCACCACCTCGTCGATGACAAGATGCACGCCCGTTCGACTGGTCCGTACTCGCTCGTCACGCAGCAGCCGCTGGGTGGTAAGGCGCAGTTCGGCGGTCAGCGTCTCGGGGAGATGGAGGTCTGGGCTCTGGAAGCTTACGGCGCCGCCTACACCCTGCAGGAGATGCTGACGGTGAAGTCGGATGACGTGGCAGGCCGGACGAAGGTCTACGAGTCGATCGTCAAAGGTGAGGACAACTTCGAAGCCGGCGTGCCGGAGTCGTTCAACGTTCTCGTCAAAGAGGTCCGGGGCCTCGGCCTCAACATGGAACTCCTGGACGCGGAGGATGAGGAGTGAGGGCTTCGGCCCTCCTCTAAGCCCTTCCGCCCTCATTCAAGGATTTACAGATGAACCAGGAACTGACCCAAAACCCGTTCAACCCGCTCGCGCAGCCGAAGGCGTTTGACGAGATCAAGATCTCGCTCGCCTCGCCGGAGCGGATCCTGAGCTGGTCCTTCGGTGAAATCAAAAAGCCGGAAACCATCAACTACCGTACGTTCAAGCCCGAGCGTGACGGTCTGTTCTGCGCGCGCATCTTTGGCCCGATCAAGGACTACGAATGCCTGTGCGGCAAATATAAGCGCATGAAGTATCGCGGCGTCGTCTGCGAGAAATGCGGCGTCGAAGTCACCCTCCAGAAAGTGCGCCGCGAGCGTATGGGCCACATCGAACTGGCCTCGCCCGTCGCTCACATCTGGTTCCTCAAGTCGCTGCCTTCGCGCATCGGCCTGATGTTGGACATGACGCTGCGCGACCTCGAGCGTATCCTCTACTTCGAAAACTTCGTGGTGATCGAGCCGGGTCTGACCGACCTGCAATACGGTCAGCTGATGTCCGAAGAAGAGTATCTCGACGCGCAGGACACCTACGGCGCGGATGCTTTCACCGCCAATATCGGCGCGGAAGCGATCCGTGAAATGCTCGCTGGCATCGATCTCGAAGCCACGGCCGAGCAGCTCCGCGAGGAGCTGAAGGAAGCCACGGGCGAGCTGAAGCCGAAGAAGATCATCAAGCGTCTGAAGATCGTCGAGTCGTTCCTCGAGTCGGGCAACCGTCCCGAGTGGATGGTGCTGACCGTGCTTCCGGTGATCCCGCCGGAACTGCGTCCGCTCGTCCCGCTCGACGGTGGCCGTTTCGCGACTTCGGATCTCAACGATCTCTATCGTCGCGTGATCAACCGGAACAACCGTCTGAAGCGTCTGATCGAACTGCGTGCGCCCGACATCATCGTGCGCAACGAAAAGCGGATGCTGCAGGAATCGGTCGATGCGCTGTTCGACAACGGCCGTCGTGGTCGCGTCATCACGGGCACCAACAAGCGCCCGCTGAAGTCGCTCTCGGACATGCTGAAAGGTAAGCAGGGTCGCTTCCGTCAGAACCTTCTGGGTAAGCGCGTCGACTTCTCGGGTCGTTCGGTCATCGTGACCGGCCCGGAACTCAAGCTGCACCAGTGCGGTCTGCCGAAGAAGATGGCGCTCGAACTGTTCAAGCCCTTCATCTACTCGCGCCTCGAGGCCAAAGGCCTGTCGAGCACCGTGAAGCAGGCGAAGAAGCTGGTCGAGAAAGAGCGTCCCGAAGTGTGGGATATCCTCGACGAGGTCATCCGCGAGCACCCGGTGCTGCTGAACCGTGCGCCGACGCTGCACCGTCTGGGTATCCAGGCGTTCGAACCGATGCTGATCGAAGGCAAGGCGATCCAGCTGCACCCGCTCGTCTGCTCGGCGTTCAACGCTGACTTCGACGGTGACCAGATGGCCGTCCACGTCCCGCTCTCGCTGGAAGCCCAGCTGGAAGCGCGCGTGCTGATGATGTCGACGAACAACGTTCTGTCGCCCGCCAACGGCGCGCCGATCATCGTTCCTTCGCAGGATATGATTCTGGGTCTCTACTACGTGACCATGGAACGCGAAGGCATGAAGGGCGAAGGCATGTCCTTCTCCTCGGTCGAGGAAGTGGAGCACGCGCTCAATTCGGGCGAAGTGCATCTGCACGCCAAGATCACCGCGCGGATCAAGCAGATCGACGAAACAGGTAACGAGGTCTACCAGCGTTTCGAGACCACGCCCGGCCGGGTGCGCCTCGGCGCGCTGCTGCCGCTGAACGCGAAAGCTCCGTTCGAGCTGGTGAACCGTCTTCTGCGTAAGAAAGACGTGCAGAACACGATCGACACCGTCTACCGCTATTGCGGTCAGAAAGAGTCGGTCATCTTCTGCGACCAGATCATGGGCATGGGCTTCAAGGAAGCGTTCAAGGCGGGCATCTCGTTCGGCAAGGACGACATGGTGATCCCGGACAACAAGTGGGACATCGTCGAAACCGTCCGCGACCAGGTCAAGGACTTCGAACAGCAATACATGGACGGTCTGATCACCCAGGGTGAGAAGTACAACAAGGTCGTCGATGCATGGTCGAAGTGTAACGACAAGGTCACCGACGCGATGATGAACACCATCTCGGCGCCGAAATACGACGAGAATGGCGCCGAGCAGGAACCGAACTCGGTCTACATGATGGCCCACTCGGGTGCGCGTGGCTCGGTGACGCAGATGAAGCAGCTGGGCGGCATGCGTGGCCTCATGGCCAAGCCGAACGGCGAGATCATCGAGACGCCGATCATCTCGAACTTCAAGGAAGGTCTGACCGTTCTTGAATACTTCAACTCGACCCACGGCGCCCGTAAGGGTCTGTCGGATACCGCACTGAAGACGGCGAACTCGGGGTACCTGACCCGTCGTCTGGTGGACGTCGCTCAGGACTGCATCGTGCGTACGCATGATTGCGGCACCGACCGCGCGATCACCGCGTCGGCGGCTGTGAACGACGGCGAAGTCGTCGCTCCGATCTCGGAGCGCGTGCTGGGCCGTGTCGCAGCGGATGACGTGACGGTTCCGGGCGAGGACGAAGTGATCGTCCGCGCCGGCGAGCTGATCGACGAGCGCAAGGCCGACGCGATCGAGCAGGCGGGCGTCCAATCCGTCCGTATCCGCTCGGCGCTGACCTGTGAGGCCGAAGAGGGCGTTTGCGCGCTCTGCTACGGTCGCGACCTCGCACGCGGTACGCTGGTGAACCAGGGCGAAGCGGTGGGCATCATCGCCGCGCAGTCCATCGGTGAACCCGGTACGCAGCTGACGATGCGGACCTTCCACTTGGGCGGTGTTGCTCAGGGTGGCTCGCAGTCGTTCCTCGAGGCAAGCCAGGAAGGCAAGATCGAGTTCCGTAACGCCAACATCATCCTCAACGAGATGGACGAGCAAATCGTCATGGGCCGGAACATGCAGATCGTGATCGTGAACGATCAGGGTGACGAGCTTGCCTCGCACAAGATCGGCTACGGCACCAAGGTCTTCGTGAAGGATGGCGAAACGGTCAAGCGCGGCGACAAGCTGATCGAATGGGATCCCTACACCCTGCCGATCATCGCCGAGAAGCCCGGTAAGGTGCGCTTCGTGGACCTTATCTCGGGTATCTCCGTTCGCGAGGATACCGACGATGCGACCGGCATGACCCAGAAGATCGTGTCCGACTGGCGCGCTGCGCCCAAGGGCAACGATCTGAAGCCGGAAGTTCTGATCCTCGGCGAGGATGGCGAACCGGTCCGCAACGAAGCGGGCAACCCGGTGACCTATACCATGTCGGTGGACGCGATCCTCTCGGTGGAAGACGGTCAGGACGTGAAGGCGGGCGACGTCGTTGCGCGTATTCCGCGCGAAGGCGCGAAGACGAAGGACATCACCGGCGGTCTGCCGCGTGTGGCCGAACTCTTCGAGGCACGCCGTCCCAAGGATCACGCGATCATCGCCGAAATCGATGGCTATGTGCGCTTCGGCAAGGACTACAAGAACAAGCGTCGGATCGCGATCGATCCGCGTGACGAGGGTCTGGAGCCGGCAGAGTACATGGTGCCGAAAGGCAAGCACATCCCGGTGCAGGAAGGTGACTTCGTGCAGAAGGGTGACTACATCATGGATGGCAACCCGGCGCCGCACGACATCCTGCGCATCATGGGGATCGAGGCTCTGGCCGACTACCTCATCAACGAGGTGCAGGACGTCTATCGACTGCAGGGCGTGAAGATCAACGACAAGCACATCGAGGTGATCGTTCGCCAGATGCTGCAGAAGATCGAGATCCTCGACTCCGGCGATACGACGCTCCTCAAGGGCGAACATGTCGACAAGGTCGAGTTCGACGAGGAGAACGACAAGGTCGCGGCCCGTGGTGGGCGTCCGGCGCATGGCGAACCCGTGCTGCTCGGCATCACCAAGGCGTCGCTGCAGACCCGGTCGTTCATCTCGGCGGCCTCCTTCCAGGAGACGACCCGCGTCCTCACCGAAGCCTCGGTGCAGGGCAAGCGCGACAAGCTCGTGGGCCTCAAGGAGAACGTTATCGTCGGCCGTCTGATCCCGGCGGGTACCGGTGGCGCGACCACCAAGGTCCGCAAGATCGCGACCGAGCGCGACTCCAAGGTCATCCAGCAGCGTCAGGCCGAGGCGGAAGCCGCGGCAGCGCTGGCGGCTCCGACCGAGGAAGAAGCCGATTTCGGTCCGGTCGAGACGCCCGAAAGCCGCGATTGATCCAACTCCGGTTGGAGACGATATGACACACCCCCGCGCGATCGCTCGCGCGGGGGTTTTTCTTTGCGCGAACCCGATCCGTGGGGCAGTGTAACGTCGAAAGGCGAAAGCCTGTTTGCCGGAGGAGGGACCCCGATGATCCGCTTTGTCACCCCGTTTGCGCTGAGCGCGTTGATCGCGTTGCCTGCTTTCGCAGGAGCCTATCAGGATGCGGAGGCCCAGCTGCGCAAGGCCTATGGGGACTATCGTGCGGCGTTGTTCCTGTCGAACCAGGGCAAGCAGCCGGAAACCAAGGCCGCGCTCGATCGCTTCGTCGGAGAGTGGCAGACCCTGTCGGACGAATGGACCGCTTCGCCGCCGCCGCAATATGCCGATGACGCGGTGCTCGGTGCGACCTTCGACAAGGTCGGCGAACTGGCCGCGAAGGCCGAGGAAGAGGTGGCCGCCGGGAACCTGCCCGAGGCGCATGAGACCCTCGAAGGGGTGCGTGAGAGTATCGGCGATCTGCACCTGCGCAACGGTGTCGTCGGCTTCTCGGACCGGATGAATGCCTATCACGCGGAAATGGAAAAGGTGCTCGCCCGCGATTACGTCGGGATGGGCGGCGAGGGCGCGCGCCAGTTGATCGCGGATGCCTCGCTTCTGAGCTACCTCGCGGCGCAGGTCGTCAAGCATCCGGCGCCGGAGGCCGACGCCGATATGAGCTATCAAAAACTCGTGGACGGCTTCGCGGTCTCCGTCGCGTTTTTCTATGATGCGGCGATGGCGGGCGACATGGAGCGCGCGATGGAGATGCGAAATGCCCTCAAAGCGAGCTACGCGCAGCTTTTCGCGAAATTCGGCTGATCGGCCACAGGGGGGCGGCTGTCCCGGCATGATCCGTTTACAAGACCGGGTCGCAGGTCTAATAGAGCCGCACCTTCGGCGCTACCGTGGCGCAGCGACAAAAGAGTTCTGGCACCCATGCCCGAGATTTCCATCGTCATCCCGGCAAAGAACGAGGCGCCCAACATCGCGGGGCTCCTCGACGAGATCGACGCCGCCTGCGCGCCGGTTTGCGACTACGAGGTGATCGTGGTCGATGACGGCTCGGATGACGGGATGGACCAGATTCTGCGCGAGCGCATGGAGACCCATCCGAACCTGCGTCTGCTGCAGCATTTGAACGCCGCCGGTCAGCGGGCTTCGGGCGGTCAGAGCGCGGGCGTGCATTCGGGCGTTCGGGCCGCGAAGGGCCACATCATCTGCACGCTCGATGGTGACGGTCAGAACCCGCCGTCGGAACTGCCTGCGCTGATGGCGCCGCTGCGCGCCGAGGGCTCCGAGATGATCGGGCTGGTCGCGGGGCAACGCGTCGGGCGGCAGGACACGATGTCGAAGAAGCTGGCGTCCAAGCTCGCGAACAAGATCCGCGGCGCGATCCTCAAGGATGGAACCCGCGACACCGGTTGCGGCCTCAAGGCGTTCCGGCGCGAGGCGTTTCTGGCGCTGCCCTATTTCGACCATATGCATCGCTACCTCCCCGCGCTGTTCTCGCGCGATGGGTGGCAGGTGGCCCATGTCGACGTGGCCCACCGCTCGCGCGGCGGCGGCAGCTCGAATTACAACAATCTGCAGCGCGGTCTTGTCGGCATCGTCGACCTGATGGGCGTTGCGTGGCTTCTCCGTCGGCGCAAGAAAGCGCAGCCCGGAGAAGTGGCGCGCGAGGAGTGACGCCGATGGACTGGCTGATGGATATGCTTCACGTGGAAAGCATAGTCGAGCTGTGGTGGGTCCTGTTCGGCCTGCTTGCGCAGCTGATGTTCACCGGGCGGTTTCTCGTCCAGTGGATTGCCTCCGAGCGCAAGGGCGAATCCGTAGTGCCCATTTCGTTCTGGTATTTCTCTGTCGCGGGCGGTGCGATGCTGCTGACCTATGCGCTCTATCGCAGAGACCCGGTTTTCGTTCTCGGCCAGTCGCTCGGGGTGTTCATCTACGGGCGCAATCTGTGGCTGATCTATGCCAAGCGTCGGCGCGAAGCTTGATCGCGGGGCGGATCGGGACGGCTGGTTCCTCCCGACCCTGATCGTCGTCGCCGCGGCCACTGTGCTGCGGCTCGTATTCCTGGCGTTCAACAAAACCGATCTCTTCGTCGACGAGGCGCAATACTGGCTTTGGGGCCAGCATCTCGACTTCGGCTATTATTCCAAGCCGCCGCTGATCGGCTGGCTGCTTCGGGCGGTGACCGATCTGGCGGGCTCCGATGCGCCGTTCTGGGTGCGGATGCCGGGCGCCATTCTGCACGGAATCACGGCGCTGGTACTTGGCGCCTTGGGAGCCCGGATCGCATCGCGTCGGGTCGCTATCTGGTCGGCTGCGATCTATGTGACGCTGCCCTTCGTCGCGCTCGGCTCGGTGCTGATCTCGACCGATACGGTGATGGCGCCCTTCTACGCGTTGAGCTTGCTGTTCCTGCACCGCGCGGGCGGTAGCCGCCATTGGTCGGACGCGCTGGCCGCGGGGCTGACGGCAGGGCTGGCCTTCATGGCGAAATACGCCGCAATCTACCTGATCCCCGGTCTGGTGCTGGCCGCACTTGTCGCGCCGGCATGGCGGATCGGCTGGCGCAATACGGTGATTGCGGCGCTGGCGTTCGCGCTCGTGATCGCGCCGAACGTGGTCTGGAACCTCACCCATGGCCTGACCACGGTCTCGCATACGATGGATAACGTCGGCTGGGTCCGCGAAGGGGCCGAGCTGAATTTCGGCTCGATGGTCGAGTTCGTCGCCTCGCAATTCGCCGTCTTCGGGCCGGTGACGATGGTGGCATTGCTGATCGGCTATGCGAGCTGGGGCGACCCGGCGAAGCGCGGGCTGGCGATGCTCTCGGTGCCGCCGCTGGTCGCGGTGACGCTCGAGGCGCTCTTGGACCGGGCCTATGCCAATTGGGCGGTCGCCGCCTATTTCGCCGGAACCGTTCTGGCGGCGATGGTTCTGCGCGACATCTGGCGCTGGATTGCGATCCTGATCAACGGTCTGATCGCGCTGTCGATCCCGCTGCTGACCGTCCTCGCACCCTATCCGCAAAAAGACGGCGCGCCGCTCCTGAAGCGGTGGTTGGGGCAGGCTGATCTGAGCCGCCAGATCCTGACGCTCGCGAAAGAGGCCGATGTTCCGGTGTATGCCAGCAATCGCGCAATCCTAGCCGATCTGTTCTATACGGGGCAGGGCGCGGGCGTGACCGTCTACGCACCGAAGCCCGTCGTGCGGGCCGACAGCTATTACGAGCAGATGTGGCCCTTGCCACAGGACTACAAAGGTCGCCTACTTCTGATCGCCAACAGCCCGCCCGATTGCGGCAGCGGCCCGGTCTCGCCGGCGGCGCAGCTCGACGCGACGGGGACTTGGGCCGATAAGGGGTATGCGGCTTATCTGGTGGAGGCGCGCTGTGTCCGTTCCGAAAATTGATATGAGCTTTGCCGTCCGGCTGTTGCTGGCGGCGTGGATCGGAGGCTTCCTGCTGTTCCGCCTGGTGCCGGAACTCGATCTGGGCACCGCCGGGCTGTTCTACCGGGCAGGGGAGGGGTTCACGGTCATCACCAATCCGCTCTGGGAATGGCTGCGCCAGCGGATCTGGGATATCTCCATCGTGCTGTTCGTCGTCTCGCTCGTGGCGTGGCCATGGGCGGGGTTGCGCCATCGCACGGTGCTCCGTTTGCCTGCGCGGATCTGGGCCTTCATCTGCCTTCTCTATCTGCTTGGTCCGATCGTGGTCGTGAACGGCGTGCTGAAGGCGAATTCCGGGCGAGCGCGACCTGCGAATGTTGATCTATTCGGCGGCGCGCATCACTTCAGCCTGCCGGGCACCTTCACCGATCAATGCTCGCGGAACTGCTCGTTCGTGTCGGGCGAGGTCGCGGCGGCAGTTGCGCTGGGGCTGCTGATATGGCTCGGCGCAGAGCTGTGGCGGGCGCACCTGCCACGCTGGGGCGTGCTCTATCTGCGCGCAGTCGGCGTCTTCGTCGCGGTCTTCATCATCGTGCAGCGGATCGGCACCGGACGGCACTTTCTGTCCGACACCTATTTCGCCGGACTGGTAAGCCTTACGGCGGCCTGGCTGCTCTGGGGAATCCTCTTCGCAGGGTGGGGCGCGCGGCTTGTGGCGCAAGTGCGCGGCGAGGCCCGGCGCGAGAGTTGACAACCCAGACGACTCCCCCTATACGCCGCGCTACCTGACGGGTGAAGTCTGCCCGAAGGGTCGCCGATTTCTAGTGGTCATGATCCGGGCCTTCGCCCCGATCCTCTGGAATTCAACGCATTCGCCGCGGTCCTTGGGCCGGGGAGGAATGCGATTTGGCGTTTTCGCGAATCCGCGCGGAAACGCGTCGAGAAGTGGCGCCTCCGGAAACGGGGCGAGTATTGACAGCAGAACGGGGAACCGAATGCCGACGATCCAACAGCTGATCCGCAAACCGCGGCAGCCCAAGGTGAAGCGCTCTAAGTCGCAGCACCTCCAAGAATGCCCGCAAAAGCGTGGCGTGTGCACGCGCGTCTACACCACGACGCCGAAGAAACCGAACTCCGCTATGCGTAAGGTCGCCAAGGTGCGCCTGACGAATGGCTTCGAGGTCATCTCCTACATCCCGGGCGAGAAGCACAACCTCCAGGAGCACTCCGTTGTGCTCATTCGTGGCGGCCGTGTGAAAGACCTTCCGGGCGTTCGTTACCACATCCTGCGCGGTGTGCTCGATACGCAAGGTGTTAAAGACCGTCGTCAACGCCGTTCGAAATACGGCGCGAAGCGTCCGAAGTAAGGAGATCTCGAGATGTCTCGTCGTCACGCCGCTGAGAAGCGCGAAGTCCTGCCCGACGCCAAATATGGCGATCGCGTGCTGACCAAATTCATGAACAACCTGATGATCGACGGCAAGAAGTCCGCCGCCGAGAAAATCGTCTACAACGCGCTCAACCGCGTTGAGGGCAAGCTCAAGCGTGAGCCCATCGAGGTGTTCCACGAAGCCCTCGACAACGTGAAGCCTTCGGTCGAAGTGCGTTCGCGTCGTGTTGGTGGTGCCACCTATCAGGTTCCGGTCGAGGTGCGCCCGACCCGCCGCGAAGCGCTGGCCATCCGCTGGCTCATCGCTGCCGCCAAGTCCCGCAACGAGAACACCATGGAAGAGCGCCTCGCCGGCGAACTCCTCGATGCCGTGAACTCGCGTGGTTCCGCGGTCAAGAAGCGCGAAGACACCCACAAGATGGCCGACGCGAACAAAGCGTTCAGCCATTATCGCTGGTAATAACGGAAGGACGCCACCATGGCTCGCGAATATCCCCTAAAGCGTTATCGCAACTTCGGGATCATGGCGCATATCGACGCTGGTAAAACCACGACGACCGAGCGCATCCTGTTCTACACCGGCAAGTCGCACAAGATCGGCGAAGTGCACGACGGTGCTGCTACCATGGACTGGATGGAGCAAGAGGCCGAGCGCGGCATCACCATCACCTCGGCAGCTACCACGACTTTCTGGCAGTGGCAGGAAGATCCGACCGCCGAAGGTACGGATGATACCAAGTTCCGTATGAACATCATCGACACCCCCGGCCACGTCGACTTCACCATCGAGGTGGAGCGTTCGCTGGCCGTGCTCGACGGCGCTGTCGCGCTGCTCGACGGGAACGCCGGTGTTGAGCCGCAGACCGAGACCGTGTGGCGTCAGGCTGACCGCTACAAGGTTCCGCGCCTCGTCTTCGTCAACAAGATGGACAAGATCGGCGCGGACTTCTTCAACTGCGTGAAGATGATCAAGGACCGCACCGGTGCGACTCCGGTTCCGGTGAACTTCCCGATCGGTGCCGAAGATCAACTCGAAGGCATCGTCGACCTGGTCACCATGGAAGAGTGGGTCTGGAAAGGCGAAGATCTGGGCGCTGCCTGGGTGCGTCAGCCGATCCGTGAGGATCTGAAGGCGACCGCGGACGAATGGCGTTCGCACCTCATCGAGAACGCCGTCGAGCAAGACGACGACGCGATGATGGCCTATCTCGAAGGCGAAGAGCCCGATATCCCGACGCTGCGCAACCTGATCCGCAAGGGCACGCTGTCGCTGTCCTTCGTTCCGGTTCTCGGTGGTTCGGCCTTCAAGAACAAGGGTGTCCAGCCGCTGCTCAACGCCGTGGTCGACTTCCTGCCCTCGCCGCTCGACGTGCCCGCCTACATGGGCTTCTCGCCGGACGACGAGACGGAAACCCGCAACATCGCACGTCATGCCTCGGACGAAGAGCCCCTGTCGGGTCTCGCGTTCAAGATCATGAACGACCCCTTCGTGGGTTCGCTCACCTTCACGCGCCTCTACTCGGGCACGCTGAAGAAGGGCGACTCGATCCTGAACTCGACCAAAGGTCGTAAAGAGCGCATCGGTCGTATGATGATGATGCACTCGAACAACCGGACCGAGATCGAAGAAGCCTATGCGGGCGACATCATCGCGCTGGCCGGTCTGAAAGAGACCACCACCGGTGACACGCTGTGCGACCCGAACAACCAGGTCGTTCTCGAAACGATGACCTTCCCCGATCCGGTGATCGAGATCGCCGTGGAGCCGAAGTCGAAAGCCGACCAGGAAAAGATGGGCCTCGCCCTTCAGCGCCTGGCAGCCGAAGACCCGTCCTTCCGCGTCGAAACCGACCTCGAGTCGGGCCAGACCATCATGAAGGGCATGGGCGAACTTCACCTCGACATCCTGGTCGACCGCATGAAGCGCGAGTTCAAGGTCGAGGCGAATATCGGTGCGCCGCAGGTGGCCTATCGCGAGACGATCAGCCACGCGACCGAGATCGACTACACGCACAAGAAGCAGACCGGCGGTACCGGTCAGTTCGCGCGCGTCAAGCTCGAGATCTCGCCGACCGAGCCGGGCGAAGGTTATTCGTTCGAGAGCCGCATCGTTGGTGGTGCTGTTCCGAAGGAATACATCCCGGGCGTCGAAAAGGGCATCAAGTCGGTCATGGACTCCGGTCCGCTGGCAGGCTTCCCGGTGATCGACTTCAAGGTTGCGCTGGTTGACGGTGCATTCCACGACGTCGACTCCTCGGTGCTCGCCTTCGAAATCGCGTCGCGTGCCGCGATGCGTGAAGGTCTGCGCAAGGCTGGCGCGAAGCTGCTCGAGCCGATGATGAAAGTCGAAGTGGTGACCCCGGAAGAATATACCGGTGGCATCATTGGCGACCTGACCTCGCGTCGGGGCCAGGTGCAAGGTCAGGACACCCGCGGCAACGCGGTCGTCGTGAACGCCTTCGTGCCGCTCGCCAACATGTTCGGCTACATCAACAACCTGCGTTCGATGTCCTCGGGCCGTGCGGTCTTCACGATGCTCTTCAGCCATTACGAAGCCGTGCCGCAGAACATCTCGGACGAGATTCAGAAGAAATACGCGTAAGGGACGCGCGCCGGGGAGACCCGGCGCCTTTCCCACCCAACGCACTGACAGGAGGCCATCATGGCAAAGGAAAAGTTTGAACGTAACAAACCGCACGTCAACATCGGCACGATTGGCCACGTTGACCACGGCAAGACGACGCTGACGGCTGCGATCACGAAGTATTTCGGTGATTTCCGCGCGTATGACCAGATCGACGGCGCGCCGGAAGAGAAAGCCCGCGGCATCACGATCTCGACCGCGCACGTGGAGTACGAGACCGAGTCGCGTCACTACGCGCACGTCGACTGCCCCGGCCACGCCGACTACGTGAAGAACATGATCACGGGTGCCGCGCAGATGGACGGCGCGATCCTGGTCGTGAACGCAGCTGACGGCCCGATGCCGCAGACGCGCGAGCACATCCTGCTCGGCCGTCAGGTCGGCATCCCGGCGATGGTCGTGTACCTGAACAAGGTTGACCAGGTCGACGACGAGGAGCTGCTCGAGCTCGTGGAAATGGAAGTTCGTGAACTTCTGTCGTCCTACGACTTCCCCGGCGACGATATCCCGATCATCAAGGGTTCGGCTCTGGCTGCGATGGAAGGCCGTGATCCGGAAATCGGCGAGAACTCGATCCGTGCGCTGATGGAAGCTGTCGACAGCTACATCCCGACGCCGGAGCGCGCCGTGGACCAGCCCTTCCTGATGCCGATCGAAGACGTGTTCTCGATCTCGGGCCGTGGTACGGTTGTGACCGGCCGCGTCGAGCGTGGCGTGATCAACGTCGGCGACGAACTGGAAATCGTGGGTATCCGCGACACCTCGAAGACGACCTGCACGGGCGTCGAGATGTTCCGCAAGCTGCTGGACCGTGGTGAAGCTGGCGACAACATCGGCGCGCTGCTGCGCGGCATCGACCGTGACGGCGTCGAGCGTGGTCAGGTTCTGTGCAAGCCGGGTTCGGTGAAGCCGCACACGAAGTTCGAAGCTGAAGCCTACATCCTCACCAAAGAGGAAGGTGGCCGTCACACCCCGTTCTTCGCGAACTACCGTCCGCAGTTCTACTTCCGCACGACGGACGTGACCGGCACCGTGACGCTGCCCGAGGGCACCGAGATGGTGATGCCGGGCGACAACCTGAAGTTCGAAGTCGAACTGATCGCTCCGATCGCGATGGAAGACGGTCTGCGCTTCGCAATCCGCGAAGGCGGCCGCACCGTCGGCGCCGGCGTGGTGTCGAAAATCATCGAGTGATCGGTGGTTTCGGGGCCCTCTCCGGGGCCCCGAAAACGACAGTTCGAAAGAATCTGAATGGTGCGCCGAAAGGCGCGCCATTCGCTCTTGACAGACTCAGGGTGACGCCATAGAGGACGCGCCTGATCTGCCAAGATTTATAGGTTCGATGCAGGCGCTACATTCGGTGCCGTCTGCCTCTCAACCTTCACGCCATGCGAAGAGGCATGACATATGACCGGCCAAAATATCCGCATCCGGCTCAAGGCGTTCGATTACCGCGTGCTGGACGCCAGCACCCAGGAAATCGTGAACACCGCGAAGCGCACGGGTGCCCAGGTTCGCGGGCCCATCCCGCTCCCGAACAAGATCGAGAAATTCACGGTTCTGCGTGGTCCGCACATCGACAAGAAGTCGCGCGACCAGTGGGAAATCCGGACGCATAAGCGTCTTCTCGACATCGTCGATCCGACCCCCCAGACCGTGGACGCGCTGATGAAGCTCGACCTCGCAGCGGGCGTCGACGTCGAGATCAAGGTGTAAGGAGGGCATTATGCTGCGGACTGGTGTTATCGCCAAGAAGCTGGGCATGACCCGGCTCTTCCTTGAGGACGGCAAGCAGGTTCCTGTGACCGTTCTCCAACTCGACAAGCTTCAGGTGGTGGCTCAGCGCACTTCCGAGACCGACGGCTACACGGCCGTTCAGCTCGGCGCTGGTGAAGCCAAGGCCAAGCGTACGACCGCCGCCCTGCGTGGTCACTTCGCGAAAGCCAATGTCGCCCCGAAGCGCAAAGTCGCGGAATTCCGCGTCGCTGAAGAAAACCTGATCGAAGTGGGCGAGGAAATCACCGCGAACCACTATTTCGAAGGTCAGTTCGTGGATATCGCGGGCACCTCGATCGGTAAGGGTTTCGCCGGTGCGATGAAGCGTCACAACTTCGGCGGTCTGCGCGCCACGCACGGCGTGTCGATCTCGCACCGCTCGCACGGTTCGACCGGCCAGTGTCAGGACCCGGGTAAAGTGTTCAAGGGCAAGAAGATGGCCGGTCACCTCGGTGCCGTCCGTGTCACGACCCAGAACCTTCAGGTCGTCAAGACCGATGCCGACCGTGGCCTGATCATGGTCAAGGGTTCGGTTCCGGGCGCCAAAGGTGGCTGGGTGACGGTCAAGGATGCGGTCAAGAAACCGCTTTCCGAGAACATCATCTACCCCGCCGCGCTGAAGTCGGCTGCCGAAGCCGCTGCGAAAGCTGCCGAAGAAGCCGCTGCCGCCGCTGCCGCCGAGGCCGAAGCCGAAGCTCAGCGTCTCGCCGAGGAGCAGGCCGCTCAGGAAGCTGCCGCGCTGAAGGAAGCCGAAGCGTCGATCGAAGCCGATAAAGGCGAAGACGGCGGCGAAGCGCCCGAAGGAGACAAAGAATGAAACTCGATGTGATCAAGCTCGACGCCGGCAAGGCCGGTTCGATCGACCTCGCCGACGAGATCTTCGGGCTCGAGCCGCGTGCGGACATCCTGCATCGCGTCGTGCGCTGGCAGCGCGCGAAGGCTCAGCAGGGCACCCACTCGGTTCTCACCCGCTCGGAGGTCAGCTACTCGACCAAGAAGATCTACCGTCAGAAGGGCACCGGTGGCGCACGTCACGGTTCCCGCAAGGCGCCGATCTTCCGCAAGGGTGGTGTCTACAAGGGTCCGACCCCGCGCAGCCACGCTCATGACCTGCCCAAGAAGTTCCGGGCTCTGGGTCTGAAGCACGCGCTGTCGTCGAAAGCCGCCGCTGGCAAACTGATCGTCCTGGAGGACGCGCAGCTCGCCGAAGCCAAGACCAAGCTGCTGGCGAAAGCCGCCAAGGAGCTGGGCTGGAAGAAGGTGCTGGTGATCGACGGGGCCGAGGTGAACGAGAACTTCGCCCAAGCCGCGCGCAACATCGACGGCATCGATGTGCTGCCTTCGATGGGCGCCAACGTGTATGACATCCTCAAGCGTGACACGCTCGTGCTCACGAAGGCGGGTGTCGAAGCTCTGGAGGCTCGTCTGAAATGAGCGCGAAACCCGAACATTACGACGTGATCGTCAAGCCGGTCATCACCGAGAAGGCCACCATGGCCTCGGAGAACGGCGCTGTTGTTTTCGAAGTGGCGAAAGACGCTTCGAAGCCGCAGATCAAAGAAGCTGTCGAGACTCTCTTCGGCGTCAAGGTGAAGGCGGTCAACACCACCATCACCAAGGGCAAGACCAAGCGCTTCCGGGGCACCCCCGGCCGTCGCTCGGACTTCAAGAAAGCCTACGTGACGCTGGAAGAAGGCAACACGATCGACGTCACCACCGGCCTGTAATCCGGTACGACCGAGACATTGGAAAGGCCCTCGTGATCGCGGGGGCCTTTTCGTTTGCGGAGTTGGATTAGGGGCTTGTCTCTCATGGGGCGCCCGGGTGGCCAGCCCGGGCAGCGCCCACCACTCACTTCTCCCGCAGGTAGCTCTCCGAGACATAGCCGCGCAGGTTGCGCGCGACGTCGAGCGAGACGTTGCACCAGCGGGTATTGCCGCTGCGCTCGCAGCTGCGCACATGGACGATTGCGCCGTTGGGAAGCCCCAGAATTACCTTGTAGCCGGTGCCGGGGCCTGCGCGCAGTTTCAGCATGTCCTGGCCCTTCACGCCTGCGACCTCGTAGGTTCCGCGCCAAGCGTCGGCGAGGGTGGGGGTGGCGAGGGTGGCTGCCGCGCAGAGCGGAGCGGCGAGCAGAATTGCTCGGGTTGGACGCATCGATTTTCTCCTGTTATGTCGTCTGCCTCGGGGGCCATTTTGCCTGCCCGGACCGCGAAGCGCCAGTTGCTTGGGCGATCGCGTGTAAAAACAGGCCAAGGCTATAGACTCACCCCCATAAGCCTGCTACATCGCGCCAGTCTCGCGGCCTCGGATTCGTTCCGGGGCCCGTGATTTTTGAATTCGGGGACCTTCGGGGCCCTATACACACAGACAGGCGAGGCAACTCGCCGCAAACCAACGGAAGACAGAAAGCATGGCACTCAAGTCGTATAAGCCGACGACGCCGGGCCAGCGTGGGCTGGTTCTGATCGACCGTTCGGAGCTTTGGAAAGGCCGTCCGGTCAAAGCCCTCACTGAGGGTTTGACCAAGTCGGGTGGCCGGAACAACACCGGGCGGATCACGATGTGGCACAAGGGTGGTGGCGCGAAGCGTCTCTACCGCATCGTCGATTTCAAGCGTCGCAAGTTCGATGTTCATGGCACCGTCGAGCGGATCGAATACGATCCGAACCGGACCGCCTTCATCGCGCTGATCAACTATGAAGATGGTGAGCAGGCCTACATCCTCGCACCCCAGCGTCTCGCTGTTGGTGACAAGGTCGTTTCGGGCTCGCGTCACGACGTCAAGCCGGGCAACGCGATGCCGTTCTCGGGCATGCCGATCGGTACCATCGTCCACAACGTCGAACTGAAGCCCGGCAAGGGTGGCCAGATCGCACGCGCCGCGGGCACCTACGCCCAGTTCGTCGGTCGTGACGGCGGCTACGCTCAGCTGCGTCTTTCGTCGGGCGAACTGCGCCTCGTGCGTCAGGAATGCATGGCGACCATCGGTGCCGTGTCGAACGCCGACCACTCGAACCAGAACCTCGGTAAAGCCGGTCGTAAGCGCCACATGGGTGTTCGTCCGACCGTCCGCGGTGTCGCGATGAACCCGATCGACCACCCGCACGGTGGTGGTGAAGGCCGCACCTCGGGTGGCCGTCATCCGGTTACGCCGTGGGGCAAGCCCACCAAGGGCAAGCGCACGCGCGTCAACAAGAAGACGGACCAGTACATCCTGCGTTCGCGTCACGCGAAGAAGAAGGGTCGCTAACATATGTCTCGTTCTGTTTGGAAAGGCCCCTTCGTTGATGCCTACCTGCTGAAAAAAGCAGAGAAGGCTCGCGAGTCGGGCAAAGGCGACGTCATCAAGATTTGGTCGCGTCGCTCCACCATCCTGCCGCAATTCGTCGGCCTCACCTTTGGGGTCTACAACGGTCAGAAACACATCCCGGTCAACGTCACCGAGGAAATGATCGGCCAGAAGTTCGGTGAATATTCGCCGACCCGCACCTATTACGGGCATGCGGCCGATAAAAAAGCCAAGAGGAAGTAATCGTCATGGGTAAGGAAAAGAATCCGCGCCGCGTGGCGGAGAACGAAGCGATGGCGAAGACCCGTATGCTTCGCACCTCGCCGCAGAAACTGAACCTCGTCGCCGCGATGATCCGTGGCAAGAAGGTCGACAAGGCCCTTTCGGACCTGACCTTCTCGAAGAAGCGCATCGCGCTCGACGTGAAGAAGTGCCTCCAGTCGGCGATCGCCAACGCAGAGAACAACCACGGCCTGGACGTGGACGAACTCGTCGTGGCGGAAGCCTGGGTCGGCAAGAACCTGGTGATGAAGCGTGGCCGTCCGCGGGCGCGTGGTCGCTTCGGCAAGATCATGAAGCCGTTCTCGGAAATCACCATCAAGGTGCGTCAGGTTGAGGAGCAAGCGTAATGGGTCAGAAGGTTAATCCGATCGGCATGCGCCTCCAGGTCAACCGCACCTGGGATAGCCGCTGGTATGCCGACAGCAAGGACTACGGCGACCTGCTGCTCGAGGACATCAAGATCCGCGAGTTCATCCACGAGGAAGCCAAGCAGGCCGGCGTCAGCCGTGTCATCATCGAGCGTCCGCACAAGAAATGCCGCGTGACCATTCACGCTGCGCGTCCGGGCGTCATCATCGGCAAGAAGGGCGCTGACATCGAAGCGCTCCGCAAGAAGCTGGCGAACTTCACCGACAGCGAGCTGCACCTGAACATCGTCGAAGTCCGCAAGCCGGAACTCGACGCGCAGCTGGTTGCCGAGTCGATCGCTCAGCAGCTCGAGCGTCGTGTCTCGTTCCGTCGCGCCATGAAGCGCGCGGTGCAGAACGCGATGCGCATGGGTGGTCTTGGTATCCGCGTGAACGTCGCTGGCCGTCTGGGCGGCGCCGAGATTGCACGGACCGAGTGGTATCGCGAAGGTCGCGTTCCGCTGCACACCCTGCGTGCCGACATCGACTACGCGCTGTCCGAAGCGTCGACCCCCTACGGGATCATCGGCGTGAAGGTCTGGATCTTCAAAGGCGAGATCATGGAACATGATCCGCAAGCTCGTGACCGCAAGCACGCCGAAGCCCAAGAGGGCCCGGCACCGCGCGGCCCGCGTCGCGATCGCTGAGGGAGTAGATAGTTATGCTGCAACCGAAACGGACGAAGTTCCGCAAGATGCACAAAGGCCGGATTCATGGTGAAGCCAAAGGTGGTTTCGACCTGAACTTCGGTCACTTCGGCCTCAAGGCAGAGGCGCCCGAGCGCGTCACCGCCCGTCAGATCGAAGCTGCGCGTCGTGCGATCACCCGCCATATGAAGCGTCAAGGCCGTGTCTGGATCCGGATCTTCCCGGATACCCCGATCACCGCAAAGCCCACCGAAGTCCGTATGGGTAAAGGTAAGGGTTCGGTCGACCGTTGGGCCGCCAAGGTCAAGCCCGGCCGCGTGATGTTCGAGATCGACGGCGTCAACGAAGTGACCGCACGCGAGGCTCTGCGCCTCGGCGCGGCCAAGCTTCCGGTGGCCTGCCGCATCGTCGAGCGTCAGGACTGGTAATCCCGGTCTGACTGCTGAAGACAAACGAAAGCCCCGCTAGAGATGGCGGGGCTTTTGCGTATCTGGTGCCGAGATCAGGCGCCGTCGGAAATCCAGCCGTCGATCAGCGCGTCCAGTGCCTTCCAGTCGGTGTATTCGATATCTGCATCGAGATCGGCATCGGGATTTTTCTTCGCCACGATCCGGCGCATCACGAACCGGCGGAAGATATCGTATCTCGACGGCAGATAGGCGCCCGCGATCTGTTCCGTCAGATCCGGCGTCCAGCCGGTCGCCGCTTCGAAGTCCTTCAGGATTTTATCGAGGGCGCGCCAATCCTCTGCGTCATGACCGGCGGCGGCCAGCGAGACCGAGAGAAAGAGGTTCGGGCGGTTCTTGATGATATCGCGTTGTTCGGCGACGAAATCCGCGAAGCGACCCTGATAATGTCCGACATGGATCGAGGCCGCGAGGACGATCCGGTCGAACCGGCCGAGATCCATCCCTTCGGCCTCATCGGTGGAAATCAATTCCGCGGAGTGACCCAGATCCGCGATGCGGTCGGCGACGTGCCGCGCGATCTTGCGGGTTTGCCCCTCGGTCGAGGCATAGGCGACGAGTGCTTTCATGCTGCGCTCCCGGTGTCTGGTTGCGCAGCAAGAAAATCAGGTGAGATGCGGCTTGGCTATGATGACGATCAAAGCGCCGGGCTCAGTCGACCCATTTGTAATTGAAGCTGACCGAGATCCGCTCGTCTTCGGCCATGTTCATCGGCACCTCGTGGCGCAGCCAGCTCTCCCAGAGCAGCACCTCACCCGGTTCTGGGGCGATGTAGATGAAGGGCTGCAGCTCGCGCCGGGCGGTCTTGAGGCGGGTAGGGGCCGCCATCATCCGGGCGCTGCGCGGGTCTTCCAGCTTCAGCGCCGAGGCGCCGTCGGGCATCGCGACATAGGTCGTGCCCGAGATCACTGAATGGGGGTGCAGGTGCGAGCTGTGGGTGCCGCCTTCGGGCAGGATGTTGATCCAGAGGTCTTCCAGCACCAGCTTACCCTCGCCCAGATCGAATTCGAGATCTTTGGCAAAGGCCGCAACGTGCTTGTCGAGCGCCTTCACCATGTCCGCGAAGATCGGGAAGCGCCAGGGCAGGTCGGTGAGCGAAGCGTAGGAGGTATAGCCCGGATAGCCGTTCTCCTCGCACCAGTCCTGACCGGCTTCGTCATCCTCGGCGATGGCGTAGCACGAGGCCTCCAGCTCGTTCGTATCGACCTTGGGGCCGAATTCGGATAGGGAGGCGCGGTAAAGGCGGGTGACGAAAAGGGACTCGATCTGGGATTTGGACTCGGGCATTGGGGGCTCTCGCAACTGGGCGTGGATTTACCCCCCTGTTACGCGAAAGCGGGCCGGAGGCCAAACAATCCTTGCCATATTCGATTCGCTCTGATATTGGCCCCAAGTTCCTGAAATCAGGACCGACATAACCCATCAGAAGTAGGGTCACCCGCGAGGGGCCCTCTGATGCCAAGAAAGGACCCGGGATGAACGCCCAAGAACTCAAGGCGAAGACGCCTGATGAGCTGCGTGACCAGCTCGTCTCGCTGAAGAAAGAAGCCTTCAACCTCCGCTTTCAGCAGGCCACGAACCAGCTCGAGAACACCGCGCGCATGCGTACCGTTCGTCGGGACGTTGCACGGATCAAGACCGTGCTGAACCAAAAAGCCGCTGAAGCCGCGAAGTAAGGAGAGCTTCCTATGCCCAAACGCATCCTGCAAGGTACCGTGACGTCGGACAAGAACGACCAGACCATCACCGTTTCGGTCGAGCGCCGCTTCACGCATCCGGTTCTCAAGAAAACGATCCGGAAGTCCAAGAAATACCGCGCCCACGACGCGGAAAACCAATTCAAGACCGGTGACATTGTTCGCATCGAAGAGTGCGCGCCGATCTCGAAGACCAAGCGCTGGCGGGTTGTGGTCACGGCGTAAGCCGCGGCCATTTCGCCAGTATTCGAAACCCTGGGGCCCTTACTGCATAGGCGTCCCCAAAGGTCGGGAGTAACCCCATGATCCAGATGCAGACCAATCTGGATGTTGCTGACAACTCCGGCGCTCGCCGGGTTCAGTGCATCAAGGTCCTCGGCGGCTCGCACCGCCGTTACGCATCCGTGGGCGACATCATTGTGGTGTCGGTCAAGGAAGCGATCCCGCGCGGCCGCGTGAAGAAAGGTGACGTCCGCAAGGCCGTCGTCGTGCGCACCGCCAAAGAAGTTCGTCGCGACGATGGCACCGCCATCCGTTTCGACCGCAACGCCGCCGTCATCCTGAACAACGCGGGCGAGCCGGTCGGCACCCGTATCTTCGGGCCGGTCGTGCGTGAGCTGCGTGCGAAGAACTTCATGAAGATCATCTCGCTTGCTCCGGAGGTGCTGTAATGGCTGCTAAGCTCCGCAAAGGCGACAAGGTCGTCGTTCTCGCTGGCAAGGACAAGGGCAAGCAGGGTGAAATCACCTCTGTTGACCCGAAAGCCGGCAAAGCTGTCGTCGACGGCGTGAACGTTGCGATCCGCCACCAGCGTCAGACCCAGTCCAACCAGGGCGGTCGCCAGCCCAAGGCGATGCCGATCGACCTGTCGAACCTGGCTCTGATGGACGCAAACGGCAAAGCCACCCGCGTCGGCTTCCGCGAGGAAGACGGCAAGAAGGTGCGTTACGCCAAGACCACGGGGGATGCGATCTGATGCTCGATCAAGCTACCTACACTCCGCGTCTTCGCGCTCTTTACCGCGACTCGATCAAAGCCGCGCTGAAAGAAGAGTTCGGCTACAAGAACGACATGATGATCCCGCGGCTCGACAAGATCGTGCTGAACATGGGCGTCGGCGAAGCCGTGAAAGACACCAAGAAGGTCAAGCAGGCCGCCGAAGAGCTCTCGCTCATCGCTGGTCAGAAGGCCGTGATGACCAAGGCGAAGAAGTCGATCGCAGGCTTCCGCGTCCGTGAAGAAATGCCGCTGGGCGCGAAAGTGACCCTGCGCGGTGACCGGATGTACGAATTCCTCGATCGCCTGATCAACGTTGCCCTGCCGCGCGTTCGCGACTTCCGCGGCGTGAAGCCGGCCTTCGACGGTCGTGGCAACTTCGCAATGGGCCTCAAGGAACACATCGTGTTCCCGGAAATCGACTTCGATAAGGTCGATGAGGTTCTGGGTATGGACATCATCATGGTGACCACGTCTGACGTGGATGCCGAAGCGAAGGCGCTGTTGAAGCATTTCAACATGCCTTTCAACGCCTGATCGCGGAGGAACGAAACTTATGGCTAAGAAATCCATGGTTGCGCGCGAAGCGAAGCGCCAGCGTCTTGTGAACAAGTACGCTGACAAGCGGGCCGCGCTCAAGGAAATCATCAACGACCAGGAGCGCCCGATGGAAGAGCGCTTCAAGGCGTCGCTGAAACTCGCGGAACTCCCGCGCAACTCGTCGGCGGTCCGGCTGCACAATCGTTGCCAGCTCACGGGTCGTCCCCACGCTTACTACCGTAAGCTCAAACTCTCGCGGATCATGCTGCGTGACCTGGCCTCCTACGGTCAGATCCCCGGCATGGTGAAGTCGAGCTGGTAAGGAGGGCGACATGTCTGTGAACGATCCTCTCGGCGATATGCTGACCCGCATCCGCAACGCACAACTGCGTGGCAAATCCACCGTCCGCACCCCGGCCTCCAAGCTCCGCGCTTGGGTTCTCGACGTGCTGGCTGACGAAGGCTACATCCGTGGTTACGAGCAGACGACGTCTGCTGCCGGCCATCCGGAGCTGGAAATCAGCCTCAAGTACTACGAGGGCACCCCGGTCATCCGCGAGCTGCAGCGCGTCTCGACCCCCGGTCGTCGCGTGTACATGGCCGCGAAAGACGTCCCGTCGGTCCGTCAGGGCCTCGGCGTCTCGATCGTCTCGACCTCGAAGGGCGTGATGTCGGATGCAAACGCACGCTCCGCCAATGTCGGCGGCGAAGTGCTCTGCACCGTATTCTAAGGAGGGCTCAATGTCTCGTATTGGTAAGAAACCGGTCGAGCTTCCCAGCGGCGTTTCGGCGCAGCTGTCGGGCCAGACCATCGAAGTGAAGGGGCCGAAAGGCACCCGTTCCTTCACCGCGACCGACGATGTGACCCTCAAGGTCGAGGACAACCTCGTCACCATCACCCCGCGTGGCCTCTCGAAGCGCGCGCGCCAGCAGTGGGGCATGACCCGCTCGCAGGTCGCGAACCTCGTGCAGGGCGTGACCGAAGGCTTCAAGAAGGAGCTGGAGATCCAGGGCGTTGGTTATCGTGCGCAGATGCAGGGCAACGTCCTGAAGCTGTCGCTCGGTTATTCGCACGAAGTCAACTTCGAGGTTCCGGAGGGCGTGACTGTCACCGCTCCGAAGCAGACCGAGATCGTTGTGGAAGGTTCCGACCAGCAGCAGGTGGGCCAAGTCGCGGCAAATATCCGCGAATGGCGTGCTCCCGAGCCCTATAAGGGCAAGGGCATCCGCTACAAGGGCGAGTATATCTTCCGCAAAGAAGGTAAGAAGAAGTAAGGAACGCGAAAATGGCAAACAGCAAACGGGATCTGTTCCTCAAGCGCCGCCTGCGCGTCCGGAACAAGCTTCGCAAGATGGCCGCTGGTCGCGCCCGTCTTTCGGTGCATCGTTCGTCGAAAAACATCAGCGTTCAGCTGATCGACGACGTCAACGGTCGCACTCTGGCCGCCGCTTCCACGCTCGAGAAGGATCTCGGTGTGGTCGGCAAGAACAACGTCGAAGCGGCAGCCAAGGTTGGCGCCGCGATCGCCGAGCGTGCGAAGAAGGCCGGTGTCGAAACCTGCTACTTCGACCGCGGTGGCTTCCTGTTCCACGGGAAGATCAAGGCGCTCGCCGACGCAGCCCGCGAAGGCGGTCTGAAGTTCTAAGACTGGTGGGGGACGTTCGCGTCCCCCCGATGATCCGGGCCGCGCCCTTCGGGGCGGGGCACCTGGATTGAGACAAACGGCGTGAGACCACGCCATCACGAGAAGGAATGCCTCATGGCAGAACGAGACAACCGCCGGGGCCGCCGCGACGACCGCGACGAAAACCCGGAATTCGCCGATCGCCTCGTCGCGATCAACCGCGTGTCGAAAACCGTGAAGGGTGGTAAGCGCTTTGGCTTCGCAGCCCTCGTGGTCGTCGGCGACCAGCGTGGCCGTGTCGGCTTCGGCAAAGGCAAGGCCAAAGAGGTTCCGGAAGCGATCCGCAAAGCCACCGAGCAAGCGAAGCGCAACCTGATCCGCGTCCCGCTGCGCGATGGCCGCACGCTGCACCACGACATCGAGGGCCGTCACGGCGCTGGTAAGGTCGTGATGCGCACCGCACCGGAAGGTACCGGGATCATCGCCGGTGGTCCGATGCGTGCCGTGTTCGAGATGCTGGGCGTGAAGGACGTCGTGTCGAAATCGACCGGCACCCAGAACCCCTACAACATGATCCGTGCCACGCTGAACGGTCTGACCCGCGAAGCAAGCCCCCGTC
Organism: Thioclava sp. IC9; assembly: GCF_002213225.1. NCBI lineage: Bacteria > Pseudomonadati > Pseudomonadota > Alphaproteobacteria > Rhodobacterales > Paracoccaceae > Thioclava > Thioclava sp. IC9. The sequence continues at coordinate 86,978 of NZ_NBNX01000008.1, forward strand.
AGGTGGCTGCGCGCCGCGGCAAGAAAGTGGCCGACATCCTCAAGAAGCCCGAGGCCGAGGCACCTGCCGAAGCCACGGAAGCGTAAGGAGAGCGATCAATGGCTACCATCGTCGTCAAGCAGATCGGTTCGCCGATCCGTCGTCCCGCCATCCAGCGTGCCACGCTGAAAGGCCTGGGTCTGGACAAGATGAACCGTACCCGTGAGCTGGAAGATACCCCGGCCGTGCGCGGTATGGTCGCGAAGATCCCGCACCTCGTCGAAATCGTCGAAGAGCGTGGCTGAACCGACCGGTTCATCTGAGTAACGAAGCGCCCCGACCGAAAGGCCGGGGCGTTTTGCATTTGTAGCGCTTGGCTTCTGGCGGGGCAGGTGCGGAGAGGCCGCCCGCGTGTGACGGATCGTCCGCCTGATACGCGTCCTCCAAGGCCGAGAGACGGGCCGCATGTTTCGCCGGAATGAACGCCGCCTGCGGAGGTGACGTCGAGGCGCCTCGGACCGCGATCACGGTGTTGGTGCCGCTGAAATCTGTTCCATATCGGCGGTGAAAGCGTCTCGCCCTCTCCGGTCTGAGGCGATCGGACATGGTACATCCGCGTATGGCGGTTTTGGGCGAAATTGGGGCCGTCGCGCGCCGCACCCGATAACGGCATGTCATTTCTTTAATATTTATTCACGATTTCCGGAACCGATTGTGACACACTGGGTTGGTTGGATATCGTTGCATCCTGCAATAGGGTGCTGCGCTTCAAGACTGAGGGACGGATCGAGATGTTTGAGAAAATCATGGTTCCGGTCGACCTGCGTCACGTCGAGAAGATGGACAAGACGTTGAGAGTCGCTTCGGAAATCGCAGCGAAACACGACGCGGAAGTCGTTTTCATAGGTGTTACGAGCCAGGAGCCGAGCGAATTCGGCCATAATGCCAAAGAATATGCCGCGAAGCTGGACGCTTTCGCGGATAGTCATGCCAACGAATTCGGGCACAAGGCCTCGGGGAAGGCGGTCGTCGTGCCCGATCCTGCCGTGGATCTCGACAAGACGTTGCTGAAGGTGGCCGACGATCTCGAGGCCGATCTCGTCGTGATGGCCACGCACGTGCCCAACGCGGCCAACTATCTCTTTGCCTCGCATGGGGGACATCTGGCCGCGCACAGCGATGCGTCGGTCTTCCTCGTACGCGGATAAGCGGACCAACATAACCAATAAGGACAGGAGGACGGCATATGGCCGAACCTGAAGAAGTTCAGGGTATCCCTGCCCCCGAAGGGGACACGCAACTCATCGAAACCGATTACGAAATCGGTCAGGACAACCTGGAAGGCCAAGTCGGGCCCTTCGGTTTCGACATTCACAACCCGGTTTTCATGATCTCGGCGCTGACGATCGTGGCCTTCGTCTTCTATGCGCTAGCCCTGCCCGAACAGGCGAGCGAGATCTTCGGCGCAATGCGTCCGTGGCTGACCTCGACTTTCGACTGGTTCTTCATGAGCGCCGCGAACATCTTCGTCATCTTCTGTCTCGCCCTGATCGTCTCGCCCTATGGCGCGGTGCGCCTGGGGGGCACGGATGCCGAGCCGGACTTCACCTATATGGGCTGGTTCGCGATGCTCTTCGCGGCCGGTATGGGCATCGGTCTGATGTTCTTCGGCGTGCTCGAGCCGGTCTATCACATGGCGGTATCGCAGCCGTTGGGCACGCCTTCGCCCTTCGATGCGGATGGCAACCTGATCCCGGAGAATGTCGCCCGGGCCAAGGAAATGGGCCTCGCCGCAACGATCTATCACTGGGGTCTGCACCCTTGGGCGATCTACGCGGTCGTGGCGCTCGCGCTGGCGCTGTTCTCCTATAACAAGGGGCTGCCGCTGACGATCCGCTCGGCTTTCTATCCGATCTTCGGTGAGAAGGTCTGGGGCTGGACCGGCCACATCATCGACATCATCGCGGTGTTTGCGACACTGTTCGGTCTTGCGACCTCGCTCGGTTTCGGCGCGCAGCAGGCGAATGCGGGTCTCAATCACGTCTTCGGCGTTCCGATCAACACGACGGTGCAGATCATTCTGATCACCATCATCACCGGCGTTGCGTTGTTCTCGGTGCTGCGCGGCCTCGACGGCGGCGTGAAGCTGCTCTCGGAGATCAACATGGGCATCGCGGCGCTGCTGCTGCTCTTCGTTCTCTTCGCGGGTCCGACCCTGATGATCTTCACCGATTTCGGTCAGGGTCTTCTGGCCTATGCCAAGGACATCATTCCGCTGTCGAACCCGATCGGGCGCACGGATGACAGCTATCGCGACGGTTGGACCGCGTTCTACTGGGCGTGGTGGATTTCCTGGTCGCCCTTCGTCGGTATGTTCATCGCCCGGGTGTCGCGTGGCCGTACCGTGCGCGAGTTCATCATCTGCGTGCTGCTGATCCCCTCGCTCGTCTGCGTGCTGTGGATGGCGGTCTTCGGTGGCGTCGCGATCGACCAGGTGATTTCGGACCCGGCAGGCTCGCTGGTGAAGGCGCAGGTCATCGATAGCTACAACCCGCCGCTGTCGCTGTTCGCGATGCTGGAGGGTCTCCCGCTGACCTCGATCACCTCGGTCATCGCGATCATCCTGGTGATCGTGTTCTTCGTGACCTCCTCGGACTCCGGGTCGCTCGTGATCGACACGATCACGGCAGGCGGCAAGGTCGACGCACCGGTGCCGCAGCGTGTGTTCTGGGCCACCTTCGAGGGCGCGGTCGCGATCGTGCTGTTGATCGGCGGCGGTCTGAGCGCGCTACAGGCGATGGTGATCTCGACCGGTCTTCCCTTCACGCTGGTTCTGCTGGTGATGTGCTGGGCGATCTGGAAGGGTCTTCGGACCGAGCCTCGGTAAACTGAGGGACACTTGAGACAGAGAGGCGCGCGGGGGGAAACCCCGCGCGCCTTTCGCTATGCGCAGGGCGTCTGGAAACGCGGCGCGACTGCGTATATGACCCGGCGCATGTCTGACGGCGCGACCCTTACTTCTGCGAGCCATATCGCGATTTCCGATCTGGGCCACGATCTCGACGGTCGCCCGGTGCTGGAGGGGATTTCGCTTGAGACCCGTGCCCGCCGCATCGGCGTGGTGGGGCGCAACGGATCGGGAAAATCTACCCTCTCGCGGCTGATGGCCGGGCTGATTGCGCCGAGCCGGGGCAGCCTGCGGATCAACGGCCACGATCTGGCCGCCGACCGCAAGGCCGCGCTGCGCGAGGTCGGCATCCTGTTCCAGAACCCCGATCATCAGATCATCTTCCCCACCGTGATCGAGGAGATTTCCTTCGGGCTGCGCCAGCAGGGGATGAGGAAAACCGAAGCCGAGGCTGCGGCGGAAGAGACGCTCGCGCAGTTCGGCAAGGCGGCGTGGCGCGATGCCTATGTCACGACGCTCAGCCAGGGCCAGAAGCAGCTTCTATGCCTGATGGCGGTGAGCGCGATGGCTCCGAACCTGCTGATCTTGGACGAGCCCTTCTCCGGTCTCGACATCCCGACCAAGGCGCAGCTGGGTCGCGCGCTGACGCTCTATCGCGGGACGCTGGTGCAGGTGACCCACGACCCGCGCGAGTTGGAGCATTACGACGAAATCCTCTGGCTCGACCAAGGGCGGCTGCGAATGCATGGCTCGGCGCGCGAGGTGCTGCCCGCCTATGTCGAAGAGATGACCCGCGCGGGAGAGGCCGATGATATCGCTCAGCTCTCCCGTTAAGACCGCCGCCCATGACTGGCCTGCGGGTTTGAAACTCGCAGCGCTCTGCCTCGCGACCGTGGGTCTGTTCTATATAGAAAGCCCGCTGATCCTCGCGGGCGTCGTCACGGCGATCCTGATCGCCTATGCCTTGCCCGGTCGCGCCTTCTTGCGCGCGGGCCTGTCGGCGCTGAAGCTGCTCTGGCCGTTTATCGTCATCGTCGCGATCTGGCAGGTGGTTATCGGCGAGATCGCGGAAGGCGCGGTGATCGTGATGCGGATGATCTCGGCGGTGGCGCTGGCGAACCTCGTGTCGATGACGACGCGGCTCAGTGATATGATCGCGGTCGTGCGCTGGCTGACGACTCCTTTGCGCCGCTTCGGGCTGTCGACCGCCGCGCTGGAGATCGCGATCGCTTTGGTGATCCGCATGGTGCCGGTGCTGACCAACAAGGGTGCGCGCCTGACCGAGAGCTGGCGCGCCCGGGCCACGCGGCGGCCGAGCTGGCGGCTGGTGCTGCCCTTCACGCTTCTTGCGCTTGACGATGCCGACCATGTCGGCGATGCGCTACGGGCCCGGGGAGGGCTCACATCCGAGAGGGAGACTTGAGATGGAAAAGAATGTCGCGCTGATCGCGCTGTTTGCGGCCCTGATCGCGGTACTCGCGCTGATCCCGAAGATCACGCTGGGCTTCGGTGTGCCGATCACGGCGCAGAGCCTTGGGATCATGCTGGCCGGCGCCGTTCTGGGCTCGAAGCGTGGTGCTCTGGCGGTCCTGCTGTTCCTGCTGCTGGTGGCCGTTGGTCTGCCGCTGCTGGCCGGCGGTCGTGGGGGCCTCGGCGTCTTCTTCGGTCCGACGGGCGGGTTCCTGTTCAGCTGGCCGCTGGCCGCGTGGCTGACCGGCTTCGTCGTCGAGAAATGGCGCTCGGTTCCGCTGGGCGCATCGGTCTTCGTAGGGTCGATCCTTGGTGGGATCGTGCTGTCCTACGCGATGGGAATCGTCGGGCTGTCGCTTGCGCTCGGCAAGAGCCTGATCGAAAGCACCTCGCTAATGGTCGTCTTCATCCCCGGCGATCTGATCAAGGCGCTGATCGTTGCGGCGCTGACCGTCTCTCTGGCCCGCGCACGGCCTTCCAGCGTCCTGTCGCGGAACTGAGGGACGCGGCGTGGCGCTGCTTCTGATCCATACGGGCGGGACGATCGGCATGGTCGCCTCTGATGCGGGTTTCGTACCGCAGCAGGGCGTGGTCGAGGATTTCCTCGCGACCCTGCCCGAGGGGCGCGAGGTTGAGACCCTACGTCTCGATCCGCTGATCGACAGCGCCAATGCCACACCCGCCGATTGGGATCGGATCGCCGAGACCATCGCCGCGCATCACGACCGTTTCGACGGGGTGATCGTGACCCACGGCACCGATACGCTCGCCTATACGGCGGGGGCTTTATGCTTCGCGCTCGAAGGGCTGGGCAAGCCGGTGATCGTGACCGGCTCGATGCTGCCGCTTTCGGTCGAGGGCAATGACGGCGCGCGCAATCTGCGCGACGCGATTGCGGCGGCGCGGACAGCTACGCCAGGCATATGGGTGCAATTCGCCGGACGCCTGTTGCACGGCGCGCGGGTCCGCAAAAGCCACTCGCGCGCTTTCGATGCCTTCGCCGCCGATCCTTCCGACATCCCGCCCTGCCAGCCGGGGCCGCGCCTGATCCGTCATCCGGTCAGGCCCGCGCGGATCGCCGTTCTGGCCGTTGCGCCGGGGGCGGAGGAGAGCCTGCTCGACCATGCAGCCAAGACCTGTGACGGTCTGGTGCTGCGCTGCTACGGCTCGGGGACTGCGCCCGACACGCCCGGCCTGCGCGCGGCGCTTGCCACGGCGCAGGCCCGCTCGGCCCCGGTCATCGGGGTCAGCCAATGTCCCGAGGGAGGGATGGCGCTCGGCACCTATGCGGCGGGGGCGGTCCTGCGCGATCACGGGGTGATCGACGGGCGCGACATGACGCCGGAGTCGGCCTATACAAAGCTCTCCCATGTCCTTTCGCTCGACGATCCGCAGACGCGGGCGGCGCGCCTCTCCCGGTCGCTCTGCGGAGAATACACGCCCTGAGCCTTGGGGCTCACGCCGGTTTTTCGGAACGCCTTCGCCCGTCCTCCCGTTAGGAGAGCGAACCCCGAAAAGGAGCACCCCCATGGCGGAAGGCAATAACAAGCCGAAATCTTCCAATTCGAAAGCGTCGAGCCAGAAACGGTCGCGCAAGGCCACCGGGGTTGCGCCCGTCCAACAGCTCCAGAGCCGCGTCGAGGCCTATCGCGAGCTCGCCGAGGCCTATGTGAAATACCCCTGCGTGATGCGTCCGGGCGATCTGACCGGGCTTGCGCGTCGCCTGCATGTGCGCTCGACGATCATCGAGGACCACGCGGTGCGCATCGACGAGAAGGCCGAGGGCGCGAGCGAGAAATTCGAGGAACTGGCGGATTCGCTGTTCTCCTTCTTCCGCGGCACCTCGCTGCTGTTTCACCGCGACATGCTGGGCGAGGATGAGCGGATGCCGACGGTGCTCGCGCTCGGGGATGTCCATCCGGAGAATTTCGGGATCATGCCCAATGCCGATAACGTGCCGATCTTCGGCGTGAACGATTTCGACGACGTGCTCTACGGGCCCTTCACCTGGGATCTGAAGCGCGGCATCACGGGCTTTCTGATCGCCGCCAAGGAAGAGGGAGACCAGAAGAAGAAGCACCGTGAGAAGATCGTGCGCAAATTCGTCGAAGGCTATCGTGACGGGATGGAATTCTATGCCCGCCACGACAAGGAGGCGAGCCAGCAGATGCGCCCCGATAACAGTCCGAAGGTGATCCGGCGGATGTTCAAGAAGGCGCGCAATAGTCGGAAGGAATGGCTCTGGGATCGCTATCTCAACGAGACCGGGCGGGGCTTCCGGGCGAATGACGAACTGACGCCGATCTCCAGTCGGATCTCGGAGTTTCAGGGTTACATCAACGACGTGGCCAAGCAGAACGGGATCGATCCCGGTGGGCGCGCCGGGCAGCTGAAGGTGAAGGATGTGTGCATCCGCCATGGGCAGGGCACGGCCTCGCTGGGGCTGCCGCGCTACTATTGCCTGATCGAAGGTCCGAGCAAGAATGCCAGCGACGATCTGATCATCGAGTTCAAGCGTGCCCGGCAGTCCGCGCTCGAAGGTCTGGTCCCGGAGAACGATTTTGTCGCCGGTGAAAAGGGCGACCGGATCGCGCATGGCCAGCGGGTGCATCTGGCGCATGGCGATGTCTTCTACGGCAGCGTGGAGATCGACGATATGAGCTTCATGTCGCGCGAACGTGCACCGTTCCGCGACGATATCGACCTCGACGATCTGTCGAAGGACAGCTGGCGTGACTATGCCCATGCCTGCGGGCAGGCGCTGGCGCAGGCCCACGCGCGCTCCGACGATGCGGGCGAGCTGGACTACCGGATCGAGCCGCGCATCATCGAGGCGATGCAGCCCTTCGATCTGTTCGTCGACGATCTGCTGTGTTTCGGGCGAGAGGCGGTGAAGCGCCTCAAGCGTGACCACAAGTTCTTCAAGATGGATCTGAAACGCGGCGCTTTCGACATGACGCAGAAGCACTACCGCTAAGCTCTCGTACTCGCGTTGACACGGTCTCCCCAGACGGGGCGGCCGTTTCCCAATGAGCGCAGCTAGTCGCGTGACGGCGGTGTCGTGCTTGCGCGAGCGCCTTCCTGTCGTTACTCCGCGATTATGGCGGTGAAGCGTACGACATTGATGGATGTGGCGCGGGCGGCGGGCGTGTCCCGCGCGACGGCCTCGCTCGTCATTCGCGGCTCGGACCTCGTGGCGGCAAAGACGCGCGAGAAGGTCGAGAAGGTCATCGCCGAGCTCGACTACGTGCCCAATAGCGGCGCGGCACGTCTGCGCGGTCAGAAAAGCCGCACTATCGGCGTGATCATTCCGAACCTCGTGAACAGCTTCTTCTCGGAATTCGTCGAGGGGATCGAGGCCGAACTGGACGAGCAGGGCTATCAGGTCATGCTCGCCAGTTCGCGGGACGACCCGGAAAGGCAATCGGGTCTGCTCCGCCGGTTGCGCGAGCATGACGCGGAGGGGATCATCCTGTTTCCCGCCGAAGGGACCGAGCCGGATACGATAGAGAAGCTGGTCGCGGCTGGCGTGCCGCTGGTGCAGGCGATGCGCCACGTGGGCCGCGATCTCAGCGATTTCGCAGGCTCCGATCACGGCCTCGCGGTGCGGCTGAGCGTTCGGCATTTGCGCGATCTCGGCCATCGACGGATATCCTTCGTCGCGCTCGCGGGGGAGGTTTCCACGCGGGATGAACGTCTCGCGGCCTTCGAGGAGGAGATGCGGGCTCAGGAGCTCATCAATGCTGGGGTGATCGACGTGCCGCTCGCATGGGATGGCTCGCCGCAATCGGCCGCGATGCTGATGGCGCTCGAGCCACGCCCGACCGCAGCGATCTGCTTCAACGACATCCTCGCCTCGGGCCTGCTGCGGGGACTGTTCGATCTGGGGCTGATGCCCGGCCGCGATCTTTCGGTGGTGGGCCACGACAACCTGTCCTTCATCGATCTCGGTGCGCCGCCGCGCCTGACCACGGTGCAGGTCTTCCCGCGCCAGATCGGCGCGGCTTCGGCGCGCCTGCTGCTGCGGCGAATCGCAGATCCGGGCGCAGAGCGGAAAACCGAGATCGTGACGCCGCGCCTGCGGGTGCGCGACACCACCGGTCCCGCCGACTGATCCCAACTTACCCCGACGTCTTCCACTCACGCATCCGTGATTTGCGACTCGGAATTTAGATCGTTCTAATTAGATCGATCTAAATTGGCATGCCCGACCGTTGAGGAGCGCGAGGGCATGTGGTTACACGCAGGGAGGCGACGTGTATCACTTCAACTTCACGCCCGTATTCGAGAACCTGGACCTGCTGCTTTACGGCGCATGGCTGACCATCCGCCTGTCTTTCGCGGCGATGCTTCTGGGACTGATCGTGTCGGTCCTCGGGGCTGCTGCGCGCACCTCGCATTCGAAGGTGCTGCACGCGATCGTCGGCGCCTATGTCGAGATCATCCGCAACACGCCCTTCCTCGTGCAGATTTTCTTTCTGTATTTCGGGCTGCCCGCGATCGGGATTTCTCTCGATCCGAATGTCGCGGCGCTGATCGCTCTGGTGATCAATGTCGGCGCGTACGGGACCGAAATCACCCGCGCCGGGATCGAATCCGTGCCCCATGGCCAGATCGAGGCAGGGCGCGCGCTGGGTCTCGGGCCGATCCAGATTTTCCGCTACGTGATCCTGAAACCGGCGCTGCGCAACGTCTATCCGGCGATGACGAGCCAGTTCATCTACCTGATGCTGACCTCGTCGGTCGTCTCGACTATCTCCGCAAACGATCTGGCCTCGGTAGGGGCGGATCTGAACGCCAAGACCTTCGCCAGCTTCGAGATCTACCTCGTCGTGACCGCGCTCTACCTCGTTCTCTCGCTGCTGTTCTCGGGCCTCTTCAAGCTCGTCCAGAACGCCATTTTCAACTATCCTGCGAGCCGCTGACATGATCCGCCAATTCGGTCCCTCCGACATCCTGTTCATCATCGAGGCCGTGCGCTGGACGCTTCTGCTGTCGGTCATCGCCTTCATCGGCGGCGTAATCGGCGGGCTGTTCGTGGCACTCGCGCGCAGCTCGGGCTCGAAGGCTCTGCGCCGGATCAGCGCCGGGTTCATCCGGATCTTCCAGGGCACCCCGCTCCTGATGCAGCTGTTCCTGTTCTATTTCGGTCTGACCGTGCTGAACCTGCCGATCAACCCGCTGCTGGCGGCGGCGATCGCGCTGACCTTCCATGCCAGCGCCTATCTGGGCGAGATCTGGCGCGGCTCGATCGAGGCGGTGCCGTCGGGGCAGACCGAGGCCGCGACTGCGCTTTCGCTGAGCTATCGCGACCGGATGCAGCATGTGGTTCTGCCGCAGGCGGCGCGGATCGCCGTAGCCCCGACCGTCGGCTTCCTTGTGCAGCTGATCAAGGGCACCTCGCTGACCTCGATCATCGGCTTCACCGAGCTGACGCGCGCCGGTCAGATCGTCAACAACGCGACCTTCGACCCCTTCGTGGTCTTCGGGCTGGTGGCCGCGATCTACTTCATCATCTGCTGGCCGCTGTCGCTTTATGCGCGCCGGCTGGAAGGGCGGATGCGCCTCGCATTCACCCGCTGATTTTTCACCCGCTTCAGGTTTAGGAGGAGTAAAACATGAAGTTTCTCAAGACAGTCGCAACGGCGGCCCTGACGGTCGGCGCATTGATGGCAGGCCACGCGCAAGCCACCACGCTCGATCAGGTCGAGAAGGCCGGCGTGCTCAAGGTCGGCATGCTCGTCGATTTCCCGCCCTTCGGTCTGATGGGCACCAGCGGCAAGCCCGAAGGCTATGACGCGGATACCGCCAAGGCGCTCGCCGACTACCTGGGCACCAAGATCGAGATCGTGCCGGTGACCGGCCCGAACCGTATCCCCTACCTGCTCTCAGGTCAGGTCGATGTGCTGGTCGCCTCGTTGGGCATCACGCCAGAGCGCGCCAAGCGGGTCGATTTCTCGCGCCCCTATGCCGGAATCGAGATCATGGTCTACGGCAAGAAAGAGGAAAAGGTCTCGAAGCCGGCTGATCTGTCTGGTGAATCTGTCGGCGTCGTGCGCGCCTCGACGCAGGACGCGGGCGTGACCAAGGTCGCCCCCGACGACACCACGATCCGCCGCTTCGACGACGACGCGGCCGCAGTGCAGGCACTCCTCTCGGGGCAGGTGCCGCTGATCGGTGTGTCCAACGTCGTGGCCGCGCAGATCGCGAAGGCTGCGCCGGGTCGCTTCGACGAGAAGTTCCCGCTTTCGAGCCAGGTCCAGGGCATCGCGGTCGAGCCGGGCGCAGACAAGCTTCTGGCCAAGATCAACGCGTTCGTCGGCTCCGCAATGAAAGACGGCACGATGGACAAGATCTCGCAGCAGTGGCTGGCGACGGACATCCCCGATTTCGTCCGTAACGGATCGGCCGAGGAAGCCGCGACACCGAAATCGGCCTCGAACTGATCTCACCCCACATCCGGCGCAGCCCCGCGCTGCGCCGGGTCACCCTACAAGGCATCCCATGACACAAGCACAGCAGCCCGCCGTCGAGATGCGCGGCGTCACCAAGTTCTTCGGTGCGTTTCAGGCGCTGAAGTCGATCGATCTGACGGTCGAACAAGGCGAGCGGATCGTGATCTGCGGTCCGTCCGGCTCCGGCAAGTCGACCCTGATCCGCACGCTCAACCAGCTCGAAGAGATTCAGGATGGCACGATCACCGTCGACGGGATCGAGCTGACGGCAGGCGGCGAGAACGTCGCCAAGGTGCGCCGCGAAGTCGGGATGGTCTTCCAGCAATTCAACCTGTTTCCCCACCTGACCGTGCTGCAGAACTGCACGCTCGCGCCACTCAAGACGCGGCGGGCGGACAAGGCCGGGGCGGAGGCGACCGCGCGCAAATATCTGGAGCGCGTGAAGATCCCCGAGCAGGCGGACAAATTTCCCGCCCAGCTTTCGGGCGGTCAGCAGCAGCGGGTCGCGATTGCGCGGGCGCTCTGCATGGAGCCGCGGATCATGTTGTTCGATGAGCCGACCTCGGCGCTCGACCCCGAGATGGTCAAGGAGGTGCTCGACACGATGATCGACCTCGCCCGTGAAGGCATGACGATGCTCTGCGTGACCCACGAGATGGATTTCGCCCGTGCCGTCGCCGATCGTGTGATCTTCATGGAGCAGGGCGCGATCATCGAAGAGGGGCCGCCGGCAGAGTTCTTCGGCAATCCGAAGTCGGAGCGTCTGCGCAACTTCCTGGGGCAGATCTCATGAGTGATGATGCCAAACCCTCCCCGTCGATCCTCGCGCTGATCGAACTGAAGCCCGCCGACATGATGGAAGCGTTCTGTGCCGAGCATTCGGTCACCCGCGATGCCACAGCGCGCGAGGGCATCGAGATCGTGCTGACCAGTGGCGCGCGCGGCCTCTCCGGCGAGGAGATCGCCGAATTTCCCGACCTGCGTCTGATCGCGGTCAATGGCGTCGGCACCGATGCGGTCGATCTGGATGCGGCGGCCGCGCGCGGCATCCATGTGACGACCACGCCCGACGTGCTGTCGGAAGCGGTGGCCGAGCTGGCGCTGGGTCTCGCTATCTCGGTGCGGCGGCGGATCGGCGAGGGCGAGCGGTTGCTTCGCTCGGGCGGCTGGTCGAACGGGCAGAAACCGCGGCTCGGTCAGGCGCTGACCGGTTGCCGTGCGGGTATTCTCGGCTATGGCCGGATCGGGCGCGCACTGGCGGACATGCTGCGCGCGCTGGGGGTTGATGTGATCTATCATGCCCGCAAGCCCCATGATGACGCCCCCGAGGCATGGCGCCCCGACGCCCGGACGCTGGCCGCCGAAAGTGACGTCCTGTTCGTCACGCTCTCGGCCACGCCTGAGACGCGGTATATTGTCGATGCGCCGGTGTTGGAGGCGCTCGGCTCCGAAGGCACCTTGGTCAATGTCGCGCGCGGCTCGGTCGTCGACAGCGCGGCGCTGGCTGCGGCCTTGCATGGCGGCACGCTCGGCTCTGCCGCGCTCGATGTATTCGAGGTCGAACCTGTCGCGCCCGATGGGGCGGAGGACGGTCTTTTGCGCGCGCCGAACACGCTTTTCACGCCACATATCGCTTCGGCCACGAACGAGGCGCGACGCGCGATGGCGCAGCTGGTGATCGCGAATATCGACGCCTATCTGGCCGGAGCCCCGCTTCCGAGCCCGGTAGGGCCCGCCTGATCGGAGCCTTGCATGCTGGACTTTCTCTGCATCGGCGAGCCTCTCGCCGAGTTCACAAACGACCCTGCAACGCCCGATCTGTTCCACCGCCGGCTTGGGGGCGACACGCTGAATGCGGCGATCTACCTCGCGCGGCTGCGGCCCGATCTGCGGGTGGGCTACCTTTCGCGGCTCGGTTCGGACGGGATGAGCCGCTGGATGCGCGATACGATCGCGCAGGAGGGGGTCGAAATCGAGGCAATCGGGTCCGAGGCCGATGGCAGCCCGGGGCTGAGCTTCATCGCCACCGATGCCACGGGCGAGCGCAGCTTTACCTATTGGCGCGATCAGGCGCCGGCGCGCCGGATGTTCGGCGCCGACGGGGAGGAGGTCGCGGCGCTCGGTCAGGCACGCGTCCTTTTGTTCTCGGGCATCACCTTGGCGATCCTTCCCGACACGGCGCGCAGCCGTTTGCTGGCGGAGTTGGACGCGCTGCGCCAGCGCGGGATCACCGTCGCCTATGACACGAATTACCGCCCGCGGCTCTGGCGTGACAGGGCCGAGGCGGCGGAGTGGACCGAGCGCGCCTTGGCAGTGACGAGCCTCGCGCTGCCCTCGCTCGACGATCTCGCGGCGCTTTGGAACGAGACCGACCCCGAGGCGATCATGGCGCGCTGCGAGAAACACGCAGCGGGCGCCATCGTGCTGACGACGGGCGGCGGCGCGGTGCTCGCGCGCGACGCATCGGGGGCGACGCTGCGCGTTGCGCTGCCCGATCCCGTCGCGGCTGTCGACACGACTGCAGCAGGCGACAGTTTCGATGCCGCTCTCCTCTCGGCCCTGCAGCGCGGTAAAACGCTGGAGGCCGCAATTCTCGACGGTGCGCGTCTCGCAAGCCGAGTCGTCCGTCATCCCGGCGCGATCATCCCGCGCGATGCCATGAAAGAAGAGGTTGCACACCATGCAGCGTGACCAGATCGCAAGCGCCGCAGAGGCGCTGGCTGCCGCGAATGACGGCGAGACGCTCGAGGCGCTGACCCCGCTGCCTGTCACGCCGGCGGAAGCCTATGCCGTGCAGGCCGAGAGCCTGCGCCATCTCGGCCCCGTGGGGGGCTGGAAACACGCGCTGCTGGGCGGGCAGGACCTGTCCTGCGCCCCGGTTCTGGGTCGCGCGATCCATCGCTCGGGTGCGACCCTTGCCGTTGCGCCCCATGCGCGGCTCGAACTGGAAATCACGGTGCGGCTGCGTGCCGATATTTCGCCCGAGGCCAAATCTCACGAGATTCTGGAAGCGATCGGCAGCGTTCATGTCGCCTTCGAAGTGCTCCAGTCGCGCTTCACCACGCTCGAAAAGCAGCCGCCGCTGGCACAGATGGCGGATCGGTTCTCGAACCGGGCGATCGTCATGGGAGATGAGGTGCCCGATTGGCAAACCCGTGACCTCTCGCGCCTGTCGCTTGCGATCGGCGCGCCTGCCGAGCCGCCTGAAATGGCCGCTGGGATGTCACTTTCCGAGATCGTGTCCTTCCTCGGCTTCCTCGCCGAGCGCGCCACCGTGATCGGGCCGGGGCTGCGGGCGGAGCATTGCATCGTCACCGGCGCGCGCATCGGCCCGCAGCCTCTGCCGGTGGGGGTGCAGCTGCACGGGGGGCTCGAAGGCTGTCAGGTTTCGCTGACCACGTGCGCGCTCTGAAAACTCATCGGTTTGACGGAGAGATAGCCGGCCCTGCTTCGAAAGAGGCGGGGCCTTCGTATTCCGCCCTCGCCGCCGGGAACGGGGGCAGGCTTTGTCGAGAGTCGCCCCGTGGGCGAAAACTGAATTTTTCGGGGAAAGGTGGAGGCGAGTACCGGAATCGAACCGGTGTACACGGATTTGCAATCCGGGAAGAAAACGTTGCTTTTCAATGGCTAAGTGTTTCAAAAAGTCACGGACAGATCGTGAACCATTCGTGAAAGTTTCAAACGCAAAATTGGCGCCACTGACGCCTTCAGAGCGGAAGAAGACGCATCCGTGCCGTGTTCGGAGTAGCCGCATCCAGACACTTTCTATTGCGTGCCTTTGGGCAGGACGTGGTCTTTTGCTTAGCTTCGCTTGGTTTTGTAGAACTTAAATGTTCGAGTTGCGCACGGTGGTTACGAAGACGTTGCGCTTCGCCGTCCTTGCCTTAATGACCCTGACGGCCGATTCCACGTTAAGTGGCGGATAGACGCATTCCGCAAGCGAACTGCGGTTGCGATTGGCAATGAAGGTTGTCTCGGCAGCGGCCAGGCGCGCCTTGAGACGGCAGTGCGGCGTCAATGTGCAGGCGGCGCTCCCGGACAGGAAACACTCGACCAGAGCCTGGTCTGCCTCGAGATAGGCGACGACGTCGCCCAGAAGGATCTCTTCAGGCCGCCGCGCGAGCACCGCACCACCGCCGCCGCCGCGTCGCGTTTCCAGATAGCCAGCAGCCGACAGTGACGAGATCACCTTTGCCAGATGATTGCGTGAAATACGGAACTCTTCCGCCAGCTCTGCGGTGGTGAACGGTCGATCAGGGGTGCTGGCCATCCCCATGAGGACGCGTAGTCCGAAGTCGGTGAAGGAGGTGAGACGCAAATGCAGCTTCGCGATTTGGTATTTGCAATGCGCATTAAGTGAGTGTAATACGTAATCCAAATACTAATTACCTAGAGAATCCGCAAACTAGAAAGCCTAGCCATGATTTCTGCTCGCGGAAAATCTCGACGGAAGCAGCAGCCTCGAGAACGAGGGGCTCTTTTCACGGATCGAGGCGGCCATGCACTCGCTCGGACAAGAAACGGCAAGACGATGATCCACTCACTCCCTTCCATCATTTTCGCCCGGCCTTCCCAGCTCGAATCGCCTGCGCGCGCCACTAGAATGCTCCAGTCATGAGCGCGGGCGACGACACACTCCCGCGCGCTGCCGACCTAGGCACGTCCGTGCTCGCTCGCCTCTCATGCGTGATCGTGCAACCCGTCCTGACCCGCGTGGTCAGGCGCGTCGCCAAACAGCATCCGTCGCTTTTCTCGCGGCTCGGTCCACATCAGGGGACCGATTTCGTAATCGATCCGGTGGAACTGCCCTTTGCCCTGCACCTGCGACCAGATCCGCAAGCGCTGGTGTTCCGGGCCGTCGCGCGCAATGCGGCGCCCGAAGCGGGAGCCACAATTCGGGGGAAGTTCATGCTGCTTCTGGAGTTGGTCGATTCCGAAGAGGATGGAGATGCCGCGTTCTTCTCCCGCGACCTGGAAGTCACGGGCGACACCGAAGCTGTCGTGCGGCTTCGCAATGCACTCGACGATGTCGATGGATCCATCGCCGAGGAAACCGCTGGAATGTTCGGCCCTGCTGGCCGCGCCATTCTGGCAAGACTGCGCCGCGCCTATCCAACGTGAAGAAAGGACCCCTCGTCCCATGAGCCTCGCCGAACTGATCTGCCCGGCCGGCACGCCCGCCGCCCTGCGCACCGCCGTCGATGCCGGCGCCGATGCGGTTTACTGCGGCTTTCAGGATGCCACCAACGCACGCAACTTTCCCGGACTGAATTTCACCCCGGACGAACTGGCCGCATCGGTCGCCTACGCGCATGACAAGGGCACCAAGGTGTTGCTCGCTTTGAACACCTACCCGCCTGCGGGCAAGGTCGATCTGTGGCGACAAGCCGCTGATACAGGTGCGCTGCTTGGGGTTGATGCTTTCATCGTCGCGGATATGGGCGTGGCAGACTATATCGCGCGCACCCATCCCGGTGTTCGTCTGCACCTGTCAGTTCAGGCCGCCGCCTCCAGTCCCGAGGCGATCCGGTATTATTGCGAGAATTTCGCAGTGAAACGCGTCGTGCTGCCGCGCATCCTGACGATCCCCGAGATCCGTGAAATCCGCAAGGAAATTCCCTGTGAGATCGAGACCTTCATCTTCGGTAATCACGGGCTGATGGTCGAAGGGCGGTGCAGCCTGACCAACTACCTCACCGGGCAATCGACCAACATGGACGGGGTGTGCTCTCCGGCCTCGGACGTGGAATACAAGCGCCACACGGATGGCTCTATGTCCTCGCAACTCGCGGGTTTCACGATCGACTGCTTCGGGGCAGACGAAAAGGCAGGCTACCCGACAATCTGCAAGGGGCGCTATACGGCGCCGCACCGCTCCGAGCCATATTATGCCTTCGAGGAGCCGATCAGCCTGAACCTTTCCCGGTTGCTTCCCGACCTGATCGATGCCGGCGTTCACGCCTTTAAGATCGAAGGTCGCCAGCGATCGAAGAATTATGTCCGAGGTGTGGTGTCGGCCTTCCGGCAGGCCGTTGATGACATCCGCGCGGGTCGAGAGGCGAATATCGCCGATCTGGTCGCCCTGACCGAGGGCCAGAAACAGACCCAGGGCGCGTTCGAGACAAAGAAATGGCGGTAAACGACATGACGAAACTGACCTTGGGCCCCATCGCCTATCACTGGTCCACCCAGACGCGGCGCGACTTCTACGCTCGTGTCGCCGACGAGGCGCCGATTGACGAGGTCTATCTGGGCGAGGTCATCTGCTCGAAGCGCGCGCCGTTTCACGAGGCCGATCTGCCTGCCACGATCGAACGGCTGGAACGCGGTGGTAAGACGGTGATCCTGTCGTCGCTGGCCGAGGTGATGTTGAAACGCGAACGCAAGGCGACAGCCGATCTGGCCGCCATGGAAGCGCCAGAGATCGAGATCAATAACGCGGCGGGCCTGTTTGCACGAGGCAAGCGCCCGCACCGCATCGGTCCGTTCATGAACGCCTATAATGAGGCGACCATCGCCTGGATGGCGGGCCGGGGTGCGACGCATGTCTGCCTGCCGACCGAAATGCCTGCCCCGGCGATTGCTGCGGCCGCTGCGGCGGCGCGCGAGCTTGGGCTGGGGGTGGAAGTGCAGGTGTTTGGCCGTGCTTCGCTTGCGGTGTCCGCACGATGCTATCATGCGCGCGCCCATGGCCGGACCAAGGATAACTGCCAATTCGTGTGCGAAGAGGACGCGGACGGCATGCCCTTGCGCACCACAGACGACCGCCCGATCCTTCGCGTGAACGGTATTCAGACCCAGTCGGAAAGCTACATCGACCTGTTGCCCGAAGCCGGACAGATGATCGTAAACGGCGTCACCCATTTTCGGCTGATGCCACAGGCGGTGGATATGGTTGCAGTGGCTACGACGTTCCGCAACGTTCTGGATGGCACCCACAGCTTGATCGACGGTGAACAAGCGTTGCGCAAACTTTGCGACGGGATTTCGTTCTCCAACGGGTTCTATCACGGTCAAGCGGGGTATCGGCGCATTGCCGCTGCCGCGGCAAACTAATCGCGATAAGGACGCGATAGCTAATTTCGGACTTTCGAGATTCAGGGACCTGGCCGTAGACCTTTGCATTTCTAAACTCGCCGCGGCGACGACGGGAACGCTTTCTTACGCCTTGCTTTACGGTAGTGAACCGGCATCGCCGAGATCATTTGGTTCGAGTTCTCCCGGGTCCGGCGCAGTGCGCGACTTCACTGGTTTGGGTGGAGGGGCCTGCCATGCTTTTAGATTTGCTCCCACAAGGTCGTAAAACTCTGGAACGATACGCTCAATGTCTTCGATAACAGTCCTTCGGCCTCCGAAACGCTTTCCGAGCCCTTCGATCATCAATATCTCAAATCCATGGGGAACGAGGTCCAAATTGTCGGTCTGAATTAGTTCCGGTTCTTCGCGAAGGAGCGAAATGGGCTTCATGGTTGGAGGGCAACGGCCCGGCCAAAGAGCGCGAACAAAAATCCGCTCGTCATTTTGGGGAAGCATCCTCAGCAGCCAATTGAGCCGCGCCTTTGTTGACTTTCGATCAGTCGGCGCTTTGACAGTCATCGAAACTGACACGGTTTTGCGCGCAATGTCTGCACAGAGGTCGATATCTGATGCGCAATCTGGAACCCGGAGCTTCGAGGTCAGCATATGCGTTTCGACGATCGAGCTTATTTGCTCCTTCAATCTTGCTGCAGGATCTTCCCGGAGTTTGCGTTCGACGATGCTGTCAACGCGTGTCCCTACATGGCTCGACATGTGTAGGCATAGGTCGCGTTCTTCGGCGATCCAACTCGCGGCAGACGCTTCAACCTCAGAAGACGATTTCTTCAGCTTTTCGTCATTCGCGACCGATTGGACGATGTCTTTCCATTGAGCTGCCATTTGTGTGAAGCGTTCAACGCCCGTAGCTGGATGAGCCAAGAAGTCATTGAGCTGCGCCAAGAGATAGAACTGTTCAGTATCATCGACAGCGTTCTGATAGCCGAGAATTTCGCAGATCGTGGCAAGCCAGGTCCAGGACCAGTGAAAAAGTGAAACCCTGCGCAGAAGTGTTTTCGGGAGATTCACAGGGGAATGATCCGCCCGAGATACAAACTGATTTGAGACGGTAATAACCGCGTCGATCCCTTGGGCCCGAGCGATCTCGACGTAACGTTGCACCTGCTCGACATCGAGACCGTTTTTGCCGATTTTCGCCTCGATCAAAGCAGACCACCGCGTGCGTCCTGTGTCGATTACGATCAATCCGTCGGGTCGGCAGTTCGCAAAAGCTTTCTCTCGAAAAACCACCTCCGTGAAGGCTTGAACCGTGGTGCGTTTCCCAACACGCACGCCGGTTGAAGCTAAGACTTCCTTCGCCAGAGCGGGGATTTGCGTCATTACAGCGAGGAATATCGAGGCCACACGCTTTTCCTTACTCGTTTCGGCAAGGACCGGGAATAAACGTGCCTCATCACCGCTTGAGAGGAAATCAGGTAATTCTTTCATCATTAGCTCTCCGAGAAATGTATTCGAAGGCTAGCAACTCGAAATCGAACCGTCTACTTTCCTAATTTTCAGGCAGTGGGTTGGCGATTGTGGGCTTTCCAAACTGTTCTAGATTAGAATTTTGGATCGAGGAGTGGCCATCCACTGCACACGGCAGCGATGGCGACTATCTGCTGTGAGCAGCCTCTGGGTTAAGAGGGGCGGAAACCGGACGTTCGCTGCGATCGCAAGTCCGTCGGGCCATTCAGACAGAAGCCGACATTCAAACGCGTGACGCGCAGACCAATTTCTGCATCGCTACATGGCGGATTGTTTAGAGCTACAGCAACAAGGATTGGAAGACGGGACAGGGCCGACCACGAAGACTTCGCTGGTAAAGTCGATTTCAACGATTTCTGCGGAGCGCGTCTCGCACGTCACTGTTGTGGCCATACTGAGTGCGACAAAAACTCAAAAAACTCGGTGCGATCCGCGAAAAGGTTGAAGGAGTGACCCATACAACTTCAATCCAAAACGACGATTCCCGAGTGCTTCTGCTTGTGCTCTGGCTCTACATGAATGGTGATCATCGCGCCTGGCACGTTCTCCTTCAAAGCGGCCTCTACGCGATCACAGATCTCGTGCGCATTGAACACTGTGGTTTCACCAGGGACCACAAGATGGAAGTCAATGAAAGTTGCGCTTCCGGCATGTCTGGTGCGTAGATCATGGGCTTCCAGCGCCCCATCGGCTTCTTTGGCGATAATCTCGCGCACGGTCTCGAGCGTGCCTTGCGGCACTGCCTCGTCCATCAACCCGCTCAGGGACTCCTTCACGATCTTCCACCCCGACCAGAGGATATTGATGGCAACACCGGTTGCCATCAGGGGATCAAGAATCCACCAGCCCGAAACGGTCGCCAGGAGCACTCCAACAGCCACTCCTCCGGAGGTCACAACGTCGGTGAAGAGGTGCCTGCCGTCAGCGATGAGGGCGGGTGACTTTTCGACCTTGCCGCGTGAAACAAGTATCCAAGCCCAGACCGCGTTGATGGCGGTTGCCCCACTGTTCACAAGCAGGCCCTCAATAGGTAGATCGAGGGGGGTGGGGTTCAGGAACCCGAAATACGCTTCGCGCAGGATAAGCAGGGCGGCGACGATGATCATCACACCTTCTAAAACGGCGCTGAAGAATTCGGCCTTGTCGTGACCGTAGGGATGCGTCGCGTCCGCGGGACGCGCCGCAACGCGGATCGCGATGAGCGCCGCGATTGCCGTCGCCACGTTGACTGTGCTCTCGAGTGCGTCTGAAAAGAGCGCAACCGATCCGGTAATCCACCATGCGAATGTCTTGATCGCCAGCACGATCACGCCGACGACGATGCTGCCGATCGCGAGTTTGATGGTCGTGGACATTTGTGGCCTCGTGGATTGACGATGCCCCAACCTGAAGCTGGGGCTCAGCTTGGTAATCGAGCAAAACGCCGTGAAGGGCAACTCTTGGCACTACAAGCAAACACAGCGCAGATACCTATACCCCCTATCCTACGCAAGACTGACGAGATGAGTGATCTGACCGGCGAAAAGACGAAAGTTCTCGGACGCATCCGGCGGATGCGCGGGCAGATGGAAGCAATTGAGCGCGCCATCAACGAGGAGAAGGACTGTGGGGAGATCCTGCATCTGGTCTCGTCCGTTCGGTGCGCCATGGCCGGCCTCACCCACGAACTAATTGACGAGCATCTCCAGCACCATGTGCTTGGTGTGGACGACGAGGACGAGCGAAGAAGAGGCGTTGAGGATTTCTCCTCCGTTCTGCGCAGCTGTCTCAAGTAGCGGTGCGCTTGCATCAGCGATTGCGAGACCTGCCAACAAATTTGACCGCGGCTGACGCCAAGCAAGTCGAAACAGACAACGACGCGTTTCTGGGCGCCAGCCCGACCCGGCGTCTGGCTGCGTGGGGCCGCCCGCGATCGCGACATCGACATGTAGCTTGAGGCCAAGCCACCGCGCCCGGGCGGGGCAGCGGCGTTTCAGAATGGAAGAGCCGGACCATCACCACTGAAAGTCGAGGAAATTGCCCGCACGTCCGGGCGTGCTCGCTTAAAGCCCTCCACGCCAGTTCGAGAGGCGCGTCAGGACTCCATTCAGGGCGTCCGACCAAAATGCCATGAAGTTGGTCGGGGGCTATTGTGGACTCAGCGCGACTCAAGCGAGCGGTAGATTTCCTCTTCTTGGGCAAAGTGCAGCTTCACGACTGCGGCAAAGCCATGTAGCAGACGCTGAAGCTCGTAGCGATCCCCGTCGTCAGGTTCGGTCCGCCCCAGGACCTCGCGCATTTTTCGAAGATCCTGTGATCTGATCCCCGGAAACTGGACCGTTTGAAGCTGGAGTTTTCCGCTACGCTTCCTTGGCTGGAAGAGGAGTGGAA
>NZ_NBNX01000009.1:0-102312 GCF_002213225.1 Thioclava sp. IC9
ATCCCCCCACCTGATGTCGGAATTGAATCAGCGCCACGCCCAGCAATCAAGCGCGAGTTTTTCAACGGAATACGCCCCATTCGGTCATTTCACTGCAGCGGTGGACGGTTCTCGCGGGCAACGAGACCGTCGATCAACTTGATTACCGCACGCAGGTCCCATCCTCGCTGAGCACCTGCAAGCATGTCTGCCAGCGCTTCGGCCGTATCTGCTGGTAGTCCGCGCGCAGCCCCTTCCCGTCGCGCGAAATATGCGAGATGCGCGCCCGAGAGCTGCGGGATGCATATTACGCGACACCGGCTCAGGAGCGGCGCAGGCACAGTGCGGCGATTGTTCGACGTCAGGATCCAGCTGATCCAGCGCGACATCGAAACGGCTTTGTCGCGGGAGTGCATTCGGCCAGCGAGCGTTCCGCTCGCAAAGGCGCAAAATGATCTTTTGTGGACGCCGACGAAGCCGTCATTTGAAGCTGGTCTCGCGGAAACTGTCGGGCGTCGACTTCGAGTGTGCATTGGTGGAGCACGGAACGACTATTGCCCGTCGAAGGCTTCGATATCTATTTTCGCACCGATGCAGGCGGGCGTGAACGCTTCGCGAAAGTCCTCTCGTCGGCGCTCCCGCGTTGACCATGTGCGCTGCACGTTCGCGATCTCTGAGCGCCGGGCATGGCGTGTCTCAGGCCAGCGTCATTCTAAGCAGAGGAAGCTGTCCAAAGGCCGTGCCGATGAGGAGCGGTCAATCGCGGACATGACCGATTTGGCACGTCAGTTTGGTCGCTACGGCTATCGTCGGATCGAGGCTTTGCTGAGGGATGTGAGCTGGAGGGCGAACGACAGGTGCGTCAAACGCCGATGGCCGCGATAGGGGCTGTTCGACGCTGAATTTTGTGATCTGGCACGGACAGCACATGCACTGATTTTCGCATGCTCGACAAGCAGGCATTTGGCGAAACAGCCCGCTTTCTTTGCTGAAAGCGGCCTGATTAACAGGTTCGGGCGCTCGAGTTGCTCGTCGTGGTTTCGTTTTTCGCATATAAATCAGATGTTTGCTGCCCCTCGCTCAACAAAAAGCGCCTTGCGCTCCCGAGTCGCTTATGCGAGGTGATTCGGGTTGGCTACATCTGTCAAGCGAGGGCGACGGCGCGTGCGATATCTCGATTCAACCTATGACGAACACCATGAATACGTGAAGTATTCGCTTAAAGTGCGCGGCGTCCTGCTGTCAGATGTTGCCAAAGAACTCGGTGTCTCGCGCGCCTTGGTGTCAGGCGCGCTGCTTGGCAGATACAGAAGCCGCAAAGTCGAAAGCGCTGTAGCGGCGCATCTTGATACAACCCCCGAGAACCTCTGGCCTGACAGAGATCATACAGACGAAAGGAACAAGACGTCCCGAAAATGATGCAGTGAAGCAAACCAACATCGGGAGATGAAAGCGGGAGTGGGGAGTAGTAGCCCCCACACCCCCGCGGGTATCCAGTCTGCGCGACGGACAACTCCTTCTCCCCCGAAGCAATCCAAAAGTCAACGTAGGTCCTTGTGGTCTGCGCCGTCTTTCTGCGTGGCAAGCATTGAGACGGCGGAGTCTGGGCCGGGAACGCCCATGTCGCACTCATGTTAAGCGGCGGGGAAGGAAAGAATATGCACGAACAAGTCATCCCCCACGATGAATGGAATACCTCGCCGCCTAAACTGCCACGGGCGAGCAAAATTGAATTGCCTCCAATCCATGGTGTGTTGCCTTTTGATGGGGTGCGCAGTCCGTCTTCGCGCAGTGCCGCGTCTCAGAAAGTGTTTCTGACTTATCGAACCGAAGCGGACAACTGGACCCCGCGGATCGGCATCTGTGAAAGTGCGGCCGAGGCGGCTGTCGCCATCGAGTTGCTTTTCTCCCCAAATATCTTCGACCTGAAATTTCAGCCGGCACAGGTCAGTTACTTCGACGAAGAAGACGGCAAACATCACAAGCATACGCACGATCTACTCGTGGAATTTCGCACGGGTGAACGGCGCCTTATCTTCGTGCGCAACGCGGCCAGCCTTAAAAAGCCTCGGACGACGCGCCAGATCCAGCTAATTGCGCAGGCGTCTCGAAAGAAACGATTGGCGCATGACATGGTGGTTGCGAATGCTACTGACTACACGCGCCAGCGACGCGACAACTTGTTTCGTATGTTTCTTTTCGCTTCGGTCCCGGACCCCGAGGCAGACGAGATTGTTCTCGCTGTCGCCAGCCGACTGAAGACCCTATGGCATATGCAAGACATCTTCCCGCATGTCGGCATCGACCAGAGCCGTGCCTTCGCCGCTTGCTATCGGCTGGTTGCTCGAAAACAACTTTGGGCAAATCTAGATCATGTTCTCTGGGAGCGGTCGCGGATCGAGGTGGCGTCGTGACTTTGGTGCCACGTTATGAACTGCCGATCGGGGCCGAGGTGACACTCTTCCAGCGGAAGCTTGTGGTCTTGGAGCAAGGCGATAGCGGCTATGGGTTTTCGGATCCTGAAACCGGATCGACTTACTCGATTCCTTTTCAAAAGTTTGTCGACTACCTCAAGCTACCTGGGACGCGATTCCATGGTGGGAATACCCCTGGCGCGAATTTCGTGAGTGAACGGCTTGGCGGTTATGAAACGTCAAAGGCGCTATCCAAGGAGCAGCAAGAAATTGCGAAATTCAACACTTCGATTTGCAAAGCGATCGAGCTGCTGATTGCGGCGCGCCGTGAAGAAACCGGAAATCCAAAGTTGAAAATAACGGCCCGGTTTCTGGATCAGGCGCCGAACCGAAAGTTCCTTCGTGATGTTGTCACCGCGCTTTTTGGTCAAACGGTATATTTGAAGCTCGAACACGGCGGGCGGAGTGCGCGATGGATTCTGTATAAGGGTCGAACCCTCCTCAAATATTATCGAGTCTACGAAGCGCTCCCGTCGGATGTGAGTCCTCTCGATGCACTCGTCACATTAGATCATTTGAAAGGAAATCGGACGCCGAGGCTCTGCTATGAACTTGAGCGATTGATGTTCAGCGCTTGGAATGAGTTCGGCTTGGATAAGAAATCCTATTCCATTGCGAATGTGAGGCAGCATCTTGAGGGGTTAGTCGGAGACGCGAATACGGAGCGGATGCGTAACCGAATGCCCGCGCTGATAATGCCGTCAAATTCGAGTCTCAAGGCATTTCGTGATCGGCTGATTTCGCCGACAGAGCTTGCGGTGGCAGTCAAGGGGGAGCGCGAAGCGCGAAATCTTAGAGGGCGTGGAAGCACCGATATTCGCGCGTTGTTAGTTGGCGAATATGTTGAAATGGACGAGTGCAAGGCTTCCCTCGTGATTTCGGCCAAAATGAAGGGCATTTGGCATAGACTAACAAACGAGCAGAAAGAAGCGCTTAAAAAAATCGATGAGGAGATACGCACGCGACTGACGATCCTCGTGATGATCGATGTGGCATCGCGTATGCCCTTGGCGTGGGTAATCAGCGATCAGCCGAAAGCGGAGGCGACACTCGAACTCCTGCGCATGGCAACCCGCGACAAGTTCCGCGAACAACGGAAATATGGTTGCTCTGGCGAGCCGGCATGGGCGACGGGTCTTGGACATGTCAAAAATGACAACGGACCTGGTCTTCGAAACAGTCAGACCATTGCTGCGCTCATGGGCTGCGCATCCATGAATACCATCGCGCGCGCATACGCATCCACCGATAAGCCTTACATTGAGAGGATGTTTGGAACCGTGGAGTCAGTTCTGCTGAAACTGATTACGGGATACACCGGCCGGAAACCGGGTGAACTTCCGGGTTACGACGCAAAAGCAAACGGCGTGCTGAATGTCGAAGAACTTTACACAATCCTGACGCGCTTCTTTATCGACGAATACCCTTCGCTTCCGCATTTCGGTGTCGGAATGGGTGGGCGGCGGCCCGCAGATGTATATCGGGAAATCAATGATCTGCGTGGGCAGGTGCGGCCTATGGATGCGAACTTGCGACGGATCCACCTCGGATGGGAAGAAAGCGTCACCCCGACGGATGAGGGCGTGCGGGTATTTGGCGGTATTTTCTTCAATTTTGACAAGTTTCAGAAGCAACGGGATGACCTCAGGAATGCCGGAAAGGTCAAGGTGTTCGTCGATCCTGATGACATGAAGTTCGCGACGGTTGTTCTGCCCAAGTCCAAAGAAATCCTCGAGGTGGAGCTGCAGGTCACGGCCTTTGCCGATATGACATTGCCGGAAATCCTCGATTTGATGGCGGTGTGGAGGAGGGAAGACCCTGTCTCCAAACAGATCCACGAAGACCGCTTGGTCGAGACCCGCCGCGAAAGACGCGACATGCTCGCGGCGATCAGTGCGGACCGGAAAATACTACGGAGTTACAGCACTATCGATGAGTGTCGGAAGATGGCTCGCGCGGTTTTCGCCGGCGCGAGGGTCGCGCCCGTGACGCAGCTTTCGAACACGGTCGAACCTGGACGTCTCGCGGATCTCGATCATCGCGAGCGGATCGTTCTCGCCGATGACGGGGGCTTGCTCGAAGCTGAGTCGATTGCACGGCAAGAGGGCACTGGGCGCGAAGAATTGCCTACCAGTTCAAATTTGGACGGGGAAACGCCTGAATTGTCGCCGCGAAAGTCAACGAAGAAAGCACCGGTGGGAGCCAAAGCCTCCGATGCGTCTTCGGAGAAAAGCCATGGCGTTCTCGGACGCCCTGAGAAAGTGAAGGGGCTGAAATGACGTCTTTTCTAGATATGGAGGCAGTTGCCGCGGTCGCACCGCTGAAGGAAGCCAGTTACCCATTTGCGCGTGCGGAACAGCTGCATGAAGCATTGCGCTGGTGCATCACTGATTACTACGCAAAGGCCTCTTTGGGAAAGGAGTTCGAAGCGCGCGGTTTGATGGTTACCGGTCAATCGAGGCTGGGCAAAACTCATGAAGTTAAGAAGCTGCTGACCTCTTTCCATGCAGAAAACATCAAGATGCCAAGCGGGCAGCCAGCGCGGATCATCACGATCCTGCTTTCCCGTAGGATGACGTGGAAAGATCTGGGGCTCGCGGTTCTGGAGGCTCTGGACTACCCGCTAAATGGCCGACGTAGCCAAAACTACATTTGGGCGCGAGTGATCGATGAGGCAAAAAGGCTCGGCGTGATCGGCATCTATTTCGATGAGTGTCAGCACGTCTTCAGCAAGGACAACCATAAAACGAACCGCAACTTTCTCGACAGCTTCAAGACCCTGATGAAAGACGCGCGATGGCCGATAATGCTCATTCTGTCAGGCGTGCCTGAACTCGCGGGCTATGTGCGGTCTGAGGAGCAGCTCGCAAGATTGCTCCGGCCGGTCGAGTTCGACGAGATACGGCTGCCCCGTGACCTGCAGGAAATGAATAATCTCGCTTACAGCTTCGCTGACAAAGCAGAGCTCTGCTTTGATGAACTGTCGACAGAAAATTTCTTGAAGAGGCTGAGCTTCGCCTGCGCCAACCGCTGGGGGCTCGTCATCGAGCTCATCGTCGAGGCATTTGCGCTCTGCAGGCGTTCAGGCGAAACGAGTTGCACGATCGACCATTTCTCCAAATCTTTCTCTCTGATGTATGGGACGCCTTTTGGTTACTCGCCGTTCGAGGTCGAAGATTATGAAGCTGCTTTTGATCCGATCGTCCTGCTTGAACATTTGACAAACGACGACTGAAAACTCCCGATCTGTTCGAGCTGCAAGAGGTCCGCGTTCCGCGGGCCTTTTCCTTTGCCAAGCTGCTGGTCGAACATCGCACGCTTATGCCGTCAGAGTGCATGCTTATGCCCATGCATTCAACGTGACTAATCGTAACCTATTGTTTGTAATCGATTAATCTTGCGATTCGGAGTTGAGTTATTGCTGATGAGTGCAAGCTAATGCTCCATTGGCATCTCCCCTCCATGCAGCCTCCGCCTGCGACTTCTTCGCGCGTATTGTCCGAAAACAAGGAAACGCTCTCTGAGTCGCGGCAAGCTCTTCCTACGCCCCGATGTCGACGACATGCGGCGGAGCTACCATGGAGGTTCAAATGCGTTTCTTTCTTCTTGTCCTGCCGGCGGCGCTGAGCGTCGCTGCGTGCAATCCGACGCCCGGTCCCTATGCGACCGGGCCCTATAACGGCCCGGCCCCCGGCACGCGCACCACCTACAATTACGAAAGTGTGGAATACGGCCGCATCGTCGCGATGCAGCCGGTCACGATGCGCCGGACCAGTGACGGCGACCAGATCGTCGGCGCGGTCACGGGCGGTCTCGTCGGTGCCGTGATTGGCCATCAGCTCGGCTCAGGGAAAGGCAAGGACGTGATGACCGGCGTCGGCGCGATCGCGGGCACGATCGTCGGCAGCAACATCGCGAGCCAGGGCGGCACCTACACCTCCTATGCGTGGACCGTGCGGCTCGACAATGGCGGCTCGATCACCGTGATCCAGATGTCGAACCAGTTCCGCGTCGGCGACAGGGTGAGCGTCGTGCGCAGCGGCAACCAGGTCTACCTGCGATAGCATCTTTCGGCGCAGGGCCGGGTGAGGGCGCGCGATTGCGATGTGGTCTCACTCGGGCCTGATCCGGAGGGCGCGCAAGGCGTTGAGGATGACGGCGACGTCGATCACCTCCTGCAAAATCGCCCCCTCGACCGGGGTCAGGTAGCCGTAGGCGGCCGCGATCATACCGAGCACGGAGAGCCCGATCCCGGCGGCGACGCTCTCGAAGGCGATCCGCCGCGAGGACGCGGCGATTTCGATGCCCGCGCGCAGTTGATCGATCCGGTCGACGAGAAGCACCACATCCGCCGCTTCGGCCGAGGCGGCGGCCCCGCGTGCGCCCATGGCGACGCCGACATCTGCCGCGGCGAGGGCGGGCGCGTCGTTCACGCCGTCGCCCACCATCATGACCGGCCCGTTCTTGCGCTCGGAGAGCACGAGGAGAACTTTCTGGTCCGGTGTGAGGCCCGCGCGCAACCCGTCGAGGCCGAGCCCCTCGGTCACACGCTCGGCGACGTCCGTCCGGTCGCCGGTCGCGAGCAGGATGCGGGCGATCCCCTCTTGACGCAGCCCGTCGAGCATCGCGCCCGCACCTTCGCGCAGCGGATCGGCCATTACCAGATGCCCGGCCATCCGGCCATCCACTGCGACGGCGACGAGAACCGCCCCGGCGGCCATCGCTGGGTGATCGCCCGGTTTGCGCCCGACCCGCGCCGCTACGAAATCGTCACCGCCGACGAAGACCTTGCGCCCCTCGACATGGCCGACGACTCCCTCGCCGGCGATTTCAGCCACATCCGACGGGACGGGCAGGGTAAAGCCGCGCTCTTTCGCCTCAGCGACGATCGCCTGTGCTACGGGGTGTTTCGACGCCTGATCGAGCGCTGCGGCGAGGCGCAGGATCTCGTCCTCCTCCATCCCGTCATGGCTGTCGATGGACACGATCTGCGGGCGGCCGTCGGTCAGGGTCCCGGTCTTGTCGAGGATCAGCGTGCGGATACGCGCCATCGTCTCAAGCGGGCCCGCACCCTTGATGAGCACGCCGTAATGCGCCGCGCGCGAGAGGCCGGCGACCAGCGCGACCGGTACGGCGAGGATGAGCGGGCAGGGCGTCGCGACCACCAGAACGGCGACGGCCCGGATCGGGTCTCCGGTGAACCACCACGCGGCGAAGGCGATGGCGACGGTGACCACGAGAAAGCCCAGAGACCAGCGATCCGCCAGCCGCGACATCGGCGCCTTCGAGGCCTGCGCTTCCTCGACCAGCCGGACGATCCCGGCATAGGTGCTGTCCTTCGCGGGCCGCACCGCGATAAGGTCGAAGGCTTCGCCCGCGTTGGTCGAGCCGCTCATGATGTCGCCCCCGTGCGCAAGACGCACTGGCAAGGACTCTCCGGTCAGCGCCGATGTGTCCAGAAAAGCCGTCTCGGACGCCAAGGTCCCGTCCACGGGCACCACGTTGCCCTGATGGATCAGCAGGCGGTCCCCGGGGGCGATCTCGTCGAGGGAGATATCTTCCAGCTCGCCGTCGCGGTGACGCGTCGCGGTCCGAGGGACGCGGGAAAGCAGGTCGTGCATCTCCCGCCGGGCGCGGCCTTCGGCGAAGCTTTCGAGGAACGTGCCGCCGGAATACATCACCGCCACGACCGCGGCCGCGAGTGTTTCGTCAAAGACAAGCGCGGCGGTCATCGAGAGCGCGGCCACGATATCCAGACCGACTTCGCCGCGCCTCAGGCTGCGCGAGATTTCGTAAACCAGCGCGGCGAGGGTGGGCACAACGCCGACGACCCAGCTCGCTTTTGCCATGGCCTCGGCGCCCGCGAACCAGAAGGCGAGCCCCATGATCAGGGCCGCTGCGGCGAGCGCGAGAAGAGCGAGCTTGAGACGGTCGGTTCCGCGCTGTTCCATCCGGTCTGCGTTCCTTCTGCACGGTTCACGGTCGATCGCGCGTCAGTCCGCAGAGGATCGCGCCGATACCGTGATAGCGCATCCCGGCGATCGGTCCAGCTTTCAATCGGGTTTCGCCAGGCGATCCGGTCAGCGCAAGGGCGCGCGGCTGCGATCCGGGGTGAAGACGAGTGCGACCACAGCGATCAAGCCCGCCACGAGCATGTAGAGCGCGGGGGCGGTGACGAGGCCCGTCGCGGCGATGAGGCTCGTTGCGATCATCGGGGTGAGACCTCCGAAGATGCCGAGGCCGATGTTGAAGGCCACGGAATAGCCCGAGAGCCGGTCCCGCTCGGGGAACATCTCCGCGAACAGGGCGGGCCCCGATCCCAGCGGTACGGCCAAGAGCAGGAAGCTCACCGCATGCGCCACCACCACGGGCAGAATCGCGCCGCCTGACGCGAGCATCCATTCGTGCAAGGGCCACGCGGCCAGCGCCAACGACCCGATCGCCAGAGCGATCCAGACCCTGCGCGGCAGCCACCGGTCGCCCACGATCGCCGCCAGTGGCATCGCGGGGATCACGAGGACCGTCATCGCGGTGTTGATCAGAAGCGCCGTGTCTCGCGCCATCAAGCCCTGACCGGACAGCCATTCCGGAAGATAGACGAAGGCGATGTAGTAGCAGGTGCCGTAACTGGCCGCGAAGGCCACCGCCAGAAGCGTCTCTTTACGGTTCGTCGTGAAGGCTTCGAGAAGGGGAGACGTCTCGTCGCGCCCCTCCTGATGCTGCCGGAAATGCTCGGACATGTGCAGGTTGCGGCGGATCAGGATCGCCACCGTCCCGAGGAGTGCGCCCCCAAGGAAGGGCAGGCGCCACGCCCAATCGGCGAGCGTCTGCGCGTCGAACAGGTTCGTCACCAGCGCCGCCGCCCCGACCCCGAGAAGTGATCCCGACATGGAGCCGATATTGGCCCAGCTCCCCGTCAGGCCGCGTTTCTTCAGGGGCGCGGTTTCGACAAGATAAGTCGCCGAGGACGAGAACTCCCCACCGACCGACAGGCCCTGCAGCAGCCGCACCAGAACCAGAAGTGCCGGCGCCAGCACGCCGACCTGCGCATAGGTTGGTAATATGCCCAGAAACAGCGTCGGCATCGCCATCATCACGACCGAGATCTGCATCGTTCGGGCGCGCCCGTAGCGGTCGCCGAACCACCCGAACACCGCCGCGCCTAGCGGACGCATCAGGAACCCGGCCGCGAAAATCCCGTAGGTTGCAATCAGGCCCGCGGTCGGGTCGTTCGAGGGGAAGAAGACCGGGGCGATGACGCCCGCCAGATAGCCATAGAGCGCGAAGTCATACCATTCGACCACGTTGCCGATGAAGCCGGCCATGATCCGGTGCCGAAGCTCTGCCGGTTTGGATGCGCTGTCGTCCCGCGTCATTGCCGAGCCTCGTGATTTTGCCGCCATCTTTGGGGTATACGTAGCCCTTACTCCGGCCCGGACGCAAATCGGCGGGCCAGACCTTCAGGTCGCAGGCATCTCGATGCCGGTCGCTCTCACGACATTTCCGATACGGCGGCCAGATCGAGGTCCAAGGTCGCGACCAGACCCTCTGGCGTGAATTCGCGCGAGAAGCTACCTCCGAGCGAGGTTGATACGGTGAGCCGGCACAGGGACGTGCCAAACCCCTTGCTTTCGACCTTGCCCGACCCCGCTTCGGTGACGCCGGGTTCTTTCCACGTGAGCCCGAAGCGCCCGTCTTCTATCTCGGCGTTTATCTCGAGGCCGTGGCCGTCCCGCGAAAGGCCACCGTACTTCACCGAGTTCGTCGCGAGTTCGAACAGAACGAGCGTCAGGGGCGTGATCGCGGCGGGTCGCACCTGAATATCGGGAAGCGAGGTCTGGACCGTCGCCCCTTCGCTGAAAGGTTTCAGGATGGTGCTCACGAGATAGGAGAGCGGCATGCCTTCCGCTTCGTCGCCGGATGGGTCGTTCACCGTCATCGAGTTGAGCGACGCGATGGCGTGGAGACGGCAGCGCATTTCGGAACTGAGCTGCTCGACGCTTTCCGCCTGTCGCGCGGCCACGGCAATCAGGGAGGCCGCGACGGCGAAGGCGTTCCCGACCCTGTGGCGCATCTCTGACAGGAGCAGCCGCTGCTGCTCTGCCAGTTGATGCTGCAAGGTGATGTCGCGCGCGATCTTAGATGCGCCGACGACATGTCCCTCGGCATCGCGCACGGGCGAGACGGTCAGCGACACCGGGACAGGGCTTCCATCTTTGCGTTGACGGACCGTTTCGTAATTCGCGATCCGCTCGCCGCGCCTCAGGCGGGCGATGAAGTCGACCTCCTCGTCCATCCGGTCGTCGGGAAAGATGATCGTGATCGGCCGGCCGATGGCTTCTTCCGCAGTGTAGCCAAACAGCTTCTCCGCGCCGCGGTTCCAGCTCAGGATGATGCTGTTGAGGTCCTTGGTGACGATCGCATCTTCCGAGCTTTCAACGATAGCAGCCAAATGCTGTTGGATGCTCTCTGGTGAGTCCATGACAGGTCTGGTCTCCATGCTTTTCCGGCAACAGATACTAAAAGATGCATATGAAGTATACCCTTTAGCCCGGCGGCGTAAGGCTGCCCGAGGGCATTGTCCGGCCACGCGTTGTCGCCGAGACGGCGTGACGCCGCATGCCGCATGGCAGCAAGGACGGGGCGCACGGCGCAAGTCTCGCGCTGAGGGCGTCGAACTTTACTTGTCGCCGCAGGCTCACGGGCGTTGCAGCACGAAGTCCGGACAGATGCCGCAGGTCGCGATTGCCGCTTGCGCGTCCTCGCCGCCGAAGAACCCGTATCCCGCGATCAGGGCAGAGCGAATACCGGCGGCCTGCGCGCCGAGAATGTCGGTGTGCAGGCTGTCGCCGACCATCAGCACGCGCGCGGGGTCGACTGGGCCGAGACGCGCGAAGGCGAGATCGTAGATATTGGTGAAGGGCTTGCCGAAGAACTCCGGCGCGATGCCCGTCGCATCGGCGAGCCGGTGGGCAAAGTGCCCCGGTTCCCGCGTGAAACCGATCTCGCGCGGGGCGACGATGTCGGGATTGCCGACCCAGACCGGGCGCGGGTTGTCGCGCAGAGAGGCTTCGAGCAGGGCGTGCCGCTCCTCGGTCCATTCCGCCGCGCCGATCAGAAGGAAGCCCTCGACCGCGTCGTAGGCGGCACGGTCTTCGGCGAGCCATGTGACATCGAACGCGTCCAACTCGCCGATCCCGGCCGCGCGGCTCGCCATCAGACCCCAGGCGCGGGGAGGGGCGGTGCGCAGGGCGGAGACGAGGGCGGCACGGCTGGTGACGACATCCTCGGGCGCGAAGCTGTAGCCGAGCCTTGTGTATTTTTGCATCAGGGTGTCGTGCGGGAAGCCCGCCGCGTTCGACACGACCATTACCCGCTTGCCCGCCGCTTGCAGCGCCGCGACGCGCTCGGGCGTGCCCTCGATGGCGGTCTCGCCGATATTGAGAACGCCGAACGCATCGAGCAGAAAGACGTCGAACAGATCGGCAAGCTCCGAGAGGTCGCGGGCCATCCGGCTCGTCTTGGCCAGCCCGGGGGAGGGCAGTCTGTGGCGCGCGCGCTCATAGGCCACAAGCGCTTCCTGCGCTGTCATTGTCATCAGAAGGTCGTCCCTAAGCACTTTCGTCGATGGCCATGCGCTTATCACCACTGCGGTCGCGATCACCAGCCGGTTCGGGCGCGCCTGTGACCTTGCCGTCACTTCGCGAGCAGCACGTCCACGCCGTTCTTTCGCAGCGCCTCTTCCAGATCGGCGGGCGGTGCGCGGTCCACCACCACCGAGGCCAGCGCCCCGAGCGTCGCGGCGCGCGTGAAACCATGAATGCCGAATTTCGAGCCGAGGATCAGCAGCATCCCCGCCTGCGCCTGCGCGAGCATCGCGCGTTTGACCGCAGCGAAGCCCGGAATGGACTCGGACACGCCCTCGAGCGAAAGCGCCGTGGCGCCGATCACCGCCCGGTCGACGTGATGGCGTGACAGGAAATCGAGCGTTTCTTCGCCCACGACCGCCGACTCCGTGGGCAGGTAATTCCCCGGCGCGAGGATCACGTCCGCCCCCTCGCTACCACCGAGAAGCATGGCGATGGGCAGGGAATTGGTGATCACACGACAGGGCGTTCCTGCCATGGCGAGAAATCTGGCCATCTGCTGCGTGGTCGAGCCGGAGTCGATCATCAGCGTCTCGCCAGCGACGACCTGCGCGGCGGCCATGCGGCCGATCCGCTCGCGCTCCTGAAACTGGTCGCGTTCGCGTTCGTCCAGCGTGGGATAGTGGCCAGGATGGGGCCGCGACGCGCCGCCATGCGCGCGGTCGATCAGCCCCTTTTCTTCGAGCGCATCGAAATCTCGCCGGATCGTCTCTGTCGAGACCCCGAACCGCGCCGCGAGTTCCGAGATGCGCAAGTGCGGGCGCAGCTTCAACTCGAACAGGATCTGTTCCCGCCGGTCGCGTTTGCGGAGCCGCGTTCCCTCTTGTTTCGCGCTCGCGTCCATTGCCTCTCCCGAAAGGTGATCCTTTCACCGCGTTCCTAAAAATTGATGTGGGCTATGCCTCGTAATTTCAAGAAAAATGTTGCTAATGCCACATTTTGATGCAGTTTAACTTGAAAAGGACCGCGCGCCGTCGGAGGTAACCCGGTCGGCGTGCGGGATTTGGGAGAGCGCATGATCTATTTCCTGATCGATCTGGCGGGCGCGGTGGCGCTGCTTCTCTGGGCGGTTCGGCTGATCCGCACCGGGGTCGAGCGCGCTTTCATGGCGTCGCTGCGACAGTTCCTGCGCCGCACGGCCGGGACGCGGATCAGCGCGATGGCGGCGGGGACGGGGGCGGCGATGCTGCTGCAAAGTTCGACCGCCGTCGCGATCCTGACTGCAGGTTTTGCCGCGAGCGGAACATTGGCGGCGATCTCTGGCGTGGCGCTCGTGCTGGGCGCCGATCTGGGCTCGTCGATCGTGGCCCAGATCCTGCTCTCGCCGATCCATGTGCTGGTGCCCGCGCTGCTGGTGATCGGGGTGACGCTGTTTCTCAAATCGAAAGCCCGGCGGCCGCGGCAGGCGGGGCGTATCTTGGTGGGGCTGGCGCTGGTGCTTCTGTCGCTCGGTCTGATCGGCGAGGCGACGGCGCCCCTGCGCGAAAGCGCGCTCGTCAATGCGGTGCTGACGCGGTTGGGCAGCGATCTGGTCTCGGCCTTCGTCCTCGGGGCCCTGCTGACCTGGGCGATGCATTCCTCGATTGCGGCGGTGCTGATGTTCGTGACCTTCGCCGGGCAAGGCCTGCTGCCGGGGCCGGGCGCTGCGGCGATGGTGCTCGGCGCCAATCTCGGCGGGGCGATCATCCCGGTGATGCTGACCCTCTCGGCCGATCCGATCCCGCGCCGGATCATGGTGTCGAATTTCGTCCTGCGCGGGGGCGGGGCCATGCTTGTGCTGCTCGGCCTGATTTTCTATCCGCAAGCGCTCGACTTCTTGGGTGGCACGATGGCGCGGCGGGTGATCAATCTGCACCTCGTCTTCAACCTCGGCGTCGCAATCCTCTCGCTTCCGCTGATCCCGTCGGTGCTGCGCCTTGCCGGAGCGGTCGTGGCGGACCGCAAGGAGATGTCGCCCACTCGGATCAGCGCCCTCGATCAAAAGGGGCTCGGCGATCCGGGGCATGCGCTCGGCAATGCGGCACGCGAGCTGTTGCGCATGGGCGAGTCGGTCTTCGAGATGCTGCAACCCGCCTTGGGGCTCTTCGTGCATTGGGATCCGGAAATCGCCGCCCGCATCAAGCGCACCGAGAACGAAGTCGACCGGATGCATTACGAGATCAAGCTCTATGTCGCGCGGCTCAACGAGACACGGCTGAGCACCGAGCAATCCCGGCGCGCGATGGAGATCGCGATGGTCGCGAACCATCTCGAGGATGCGGGCGACCAGATCTCGACCAATCTCGTGGATCTCGCGCAGCGTATCCACGAACGCGGCCTGACCTTCTCCGAAGAGGGGCTGCGTGAGCTGACCGATTTCCACGACCGAGTCGCGTCGAATGCGCGGGTTGCGCTGAACGTCCTGATGTCGGGCGAGATCGACGACGCGCGACAGCTCGTGGAGGAGAAAGACCGCACCCGCGCCGCCGAGGCCGAATTGCAGGCCGCACACCTCGCCCGGCTGCGTGCGAATAACAGCGCCTCCATCGAGACCACGAATATCCATCAGGAAACCGTGCGCGCGCTGAAGCAGATCAACACGGACATGACCTATGTCGCCTACCCGATCCTTGAACAGGCGGGCGATCTGCGGGCGACGCGGCTGACCGGGTGAGCCTAGCGCAGCTTGGAGACCCGTAGCGCCTTGCGGAGGGTCGATTGCCGGAACAAGTCCTGGACCCTCTTGCCCGAAGACTTGCAGGAGTGAGAGGGTTCCGCAAATTGCGGGAGGAAATAGATGAGCGTGTTTGACGACAGGGTTTGCGAACTGGGCGAAGGGCCGTTCTGGCATCCCGAGCGTAGCCAGTTCTTCTGGTTCGACATCCTGAACCGCAGGCTGCTGACGCGCGATGCCAACGGTCCGAGCGAATGGCAGTTCGAGGGCATGGCCTCGGCCGCGGGCTGGGTGGACCGCGAGCGGATGATCCTCGCGACCGAGATCGGGCTTTCTCTGTTCAACATTGCCGAGGGGACGCTCGAGCCGCTCATCGAGGTGGAAGGCGACGATCCCGGCACCCGCTCGAATGACGGGCGCGCGGATCGGCAGGGCGGCTTCTGGTTCGGCACGATGGGCAAAAAGGCCGAGCGACGGCGCGGTGCGATCTACCGCTATTACCGCGGCGAGCTACGTCGTCAGGTCACGGAGATTTCGATCCCCAACGCGATCTGCTTCACGCCGGATGGCCGGACTGCCTATTTCGCAGATACGCCCAGCCAGAAGGTCTGGCGTCAGCCGCTGGATGCGGATGGCTGGCCCGAGGGGGAGCGGAGACCTTTTCTCGACCTCTCGGCCGAGGGCCTCTATCCCGACGGCGCGGTGGTCGATGCCGAGGGTGGCCTCTGGTGCGCGCTGTGGAGTTCCGGCCGCGTGGCCCGCTTCGATGCGGAAGGTCGTATGACCCACCATCTCGATCTGCCCGGGAAGAACAGCACCTGTCCGGCCTTCGGCGGCGCGGATATGCGCGACCTGCTGGTTACGAGCGCGCTGGAGGGCATGACCGACCCGGATGCGGCGCAAGGGCTGACCTATCTTCTGCGCGCGCCGTTCGTGGGCATTCCCGAGCCGTGCGTGATCTTGTGAGCGGCCCGGCGGCCCGGCAGGTCGCGTAGTTGGCCTGCGGAGGCCGGGCATGGCGATTCAGCCGGTCGCCGCAGGGCTGTGGCGCCGCGACTCGGGGTCGCTGGGGATGAACAATCCGGCCCTCACGGACGCTGCTTGAGAGAGAAACCGTCACAAAAAACGCCTGCCACCTGTCATTTTCTCGGGGAAATTTACACGAGGGGTGGCCCAAAACGCTCGTGCCTCGCGACCTTGCGATTTTGTCGTGATCGCCAGCAGCACGCGAAAGCGTCTTGCAGGTCTTCATTTTCGGGGCGTCCGTGCGCCGCGCCTCGTGATCCCGAAGTCCGCGAGAACGTCCGGATATCACGGCCTTTCACGCAGTCGCGACTGTTACATAACTGTCAAGAAGCCCCGTCATTAGTCCCCCCAGCGGACGGGACGAGTTTCGTTACCGCGTTCACAGTATCCGAATTCTGACAGCGAGGACTGTTCAATGTTCATCACCCGCCTCACCCTCTCCGCCGCGATCGCCGGTGCGACGCTGGCTTCGGCCGCCGCCGTGCAGGCCGCCGATATCTCCGGCGCCGGCGCGACCTTCCCCTACCCGATCTACTCGGACTGGGCGAAAACCTACAAAGAGAAGACCGGTACCGGTCTCAACTACCAGGCCATCGGCTCGGGCGGTGGCATCAAGCAGATCGAGTCCCGCACCGTGACCTTCGGCGCGTCCGACAAGCCGCTGGGCGGCGATGAGCTGGAGAAGAACACGCTGGTTCAGTTCCCGACCGTCATGGGCGGCATCGTTCCGGTCGTGAACGTCGAAGGCATCAAGCCGGGCGAGCTGGTTCTCGACGGCGAGACGCTGGCGAAAATCTACGAAGGCAAGATCACCAAGTGGAACGATCCGGCCATCGCGAAGCTCAATGACGGCGTGAAGCTCCCCGACGCGGCGATCGCCGTTGTCCACCGTTCGGACGGTTCGGGCACCACCTTCAACTACACCTATTACCTCGCCTCGGTCGACGAGACCTGGAAGAACGATATCGGCGTCTCGACCTCTGTCGAATGGCCGGTGGGTCTTGGCGCCAAGGGTAACCAGGGCGTGGCCGCGAATGTCGATCAGACGAAGAACTCGATCGGCTATGTCGAATATGCCTACGCGCTGCAGAACAACATGACCTACACGGACATGATCAACAAAGCAGGCAAGAAAGTCGCGCCGAAGGCCGAAGCCTTCGCCGCTGCCGCCGCCAATGCCGACTGGTCGAGCCAGCCGGGCTTCGGCGTGATCCTCGCCAACCAGCCGGGCGACAAGACCTGGCCGATGACCGCGGCGACCTTCATCCTGATGCACAAGGATGCCAAGGACGGCGCAGCGTCGAAAGAGGCGCTGAAGTTCTTCGACTGGGCCTACGCCAACGGCGACGACGCCGCGGCGAAGCTGGACTACATCCCGATGCCCGACAATGTCGTGGCCCAGATCAAGAAGGAATGGGGCCAGATCAAGGGCAAGGACGGCAACCCCGTCTGGGCCATGAACAACTGATCCTTCCTTCATAAACACCTTCGGGGGAGGGCCGTGACTGCGGCCCTCCCTTTCTGCGATTTTGAGTGGAGTGCGCGATGACGGCGACAAGCGATTACGAGAGAGGCGTGAAGAGCGCGCGCCCGGTGGCCCAGTCCGA
This sequence comes from Thioclava sp. IC9, assembly GCF_002213225.1. NCBI lineage: Bacteria > Pseudomonadati > Pseudomonadota > Alphaproteobacteria > Rhodobacterales > Paracoccaceae > Thioclava > Thioclava sp. IC9. The sequence continues at coordinate 17,387 of NZ_NBNX01000009.1, forward strand.
CCGGATTTTCGGAACCTTGACGCTGGCCGCCGCGGTGGTGGTGCTGCTGGTCCTTCTGGGCGTGTTCGTCTCGCTCGTCATGGGGGCGTGGCCGGCACTCAAGGAATACGGGCTGCCGTTCCTGTGGACCGAGAAATGGAACCCGGTGACCGAAAAGTTCGGCGCGCTGGCACCGCTCTACGGCACGGTCGTCACCTCGATCATCGCGATGGTCATAGCGGTGCCGGTGGGCCTTGGCATCGCGATCTTCCTGACGGAGACCTGCCCGCGCATGTTGCGTCGCCCGTTGGGGATCGCGATCGAGCTGCTCGCGGGCATTCCCTCGATCATTTACGGCATATGGGGCCTCTTCGTCTTCGCGCCCTTCATGCAGAGCTATATCCAGCCCTGCCTGATCGACACGCTCGGCAATATCCCGGTGATCGGCTCTCTCTTCGCGGGCCCGCCCTACGGGATCGGGATGCTGACGGCGGGGCTGATCCTCGCGATGATGATCCTGCCCTTCATCGCCTCGCTCGCGCGCGACATCTTTCAGACGGTGCCGCCGATGCTGCGCGAAAGCGCCTATGGCATGGGCATGACCCGCTGGGAGGTGAACCGCCACATCGTGATCCCGCATGTGCGCACCGCGCTGGTGGGCGGTATCATGCTGTCGCTCGGCCGTGCGCTGGGCGAGACGATGGCCGTGACCTTCGTGATCGGCAACGCGCATCGCATCTCGGGCTCGATCCTCGCGCCGGGCACGACGATCTCGGCGGCCATCGCCAACGAATTCACCGAGGCCACGACGCCGATCTACACCTCATCGCTTATCGCGCTGGGCCTCGTTCTGTTCATCCTCACCTTCATCGTGCTCGCCGCTGCCCAGTGGATGCTCAAGCGCATGAAGCAAAAGTCGGGAGCGTAACGCATGGCTTCGATGACCCGCAGAAAGACCGTCAACGCGGTGATGATGACGCTGTCCACGGGGGCGGCGGCGCTCGGCCTCTTCGTGCTGGCCGTGATCCTGCTCTACCTGCTCTACAAGGGAGCGAGCGCGCTGAACCTAGCCGTCTTCACGCAAGACACGCCCTCGCCGATGGAGCCGGGCGGCTTGCGCAACGCGATCCTCGGCTCGGTGATCATGTCGGTGATCGCGGTGGCGATCGGGACGCCGATTGGCATCCTCGCCGGGACCTACATGGCGGAATACGGGCGCTATGCGAAGCTGTCCAAAGTGATCCGTTTCGTGAACGACATCCTGCTGTCGGCGCCCTCGATCATCGTCGGCCTCTTCGTCTATCAGGTGCTCGTCGTCAGCCTCGGGCATTTCTCCGCGCTTGCGGGCTCGGTCGCGCTGGCGATCCTCGTGATCCCGATCGTCGTGCGCACCACAGAGGACATGCTGCGCCTCGTGCCCGATCAGCTGCGCGAAGCGGGGCTTGCGATGGGCTGGCCCCGCTGGATCGTGATCCGCACGGTCGCTTACAAGGCGGCGATGGCGGGGATCGTGACCGGCGTGCTGCTGGCCATCGCCCGGATTTCGGGCGAGACTGCGCCGCTTCTGTTCACGGCGCTCAGCAACAATTTCTTCAGCCTCGATCTGACGCAGCCGATGGCCTCGCTACCGATCACCATCTTTCAATTCGCGCTCTCGCCCTACGATAACTGGCAGGCCCTTGCCTGGGCAGGCGCGCTTCTCATCACCGTCGCGGTGCTGGCGCTGTCGATTGTCGCCCGCCTCGTCACCTCCAAGAAGGAGAAACACTGATGGATACCCTCACCCGCGAACGCTCGCCGATGACCTTCGACGGGGTCGATGCCGCGCCGAAACCGCGCATCTCGATCAAGAATCTCGATTTCTTCTACGGTGATTTCAAAGCCCTGAAATCGATCAATCTGGACCTGCCCGAGAACCGCGTGACCGCCTTCATCGGCCCGTCGGGTTGCGGCAAGTCCACGCTCCTGCGCGTGCTCAACCGGATGTATGACCTCTATCCGAAGCAGACCGCGACGGGGGAAGTGCTGCTCGATGGCGAGAATATCCTTGGCAAGAAGGTCGATCTGAACCGGCTGCGCGCGAAGGTGGGCATGGTGTTCCAGAAACCCACGCCCTTCCCGATGACGATCCACGAGAATATCGCTTTCGGCCTGCGCCTCGCGAATTACGCGAAATCCGAGATCGACGACCGGGTGCAGGCGGCGCTGAAAGGCGCGGCGCTCTGGGACGAGGTGAAAGACAAGCTGCAAAGCTCGGGCCAGTCGCTCTCGGGTGGTCAGCAGCAGCGCCTGTGCGTCGCGCGTACCATCGCGGTGGAACCGGAGGTGATCCTGCTCGACGAACCGGCTTCCGCGCTCGACCCGATCTCGACCGGCAAGCTGGAGGAGACGATCCACCAGCTCAAGGAGCAGTTCACCATCGCCATCGTCACCCACAACATGCAGCAGGCGAGCCGCGTCAGCGACCGCACCGCCTTCATGTATCTGGGCGAGCTGATCGAAGAGGGCGAGACCGCTCAGATTTTCACCCGCCCGCGGGTCGAGCGCACGTCGGATTACATCACTGGCCGTTTCGGCTGAGCGCACGGATGCCTTGTTCTTGCAGGGACGCGGGCGTAGAACGCGGCCAGAATTCAGCGGAGTGGTGACATGGCTTTGAACAGACGGCGTCTTCTGCAACTCGGCGCGGCTTCGGTGGCGCTGGCGGCCAGCCCGCGCGGCGCGATGGCGGCGTTCGATCCCAAGCCCACGGGCTGGCGCAACTTCGAGCTGGTCACCAAAGTCAGCCTGCCCGGCGGCGGCGAGACGGCGCAGCTCTGGGTGCCGGTACCCTCCGTGCATGGCGACGGCTGGATGAAGCCCGGCGCGGTGAACTGGGAAAGCGATGCGGACGAGGTGCAGATCGTGAACGCGCCCGATAGCGGCACTCCGATGGTGCACGCGGTCTGGGGCGCTTCCGAGGGCCCGCGCAAGCTGACCGTGACCGCACAGGCCCAGACGCAGGACTTCGTGGTCGATCTGAGCAAGCCGGGCGATGTCGAGCCGCTGGACGAGGTCGAGCGTGCGCGTTTCACCGCCGCGACCAAGCTGCTGCCGACCGACGGGATCGTGAAGCAGACCGCCGACTCGATCACCCGTGGAAAGACCGGCGATCTGGAGAAAGCCCGCGCGATCTACGAGTGGATCGTCGAGAACACCGTGCGCAACCCGAAGACGCCGGGCTGCGGGTTGGGCGATATCGCCTTCATGCTGACCTCGGGCGATCTGTCGGGCAAATGCGCCGACCTCAACGCGCTCTTCGTGGGTCTGGCGCGCGCCGCCGGGATCCCTGCGCGCGATGTCTATGGCATCCGCGTCGCGCCCTCGCGTTTCGGCTACAAGAGCCTCGGTCTGAAATCCGACGACGCCACCGGCGCGCAGCATTGCCGCTCGGAGGTTTGGCTGAGCGGCTTCGGCTGGGTGCCTGCCGATGCCGCCGATGTGCGCAAGGTGATGCTGCAGGAAGGCGAGGGGCATCTGGGCCTCAAAGACCCCAAAGTGGTCGATGTGCGTGCGAAGCTCTTCGGCGCGTGGGAAGGCAACTGGGTCGCCTATAACTACGCGCATGACGTGGATCTGCCGGGTTCGGACGGGCCGGAGCTGCCCTATCTGATGTATCCGCAGGCCGAGATCGACGGCAAACGCCGCGACTATCTCGACGCCAAGGACTTCACCTACCAGATCACCGCGCGCGAATTGTCCGCTTGAGGCGGTCTCTGCCGTATCGGTGACAATCGCGCGCTTTCCCTTGGCGCCTTGCGGCGCTAAGGGCGGTTGCAGGAGGTGCGCCAGATGCGTGTTTTCATAAACGGGTTCGGACGGATCGGTCGCTCGGTGCTGCGCGCCTGGGCGGAGGCGCCTGCGAGCTGGCCGGGGCTGGAGATCGTGGGCGTGAACGATATCGAAGCGCCCGAGATGCTGGCTTACCTCTTCGAATATGACAGCGTCTTCGGCCCGTGGCGCGGCACGGTCACGCTGGAAGAGGGCGCGCTGGTGATCAACGGCACCCGGATCGCGCTGCACCGCGCGGATGATATCTCCATGCTCGATCTGTCGGATGTTGATCTGGTGATGGAATGCACCGGTCGGGCCGACAGCCCGCAGATTGCAGGGCAGGGGATCGCGGGCGGAGCGAGTCGCGTGCTGATATCGGGACCTGCCAAAGCGGCGGAGATTACGGTGGTTCTGGGCGCCAATGACTCGGCGCTGAACGGGCAGAAGATCGTCTCCAACGCCAGTTGCACGACGAATGCGCTGGCGCCGCTCGCGCGGCTGATCGATGCGGAATTCGGGATCGTCACCGGCTCGATGACGACGGTGCATTGCTATACCGGCTCGCAGCCCACGGTCGACAAGCCGCGCGGCCCGATGGAACGCTCGCGCGCGGCGGCGTTGTCGATGGTGCCGACGACGACCTCTGCGGGCAAGCTGATGGAAGAGGTGCTGCCCGTTCTCGCCGGTCGCCTGATCGCGCAGGCGGTGCGGGTGCCCACGGCCTCCGTCTCGGCGGTTGATCTGGCGGTGACGGTGAAAAATCCCGCCACGGTCGAACAGGTCAACGCGATGCTGCGGGACGCAGGCGGGGTGATCGGCACGACCGGGAAGCCGCTCGTCTCCACCGATCTGCGCGCGCGCCCCGAGAGCGTCGTCATGGCGCTGCCCGAGACGCGGGCGACCGCGCACGGGCTGATCCGGGTCTTCGGCTGGTATGACAATGAGTGGGGCTTCTCCAACCGGATGCTGGATATGGCGCTACGGATGGGCTGACATGAAAAAGCCCCGCCGGAAGGGCGGGGCTTTCGAATGTCTCGTGAGCGTGCCGATTACTGGCGGTTGCCCATGAATTGCAGCAGGAACATGAACAGGTTCAGGAAGTCCAGGTAGAGCTGCAGCGCGCCGATGATGGCGGCCTTGCCCATGAACTCCGAGTCGCTGGCAGCGAGCTGCAGGTAGGTGTTCTTGATGTTCTGCGTGTCGTAAGCCGTGAGGCCCGCGAAGATCAGAACGCCGATCACCGAGATCGCGAAGGCCATCGCCGAGGAGGCGAGGAAGATGTTCACGATCGAGGCGACGATCAGGCCGATCAGACCCATCATCAGGAACGAGCCCATCGCGCTCAGGTTACGCTTCGTGGTATAGCCGTAAAGCGAGAGACCCGCGAAGGAGATCGCCGTCACGAGGAAGGTCTGCGCGATCGAGATGCCGGTATAGGCGGCGAAGATGAAGCTGATCGACAGGCCCATCAGCGCGGCATAGACGAAGAACACGATCTGCGCCGTGCTGGTCGACATCTTGTTGATCATCGCGCCGAAGGCGAAGACGATCGCCAGCGGGGCCAGCATCACAACCCATTTGAGGCCCGAACCGAAGATCGCGGCAACGAGCGCCGGGTTCGTACCCACACCAAACGCCACGGCCCCGGTCACCAGCATCGCCAGCGACATAAGCCCGTAGACCTTGTTCATATGTGCGCGAAGACCCTCGTCAATCGCAGCCTGACGCGTGCCCGCGCGAGGGGTCCGCATCGTTTCGAAATCAGCCATCAGCACCTCCAACTATGTCGTCCGGTCGTCCCTCGGACCGGTTTCCCGACCGATATTGGCAGAGCAGCCCCGGAATTCAAGATTTGGGGCTGCCGGAAAATGCGTCGTTTCACATGGTTTTCACAGGTTGTGCCTCAGCGACCCGCGCGCCAGTGGTCGGGGGCGTCCCAAATCCGGCGCCGGACCTCGAACGCGGCTTCGGACTCGGTCAGCCCGATATCCTCGAGAAGCCTTGCATCGAGCCGCGCCAACGCCCGGCGCGAGCGGTAATGGGTGACAATCGCGGCGAGCGTGGCAAGGACGCTCCGCCGGGCGGGGCGGGCAGGGGCGCAGCAGGCGGCGTTGCGCTGGGTCAGGAAGGTCATCGTCTTATCCTCCGTGGGTGATCGTTTCTGCCCGGAAGGATGACGCAAGTTTTTTAATGATGAAAACGAATGATTGTGCTATTTGGCATCACGAAACGTGATGGAGAGGCCGACATGGCACAAAACCTCGATATCGCAGCGCTGCGTGCGCTTCTGACCGTTTCGGAAACCGGCTCGGTGACGCAGGCGGCGCGGCTTCTGAACCTGACCCAATCGGCGGTCTCGATGCAGATCCGCCGCTTGGAGGAGGCGCTCGACAAGGTGCTCTTCGATCGGTCGAACCGGAGGATGGCGCTGACCCGCGCGGGGCGCTCTCTTCTGGACCATGCGCGCCGGATCTGCGCCGAGAATGACGCGGCTCTGGCGCGGCTGCGCGCGGCGGATGCCGAGGTGACCGTGCGCTTCGGCCTGCCACATGATCTGGTCAGCCCGCAGATGCCGCATCTGTTGCGCGCGCTCTCAGAGCAGTGGCCGATGGTCCGGCTGCAACTCGCCTCGCGCCGCTCGCAGACCCTGCGGCGAATGCTGGATGCGGGCGAGCTGGACATGATCCTGACAACGGAGGAGACGCCCGGTCCGGAGGCCGAGGTGCTCTCTGCCGATCAACTGGTCTGGATCGGCGCGCAGCTCGGGCGCGCCTTTTGCGCGCGCCCTCTGATGCTGTCGATCGAGGAAGGATGCGCGTTCTACGGCGCGGCCTTGGCGGCGCTCGAGGCGGTCGGGATCGAGTCCAAACCGGCTTTCGACGGGCAATCAGACGAGATGGCGAGCGCGGCGGTGGCCGCCGATATGGGCGTCGCGGTGCGGCTGTCGCGCGACATCCCGCCGGGCTGCGTGGCGCTGGGACCGGAAAGCGGTCTGCCGCCGCTCGGCCGCTCGCGGATCTGCTTCTACGACACGGGCCGGCTGACCGGCGATCCGGTCGAGGGGCTGCGTGCGCTGATCCGGGAGGCCTATGCCTGAGCGTCGATCTCGATGACCAGCTTGCCGGTGGAGCGGCGCGCGCGCAGATCGTCCAGCGCGTCCGGGATCTGCTCCATCGGATAGGTCGCGCCGATATGGGGGCTGAGGCCGCCCTGCGCGAACCAGTCGAAGAGCCGCGCCATCGACCCGGTCAGAACCTGCGGGTCGAGCTTGAGATAGCCACCCCAGTAAAGCCCGTGGATCGCGATATTCTTCACCAGCGCGTGGTTGAGGGGCAACTTCGGCTGGCTGCCGCTGGCGAACCCGATCATCAGATAGCGCCCGCCGGGTTTCAGGGCGCGGAAGGCGGCTTCGCCTGCGGGGCCGCCGATTGCGTCGTAAACCACGTCGCAACCGCCAAGGGCCTTGATCGCGCTTTTCAGATCGTCGCTCTCGCTATCGAGCGTCTCATCGGCCCCGGCGGCGCGCGCGATCTGCTGCTTCGCCTCGCCGCGCGCACAGGCAATCACCCGCGCGCCCATCTTCTTGCCGATCTCGACCGCCGTGAGGCCGACTCCACCGGCCGCGCCCAGAACCACCAGCGTCTCGCCCTCGGCGAGGCCTGCACGCGTCTCCAAGGCCACATGGCTGGTGCCATAGGCGATCTGGAAGGCCGCCGCCTGCGCGTAGCTCATCGCGTCCGGCATCGGCGTGCAGCGGCTTTCGGGGAAATTGCCCGCCTCGGCCAGCCCGCCTTGCCCTGAGAAGACCGCGACGCGGGTGCCCGTGGCGAGGGTGCAGCCCTCGCCTGCCGCGATGACCTTTCCCGCGAGCTCCATGCCGAGGGTGAAGGGCGGGGTGGGGGTGTCCTGATATTTCCCCTCGATCATCAGCAGGTCGGCAAAGTTCAGACCGCAGGCTCGGATGGCCACCTGCACCTCGCCCGCTGCCGGGGCGGGAAGGGGGATTTCGGTCAGCTCGGGGTTTTGCCCGGGGGCGGCTTGAACATAGGCGCGCATCGAATGCTCCGGCAAGTTGTGTCGCGGGGTTGGTTGGCCAGCAAAGCGGACCCTACGTCGCCCGTGATAGACCGCGCAGCCGATCAGGGCCAGCCCGCCTGCCAGAGCCCGGAGCGGGACGTCGCGGCAGGGTCGCCGCCGGGCATTGACCGGCGAATCAATCCTCCGTGAGAGGGCGGTTGGCACCATAGGTTTCCGTAGCGGAATCCAATTCATCGAGTTGCAAATCGCAAAACACGCGGAAGGCGAATAGGGGGGCACCTATCCTTTAGGTTAGGTGTGCTGCGGAAAGCTGCAATTTCCCTGTCTTTTTAGACAGGTTTGCGATTTTACCCGCGCAGGCCACACTCAGCGCACGGTAGTTTGTGGGTGAAATTGGCTTGAAGGGGAAAGAGTATGAAGCATCCGGTTGATGTCCATGTAGGCAAGCGGATCCGGCATCGCCGCTGGATGATTGGGATGACCCAACAACAGCTCGCGGACAAAGTTGGGATCAAATTCCAGCAGATCCAGAAATACGAAACCGGGATGAACCGGGTTTCGGCATCTCGACTCTGGGATATCGCGGATGCGCTCGAAGTTCCGATCTCCTTCTTCTTCGAAGGGCTCGCGGAAGATAGCGGGATGCAACCGGAAGTGGCGGGAGATATTCTGTCCGACAAGGAGGCGCTCGCGCTCGTGCGCTCCTATTACTCGATCCCGGAGGCGCAGCGCCGCCGGCTGTTCGAACTCGCCAAGGTGCTCTCCGACGCGGCCTGAGCGCCACGCGGACGCCTTTAGGCGCAACTGGCGACCGAATGTGGGGCGGTCGGCAGCTTGACCCGGAGAAGGGGGGCGGTTACCGCTCCCCTTATCTCATTTCTGGGGGTCGGTTGCGGTGACGGCGCGGCCCGGGGAGGACACTGATGCTTGATCTCGACACCGATACCCGCGCGGAGCTTTCGGCCCTGGCCGCTGAGCTTGCCGATTGCGCGCGGCGTGAGACCTTGGCGCAGTTCCGTCCCGTGGGCGGGATCGGCGCGGATAACAAGCTCGAAGGTGGGTTCGATCCGGTGACCGAGGCCGACCGCGCCGCCGAGGCCGCGATGCGTGCCCTGATTGCGGAGCGTCGCCCGCAAGACGGCATCTACGGCGAAGAGCATGGCGTCACCCGCGGGCAAAGCGGACTGACCTGGGTACTCGACCCGATCGACGGCACCCGCGGCTACCTGTCGGGAACGCCGACCTGGGGCGTGCTGATCGCCTTGTGTGCCGAGGAATTGGACGGCCCCGGCGCGCCGCTCATGGGCGTGATCGACCAACCTTATATCGGCGAACGTTTTACCGGCGGCTTCGGGCGCGCGACGCTCGACGGTCCGCATGGCGCGCGCCAGCTTGGCGTGCGGACCGGGCGCGGGCTCGACAGCGCGACGCTTTTCACCACCTTCCCCGAAGTCGGCACGCCGGAAGAGGGCGCGGCCTTCGCTCGGCTGTCGAAGCAGGTGCGGCTGACGCGGTACGGCATGGATTGCTACGCCTATGCGCTGCTTGCCGCCGGCCAGATCGATCTGGTGGTCGAGGCCGGCCTGCAGCCCTATGACGTGGCGGCTCCGATCGCGGTGATCGAAGCGGCGGGAGGCCTTGTCACCAACTGGCAGGGTGGTCCGGCCCATCGCGGCGGGCAGGTGCTCGCCGCCGCCTCGCCGGAGATTCATGCCGCCGCGCTCGAAGCGCTGAACGGCTAATCTCTTCCTCTTTCTGAAAAGATCCCGCCGGATGAGGCGAGATCAGCGGCCTTTCAGTGGAAGGACGCCCCGCGGAACGCCCGAAGCGCAAGCGGAGGGCAGAAAAGAGCGGGGGCCGCGCCCCCTCGTGCTTCAATCCTTGCGCTTGCGGAACAGTTTCTCGCGCCCGATCCGATCGAGAAGATCGCGCGTCGCCTCGGTGCCGAAATGCTGGCGGTGGGCGAGGTCGGGCAAGCGCTCGGATATCTCGCGGCCCAATTCTTCGGGTAGAAGTGACAGCGTCGCCTCGGACACCATCAGGCTCTCGACCGGAACGCCTTCGGCATAGATGATCTCATGCCGGTCGAAGACCAGCGCGAAGTAATCGACGAACCCGCCCTCGCGCTGCCAGACATTCTCGCCATCGACAAGATGCTTCACCTGCACGAGGATTTCCGACGTGTCGCCCAACTTCTGCGCGCCGCGGCGATAGAGGAACACGCGGTGATGGGGCGAGATCACCAGGTCGCCTTCATTGCCCAGTACGCCCGCCGAAATCACGACCGGCGCGAAAGACCCCAGCGCGCGCATCGTCGCCTTCGCCACCAGCTTCACCGGCTGCGGGCCATTGTCGCGGGTCAGCACCCGCGCGCCGGGGGTGAGTTGCTCGATCGGCATCTGCGCGCCGCCGGCCAGCGTGATCATCGTGCCGGTGGTGAAGGCCACGCAGACGAGGTCCGACAGCCGCACCTCGCCGGGATCGTCGCGCGCCTCCAGCAACGTGTAGTCGAAGCGCGCTGCCATCGGTGAGAGCGGCAACGCGTAATGCGCGCCCGTGGCCTCGTGGCAGATCATCAGGATGTCGACCGTGTCGCCCTCGGGCGTGATCAGCAGGTGCCGCGCGATCAGCTCGAGCGCATCCCCCGGCGCGCCGATCTCGGAGCCTTCAGCAACGGTCGGCGCGGCGCCTTGCTGGGCCAGTACGAGGCGGCGTGGTTTGGCGGCGCGATGGAGCTGATAAATGTCGCCGGGTTCGCAATCTTCGACAAGGCCGAGCGCGTCGCCCTGATTGGCCCCGGAGGTGACCCAGATATCCTCTGCCTCGAAGACGTGAACGATCTGGCTCGGGTTTGACACGCGCTCTCCCTCGCCCTGTCGGGCCGTCTGAAACTGCTGGATCGCATCGGCTTACCGCGGGCCGCTCGTGATGGTCAAGCGGCCACAGCGCGCTTGTCCTCCCATTCGGGCAAGCTACTGTGCGAGGCGTAGCTGGCAGGGCCGCGCGCGATGTTTCGCGCGATGGGCTCGCCGGATCACGCCGGAGAATGAAAGCAAAGGAGAGGGCGCGATGGATCTTGGTATCAGGGGCCGCAAGGCGATCGTATGTGCGGGCTCGAAAGGGCTAGGACGGGGCTGCGCGATGGCGCTCGCGCAGGCAGGTGTCGACATCGTGCTGAATGCGCGCGGCGCCGACACGCTGGCCGCGACGGCGAACGAGATCATGGCCGCGACCGGGGTCACCGTGACGCCTGTGGCCGCCGACATCACCACGCCCGAGGGACGCGCGGCGGTGCTGGGCGAAGCGGGCGAGGTCGACATTCTGGTGACCAATGCGGGCGGGCCGCCTCCGGGCAACTGGCGCGACTGGTCGCGCGACGATTTCATCGCGGCGCTCGATGCGAACATGCTGGCCCCGATCGCGATGATGCAGGCGGTGCTGCCGGCCATGATCGAGCAGCGCTGGGGGCGGGTGGTCAATATCACCTCGCAATCCGTGCGCGCGCCGATCGCGCAGCTCGGCCTGTCGAACTCTGCACGTTCCGGCCTGACCGGCTTCGTCGCCGGCACTTCGCGGCAGGTCGCGGAATATGGCGTGAACATTAACAACCTGTTGCCGGGCCTGCATGCGACCGACCGCGCGGTGTCGCTCGATACGGCAGCGGCGAAGGCGAAGGGCATCTCGGTCGAGGAAGCCAAAGCGCAGCGCGAGGCATCGATCCCGGTGCGTCGCTACGGCACGCCCGAGGAGTTCGGTGCAACCTGTGCCTTCATGTGTTCGGTTCATGCCGGGTTCATGGTCGGGCAGAACGTGATGCTCGATGGCGGGCTGAACAACATCTCGATCTAAGCCGGTCTGCCAGCCCTGCCGGGCTTGCTTGGGGGGCGGGGGGCTGTTATCTCCCGCCCTGCATTGCCTGACACTTTCGGTCGAGATTTCGCTGCATGAGCGCACAATTACCCCCTCCGCGCCTCGAAGTTCGCGCGCTTGGCCGCGTGTTCGACGGGTTGGCCGTGGTCGACGACGTGTCCTTTGCGATCCCAGCGGGGCAGGTGACCTGTCTGCTGGGCCCCTCGGGCTGCGGCAAATCGACGACGCTCCGGCTGATCGCGGGAGTCGATACGCAGGATGCGGGCGAGATCTACGTCGACGGAGCCGCGATCAGCGACGGCTCCGTTCACGTCCCGCCCGAGCAACGCGCGATCGGGCTGATGTTTCAGGACTTTGCGCTGTTTCCGCATCTGACGGTTGCCGAAAATATCGCCTTCGGCCTCAAGGGCGATGCGGCGGCAAAGCGCGCCCGCGTGACGGAATTGCTCGAGAAGGTCCGCCTGCTGCGCCATCGCGACAGCTATCCGCACGGGCTTTCGGGCGGCGAGCAGCAGCGCGTGGCGCTGGCACGTGCGCTTGCACCCCGACCGCGTATCCTCTTGATGGACGAGCCTTTCTCGGGACTGGACGAGCGTCTGCGCGACGATATCCGCGACGAGACTCTGGCGCTTCTGAAAGAGGAAAACACCGCCGTTCTTCTGGTCACGCATGAGCCGCATGAGGCGATGCGGATGGCCGATGAGATCCTGCTGATGCGCGGCGGGAAGATCGTGCAGCGCGGCGCGCCCTATAACCTCTATAACGCGCCTGTGGACCGGGCGGCGGCGGCGTTCTTCTCGGATGTGAATGTGCTCAAGGGCCGTGTGAAGGACGCGCTGACCGAGACCGCGTTCGGCGATTTCCTGACGCCGGGCCATGCGGACGGGACCGAGATTGACATCGTGATCCGCCCGCAGCATCTGAAGATCGATTTCGACCGGGCAGGGCGCGGCCCGTCCCCGACGCCGCAGGACGGCACGCCCGCGCGGGGCGTCGTCGAACGCGCACGCTTCTTGGGCCGCGAGAGCCTCGTCGAGTTCCGGATGGATTTCGACGGCACGATCCTGCGCGCCAGCGTCCCGAACGTATTCCTGCCGAAGCCCGGCACGCCGATGTGGCTGATGATCCGGCGCGATCGCTGCTTTGTCTTCCCGGCGAAAGGGGGCGGCGCTTAAGCGCTCAGCGGTCCTGTCGGCCTGCGCGTCCGCCGCGGCGCTTGCGCAGTTGCGGGGCTCGTTCGGGCAGTTCCGCCATCACTTCGCGGCGCGCCTCGGGCGTCATCCGCGACCACGCGCCGATTTCTTCCATCGTGCGGTAGCAGCCGATGCAGATCCGCGCCTCGGGGTGAATCTGGCAGAGCTTGACGCAGGGGCTCTCTATCTCGGCGCGTTTCCAGATGTCGTCGGTGTTTTGCGGATCGTTCATGCCGCCCCCAGATAGCGCAGCCGATCCAGCGCGCCTTGCAGGATGAAGCTTGCCGCGACGTGGTCGATCGCCTCTGCGCGTTTGGCGCGCGACATATCGGCCTCCAGCATCGCGCGTTCGGCGGCGACCGTGCTCAGCCGCTCGTCCCAGTAGCTGATCGGCAGATCGGTGAGGCGGCTGAGGTTGCGAGCGAAGGCGCGGGTCGATTGGCAGCGCGCTCCTTCGGTCCCGTCCATGTTCTTCGGCAGGCCGAGGATCAGCCCCTTCAAATCACGCTCCGCCACGATCTTGAGAAGCGCCTCGGCATCTAGGCCGAACTTCCTGCGCTTGATCGTCGATAGCGGCGTCGCGACCGAGCGCAGCCCGTCGGACACCGCGACGCCGATGGTCTTGGTGCCCAGATCGAGCCCTGCGACGCCGCCCATGCGCGGGATCGCATCGGCGAATTCTTCGATCGTCTCGCAGATCATTGCGCCACACCTGCCGATTTCGCCGCCGCCTCGACCTGAGCCAGCGCATCCGGTTTGTCGGCCAACGCCTTCTGCGCCTCGCCCCAGGCTTCCTTGGCGCGGTCGGTTTGGCCCAACGTGGCGAGGGACGAGATCACCCGCGCCCATTCCTGCGGCGTGCCACCCTCGATGGTCAGGCGGTCAAAGAGACCATCGACCATGCCCTGGATCATCTGCTGGCGCTCCTCGGGCGTCATCGAGGCCGCGTCCTTCATCTGCTGCGCGCTCGGACCGGGCAGGGCGGGGGCCGCTTGCGGGGCGCTTTGCCCCGCCTGCGCGCCACCCATGTCCTGCAGCGCCTGACCGGCCGGGGCCTGATGGGCCGCGTCGATCTTCGCCATGTCGTCCGGGCGCGAGCCGAATTTGCCCTTCGCTTCGCCATAGACCGCATCTGCGCGGTCGACCTCACCGATCATGCGCAGCGACGAAATCAGGCGTGCCCAGTCATCTGCGCTGCCGCCTTCCTGCGCCAGCCGGTCGTTCAGGCGCTCCACCATCGAGCGGATCATCTGCTGACGCGCCTCGGGCGACATGTCCGCCGCCGCCGCGACATCTGCCTGCGACGGGCCGGGCGCGCCGCGCGGTCTCGGCGGGGTGTAATCCTTCTCGCCCGCGAGCCATGCCAGTTCCTCGATGTTCTGCTGCACCAGCGGCACCCACGGATCGCTGCTTTCCGAGTTGCGCAGCAAGTTGTCCCAGAGGCGGAACGCCCGGTCGCCGCGCCCGTTCTGCGCCATCATCAGGCCAACATAATAGAGCGCGAGCCCGTTATTCTGGTCCATCTTCAGCGCGGTCGCGAAGACTTTCTCCGCCTCGGGCGTGATCAGCCCGCCAGCGGCCACGGCCATCATCTCACCCAGCTCGGCGTAATCCTGAGCGGTGGCGGCATCGCCCTTTGTCGCGACGAGCCGCTGCTGCGCTTTCCATGCGGCGTCGAAATTGCCCAGCGCCGCCTCGTTGCGTGCAAGCAGTTCGAGGCCCTTCGGATCGTCGGGCTTCTTCGCCACGGCTTCGCGCAGCTTTTTCATCAGTTCGAGGAATTTCGGGTCCGGATTGGCCGGGGGGGTCGCGCGGGCTTTCTGCATCTTCTCGGCCTCGGCCTGCGAGGGGCGGCTGTCATAGAGCTTGTCGGCATCCGCGAAACGCTGCGCGATCGGCTGGTCCTGATAGCCCTCCGCGCCCATGCGGGTATAGAGCCAGAACGCCGCGCCGAAGATCACGACGCCACCTATCACCAGCGCGATGGTCGGCCCTTTCGGTGCCCGGCCCAGATCGGAGCCTGCCTGCGCCTTGCGGTCCGCCTCGAGCATTCGGCGCGAAATTTCCAGCTTTGCCCGGTCGGCTTCCTCGCGTGATGTGACTCCACGCTCGACGTCGCGTTCCAGATCGCGCAGCTGGTCGCGATAGACCTGCACGTCATACGAGGCCGCCGGTGCCATCTCGTCTTCCCCACGTCCGCGCAACAGGGCAAGCGCAAACAGAAGCGCAATGACCGCAACGAGCGCGGCGGCGATAATCCAGAACAGCATGGCGTCTCCTCATCCTTCGCCTCCCATTTAGGCGAGATGACGCTGCGCCGAAAGGGTCTAGCGCGTGAATGGAACCCGATGTCGCAGGCCCATGTCGCTTTTTTCCCTGCGATGCCGCAACAGGGGGGCTTTCGCCCGCCGCCCCGGTCCATCACAAAGGCGAAAGAGTCGAGACTGCTCGGAGGCGCGCTCATGAAACGCTATTCGATGTTTGCCGTTGCGCGTGAGGCGATGCGCTTCCATCGCGGTTGGGAGCGGGCCTGGCGCTCGCCCGAGCCGAAGAAACGCTACAAGGTCATTGTCGTGGGGGCAGGGGGGCATGGCCTCGCCACCGCCTATTACCTTGGCAAGGTGCATGGGATCACCGATGTCGCGGTGATCGAGAAGGGCTGGCTGGGCGGCGGCAATACCGGCCGCAACACCACGATCATCCGCTCGAACTACCTGCAGGATCCGTCGGCGGCGATCTACGAGAAAGCCCGCGCGCTGTACGAGGATCTGAGCCAGGATCTGAACTACAACGTGATGTTCTCGCCGCGCGGTCTTCTGATGCTGGGCCAGACCGAGCACGAGGTGCGCGGCTACAAGCGCACGGTGCACGCCAACCGCCTGCAGGGCATCGACACCGAATGGATCGGACCGGAGCAGGTCAAGGAGCTGGTGCCGATCATCAATATCGACGGGCCGCGTTACCCGGTGTTGGGCGCTCTGCTGCAAAAGCGCGGCGGCACGGCGCGGCACGACGCGGTGGCCTGGGGCTATGCGCGGGCGTGCTCTGACATGGGCATGGACATCATCCAGAAATGCGAAGTGACCGGTGTGCGCACCGAAGGCGGCAAGGTGCAGGGCATCTCGACCACCAAGGGCGAGATCGACTGCGAACAGCTCGCCATCATCGTCGCGGGGCATTCCTCGGTCCTGGCCGAAATGGCGGGCTTCCGTCTGCCGATCGAGAGCGTGGCGCTGCAGGCCTGGGTGTCCGAGCCGATCAAACCCTGCATGGATGTGGTCGTGATGGCCAACACCGTGCACGGCTACATGTCGCAATCCGACAAGGGCGAGATGGTGATCGGCGGCGGCACGGACGGGTTCAACAACTACACCCAACGCGGCTCGTGGCACCATGTCGAGGAAACCACCCGCGCGCTGGTCGAGACCTTCCCGATCATCTCGCGCCTCAAGATGCTGCGCCAATGGGGCGGCATCGTGGACATGACCGGCGACCGCTCGCCCATCCTGTCGAAAACGCCGGTCGAGGGCATCTTCGTCAATTGCGGCTGGGGCACCGGCGGGTTCAAGGCGATCCCGGGCTCGGGCTATGGCATGGCCGAGCTGATCGCGCGCGGCCACTCGCCGCTGACCGACCAATTCGGGCTCGACCGTTTCAAGGAAGGCCGCTTCATCGACGAAAGCGTCGCCGCAGGGGTGGCGCACTGATGAAGACGACCTCCCTTTCGACCTGCTTCAAATCCCTCCCGGCGCTCTCCAGTAAAGAGGTGCATCCGACATGCTGACCCTCACCTGTCCCTGCTGCGGCGTCACCGCCGAGGAAACCGAATTCGCCCCGGGCGGAGAGGCGCATCTAAAACGCTTCGGGCCGGGCTCGTCGGATGACGAGTTCGAGGGATACCTGTTCGCCCGCAAGAACCCGAAAGGCGTCCATTTCGAGCGCTGGCGGCATGCCTATGGCTGCGGCAAGTGGTTCCTGGCTGCACGCGACACGGGCACGCTCGAGGTATTTGCGACCTACAAGGCGCAGACCACCGAGCCCCCCGCCGATGTGATCGCGAAGATCAAAGCGAAACGCCCCGACTGGGAGGGCTATAAATGAGCACGCGTCTTTCCAAGGGTGGTCGTCTGATCGACCGCGCGAAACCGCTCGCCTTCACCTTCAACGGCAAGCCGATGCGCGGCTTTGCGGGCGATACGCTGGCCTCGGCACTGCTGGGCGGTGGTCAGCTCATGGTGGGCCGGTCGTTCAAATATCACCGCCCGCGCGGCATCGTGGCCTCGGGCGCGGAAGAGCCGAACGCGCTCGTCGGTCTGGGCCGCAACGCGCGGTTCGAGCCCGACCAGCGCACCACCACGACCGAGCTGTTCGAGGGGGCCGAGACCACCAGCCAGAACCACTGGCCGTCGCTCGATTTCGACATCGGCGAGATCAACAACACCTTCTACAAATTCCTGCCCGCGGGTTTCTACTACAAGACCTTCATGGCCCCGCGCGCAGCGTGGAAGTACCTGTTCGAACCCATCATCCGCAAATCGGCGGGCTTGGGCGGCGTGCCGAAAGAGGCCGACCCGGATCGCTACGAGCAGGTCTACGCCCATTGCGACGTGCTCGTCGTGGGCGGGGGTGTGGCGGGTCTTGCCGCGGCGCTCAAGGAAGGCCGCGCCGGTAAACGCGTCTGGCTGATCGAGCAGACCCCGAACTGGGGCGGGCGCACGCCGGTCGATGGCGGTCAAATCGACGGTCACGACGCGCAGACTTGGATCGACAGCGCGCTGGTCGAACTGTCCTCGATGGAGAATGTCACGATGCGCACCCGCCTGATGGCGGCGGGTCTGCACGATCATGGCTATGTCATCGGCTACGAGAACCTCGCCGACACCACTCCCGGCGATGGCCGTCCGCGCCACCGTCTCTGGCGCATCCGTGCGGGCCACACGATCACCGCGACCGGCGCGATCGAACGTCCGCTTGCTTTCGCGGGCAATGACGTGCCCGGCGTGATGCTGGCTTCGGCGGTGCGCGATTACATCGTGAACTGGGCGGTCTCGCCCGGCGATCGCACGGTGATCGTGACCAACAACGACGACGCCTATCGCACGGCGCTCGCGATCCTCGATGCGGGGCTGACGGTCTCGGCCGTGGTCGACGCGCGTGAGGAAACCCATGGCGCGCTGCCCGAAGCCGTGAAGGCGCGCGGCGTGCGTGTCCTCGAGGGCCGCGGCATCGCGAAAGTGCTCGGTCGCAAACGCGTCTCCGGCGTCGAGATCTGCGCACAGGCCGGCGAGGGCGGGGCGGTCGAGACGATCGACTGCGATTGCGTCGCGATGTCGGGCGGCTGGTCGCCGGTCGTGCACCTGTGGTCGCATTGCGGCGGCAAGCTGACCTGGGACGATGCGCGTGCGATGTTCCGCCCCGATCCGAACCGTCCGCCGACCGGCGCGGATGGGACCGGCATGGCGACGGTCGTGGGGGCCGCCAATGGCGATCTGACGCTCTCCGAGGCGATGGGCGGTCTGGGCATCGGCGCGGCTTCCGAGGAGGAAGCGCCGCTCGCCCCCGTCTGGATGATGCCCGCAGGCGCGCCCGACGCGCTGCGCTTCAAGAGCTTCCTCGACTACCAGAACGATGTGAAGGTCTCCGATGTGCAGCTGGCCGCCCGCGAGGGCTACGAGTCGGTCGAACATACCAAGCGCTACACCACGCTCGGCATGGCGACCGATCAGGGAAAGCTGAGCAATATCAACGGGCTCGCTATTCTCTCGGATGCGCTTGGCCAACCGATCCCGGCCACTGGCACGACCACCTTCCGCCCGCCCTACACGCCGATTTCGCTCGGCGCCGTGACGGCGGAAGCCAAGGGCGAGCTGTTCCAGCCGCTGCGCCGCACCCCGATCCAGTCCTGGCACGAAGCCAAGGGCGCGCATTGGGAGCCGGTCGGCCATTGGCGTCGTCCCTATTGCTACCCGAAATCGGGCGAGAGCCACCGCGACGCGGTCAATCGCGAGATCACCAATACCCGCAAGAATGTGGGCATGCTCGACGCCTCGACGCTGGGCAAGATCGTGGTGAAAGGGCCGGATGCGGGGAAATTCCTCGACATGCTCTACACCAACATGATGTCGACGCTGAAAGTCGGCAAATGCCGCTACGGGCTGATGTGCAACGAGAACGGCTTCCTGATGGATGACGGGGTCGTGGCGCGCCTGTCCGAAGATACGTGGCTGTGCCACACGACCTCGGGCGGGGCGGATCACATCCATGGCTGGATGGAAGACTGGCTGCAATGCGAGTGGTGGGACTGGAAGGTCTACACCGCCAACCTGACCGAGCAATATGCCCAGATCGCCGTCGTCGGCCCGAAGTCGCGCGAACTGCTGGAGCGACTGGGTGGCATGGATGTCAGCAAGGAGACGCTGCCCTTCATGCAATGGGCGGACGGCACGCTGGGCGGTTTCGACGCGCGCATCTTCCGCATCTCCTTCTCGGGCGAGCTGAGCTACGAGATCGCGGTTCCCGCGTCGCAGGGCCTCGCGCTGTGGGAGAAGCTGATGACCGAGGGCGAAGCGCTTGGCGCGATGCCCTACGGCACCGAGGCGCTGCACGTGATGCGCGCCGAGAAGGGCTTCATCATGATCGGCGACGAGACCGACGGCACCGTGATCCCGCAGGATCTGGGCCTCAACTGGGCGATCTCGAAGAAGAAGACCGACTATCTGGGCAAGCGCGCGCAGGAGCGGTCCCACATGACCGACCCGAACCGCTGGAAGCTCGTCGGCCTCGAGACGCTCGACGGATCGGTGATCCCCGATGGTAGCCACGCGCCCGCCGACGGGTTCAACGCCAACGGTCAGCGCAACACGCAAGGCCGCGTCACCTCGACCTATTACTCGCCGACGATCGGCAAAGGCATCGCAATGGGGCTGGTGCTGAACGGGCCCGACCGGATGGGCGAGGTGATCGAGTTCACCGGTGAGGGCGAGGACATGGTCAAGGCGCGGATCGTCGATCCGGTCTTCTACGACAAAGACGGGGAGAAGCAGAATGTCTGAGGCCGTCAGCGCCCTTTCCGGGCAGAGCCACGAAGGTTTCGTCACCGTGTCCGAGGCCGGACTGGTGGGCATGATCTCCATCCGATGTGATCTGGGCGCGAAGGCGCTGGCCAAGGCGCTCAAGGCCGAGGGGCTGCCCGTCCCCGGTCCGCGCCGGATCGAGACCGTCGACGGGCGCTCCATCGCGTGGATGAGCCCGGATGAGCTGTTGCTGATCTGCGCCCATGACGAGGCGCTCGCGCTTACCGACCGGCTGGCCGAGGCGCTTGCCGCAGAGCATGCGCTGGTCGTCAACGTCTCTGACGCCCGCGCGATGTTCACCATCCGCGGCGAAAAGGCCGACCAAGTGGTGATGAAGCTCTCCCCCGCCGATGTCGCGACTCTACCCAAAGGCGAGATCCGCCGCTCCCGTGCGGCACAAGTGGCGGCGGCGTTCTGGCGATCGGGGGAAGACGAGATCTCGCTAGTCTCCTTCCGCTCCGTCGCGGGCTACGTGATGGGTCTTCTGGAGGTCTCCTCGCGCCCCGGGTCGGAATTGTTTTGAGGGGCGGGGACTGGCGCCCGCCGGCCCTCAGTCCAGGCTATTCAGTGTTCGGGGTCGTGTCGTTTGAAACGACGAATTCTCACTCCGTCTCACGCCTCAGGGGAATGTCAAGCAATTGGAAAGCCGAAATAATTACTAAGCCTCGGTCCGTCTATGCTGCCGCTGCGGTGCAGGCGGGATGCCGGTTGCCGCGCAGTTCGAGACGCCCGGCTTTCCGTCTTCTCTGAGGCTAGAGCCAGGCGTTTTTCGCCTTCAATGAACCAAATATCCCGTGCGGGCCCGGGGGCAGCCCCCCCGAACTTCACGGTCGGTCCGAAAATGAAACCGCGCGCCGGGGCGGGGCCTTGGCGCGCGGTTCGGTCTCGATCAGGACCGGTTTACTCCAGCTCGATCAGCAAATCCTTCGCGTCGATCTGGGCGCCCGGCGAAACGTGGATCGCTTTCACGGTGGCGTCGCGCTCGGAGTGGATGCCGGTTTCCATCTTCATCGCCTCGATGGTCAGGAGCATATCGCCCGGCTTCACCTTCTGGCCGACATTGACCGCGATCGAGGCGATCGAGCCCGGCATAGGCGCACCGATATGATCCGGGTTACCCGCCTCGGCCTTCGGTTTCGCCGCGGTCGTCGCCTTCACCGCGCGGTTCGGAACGCGCACGGCGCGGGGCTGGCCGTTGAGCTCGAAATAGACCTTCACCTCGCCCAGCTCGTCGGTGTCGCCGGTGGTGAGATAGCGGATCTCCAGCGTTTTTCCGGGGTCGATCTCGGCGGAAATCTCGTCCTGCGGCTCCATCCCGTAGAAGAAGACCGGGGTCGGCAGGGTGCGCACCGGGCCATAGGCTTCGTGGCGACTTGCGTAATCGGTGAAGACCTTGGGATACATCAGGTAACCCGCCAGATCCTCGTTATCGATCTCGCGCCCGTCGAGTTGTTCGGAGGCCTCCTTGCGGGCGGCTTCCAGATCCACCGGGGGCAGGTTTTTGCCGGGACGCTCGGTCGAAGGCGTTTCGCCCTTGAGCACCTTCGCCACGATCCCCTCGGGCCAGCCGCCGGGCGGTTGGCCGAGATTGCCGCGCATCATGTCGATCACCGAATCCGGGAAGGAGACATCTTTCGCCGGGTCGAGCACGTCTTCCTTCGACAGGCCCTGCGCGACCATCATCAGCGCCATGTCGCCCACGACTTTCGACGACGGCGTGACCTTTACGATATCGCCGAAGATCTGGTTGGCATCGGCATAGGCCTGCGCCACCTCGTGCCAACGCTCTTCCAGCCCCAGCGAGCGCGCCTGCGCCTTGAGGTTGGTGAACTGGCCGCCGGGCATTTCGTGCAGGTAGACCTCGGAGGCGGGAGCCTCGAGACCGCTCTCGAAGGCCGCGTATTGGTGGCGCACGGCCTCCCAGTAGTTCGAGATCATCCGGATCGCGTGGATATCGAGGCCGGTATCGCGCTCGGTATGGGCCAGCGCCTCCACGATGGAGCCGAGGCAGGGCTGCGAAGTGCCGCCCGAGAACGCGTCCATCGCCGCATCCACCGCATCGACGCCCGCATCGGCGGCAGCAAGGATCGTCGCGCCTGCGATGCCAGAGGTGTCATGGGTGTGGAAGTGGATCGGGATATCGACCTCTTCCTTGAGCGCCGAGATCAGCTGACGCGCGGCGGCCGGTTTCAGAAGACCCGCCATGTCCTTGAGGCCGAGGATATGGGCGCCCGCCGCTTCCAGCTCTTTCGCCATGCCGATATAGTATTTCAGGTCATACTTCGCGCGGTCGGGATCGAGGATGTCGCCCGTGTAGCAGATCGTGCCTTCGCAGATCTTGCCGCTCTCGATCACCGCATCCATCGCGACGCGCATGTTCTCGACCCAGTTCAGCGAGTCGAAGACGCGGAACACGTCGACGCCGCTTTCAGCCGCCTGCTTGACGAAGAACTGCACCACGTTGTCAGGGTAGTTCGTGTAGCCCACGCCGTTCGAGGCGCGCAGAAGCATCTGGGTCAGGATGTTGGGCATCTCTTCGCGGATGTCGCGCAGGCGCTGCCACGGGCATTCCTGCAAGAAGCGGTAGGCCACATCGAATGTCGCGCCGCCCCAGCATTCGACCGAGAACAGATCGCTCAGGTTCGAGGCATAGGCGGGGGCTGCCTTGATCATGTCGATCGAGCGCATCCGGGTTGCCAGCAGCGACTGGTGGCCGTCGCGCATCGTGGTGTCGGTCAGCAGCAGCTTCTTCTGCGCCTTCATCCAGTCGGCGACCGCCTTCGCGCCCTCTTTCTCGAGCAGGTTGCGGCTGCCGGGCTTCACCTCGTCTTTCAACGCGGGCAGGCGCGGCGGTCTCGCCTCGGCATGCGGCTTGTTGCGGCCCGCGGTCTCGGGGTGACCGTTCACCGTGATGTCCGCGATATAGGTCAGGATCTTGGTGCCCCGGTCGCGGCGTTGCTTGAAGTCGAACAGCTCCGGCGTCGTGTCGATGAACTTCGTCGTGTAGCTCATGTCGAGGAAGGTCGGGTGCTTGAGCAGGTTGATGACGAAGTCGATATTCGTGCTCACGCCGCGGATACGGAATTCGCGCAGGGCGCGGTCCATCCGGCGGATCGCCTGATCGGGATCCTGCGCCCAGGCGGTGACCTTCACCAGCAGCGAGTCATAATAGCGGGTGATGACGCCGCCCGCATAGGCTGTGCCGCCATCGAGGCGGATGCCGTTGCCGGTGGCCGAACGATAGGCGGTCAGTCGGCCGTAATCGGGGATGAAGTTGTTCTGCGGGTCTTCGGTGGTCACGCGGCATTGCAGCGCGTGGCCCGACAGTTCGATCTCGTCTTGCGACTTGGCGCGGGTCGCCTCTGCGAGTGTCGCGCCTTCGGCAATCTTGATCTGGGCCTGCACGATGTCGATGCCGGTGACTTCCTCGGTCACGGTATGCTCGACCTGAACGCGCGGGTTCACCTCGATGAAGTAGAAATTGTCGGTATCCATATCCATCAGGAATTCGACCGTGCCGGCACATTCATAGCCGACCGCCTGACCGATCTTCAGCGCGAGCTGGCAGACCTCTTCGCGCTGTTCGTCCGACAGGTAGGGGGCAGGGGCGCGCTCGACGACCTTCTGGTTACGGCGCTGCACGGTGCAGTCGCGCTCGTAGAGGTGATAGAGATTGCCATGCGTGTCGCCCAGAAGCTGCACTTCGACGTGGCGCGCGCGGGTGATCATCTTCTCGAGATAGCCCTCGCCATTTCCGAAGGCGGCTTCGGCTTCGCGCCGGCCTTCGCGGACCTTCTCGACCAGTTCCTCCTCGCCGAGGATCGGGCGCATGCCGCGCCCGCCGCCGCCCCAGCTGGCTTTCAGCATCAGCGGGTAGCCGATCTCGGCGGCCTCTTTCTTGATCGCGTCGAAATCCTCGCCCAGCACTTCGGTCGCGGGAATGACCGGCACGCCGGCCTTGATCGCGACGCGCCGGGCCGAGGCCTTGTCGCCGAGCGCGCGCATCGTTTCGGCTCTCGGGCCGATGAAGGTGATGCCGGCGGCATCGCAGGCTTCGACGAAATCGGGGTTCTCCGACAGCAGGCCATAGCCCGGGTGGATCGCGTCGGCGCCGCTTTCCTTGGCGACGCGGATGATTTCTTCGATGGAGAGATAGGCGCCGACGGGCGAGAGGCCTTCGCCAATGCGATAGGCTTCATCGGCCTTGAAGCGGTGCAGGCCCAACTTGTCCTCTTCGGCGTAGACGGCGACCGTCTTCTTGCCCAGCTCGTTGGCGGCGCGCATCACCCGGATGGCGATCTCGCCACGGTTGGCCACGAGGATCTTGTTGAACATAGCGTTCTCCCTGTTGTCGAAAGTGGCCGCTACGGTACAGTTGCCGCGCCGCAGCGCAAGGGCCTACCTGCAAACTTGGGCAAATTTACTGACCAATGTACGAGAGTTTGCAAAGTCGATCCGCACCGATGCGCGCCCGTCCCGGTCCGGTCCGGGATTGACTAGACTGACGCTCTGGGCAAGGTGGGGCGCATGATCGATCTGCGCCCGGTTGGATATATCATCGGAATGCTGACATCCGTGCTGGGGCTGACGATGCTTATCCCGGCGGCGGTGGATTTGGGCCATGGTGCAGCGCATTGGCTGGTTTTCGTCGAAAGCGCGGTGCTGACGACGACGGCAGGCGCGCTGCTGGCGCTGGCCTCCCGCGACGGGCTGGCGCGGACGCTCTCGATCCATCAAAGCTTTCTGCTGACCTCGCTCGTCTGGCTGACGCTGCCGTTCTTCGGGGCGCTACCTTTCATGCTGGGTGTGCCGCATCTGTCTCTGGTCGATGCCTATTTCGAGGCGATGTCAGGGCTGACCACGACCGGCACCACCGCGATTCCGCAACTCGATACGCTGCCGCCGGGGGTGAACCTGTGGCGCGGACTGCTGCAATGGCTGGGCGGTCTGGGGATCATCATCGTCGCAATGATCTTCCTTCCGGTGATGAAGGTCGGCGGGATGCAGTTCTTCCGCTCGGAAGGGTTTGACACGCTTGGGAAAATCCTGCCGCGCGCAATGGATATCTCGACCGCGCTGATCCGCATCTATGTCGGGCTGACGATTGCCTGCGCGCTGACCTATATCGGTCTCGGCATGAAGGGGTTCGACGCGATCATGCACGCCCTTACGACGATGAGCACGGGCGGCTTCTCGAATTACGACGCCAGCTTCGCCGTTTATAAGGGCGCGCCCGAATACGCGGCCTCGGTCTTCATGGCGCTGGCCGCGATGCCGTTCATCCGCTTCGTTCAGGTGATGCGCGGCGATACGATGCCACTGTGGCGCGACCCGCAGGTGCGTGCCTTCCTGCGCTGGATGGGCTACGCGATCGCGATCATCGTGCTCTACCGCATGATCCGCCACGAGGCCTCTTTCTGGCCGACGCTGCGGGAGGTGACGTTCAACGTGGTCTCGACCTTCACCGGCACCGGCTATGCCTCTGAGGACGTGACCCAATGGGGCCATCTGGCCTTCACGATCCTGCTGATTTCCGGACTGATCGGGGGCTGCACGGCCTCCACCGCCTGTTCCGTCAAGGTGTTCCGCTACCTGATCCTGCTGGAGGCGATCAAGGCGCAGATCCAGCGGCTCTACTCGCCCCACCGCCTGCTGAAGGTGCAATATGGCGGGCGCCCGGTCGAGGATAGCGTGGTCAACTCGGTGATGGCGTTCTTTTCGCTCTTCATCCTGATCTTCGGGATGCTGATCATCGCGCTGACCTTCACCGGGCTCGGAACCGAGACGGCGATGACCGCCGCCTGGACCTCGATCGCCAATATCGGCCCCGCATGGGGGCCCGAGATCACCGCCAACGGCTCGGTCGCGGATTTCCCCGACAGCGCGAAGTGGCTGATGAGCGCGGCGATGTGTCTCGGGCGGCTCGAATTGATGAGCGTGCTCGTGCTGCTGCTGCCGCGCTTCTGGCGGGGCTGATCACTTCCAGCAGGAAATCTGCACCACCATCCCGTCGGCCATCTGCTGCAGGTCTTCCGGCGCGCGGTTGGCCGAGATGCCCGCCTCTTTCGGCGTGAATCCCTTGTCCGACAGGCCCGGCGTCATTGCCTTGCTTTGCAGCGCGACGCTCAGATTGTCGGGCAGCACCCGGTTCGCGTCGTCACTCGCGGGAAGCAACATCCCCACGACCGCGCCCGTCCCGTCGAGCACCGGCCCGCCCACGTCGCCCGCGCGGGTCTGCGCCTCGATCCGGGCCTGATTCTCTTGTCCTTCCAGCCCCTTGAGCGCCGAGAGCGTACCGAAATTCAGCACCGGCGCGGAGAGCGCTTCGGGGTAGGAGAAGCCCGCTACCGCGACCTTCGCCCCGGCCAGCGGCGCGTCGGGATTGAATTTCGCGACTTCCCTCGGGGCGAGCGTGTCTTGCGGCGTCAGAACCGCGTAACCCTTGGCGCCGCTGTCGAAGCTGAGCGAGGCGGCATGGTCTTCGATCGTGATCCGGCCGCACTGGTCGAGCCCCTCGGCGGCGGTCAGCACATGGCCGTCCGCATCGATGAAGAAGCCCGAGCGCGAGAAGACCGGTGCGCGTTTCTCGATCCCCGCCATCAGGGCGGCCCGCGTTACCGACATCGGCTGACCGAGCGTCGAGTCGAGCGTCTTGGAGCCGATCGGCGTGAAGCTTCCCTTCATCGCGTCGAGCACGCGATTCATTCGCTTGTCGTCCCCGGCGGGCCAAACCAGCGTGAAGCCCTTGATCTGCCCGTTCGAGAGCTCCGCATGGGTGTAGGAATGGACCGCCGTATTCTCGCCCTCGATGGTGAAGCTGTTGCCGCGGATGTTGCGCTCGCCGCCCGTCGGCACGATTTCAAGCGTCTGCATCGCGTCATAGAGCCCGCGCAGCCGCGCCGTGTCGCCGGGCTGAGAGATCAGCAGTACCTGCACGCCGCTGTCGTCCTTGGGTGCGTAATTGACGAACGGCGCGTTGTAGCGGGCGAATTTCACCAGCCCCATCGGCAGCTCGATCCGGATCCCGGCTTCCTGCTCGGTGACGGTCTGCAGCCCCAGCGCCGCGCGCTCGGAGGCGACCTTGTCGAGAAGTGCGGCCTGCTGGGTCGAGGACAGGACGCCTGTTGGTCGGTAGCCATTCTTCGACTGCCAGTCGGCGATGGAGCCGCGCGTGCCACGGCCGAAAATCCCGTCGATCGCGCCCTGATAGCTGCCTACCCATTCCAGCGCGGTCTGGATGTCGCGCTTGGTCTGCGGATCGAGGGCGGCTTCGAGACGGCGCGACTCCGCCAGCGTCTCCACAGGCTCGGGCGCGGGCGTAGCCTCTTGCGGGGCTGGGGTAACGTCCCGCAGGGCCGGTGCGTCAGACGCCGCGGTGGTGTCGGAGTTCAGCGCTTCGGGCGCGGTGGTGGTATCTTGCGCAGACGTATCGGGTGTGCTCGCCATCGCATCGGGTGGCGTGGTCTGATCGCTCGATTGCGCCGTCTCATCCGGACCGTCCAGCGGCTCCACGTCGATCGGCGCAGGCATCGGCGCGCCGCGCACGTCGCTTTGCGTGTCGGCCTGCGGGGCGGGCTGGGTCGCCTGCGGGGCTGTGTTCAATGTCGCGCCCACCGGCCAGAATTGCTGGCGGAAGTTGTTGCCATCGGCCACGAAACTGTCGCGCGGGATCAGACCCTCGCGGCGCAGAACCCGGCGCCGCGCATTCGCCTCCGCATCGTCGGCAAAGGGGCCAAGCGCGATCGCGTACCAGCCGGAATCAAGCCGGAACCCGGTCGTGTCGGGGAACATGCCCGCCCAGTCGCGGGCGCGCGCTTCGGCTTGGGCAAGCGAGCTTTTCGCCTCGATCTGTACCCAGGCCTCGGCCCAGGCCGCGCCGGTCCAGACCATGCCGGTCAGGCTGGCCCCGACGACGATCGAAACTGTCCGTGAAATTGCCCGCATTGCCACTCCCCGATGATATAAGCTTTTCCCCCGAACTTAGCGCAACGCGAGCCGAGGTCACCCCCCAAACGCCCCCGTTCGGGTCACGAAATCCGCCGGTGTGGGGCAGGGGCCGCAGCTTTGCGCGCCGCATGTCGCGGATCGCCTGCCCGAACTCTTGCAGGGCGTTGACGCCCCCGCGCCCCTTGCCTAGAGAGAAGGCGCTTCAACGGAAGGTGCGAAATATGGCAAACCCGGACGCCCCGAAATCCTTTCAGGAAATCATCCTGCGCCTGATGAGCTATTGGGCCTCGAAAGGCTGCGCGGTGATGCAGCCCTATGACATGGAAGTGGGGGCAGGCACCTTCCACCCGGCGACGACGCTGCGCGCGCTCGGCTCCAAGCCGTGGGCGGCCGCCTATGTCCAGCCCTCGCGCCGTCCGACCGATGGCCGCTATGGCGAGAACCCGAACCGCCTGCAGCACTACTATCAGTATCAGGTGCTCATCAAGCCGAGCCCGCCGGACCTGCAGGAGCTCTATCTCGGCTCGCTCCGCGCGATCGGGATCGACACCGAATTGCACGATATCCGCTTCGTGGAAGACGACTGGGAAAGCCCGACGCTCGGTGCGTGGGGGCTTGGCTGGGAAGTCTGGTGCGACGGGATGGAAGTCAGCCAGTTCACCTATTTCCAGCAGGTCGGCGGCCATGACTGCAAGCCGGTCTCGGGCGAGCTGACCTACGGGCTCGAGCGTCTGGCGATGTATGTGCTGGGCATCGATCACGTCATGGACATGCCCTATAACGACCCGTCCGCGCCGATCGCGCTGAAATACGGCGACGTGTTCCGCCAGACAGAGCAGGAATATTCGCGCTGGAATTTCGACGTGGCCGACACCGACACGCTGCTGCGCCATTTCGAGGATGCCGAGGCCGAATGCGAACGCATCCTCGCCTCGCCTGAGACCGACGACGCAGGCCGCAAGATCATCATGGCGCACCCGGCCTATGACCAGTGCATCAAGGCGTCCCACCTCTTTAACCTGCTCGACGCGCGCGGCGTGATCTCGGTCACCGAACGTCAGGCCTATATTGGCCGCGTCCGTGCGCTGGCGAAGGCCTGCGCCGACGCTTTCGTGCTCACCGAAGCAGGCGGGGCCTCCCAAACCGAAACCGGCGAGGCCGTCGCGTGAATGGTAAACTCATCGGAGGCGGCATCGTGGTGATCGCGCTCGTCTTCGGCGCGGTGGTCTATTATTCGCAGGAATACGGTTATTACGATGAGATCGCGCCGGGCTCCGACGCGGCGAAAGTCTCGCTGATGGAGCTGGACGGCACGACGCAGGATCCGCTGGACGCCGAAGGCTACAAAGGGATCGACGCGGACAGCTCGCCCCTGCGCTACCGCGCCTGCTTCGACACCGATCTGTCGATCGCAACGGCGACCGAGACCTATGAGGTCTATGACCGACCGACCCCGCTGATCGGCCCGAAATGGTTCGACTGCTACGATGCGAAAACCATCGGCGCCGACCTCGAGGCAGGCCGCGCGGTGGCCTTCCTGTCGCAACACAACATCCACCCCGGCGTCGACCGGGTCGTGGCTCTTTATCCCGATGGCCGGGCCTATGTCTGGCACCAACTGAACGACGAAGCGGAGAAATGACATGCCCGATCTTCTGATTGAACTGTTCTCCGAAGAAATCCCCGCGCGGATGCAGCCCAAGGCCCGCGAGGATCTGAAGAAACTGATCACCGATGGCGTCGTCGAGGCGGGTCTGACCTATGCCTCCGCCGGCGCTTTCTCGACCCCGCGCCGCCTGACGCTGACCGTCGAGGGGCTGACTGCCAACTCGCCGACCCTGCGCGAAGAGCGCAAGGGCCCGCGCACCGACGCGCCGGAGAAGGCGATCGAGGGCTTCCTGCGCTCGACCGGGCTGACGATGGATCAGCTCGAGGCGCGCGACGACAAGAAGGGGCAGGTCTATTTCGCGGTGATCGAAAAGCCCGGCCGTCCCGCGACTGAGATCGTGGCCGAGGTGCTGGAGAAGACGATCCGCAACTTCCCCTGGCCGAAATCAATGCGCTGGGGCGAGGGCAACCTGCGCTGGGTCCGCCCGTTGCATTCGATCCTCGCGATCCTGACCGACGAGGCCGGCGCGACCGTCGTGCCGCTCGACGTGGACGGCATCAAGGCCGGCGACACCACGCGCGGTCACCGCTTCATGGCGCCCGATTTGCTTCAGGTCTCGGGCTACGAGAGCTACGCCAAGCAGTTGAAAGCCGCCAAGGTCATGCTCGACCCCAATGAGCGTGCCGAGGCGATCGAACACGACGCCGCGCAAATGGCCTTCGCCAAGGGCTGGGAAGTGGTGCCGGACAAGGGCCTTCTGGCCGAGGTCTCGGGCCTCGTCGAATGGCCTGTCACCCTGATGGGCGAGATCGACGGCGAATTCCTCGACCTGCCGCCCGAGGTGCTGCAGACCTCGATGAAAGAGCATCAGAAATTCTTCTCGGTGAAGAACCCCAAGACCGGTCGGATCGAGGGTTTCGTGACCGTCGCCAACCGCGAGACCGCCGATCACGGTGCGACGATCCTCGCGGGTAACCAGAAGGTGCTCTCGGCGCGTCTGTCGGACGCCAAGTTCTTCTGGGAAAACGACCTGCGCACCGTTCAGGCGCACGGGCTCGAAGGGATGGGCGCGGGGCTCGACGCCGTGACCTTCCACAACAAGCTGGGCAGCCAAGGCGACCGTATCCGCCGGATCGAAAACCTCGCGCGCGAAATCGCGCCCTTGGTCGGCGCGAAGCCGGACCTTGCCGCCGAGGCCGCCCGCGTCGCCAAATCCGATCTGCGCTCTGAAATGGTCTACGAATTCCCGGAGCTGCAGGGCGTGATGGGCCGCTACTACGCGCAAAAGGCGGGGCTGTCGGACGCCGTTGCCGATGCCTGTCGCGACCATTACGCGCCGCTTGGCCCGTCCGACGACGTGCCCTCCGAGCCCGTCTCGGTCGCCGTGGCGCTCGCCGACAAGATCGACACGCTGACCGGCTTCTGGGCGATCGACGAGAAGCCGACCGGCTCGAAGGATCCCTTCGCGCTGCGTCGCGCCGCGCTGGGGGTGATCCGGTTGGTGCTGGCGAATGATCTGCGTATCGACTTGGCCCCGGTATTTGAGCGCCTGATTGAAAGCGAGCCTTATCGTGTTGGAGATCGGGAATTCTCTAACTATCTCGCATATCGGCTTGAAGATCTAAAAGCGCGCTTCGCGGAATTTGAAGCCGCTAAAGTGAAGGGGCAACCAATTGATCCCCTCACGAAAGAGCCGACAGACCAAGTGGAAATGCACGAGCGTAGTCTGCTGGACGGTATTTCGAAGTTTGAGCGACAATATGTTGACTACAAGAAGTGGCTTGTCGTCGCACCAGCCGACCTCCTCTCCTTCTTCCACGACCGCCTGAAGGTCCACCTGCGCGATGCGGGCATCCGCCACGACGTGATCGACGCCGTGCTCGCCATGCCGGGCTCTGACGATCTCACCCTCGTCGTGAAGCGCGCCGAGGCGCTGTCGGACTTCTTCAAGACCGACGACGGCGAGAACCTGATCCAGGGCTTCAAGCGCGCGAACAACATCCTCACGCAGGCCGAGGAAAAGGACGGGGTGGAATACAGCTTCGGCGCCGATCCGAAATTCGCGGAAACCGACGAGGAAAAAGCCCTCTTCGCCGCGCTCGACGCCGCCGAAGCCAAGATCGCCCCCGCAATGCAGGCAGAGGATTTCGCCGCTGCGATGTCCGCCATGGCCGATTTGCGCGCGCCGATCGACGCCTTCTTCGAGGCGGTGCAGATCAACGCCGACAACCCGATCCTGCGGCGCAACCGTCTCAACCTGCTTTCGCGCATCCGGCAGATCTGTCTCGATGTGGCCGACCTCACCAAGATCGAAGGCTGATCCTTCCTCTTGATGTAAATATCCCCGCCGGAGGCGCCCGCACGGCGCCTCCTGTCGCAAGGCCGAAACAGGGTGGTCCTGTGACGCCGCGTCCTCTGTCCGAATGTCACACTTGCGAGAGGCGGGAATCAGCCTATCCTGCGTCGAGAGAGAAGGCGCGCTGCGATGCAGAAACCCGTTGAAAACGCTGATTTTGTGACCCTTGCGCCGTCGGCGTCGGTCGATAAGGCACGCCACGGCTGGCGCGCGAAATGCCTTCAGCGGCTGATCCGGCTCGATCTACCCGTCCCGAAAACCGTCGCGCTGCCCGCCGAGACGGTGCGCGCGATCGCGTCGGGGCAGGTTTTCGACATGACCGCGATCGCGGAGTGCTTCGGGCCGGAGATGCTGGTCTCGGTCCGACCGAGCCCCGAAAATCCCGAATGGGGCGGGCCGGGCACGGTGCTCAATGTCGGCATGAATGATGACATGCATGCGGTGCTGTCGAATACGCACGGCTCCGAGGCCGCCGACGCGCTCTATCTTCGTTTCGTGCAGCTCTACTCGATCCATGTCGCGCGGCTCGACCCGGACATGTTCCAGCAGGAGCCGGGGCCGGGCGCATTGGAAGCGGCGCTGGACGCCTATGAGGAAGAAACCGACGAGCGGTTTCCGCAATCGGGCGCGCGGCAACTGGCCGAGGTGCTGCGCTCCATGGCGCGGGCCTGGGAAGGCACGACGGCGCGGCTCCTGCGGCAGGCCAAGGGCGCGCCGCCCGACGCCGTGCTGGGCCTTCTGGTGCAAGAGATGGCGCTGGGGATAGGGCCGGGCCTGTCGGGTTCGGGCACGATGCAATTCGTCGACAGCGTGACCGGCGCGCCGCAGATCACCGGGCGGTTCCGCGGCCAGAGCCAGGGCCGTACCAGCGCGGTGGAGACGCTCTATCTCACGCGCGACCCGCGCGGCGCCTCGCTGGAAGAGGCAGATAGCGGCGTGTTCGACACGCTGAAGGATTACGGCGCGCGCTGCCGGGTGAAGCTGCGCGAGGAGATGCAGATCGAGTTCACCATCGAGAGCGGCAAGGTCCATGTGATCGACGCGGTGCGGGTGCCGCGCTCGTCGCGCGCCGCCGTGCGCATCGCGGTGGCCTTGGCCAATGACGACGTGATCTCGCGCGAGGATGCGCTGCTGCGCGTCGAGCCGCGCGCCATCACCGAGCTTCTGCACTATCAGGTCGATCCGCGCGCGCCGCGTGACGTGCTCGCGCGCGGGATCGCGGCCTCTCCGGGGGCGGCGGCCGGCAAGATCGTGTTCTCTGCGGCGGCTGCGCAGGCCTCTGCTGCGCGCGACGAGCCCTGTATCCTCGTGCGCCGCGAAACCTCACCCGAGGATATTCGCGGGATGCATGCGGCGGTCGCCGTGCTGACCGAGCGCGGCGGGATGACCTCGCACGCGGCGGTGATCGCGCGCGGCCTGGGGCTGCCCTGCATCGTCGGCGCCGAGATCGAGATCAACAGCCGCGAGCGCCAGTTCCGCGGCCCCAAGGGACGGTTGTTCCGCGAGGGCGACACGATCACGCTCGACGGAACCAATGGCGAGGTGCTGGTGGGTGCGGCGGAGATGCTGGCGCCGGCGCTCGACGACGGGTTCCGCACACTTCTGAGTTGGGCCGATCTGGTGCGCGACATCGGCATCCGCGCCAACGCCGACACGCCCGAGGATGCGCGCACCGCGCTGATGTTCGAGGCCGACGGGATCGGGCTGTGCCGGACCGAGCACATGTTCTTCGACGAAGACCGCCTGACGGTGATGCGCGAGATGATCTTCGCCGACGGGCCGGAGGATCGCCGCGCCGCTCTCGAACGGCTGCTACCGATGCAGCGGGCCGATTTCGGGGCGCTGTTCGAGTTGATGAAGGGCGAGCCGGTCTGCATCCGCCTCTTCGACCCGCCTTTGCACGAATTCCTGCCGCATGACCGCGAGGGGATGCGCGAGCTGGCCGAGGCGTTGGATCGCCCGCTGTCGGAGGTCACGCGCCGGGTGGAGGCATTATCCGAGTTCAACCCGATGCTGGGGATGCGCGGCGTGCGTCTGGGCGTGACCGTGCCCGAGATTTACGACATGCAGGCTCGCGCCATCTTCGAGGCGACCGTGGAGGCGCTCCGCCGGGGCGCCGAGGTGGTGCCGGAAATCATGATCCCGCTCGTTTCCGCCTCGCGCGAGGTGGAGATCGTGAAGACTCGCATCGACGCCGTGGCGGCCGCCGTGCGCACCGAGACCAAGGCAGACTTCACCTACCGCCTCGGCGTGATGGTGGAGACGCCCCGGGCGGCGCTCCGCGCTGGCGAAATCGCCGAGCACGCGGCTTTCCTGTCCTTCGGGACCAATGACCTCACACAGATGACCTACGGCCTCTCACGCGACGACGCGGGGCGCTTCATGTCGACCTACGTCAACCAGCAGGTCTACGCGGAAGACCCGTTCCACATTCTCGACGTCGAAGGGGTGGGGGAGTTGCTGCTGATCGGGGCCGCGCGCGGACGCTCGGCCCGGCCCGATGTCACGATCTCGGTCTGCGGAGAGCATGGAGGAAACCCCGAATCAATCGCCTTCTGCCGGGCTGCGGGATTCGATTATGTCTCCTGTTCGCCCTTCCGGGTGCCGGTCGCCCGTCTCGCCGCTGCCCATTTCGCGCTCTTGGCGCCGCGCGGACGATCCTTTCCGTAAAGGTAATGTCACAGAGGCGGAATTTCGGCGGTTTTTCTCAAATACCATTGGCAAATCGGCGCTCATCGCGGTATGCGACTGACGAGGGACATAGCACGCAAATCACCGTGCATTTTGGCAAGAATCCGCCGTGGCTCCGCAGGGGGCTGCGCATATTTGCGTGAAAGCCTAGACATGGGTAGCTCGCTCGGGTAAGCGATGCGCCGTCGCGGCTCAATGGGGGGTGCGCGGCGATTGTTCTTATCGGAAGAAAACCATGTCACTGCTGAAAAGCTGGACGGGGGGTGCTGTCATCCTCCTCGCCCTCGCCGGAGGCTTGCGTGCCGAAGTCACGGTAAGCCAGTCGAACGACCCCACTGAGGTCGCCGAACAAGGACTGATGTCGGTCCTGTGGACGGAGCGCTCCGCGATGAGCGCGATCGACAAACGACGGGTCACCGCGCTCACGATGGCGCCGGCCCGGTCCAAGAAGCATGCTACTCTGCCGGATGTCCTTTCTGCCAAATGGCTGTCCGAGCAACCCGCTGCGAAGGGCGACAAACAATTCGAATGTCTCTCGCAGGCGCTTTACTTCGAGGCGCGTGGAGAAAGCGTGAAGGGCCAGCAGGCCGTCGCCGAGGTCATCCTGAACCGTGTCGACGATCCGCGCTTCCCCGGCTCGATTTGCGGCGTCGTCCATCAGGGCAACTCGCGCGCTTGCCAGTTCAGCTGGTACTGCGACGGTCGCGCCGATACGGTCCACAACAAGGGGGCCTTTGCCGAGGTCGCGAAAGTCGCCCGGGCGATGATCGACGGCGCGCCGCGCTCGCTGACCGAAGGGGCGACGTACTTCCATACCCGCGCGGTACGCCCGAGCTGGTCGCGCCGCTTTGCGAAGACCGCGTCGATCGGCCATCACATCTTCTACGCCAACCCGGTGCGCACCGCCTCGAACTGAGGCCGCGTCTTCGGAGGCCCGAGTCGCGGGCAGGCGATGAAACGACGGTTGAGGGTGGGCTTCGGCCCGCCCTTTTCCTATGCTCGACTTGCTCGACATGACTGAAAAATTCCCGAGGCGCGCATGAGTTCCGACATTTCCCTCGCCTTCTCGCATCCCGAAGCGCGGGCGGCCGCATCTGCGCCCACCGATCCCCGGGATCGCATCTCGCTGCGCGACCATGTGGTGGAGGCCGATATCGGCGCCTTCCAGCAGGAGCGCGGCCATACGCAACGTCTGCAATTCAATGTCGTGGTGGAGGTGCGGCCGACGCCGGAGCCGCTCGAGGACGATGTGGACCGCATCCTGTCCTACGACCGTATCACCGAGGCGATTGCGGCGGAGCTGGCCGAAGAGCGGGTGAACCTTCTGGAGACGCTCGCCGCCGGCGTGGCAGAGCGCATCCTCGCGAGCCCGCAGGCGATGCGCGTCTTCGTGCGGATCGAGAAGCTCGACCGCGGCCCCGGCGCGCTCGGCGTCGAGATCGTGCGCTCCCGCGCGTCTGTCCCGGTGAAAAGCATCGACGCGAGCGGGGTGGAGGAAAGCCTGCACCCGATCGTCGCCTATCTCTCGAACGCGGCCATAGACTCGCCGGACCTGTCGGCGCGGCTCGACGTGCTGCAGGAGGCGGGCCACCCGGTCATCCTCGCGGTGGGGCTCCCTGACGGAGAGGTTCCCGAAAGCGGGCAGGGACCAACGCAGCGCCGCATCGACCTTCTCGCGATCGAGCAGAACGCCTGGCGTCTTGCTGCGCGCGATCCGCGCTGCGTCGTGGTGGCGACGCGCACCGAGATCGACTGGGCGATGCGCCACGGCCAGATGGTCGTCTGGGCGCCCTCCAAGATCGTGCTGGACGCAACCGACGGTCCGAAAAGCCCCGCCCGCGACGCGATGGCGCTGGCGCTCTGGCTGGCCGAGCAGATGGCCGCGACCCGGCTGGAACTTCACGGGACTGTTTCAGCCCCGGCAGGAAGCCGCGTGCCGGTGGAGACGCGCCCGCTCTGAACGTCTTGAACTCTCGCACGCAATCGGGTGAATGGAGCGTATGGAGAAGCTCTACTATCGCCCGATCGCCCGAACCGACTCCGCCCGTCCAGACACGGCACTGACCCTCGCGGGGGGGTGGTGCTGGTTCGACGAGGTGGAGCTTCTACGCCGCGACGGCGAGCCCGAGATCATTCCCGCGGCCCATCTGCCCGAAGAGGTGATGGAGCGGCTGTGCAATCCGCGCACCTCGGTCGCCGGGATCACGCTCGATGCGCCGCGGATCATGGGCATCCTGAACGTCACGCCTGACAGCTTCTCCGATGGCGGGCGCTTCGACGTCGAGGACGCCGCGATCGAACGCGCCTTCGACTTGCGCAAGTCGGGCGCGGACATTCTCGATATCGGCGGCGAGTCGACACGTCCCGGCGCTACCGAGGTGGAGGAGGACGAAGAGATCGCCCGCACCGCGCCCGTGATCGCCGCGCTGCGCGATGCAGATTTCGACGCGCCGATATCCATCGACACCCGCAAATCGTTGGTTGCCGATCAGGCGCTGGAGGCCGGGGCCGCGATGCTCAACGACGTCTCCGCGATGGAATTCGATCCGGCGATGGTCGAGGTCGCGCAGGGCTCCGGCGCGCCGATCTGCCTGATGCACGCGCAGGGCCTGCCCGAGACGATGCAGGACGATCCGCGCTACACGGATGTGCTGCTCGACGTCTACGACTATCTCGAGGACCGCATCGCGCTGGCCGAGGATTACGGCATCGCACGCGAGGCGATCATCGCCGATCCCGGCATCGGCTTCGGCAAGACCGCGCAGCACAACCTTGCCCTGATCCGTGGACTCAGCCTGTTTCACGGGCTGGGCTGCCCGGTCCTGCTCGGCGTGTCGCGCAAACGCTTCATCGGGACCGTGGGCGGCGCGGAAGAGGCCGACCAGCGCGCCCCCGGTACGCTGGCCGTGACACTCGCCGGGCTCGATCAAGGCATCCAGATTCACCGCGTCCACGATGTGGCCGAGATCGCCCAAGGCATCCGTCTCTGGGACGCGATCAAGAGAGGATTCGAGGAATGAGCAGGAAGCTTTTCGGTACCGATGGTGTGCGCGGCGAGGCCAATTCCGGGCACATGACCGCAGAGATGGCGCTGAAACTGGGCGCTGCGGCGGGCCGCTATTTCCGGCAGGACGACTCACGCGGCCACCGCGTCGTGATCGGCAAGGACACGCGGCTCTCGGGCTACATGTTCGAGAACGCGCTGACCGCGGGCCTGACCTCGACGGGGATGAACGTGCTGCTGCTCGGCCCGGTGCCGACGCCCGCCGTGGGCTACCTGACCCGCTCGATGCGCGCGGATATGGGGATCATGATCTCCGCCAGCCACAA
Source organism: Thioclava sp. IC9 (assembly GCF_002213225.1). Taxonomy (NCBI): domain Bacteria; kingdom Pseudomonadati; phylum Pseudomonadota; class Alphaproteobacteria; order Rhodobacterales; family Paracoccaceae; genus Thioclava; species Thioclava sp. IC9. The sequence continues at coordinate 55,286 of NZ_NBNX01000009.1, forward strand.
CCCGGCCAAGGATAACGGGATCAAGTTCTTCGGCCCCGACGGGTTCAAGCTCAGCGACGAGGCCGAGACCGAGATCGAGGCGATGCTGGACACCGAGATCCGGCTCGCGCGCCCCGAGAATATCGGTCGCGCAAAGCGGATCGACGATGGTCTTGGGCGCTATGTCGAATATGCCAAGACCACCTTCCCGAAACTGCGCAAACCCGACCTCAAAGTGGTCGTCGATTGCGCCAACGGGGCGGCCTATCGTGCGGCGCCGGACGTCCTGTGGGAATTGGGTTGCGAGGTGATCCCCGTGGGCGTCTCGCCCGACGGGCGCAACATCAATGACGGATGCGGCTCGACCCATGTCAGCACCTGCGCCGAGGCCGTGGTGGCGCATGGCGCCGATCTCGGGATCTCGCTCGACGGCGATGCCGACCGGGTAATGATCATCGACGAAACCGGCCATGTCGCGGATGGCGATCAGATCATGGCGCTCTTCGCGAAACGCTGGGCGCAGTCGGGGCAGCTTTCGGGCGGCGCGCTGGTGGCGACCGTCATGTCCAATCTCGGGCTGGAGCGCTTCCTAGAGGCCGAGGGGCTGCGGCTCGAGCGCACCAAGGTCGGCGACCGCTACGTGGTCGAGCGGATGCGTGAGGGCGGCTTCAACCTGGGCGGCGAGCAGTCGGGCCATATCGTGATGACCGACTACGCCACGACAGGCGACGGGCTGATGGCAGGGCTGCAATTCCTCGCCGCGATGGTCGAGACCGGTCAGCGCGCCTCCGACCTTGTGCGGCAATTCGAGACCGTGCCGCAAATGTTGAAAAACGTAAGGTATCAGGCGGGGCAGGAGCCTTTGAGCGCCGATAATGTTGCAAAAGCGATATTGGATGCGGAGACCCGCCTGAACGGTCAGGGCCGGTTGCTGATCCGGAAGTCGGGGACCGAACCGCTGATCCGCGTGATGGCGGAATGCGAGGACGAAACGCTTCTGGAAGCGACGGTCGACAGCATCGTCGCCGCCGTCGAGGCCGAAACCGCCTAAGGGGGTGCTGCCCCCGGCCTGCGACCGCCCCCCGGGGATATATTGGAAGAGCGAATTAGGGGGCGTCGCGCCCCCATTTGCCTACTGGCCGAAGAGGTCCAGCCCCAGCCAGATCAGGGCAACCGCTTCGAACACGGTCCAGAGCACGCCCGCCCACCGCCAGAATGTCGGACCCGCCTCCGCGCGCCAGACCGAGCGGATGAGCCCGACCAGCACCGCGATCCGGTAGATCCCGGCCGCCACGGCGAAGCTTCCGAAGAACCCGCCAAGATGGCCCGGCGAGATCAGTGCGGTGAACAATGCCAGGATCACGATCAGCGGCACCACCACCAGCGCGGGTCCGTAATTGCCAGCCCAGAACGTATCTCCCGGCGCGAGCCGTCCGGCGAAGAGATCGCCGAACCATTTCGGGGTGAAGAATTTTGCGCGCTCCTCGAAGATCGCTTCGAGTTCGTCGTGGTCGGGTCCGGCCATCTGCTTCCCTTTCAATTCGCGGAACTGTGACAAGAACACCGTGGCCCCGCAAGGCGGCGCGCTGCCGCGGTCGCGCCTGAAGTGACCAAAACGTGACTGAACTTCAAGGCTTTCCGCCGCCTTGGGGCAGTGGAGGGACGAAATTTATGGAGGCGCGTCATGGACCAATCGTCCTTATTTCCCACATCCGATTTCTGGCCGCTCGCAGTCGGCTTCCTGTCCCTCTCGATCAACTATTTCGTACAGGGCGGCGCGGCCGTCGCTAATGGGCCGAGCTGGTCGGGTGACCCGCTGGCGCAGGAACGAACCCTGGGCCTCTGGGGCATCTTCCTCGGTGGCTTCGGGCAGCTTCTGACCGGCATCTATCTGATGATCGGCCTGACCTGGTTCCCGGTCTTCGCCAACGCGGCCCCGCTTTACATGGCGGCCGTCGCGTTCTCGCTCTACGGCATCCACTGGTTCGTCATCGGCCTGCGACGCTACACCCATTCCGATCCCGGGCCGGAGGCGTGGATGGCGATTCCGCTGTTCGGGCTGAGCGCGATGGGCACCATCTCGTTCTGGGGCAATGGCGACATCCCGGCCGCGATTCTCTTCATCGGCCTGATGCTGATCTATCTCGCCGAGCTGGGCGCCCGCTGGACCAATAGCGAGGCGGCGGAGAAAACCGGCGGCGTGTTCCAGCTCCTGACCGGCGCGTGGCTCTTCTACCTCGCCTGGGGCGTGACGATGAACATGGCCAATGGCGCGAGCTACTGGGTGTAACCCGACCAAAAAAGAACCCCCGGCACTTAGGCCGGGGGTTCGACTTCGTGGAAGCCGTGCAGATCAGTTGCGCGACTTGTCGACCATCTTGCCCTTGGAGATCCAGGGCATCATGGCGCGAAGCTTCTCGCCGACTTGCTCGATCTCGTGCTCGTCGTTGATGCGACGGGTCGCCTTGAAGAAGGGCTGGCCGACCGCGTTTTCCTGCATGAAGTCACGCACGAACTTGCCGGTCTGGATGTCGGTCAGGACGTCCTTCATGCGCTTCTTGGTTTCCTCGTAGGGGAGGACGCGCGGACCCGAGACATACTCGCCGTACTCGGCGGTGTTCGAGATCGAGTAGTTCATGTTCGCGATGCCGCCTTCATAGATCAGGTCGACGATCAGCTTTACTTCGTGGAGGCACTCGAAATAGGCCATTTCCGGCTCGTAACCGGCTTCCACGAGGGTTTCGAAGCCCATGCGGATCAGCTCGACGAGGCCGCCGCAGAGAACCGCTTGCTCGCCGAACAGGTCGGTTTCGCATTCCTGACGGAAGTTGGTCTCGATGATGCCCGAGCGGCCGCCACCGATGGCCGAGCAGTAGCTCAGCGCGATGTCCTGCGCCTTGCCGGTCGCGTCGTTTTCAACCGCGAAGAGGCAGGGCACGCCGCCGCCCTTGGTGTATTCGCCGCGCACGGTGTGACCCGGGCCTTTCGGCGCCATCATGATCACGTCGATGCCGGGCTTCGGCTCGATCAGGCCGAAATGAACGTTCAGGCCGTGGGCGAACGCGATCGCCGAGCCTTCTTTCAGGTTGTCATGGACATACTTCTTGTAGGTCTCGGCCTGAAGTTCGTCGGGCATGGTGAACATGATCACATCGCACCAGGCAGCCGCTTCGGCGATGCCCATAACCTGCAGGCCTTCGGCTTCGGCTTTCGCTTTCGAGGGCGAGCCGTCACGCAGCGCAACGGCCACGTTCTTCGCGCCCGAGTCGCGCAGGTTCAGCGCGTGTGCGTGGCCCTGCGAGCCGTAGCCGAGAATGGCGACTTTCTTGTCCTTGATCAGGTTCACATCGCAATCGCGATCATAATAGACGCGCATGGCGTTCCTCCTTTTTGTCTGAGTGTGAGAATAGGAGGTTCTTCGCGAATATGCGTTCAGAAGTTGAGAATATCCGCTAAAGTGGGTAAAATTCATTCGCACTATTAGATAATATTGGAAAAGTCATGCAAATTGACGATACGGACCGCCGGATATTGCGTCAGATGATGGCGGAGCCGGGGCTTCCTTCTGCCGAACTGGCCGAACGCGCCGGCGTGACGCCCGCGACCTGTTGGCGCCGGATCGAGAAGCTTCGCGAAGGGGGCGTGATCCGTGGCGAAGAGGCGCTGATCGACTGGCACGCTCTCGGCTGGGCGGTCGAGGTGTCTCTGCGCTTCACCTTGGACAAAACCAATCCGCGCGCCTTCGACGAATTCATCGCCGCCGCGCGCGAGGTTCCCGAAGTCATTGAAATCCAGAGCTTCCTCGGTTCCACCGATATGCGCCTGCAGGTGATCGCCCGCGACATGGCGCATTATCAGGAGATTTACCGCAATCGCATCCTGACCCTGCCACATATCTCCGAACTCGACGCGCTGATGCTCATTGCGACGATCAAGTCCAGCGCGGAGCTGCCGATATGAGCCTCGATCTCGACGATCTGGACCGCCAGTTGCTGCGCGCGCTGAGTCGCGATTCCACGCAAAGTGCGGGCGCTCTGGGCCGCAAGCTTGGCCTCTCGCAGCCCGCGACATGGCGGCGAATCCGTCGCATGCAGGAGGCGGGAGTCATCGCCGGCCGACGCGTGATCGTCGATCCCGAGGCGCTTGGCTTCGGGGTGACGGTGTTTCTGGGCGTGAAACTCGCGGCGAAGGGCCGCGTCAGCCTCGAGGATTTCGAGCGCGCGGTCACCGCGATCCCAGAGGTGCAGCTCGTGCAACACGTCCTCGGGCTTTTTGATTACCGGCTACGCGTCACCGCCCGTGATCTGCCTGACTTTGAGCGGGTCCTGCGGCGTCGTATCATGACCTTGCCCGGGGTCGGTCAGGTGGAGGCGAATGTGCTCCTCAGCGAGGAACGCCGCCCCGGTCCCTTGGGCTGATTCATATTGGCTTAAAAAAAGGGCGAACTGCGCGCCAAATAGGCACGGCCGTCGTTCCGCTTCGATCAAAGCCGGATCTGCGCGTGCAGGGCATGGACCGCCCCGTTGCCGCGGTCTTGGATCGAAGCGGAGGGACCGATGTTCGACGCGAAGCTTCAGACCAAATCTGCCGTCCGGATGCAGCGTTCGCGCGGCGCCGCGCGGGCCGGCTTTTTCGGCGCGCGGCTGACCGGATTGCACCAAAGCGGGTCTGCCAAGGCCATTCTGCCGCGCGTTCCCGGTTCGCCGGAGGTGGTTTTCCTGAATACTTCCGGTGGTTTGACCTCTGGCGATACGCTGTCCTACGAAACCGAACTGGACGCGGGCGCAATGCTCGTCGCGACGACACAAGCCGCCGAGCGTGCCTATCGCGCCGACGATGGGCCTGCGCAGGTTGAGGTGCGGCACAGTGTCGGCTCCGGCTGCCATCTGGATTGGCTGCCGCAGGAGACGATCCTCTTCGACCGCGCGAAGCTGGCCCGCGACACGACGATCTCACTGGCCTCCAATGCATCCTGCCTGATGCTCGAGGCAGTGGTGCTGGGCCGGGCCGCGATGGGCGAGCAGGTGCGGGACTTACAGTTTTTCGACATGCGCCGGATCGAACGCGCCGGAAAGCCAGTGTTTTTCGAGCCCTTCTTGTTGAATTCCGACATTTTGGCAAAGGGGGCCCGAAGCACCGTTCTGGGAGAGGCCCGTGCTTTTGCGACGCTCGTTCTGTGCCGGCAAGGCGCGGAAGACGCGGTGGAGCCCCTGCGCGCGGTGCTCGATGAGCCGGGCGTCGAGGGAGCGGCTTCGGGCTTCGACGGCAAATGCGTCATTCGTCTGCTCGCGCAGGACGGCTGGCCGATGCGGCGACAAATTCTACGACTTTTCAATGCGTTGCGGCGCGACCAAGCGGCGCCGCGCGTGTGGCAGATCTGAGGAAATACGATGAACCTGACACCGAGGGAAAAGGACAAGCTGCTGATCAGCGTTGCCGCGATGGTCGCGCGCAACCGGCTGGAACGCGGCGTGAAGCTCAATCACCCGGAAGCCATTGCAATCATTTCGGATTTCGTCGTCGAGGGAGCCCGCGAGGGCCGCTCCGTCGCCGATCTGATGGAGGCGGGGGCAGGGGTGATCTCGGCCGATCAATGCATGGAGGGCATCCCCGAGATGATCCATTCCATTCAGGTCGAAGCGACCTTCCCGGACGGGACGAAGCTCGTCACCGTCCATCATCCGATCCGCTGAGATAAGTTCAGCTTATACAGACCGATCCGAAATAAGTTTTGCTAATGAAAGGCCGTCCGATGAAATTTGTAGCTGCACTCGCCGTCCTCGCCCCCACAGCCGCACTGGCCCATCCCGGCCACGGCGCGGGAAGCACATGGTTTTTCCACGACGGTCCGCTGATCGGGCTGCTTGCGCTCGCAGTGGTCGCCTATGTCGGACCGGAATTGGCGCGCGCGCTGCGCCGCAACAAGGAGTGAGCCGATGATCCCCGGAGAAATCCTGCCCGCTGTGGGCGAGATCACGCTGAATGAGGGCTGCGAGGCGATCACGCTGATGGTCGCCAATACCGGCGACCGCCCGGTGCAGGTCGGCTCGCATTACCATTTCGCGGAGACCAATCCGGGGTTGGAATTCGACCGGGACGCCGCACGCGGTTACCGGCTGGACATCGCGGCCGGAACGGCGGTGCGGTTCGAGCCGGGCCAGAGTCGCGAAGTGCGGCTGGTGCCCTATCGCGGGTCGCGTGAAGTCTATGGATTCAATCAGAAAGTTATGGGGGCGCTCTGATGCCGGCTTCGATCTCGCGTAGCACCTATGCCGATATGTTCGGCCCCACCACCGGCGACCGGGTGCGGCTCGCCGACACCGATCTGATCATCGAGGTCGAGCGCGACCTGACCACCTATGGCGAGGAGGTCAAGTTCGGCGGCGGCAAGGTGATCCGCGACGGCATGGGGCAGAGCCAGGTCTCCCGCGCGGGCGGCGCGGTCGATACGGTGATCACCAATGCGCTGATCGTGGATCATTCGGGGATCTACAAAGCGGATGTCGGCCTGAAGGATGGGCAGATCGCGGCGATCGGCAAGGCTGGGAATCCGGATACCCAGCCGAATGTCGACATCATCATCGGTCCGGGCACGGAAGTCATTGCCGGGGAAGGAAAAATCCTGACTGCGGGCGGGTTCGACGCTCATATTCACTTCATTTGCCCGCAGCAGATCGAGGATGCGCTGGCCTCCGGAATCACGACGATGCTGGGCGGTGGCACGGGGCCTGCGCATGGCACACTGGCCACGACCTGCACGCCGGGGCCGTGGCATATCGCGCGGATGTTGCAGGCCTTCGATGCGCTGCCGGTCAACCTCGCGCTGTCGGGCAAAGGTAATGCCTCGCGCCCCGAGGCGCTGGTCGAGATGGTCGAGGGCGGTGCTGCGGCGCTGAAGCTGCACGAGGATTGGGGCACGACGCCGGGCGCGATTGACTGCTGCCTGTCGGTGGCCGACGACATGGACGTGCAGGTGATGATCCACACCGACACGCTCAATGAGAGCGGCTTCGTCGAGAATACGCTGGCCGCGATCAAGGGCCGGACGATCCACGCCTTCCACACCGAAGGGGCAGGGGGCGGTCATGCGCCGGACATCCTGAAGGTGGTGAGCGCGCCCAACGTGATCCCGTCGTCGACGAACCCGACGCGGCCCTATACGGGCAACACGATCGAAGAGCATCTCGATATGCTGATGGTGTGCCACCACCTTGATAACAAGGTGCCCGAGGATGTGGCCTTCGCGGAAAGCCGTATCCGGAAAGAGACGATCGCAGCGGAGGACATCCTTCATGACATGGGCGCGATGTCGATCATCAGCTCGGACAGTCAGGCGATGGGGCGCGTCGGCGAGGTGATCATCCGCTGCTGGCAGACGGCGGACAAGATGCGCAAGCAGCGCGGGCGTCTTCCGGAGGAGCAGGGCGACAATGACAACGTGCGGGTGAAGCGGTTCATCGCGAAATACACGATCAACCCGGCGATTACCCACGGGATGAGCCAGCATATCGGCTCGGTCGAGGTCGGCAAGCGCGCCGATCTGGTGCTGTGGAACCCGGCCTTCTTCGGCGCGAAGCTCGACATGGTGCTGATTGGCGGCTCGATCGTCTCGGCGCAGATGGGCGACCCGAACGGCTCGATCCCGGCGCAACCTTTCTACACGCGCAACATGTTCGGGGCGCTTGGCGGGGCGAGGCACGCAAGCTCGGTCACTTTCATCAGTCAGGCGGCGCAAGCCAACGGGCTGGCTGCGAGCCTTGGGCTCCAGAAACAGACGCTGGCCGTCGAGGGCACGCGCGGCATCGGCAAGGCGCAGATGATCCACAACGCTGCGACGCCCGAGATCGACGTCCATCCCGAGACTTACGAAGTGCGTGCGGATGGCGAATTGCTGACCTGCGAACCGGCGGAGGTTCTGCCGCTGGCGCAGCGGTATTTCCTGTTCTGAGGATGGGGTCAGCGGCTGGATACGAGGCGCAGCCCGGCGTCGGCAGGCGTTTCCGCGACGAGTTCCGGGAGCAGGCAACTCGCCGGTTCGTGCGGCGACGTTTGCAATCTGCGGGTGACCTTCTCGCGCTGAAAGGCCGTATCGTTGCGGATTTCGGGGGGCAGGAGGCGCGGTTCGAACACTTTGCGGCGGCTGGTGACGATCTCGACCTTCGTCCAGCGGCCGAGGCAGGGCATGTCGGGCCGGGTGAGGTAAGCCTCCCGCAGTTCGGCCTCGCGGCGTCGCAATCGCGCGATCTGGGCGCGGATCTGGGCCAGCTCGTCCGCGGGGGCGCGTGGGTCGAAGCAATGATGGAACATCGAAATCTCCTTCGCTGCGAGCATGCTGCGGCGGGAGGTTTGAGAAATCGTTAAAGGGTGCAAGACAATGAGCGATTATCCCAAGGCTGAAAAAGTGGCGCCCAAGGGTGCGTGGCAGGCGGCGGTGGACCATGTGGCGCTGGATTACGAGGGGCGTTTCCTGCGCCGCAAGCGGCTGGTCGCAGGCTCGGGCGCGGGGTTCCTGGTGGACCTGCCGGAGGTGACGAACCTCACGGGCGGCGAGGCCTTCGTGCTCGAAGACGGGCGGTTCATCGAGGTGCGCCCGGCGCTGGAGCCGGTGCTGGTCGTGACGGGCGATTTGACGCGGCTGGCCTGGCATATCGGCAACCGTCACACGCCGTGCCAGATCGAGGCGGACCGGCTGGTGATCCGCGCCGATCACGTGCTGGAGGCGATGTTGAAGCAGTTGGGCGCCGAGGTTGCGTCCGCGGTCGAGACCTTCCGGCCCGAGGGGGGCGCCTATGGGATGGGGCGCACGATGGGGCATGAACACGGGCATTCGCATGGCCATGGGCATTCCCATTCGCATGACCACGACCATTCGCACCGCCACGACCATCACCACGACCATGCCTGATACGACCGCCTCGCTTTCTCTGATGCAATGGCTCTCCCCGGCCTTTCCGACCGGGGCGTTCGCCTATTCTCACGGGCTTGAGCAGGCAGTGGCCGCGGGCGAGATCGGGGATGCGGCGGCGTTCGCGATTTGGCTGGGCGATGTGCTGGAGCATGGCGCGGGCTGGTCGGATGCGGTGCTGCTGGCCTGCGGGCTGCGCGGCGGCGATCTCGACGAGCTGGATGCGCTGGGAGGTGCGATGGCGGGCTCGGCCGAGCGGCTGCGCGAGACGGCGGAGCAGGGCGCCGCCTTCACGCTGGCGCAGGCGGGGTTGCGGGGCGTCAAACTGCCGCCGCGAGTGCTGCCGGTCGCCGTGGCCGAGGCGGCGCGCGATCTGGACCTTCCCGCGGAGCAGGTGATTTCACTTTTCCAACATTCTTTCGCGTCGAACCTGGTCTCCGCAGCAGTCAGACTTGTCCCTTTGGGACAAATCGCCGGGCAGACGGTCTTGAGCGACCTGCACGGAAAAATTGCCGAGATCGCGGCACGCGCGGCGCAGGCGGAACTGACGGACCTGAGCTTCAGCGCCTTTCGCGCCGAGGTTTCGGCCATGAAACACGAGACGCTCGATGTGCGTCTCTTCAAGACTTGAGGTGAAGATATGGGCAACGGACCTTTGCGCGTGGGAATTGGCGGACCGGTGGGCGTGGGCAAGACCACGCTGACCGAGCAACTGGCGCGGGCCTTGGCCGCGCGCGTGTCGATGGCGGTGGTGACGAACGATATTTATACGCGCGAGGATGCGGAGGCACTGATGCGCGCGCAGGTGCTGCCGGGCGAGCGTATTCGCGGCGTCGAAACGGGCGGCTGCCCGCATACGGCGATCCGCGAGGATGCGTCGATCAACCTCGCGGCCATCGCCGATCTGACCGCGAAGCTCCCCGATCTGGAACTGGTGCTGATCGAGAGCGGCGGCGACAATCTGGCCGCGACCTTCTCGCCGGAGCTGGCCGATCTGACGATCTACGTGATCGACACGGCGGCGGGGCAGGATATCCCGCGCAAACGCGGTCCGGGGCTGACCAAGTCTGATCTTCTGGTGGTGAACAAGGTGGACCTCGCGCCGCATGTGGGCGTCGATCTGGCGCAGCTCGAGGCGGATACGCAAAGCGCGCGCGGGTCGAAGCCTTATGTCATGGCGCGGCTGCGCCAAGGCGCGGGCGTCGACGAGATCGTCGCGTTTCTCGAGCGTGAGGGCGGATTGACGTTGAAGCCGATTCCAGCCTGACCGCGAAACATTCGCCCATCTATTGGGCGAAAAGTCAGAATTTGTGCGAAAACTTCGGCAGACCCGCCCAACCGGCGGGTTTTTTGCTGCGCGGTGCCGGAATTTTTTGCCGCGCTGCAGCGTGAGGGTTTGGATGTCGGAGGCGCCTTGATGTGTGGCGCGGGGTCGATGGGATGTCCCGAGACCGGTGGCAATAGTGGAGGTTCGGCACCCGCAGAATGAGCCCTTGAAGGGCCGCGCGGGGCTGACGTGAACGAGGGAAATGAAATGATCAATCGGCGTAAACTGATGATGTCGGCGGCGCTGGCCGGGGCCATCTCGATGAGCGGGGGCCTCGCCTTCGCGCAGGAAGACGACAAGATCAAGGTGGGCGTCCTGCACTCGCTATCGGGCACGATGGCGATCTCGGAAACCACGCTCAAGGACACGGTCCTGATGCTGGTCGAGGAGCAGAACAAGAAAGGCGGCATCAACGGCAAGATGCTTGAGGCGGTCGTGGTCGACCCGGCCTCCGACTGGCCGCTGTTTGCGGAAAAAGCGCGCGAGCTGATCACCGTGGACAAGGTCGACGTGATCTTCGGCTGCTGGACGTCCGTGTCGCGGAAATCGGTGCTGCCGGTCCTTGAGGAACTCAACGGCCTGCTGTTCTACCCGGTGCAATACGAGGGCGAGGAAAGCTCGCGCAACGTGTTCTATACCGGCGCTGCCCCGAACCAGCAGGCGATCCCGGCGGTCGATTACTTCCTCGAAGAGCTTGGGGTCGAGAAATTCGCGCTGCTGGGCACGGACTATGTCTATCCGCGCACCACGAACAACATTCTCGAAGCCTACCTGCAGGACAAGGGCATCGCGAAGGAAGATATCTTCGTGAACTACACCCCCTTCGGTCAGTCGGACTGGTCGAAGATCGTCTCCGACGTGAAGGCGCTCGGCGCGGACGGCAAGAAGGTCGGCGTGATCTCGACGATCAACGGCGACGCGAATATCGGCTTCTACAAGGAACTCGCAGCCTCGGGCATCACCGCCGAGGATATCCCCGTCGTGGCCTTCTCGGTCGGCGAAGAGGAGCTGTCCGGTCTCGGCGACGCCGATCTCGAGAACCTTGTCGGTCAGCTGGCCGCCTGGAACTACTTCGAGAGCGCCGACACGCCCGAGAACGCAGCCTTCATCAAGCAGTGGCACGAATTTACCGGCGACGACAGCCGCGTGACCAACGACCCGATGGAAGCCACCTATATCGGCTTCAACATGTGGGTGCAGGCGGTCGAGCAGGTCGGCTCCACTGATGTCGACAAGGTCATCGCTGCGATGCCGGGACAGGAGTTCCCCAACCTCACCGGTTCCACAGCGAAGATGCTGCCGAACCACCACCTGACCAAGCCGGTACTGATCGGCGAAATTCAGGAAGACGGTCAGTTCGACATCATCAGCCAGACCGATCCGGTGCCGGGCGACGCGTGGACCGACTTCCTGCCGGAATCGGCGGTGCTCAAGTCTGATTGGCCGGGGCTCGATTGCGGCATGTACAACACCGAGACCGAAACCTGCGTTCAGAAGAAATCGAACTACTGATCGTGTCTTGGCCGGGAGGGCTGCGCCTCTTCCGGCCGTTTCATCCTAAGGGGACGGGATGCGCAAGTTTTTGATCGCGCTCGGGATTGTTCTGGCACTGGCCGTGCCCGGGCTGGCGCAGGACGCGGGCAGCGCGCCGCAGGCGGAGGCCACGCAAGGCGGGACGTTCGGGCTACGCGCCGTTCTTCAGGACTATGCCAAGCAGGTCGCCAAGCCGTCGCGCCGCACCATCGGCCCGGTGATCGAGGCAATCGCGGCTTCGGGCGAGGGGGCCTCGCGCTTCCTGCAGGCCTGGGCCGACAAGCGCGTCGGGCTGCGCGAAAGCGACGGCGCCTTCTTCATCGTGAAGAAATCCGGCAGCGAATACCAACTGAGCGATCCGGTCACCGGAGAGCCTGCGGGCACCGCGCCGAAATCCGATATCGACGAGGTGAAGCCCAATTCCGGCGTGCGCGCCGAGATCGGCGTGGCGCTGGTGCGGTTCCTGCTCAGCGATCCCGATCCGAAGAAACGCCGCGAGGCGCTGACCGCGATCGACCGCAACGGCGAGGCGTCGCATCTGGAGCCCCTGCGCGCCTCGATCCCCGACGAGCCCGACCCTTCGATCAAGGCGGAGAAGCAGCGTCTGGAGCGTTTGCTGACGATCCGCTTCGGCAAGGATGCCGAGGAGCGCGTCGCCGCGATCGACAGTTTCGGGGCCGATCTGGGGCTGGATTTCCGTGCCACGCTGAACCCTCTGGTGGCGACGACCCGCAAGGTCTTTGAAGGCGCGCCCGAGGGCAATGTCGCCAAGACGCTCAAGCCGGGCCGCGATATTTCCGAAGACGAGGCCTATGCGATGCTGGTCTCGGCCGATATGGCGCCGGCGCGGATTTCGGCCTCCGAGATGCAGCAGGCTTTGGCCGCGCATGTGAAGGATGGTCAGGTGGGCGGGCTGCCGCTTGCCGCGATGGCCGATCCGGCCAAGCGTGAAGAAGCCTATGCGACGCTGGCCGCCGCCGGAGAGGTGCCGCAGCGCCTGACCGATGCCGAGGCCGAGGCACTGGTCGCCGATCACCAATTCGCCGATATCTATGCCGAGACAGACCCGGAAGTGACCGCCGCCGCCGAGGCCGCGCTGACCCGCGTGAGCCGCACGGTGGCTGGGATGCAGACGGTCGATCTCGGTCTCGATGCGCTATCGCTCGCCTCGATCTATTTCCTCGCCGCCATCGGGCTTGCGATCACCTTCGGGGTGATGGGCGTGATCAACATGGCGCATGGCGAATTCATCACGATGGGGGCTTATACCGGCTACGTCGTGCAGTTCTTCGTGCCCGACTACACGCTATCGATCCTGATCGCGCTGCCGCTGGCCTTCGCCATCACCTTCGGCGCGGGCGTCGCGATGGAGCGGCTGGTGATCCGTTATCTTTACAAACGCCCGCTGGAGACGCTGCTGGCCACCTTCGGCATCTCCATCGCGCTGCAGCAGCTGTTCAAGAATATCTTCGGGACGCAGGCCCGTCCTCTGACTTCGCCGCCGTGGCTGGAGGGGGCGTGGACACTCAACGATGTCGTCTCGATCAGCTATATCCGGATCGCGATCTTCGTGCTCGCGCTGGTATTCCTCGCCCTCTATCTCTGGGTGATGCGCAAGACGCGCCTCGGGCTGGAGGTTCGCGCGGTCACGCAGAACCCCTCGATGGCGGCTTCGATGGGGATAAACCCGGACCGAATCAACATGCTGGCTTTCGGGTTTGGGTCAGGTATTGCCGGGATCGCGGGCGTGGCCATCGGGCTTTTCGCGAAAGTCACCTCCGAGATGGGGCAGGACTATATCGTTCAGAGCTTCATGACGGTCGTGGTCGGCGGCGTCGGCTCGATCTTCGGCACGCTCGCGGGCGCGACCCTGATCGGCGTGCTGCAGAAGGGCATCGAATGGCTGAACCCGTCGAATACGCTCGCGGCCCAGACCTACATGATCCTCTTCATCATCATCTTCATCCAGTTCCGCCCGCGCGGCATCATCGCGCTCAAGGGCCGGGCCGCGGGGGATTGAGCATGAGACAGACCGCTTTCCCTTCCTCTTGGTCCAAATATCCCGCGGGGGCGCGGGGGTGCGAAACCCCCGCCGCAACATCGGAGGTTCGCGCATGAAATCCGGATTTCTCGCCAAGAACCCGTCCGTATTGTGGTTCCTGCTGATCCTCGCGGTCTTCACGCTGGGCGTCACTTTGCTTTCCCATGCCTACGGGCCGGGCGCTATCTCGACCTCGATGGTCAAGACGCTGGGCAAGACGCTGTGCCTGTGCCTGATCGCCATCGCGATGGATCTGGTCTGGGGTTATACGGGCATTCTGTCGCTCGGCCATTTCGCCTTCTTCGGGCTGGGCGGCTACATGATCGGCATATGGCTGATGTACGAGCGCACCCGCGACATCGTCCTGAAATCGGCGGGCGAGTTCCCGATGACACCGCAGGAGGTGAATGACGCGATCGGCACGCAGATCTTCGGCGTGGTGGGCGGGTCCGATCTACCCGCGATCTGGACCTTCGCGGGCAACCTGCCGATGCAGCTTTTGTTCGTGGTGCTGGTGCCGGGGCTCTTGGCGCTGATCTTCGGCTGGCTCGCGTTTCGCTCACGTGTGACGGGCGTGTATCTGTCGATCCTGACGCAGGCGATGACGCTTGCGCTGTCGCTTTACCTCTTCCAGAACGAGAGCGGGCTGCGCGGCAATAACGGGCTTTCGGGGTTGCAGAACATTCCCGGCGTGAGCGCGGGGCAGGATCATCTGTCGATCTGGTTCCTCTGGGCGTCGGCGATTGCGCTCGCGCTTGGCTATATCGCGGCGTCGCTGATCGTCTCGGGCAAGTTCGGCTCGGTCATTCGGGGCATTCGCGACGACGAGGCGCGGGTGCGCTTTCTTGGTTATTCGGTCGAAGGCTACAAGCTGTTCGTCTTCACCCTGACGGCGGTGATCGCGGCCATTGCGGGCGCGCTCTATTACCCGCAGGCGGGGATCATCAACCCGGGCGAGATGGCACCCATCGCGTCGATCTACCTCGCGGTCTGGGTCGCGATTGGCGGGCGCGGGCGGCTTTATGGTGCGGTAATGGGGGCGGCCTTCGTCTCCATCGTCTCGAGCTGGTTCACTGGCGGCCGCGTCCCCGATCTGCCGCTGGGCTTCTACACGATCGACTGGGTCGATTGGTGGCAGGTGCTGTTGGGGCTCGCCTTCGTGCTGGTGACCTTGTTCGCACCGAAAGGGCTGTCGGGACTGATCGATCTCTTCGAAGGCATCCGCCGCCCGAACCGCCATGGCGCGCCGCTTGGCCCCGACAAGGGCTCGTTCCGGGAAGAGGAGGCGCAGGAATGAATGTCGCGGTCAAACCGGGGGCGGGAGCGCAGACCCTGCTGGAGGTCTCGGGCATCTCCGTCAGCTTCGACGGGTTCAAGGCGATCAACAACCTGAGCTTCAATATCGGCCCGACTGAGCTGCGCGCAGTGATCGGGCCGAACGGGGCAGGCAAGACGACATTCATGGATATCGTGACCGGCAAGACCCGGCCCGACGAGGGCTCGGTGCTGTGGGGCGAAAGTTCGACCAACCTGCTGCGGCTCAATGAGGCGAAGATCGCGCGGATCGGGATCGGGCGGAAGTTTCAGAAGCCCACCGTCTTCGAGGATCAGACCGTCACCGAGAACCTGATGATGGCGCTCAAGGCCAATCGCAGCCCTTTCGCGGTGCTGGGCTGGAAGGCGGGGGATGCCGATCGTGCACGCGTCGAAGAGATCGCAGCGCAGGTGGGCCTCGCCGATCAGCTGCCGCGCAAGTCGGGCGAGCTGAGCCACGGGCAGAAGCAATGGTTGGAGATCGGGATGCTCCTGGCGCAGGAGCCGAAGCTGCTGCTGGTCGACGAGCCCGCCGCCGGGATGACCTTGGCCGAGCGCGAGCAGACGACCGCGCTTCTGGTCGATCTGGCGCGCGATCATGCCGTGGTCGTGGTCGAGCATGACATGGAATTCGTGCGCCGTCTGAACTGCAAGGTGACGGTGCTGCATGAGGGGTCGGTTCTGGCGGAAGGCTCGCTCGACCATGTGACCGCCGACAAACGCGTGATCGAGGTGTATCTTGGCCGCTGATCTGACAAAACCCGCGATGCTGAAGACCGAGGGGCTGACGCTTCACTACGGCGGCAGCCAGATCCTGCACGGGATCGACATGGTGGCGCGTGCGGGTGAGGTGACCTGCATCATGGGCACCAACGGGGTTGGGAAGACCTCGCTGCTGAAGGCGATCTCCGGGACGCATCTGCGCTCGGGCGGGTCTGTTACGCTGGATGGCGCGGAGATGGGGCGCGTGCCGCCACAGGCGATGGCGAAGGCGGGTCTGGGTTACGTGCCGCAGGGCCGGATGATCTTCCCGCTGTTGACGGTGCGCGAGAATATGGAGACGGCTTTCGCCTGTCTGCCGAAATCCGAGCATGTCATTCCCGACGAGATTTACGAGCTGTTCCCGATCCTGAAGGACTTCCTCAATCGCCGGGGCGGGGATCTCTCGGGCGGGCAGCAGCAGCAGCTCGCCATAGCCCGCGCAATGCTAATGAAGCCGAAGCTACTGCTGCTGGACGAACCGACCGAGGGCATCCAGCCCAACATTATCCAGCAGATCGGGCGGGTGATTTCCTACCTGCGCGAAAAGGGGGATATGGCGATCGTGCTGGTCGAGCAGTATTTCGACTTCGCGCATGATCTGGGCGATAGTTTCTACGTGCTCAAACGCGGCGCGGTCGCAATGGAGGGCACGAAGGAGACGCTCACCCGCGAGGCGCTGCGCGAGGTAGTGAGCGTCTGAGGCGGCGGGCGGCGTCCGAGCGTCGGATAGGCGTTTTGACAGCTTCGCCGCTTGCTGCTTTCGCTTCGATGCCTGCATTTTGGTCATGCTCGCGCGGTATCTAAATCGCGCGCTCCCGTGGGGAGGATGGGCGCGACCCCGGGGCAGTCGATGCCAGGTCACCATGGCGGCGCTGAAGGGGGGTGTCATTTCATCGCTTGCCCGACTCGCCCCTCCGGGCGCATCCTTTCCCTTAGGTCAGGCGACTTTCGCAAAAGCCCCGACCACAGGGAGAAACGATCCGGGAGAGGGTCGTCTGTCAAAAGGGAGAGGGGGAATACCCATGAAACGCGTCATTACTCTGGCCGCGCTCGCCGCGCTGGCTGGGTCTTCGGCAGGGCTCGCGCAGGAGGTCTCGGTCGAACGAGGCAGACTGGTCTCGATCACGTCGGGATGTCACGACTGCCATACGGCCGGTTACAACGAATCCGGCGGCAAGATCGATCCGGAGGCGGCGCTCAAGGGCGTACCGCTCGGCTGGCAGGGTCCGTGGGGCACGACCTATGCGGTCAATTTGCGCGACGAGATCAAGGATATGGACGAGGACGGTTTCGTGGAATTCGCGAAGACCTTCGACGCGAAGCCGCCGATGCCGTTCTACAACGTGCATGCCATGCCCGAGAGCGATCTGCGCTCGCTTTACCAGTATATCAAGTCGCTCGGCGAGCCGGGGGATCCGATGCCAGAGGCCTTGCCGCCGGGGGAGGCGCCCAAGACACCCTATATCGTGATGGCACCGCCGATGATGCCGAACTAGGGCCCGGCTCGACCGATCCGGCCCAATGACCGGCGTCATTTCCGAGGGCATCCGGTACCTGCTATCCTGTGCTCAGAGGAGGCGGGATGATCCGAGCCATCGTCATAGGGCTTGCTCTGGTCTGTCCGGAAGCGGTCGGGGCCTGTCCCGCGCCGCTGCCGATCGCTGTGCCAAAGGCGGTGATGGCGCCGCTCACCGCGTGGATCGCAGAACATAGCGACTACGCCGCGCCGGAGGGCGCGCCTGCGATTTTCCTTTGCCAGAGCGGAGAGGTCATCACCTATGAAGGGCGAGATCTCCTCGTCGATGCCGATCTGCGCGCGGCCTACGATTTTGTCGAGGACCGGATCTTCCTTGTCGCGCCTTGGTCGGAGGACGATCCGATGCTGCTTTCCTCGCTTTTGCATGAGCTCATTCATCGCGCTCAGTTTCGAGCCAAGGACTGGCCCTGTCCTGCGGCGGCCGAGCCGGAAGCCTATCGCCTGCAGGAGGCATGGCTCGCCGAACGGGGGATCGATCCGGGCTTCGCGTGGGCCGAGATTTACCTGCGGGCGCGTTGTTCCTCGGACCATCGGCGCTGAAGTCGCGCCGCGCGAGGCTCGAAAAAAGTTCCCTACATTACATTTCTGTAAGCGGATATTCGCCAACCCGCTGATCTGCGCCGAATTTCTTCTTCGGTCAAAGCCTGATTCAGGGCTATGCAACGTGGTAACGAAGACGCAACAATTCGACATCGACAGTGATCGCCCATGCTCTCCATCTCTGACCTTGCGGGCCGTGCAGCCCCTCTCTCGCTTGTTCTGATCGCGGCGCTGACCGTCTCGGCCTGTACCCCGACCACCGGCGACAGGATGGGCTTCGCAAGCGCACGGGATGAGGCGGGCGCCGTCAATCTCGAACGTCGTGCATACGCGGTCGAGGTGGCCAAGCAGATGCGCGCCAAGCGCCAGCGGGTCTGGTGCGTGCCGTTCGCGCGCAATGCCTCCGGTATCGACATTCGCGGCAATGCAAAGACGTGGTGGTCGCAGGCGAAGGGGCTCTATGCGCGCGGTCACCAGCCGAAGGTCGGCGCGGTGATGGCCTTCTCGGCGACCCGTCGCAATCCGCTGGGCCATATCGCGGTGGTCTCGGGCGTCGACTCGCCGCGTCAGATCCGGGTCGATCACGCGAACTGGGAGCGTAACAAAGTGTCGCTCGACATGGTCGTGGTGGATGTCTCCGAGAAGAATGACTGGAGCGCCGTGCGCGTCATGAGCAACCCCGGCGCGCTGGGCCGCGTCTATCCGATCACCGGGTTCATCTCGAAGGGCTGAGGTCGATGGGCCCGAGCCGCAGGGCTCAGCCCTCGCTCGTCAGCCGCTCGGCCTTCTTTCTTACCAGAACGCTGCGCAGGTCGTGCATCGTCAGCAACAGCGTATCCGTGATCTCTTCGAGCTGAGCATCGGTCGCCTTCGACTGCGCCCATTGCGCTACGAGATTGAGGTGATCGACCGCGCGCAGAATATCGTCGACATCGCGCTGGGCGAGCACCTCGCGGCGATGCGTCATCCATGCTTCGATCTCGGCGCGGTCTTGCTCGGTCAGAACCCGGTCGCCCTGTGGTTTGATCTCGCCGTTGCGGATGTTGATATTGGCGATCGGGTCCATCTCGATCCGGCGCTGACGGTTCTCGGTATCGACGCGAAACACCGTCGCGCCATTCTCCTTCACCCGGAAAAAATACTCGGGCAAGTCAGTCATTCGCCAATCTCCCTTGGATAGTCCGCCTTATGTCAGCCCTTCGCAGAAGGCCTTGATGCGGGCGCAGGCCTCGGTCAGGGCCGCGTCCGATGTAGCGTAGCTGATGCGGAAATTCGGTGAAAGCCCGAAGGCCGCGCCGAAGACCACGGCGACGTCGTTTTCCTCCAGCAGCGCGTTGGCGAAATCCTCGTCGCTCTCGATCTTGCACCCGCCTGCGGAGGTCTTGCCGATGCAATCCTTGATCGAGGGGTAGACGTAGAACGCGCCCTCGGGCGTCGGGCAGGAGATGCCGGGGCAGGCGTTGAGCCCGGCCACCACCAGATCGCGCCGCCGCTTGAAGGCGGCGCGGAACGTGTCGATGAAATCCTGGGGTCCGTTGAGCGCCTCGACTGCCGCCCATTGCGAGATCGTGCAGGGGTTCGAGGTCGATTGGCTCTGCACCTTGCGCATCGCCGCGATCAGCTCTTTCGGGCCGGCCGCATAGCCGATCCGCCAGCCGGTCATCGCATAAGCTTTCGAGACGCCGTTGACCGTCAGAGTACGGTCGTAGAGCGCGGGTTCGACCTGCGCGGGCGTGGTGAACTCGAACCCGTCGAAGGTGAGGTGCTCATACATGTCGTCGGTCATCACCCAGACATGGGGGTGGCGCAGCAGCACGTCGGTCAGCGCCTTCAGCTCGTCGCGCGAATAGGCAGCCCCCGAGGGGTTCGAGGGCGAGTTGAACAGGAACCACTTGGTGTTCGGCGTGATCGCGGCGTCCAGCGCCTCGGGGCTGATCTTGTAGCCCATCGCGGGATCACCTTGCACGAAGACGGGGGTGCCGCCGCCGATCAGCACCATATCCGGGTAGCTGACCCAGTAGGGCGTCGGGATCACCACCTCGTCGCCGGGGTTGAGCGTCGCCATCAGCGCGTTGAACAGCACCTGTTTGCCGCCCGAGGAGACCGAGACCTGCTCGGGCGTGTAGCGAAGCCCGTTCTCGCGGGCGAACTTGGCGCAGATCGCCTGTTTCAGCTCGGCGATGCCATCCACTGCCGTGTATTTCGTCTTGCCCGCCGCGATCGCGGCTTTCGCGGCACCCTTGATCGACTCGGGCGTGTCGAAGTCGGGTTCGCCGGCGGACAAACCGATCACGTCGCGGCCCGCAGCGCGCAGTTCAGCCACCTTCCCGGTCATCGCGACTGTCGGAGAGGGTTTCACCCGCGCAAGCGTGTCGGAAAGGAATGCCATCGGGTCGCCCTTGATTTGTAACTCGTTCGGCAAACTTCTAGGCTTGGGGCCAAGAGCGTTCAAGAGAAAGCGGGAGAGAGATCATGGTCGACGATTGGTATGGCGAGGCGAGCGCAACATTCGGCGACCGGCTTGCGGGGGCGCGCGAAGCGGCCGGGTTGAGCCAGGAGGACCTGGCGACGCAACTCGGCGTCCGGCTCGAGACGTTGCAGGCTTGGGAAGAGGATGTGCTCGAGCCGCGCGCGAACCGGCTGCAGATGCTGTCGGGCATGCTCAACGTCACGCTGATGTGGCTGCTCACCGGGTCGGGCGAAGGGCTTGACGGCCCGCCCGAACAGGGAGAAGACGCAAAGGCGGAACGCGCCCTTGTGCGCGAGATCCGGGAAGTGCGGTCCGGCCTCGAGGAGCTCGACGTTCGGCTGGCACGGCTGGAGAAGCGTTTGGTGGCAGGAGAGAGTTGATGGCAGAGACGCGAGAGGCGCGGCTGAAACGGATGAAGATGCGCAGCTGGCGGCGCGGGATCAAGGAAATGGACCTGATCCTCGGGCCTTATGCGGATGCGCGGCTGCCCGAGCTGGATGCCGACACTCTCGAACTCTACGATCAGCTGCTCGAAGAGAACGATCAGGACCTCTACCCGTGGGTGTCCGGCGCGCAGCCTTGCCCGCCGCAATATCTCGATCTGCTCTCCGAAATCGGCCAATTCGCGCGCGAGCGCCACATTACCAAAAGCTGAAAACCGCGCGGAAACCCCGGATTTCATCGGGTTTTCCGCGAATTTTCAGAGATTTCGGCCCGATTAACGGTATCTTTTCCATTTCCCGCCACTGTCCTGCCTGAGGGGCGGCGCAACTGGCGGAGAGTGCTATGACCGTGCAGAAATCTGCAAGCGACATGACGTCCGTCCCGGCGAGCCCGGGGCTGATGGCGGGATATCTGGACAGCCTATCGCTGCTGGAGCGGCTGCACCGCTTGCTTCTCGATGTGATCAAGGACGAGTTCGAGCGGCTGGGCATCCTCGAGATCAACCCGGTGCAGGCGCTGTTGCTGTTCAACGTGGGCGAAAACGAGGTGACCGCGGGGGAGTTGAAGACCCGAGGCTATTACCAGGGCTCGAACGTCTCCTACAATCTCAAGAAACTGGTGGAGGCGGGCTATATGCACCATCAGCGCAGCGAGATCGATCGCCGCTCGGTCCGGGTGCGCCTGACGCCGAAAGGACGGGGCTTGCGCGACAATGTCGCGGACCTGTTCGAGCGGCATGCCTGCGGGATGGAGACGCGCGGCGTCATCACCTTCGAAGCGATGGAAGAAATGAACCACACGCTGCGCCGGATGGAGCGCTACTGGACCGACCAGATCCGTTATATCTACTGACCCTTGGGCAGGTCGCGTTTGCGCGATGACGCCCGGTTCTCCTTGCCGCGGCGGCGTGCTGCGTGCTTGCTTGCCGTGACGACATGCGGTGAGGGGACGTGCGATGAAACAGCTTGGACAAAAGGCGATGCGCGGAGCGATCCGTGTCGGCATGGCGGCGGCGCTGCCGATTGCGGGGCTCGCTTGGTGGAAGCGCGACGAGATCGCGCGGCTGCGCGCGGTGAACCGGCTGTTCGAGCCCGACCGGATCGTCGGCAATTTCTCCAACATGCCCGCGCTGTTTCATTCGCGCGAGATTGCGCGTGGCGACGGGCCGGTGTCGGACCTGCCCCGCGGAGCGGAGGATGCGCTGCCCGCTGGTGTCGACGACTGGATCGAGCGGCGCGGGATCACCGCGCTGGTGAAGCTGCGCCATGGCCAGATCACGCATGAGCGCTATTTCCGCGGCACTGCGCCAGAGGATCTGCGGATCTCATGGTCGATGGCGAAAAGCTTCCTCTCGGCCACGCTGGGGATCCTGCACCATCAGGGTGTCATCCCCGATCTCGACGCGCCGCTCACCAGCTTTGTACCGCAGCTGAAGGGGTCGGGCTATGACGGCGTCACGATTCGAGATGCGCTGGTGATGTCCTCGGGCGTGGCGTTCAACGAGGACTATCTAGATTTCCATTCGGATATCAACAAGATGGGTCGTGTGCTGGCGATGGGGCGGTCGATGGACGCCTTCGCAGCCTCGCTCAAGATCCGCGAGGCGGAGCCGGGGGCGCGGATGCTCTATGTCTCGATCGACACGCATGTTCTGGGCATGGTCATTGCGGGCGCGACCGGGGCCGACCCGGCGCAGGTGATGGGCGAATTGCTGATCGTGCCGATGGGGCTGGAGGCCGCGCCCGTGATGCTGACCGACGGGCTGGGCGTCAGCTTCGTCCTTGGCGGGCTGAACCTGCGGACGCGCGACTATGCGCGCTTCGGCCAGATGTTCCTGCAAAAGGGCTTCTGGAACGGCCGCCAGATCGTGCCCGAGGACTGGGTTACGAAATCGACCGCGCTGCAGGCGCCGAAGGGCGAGGGCTACGGCTATCAATGGTGGGTGCCCGTCGACACGGCGGATCACGGCGGCGACTATTTCGCGCGCGGCATCTATGGCCAGCATATCTATGTCAGCCCCGCGACCGACGCGGTGATCGCGATTAACGCCGCCGACTGGCGTTTCAAGGAGGAGGGCGTCGAAGAGGAAAACCTTGCCATGTTGCGCCGCATCGCCGAGGTTTCCTGAAAGGGGAGGGCCGCGCGATGCAGATGTATGAGGCGATCAACGTTCTGGGCGGCCCCTTGCAACCCTGTTCGCTCAAGCCCCGGACCGGTTTTTTCCGTGATGGCAGCTGCAACACCTGCTGGGAGGATAGCGGCTCGCATACGGTCTGCGCGGTGATGACGTCGGAGTTCCTCGCCTTCTCGAAATATCTCGGCAACGACCTGAGCACGCCGCGCCCAGAATACGACTTTCCGGGGCTCAAGCCGGGCGACCGCTGGTGCCTGTGCGCGTCGCGCTTTTTGCAGGCGGCGCAGGAGGGCTGCGCGCCCGAGGTGATGCTGGCCTCGACCCATCGCGATGCGCTGCGGGTGGTGCCGTTCAAGGTGCTGGCCGATCATGCGGCCGAGAAGAAGGGCGGGAAGGGCTGAGGCTCAACCCGTCGCGCCGCCCACCGGAACCCAGAGCACATCCTCGATCTTCGGCGCGCCGGTCGCGAGCATCACCAGGCGGTCGAAGCCGAGCGCGATGCCCGACGCTTCGGGCATGATCTCGAGCGCTGCGAGGAAGTCTTCGTCGATCGGGTAACGCTCGCCGTAAAGCTGTTCCTTCAGGTCCATATCGGCCTCGAAGCGGCGGCGCTGCTCGGCCGGATCGGTCAGCTCGCCGAAGCCGTTGGCGAGTTCTACCCCGCAGGCGTAAAGCTCGAACCGTTCGGCCACGCGGGCGTCATCCGGGGCAGGGCGGGCCAGCGCGGCCTCGGCCAGTGGATAGCGGTCCAGAATCATTGCGCGGCCATGGCCCAGATGCGGTTCGACCTTCGCGACCAGCAGTTTCGAGACGATGTCGGACCAGCTATCCGCATCGGCAACCGCAAAGCCGATCGCCTCGCATTGCCCGCGCAGGGCCGCCACGTCCGTTTCCGCTCCGTCGCAGGTGCCGAGCAGGTCGATCCCGGCATGGCGTTCGAACGCGTCGGCCACCGACAACCGCTCAGGTTCGGCGAAGGGATCGCACTCGGCGGTGCCATAGCGCAGCACGGGCGATCCCGCTGCCTCCGCGGCCAGCCGCAGCATCGCCGCGCAATCCGCCATCAGCGCGGTGTAGTCTTCGCCCGCGCGATACCATTCGAGCATGGTGAATTCGGGCGAATGGCGCTTGCCCGCCTCGCGGTTGCGCCAAACATGGGCGAAGGCGGCGATGCGCGGCTCGCCCGCCGCCAGCAGTTTCTTCATCGCGAATTCGGGCGAGGTGTGCAGATACATCCGCCGCGCCGCGCCGTCATTGCCGATCATGTCGGTGGCGAAGGCGTGCAGATGCGCCTCGTTGCCGGGCGAGACCTGCAGAGCGCAGGGATCGACTTCGACGAAATCCTCTGCCGCCAGCCAGCCGCGGATCGCGGCCTGAATGCGGTTGCGCGCGAGCAGGGCAGGGCGGCGGTCGGCGTGGCGCTCGGGCGTCCAGAACGGGGGCATGGAAGGCCTTTCAGGCTGGAAATCGGGGCGCAAATGGTTTAGGCGCTCTGCAATCCGGGCGCCAGAGCCTGTTTTATCCGAATTCAAAGGGGTCCTTTCATGGCGAAAGTCATCGCTTCCTCTGTCCGCAAGGGCAACGTGCTAGAAATCGACGACAAGCTTTACGTCGTGATCACCGCGCAGAACATCCATCCCGGCAAGGGCACGCCCGTGACGCAGGTCGACATGCGCCGCATCTCGGACGGCACCAAGGTGTCGGAGCGTTGGCGCACGACCGAGCAGGTCGAGCGCGCCCATGTCGAAGAGCGTGAATACGATTTCCTCTATGAGGATGGCGAAGGCTACCACTTCATGGACCCCGAGACCTACGAGCAGCTCGCGGTTCAGGAAGACGTGATCGGCGATGCGAAAGTATTCCTGCGCGACGGGATCCGCGTTCATCTTAAGACCTTCCAGGAAAACGCGATCGCGATCGACCTGCCGCAGAAAGTCACTGTCGAGGTCGAAGAGACCGAGCCGGTCGTGAAGGGTCAGACCGCCTCGTCGAGCTACAAGCCCTCGATCTGCACCGGCGGGATCCGCGTGATGGTGCCGCCGCATATCGGAGTCGGTACGCGCATCGTGATCAACACCGAAGACACCACCTATGTGGAGCGCGCGAAGGACTGATCCTCGCAGCGATCTGATAGAAAAGGCGCCCTTCCGGGCGCCTTTTTTGTTTACGGATGGGAAGTGTAGGTCAGGCGGGGCGTTGCGCGGGGCGGGCGGGCCAGACTTCCAGCAGACCAGCTGCGAGTACGAGCGCGCCGCCTGCGATCTCCATAGCGGAGAGCAGCTCTCCTGCGATCAGCGCGGCGGAGACCGCGCCGACCAGGACCTCGCTCATCAGCAAGATTCCGATCCGCGCCGGTTCGAGCCGGACGGTGGCCCACATCAGAGCTGCCGTCGCAGCGCCCCACCAGAACACCCCGGCGGAGATGGTCAGCCCGAGTGCGGCGGCCCAATCGACCCCGCTCGCGGGAAGGGGCGCGAGGAACGGCGCGAGGCAGAGCGCGGTGAGGGCCGCGCCAGCCGCGAAGGTGAAGGTGGCCGGGCCGGGCGAGAGCGTCGATCTGGTGCGCATCCCGGTGGTCGCGACCGACCAGATCACGCCGCCGACGAGGGTCATCCATTCGCCGAGGCTGCTCGGCAGGGGCAGGCCGCCGCCCGCGCCCAGCATCAGACCGAGCCCGGAGAGACCCACGACGATCGCAGCCATCCGCAGCCGCGAGACCGGCCAGCCCATCACGAACCGTCCGATCAGCACCGACCAGACCGGGGTGAGAAACCACAGCAGGATCACCAGCGCGACGCGGCCATAGAGGAAACCGATCGAATAGAGCGCGAAGGCCGCACCGCCGAGCGCGACCGAGGCCAGCGCTGCGGGCGTCGCAGTGGCAAGCTCGGCGCGTTTGGCCCATGCGACCGGCGCCATTGCCGCGCAGGCGACCACGGTGATCGCGACCGTGCCCCAGGCGCCCGCCAGACCATGGCCGTCTAGCGCGCGCACCGGCAGCCAGTAAAGCCCCCAAAGCGCGCCCGTGATCAGCGTGATCGCGCTGGCGATGAGGGTGACGCGGGCCTCGCTCACCCTTTGATCCGCTCGATCCACGCTTCCAGCGCGGCCAGCGCCTCGGGCTCGTCGAGGAAGGGGATATGGGCGCGGTCGGCGACGCGGGCATAGATCATGTCCGGGCGGCGGCGCTGCATCTCTTCGACGGTGGCGTCGCTCAGCAGATCGGAATTCGCGCCGTGGATCAGGACGAGCGGCAGCCCCTCGGTCGCCTCGAAGAGCGGCCAGGCGGGCTCCACGCCGCCCTTGAAGGCGCCGAGGAAAGCCTCGCGCAGGGCGGGGTCGTAATTGATCTTCAGCCCGGTCTCGGTCTCGACGTAATGGTGGCGGACCTCCATCGCCCAGCGGTTGGGTGGGACGTCGGCGAAGCCGGTCATCGCCTCGGGCAGCTTCTCGGCCATTTCCGCGTAGCTCTTCGCCGCCGGGTTGCGCCCGATATAGTCGAAGATCTTGTTCAGCCCCGTCTCGTCGAGAACGGGGCCCACGTCGTTCAGCGCAAGCCCGGTCATCCGCTCTTTCGCGGTCAGCGCGAGATACATGCCTACGAGCCCGCCGCGCGAGGTGCCGAGGATCGCGGCCTTCTCGATCCCGAGATGATCGAGAAGCTGGAGCGCATCCGCCGCTTCGCGCGGCACGGTGTAGGTTTCCTGTCCGGTCCAGTCGCTCTCGCCGCGGCCGCGATAATCCATGCAGATCAGCCGCACGTCCTTCAGATGCGGGGCGACATAGTCGAAATCTCGGGTGTTCCGCGTCAGACCGGACAAAGCCAGGATCGGCACGCCGCTGCCGCTGTCGCGATACGCGATCTTCGCACCATCATCCGCGGTAAAGAAATCCATTACGCCGCTCCTCTCTGGATTGCTGACCTGTCCGCGATCATAGTGCGTCAGAGGGAGATCGCCATGGCTGACACGCTGGAAAGATTACACGAAAGACTGAGCGCGCTCGAAGACGAGATCGAAGGGGAATGGGACCGTCGCCGCGAGGCGATGGCGTTCCGGCTCGATCATAACCGGGTGGTGTTCGAGGCGGGCGTGCGCGATGCGCACCGGCAGGCGCGTGTGGGCCTGTTGCGCTTTCTGTCCTACGCGCGCCCGATGGTCATTTTGACGGCTCCGGTGATCTATTCGCTGATCGTGCCCTTCGTGCTGCTCGATCTTTTCGTGAGCCTCTATCAGGCAATCTGTTTTCCGATCTATCGTATCGCCAAGGTGAAGCGCTCCGATCATATCGTGGTCGACCGTCAGCATCTGGCCTATCTCAACGCGCTGCAGAAGCTGAACTGCGTCTATTGCGGCTATTGCAACGGGCTTCTGAGCTATGTGCGCGAGATCGCCGGCCGGACCGAGCAGTACTGGTGCCCGATCAAGCACGCGCACCGGGTGAAGGGGCCGCATCTGCGCTACCGCGATTTCGTGGAATACACGGATGCCGAAGGGTTTCAGGCGCAGACGATGCGCCTGCGGCGCGCGCTGCGCGAGATGGAGGAGTGAGCGCGGCTCAAAGGTGGTCGGGCACCGCGCGCAGGTCCGTCAGGATCGCCGCGGGTTTATAGGGCAGCCGTTCGACCGGAGCGTTTGCGCGGTTGACCCACAGCACCCGGAAGCCCGCCTTCGCCGCCCCCGCCGCGTCCCAGCCATTCGACGAGATGAAACAGGTATTCTCCGGTTCGACGCCCATTTTCTGCGCGATCATGTCGTAGACGGCGGCGCGCGGTTTGTAATGGCCGATCTCGTGGATCGAGAGCACCTCGTCGAGCAGATGCCCCACGCCCGCCGCATGAACCGCAGCCCCCAGCATGTCGGGCGCGCCATTCGACAGGATCGCACGCCCGACACCGCGATGGTGCAGCGCATCGAGCATCTCGGGCACTTCCGGGAAAGCGGGCAATTCGCGGTAAAGTGCCATCAGCCGCTCGGCCAGATCGGGATCGTCGAGATCCTGCGCCGCCATCGCCCAATCGAGCCCGTCGCGGGTCAGCTGCCAGAAATCGACGTAATCGCCCATCACCTCCCGCAGCCAGCTATATTCGAGCTGCTTGCGACGCCAGTCTGCTGCAAGGCGCGGCCAGATCTCGGTCAGGCGCGGTTCCTCGGCGGCCAGATTGCGCGCGGCGGCGTCGACGTCGAAGAGCGTGCCGTAGGCGTCGAAGACGCAAAGCTGAATGGACATGATATTTCCTCCCGAGCTTCACCCTAGCGTCGGTGGGGTCGGGTGCAAGGGTCAGTAGATGTCGCGCGAGGCTTGCGTCGCGGCGACGAGCCCTTCGGCGAGACGCTCGGCAAAGCCATTGTCGCGCAGCGTGGTGAGGCCCTTGGCGGTCGTGCCCGCGTAGTCGATCATCTCCTGCACATGGGCCTGAGGGGGCGGACCCTCGGCCATTATCTCTCCGGCCGAGAGAAATAGCTGGCGCACCGCGCGGTCGGCGATCTCGGGCGTGACGCCCTGATCTTCGGCATGACGCACCATCGCAGCCGCGCAGGCGGCGACGAATCCCGGCACCGGGCCGGTCATCGCGGTAAAGAAGTCGATCTGTGCCTCGTCGTGCAGTTCGTCCGTCTGCCCGCAGGCCTGGAAGAGGGCGCGGGTGCGGGTGCGGTCTTCCTCGGTCACGGCGTCGCTCGCGAACCACGGCGAATAGGCGAGGCCCTTTGCGGCGGCGGGGTTCGACATGGCGCGGATCACGCGGGGGCTGGCGCTGATGCGGGTGAGGTCGGCCAAAGGCACGCCCGCCATGACGGAGATCACCAGCTTGTCTTTCGCATCGATCCTGAGGTCTCGGGCGGCGGCGGGCGGCACGCAGAGGATCACCACGTCGCAAGCCTCTGCCAGTGCCTGCGGATCGGTCAGCACGTTCTGGGGTGGGAAGCCGTCAATGCCAGGCACGGTGCCGGAGCGGTTGGCCATCAGAAGCGACCTGGGTTCCGCGCGCCAGAGCGCCTCCGCGATTGCCGCGCCGAGCATGCCCGAACCGATGATGCCGATGGAGAAATCGAGTGCCATGCGCGCCTCCCTGCGTGTTCGGGGCAGCCTAGCGCGGGGCAGGGGATGGGGGAAGGGAGGGAGGTCCGCTTCAAACACGAGACTGCGCCCGGAACGCGGCGAAGCCGCAGGGCGCGCGCCGGCCCGTCCCCGCGGGCTGGCGCCTTGGCCAACCGCGCGAAACGCAGCCATGTTCAAGGTATGTGGCTTGGATAAAGCGCTGCCGCACAGAGCGTGAGCCGCGCCACCCCACGGGCCGGCGCGCGCCCTGCTTGCGATTGGCTGAGCTTACAGGTTCTCTGCCGCGGGCATGCCCATGACGTGATAGCCGCTATCGACCGAGATGATCTCACCGGAGGTGCAGGCACCATAATCCGAGAGCAGATAGACCGCCGTACCGCCGATCGCTTCCAGCGTCGCGTTATGGCGCAGGGGCGAATTGTGCTCGGTATGGCGGAAGGTCTTGCGCGCGCCGCCGATTGCGGCCCCGGCCAGCGTCTTCATCGGGCCGGGCGAGATCGCGTTCACGCGGATGCCGTCGGGGCCCAGATCGGCTGCCAGATAGCGCACCGCCGATTCCAGCGCCGCCTTCGCCACGCCCATCACGTTGTAATAGGGGGTCACGCGCTGCGAGCCCATATAGGTCAGCGTGATCATCGAGCCGCCGTCGTTCATCAGTTCCGAGGCACGCTTGGCCACGTCGATGAAGCTGTAGCAGGAGATCGTCAGCGAGTTCTTGAAGTTCTCGCGGGTGGTGTTGATGAACCGTCCCGCGAGTTCGGACTTGTCGGAATAGGCGATGGCGTGGACGACGAAATCGATCGAGCCCCATTCCTCTTTCAGCTTGGCGAAGGCGGCGTCCATCGAGGCGTCGTCATTCACGTCCACATCCAGCAGGAATTTCGAGCCCACGCTCTCGGCCAGCGGTTCGACCCGTTTGCCGAAAGCCTCCCCTTGGTAGGAGAACGCGAGTTCCGCGCCTTGCTCGGCCAGTGCCTTCGCGATCCCCCAAGCGATCGAACGCTCGTTGGCGACCCCCATCACGAGGCCGCGCTTACCCTTCATCAGTTCCGCCATTCCCGTCCCTGCCGCCGTTATAAATTCGTTAGTCCAAATATTTGCTCATCACGAGCGACGCGTTGGTGCCGCCGAAACCGAAGCTGTTCGACAGGACCGAGTCGAACTCGACATTGTCGATCCGCTCCATCGCGATCTCTTCGGCTTTGATCGCCGGGTCGAGTTCGGTGATGTTGGCCGAGGCCGCGATGAA
The DNA here is from genome assembly GCF_002213225.1 of Thioclava sp. IC9. Lineage (NCBI taxonomy): Bacteria > Pseudomonadati > Pseudomonadota > Alphaproteobacteria > Rhodobacterales > Paracoccaceae > Thioclava > Thioclava sp. IC9. The sequence continues at coordinate 85,581 of NZ_NBNX01000009.1, forward strand.
GTTGTTTTCCATCATCAGCAGCGAATAGATCGCCTCATGCACGCCGGTCGCGCCGAGCGAGTGCCCGGTGAGCGATTTGGTCGAAGAAATCTTCGGCACGTTTTCCTCGCCGAAGACGCGGCGCACGGCCTGCACCTCGGTCACGTCGCCTGCGGGCGTCGAGGTGCCGTGGGCATTGATGTAGGAAATCTTGCGGCCTTCGGGCAGGGTGCCGACCGCGAGCTTCATCGAGCGCTCGCCGCCTTCGCCCGACGGCGCCACCATGTCGTGCCCGTCCGAGGTCGCGCCGTAACCGGTGACTTCCGCGTAGATCTTCGCGCCGCGTGCCTTGGCGTGCTCGAGTTCTTCAAGCACGACGACGCCGCCGCCACCCGCGATGACGAAGCCGTCACGGGTCGCGTCGAAGGCGCGCGAGGCCAGCTCGGGCGTGTCGTTATATTTCGACGACATCGCACCCATCGCGTCGAACAGACAGCTCAGCGTCCAGTCCAACTCCTCGCCGCCGCCGGCGAAGACGATGTCCTGCTTGCCCATCTGGATCAGCTCGGTGCCGTTGCCGATGCAATGCGCCGAGGTCGAGCAGGCCGAGGTGATCGAGTAGTTCACGCCCTTGATCTTGAACGGCGTGGCCAGACAGGCCGAGTTCGTCGAACTCATGCAGCGAGTGACCATGAACGGCCCCATCCGCTTGGGCGAGCCCTTCTCCATGACGATGCGATGCGCCTCGAAGAAGTTCGAGGTGGACGGACCGCCCGAGCCCATGATCAGGCCGCTGCGCGGATTCGAGATGTCGCTCTCTTCCAGGCCGCTATCGGCCAGAGCCTGCTCCATCGCGATGAAGTTATAGGCCGCGCCCGGGCCCATGAAGCGCAGGTTGCGCTTGTCGATATGGTCCTCGAGCGTGATCTTCGGCTGGCCTTTGACCTGGCTGCGGAAGCCGCGCTCGGCATAATCCTCGGCGAATACGATGCCGGATTTGCCGGCCTTCAGGCTGGCGGTGACTTCTTCGGCATTGTTGCCGATGGGCGAGACGATGCCCAAACCGGTGATGACGACGCGGCGCATGCGGGCCTCCTGTCTTGTCTGTCTATGGGGGTCAGCTCTCGGAGAGCGCGACCTTCATGTCCTTGACCTCGTAGATCACGTCACCGTCGGCCTCGACGATCCCGTCGGCGACACCCATGGTCAAGCGACGCGTCTGAACGGCCTTGGTGAAATCGACCTTGTAGGTCAGCATTTTACGATCCGGGCGGACCATGCCGGTGAGCTTGACCTCGCCCACGCCCAGAGCATAGCCGCGACCCTGCCAGCCACGCCACCCCAGGTTGAAACCGGTCAGCTGCCACAGGCCATCGAGACCGAGACAACCGGGCATGATCGGATTTCCGGGGAAGTGGCATTCGAAGAACCACAGGTCCGGGGTGATGTCGAACTCGGCGACAACGTGACCCTTGCCGTGCTTGCCGCCATCGCCCGAGATATCGGTGATGCGATCCATCATCAGCATCGGCGGCGCCGGTAGCTGCGCATTGCCGGGGCCGAACAGCTCCCCGCGTGCACATTTCAGAAGATCTTCTTTCCCGAAGCTCGTCGGAAACCCAGCCATCGGCGCTCCTTCCCGGTTTTGGCGTGCTTTTGCATCCCTCTATCACCGCGTGGCCGCGCGGCGCAAGGGCGACGGTCGTCGGTCGCGCGCTCGGGCCCGCGCTCGCGCGGTTTCATTGAAACCTGAGTGGAAAAGTCTCATATAGGTAGCGAGGAGACATGACATGGCTGTGACGAATTCGACCGAACAGCGCCGCGGACAGGAATGGCTGACCCGCGGCGGGCTGCGTCCCACCCGTCAGCGACTGGCGCTGGCCACATTGCTCGTGGGCGATGGGGAAAATCGTCACGTCACCGCCGAAAGCCTCTACGCGGCCGCGTGCGACGCTGGCGAAAAGGTCTCGCTCGCGACCGTCTACAACACGCTCAAGGCGTTTTGCGATGCCGGGCTGATGCATGAGATCACTGTCGATGGCGCACGCAGCTATTTCGATACGCGCATGGACGATCACCCGCATTTCTTCTGGGAAGACGACAATCGCCTGTCGGATGCGCCGGCCGAGGAACTGAAACTCGCCTCGATCCCGCAAGCCCCGGAAGGCGCCGAGATTACCCGCGTCGACGTCGTGATCCGCGTCCGCAAGGCCTGATTGCCGCTTCTTCTTGGCGAAAATATCCCGGGGTGAATGGCCGTAGGCCAGAGGGGCAGAGCCTCTGTATTGCGTCGCCCTCAAACCTCACGGCAGGATCGCGAGCCAGCCCCAGATCGTCAGGATCGACAATGCCGTCGCGATCAGCACGGCCGAGGCCGCGACTCTGCGCGCTACCCCGTAGATATTCGCGAAGAGATAGGCGTTCACACCGGGTGCCATCGCCGCTGTCAGCGTGGCCGAGCGAAGGGACGCGGTGTCGACGCCGAAGCCGAAATGCGCAAGGCCGTAGGTGATCGCCGGATGCAGACCCAGCGACAAGCCGGTGATCATCGCGATCGCTTTCGCGTCGCCTTCTGGGCGGTAGCGATAGAGCACGCCGCCCAGCCCGAACAAGGCCGCTGGCAGGGCCGCGCGGGCCATCATGTTCATCGCCTCCATCAGAGGATGGGGCAGGGGCTGACCGGTCAATGTGGTGAGTATCTTGATCACGAAGCCCGTCAGGATGCCGATCACCAGCGGCGTCCGGATCACCCCGATCAGCGCGTTGAGGCCGACGCGCCCGAGCGACGTGCCGGTGCCGGACGACCGCACCATCTCCATGGCGAGGATGCCGATCGTGTAGAGGAAGGGCGAATGGACCGAGATGATCGCGAAGTTGCCCGACAGCGCATCGGTACCATAGGCGCGCTCGGTGATCGGGACGCCCAGCAGCAGAGAATTCGAGAACAGGCAGGCGAAGCCGATCGCGACGCTTTCGGGGCCGTTGCGGCCCATCGCGCGCGCGCCGGTGATGCCGATCGCGAAAGAGATCAGCGCCCCCGCGTAGAAGGCGGCCATCATCGACCAGTTATAGCTCTGCGTCAGATCCAGATTCGCGATCGAGCGCGCCAGAAGCACGGGCACCGCGAAATTCTGCGCGAAACGCATCAGCCCGTCGACCGCGCCCTCGGAAAACAGCCCGCGCAAGGCCACGACATAGCCGAAACCGATCACGAGGAAGACCGGCAGGATGACGTTGATCAGGACGCTCATTAGAGACCGAAATCCAGAACCATTCCGTCATGGGCAGGGCGGATGTGATCGGGCGTCTCGTTGGCGACCGCATCGTGGTCGAGGTCGATATGCATGTTGGTGAGCACCGCGCTTGCGGGTTGGGCGCGTTCGATCCATTCCAGCGCGCGGGCCAGATGGGCGTGCGTCGGATGCGGCTTGCGGCGCAGCGCGTCGAGCACCCAGCAATCCAGACCGTCGAGATGTTTCCACGCCTCTTCGGGGATGTCCGAGACGTCGGGCAGATAGGCCAGCCCGCCGATCCGGAAGCCGAGCGCGTCGATATTGCCATGCTCGACCCGGAAGGGCTGAAATTCGATCGAGCCGCCCGCGCCGGTGACCTGGAAAGGCCGCTCGCGATGGATCGATTTCAACTCGCAGATCGGTTTGTAATTGCTGTCCGAGGGCTGAACGAAGGCATAGGCGAAGCGGTCCAGAAGCGCGGTCTCGGTATCGGAATCGGCCCAGACGGGCAGGCGGGTGCGCATGTTGAAGACGATCTGGCGCAGATCGTCGAGCCCGTGGACGTGATCGGCATGGCTATGGGTGTAGACCACCGCGTCCAGCTCGCCCACGCCCGCGGACAGAAGCTGCTGGCGCATGTCGGGCGTGGTGTCGATCAGAACCCGTGTCGTGCCCGATTGCGACACGCGCTCCACCAGCATCGAACAGCGCAGCCGGTGGTTCTTCGGGTTCGCCGGGTCGCACTCGCCCCAGTTGTTGCCAAGGCGCGGCACGCCCCCCGAGGAGCCACAGCCGAGGATCGTGAAGCGCATCCGGCTCATGCAGCGACGCTCCCGCGTTCGCCATGTTCGGCGGCTTTCCAGAACAAACGGTCGAAATTGGCCTGCGTCGCGGCGGCGAATTCCTCCAGCGGCAGGCCGAATACATCGGCGCCGACCTTGGCGGTGTGGGCGGTATAGGCGGGCTCGTTGCGCTTGCCGCGATAGGGCGGCGGCGCGAGATAGGGGCTATCGGTTTCCACGAGGATCCGGTCGAGCGGCGCGGCGGCGAAGATGTCGCGCACTTCCTGGCTTTTCGGGAAAGTCGCGATGCCGGACATCGAGAGATAGAAGCCCAGATCGACAGAGACCTGCGCGAGGCGCGGCCCCGACGAATAGCAATGCATGACACAGGAATAGGGCTTGGCCTTCATCCCCTCGGTCAGGATCGCTTCCATGTCCTCATCGGCGTCGCGCGAATGGATGATCAGCGGCAGGCCGGTTTCCTGCGCGGCTTCGATATGCAGGCGCAGGGAGGTTTTCTGCACCTCGGCACTCTCGGCGGTGTAGTGATAGTCGAGCCCGGTCTCGCCGATACCCACGAATTTCGGGTGCTTCGCCAGCGCCACCAACTCGTTCACGGTTGCCATCGGTTCTTCGGCCACGCTCATCGGGTGGGTGCCCGCAGCGTAGAAGACGCCCTTATGCGCCTCGGCGATGGAGCGCACGGAGGGCTCGTTCTTCAGCTTGGTGCAGATCGTCACCATCCGGGTCACGCCGGCGGCGTTCGCGCGGGCGATGATGTCATCGCGCTCACCGTTGAAATCGGAGAAATCGAGATGGCAATGGCTGTCTGTGATCTCGGGCGGGAGGGTCAAAATCGGCTCCTTTCGCGCCGCATCAGGAGGCGGCGGCTGTGATCTCCAAGACGATATCCATCACGAGCGCGGCAGGGTCAAGGTTGACCGCCCGGCCGTGGGCGGCGCGTGCGCCCATGCTCTGATGAAGGGCGGCCCATTTCATCGCTGCCTGATCGTCGGGCGACAATCGTGCGAGAAGCTGTGCCTCGCCGGGGGCGGCCTCGGGGTGGGGCGGTCCCATCACGCCCGCGCGCGCGGCACGCGAGAGAAAGAGGTCGATCAGGTTGAGCACGAGGATGAAGCGGTTCTCGTTCGCCTTGCCCACGCAGCTTTCGGCCAGCGCCAGCGCGCCCAGACGGTCGAGCCGGGGAAGGGTGCCCATCAGGTCGACGAGCTTGGCATAGGTCGTCATGCCGTCCTGATTGATCAGCCGGATCGCGGCGCCGACGGAGCCGCCCGAGAGTGCGGCCAGCGCGTGGTGGTCGAGGTCCGGCGGCTCGCCATCTTCCTCGGCGGCTGCAATCGCGGCTTCCATCTGCTCGGCCGAGAGCGTGCCCAGTCGCAATTCGCGACAGCGGGAGCGGATCGTTGGCAGCAGCCGCGCCGGCTGATGCGCGATCAACAGGAAGGTCACCCGCGGCGGCGGCTCTTCGAGTAGTTTCAGGAGCGCGTTAGCGGCCTGCGTGTTCATCTCGTCGGCAGCATCGACGATCACCACGCGTCGCCCGCCCTCGGCGGCAGACAGATGCAGGAAGGAGCGCAGCTTGCGCACCTCGTCGACACGGATGTCCTGCGACAGCGCGGATTCGGTGGCGTTGGGCCCGCGTTTGAGCACAAAGATACCGGGCTCCGATCCGGCGTGGATACGACTGAGCGCCGGGTGGTTCGGATCGGGCTCGAGGCTGGTGGGGCGTTCCGGTTCGCCGAACAGGCCCGGCCCATCCTCTTCGGGTTGGGTCATCAGAAAACGGGTGATCCGCCATGCCAGCGTCGCCTTGCCCACGCCGCGCGGTCCGGTCAGCAGCCAGCCGTGATGCAGCCGTCCCATGTTGTACGCGTCGAGAAAGCCCTCTTCGGCCCGCGCCTGACCCACCAGACGCAGCGTGTCGCGCGGGTGTCGCGCACCGGGCGCAAGGGTCGGATCGGGGAGATCGGCGAGGCTCATGGCGGCACTCTAAATGCGCGCGCGGGCGGTTTCCAGCGGGGTTTTCGCGTAAGGCTCGGGGGCTCGGCTATCGGCGCGGGGCGAGCAGTCCCGGGTCGCACCCCCTCGGCCCCTAGTTGTGCAGTTCCGCCTGCACGGCGCTCAGCACATCGGCGGCAATTTCATCCGCCTCTCGCGCACCGTCGATCACGCGGAAGCGCTCCGCGAATTCCTCGGCCAGAGACAGGAACCCCGCGCGCATCTTTTCCTGCAAGCCGACCCCGAAATCCTCGAAACGTTCTTCGGTGCCCTGGCGCCCCTTGGCGCGGGCGAGGCCGGTGGCGGGGTCGATGTCGATCAGCACGGTCAGGTCCGGCTCGCGCCCGATCATCAGGGCGTGCAGCTGATCGACGACCGCGCGCAGATCGCCGCGCGAGAGGCCCTGATACATCCGGGTCGAATCTGCGAAGCGGTCGCAGATCACGACCTTTCCGGCGGTCAGTGCCGGTTCGATCACGCGCTCCAGATGGTCGCGGCGCGCGGCGGTGAACAGAAGGATCTCGGTCTCGGCCGACCAGCGGTCGGGATCGCCTTCGAGAACCAGCCGACGGATTTCCTCGGCCCCCGGGGAGCCGCCGGGTTCGCGGGTCAGAACGACTTCGCGCCCCGCAGCCCGCAGGGTTTCGGCCAGCATCCGCGCCTGTGTGGATTTACCCGATCCGTCGATCCCCTCGAAGCTGATGAACATGCGCGCTTAGCTGTTCACCCGTTCCATCGCCGCTTCGAACGCCTTGCCCGAGAGCCGCGCCAGAGCCGCTTTCACGCGCACGACGAAGCCGCCCTTCTTGACGTCCTCGGTGGCGACCAGCGGGATTTCGTTGGCATTGTCGAGGCCGGGCACGGTGATCACCAGCTTGCCGACCTCCTGACCCTGCTTGATTGGCGCCTGCAGCGGGCCTTTGAACACGGCCTCGGCGCTGACCTTGTCTTTCGCGCCGGCGGGGATCAGCAGCGACAGATCGGTTTTCGGCGCAAGACCGACGGTCGACTTCCCGCCCAGCCACACCGGCGCTTCTGCGAGCTTGGTGCCCGCTTTGGCAACATCCTTCATCACGAACTGACGGAAGGCCCAGTTCGCGACCGCTTCGCCTTCCGAGCGACGCGCCTGTTCGGAATCCATGCCCGCGAGGACGAAGACGATGCGACGCTCGCCCATCACGGCGGATCCCACGAGGCCGTAGCCCGCTTCCTGCGTGTGACCGGTCTTCATGCCGTCGGCCTTCCAGTCGGCGGCGCGGATGTCCAGAAGCGGATTGCGGTTCTCGGCATTGGCCGGGGCGCGATCCTTGTAGTTGAAATGGGTCTCGCTGAAGAAGTGATAATATTGCGGGAAATGGGTGATGATCCGGCTTGCGACGATCCCGAGATCGTGGACCGACATGCGCTGACCGGGGTCGGGCCAGCCATTCGAGTTGGCGAACATCGAGTTCTTCATGCCCAGTTCATGCGCGCGCTTGGTCATCAGATCGGCGAAGGAGGACTCCGAGCCCGCCAGCCCCTCGGCCACCACGACGCAGGCGTCGTTGCCCGAGTTGATGATGATGCCCTGGATCAGGTCGCGCACGGTGGGGCGGTCGGTCGTGTTGAGGAACATCGTCGAGCCGCCCATCGACTGCGCATGCTCGGACACCGGGAAGGTTGTGTCCATCGTCACCCGACCGTCTTCCAGCGCCTCGAACAGCAGATCGAGCGTCATCAGTTTCGACATCGAGGCCGGCGGCAGCGGGATATCCGCGTTCTTCGCCATCAAGACGGTCTTGGTCGAGAGGTCATAGACCCAAGCGGCATGAGCCTTGGTGTCGAAAGCGGCGGCGGGCAGGGCGAACAGGCAGGCTGCAAGTGTGGCGGCGATCAGGCGAATGAAGGTCATATCTTCTGCGTAGTCCTATTTCGAGACGGGATAGGCGTCGGGGTAGCCCAGCCCGTGAATTTTGGTCTTGAGCGCGTCGAGGTCGGATTTCGTGGGCGCAGGGCCCGCGATCACGCGCCAGAAGGTCTTGGAATGGCTTTGTTCCTTTACGATCTCGGCGATCACGCCGGCCTTCGCCATCTGGCTCTGGGCGCGTTTCGCATTCGCCTCGGCGGAAAAGATACCGATCTGGATATAACCAGCGCCAGTGCTCATCTTCGGCGTGCTGGGTTGTGGAGCCGCTGCGGCCACCGGTGCCGCCGGGGCCGGTGCCGGGGCAGGCGGCGCGCCGATCGCGGGTTTGACCGGCTTGGCCGTGGGCTTCGGCGTGCCCTGCGCCTTGGCGATCCCGGCCGCGGCAGTCGAGGTTACCTCGTCGAGCGACTTCTGTTCCACCGCCTCGGGGGCCGCGATCACCGGCTTGTCGACGAGCGGCGCGGGGTTGTCTTGCTTGACCGGAACCGTCTCTCGGCGCAGCGCCACCACGGACAGCTCGGTCGGCGCGCCCGCCAGAAGTCCCAGCGCATTGGCCGCGTCGGAACTGACCTGCAGTTTCGGTCCCGGATTGTCGTTTTCGCGCTTGAACAGGGCCCCGATCACGAATTTGCCGTTCGACGGGTTGCGGATGATCACCCGCTCGGGATCCTTCACATTCGGATGCGCGACCCAGACTCCGCCGAGCGAGGGACGCCCGTCCCACAGGCCCTTCTCGTCGACCGAGAAGACCTGCGGCGCTTCGACATCTCGCTCGATCATCTTCTGGCCGTTCTCGGTGACGGCCTCGGCCGCACCGGGCGCCGCGGTCTCATCGGTCGGCTTCTTCTTGAAAAGCCCGAACGGGGAGCCTCCGCTCTCCTGACAGCCCGCCAGCGCGATCCCCGCGCCCAGCATAAGGGCAAAGCCCGTTACACGCTTGCGCGTCATTCCCGTCTGCTCACTCATCCTGTGCCCCTTCTCGCGCGGTTCGCCCGCCTCTTGCATGCGCGTCTGCACCGCTTGCGCCATGCCTTGCGCGCGATCCTAGCGATTTGCAGAGCCCGTGAAAAGCGGCCCCAACGCCCACGCGCGGAAATCGGCGCGCGAGACTTTCAGAATCGCGTGAAGCGGTCTAAGCGAGACCCGTCGGAGGAGTGGCAGAGTGGTTTAATGCACCGGTCTTGAAAACCGACGTAGGTGAAAGCCTACCGTGGGTTCGAATCCCACCTCCTCCGCCACCTTTGAGGGTTCGTCGCAAGGCTCTGAATTAAAAAGATTAATTCTAGGCCCCTGGACTTTTCAACACTCGCTTACCACACCAACTTACCACACCTGTTGGTGGTGGTGTCGTAGAGGCAGATCGGTTCGCCTGGGTCGCATTTGTGGTGCTGACGCTTCCACACGGCATTATTGCGTTGGGCGTAGGGCTTCCTTTGGGATTTTGCCAAAGGCTCCTCAGGCGTGCCTTGGATTCGGCGTGGTCGAAAACGTGGGTGCTTGAATGAGTGTTTGCAGAGATCGGCGATTGCCAATCAGAACCTGCAATCACTCAACATTTCGCCGAACTTAGTCTGAGCAGGCATCAAAGTCACAAACATCAAGGTCGCTAACTAGGCGGCAACGGATTGTGAAACTTCCGAAAATGCCTGGTTCGTCTGAGCGGCTACCAACGATCCGATGGCAATCATTCTTGCATGGTTTTTGATCTTCTGGATCGCCAACCCTTTGACGGTGTCATTTGAGTAAACGATGGATGTGATGTATCGTTCTAAATTGCCTTCATCTAGCGCGGTCCATGCATCGCTTTGCGCTTGTTTTTCAACAAATTCTCCAAGTCTATCGATTAAATGGAAGGGGTGCAGCCCGTCAGCTCGGTGACTCCACGTGGCCTGAAGGCTGGCGATTTCGGTCCAAAAGCCACATTTTCTGAGGTCTATCATCGTTGACGTAAGCAACTCAAGAAAGTCTGAGGAGCAGCCTCGAGCAGAGCCTTGAACATCACTTAGCGTGAATTTTCGCTTTTGTATTCGCTTAGAGTCTCCAAAATAAAAGCACACCGACCAGTTCATTGGCTCCTCTATGTTCGCGAGTTCAAACCGTGTTCCGCTCTTGAAGCGTAGGTGGGGAATGCTGAACCTAAACCGCCTATTTGCAGGATATGTCCTCCCAGAATTGTCAGGTCTAGTGAGGATGCTCTCTGTGTGCTTTATCAAGGAGTTGGCATCAAGTTTATCTGCCGCAACTAGCTCATCTTTGGGCGTGCCCTTAACTGCTTCGCCGATTAAATAGGTGAAGAGCGGTGGGATGGCATTCCCAATCATTTTAAACTTTTGAGCGTGGCTTGAGCCAAGAAACTGGAAGCTGATTGGGAAACTCTGAAGTGATGCTCTTTCTCGCACCGACAATCTACGATAGCCGCCAGCTTCTTCGTCCTCGATGATTAGGCTTTCTCGAGATACTCTCGTGCAGGTCGCAGTCACTGTTCTGCTCGACCTATCGAGCGGGTCTGGGAAGGGCATTCCGTTGTAGACCGGGTGCGCGACCTTCATATCCTTATTGAAGCGCTGTTCCTCCCAATTTAAGCGCTCCTCTGGTTCATTATCCGTTACCGCAACGCTGGGGCATTCCTTGAATATCGGCTCGCGACCAATTTTTAGCTGGGAAATGATATCCCCTAGCGTTGGGCGGGCGGTTTTCTGAGAGTAAGACTTTAAAAGATTGAAGTCGAAATTGCCAGCAATGCAGCGCCTGCGGCGTTGTGGAAGTCCGAAATCTGCCAAATCAAATATCTCAATATCTGCCTGCTCAAATAAATCTGCGAATCTGTTCAATGCGCCGCCAGGTAGTATTTCTTTCTCAAGTACGGATTTGACGCGAGGCACATTCTCAAATGCCCAAGCTTTTGGCTTGCAGGCCCTGACCACGCTCAAGAATTTCGCAATGTCCAGCAAGCCGTCGGCGACGTCTCCAGATCCGCCCCGGTTAGAGTATGAGAATTGTGTGCACGGTGGGCTGCCGACGACTAGGTCAACTTCTTTGGGCAAGGTGCTCGGGTCGAGGGTTCGGATGTCAATGACTTCAACGTTCGAACCGCAATTGGCGAGATGCGTTGTCGCAGCGGGTTTCCACCATTCATAGGACTTCAGGACCGTGAAGCCGGAGAGCTTTAGGCCAACTGACCACCCACCGACGCCAGCGTATAGATCAATAACCCGCACTCAGTTCCTCGCTCAATCGTTTTCCAGTAGTTAGCACGCCACCACAATGGGATCCAGTGATTACATCTGAGTGCGCAAGATGTACACCATCGTCGTGATCCCTAGCGCCGTTGAGCGAGCGTTCGAGGTAGCTTTCTGCTATGTTTGCTCCGCTTCGTTTACTCATCAATGATGCCATCCAGTTGTTCCATCAAACTGGTTGCAATGGACTTGGCGTCTGGGCACAAAGAGCAATCGGAAAGTAGCCTCCGAACTTTGCTTCGAAGTCGCCGGCATTCACCAACAAGCGCATCCGATGCTTTGCCCGACATGTACGGCCCTGGACGCGGGAGGCCATCTGTTTTGGGGGGTACGTCGAAGAACTTGTGGCCCTTGCTAATTTCCCCAATTCGCCCACCATTCACGCCGAACCAAGAGGCAATGTCATGCTGCCGGTCGCCTCTGATCAGCATGCCCTTTACAATCGCGGCGTCTGCCTTGCTAAGCCTTACACCACTGTTCTCGGCGCGCTTCACAACAGAATTCCTAGATGGCTTGGTAGACTATACGCTACCAGGATGGCCGCGTAACGCAACGCTGCGATCAGCGCGAAAACTGGCTAGGTTGTCTCTAAGGCGCTGCAGTGGTGTCTGGAGCCAAGATGGAGCAGGGGGTAACCGACGCTAGATGATATGCTTTCCTGACTGTCGTGCAGGGGATGGCGTTTCATCCGCCAGCGTGTATTCTCCCATTAACATCAGTTAACGAGCGACTTACGTCGATGGAAACGCATCAATACTCACATCTTGGGGGCAGTGATGCCCTGCCCAAAGCAGAGCTGGATGAAATTCTTGCCGCCATCAGTCGATGCAAAATACCCATAGAGAGGGGCGTCGGCCCCGAACTTCGTAATGACATCCTGGATGGGCTTAAGGAGCAAGGGTGGACCGATAAAGTTCAGGTGGCGCACGGGTCCAAGATTTCGATTGCTTCGCAAAAGAACCGCGTCGGACTTGGCATTCAGACTGCTGGAAATATGTCAAGGATGTATGCAGACCTCATTAAGCTCCAGCAAATGTACTTGGATGGCCTGATTGATGTTGGCGCTTTAATTCTCCCAACCGCAGTGGCGGCTCGTACACTTGGTGATAATCTTGCCAACTCAGACCGGCTCGAAGGCGAGTTGGCGATTTTTCGGAAAGTCATCCATATTCCCCTTGTAATCTTTTCCTTTCAATGAGGCTGAATAATGAATAAAGTAGAGAGCTCAACTCTTGCAGAGAAGAAATTTGGCTGGCCGCTTCCGTCTAGGCGTCAAGCTTTCTCCGATTTGACTAAGGAGGCGTTAGAAAAGAGAGTTGATTCTCACAGGATTGAAAACTTTAAGGGGAAGACAATAAGTCTGCCAATACTTAGGGTGGAGATTGGTCTCCCGAAATATAGAATTGCAAATGGTAGAACCTCATCGATTCAAGAAGAGTGGGTTGTTACGAAGGGAGTAGACGAAAGCTTTTTTACAGGAGGGGATCCTGAATTATATACTTTGCAAGAGGCTCAACATGAAATTCTTTGTGAAATGATTGGGGAAGAGGGGCTCTCTGAAAAGTTCCGAGATCCAAATAATAAACAAGTCGAGCCGCTTCTCCTGGACGAAAGCGGTTTTGTAATAAACGGAAATCGTCGCCTATGCAGCTGGCGCAACTTATATTACTCGGACCAAAAAAAATACTCGCACTTCAGTCATGTTGACGTAGTAGTGCTGCCTAAGTGTGAGGAAAAAGAGCTCGACGCAATCGAATCGCGTCTCCAAATCGAAAAAGATATTCGAAGTGACTATACGTGGCATGCCGAGGCCAAGATGTTCAAAGAGAAACAACGAAAGTTCGGCTACACGACGTCCGAGCTCTCTCGGCAGTACAGGAAGACGAAGAAAGATATCGAAGAGCTTTTCGAGATAAGAGATTTGGGGTCTGAATATCTCTCGGCGCGTGGAAAGAAAAATATGTGGTCGCTCTTGAACGAGACCGAGCACACGTTCAAACGTCTGAACAAGGCGATGAAGGAGCAAAAAAGCTTAGCGGATCGTGAAGTTCTAAAAGAAATCGCATTTCATTACATCGATGATCCCGATGCTGCGGAAGAGAGGCTTTATACATTCATCCCCAAACTCGGTAAGCACCTAAGTTCTGTAAAAAGTGAGCTTAGAATGGAGTTTTCTGGTGCGGACGCCAAAGAAATAGACGATCAAGCTTTGCAGGCCTTCGGTGGCGGAGATTCCTCCTCGACCGAAGCGAGCGATATGAACCTCGTAGCAAATGTCTTTGCCTCCCCAGCGGACATTAGCAAAGCGCAGGACATAATAGTGGAGACATTGAAGGCTGAGAAGGAGAAAGTCGGTGAAGAAGCTAAGGCTAAGTACTTTTTAAAGCAGCTCCATAAAACGCGCTCTGCGTTGAACGATGCTTTGAACCTCGGCCTTACCCCGGAAGCAGAGATTGAGGGGGCCGAGAAGCAATTAGACGCTATTGAGGCTTCCATCGTGCGCATTCGAGAGTTCATTAAGCAGCGGAAAAAATAAATTGCTCTCGTTTGATTATGTTGAAAAGCATGGACTTGCTCTTCTCCGCTGGTCCGAGAATGACTCGCAGGAGAAGTGGCAAAAGCTAATAGTATCGATTTGTTTGGAGGCCTCTGAAGCAACAGAATTTAACAGCTCGAATGCATTAACCTTGCCGTGGTGGGCATTTCTTGCGGTCCGTGGCCAGGTGCTGAATGTGATTTCAGCCTTTGGCTTGAAGGCCGGTGAAGACTTTGAAATCTCAAATCCAGCCGTCGCACGGCTTAATCACTCTCGCGAGATGCAGGAGAGCTTCCTTTCTGAAGAAACACAGAATTTAAGCGAAACAGACCTCACGGAACGCCTTCGATCGGTAGGCTTTCAGCGTACATTAACGCCAGAGCAGGTTCGAAATGTTTCCAAGCTTTTAGCGAGGCCCAGCGGAGCATCGTTTTCAGTTCCTGGGGCAGGAAAGACGACCGAAGCACTTGCTTTCTACGCGCTTCGTGCTGCCGAGAACGATGGTCTTCTCGTCGTAGCTCCCAAGAACGCGTTTGCGGCCTGGGATGAGCAATACTTACAATGCTTTCCTAACAGAGCGGAAAGGTTTGAAAGGCTCCGAAAGACGGATCAAATTGCCCGTCAGTTGTCCGACAACCCAAAGCTCATGCTCATTGGGTATCAGCAGTTAGTAAGGGTGCGAGAGCGAATCTCCGAGCACGTTAGTAAGACGCGGCCATTTGTTTTTCTTGATGAGAGCCATCGAGTCAAAAATATCGAAAGTCAGCAATCGCAAGCCATATTGAAGATGTCGCATTTGCCGAAAGGAAAGCTGATATTGAGCGGTACACCAATGCCGCAATCTACTGAGGATCTTGTGCCGCAGTTTAGATTTCTTTTCCCTGAGGTAAGTGCGTCGCCCGAAAATGTCGTGGAGCGCGTGCAGAGGGTATACGTTAGAACTACGAAAGATGAGCTTGGGTTGCCTGCCGTTTCGCGGAAAATAGTTCGTCTTCCAATGGATACTTATCAAGAAAAACTGTATTCGCTCTTGAAAAGCGAATTGGCTCGTGAGGCTGAACGGGCGCTCACCGATAGCACTAAGGGCGCATTGCGCAGATTTGGACGCTCGGTGGCAACTGTCCTTCAGTTCGTTTCAAATCCTGCGCTGCTCGCAGACAAGCCGGAGTTTCGGTACGCCTCTGAGCTTACTCATGCTTTGAGCGAGGGCGAAGGTCCGAAAATTAGGTATGTAATTAGCAGGGCTCGAGAGCTCACAAAGCAAGGCCACAAGGTTTTGATTTGGTCTTCTTTTGTTAAGAACGTGGAATACCTTGCAGAGTGTCTTCGCGACCTTGGTGCGGTGTACATACATGGCGGTGTCGACGCAGGGAGTGACGAAGATGAGGATACCAGAGAGGGCAAGATCAAGAAGTTTCACGACGATGCCAACGCTCAGGTTATGATTGCAAATCCGGCGGCGGCTAGCGAAGGAATTAGTTTGCATCGCGTCTGCCACCATGCGATTTATCTCGATCGTAATTTTAACGCCGCTCAGTACCTACAGTCGGAAGACCGGATTCATAGGCTCGGGCTGCCGCCCGGTACAGCGACTACTCTCGAAATAGTGGAGTGCGAGGGTACAGTGGACGAGACAGTCAGGCTTCGTCTTGAAAGCAAGGTTTCCGCGATGGCGCAGGTCCTTCGGGATCACTCGCTAAATATTTCTCCTATTTGGGAAACTGGGGAGGCAGAGCAGGAAGTAGACAGCGCAGGCCTAGATAAGGGAGACGTTGCAGCGCTCGCTGAGGCCCTTAGCTCCAAATGAGACCTGCTCTTCTCACTCCGAGTGCGGCATACGCTTGCATCGATCTTCTTGCCGAAGTTACCGCGCAGAGACTTACTCTTTCAGAGCTCAAAAATCTGCATTTTCCTTCCATTAGTGCTCAAACTGTAGTGGATAATGTGACGGCGCTGGGCTGGGTCATCGAGGAAGCCGACGGTAGTGTTGCAACTACCCATCGAGGACAGGAATGTCTAAATCTCAATGAGGCAACTGAACAGCTGCGCTTCCTGCTCTCTGACTATTTCCTCTTGCGACGAGATCCTTGGCTACAACTGGCGCGTCGCGGTCGCATTCATGTATTACTGCAGGCCCCACCAGAAATCGCTCAGTTGCTTCATGAGGCGCAATTGGCAGAAGGTGAGCAAGATTATATTGTCCGTTTCTGGGACGATCTTGCGGATCGCATTCGGGGCGATAGGGATAGGAACAGGACTGAAGTTGGTAGAACTGGCGAGAGGTTAAGCTTGGCCTACGAAACGAAAAGGACGGGAAAGAAGCCGAGGTGGGTCGCATTGGATAGTGATGAATTTGGTTACGACCTGCTGTCTCAAACCTCTGAGACAGACCTTACGCTGACAAAGATCGAGTGCAAGTGCTCCGAAAGAACACTGGCTGAGGCAACTCTGTACCTCACACGACATGAGTGGGAAACGGCTGATAGCTCGGAGAGATACTACTTCCATCTTTGGAATATTGCATCACACAAAACACGCCTCGCAATTGTATCTGTTGAAGACATGAGGCAGCATATCCCCGAAAACAAAAACCGCGGTAGCTGGGAGGCTGTACAAGTGCCGTTTCTCGCTTTCGCGCCGCTGTTTGCCTCCAGTTAGTCGCGCAATGTTCGCCGGCCGACAATATGCTCTGATTTTAATCTGAAACTTGAGTGGTCTATCTTCGGTCCTGCATTTCAGAGCTAGAAAATCTCTTTTTCTATAAGTTTCAGTGTCTTGCGGCCCGGTGAAGGCGTCTGGGTTCTTAAACCCGAAGCCCTCGGCGGCCTCAATGAGACGTTCTACAAAGCCTCAAACCTGCTACCAGATATACCGACCTATCGACCCTTTAATCTGCTTTCACACCGGCCGTAACGTCTAGCCATTTTCTAGTTTGTGTTTCGGTGGGCGGCGGCAATGAAGTGATCTGATCCCCGGAAACTGGACCGTTTGAAGCTGGAGTTTTCCGCTACGCTTCCTTGGCTGGAAGAGGAGTGGAA